>NZ_QOHH01000001.1 GCF_003319105.1 Blastococcus sp. TF02-09 | reverse complement strand
AGTTACGGCGGTCATGGCGAGAGGGAAACGCCCGGTCCCATTCCGAACCCGGAAGCTAAGCCTCTCAGCGCCGATGGTACTGCCCTGGAGACGGGGTGGGAGAGTAGGACGCCGCCGGACAACCATTACCGAACGGGGGTCAGAGCCACGCGCTCTGGCCCCCGTTCGCGTTGTCCGTTCACCAGCATCCGCCGTTCGAGCGGATGCGCCGTTCTTCGATGAGGTACCCCGAACATGACTTCTCCGCGACGCGGTTCAGACGGCCCGCGCGGTTCCTCCGGCCGTCCGGGCGCAGGCTCCGGCCGTCCCGGCTCACGCGCCAACCGTCCCAGCGGCGCATCGGGACGCCCGGGTGCCTCTCGTGGTGATGCCGGCGGGCGCGGGAGCCAGGATCGCGGTGACCGTCAGGCGCGTCCGATGAACGACCGGGACGCCCGCTACTTCGCCGAGCGCGGCGACTCCGGCCGTCGTGGCCGGCCCGCGGACCGGCAGTCCGGTGGATCGTCACGTGACGACCGCGGCGGGCGTCCGCAGAGTGCAGGCTGGCAGGACCGGCGTCCCGCCAGTGACCGTCCGCAGGGTGACCGTCCGCAGCGCGGTGGCTCCCAGGGCGGTAGCTGGCAGGACCGCCGTCCCTCGGGTGACCGTCCGCAGCGTGGTGGCTCCCAGGGTGGGGGCTGGCAGGACCGCCGTCCCGCTGGTGACCGTCCGCAGGGTGATCGTCCGCAGCGCAACGGCTCGCAAGGTGGCGGCTGGCAGGATCGGCGTCCCGCCGGCGACCGGCCCCAACGCGACCGTTCTTATGGTGACCGGCCGCAGCGCGGTGGCTCCCAGGGCGGGAACTGGCAGGACCGCCGTCCCGCTGGTGATCGTCCGCAGGGGGACCGTCCGCAGCGCGGTGGCTCCCAGGGCGGGAACTGGCAGGACCGCCGTCCCGCTGGTGATCGTCCGCAGGGGGACCGCCCGCAGCGCGGTGGCTCTCAGGGTGGGGGCTGGCAGGATCGCCGTCCCGCCGGTGACCGTCCGCAGGGTGACCGCCCGCAGCGCGGTGGCTCCCAGGGTGGGGGCTGGCAGGACCGCCGTCCCACTGGTGACCGGCCGCAGCGCACCGGCGGTGGGCGACCGGACTCGGGCGGCCCCGGGAACTGGCGGGACCGCCGTCCGTCGGACGACCGGCGGGGTCGCAGCGGCCGCCCTGAGTGGGCAGACGAGCGGACCGATCGTCGTCCGCCTCTGCCGCCGGGTCCCGACATCCCTGAGTGGGCGAACCCTCGTGACCTCGACCCGGCGGTCCGCGCGGCCCTCAAGGGGCTGGACCCGCGTGGCGTCGACAAGGTCGCCGCGCACCTGGTCGCCGCGGGAACGCTCGTCGACGAGGACCCCGAGACGGCACTGGCCCACGCACGTGCCGCGCGCGACCGTGCCTCCCGGGTCGCCGTCGTCCGCGAGGCCGTGGGCGTCGCGGCGTACCACGCCGGTGACTACGCCGAGGCTGCCCGCGAGTTGCGCGCCTACCGCCGGATGAGCGGGGACCACGCCTACCGCGCCGTCCTCGCTGACTGCGAACGGGCGCTCGGTCGCCCCGAGGTCGCCCTCCGTCTCGTTGCGGAGGCGCTGACCCAGTCGCCCGACGAGGAGGAGCAGGCGGAGCTGCGGCTGGTCGAAACGGGCGCGCGCCGTGACCTCGGCGAGGACGCCGCCGCACGCTTGGTGCTCGAGGCCGCCCTCGGTGGGCGCCCCCGGCCCCAGTCGCTGACCGAGGGCGACGAGATCCGGCTGCGCTTCGCCGCCGCCTACGCCGACCTGCTGCACGCGCAGGGCGAGGAGGCGCTGGCCCAGGAGTGGTACGACGCGGTGACCGCACTCGACCCCGAGGCGCTGGCCGACTCCGTCGAGTTCACCGATCTCGAGGAGCTCGGGGACGACGACCTCGCAGACGACGACCTCGCTGACGAGGGACCGGTCGAGGCCTCGGCACCCGAGGCCGCGGAGGAGGCGGACGGAGCGGGCGACGACGAGGACGCCGAGCTGGACGACCCGGAGACGCTCGAGGCGGCCCTGGCGGTGGAGTTCTCCAGCGCCGACGCGGACGAAGCCGACGCCCCGATCGGCGACTTCCCGACGTCGGGCCGGTCCTTCCAGGACGAGGTCGAGGCCGAGGTGGCCGAGCTCCTGAGCGAGACCGACGACTCCACGGAAGCACCCGACACGTCCGACAGCACGAACCCCTGACGGACGGGCGGCGGGTGTCCACACCCGCCGCCCGGTTCCACAGAAGCCGGCTACCCCTGGGTCGGCGCCGGCCGCCGGTCCAGGCTCGAGGCATGAGCGTTGCTGTGATCGATCGGAACGACGTGGTGCTCCGCGGGCGGTTGTCCGCACCGGCGGAGATCCGCACCCTCCCGAGCGGGGACACCCTGGTCAGCTTCCGGTTGGTGGTGCGCCGCCCGGAACCCTGTGCCCGGGGTCAGTCGGTCGACGTCCTCGCCTGCATCACCTACGACCGCTCCCTGCAGCGCCGGGTGGCGGCGTGGCAGCCGGGCGACGTCGTCGAGGTCGAGGGTGCTCTGCAACGGCGGTTCTGGCGGACCGGTTCGGGCACGGCCTCCGTGAGCGAGGTGAACTGCCGCCGCGGGCGGAAGGTGCCTCGTGCCGCCGGCTCCGCCACCGAGCGCACTGCGTGACCGGGTCAGTCCGACAGGGGGCGCAGGACGAGGCCGGTCCGGGGCTTGGGCACGAACAAGGTCGACTTGCGCGGCATCCGGGCCCCCGCCCGGGCGACGGCGGCGACGTCGGCCGGCGAGGGCGGGCGCAGCAGCAGCGCGACGCCGGAGCGGTCGACCGCCGCGCGCAGCGCCTCCTCGACCGTGTGCGCGATCAGCACGTCCTCCGGGCGGTCGGAGCGGCCCCACAGCCCCTCGATCAGACCCGCGTGGGCGAGCACGACGTCGAGCCGGCGCCAGACGTCCGGAGCCTCCGAGGGCACGCGCGAGACGAGGGACGGGGAGGGGCGGTCGAGCTGGACCAGCCGTCGGCCGTCGCTCACCAGGAAGCCCGCACCGTCGGGACGGGCCAGCCACCCGGCTACGGCGGCGGCCACCACCGTCGGGTCGGCCGAGGGCCCGGGCGGCGGTACGTCGGTGACCCTGAGGTCGGCCCCCGCGGCAGCGACGGCGTCGTCGAGGGCGAGATCGGGGAGCACCCGGTGGATCCCTGCGACGCGCAGCCCACCCGGGCCCATGGGCGTCAGCAGCGCGAGCACGGCGTCGCAGCCGGAGCAGCCGGAGCAGCCGGGCTCGGTGCGCTGGTGGGCACGGGCGGCCGCGAAGCGGTGGTGGCCATCGGCGATGACCGCACCGACGCGCCCCATGGCCGCGGACAGCTCGGCGATCAGCCCGGGATCGGACACCCGCCACAGCCGGTGGCGCACCCCGTCGTCGTCCCGCAGCTCCAGGGTCGGCGCGCCCAGCATCGCGCGCGCCGTGAGCTCGGTGACCTCCTCGTCGGCATCGTGGGCCAGCACGATCGGCTCGAGGTCGGTGCGGGTCGCCGCCAGCAGCGCCCGGCGGCCCTCGACCGCGACCGGGAAGGTGTCCTCGTGCGGCAGCACGGCCGACGAGCCCGGTCCCGGGATGCCGACGGCCGCCAGCCAGCCCACCGTGGCCGCCTCCTCGCCGGGCGGCTGCAGCTCGTAGACCCACAGGGCTGGCACGTCGTCCCGGACGAGGACGCCGTCGTCCTCCCAGGCACGCAGCGTGCGGGCGGCGTGCACCGCCCACGCGGGCGGCCCACCGGCGCCGGGAGCCGGTGCCGGCGCAGTCGCCTCGTCGAGCTGAGGCAGGATCAGGCGCACGATGTTGTGCGGATCGGAGCTCGCGAGCCGGTCCCGCCCGTCCGCGGTCACCAGGTCGTAGGCGGGCGAGGTCACGCGGGCCAGGTGGGCAGGGTCGGGCGAGGAGTAGGTCAGCGCCCGGAAGGGCCGCACCTCGAGACCTGCCGCATGATCGGACGGGCGGCGGTCCGCCGGCGACGAGGGCACCCCCGAATCGTAGGAGTGTCCCGCCGCAGCCCGGTCCCGGCCGCACGTCGTCGACCGGCCGGCCCGGCACGCGGGGCGGCGCACACCGAGCGGGAGGACAGTGATGCCCGGAACACCCACCCTCGCGTGCGGGTCGGAGGGGCCGTTGTCGTCTGCCCACGACGTGGCGCTGCTGGACCTGGACGGCGTCGTGTACGTCGGGCCCGAGGCGGTGCCCGGAGTGCCGCAGGCGCTCACCGAGGTGCGCAGCGCGGGCATGCGCCTGGGCTTCGTCACCAACAACGCCGCCCGCACCCCCGAGCAGGTCGCCACCCACCTGACGGAGCTGGGGGTCCCCGCCGAGGCCACCGACGTCATCACCAGCTCCCAGGCGGCGGCCACCGTCGTCGCCGAACTGCTCGGTCCCGGTGCGCGGGTCCTCCCCGTCGGCGGGCCGGGGGTCGCGACGGCGTTGCGCGCCGCGGGGCTCACCGTGGTGGAGCGGGCCGAGGACCATCCGGAGGCCGTCGTGCAGGGCTACGGCCGGGAGGTGGGGTGGGCGCAGCTGGCCGAGGCGGTCGTCGCCGTGCGCAACGGTGCGCGGCACGTCGCCACCAACACCGACGCCACCATCCCCTCACCGCGCGGACCGCTCCCGGGCAACGGCGCGATGGTGGGCGTGGTCAGCGCCGTCACCGGTCGGGTGCCGCTCGTCACCGGCAAGCCCGACCCCGCCATGCACGCCGAGTGCGTGCGCCGGACGGGCGCCCGTCGACCGCTGGTGGTCGGTGACCGGCTCGACACCGACATCGAGGGTGCGCGGCGGGCCGACGCTCCCAGCCTGCTCGTGTTCTCCGGGGTCACCGATGCCGCGACGCTGCTCGCTGCGGGGCCCGAGCACCGGCCCGACCACCTGGGTCTGGACGCGTCCGCGCTGCTCGCGGTCCACCCGCCGGTCGTCGCGACCTCGGCGGGGTGGCGCTGCGGGGACTGGGAGGTGCGGCCCGGCGAGGCCGGCGCGCTGCTGCTGGCCCGGGTCGCGGACGCGGAGGGCCCTGGCGTGGGAGGTGCGGTGTCCGACGGCCTGGACGGACTGCGGGCGCTGTGCGTGGCGCACTGGAGCGAGCACCCCGACCAGGGTGTGACCGCGCGGGTGGTGGCCGTTGACGAGCCGGCGGGCGAGGCGCTGGACCGGTGGGGGCTGGCGCGGGCCTAGCGCGCGCCGGCGGTCAGAGCAGCTTGCGCAGCCGGAGCAGGTCGCGCAGTCCGGCCTCCAGCTTCACCCGTCCCGTGGCCCACGCCGGGCCGAACGACAGCTCGCCCGAGGTCAGGGCGACCAGGTCGTCGCTGGTCATCGTGAGCCGGATGTCGGCCCGGGCCACGTCGGGACCGTCCGGAACGACCCGCATGTCGTGCACCGCCCCCGCGCTCAGCCGGCCGACGACCACCTGGTCGAGGTCGGTCAGGCGGCAGGACAGGCTGCGGTCCAGGCCGGCGGCGGCAGGGTTGGACGCCAGGTCTCCGAGGATGCTCCGGAGAGCGGTCAGGCACTGCTCCATCGTGGCCACGCGGGTGCTTCTCCTGCCGACGTCGATAGGTACCGGGCGCCAGACGGTAGCGCCCGCGTCCCGTCGCGCCGTGCCCCGTCCCCGGTGACCGGTAACCTCGGCCACGCACCGGCGGGTGCCCGTTCGGTGTCGCGCCGCGTCCGAGGCCGCCGGCCGCCGCAGCAGCACCGTCAGCACACCACCAGCGCGCGAGAGGCGGGAGACGATGACCGAGCCGAGCCAGCAGCGTCCGGTCCCGGGCCCGCCATGTCCCGTCCCGGGCTCGCCGGAGGGCCCGGCCGACGACCGGTTCGCCGACTTGGCGCAGCGCCCCGTCGCCGAGCACGTGGCCGTCTTCGAGGACGAGCACGGCCGGCTCCAGCGCGACCTCGGCACGATCGACCAGCTCTGATGGCCCGTCGCAGGCTCGATGCCGAGCTGGTGCGCCGGGGCCTGGCCCGGTCCCGCGAGCACGCCGTCGCCCTCATCGCCGAAGGCCGGGTCGCCGTCTCCGGGCGGGCCGCGACGAAGCCCGCGACCGGCGTGGACGCCGGTGACCCGGTGGTGGTCCGCACCGACCCCGACCAGCCCAGCTGGGTGTCCCGCGGCGCGCACAAGCTCCTCGGCGCCCTGGAGGCCTTCCCCGTGCAGGTGGAGGGCCGTCGCGCGCTGGACGCGGGCGCCTCCACCGGCGGTTTTACCGAGGTGCTGCTGCGGCGCGGCGCCGCCGAGGTGGTCGCCGTCGACGTGGGCTACGGCGAGCTGGCCTGGCCGCTGCGCACCGACGAGCGGGTGCGCGTGCACGAGCGCACCAACGTGCGCACGCTGACCCCCGAGGCCATCGACGGCCCGGTCGACCTGGTGGTCGCCGACCTGTCCTTCATCTCGCTGCGCCTGGTCCTGCCCGCCCTCACCGGCTGCGCCGCCCCGGAGGCGGATCTGCTCCCGATGGTGAAGCCCCAGTTCGAGGTCGGCCGGGAGCGGCTCGGCGCCGGGGGTGTCGTGCGCGACCCCGAGCACCGCGTGCAGGCCGTCCTGGAGGTCGCCGCGGCCGCGGCCGCGCTGGGGTGGGGGACCGCCGGCGTGGTGGCCAGCCCGCTGCCCGGACCGGCCGGGAACGTGGAGTTCTTCCTCTGGCTGCGCCGCGACGCGGGGCCGGTGCAGGAGGACGACGTCCGTCGAGCAGTCCAGGAGGGACCGCAGTGAGTTCGACCAGTGAGGGCGCCCGCCCCGCGCAGCCCCGGCGCGTCCTGCTGACCGTGCACACGGGCCGGCGCGACATCGTCGAGCTCGCCCGCAGCTCGGCCGCGCGGCTGCAGGCCGGCGGCATCGTCGTGCGCCTGCTCGACGACGAGGCTCCCAACCTCGACATCCACGGTGCCGAGGTGGTCCCCGCCGACGAGAAGGCGGCCCTCGACACGGAGATCGTCATGGTCTTCGGCGGCGACGGGACCTTCCTGCGCGCCGCCGAGCTGGCCCGCTACACCGACGCCGCGCTCATGGGCGTCAACCTCGGCCGGGTCGGCTTCCTCGCCGAGACCGAGCCCGAGGCGGTCGAGGAGACGCTCCAGGCGATCGAGCGGTGCGAGTACTCGGTCGAGGAGCGGCTGGCCATCGCCGTGGACGTCGTCGACGCCGACGGCGCGGTCGTGGGTGGCACGTGGGGGCTCAACGAGGTGTCCATCGAGAAGGCCGAGCGCTCCCGCGTGCTCGACGTCGTCATCTCCATCGACGGCCGGCCGCTGACCAGCTTCGGCTGCGACGGCGTGTTGTGCGCGACCCCCACCGGATCGACCGCCTACGCCTTCTCGGCCGGTGGCCCCGTGGTCTGGCCCGACGTCGAGGCGCTGCTGCTCGTGCCCACCAACGCGCACGCGCTGTTCGCCCGGCCGCTGGTGACCTCGCCCAACTCGGTGCTCACCGTCTCCATCCCGGCCGACGGCAACCGTGCCCGCGTGTCCGCCGACGGCCGCCGCACGGTCGACGTCCCGGACGGTGGCCGCGTCGACGTCCGCAAGGCCTCCCGGCCGGTGCGGATCGCCCGGGTGCACGCCGCCACCTTCGGCGACCGGCTGGTGGCCAAGTTCGGCCTGCCGGTGCGCGGGTTCCGCGACGCCCGCCACGCGGGCCCGGGCCACGAGCTCACCACCAGCCGGAACGTGCTCACCCGAGGTGTCATCGACCGGAACGGCGACGTCGTCAGCGGAGGGGAGGCCGACGGTGCCGGATGAAGGACCCCCCCGCCCCCCACACCTCGCTGACGCTCGGCGTGGGCCCCTGCGGGAGGGCCGTTCCAGCAGCTCACCAGGTCGGCTCACCGAGATCCGGATCCGCGGGCTCGGCGCGATCGACGACGTCACCCTCGAGCTCGGGCCCGGGCTGACCGTGGTGACCGGGGAGACCGGCGCCGGCAAGACGATGGTCGTCAGCGGGCTGACGCTGCTCTTCGGCGGTCGCGCCGACCAGGGCCGCGTGCGGGCCAACGGCCGGGCCGGGGTCGAGGGCCGGCTGGCCCTGCCGCCGGACTCGCCGGTGTGGCAGCGCGCCGCCGACGCCGGGGCCGACCCCGACGACGACGGCAGCCTCATCCTGGCCAGGACGATCAGCGCCGAGGGCCGGTCGCGGGCATTCCTCGGAGGGCGCAGCGTGCCGGTGGGCGTGGTCTCGGAGCTGGCCGAGAGCCTGCTCGCCGTCCACGGCCAGACCGACCAGCTGCGCCTGTCGCGCCCGGCCGAGCAGCGCCGCGCGCTGGACCGCTACGCCGGGGCCGAGCACCTCGCGCTGCTGGACCGCTACCGCGAGGCGCACGACCGCTGGCGGGCCGCCGCCGCCGACCTGGACCGCCGCCGCAGCCAGGCGCGCGAGCTCGCGCAGGCCGCCGATGTCCTCCGGCACGGTTTGGAGGAGATCGACGCCGCGTCGCCGGAGCCCGGCGAGGACGAGGCTCTCGACACCCAGGTGAAGCGGCTCAGCGACGCCGACGCGCTGCGAGCCGCCGCCGACGAGGCGCGCATGGCCCTGGTCGGCGACGTGACCGGCGACCTCGGCGGGGGAGAGGTGCCCCAGGACGCCACCTCCGCCCTGGCCATCGCGGAGCGCGCGCTGGCCGCCTCCGACGACCCGACGCTGGTCCTCCTGGCGCAGGACCTCGCCGACGCCGTCGCCGTGGTGTCCGACGTCGCCGGGCAGCTCGCCGGGTACGTGGCCGACCTGGACGCCGACCCCGCGCGCCTGGCCGAGGTGCTCGACCGGCGCGCCCTCCTCACCGGCCTGACCCGGAAGTACGCCGACGTCGGAGAGGGGCTCGACGGCGTCCTCGCCTGGGCCGACGACGCCCGGCGGCGACTGTCGGAGCTGGACGTCTCCGACGAGGCGCTGGAGGAGCTCGCCGCCGCGCGCGACGCCGCCCGCGCGGAGGTCGACGACCTCGGGGGACGGATCTCCGCCGGGCGCCGGGCCGCCGCCGACGGCTTCGCGGCCGAGGTGGGGCGGGAGCTGGCGGGGCTGGCGATGAAGAGCGCGCGGGTCTCCTTCGCCATCGAGACCGACCCCGACGACCCCGGCCCCGACGGCCTGGACCAGGTCGCCCTGCTGCTCGCCGCGCATCCCGGCGCCCCGGCCCGCCCGGTGCACAAGGGCGCCTCCGGCGGTGAGCTCTCGCGGGTCATGCTCGCGATCGAGGTGGTCTTCGCGGGGGCCGACCCGGTGCCGGTCATGGTGTTCGACGAGGTGGACGCCGGCGTCGGTGGGCAGGCGGCGGGCGAGATCGGCCGGCGGCTGGCCCAGCTGGCCCGCCAGCACCAGGTCGTCGTCGTCACCCACCTCGCGCAGGTCGCCGCCTTCGCCGACACCCACCTCGTCGTCGACAAGTCACCGGACACCGGGGCGGGCGTCACCGCCACCGACATCCGTGCGGTCGAGGCCGACGACCGGGTGCGCGAGCTCGCCCGGATGCTCTCCGGGCTGGCCGACAGCGACACCGGCCAGGCGCACGCCCGGGAGCTGCTCGCCGTCGCCGCCGAGGCCCGCGGCTGAGCGGTGACGTGCACCGCCGGGTGATCCGGCTTTGCACGACCGATCGGCGGGGTAGGGGGCCGGTCGTGACCTGCTTCTCCTCGGCCGACGAGTCGGCCCACTACGGCTTCTCCGTCTGCATGCTCCTCGAGCAGTACCGCGACCAGCTGGGCTGGGAGCGCGACGGGGTCGTCGAGCTGGGGAGCGGTGACGCCACCGCCATCTCCGACGTCGTGGCGAGCCTCCCGGGGCTCCGCGTGCGCGGCTTCGACATCAGCGCACCCTCGGTCGAGAAGGCCCGGCAGAACATCCGCGCCCGCGGCGTCGAGGAGCGCTACACCGTCGAGCTGGGCGACTTCTTCGACCAGGCCGACGCCTCCGGCGGCCCGCAGATCAGCACGGTGATCTCCAACCCGCCCTACATCCCCGCGCCCGACCGGGACATCCTCATGCCCGAGCTCTGGGGCGGCGTGCGCGGCAACGACCTGGTCCTGCAGCTGCTCAAGGCCGGCTACGACAACGTCATCGCCGCCGTCGCGAGCTACTCCGACCCGGTCGCCACGGTGCGCACCGCGGAGGACGCCGGCTACCGGGTGGCGAACTTCCTGGCGATGGGCCTGGACTACGGCCCCTACAGCAGTGAGCCCAAGGTGCGCGACCACATCCGCCGGCTGTGCGCGGAAGGCCGCGGCTGGGCCGGCGAGGACGAGTACATGGTCGCCGTCGCGCTGTTCACCCGGAACCCCGACGTGCCCGGCGACCGTGCCGACCAGCTGATCCGGGCGCTGCAGCTCTGACGGTGCGGGGCCCGGCCGGGCCCCGCACCGTCGACGCGCTAGCGCCGCTTGGCGTAGCCGGCCAGGCCGAACTGCAGGAGCGCCAGGCCGCGGCGCCCCTGGCGGCGCAGCTCGCCGGAGAGCTCCGGCCCGGAGACCCCGGCCAGCACCCGGTCACGCGCCAGCTCGAGCAGCGAGGCGTACAGGCCGAGGACGGCGTGCGCGGCCAGCCACGGCTCCACCTGGCCTGGCCAGGCCCGGGTCTCCTCGGCGATGAGGCCGGCCAGCGCATCGGTGAGCTCGCCCAGGATCTCCCGCTCGCGGACCTGCAGCGTGCGGCTGCCGCGGATGACCCGGGCCATGCGGGCGACGCCCTCGGCCGCCTCGGGGGCGCCGAGCAGCCCGACGGCGGCGACGACGAAGCTCCCGGCCGCCGCGGACACCGACTCGCCGGACGGACGCGACCGCACCGCGTCGAGCAGCGCCTCGCGCATGGGCGGGTCGGCGTCGAAGACCAGCCCCTCCTTCATCGGGAAGTGGTTGAAGACGGTCTTCTCCACCACCCCCGCCCGCTTGGCGACCTCGACCACGCTGACGGCGTCGAAGCCCCGCTCGGCGAACAGCTCGGCCGCCGCGTCGACGATCCGCGCCCGTGTCTCCTGGTAACGCTGCTCACGTCTGCCCGGGGTCCGGGCGCCGCGCCGGCCGGCGTCGCCGTCGCCCTCCCGCGCCGGCGCGGCGCCGTCCGCGGGGTCCGCGGGGTCCGCCGCCGCCGGAGCACCGTCGGCCCGCGCCGGGTCGCCCGACGCGGTCCGCGCGGGGGCCGGTGGAGGCGGGGGTGCGGTCGGGAAAGCCCTGATCAGCGGCGAGGGGACCGCGGGCGCGGGATCGGCCGCCGGGGCCGCCGGCACAGGGGGAAGAGGGTCGGTACGGGGCACGGCGCGGGCCACTCCAGTCACGCCCGCAACGCTAGTCACGAGTCGGTAACGGTTCCGCGGGCGCGCCGGAGGCGGCGACGCGGGCGTGTCGCGGCGAGCCGGTGTCGCGCACTCTGCGTGACCGGTGGACTGCAGGTGCGCGTCGGAGGACCGGGCGATCCGCGCCCCGTGACAGCATGGCGGCCATGCGCATCGGCACCCTTCGACGTGGCCGGGCACAGGAGTCCGGTCCCGGCGTGAGCGGCGTCGCCCGCCTGGACCGCCGCACGAAGACCCTGACCAAGAGGCTGCGTCCCGGCGACATCGCCGTCATCGACCACGTCGACATCGACCGGGTCAGCGCCGACGCGCTGGTGGGCTGCAAGGTCGCCGCCGTCGTCAACGCCGCCCCGAGCATCTCCGGTCGCTATCCGAACCTCGGGCCCGAGATCCTGGTGAACGCCGGGATCCCGCTGCTCGACGGCGTCGGGCGCGAGGTCTTCGCCGCTCTCAAGGAGGGCACCACGGTCCGCCTGGTCGACGACCAGCTGCTGACCGAGGACGGCACCGTGGTCGCCACGGGCGTGGCGCAGGACCGCGAGCGGGTCGACGCCTCGATGGCCGAGGCGCGCGCCGGGCTCTCCACGCAGCTGGAGGCGTTCGCGGCCAACACGATGGAGTACATGAAGCGCGAGCGCGCGCTGCTCCTCGACGGCGTGGGCGTGCCCGACGTGACCACCGCCATCGACGGCCGGCACGTCCTCATCGTGGTCCGCGGCTACGACTACAAGGAGGACCTGCAAGCGCTGCGGTCCTACATCCGCGACTACCGCCCGGTCCTCATCGGGGTCGACGGCGGCGCCGACGCGCTCATCGAGGCCGGCTACCAGCCCGACATGATCATCGGCGACATGGACTCGGTGAGCGACGCCTCGCTCACCTCCGGCGCCGAGGTCGTCGTGCACGCCTACCCGGACGGCCGTGCCCCGGGGTTGCCCCGCGTGCAGGAGCTCGGCGTCGAGGCCATCACCTTCCCCGCGGCGGCCACCAGCGAGGACATCGCGATGCTGCTCGCCGACGAGAAGGGCGCCAAGCTCATCGTCGCCGTCGGCACCCACGCCACCCTGGTGGAGTTCCTGGACAAGGGGCGCGGGGGCATGGCCTCGACGTTCCTCACCCGGCTGCGGCTGGGCGGCAAGCTGGTCGACGCCAAGGGCGTGAGCCGGCTCTACCGCAGCCGCATCTCGACCACGGCCCTGGTCGTCCTCGTGCTGGCCGCCCTGGTCGCCATCGGTTCCACCCTGGTCGTGTCCACCGCCGGACGGGTCTACCTCGACCTGCTGCTCGACCAATGGAACAGCTTCGTGTTCTGGCTGGAGAACCTCTTCTCGTGATCGACTTCCGCTACCACCTGGTCTCGCTGATCGCCGTCTTCCTCGCGGTCACCCTCGGGATCGTCATCGGCACCACCGCGCTCAACGGGCCGATCCTCGACGACCTCGAGAGCCAGGTCGACGCCCTCGAGCAGGACAAGCGCTCGCTGGAGGACCGGTCGCAGACGCTGGAGGGCCGGCTGGACTCCAGCGACGAGTTCCAGCTCGCCGTCGCGCCGGTGCTGGTCGACGGCGCCCTCGCCGACGACACCGTGCTGCTGGTCGTGGCCGACGAGGACGTCGACACCGGGGACGTCGAGGAGGTCAGCGCGCTGATCACCGAGGCCGGCGGCACCGTCACCGGGCAGATCACCCTGACCCCGGCGTTCAGCGACCCGGCGTCGGAGTCCAGCCTGCAGAGCTACGCCACGGGCTCGGGAAAGCCCTCGGGCATCACGCTCCCGGAGGTCGACGACGCCGGGCAGCTCGTGGGGTCGCTCCTGGCGCAGGTGCTCATGGTCCCCGCCGGCGACGGGACCCCGCCGGACTCCGCCGCGACCTCCTCGGTGCTCGCGGGGCTGCCCGCGCTCGAGGTGCTGCGCACCGACAGCGACTCGGTCACCGCGGCCGACTACGCCGTCGTCCTCACCTCCGGCGAGCTGACCGGCGACGACGCCGCGGACCGGAACGCCACCCTGGTCGAGCTCGTCGCCGCGCTGGACGCCAACGGGTCCGGCGTCGTCGTCGCCGGCGACGCGGTGTCCGCGCGGGACAACGGCCTGGTCGGCACGGTCCGCAACGACCCCGACCTCTCGTCGTCGGTGTCCACCGTCGACAACGTCGGCACGCCGGCCGGCCGGATCAGCACCGTCCTCGCCCTGCGTGCGGAGGGCGAGGGCACCTCCGGCGCCTACGGCACGGGCGGGAACACCCAGCCGGTGCCGCCGGTCGCGACCCCGTGACGCCGCGGCTCCACACCCGCTCCCGGGCGGGCCTGGCGCTCGCCGGGGCCGCGACCGCGCGGGCCGCCCTCGCGGCGGCGACCGCCCTCGCCGCCTCCGACCGCGGCCGGCCGTGGGCCCGCACCAACTACGCCGGGCGCCCGGTGACCCTGCTCGGGGGACCGGCCCTGGCCGTCGCCGCCACGGCCACCGGCGTCCTCGGCGCCCCCGCCGGGTGGCGTGCGGCCACCGCCGTGGCCGGGGGCGTCTCCGGTCTGGTCGGCGACTACGACGACCTGGCCGGCGCCCGGCCCGAGCAGGCGCGGGACAAGGGCCTGGGCGGCCACCTCCGGGCCCTGCGCGCCGGACGGGTCTCCGCCGGCGCGGTCAAGGTCGCCGGCATCGGGGCCGCGGGCGCGGTCGCCGCGTGGCTCACCACCCGCGGCCGCGGACCCGGCGCGCTGACCGACGCCGTTCTCACCACCGGCCTGGTCGCCGGCACCGCCAACCTGCTCAACCTGCTGGACCTGCGGCCCGGGCGCGCCGCCAAGGCCGGCGTGCTCACCGCCGCGGCCACCCTCGGCGGGCCCACGGGCGGGCTCGTCGCGGGGCCGCTGGGCGCCGGCCTCGCCGTGCTCCCCGACGACCTGGGCGAGCGGGTGATGCTGGGCGACAGCGGGGCCAACGCGCTCGGCGCGCTGCTGGGTTTGCGCCTGGCCGCCGCCCCCTCAACGGGCCGCCGGGCCGGCCTGCTCGCCGGCGTCGTCGCCCTCACGCTGGCCAGCGAGAAGGTCAGCTTCACCTCCGTCATCGACGCCACCCCGGGGCTGCGCGACCTGGACCGGCTCGGCCGCCGGCCGTCGTGACCCGCCGGTCGGTCGCCCAGGGGGTCGCCGGGGCGGCGGCGCTGATCGCCGTCCTGACCCTGCTGTCCCGCGTGGCCGGCTTCGGCCGCACCCTGGTGTTCACCAACGCGGTGGGCGCCGACAGCACCGGGGCTGCCTACCAGGCGGCCAACACCGTCCCGAACATCGTGTTCGAGGTCGTCGCCGGCGGAGCGCTGGCGGCCCTGGTCGTGCCGATGCTCGCCGGGGGCATCGCGGTCGGCGACCGGGAGCAGGTGCGCCGGACGGCGTCGGCGCTGCTGGGCTGGACCCTGCTGGTGCTGACCCCGCTGGCCGTGCTGATCGCGCTGCTCGCCGAGCCCATCGCCGGCCTCCTGCGGCCCGGCCAGCCCGAGCAGGTCGACGTGGCCGCCCGGCTGCTGCTGGTGTTCGCGCCCCAGGTCGTGCTCTACGGCATCGGCATCGTGCTGGCCGGCGTGCTGCAAGCGCACCGGCGCTTCTCCGCCCCCGCCCTCGCCCCCCTGCTGTCCAGCGTGGTGGTCGCCTCGGCCTACCTGTTGTTCGCCGCGATGGGCGGCAGCCGCGACGTCGCCGACCTGTCCCGGCCGGCCGAGCTCGTCCTCGGCGTGGGGACGACGCTGGGCGTGGTGGCGCTGAGCCTGAGCCTGTTCGTCCCGCTGCGCGGGCTCCGTCTGGGCCTGCGGCCCTCGCTGCGCTTCCCGGTCGGTGCGGCGCCACGCGTGCGCCGCCTCGCGGTGGCCGGGGTGCTGACCCTGGCCGGCCAGCAGCTGGTCGCCTTCGTCGCGATCCGGCTCACCGGCGGCGACGCGCCCGACGGCAGCCTGGTCGTCTACGGCGCCGGGCTCACCCTCTTCCTCGTCCCGTGGGCCGCGCTCGCCGTGCCCCTGGCGACGTCGGCCTACCCGGGGCTGGCCGAGCGCGGCGAGCTGGGCGACGACGCCGGGTACGCCCGCGCGCTCGCCCCGGTGACCGCGCTGGTGGTCGTTGCCTCCGCCGTCGCCGCCGCGCTGCTGATCGCGGTGTCCGGGCCCATGGCGCGGGTCTTCCTGACCTCGGACACCGACGCGAACGTGGCCGCCCTGCGCGACACCACGATCGCGTTCGCCCCGGGGCTCGTGGGCTACGGCCTGGTCGCCGTCCTCACCCGGGCGCTGTACGCCCGCGGGCTGTGGAAGGCGCCGACCGCCTGCGTGGTCGGTGGCTGGCTGGTCGCCGTCGTCGCCGACGTCGTCCTGGCCGGGGCGCTGCCCGCCGCGGACCGGGCGGCCGCCCTCGGTGTCGGGCACACGCTGGGTGTCACCGTCGCCGGCCTCGCGCTGCTCGTCGTGGTCGCGCGCACCGCGCCGGCGGGCTCGCTGGCCGGGTTGCCCCGCATCGGGACGGCGGCGCTCGCGGCGGCCGCGGCGGGAGCGGCCGCCGGGCTCGCGCTGTCCCGGGCCCTGGGCGCCGACCCGGTGCCGGAGCAGGGGGTCCTCGTGGCGGTCGGCGTCGGCGTGCTGGCCGCAGCGCTCGTGCTCGTCGTCGTCCTGGCGGTCATGATGGGGGCCGCGCGGGGCCCGCTGACCGCCGCGCTCGGCGCCCTGCGCGCGCCCGACCGGCAGGAGGTGCACCGTGGCTGAGCGACCCCCGCTCGCCGGCCGCCGCGTGGTCGAGGTGCTGGCCACCAGCGCGGGCGGGGTGGGCACGCACGTCCGGGCCCTGCTGCCGGTCGTGCGCGAGGCCGGCGCCGACGTCGGGGTGGCCGGTGCAGCGGCGACCGAGGAGCTGTTCGGCTTCACCGCCCGCCGTGCGGACTTCACCCCCGTGGGCATCTCGTCCGGCCTGGCGCCGGTGGCCGACGCCCGGGCCGTCCTGCAGCTGCGCCGCGCCGTCGCCGGCGCCGACCTGGTGCACGCCCACGGGCTGCGCGCCGGCCTGGTCGCGGCCGCCGCGCTGCGGCTCCGGAGGCCGCGCCCGCCGCTGGTCCTCACGCTGCACAACGCGCTGCAGGAGGGCGGCGGCCGGTTGCGGGGGGCGATGCAGGCCCTGGAGCGGCTCACCGTCCGGGGTGCGGACCTGGTGCTGGCCGTCTCCAGCGACCTGGCCGCCAACGCCCGCCGGGCGGGCGCGCCCGACGTGCGGGTCGCTCCCGCGCTGGCGCCGCCGCTGGCTCCCGCCCGCCGCGGCCGGGACGAGGTCCGGGCCGAGCTGGGCGTCGCCGAGGGCCGGCCGCTGGTGGTGGCGGTGGGCCGGCTGCACCCGCAGAAGGGCTACGACGTCCTGCTCGACGCCGTCGGCCGGTGGGCCGGCCGCGACGACCCGCCGCTGGTGGCGATCGCCGGGGACGGCCCGCTGCACGACGAGCTCGCCGCCCGGATCGCGGCGGAGCGGCTGCCGGTGGTGTTGCTCGGGCGGCGCGACGACGTCGCCGACCTGCTGGGTGCCGCCGACGTGTGCGTGCTGCCCTCGCGCTGGGAGGGCAGCCCCTTCACCGCGCAGGAGGCGCTGCGCGCGGGCACTCCGCTGGTCTCCACCCGCGCCGGCGGCATCCCCGAGCTGGTGGGGGAGGCGGCCGACCTGGTGCCCGTGGGCGACGCGCCGGCTCTGGCCGACGCCCTGGAGCGGGTGCTCGGCGATCCCGCGCACGCGGCCGCGCTGGGGGAGGCGGGCCGGCGGCAGGCGGCGCAGTGGCCGGACGAGGCGGGTGCGGGGCGTCGCGTCGTCGCCGTCTACCGGGAGCTGCTGGGGCCGCCGGAAGCCGGGCCGTCGTGAACGACGCCCGGCGGTGGGTCCTGCCGCTGATGCTGCTGCTCGTGGCGCTCCTCGGCGGGGTGCCCCCCGCCTCGGCCGCGGAGGAGGGGACGGCGGACGACGCGGCGAGCGTGGACCGCGTCCTCGTCGTCGGCGTCCCCGGCCTGGTCTGGAGCGACGTCGACGCCACGACGACCCCCTTCCTGTGGGAGATGGCCGAGCAGGGCTCGATCGGTGCCCTCTCGGTGCGCGCCGCGCGCGGGACCACCTGCCTGCTCGACGGCTGGGCCACCCTCGGTGCGGGCAACCGCGCCCGCTTCCCGGGGCCGGACGACGGGCTGCCGCCGGTGCCGCTGCCGACCGTCCCGCTGCCGGAGGACGTGCCCGGCCCACCGGTGCCCGGCAACACCCCGACCGACCCCGGTACCGGTGAGGAACCGGCCGAGCCGCGCGTGGACACCTCGCTGTCCTACTGCGGCCTGCAGGAGCGGATCGCCGCCGTGGCGCTGGACGATCCGGCGGCCACGGTGCAGCGGACCGCCGACGACGAAGGCACGGCCCGCTTCGGCGCCGAGCCGGCCGCGCTGGGCGCCGGCGTCGGGTGCGCGGGGGTGTCCGGCCGGGCGGCCGCGCTGGCGGTGGCCGCACCGGACGTGCGCCTGGACCGCCGGGTCACCCTGCCGAACGCGCCCACCGACCTCACGGCGTTCCTCGAGGAGTGCGACCTGAGCCTGGTCACGCTGGACCAGCTCACCCTGGCCGGCACCCCCGGCCAGGACCGGACCGACGACGGCACCGACCCGCTGCCGCGGGCCGAGGGCCTGGCCGACATCGACGAGGCGGTCGGCCGGCTCTCCGGCGCCGTGGCGCAGCTGCCGGGGGAGACCCTGGTGCTCCTGGCGGGGATCTCCGAGGTCAACGACGGCCGGCCGCAGCTGCACGTGGGCATCGCGACCGGGCCCGGCTTCGACACCGGCGGCTGGCTGAGCTCGGCCAGCACCGGCCGGGCGCCCTACGTGCAGCTCATCGACCTGGCGCCCACGGCCCTGGTCGCGCTGGGCCGGGACGTGCCGGCGTCGATGAACGGCCAGCCGCTGCGGGCCACCGCCGACCGTCCGGCGCTCGCGGAGGCGGTCACCGACCTCGAGCACATGAACGTGGCGGCGACGGTGCACCACCGGAACGTCGGCACGTTCTTCTGGCTGCTGGTGCTCGTCGGTGCCGCCACGGTCGCCCTCGGGCTCCTCGTGCTCGGGGTGCGCGGCGGCGGGGCCCGCCTCGGGCGGGTCCGGGGTGCTCCGGCGGCGCTCCGGGTGCTCTGCCTGGCGGTCGCCGCGCTGCCGGTGGCGACCTACCTCGCCGGTCTGGTGCCGTGGGAGCGGACCGGCTCGCCGCTGACCGCGCTGGCGCTCGCCGTCGTCGGCACCGCCGGTGTGGTCACCGCCGTCGCCCTGCTCGGGCCGTGGCGCCGCGCCCGGCTGGGCCCGCCGCTGGTGGTCCTGGCGGTCACGCTGGCGACGCTGGTCGGGGACGTCCTCACCGGCTCGACGCTGGAGCTCAACGGCCTGCTCGGATACTCGGCGATCGTCGCCGGCCGCTTCACCGGCTACGGCAACCTCAGCTTCGGGCTGCTCTCGGTCAGCGCGCTGCTGCTCACCGCGGCCGCCGCCACCGCACTGGGCCGCCGGGCGTCACCCGGGCGCCGGCGCCGGGTGGTGGCCGCCGTCGTCCTGGGCTCCGGGCTGCTGACCGTGGCCGTGATCGGGGCCCCGTCCCTGGGCCGCGACTTCGGCGGGGTGCTCGCCTCGCTGCCCGGGTTCCTGCTCCTGGCCATGCTGCTGACCGGCGCGCGGGTCACCGTGGCGCGCCTGGGCGTCATCCTCGGCGCCGCGGTGCTGGCCGTGGGCAGCATCGCCGTCCTGGACTGGAGCGGGCCGGCCGACGAGCGCAGCCACCTCGGCCGCTTCGTGGAGCAGGTGCTCACCGGCGAGGCGGTGACCGTCGTCTCCCGCAAGGCGCAGGCGAACCTCGACATCCTGCTGGGCAGCCCGCTGGCCTACATGCTGCCGGTCGCTCTCGTGGCCGCCGTCTGGCTGCTCCGCCCGGGCGGGCCGCTGCGCTCGGCGCAGGGGGTGCCGCCCGGCGGTCTGGCGGCCGCCGACGCCGCCGTCCTCCGGGCCGGGCTGGTCTCCGGCGCGCTCAGCCTGGCGCTGGGCGCGGCGGTGAACGACTCCGGCGTCGCGCTGCCAGCGACCGCGGCGGCGCTGCTGGTGCCGCTGCTCATCTGGCTGGCGGGTGCACCCCGGCGCGACACCCCCGGGAAGGGGGAGCCCGAGCCCGGCGCGGCCGACACGGGCCCGGCCGGCGGCCCGGACCGTGTTACGGTCGTCTCCCGTGGGTCGACCGTCTGGAACGCTTGAATCCGTCGCATCACGCGGCCTCCTCCGCAACTCCCAGCCGACGAAGTTCGTCTTCGTCACCGGCGGGGTTGTCTCCTCCCTCGGCAAGGGGTTGACCGCCAGTTCGCTGGGCGCGCTGCTGTCCGGCCGCGGGCTGCGGGTCACCATGCAGAAGCTGGACCCGTACCTCAACGTGGATCCCGGGACGATGAACCCGTTCCAGCACGGTGAGGTGTTCGTCACCGAGGACGGCGCCGAGACCGACCTGGACGTCGGTCACTACGAGCGCTTCCTCGACATCGACCTGTCCGGGCGCGCCAACGTGACGACCGGGCAGGTGTACTCCGACGTCATCGCCAAGGAGCGGCGAGGGGAGTACCTGGGCGACACCGTGCAGGTGATCCCGCACATCACCAACGAGATCAAGTCCCGGATCATGGCCGCCGCCGAGGGGCCGGAGCGGGTCGACGTCGTCATCACCGAGATCGGCGGCACGGTCGGCGACATCGAGTCGCTGCCCTTCCTCGAGGCCGCCCGCCAGGTGCGGCACGAGATCGGCCGGGACAACTGCTTCTTCCTGCACATCTCGCTGATCCCCTACATCGCGCCCTCCGGTGAGCTGAAGACCAAGCCGACGCAGCACTCGGTCGCCGCGCTGCGCAGCATCGGCATCCAGCCCGACGCGCTGGTCTGCCGCTCGGACCGGGAGATCTCCGAGGGGCTCAAGCGCAAGATCAGCCTGATGTGCGACACCGACGCCGAGGGGGTCATCTCCTGCCCCGACGCGCCGTCGATCTACGACATCCCGAAGGTGCTGCACAGCGAGGGCCTGGACGCCTACGTCGTCCGCCGGCTGGGGCTGCCCTTCCGCGACGTGGACTGGACCGTGTGGGGCGACCTGCTCGACCGGGTGCACGCGCCGAAGGCCACGGTCACCATCGCGCTGGTCGGCAAGTACATCGACCTGCCCGACGCCTACCTGTCGGTCACCGAGGCGCTGCGCGCGGGCGGGTTCGCCCACCGCAGCCGGGTGCAGATCCGCTGGGTGCCGTCGGACGACTGCGAGACCCCCGAGGGCGCGGCGCGGGCGCTGGCCGGCGTCGACGGCGTCTGCATCCCCGGCGGCTTCGGCGTCCGCGGCATCGAGGGCAAGCTGGGCGCGATCCGGCACACCCGCACCAACGGCATCCCGACGCTGGGCCTGTGCCTGGGCCTGCAGTGCATGGTCATCGAGTACGCCCGCGACGTCGCCGGGCTGGAGAAGGCCAACTCCACCGAGTTCGACCCCGAGACCCCCGAGGCCGTCATCGCCACGATGGCCACGCAGGTCGACGTCGTCTCCGGCGAGCGCGACATGGGCGGCACCATGCGCCTGGGCAGCTACCCGGCCACGCTGCAGCACGGGTCGGTGACCGCGGGCGTCTACGGCTCGACCGAGATCACCGAGCGGCACCGGCACCGCTACGAGGTGGCCAACGCCTACCGCGACCGGCTCACCGAGGCCGGCCTGGTGTTCTCCGGCACCTCGCCCGACGGCACCCTGGTCGAGTTCGCCGAGCTGCCGCGCGAGGCGCACCCCTTCTTCGTGGGCACCCAGGCGCACCCGGAGCTCAAGAGCCGCCCCACGCGCCCGCACCCGCTGTTCGCCGGGTTCGTGCAGGCCGCCATCGACTACCAGGAGTCCACGCGGCTGCCCGTCGTCCTCGACGAGGCGCAGCAGGTCGGCACCTGATGCCCGACGCCGCCCCGCACGCCTACCGGGTGCTGGACAGCGAGACGCTCTTCGATGGCCGCGTCATCTCGCTGCGGCGGGACACCGTCGCCATGCCCGGCGGCGGGGACTCGGTGCGCGAGGTCGTGGCGCACCCGGGCGCGGTCGCGGTCGTCGCGGTCGACGACGAGGACCGCGTGCTGCTGCTCCGGCAGTACCGGCACCCCGTGGGGCGCTACCTGTGGGAGCTGCCCGCCGGCCTGCGGGACGCCGACGGCGAGCCGCCGCTGGAGACGGCGAAGCGGGAGCTCGCCGAGGAAGCGCTGCTGGCCGCCCAGCGGTGGTCGCTGCTTACCACCCACTACAGCTCGCCCGGGTTCACCGACGAGCAGGTGCTGATCTACCTCGCCGAGGGCCTCTCCGCGGTCGACCGTCCCGAGGGGTTCGTCGTCGAGCACGAGGAGCTCGACATGACCATCGAGCGCGTGCCGCTGGCCGACGCCGTGCAGCGCGTCTTCGACGGCGACATCCGGAACGCGTCCGCCGTCGTCGGGCTGCTGGCCACGGCTCAGGTGCGGGCGGCCCGTCCGCGGCTGCGGGACGTCGACGCCGTCTGACGGTCGGACGACCGGCACGCGCACGTGGGTGCGGCACTCCAGGGAGCCACCCAACCTCGCGGTGAGCGGCCCGCCGTCGTACATCGGCTGGCAGGCTGAACGCCGTGCCCCTACCGGTGCCCGACAGGTGGCGTCGTCGTGACCGTTGGCGTTGGCCCACATCGCCACCGCCGACCGTTCCTCCCGACGGCCCGCCGCAATTCGTGTGCCCGAACTGCCGCGCTCCGCTCGGAGCGGGGGATCGGTGCTGCGCCTGCGGTGCTCAGCTGCCGAGGGACACGTCGGCCTGAGCGGCCCACGACGGGGCGGTCCCGGGCCGTCGTCACTGAGCCCCTGCGTTGTCCTGGCGCGTGGAGTGGCCGTGAGTGGCTTCGCAGCTCAGCCGAACGCACCCGCCGGTTGCGATCACACTCAGGTTCCACCAGCCAGCCGCCACGGGGGCACCATCACCCATCGGAGACCGACGACCTGAGCGCAGGAGTGGGCATGGCCCAGCCAGGCACCGGCATGGTAGTCGTGGTGGCATGTCTGCTGGCGTTGGGAGGATGTGGAGCCAGCGCGGACGACACCACCTGCACCGAGTACGTGAGGATGGAGTTCGAGGACCAGACCTCGGTAATTCGGTCGCTGTTGAACGCGCACGACCTCGACGAAGATTCAGGGGCAACATTCGCAGCTTGAAGGCCGGGGTCGCGCAGTTCTGCGGAATCGGTAGCGGCACCTTCGTCAGCAATCCGGAAGGAAAGCTGGATGACGCAGCCGACTGGAGCGGTTCCTTCTGGCGAGAAGAGGGCGACGCTGGGATCACTCGTGACTACTGAGTGCTTGTGTTCGTGGCCCAGCCGTCGTGCAAGCGCTCACGACGGCGGTCGGTGGTCGCCGGCCTGTACCTGATGCCGCAGTCCGGGCGAGTCGACGGGGAATGGCCGGTCCGGGTCATATCCCTCCGTGGTTGCACTCCGCGCGCCCGAAATTGTCAGACGTGGCCCGTAGGTTCGAGATGTGCAGAGGCTGGCGGGGACCTCCATCGCGGAGGGGGTGCTGTTCGACTGGGTGAGCGCCCAGCCGGAGGCACACTTGCAGCTGCCCGCCGAGTGGCTGGACGACGCCCAGGTCGCCCGGGAGCTGGCCGCCGTCCAGCGCGACAGGGCGCGGCAAGCTGCCCGTGAAGCGGAGCTGATCCTGCGGCTCGCCGAGCTGCGGCCCGACACCGACGACCCGGCGCCCGGTACTCCCGGAGCCCGCCGGCGGACCTGGCGGAAGACCGATCCCGAGTTCCCCGGGGTCAGCGAGTTCTTCCCCGACGAGCTGGCGCACGCGATCAACCTCGGCAGAGGCACCGCGTCGTTCCGGGCCCGGCGGGCGTTCACCTGGCGGGAGAACCTGCCGGCGACGTTCGCGGCCCTCCGCGAGGGGCGGTTGGACGAGCGGCGGGCGGGCGTGCTGGCCGAGGCGCTGCAGTCCGCGAGGCCGGAGCTGGCGCGGGCGGTCGAGGCAGCGCTGCTGTCCGAGGCCGAGGACATGTCACCCACCCGTCTGCAGACTCGTGCGCTGGAGCTACTGGCCGAGCTGGACGCGACGGCGATCGACGAGCGTCGAGCCGAGGCGCAGCAAGCTGCCGACGTGCGCACCTACCCGACCGCTGACGGGATGGCGGTGCTGACCGCCGAGATGAGCGCGGAGGAAGCCGCGGCCTGCTACGCCGTCATCGACCAGTTGGCCGCGATGGCGAAGGCCGACGGCGACGAGCGGCCGATCGGGCAGATCCGGTCGGCCATCCACTCGATGCTCATCCGGCGCCCCGCCGACCACGGGCTGCCCGGTGTGACGGTGCAGCTGACGGTCACTGCTGCCCTCGACGGGCTGGAGGGCACCAGCAGCCGGGGCGGCGAGGTGGACGGGTTCCCGATCACCGCCGCGCACGTGCGTGACCTGCTCCGCCGGATCGAGGCGATCGGTCTGACCACGCCGGCCGGTGGCTCCCTCACGTTCGCGATCACCGACGAGCGCGGGCAGTTGCTGGCCACGGTGACCGCCGCGGAGCTCGCCCGCCTCGCCGCGCGGGGGTGCGTCGAGCACCCGGGCGACGGCGGGATCGAGGCGGAACAGCCCTCCACGGACCATTCCGAGGCGGAAGAGCCCGCGACGGAGCAGCCCGAACCGGAAGAGCCCGCGATGAAGGACTCCGGGGCTGGGCACTCCGAGGCGGAGCACTCCGAGGCGGAGCACTCCGAGGCGGAGCACTCCGAGGCGGAGCACTCCGAGGCCCCCACCCGGGTGGGCGACGGCTCGGGTGCGGAAGCCACCGGCGACGAGGGGTCGGGCGGGTGCGCGTGCGCCGTGCTCGGCCCGCCCGATGACGTCGACGCCTACACGCCCGGGGCGGCTCAGCGCCGGTTCGTCACGACCCGCGACCGGCGGTGCCGGTTCCCGAACTGCGGCCAACGGGTGGGCCTGGCGGATCTGGACCACGTGGTCGCCCATGCCGCCGGCGGGCGGACGTCCTGCGCCAACCTGTGCTGCGCCTGCCGCTCCCACCACCGATTGAAGACCTTCGCTGCGGGCTGGGACTTCCGCCTGGACCGCGACGGGACTCTGCACGTCACCAGCCCGTCGGGAGTCACCCGGACAACCCGTCCGCCCGGTCTCCGACCACCGGGACCGGAGCCGTCGAGGCCAGCAGTGCCGGCGGATCCGCCGCCATTCTGATCGCCGAACCCCGTCGGCCGTACGCCACCGTCCGAGGCGTGGCCTGTGGGATGTCCTGTCGACGCACCGACATGTCGACTCCTCGACGCACCGTCACGTCGAGGAGTCGACATGTCGCGCGGACGAGCAGGGGTGGCGGACAGTCCAGTCGCTCAGAACGCCCAGGCGCTCAGACGGCACAGTCGCTCAGGCGCCCGGCAGCCGCAGTCCCAGCCGGTCGAGCTCGAGGGCGGCCAGGCTCCGGACGGCCGCCGGGTCACCGGCCCGCCACGCCGCGCCCGTGCCCGGCGGCAGTGCGGCGAGGCGGGGGAGCGGAGCGGTCGCCATCGCCCGGGCGGCCAGCAGCTCCAGATCGGGGCCGCCGGTGGGGCCGGCGCGCAGCACCCGGGCGGCCGCGGTGGCCTCGCGCAGCCAGCGGGTCCGCCAGGGCAGCCAGCGGAGCAGCATCCAGCCGACCGCCAGCACGACGAGGGCGACGGCGAGGATCGTCGCCAGCGTCTCGACGGCGTCCTGCGCGCTCTGCCCGGCACCACGCACCGAGCCGCTCGCCTCGGCCAGCGCGTCGAACGGCGCCGACAGCTCGTCGCCCACCAGCGGCACGTCCTCGGCCGCGCCGGCCGCGGACTCCATGCTGCCCCCGACCGACCGGCCGAGGTCCTCGACCGCCTGCCCCGGCCCGGCCAGCAGCAGCACCGCGCCGTGCACGGCCCGGGCGGCGAGCACCCAGCCGACGATCCACACCAGCAGCCCGACGTCGGCGGCGAGCTGGCGCAGGCGGAGAGCGGGGTTCTGGGCGTACAGGCGCATCCGCCCATCCTTCGGTCGACGGATCCGCGCCGCAGGTCGAGTGCGGGGTTGCGGTCGCCGACACGGGCGGACACGCCGACCCGGACGGCAGCAACCCGGCACTCGGGCCGGGCGGGCGCGGGCGAGCCGGACGCAGCACCCGGCACTCGGGCGGGGCGCGCGCAGGTCAGCCGGACGGCAGCACACCCGCACCCCGGAGGAGCTGGGCGGCCGCGACCGCCCGCAGGTCGGACGTCCGGAGGCGGTCGCGTGCCTAGACTCCGCCCATGCAGGTCGGGGTGGCCCGAGAGGTCAAGAGCGGTGAGTACCGGGTGGCGCTCACCCCCGCCGGCGTGACCGAGCTCGCCCGGGCCGGGCACACCGTCCTGGTCGAGAGCGGCGCGGGGGAGGGGTCCTCGATCCCGGACGCCGAGTTCGCCGCGGCCGGCGCCCGGCTGGTGCCCGCCGCCGACGACGTGTGGGCCGAGGCCGACCTGCTGCTCAAGGTCAAGGAGCCGGTGGCCGAGGAGTACGGACGGCTGCGCGCGGGGCAGACCCTGTTCACCTACCTCCACCTGGCCGCGTCCAAGGAGTGCACCGACGCGCTGGTCGCCTCGGGTACCACCGCGATCGCCTACGAGACCGTCCAGACCGCCGACGGCGCGCTGCCGCTGCTGGCGCCGATGAGCGAGGTCGCCGGGCGGATGGCGCCCCAGGTCGGCGCGCACGCCCTCGAGCGGGCGCACGGCGGGCGCGGCGTCCTCCTGGGCGGGGTGCCCGGGGTCTACGCCGCGAAGGTCGTCGTCCTCGGTGCCGGCGTCTCGGGGATGAGCGCGGCGGCGATCGCGCTCGGCATGCAGGCGGAGGTCGTCGTCCTGGACAAGGACATCGACAAGCTGCGCGCCGCCGACCGCATCTACCAGGGCCACCTGCAGACCGTGGCCTCGAGCGCCTACGAGGTCGAGCGGGCGGTGCTCGACGCGGACCTGGTCATCGGGGCGGTGCTCGTCCCCGGCGCCCGCGCACCAGTGCTGGTCAGCAACGAGCTGGTGTCGCGCATGAAGCCGGGCTCGGTGCTCGTCGACATCGCCGTCGACCAGGGCGGCTGCTTCGAGGACACCCGGCCCACCACCCACGACCAGCCCACGTTCCGGGTGCACGAGTCGGTCTTCTACTGCGTGGCCAACATGCCCGGCGCGGTGCCGAACACCTCCACCCACGCCCTGACCAACGTGACGCTGCCCTACGTCATGGCGCTGGCCGGGCAGGGGACCGCCGCCGCGGTGGCCGCCGACCCCGCGCTGGCCCACGGGGTGAACGTGGCCGGGGGTCAGGTGGTGCTCCCCGAGGTCGCCCGGGCGCACGGCCGGACCGCGGTGCCGCTGGCGGAGGTGCTGTCCTGACCGTCGCCGACGTCCCCCCGCGCGTCTCCGGGTCCGACGTGGCCCGCGCCGTGACCGGGTACCTGGACCACCTCACCGTGGAGCGCGGGCTCGCCGCCAACACCATCGCCTCCTACCGGCGCGACCTGCGCCGGTACACCGAGTACCTCGACGACGCCGGCGTGCGCGGCCTGGGCGAGATCGCCGAGTCCGACGTGGCGGGCTTCCTCGCCGCGCTGCGCCGGGGCGACGACGACCACCCGCCGCTGTCGGCCACCTCGGCCGCCCGCGCCGTGGTCGCCGTCCGCGGACTGCACCGCTTCGCGCTGCTCGACGGCCTGGTGCCCGACGACGTCGCCGCCGAGATCCGGCCGCCCACGCCCGCGCGGCGGCTGCCCAAGGCCGTGCCCGTGGAGTCGGTGGTGGCGCTCATCGAGGCCGCCGGAGTGGTCGAGGGGTCGCGCGGCCTGCGGGACCGCGCCCTGCTCGAGCTGCTGTACGGCACCGGCGCGCGCATCTCCGAGGCGGTCGGCCTGGCCGTGGACGACGTCGACCGCGGGCAGGCGACGGTGCGGCTGGCCGGCAAGGGCGGCAAGGAGCGCATCGTCCCCGTGGGCAGCTATGCGCTGCGCGCCGTCGAGGACTACCTCGTCCGGGCCCGGCCCGAGCTCGCGGCGAAGAGCAGGGCGGGGGTGCGCGGCGGGGCGCTGTTCCTCAACGTGCGGGGAGGGCCGCTGTCCCGGCAGAGCGCCTGGCAGATCCTGCGATCGGCCGCCGAGCGCGCCGCCGGCGGCAGCAGCGAGCTGGCCCGCTCGGTCTCGCCGCACACGCTGCGGCACTCGTTCGCCACCCACCTGCTCGACGGCGGGGCCGACGTGCGCGTGGTGCAGGAGCTGCTGGGCCACGCCTCGGTGACGACGACGCAGGTTTACACGCTGGTGACCGTCGACCGGCTGCGCGAGGTGTACGCCACCAGCCACCCGCGAGCGCTTAACTGACAGCCCGCAGCCCGGACTGTCGGCAGATCTTCACGCCGGTTCGGGTTGAGCCGTCACACTGGTTGTCACAGATCGCCATGTCGACACGACGCGCGGCGAGCCTCCTTGGGAAGAGTTCTCCCACTCCATAGTTTCGATTCACCCGAGCGGACAGGACGGCTGGCCGCACCCGGCACCGACCGGATCGGGCACGACCTGGAGGCGACAGACCCATGGCGATCCGAGCGGACGCGGCCCACGCCGTCGCGCGCCCGCGCGACACCGACCCCGAGATGGGTGCCGCCGCCTCGCGGCAGGACCCCGCGCGTGCCCGGCAGCGCCGGCTGCCGGACCCGCGGCCGCTCACCGAGCACGGCCCGGCGCACGTGATCGCGATGTGCAACCAGAAGGGCGGCGTCGGCAAGACGACGTCGACGATCAACCTGGGTGCCGCGCTGACCGAGTTCGGCCGCAAGGTGCTGCTCATCGACCTCGACCCGCAGGGTGCCCTGTCGGTCGGCCTGGGCGTGCCCGCGCAGACCATGGACCGCACCATCTACAACGCCCTCATGGAGCGCCGCACGTCGCTGCGGGACGTCCGGGTGCACACCGACATCCCGGGCCTGGACCTGGTGCCCAGCAACATCGACCTGTCCGCCGCCGAGGTGCAGCTGGTCAGCGAGGTCGCCCGCGAGCAGACCCTGCTGCGGGTGCTCGCCGACGTGCGCGACGAGTACGACTACATCCTCATCGACTGCCAGCCCTCGCTGGGCCTGCTCACGGTCAACGCCCTGACCGCGGCGCAGGGCGTGATGATCCCGCTGGAGTGCGAGTTCTTCTCCCTGCGCGGGGTCGCCCTGCTCGTCGACACCATCGACAAGGTCAAGGAGCGGCTCAACCCGCAGCTGGAGATCTCCGGCATCCTCGCCACGATGTACGACCCGCGGACCGTGCACTGCAAGGAGGTGTTCAGCCGGGTCGTCGAGGCCTTCGGCGACACCGTCTTCCAGACCGTCATCCAGCGCACCGTGCGGTTCCCGGAGACCACCGTCGCCGGCCAGCCGATCACCACCTGGGCCCCCACCTCGTCGGGTGCCGCGGCCTACCGCGATCTCGCCAAGGAGGTGATCGCGCTGTGACGCGGCGTCCCGTGCTGCCGGGGGCGTCGGAGCTGTTCCGCCGCACCGATGCCGCCAACGCCGTCCCCGAGGTCACCGAGCTGCCCAGCCTGAGCACGACGGTCAGCTCGCCGGCCCTGCGCGGCGCGGCCGCTGGCCGCCGCGCCGAGGAGCCCGCGCCCGAGGCCGCCGCCAGCCCGCTGACCCTGGTGCCCGGCGGTGCCGCCGCGACCCCGGCCACCGGCGACGACGAGCTGGCCGCCTTCCGCGGCGCCCCGGCCCCCGCGCCGGTGATGCAGCCGCGCGTGCCCACCCGGGGGCGTCCGGCCCGCGGCCGGGAGCGCACCAAGCACGACGAGAAGATCACCGTCTACATCTCGGCCGACGAGCTCATGCAGCTCGAGACCGCCCGGCTCACCCTGCGCGGCCAGCACGGCGTGGCCGCCGACCGCGGGCGCATCGTCCGCGAGGCGATCGCGGTGATCCTCGCGGACCTGGACGAGCGCGGTGAGGACTCCGTCCTGGTGCGTCGCCTCAAGCGCTGAGCCCTGTCCGGCCTACGCTCGCTGTCCGTGGAGGCGAGCGATGGGTCAGGCGGGGCGGGAGGGACGACGAACGAGGTCACGCCCGCGCGCTTCACCGTCCGGCTGACCAACTTCGAGGGTCCCTTCGACCTGCTGCTGCAGCTGATCGGCAAGCACAAGCTCGACGTCACCGAGATCGCGCTGTCGACGGTCACCGACGAGTTCATCGCCCACCTGCGGGCGCTCGGCGACGAGCTCGACCTCGACCAGGCCAGCGAGTTCCTGGTGGTCGCCTCGACGCTGCTCGACCTCAAGGCCGCCCGGCTGCTGCCGGCCGCCGACGTCGACGACGAGGAGGACCTCGAGCTGCTCGAGGCCCGCGACCTGCTCTTCGCCCGGCTGCTGCAGTACAAGGCCTACAAGCAGGCGGCGGCCTTCCTGCGCGAGCGCGAGGCCGAGGCCGCCCAGCGGTTCCCGCGCACCGCCGCCCTGGACGCGCGCTTCGCCGACCTGGTGCCCGAGGTGACGCTGGACCTCACGCCGCAGCAGTTCGCCGCCCTGGCCGCCCGAGCCCTCGCGCCGAAGGCCCCCGAGGTGGTGGGGGTGGCGCACCTGCACGCGCCGGCGGTCAGCGTGAGCGAGCAGCTCGTGGCCGTCCGCGACCACCTCTCCCGCGCCGGCACCCTCTCCTTCCGGGCGCTCACGGCCGACTGCACGCACACCCTCGAGGTCGTCGCCCGGTTCCTGGCGCTGCTCGAGCTGTACCGGCAGCAGCGGGTCACCTTCGAGCAGCTGACCCCGCTGGGCGACCTGCACGTGCGCTGGACCGGCCGCGACCCCGCCGACGGAGCGGTCGACGTGGACGGCGTCCTGCCCGGCCCCGGCGCCCCGGCTCGCGACGCCGACGACATCGACGAGGAGTACTCGTGACGACGAACGACGAGCAGCCGGCGCCCATCTCGTGGGAGGCGCTCGCGGCGGAGCTGGCCGCCACCCGCGAGGAGGCGGCGCGCCGGGGCGACGAGGACCCGGCCGCCTGGGACGCCGTCGCCGCCGAGCTCGCGGCGCGGGTCTCCGACCTGCCGGTGGAGGTGCCCGACGTCGCCCCCGTGCCGGTCGAGGACGACGGCGACACATCCCCGCTAGCGGCGCCCGAACCGGAGCCCGCGCCCGAGCCGGAGCCCGAGCCGCTGGAGCTGCTGGACCCGGTCGAGCTCCGGGGTGGGCTCGAGGCGCTGCTGTTCGTCATGGACGACCCGGTCGACGAGGACACCCTCGCCGGGGCGCTGCGCTGCGACGTCGACCAGGTCCGCTCCGCGCTGGCCGACCTCGGCGCGGACTACGACGCACGCTCGGCGGGGATCACGCTCCGCCGCGTGGGGCCGGGCTGGCGGCTCTACACCCGCGAGGAGCACGCCGCCGTCGTCGAGCGGTTCCTCGTCGACGGGCAGCGCAGCCGGCTGACCCAGGCGGCGCTGGAGACCCTCGCCGTCATCGCCTACCGGCAGCCGGTGACCCGCGCCCGCGTGTCGGCCATCCGCGGCGTCGGTGTCGACGGCGTCATGCGCACGCTGATCAGCCGCGGGCTGGTGTCGGAGGTGGGCAGCGACCCGGACAGCGGGGGAGGGCTGTACGCCACGACGCCGCTGTTCCTCGAGCGGCTGGGCCTGCGCAGCCTGGCCGACCTCCCCGAGCTCGCCCCGCTGCTGCCCGAGACCGCCGCCGTCCTCGACGAGCACCCGGACAGCTGACCGGCGTCAGTCGCCGGTGAGCAGGCCGGCGCGGGTGTGCTCCCGGCCGTCGGCACCCAGCGGCACGACCGAGGTGGTGTCGGCGACCAGCTCCTCGTCGGTGGTGACGAGCACCCCGTCGTCCAGCGGCACCTCGGCCAGCACGGCGCCCGTCCCGTCGAGCAGTCGCGCCGTCGCCGCCCCCACCGGCGCGACGACCACCAGGCTGGTCAGCTCCGAGCCGCCGAGGCCGCTCATGTCGTGCGTGGTGCAGCGGAAGACGAAGGTGCGCTCGGCGATGTTGATGCCGCCGCCGGGCAGGACCTTCGTGTACCAGCCGTCGCCGCAGTCGGAGCTGCCGCGGGACCCGTCCGCGAACGAGCGGGACACGGTGAGCGACACCAGCACGGCGGACGAGGGCAGGGTGGCGGTGGTCAGCGTGGCGGTCATCGGGAGGCCGTCCCGCGAGGGGACCGAGCCGGTCCACGGGACGACGACGTCGACCTGCTCCGGGGGCAGGCCGCTCTGCACCACGAGGGACGACGCGTCCAGAGGCGCCTCGGCGGCAGGAGAGCGGAGGAACCGCACGTCGAGAGCCGCGGCGATCGCCGCCTCGTCGCCGGGAGCTGCAGGATCGCTGAGGACGGTGTCGAAGGGCTGACCGTCGACGACCGTGCCGCCGTCCCGCCAGACCCGGTACTGCATCGCGTACCCGTGCTCGGCGGTGATCAGTGCAGCTCCGTCGGGCGCGTCGACCGGCCGGAAGTCGAAGGACTCGACCCCGTCGGCGTCGTACTCCGGCCGCTCGGCGATCTCGACGTAGTCGCCGGGCGCCGCGAGGACCAGGGCGGTCCCGGTCGTGGCGTCCCGGAGGGCGATCGGCCGGCCGTCCGTGCGGCCGTGCGGCACCCCGGTCAGACGGAGCTGGTCGACCGGGGCACCGGCGGGTCCGACGAAGACGGCGACGGCGGTGGAGCCGAGGGCCCCGAGATCGGACTGCCGCTCCGGGTCGCGGTCGACCGGCTGGGCGTTGTTCTCGCCGGCGACGACGGCCAGCCGGAGCCCGGCCGGGCTGTCGCCGGCCCACAGCACCCGGCGGGTCTCCACCCGGGGGTCGGGGATGCCGCTGACGACCGGATCGCGGCCGGCCGGGGCTCCGTCGCTCGCCCAGGGCAGCTGCACCAAGGCCTCCAGCACCGCGGCGTCGCCGGCCAGCGGGCCGCGGGCCGGCAGCCCGAGGACGTCCACCGCAGGCGTGGGGGTGGGCGCGGCCGTGGACCGGTCCGAGCCGTCGAGGAGGCGCGACGCCCCCGCCTGGGCGCCGAGCAGGACGGCCACGACGGCCACGGCCGCGGCGAGCAGCTCGGCGCGGTGCCGGAGCCGGCGGCGGCGCAGGTCGGTGAGGCCCGCGGCCGAGAGGTCGCGGGAGCCGTCGGGCGCCACCTCGTCGGCCCAGGCGCGCAGCTCGGTGCGCAGCAGCTCCTCGGTGGTCACGGTCGTCCTCCGGGTGGCGTGGGGCAGGGGAGCGGGACCGGCGCGGCGACGACGCCGGGGTCCCGCCGGTCGGGGAGGTCGTGCTGGTCGAGCACCTCGCGCAGCCGGGCCAGCCCCCGGGACGCCGAGGACTTGACGGCGCCCTGGCTGCACCCCAGCGCGGCGGCGGTGTCCTGCTCGGACAGGTCGTCGAAGTAGCGCAGCACCAGCACCGCGCGCATGCGGGGCGGCAACCGGAGCAGGGCCGCCCGGATCGCTAGGCGCTGGACGGTGCCGTCGTGCTCGTCGGCGCCCGGTCCGCCGTCGTCGGGGACAGCGGCGACCGGCACCTCCCGCCAGGACAGCCGGCGGACGAGGTTGAGGTGGGTCGTGACGACGGTCTTGCGGGCGTAGCCCACCGGGTCCACCCGGTCGCGCAGCCGCGGCCAGCGCCGGAGGACCTCCAGCAGCGCGGCCTGCACCAGGTCCTCGGCGCGGTGCGGCTCGCCGGTGAGCAGGAAGGCGGTGCGCAGCAGCGAGGCGCGCCGATCCGCGACGAAGGCGTCGAACGCCGCCTCGTCGTCCTCGCTCAAGCGCGCCACCGGTGCTCCTCGCCGCAGGGTCCTCGTGGGAAAGGACACGGTGGCCCCCTCGGAAGGTTGCCTCCTCGGGACAACGCGTGGCGAGGACCGCCCGCGCGGGGTGGGAGACTCGGGGGCGATGAACGCCGCGAACCCGAACGACGAGAACACCACCGCCTCCGGCGAGGGCTGGTCCGAGGACATGGAGCTGGCTCCGGTCCACCCCGGCGACCGCGCCCCGGAGGCCGAGGGCGACCGCGAGGGCGAGCGGCTGCAGAAGGTCCTGGCCCGTGCCGGTGTCGGCAGCCGCCGGGTCAGCGAGGACATGATCGAGGCCGGCCGGATCAGCGTGAACGGCGCGGTCGTGCAGGTGCAGGGCATGCGGGTCGACCCCACCCGCGACAAGATCGCCGTCGACGGCGTCCGCCTCGAGATCCGCGACGACCGGGTCACCTACGCGCTCAACAAGCCGCCGGGCGTCATCACCGCGATGAGCGACGACCGCAACCGCCCGACGGTGGGCGACATGGTCGGCGATCTGGCGCCCGGGCTGGTGCACGTCGGCCGGCTGGACCAGGACACCGAGGGCCTGCTGCTGCTCACCACCGACGGCGAGCTCGCCCACCGGCTGGCGCACCCGTCCTACGGCGTGCGCAAGACCTACCTGGCGCAGGTGTCGGGCTCGGTGCCCCGCGACCTGGCCAAGCGGCTGCGCGGCGGGATCGAGCTGGACGACGGCCCGGTGAAGGTCGACTCCTTCCGGGTCGTGGACACCCACGCCGGCCAGTCCGTGGTCGAGGTCGTGCTGCACGAGGGCCGCAAGCACATCGTGCGCCGGCTGCTGGCCGAGGTGGGCCTGCCGGTCTCGCGGCTCACCCGCACCGCCGTCGGCCCGATCGAGCTGCGGGCGATGCGCTCGGGGACCATCCGCAAGCTCAGCCGCCAGGAGCTCGGCGCGCTCTCGGAGCTGGTCGGTCTCTGAGGAAGGACCCCTGCGCGGGGGCCACCTAGACTCAGCGGGGCTCCGCCGATCGGACGCCGCCGAACGAACGAGGAGTGTGCATGGCCGTCCGAGCCATCCGGGGCGCGACGCAGGTCGACGCCGACGACCGGGAGCAGGTGCTCGAGGCCACCCGCGAGCTGGTCACCGCCGTGCTGGAGCGCAACGCGCTCGCGCACGACGACGTCATCAGCATCCTGTTCACCGCGACGCCCGACCTGGTCGCGGAGTTCCCCGCGCTCGCCGCGCGCGAGCTCGGCATGGGCGACGTGCCGCTCATGTGCGCGACCGAGATCGCCGTCCCGCACGCCCTGCCGCGGGTGCTGCGGCTGATGGCGCACGTGGAGACCCCGCGGCCGCGCGCCGAGATCCAGCACGTCTACCTCCGCGGTGCCGCCGCCCTGCGCCGGGACATCGCCCAGTGACCGCCTTCCGTGGCGCGGTGACCCTCGACGGCCCCTCGGGCACCGGCAAGTCCAGCGTGGCCCGCGGCGTGGCCCGGCAGCTCGGTGCCGCCTACCTCGACACGGGCGCGATGTACCGCGCCGCCACCGTCGCCGTCCTCGATGCCGGGGTGGACCCCCAGGACGCCGAGGCGGTGGCCCGGACCGTGGCCGCGGCGCGCATCGTCGTGGGCACCGAGGCCGGCAGCGAGCGGGTCGAGGTGGACGGCGTCGACGTCGCCGCCCGCATCCGCGGCGCCGAGGTCACCCGCTGGGTCTCCGCGGTGTCCGCCGTCCCGGCCGTGCGCCGGCAGCTGGTCGCCCAGCAGCGCGAGCTCGCCGGTGCCGCCGACGCCGTGGTCGTCGAGGGCCGCGACATCGGCACCGTCGTCCTGCCCGACGCGACGCTCAAGGTCTACCTGACCGCGGCACCCGAGATCCGCGCCCAGCGCCGGGCCGGGCAGCTCGGGCTGCGGGACCCGGCGGAGATCGACGCCCTGGCCGCGGACCTGCGCCGCCGCGACGAGTACGACAGCAGCCGGGCGGACAGCCCGCTGCGACCGGCCGCCGACGCCGTGGTCGTGGACAGCAGCGACCTGGACCAGCAGGGCGTCGTCGACCGCGTCGTCGCGCTGGCCGAGGCCGCGCTGGTGACAGGGGACCGCACGTGACCGAGCAGCAGGACGGGCCGCTCCCCGTCGTCGCCATCGTCGGCCGGCCCAACGTGGGCAAGTCGACGCTGGTCAACCGCATCCTGGGCCGGCGGGCCGCCGTCGTGCAGGACACCCCGGGGGTGACCCGCGACCGGATCTCCTACGAGGCGCTGTGGAACGGCAAGCGCTTCACCGTCATGGACACCGGCGGCTGGGACCCGAAGGCGACCGGCATCGGCGCCTCGATCACCCGCCAGGCCGAGTTCGCCATGCAGACCGCCGACGTCATCGTGCTCGTGGTCGACAGCCAGGTGGGTGCCACCGACACCGACCTCGCCGCGGCGCGGGTGCTGCGCCGCAGCGACCGGCCGGTCATTCTCGTGGCCAACAAGGTCGACGACGAGCGCAGCGAGGCCAACGTCCACGAGCTGTGGGGCCTGGGCATGGGGGAGCCGCAGCCGGTCAGCGCGCTGCACGGCCGCTCCAGCGGCGACCTGCTCGACCTGATCCTCGACGCGATGCCCGAGGCGCCGCGCGAGCAGGAGCACGAGGAGGGCCCGCGCCGGGTGGCCCTGGTCGGGCGGCCGAACGTCGGCAAGTCCAGCCTGCTCAACCGGCTGGCCAAGGACGAGCGCTCCGTCGTCGACTCGGTCGCCGGGACGACGGTCGACCCGGTGGACTCGATCGTGACCCTCGGCGGCGAGGAGTGGCGCTTCGTCGACACCGCGGGCCTGCGCCGCAAGGTCAGCACCGCCAGCGGCATGGAGTACTACGCCAGCCTGCGCACCGAGGCCGCCATCCAGGCCGCCGAGGTCGCGGTCGTCCTGCTCGCCGCCGACGAGGTGATCAGCGAGCAGGACCAGCGCGTCATCTCCCAGGTCGTCGACGCCGGGCGCGCCCTGGTGATCGCCATCAACAAGTGGGACACCCTCGACGAGGACCGGCACCACCAGCTGGAGCGGGAGATCGAGCGCGACCTCGCCCGGGTGAAGTGGGCGACGCGGGTCAACATCTCCGCCGCCACCGGGCGCGGGGTCGGCAAGCTCGCCGACCACCTGCGCTGGGCGCTGGCGTCGTGGGAGAAGCGCATCCCGACCGCGGAGCTCAACCAGTTCGTGCGGGCGCTGGTGCAGGAGACACCGCCGCCGGCGCGCGGCGGCCGAGCACCCAAGATCAAGTACGTGACGCAGGCCGACGTCCGCCCGCCGCGGTTCGTCGTCTTCTCCACCGGCTTCCTCGAGGCCGGCTACCGGCGCTTCCTCGAGCGCAAGCTGCGCGAGCAGTTCGGCTTCGCGGGCACGCCGATCGAGGTGTCGGTGAAGGTCCGCGACGCCCGCGACCGGGACGCCCGCAAGAGCTGACTCCCCGGTCAGGAGCCGGGCCGGGCATCCTCCGGGTCGTCCTGGCGCGCCCGCGGCCCGGGCACGCGGGCGCCCTCGGCGACGGGCCCGGGGTCGAGCTCGGGCCCGTCGTGGCGGTGCGCCAGCGCGCTGGGCCACCACATCCACCGGCCGACGTCGAGGTTCAGCGCCGTCACCAGCACCGACCGGACGATCATCGTGTCCAGCAGCACGCCCAGCGCGACGGCGATGCCCAGCTGGGTGAGGAACGTCAGCGGCAGGGTGCCCAGCACCGCGAACGTCGCCGCGAGCACCAGACCGGCCGAGGTGATGACGCCCCCGGTCGCCGACAGCCCGATGAGCGCCGCCCGCCGGGTGCCGTGGTCGTGGGCCTCCTCCCGCACGCGGGTCATCAGGAAGATGTTGTAGTCGATGCCCAGCGCGACGAGGAACACGAAGACGAACAGCGGGAACGAGCTGTCGGTCGAGTCCACGCCCAGCACCGCGTCGAAGATCAGCGCGCTGAGGCCGAGCGCGGCGCCGAAGGACAGCACCACGGTGGCGATGAGGATCAGCGGGGCCACGACCGCCCGCAGCAGCACCCCGAGCACCAGCAGCACGACCAGCATGATCAGCGGGATGAGCACGCGGTTGTCCCGCTGCGAGGCGGTCTGGACGTCGAGGTTGACCGCGGTGTTGCCGCCGACCACCGCCGCGCCGTCGCCGACGTCGTCCAGGCCGGCGCGCAACCGCTCGACGGTGTCATAGACGGCCTGGCTGTCGGCCGGGTCGGACAGCTCGGCCTGGACCAGGGCGTCGTCCCCGGTGACCTGGGGCGGCTCGACCGCGGCGATGCCCTCGGTGCCGGCGACGGCGTCGGCCACCGCATCCACGTCGGCGGCGGTGGTCAGGACGTAGACGGGGTTGCCGGCCGTCGCCGGGTAGTGCGCCCGGGCCACCTCGTCGCCCTGCACGGACTCGGGCGTGCCGCGGAAGCCGTCGGCCTGGCTCAGGCCGGTGGCGTCCAGGCGGAGCAGCCCGAGGCTCGCGACGAGCAGCAGCACGGTGGTGACCACCCACACCACACGCGGACGCGGCCGGATCAGCGCCCCCACGTGCGCCCAGATGCCGGTCGCGGTCGGCTCGAGGCTGCCCACGGTCGGGCGGACCGGCCAGAACACCCAGCGGCCGCAGATGACCAGCAGGGCCGGGAGCAGCGTCATGAGCACGACCAGCGTGACGGCGACGCCGATGGCCGCGACCGGGCCCAGCCCCGCGGTGGAGTTCATGTCCGCGAACGAGAGGCAGAGCATCCCGAGGACCACCGTGCCGCCACTGGCCAGCACCGCGGGCCCGGCCCGGTGGACCGCCTCGGTCATCGCCTCGTGCCGGTCGGCGTGCAGCCGCAGCTCCTCCCGGTAGCGGGCGACCAGGAGCAGCGCGTAGTCGGTGCCGGCGCCGATGACCAGCACGGTGAGGATGCCCGCGCTCTGCCCGTTGACGGTCAGGTCGGCGTACCGGGCCAGCAGGTAGATGACCGCCTGGGCGCAGAACAGCGCCACGACCGCGGAGACGATGGGCAGGATCCACAGCACCGGGCTGCGGTAGGTGAACAGCAGGATCACGATGACGACGCCGAGGGCGGCGAACAGCAGGGTGCTGTCGATGCCCTCGAAGGCCTCCGCGGAGTCGGCGACGTTCCCCGCCGGCCCGCCGACCCAGGATTGGAGGCCGTCGGGCCCGTCGGACACGGTGTCCCGGATGCCGTCGACCAGCCCCGCGATGGTGTCGAAGCCGTCGGGCCCCACGTTCAGCGGCGCGACCAGCTGGAGGGCCTCGCCGTCCTCCGAGGGGATCGGGCCGACGATCTCGCCGTCGAGCTCGGGCAGCGTGCCGAGGTCGGTGGCGTCCTCCTGCACGGCGGCGAGGTCCGCGTCGGTCACCCCACCGGACCGCTCGTAGACGATGACGGCCGGGAGGATGTCGGGGTCCGAGCCCAGCGCCGCCTGCTGCTCGATGGCCAGGGTCGACTCCGCGTCACCCGGTAGCCACGAGGAGACCTCGTTGTCCTGCTCGTCGGTCAGGCCGCCCGCGAGCGGGCCCGCCGCCGCGGCGAGGACCAGCCAGAGGACGAGGACGACCCACTTGAGCCGTCGGCTGCTGACGCGGGATGCGAACGTACGGCCCATGGTTGTTCCCTTCGGCACAGCGGTGCCCCTGGTCGAGCTGGACGGCGGCGAACCCTCGGGGAAGAGGCTTCCAGGGTCCGTGCCGGGTGTCATCGGGTAGGACGTCCGGGGCGCCGGAAAGTGAGCGGGGGGCCGGCGGGAGCTCGACGGCGGTGCGGTAATCTTCCCGGGCGGCCATCGCGCGCCCGGGGTGTCCGGGAGTGCGCGGAGGAGCGCGGGCTGTAGCGCAGCTTGGTAGCGCACCTGACTGGGGGTCAGGGGGTCGCAGGTTCAAATCCTGTCAGCCCGACAGTGTGGTGTCGCAAGACATCTCGGACGCCCGGGCCCACGGAACGTGGGTTCGGGCGTCTGGCATCTGCGCGCGGATCCGGGTGGTCTGCCGGTGGGCTTGTAGTCGCGGTCGGGGTTGATCGTGAGCTCGCGGAGGAGTTCGCTTGCGGCGCCGAGGTCGCGGCCGTCGAGGTCTCGATCAGCTGCGGTCAGTACGAGGGGTAGCGTCAGTGGCTCGCCCTACCGTGCGGCCGTGACGTGGACGCGGAGCTACTCCGACGAGCAACTCATCGCCGCAGTAGCGAGGTCGACATCCTGGCGCGGTGTGCTGCGGGAACTGGGCCTCACCGCGACTTCGGCCGGAGCGATGAGGTCGGTCCGCGCTCACGCGGACCGGATCTCCGCCGATCACAACCACTTCAGGGGCCGGCGTCGCTGGACGGAGACCGAACTCCGCTCGGCGATCGGGACCGCCGACTCGTGGTCGAAGGTGGTCGAGGCTCTCGGACTCGAGGGGCCCTCATCCATCCGCACCGTGAGGGGCCATGCGGCCCGACTCGGCATCGAGTCGGGACACCTGACGGCCGAGCCTTCCTCCACGCGGGGTCCTGACATCCGGCCCGACATCGTGCACCTCGATCGTGCCGGCTCTCTCCTCGCGGCGGCGTGGTACACCCTGACTGGCCAGGAAGTTGCATGGCCCTTGGAGCCCAGCCGCTACGACCTGCTCGTCAGTGGTCACGAGGGCACACGCCGGGTGCAGGTGAAGACGACGACCGTGCGTGCAGGCGATTCGTGGAAGGTGTATCTCTCGACCTCTCGTGGCGAGAGGCGGACGTACGACCCCGAAGAGATCGATGACTTCTTCATCATCGACGGTGACCTCCACTGCTACCTGATGCCGTTTGCAGCGGTCGGGGGCCTGCACGCCATCCACCTCGGTGGCTATAGCCGGTTCCGGGTCGCTCAGCTGGGAGGCCATCCACTCGTCTGAGAATGCGACGACCCTCAGCAGTTCTTGCCGGAAGCGGACGGGCCGTGCACGGGCCTGGGCCTGGGCCCGTGCCACCATCCGGGCATGGACGCCCCTGCGCCGCACCGGTTCGTCGCCCACGTCATCGAGGAGGCGCAGAACAAGATCCACGACGACGACGTCGCCCGGCGGTTCGGCTTCACCGGTGCGCTGGTACCGGGGGTCGAGCTGTTCGCCCGGATCACCACCCCGCTGGTCCAGGCGGAGGGGCCCGGGTGGCTCTCCCGCGGGCGGGTGGACGTGCGGTTCCGCCGGCCGGTGTACGACGGCGAGGAGCTGCTGGTCGAGGTGGCCGACGGGGCGCTGACCGTCACCGGACCGGACGGCGAGGTGCGGTGCCTGGGCTCCACCGCCCCGACGGCCGAGCGGCCCGACCTCACCGGCCTGGTCGAGGTGCCGCCTGCGGACCGGCCGGTGGCGGACCCGGTCGTCGGACCGTTCGGCAGCGTGCACGAGGACGTTCCCGTCGAGCAGAACGAGTGGTACCTCGACGCCGTCGGCGAGCCCCTGGCGCTGTACCGGGAGAACGCCTGGGCGCACCCGGGGATGCTGGTCAAGGCGGTGCACCGGCTGCTCACGCGGAACGTGGACCTGGGGCCGTGGATCCACACCGCGAGCGACTGCCGCTTCCTCGGGGTGGCGCAGCTGCCGGCGCGGGTCACCTCCCACGGCCGCGTCACCTCCGTCGGCCGGCGGGGCCGTCACGACGAGGTGCGCTACGACGCCCTGGTCCTGGCCGACGGCGAGCCCGTGCTGCACGTCGCCCACACCGCCCTCTACCGCCTCGGCTCCAGCGGCTGACCTCCGCTCACGTCGCGGCCTTCGCGTGCGTGCGGCCTGCGGCGCGGGTCAGGCGCAGCGCGTACCCGCCGCCGGCCACGGTGGAGGCGGCCAGCGCGAGGTAGCCGTACGTCGCGGCGGAGTTCCAGCGGACCACGTCGGAGTACAGCAGGAGGACGACGACCTCGAGGGCGCCGAAGACGGCGTAGGCGACGGCCGCGAGCTCCAGCCGGTCGAGGTCCCGGTCGCGCAGCGCTAGGACGGTGCCGACGCCGAAGGCGAGCAGCCACGCCGCCACCGTGCGGGCCGTGAGCGGCGTCAGCGACCAGGGCCACAGGGCCGTCTCGGTCCCGGGGGCGACGAAGAGGACCGCGCCCACCGCCAGGAACACCGCGCCCTGCACTCCAAGGACCGCGGCCAGGCCGCGCGGCAGCGGCATCCGCCCCGGCGGGTCGGCCTGCGGGAGGCGCTCCTGCGCCACGAGCATCAGCAGCATGCCGGGCGGCACGACGACGTAGACCGCGACCCAGAACCAGGCGGCCGCCCGCGCCACCACGCCGGGTGCGGCGAAGTGGAACCGGTCCAGGTGCAGCAGGGTGGCGGCCAGCGTGACGACGGTGAAGACCAGGACCGTGACGAACGGGACGCGGACGCGGGACCACCACCGCTCCCGCAGCGACAGCACGACCAGCAGGCAGCCGGCGGCGTAGGCCGCCCCCACGAACGCGGCGGTCGCTGCGGGTGCGATCGTCCAGGCGAAGTACCGGTCGGTGCGCGCGGCCATCAGGAACAGCGAGACGAAGGCCAGGAAGGTCAGCACGCTGAAGGCGCGGAGGAGCCAGCGGGTGCCGGGGAGCACGACCCGGGCTCCGTGCGGATCGGTCATGATCCACTCTCGGTGCGGTCGGGGACGGGGCGAGCGCCGGCCACCAAACCCATTGACCCCGCGTGCGGCGGCGCCCTTAGCATGCTATATGGACCGCCACGACGGGCACAGCGGGCGGGCCGCGCGAGCGGCACTGGTCCTGATGAGCCGTGCGCAGCCGGTGCGCGACCGGGTCGGCGAGGAGCTGGCGAAGCGCTACGGCGCGGACTACGCCGTCGCCGTCTGCGGCTCGGAGGACGAGCTCGCCGCCGAGGTGGCGGGCCTGCAGGGGCGGGGCGTGCCGGTCGCGGCGTTCCTCGCCGGCCTGGGGCCCGCGGACCCCGACGGCCTGGACGTCCTCGCCCGGGTGGGCGGCGCGCAGGCCGGTGCGGTGCGTGCCTGCATCGTGCGGTGGGGGGACCTGGAGACGGCGGCGCCGGTGTTCGAAGCGATCGCGCTCGGCCGGCTCGACGGGTGGCTCTACCGCCCGGAGCGGGCCGGCGACGAGGAGTTCCACCTCGCGGTCACCGAGCTGCTCGCCGGGCTGGGGCTGGACGAGCCGGAGCTCCCGGTGGTCGTCCTGCGGTTCCGGCCGGACTCCCCGGTGCTGACCGCCCCCAGCGCGATGGACATCGCCGCCGCCTTCGGCCTCCTGGAGCCGGTGGACGGCGAGACGCTGCTCGACGTCGTCGTGGTCGGTGCGGGGCCGGCCGGCCTGAGCGCCGCGGTGTACGCCGCGTCGGAGGGGCTGCGCACCACGGTGATCGAGCCCCTCGCCATGGGCGGGCAGGCGGGCACCAGCTCGCTCATCCGCAACTACCTGGGATTCCCGCGGGGGATCAGCGGGAGCCGGCTGGCGGCCAGCGCCTACCAGCAGGCCTGGTCGTTCGGCGCCTCCTTCATCTGGTCCCGCAGCATGGTCGGGCTGACCAGCCACGACGGCGAGCACACCGTGCACCTGTCCGACGGCGCCACGGTGCGCGCCCGCACGGTGGTCGCCGCCACCGGGGCGGAGTGGCGGCGCATGGAGGTGCCCGGCCTGGAGGCGTTCCTGGGGCGCGGCTTCTTCTACGGCGCCGCGGTCAGCGAGGCGCGGGCCATGGCGGGCCGGACGGTGCTGGTCGTGGGCGGGGGCAACTCGGCCGGGCAGGCCGCGGTGCACCTGGCCCGCTACGCCGAGCGGGTGACCGTCCTCGCCCGGCACGGCCTGGCGGCGACGATGTCGGACTACCTGGTCCAGGAGATCGCCGAGTCGCCCACCATCGACGTCCGGGCGCGGGTGGGCATCGTCGACGCCGCCGGCGGGCAGGTGCTGGAGTCCGTCGTCGTCGAGGACCTCGACTCGCACGAGCGGGAGACCCTGCGGGCGGACGCCGTGTTCGCGCTCATCGGCTCGCGGCCGGCGTCGGCGTGCCTCGGGGAGGCGGTCGCCACGGACCGCGCCGGGTTCGTCCTCACCGGGCCGGACCTGGACGGCGCCTCGCCGGGCTGGCCGCTGGCGCGCCCACCCCTGCTGCTGGAGACCAGCGTGCCCGGGGTGTTCGCGGCCGGCGACGTGCGGCACGGCTCGGTCAAGCGGGTGGCCTCCGGCGTCGGGTCCGGCGCGATCGCCGTGGCGCTGGTCCACCAGTACCTCGCCCAGGCGGCCGCGGCGTCGACCGCCACCGGCGGTTGACCGGCGCCGGCGAGCAGGTGCCCGGCTACCTGTTCCGCGACGAGTGGCACGTCGCGGCCGTGCCCGCGGAGGTCTGGGCGGCCGTGCGCCGGGTCGAGGAGTGGCCGGCGTGGTGGCCCTCGGTGGAGAACGTCACCCGGGCCGGCGCCGACGACGCCGGGAGCGAGGTGTGGACCTTCGTCTTCCGCACCCGGCTGCCCTACCGCATGGCCTTCGACGCCACGGTGGTGCAGGACGAGCCGCTGCGCGGCGTGCGGACGACGGTAAGCGGGCGGGTGGAGGGCGAGGGCCGCTGGGAGGTCGCCGCGGTGGCCGGCGGCGCCGCGGTGCGCTTCGACTGGCGGGTGCGACCGCGGCCGGCGTGGATGCGGCTGCTCTCGCCGCTGGCCCGCCCGGTGTTCGTGTGGAACCACGCCGCGCTCATGCGGGAGGGCGGCGAGGGGCTGGCGGCCCGGCTGGGCACCCGGCTGCTCGCGCCGCCGGTCACCGCGCCGGCCGTGGCACCCGCGCTCGTGGTGGCCGCGGCGTGGCCGGCCGCGCTCCTCGCGCTCCACCGGACGCTCCGGGGACGGTCGAGGGTCAGCGGGCGCCCACGGTCTCCGCTGCGGCGGCCGCGCCGCGCGCCGCGTCCGGGACGACGCCGCCGGTGAGCGCGGACCCCTCGACGTCGAGGTACGGGAGCCATCCCAGCCAGCGCGGCAGCCACCAGGCGCGCTCGCCCAGAAGGGCCAGGGCGGCAGGCACCAGCACCATGCGCACGACGAACGCGTCCACGACGATCCCCGCCGCCAGCGCGAACGCGATGGACTTGAGCGTGGGGTCCGGGCTGGTCGCGAAGCCCGCGAAGACGCCGAACATGATCAGCGCCGCGGCCACGACGACCGGGGCGGAGCGGCGGAAGCCGGCACGGATCGCCTCCAGCGGGCCGTCGCCGGACGTGTGCGCCTCGTGCATCCGGCTCACCAGGAACACCTGGTAGTCCATCGCCAGGCCGAACAGGATCCCGATGACCAGGATCGGGGTGAGGCTGATCAGCGGGCCGGGGCTGCTCAGGCCGACGAGGTCGGCCAGCCAGCCCCACTGGAAGACCGCCACGGTGGCGCCGAGGGAGGCGCCCACGGTGAACAGGAAGCCCAGGACGCCGACCAGCGGCACCAGCAGCGAGCGGAACACCAGCACCAGCAGCACGAAGGCCAGGCCGACCACGAGCACCAGGTACACCGGCAGGGCGTCGTCGAGGGCCTGGGCGACGTCGACGCTCACGGCGGTCGCGCCGGTCACGTAGGTGTCGACGCCGTCGAGGTCCGCGAGCGAGGCCCGGATGTCGCCGACGAGGGCCTCGGTGGCCGCGCTGTCGGGACCGGACTCCGGGATCACCGTGACCAGGGCCGCGGTGCCGTCGGCGTCCGGCACCGGCGGGGTCACGAAGGCGACGTCGGGCAGCGCGGACAGCGGCTCGCCGAGCCCGGCCGCGGCCTCTGCGGCGCCCTCGCCCCGGACGAGGACGGCGAGCGGGCCGTTGATGCCCTCGCCGAAGCCCTCCGCGAGGAGTTCCTGCGCGCGGGCCTGGGTGCTGCCGGGCTCCGGGCTGGGCACCAGCGTCGTCGCCATGGAGGTGACCGGGAGGGAGAGGACGCCCAGCGCCAGCACCGTGCCGAGCACGGTGGCGACCCGGTGCCGGGTGACCGCCGCGACCCACCGGGCGAGGAGGCCGGGGCCCCCGCTGCGCCGGGCGGGGCGCTCGTCACCGGCGGCGCGGACCTTGCGCGGGAGGGCGCGCCTGCCCAGGTAGCCCATCGCGGCCGGGGCCAGGGTGAGGGCGACCAGGACGGCGACGACGATGGTCGCGGCCGCGGCGACGCCCATCTGGGTCAGGAACGGGATGCCCACCACGGACAGGCCGAGCAGGGCGATGACCACGGTGAGGCCGGCGGTGACCACGGCCGAGCCCGCCGTGCCCGTGGCCACCGCGATCGCGGTCGGGACGTCGACGCCGCGGAGCAGCTCCTGCCGGTAGCGGCTGATGATGAACAGCGCGTAGTCGATGCCGACGGCGAGGCCCAGCATGCCGGCCAGCGCCGAGGTGGTGGAGGACAGGTCGAGGAACCCGGTGGCGATGGTGATGCCCAGGACGCCGACCCCGACCCCGACGACGGCGGTCAGCAGGTTCATGCCCGCGGCGACCAGCGAGCCGTAGGTGAGAGCGAGGACGACCACTGCGAGGACCACGCCGATGACCTCGCCCACGCCCATGTGCGGGGCGCCGGCCTCGAGCGCCTCGCCGGTGGCCGCCACGGTGAGCTCGCCGGTGCCGGCGTCGGCGACCGCGTCCAGCAGCGCCGTCCGCTGCTCGTCGGTCACGTCCTCGATCAGGCCGCCGTAGGTCACCGTGCTGTAGCCGATGGTCGCGTCGGCGTTGACCGCGGGCGCCGCCGGGTCCAGCGGGTTGCTGGCCGAGACGACGCCGGGCAGCCCGCCGAGGGTCTGCACCAGCTCGCCCACCGCCGCGGCGGTCTCCGGGTCGGTGAGCGTGCCGCCGTCCGGCGTCGCGACGGCGACGTCGACGGTGGCGCCCCCGGCACCGAACTCCTCGGTGATGAGCTCCTGCGCGACCGTCGACTCCTGGCCCGGGATGGAGAAGCTGTTCGACGTCTCCCCGGCCAGCGTGGCCGCGCCGACGCCGCCGGCCACGAGGACCGTCAGCCAGACGAGGACGACGGCCAGCCGGCGGCGGTGCCCGAAGGCGCCGATCCGGGACAGCAGGTGAGCCATGGGTCAGGCCTCCGGGGTGGGGACGGGGCGGCGGTGGCCGAGCGCGTCGAAGCAGGCGACGACCATGTGCGGCCGCCACGCGACGGTGAGGTCGTTCTGGTGGGCGGCGAGGGTCAGGACGCCGAGGGCGGCGAGCGCGGCCGAGACGCGCACGGTCCGCTCGGCCGTGGCGGCCTCCAGGTCCACCCCGAAGGCGGCGAGCGCGGCGGTGGCCGACGCGAGGACCGCCTCGGCGCCGTCGTCGGCGGGGTCGTCGGCGACCGCGGAGCTGACCGGGGTCAGCAGCAGCGACACCAGACCGGGGTGGGCGAGGGCCACGTCGATCCAGGCCTCGATGGCCCGGAGGTCCCGCTCGGGGCCGAGCGGCAGGTCGCCGACGACGTCGAGCACCTGCTGCCCGATCCCGGCGGCCTTCGCCAGCACGGCCGAGTGCAGCGCGTCCTTGGTGGGGAAGTGGTACTGCAGCCCGGCCTTCGACAGGCCGACGGCGTCGGCGATCTCCTGCAGCGACGTGCGGGTACCGCGCCGGGCGAGGAGGGCGGCGGCGCGGTCGAGGATCTGGTCCTCGGTCTGCTGCCGGAATCCGCCCACCCGACCAGGCTAGGGCTCACCGGCCACATCGGCCGGTAAACCGGCCAGATCGGCCGGTGATCCGCGCCACCGCCGGAGCCGCACGGTGCGGCGGTGGTCCGCGCGCCCCCACGTGCGCTGCAGGTCGACCTCGCCGGGGACCGGAGCGCTGACCCCGGGCGCGCGCAGCAGCGCGGCGCCGTCCTCGCCGCGGTGCACGTCCCGGGTGCGGCGCACGGTCAGGTGCTCCCCGACCCGCACCGGGGCGACGTCGGCGAGCTCCTGCAGGGTCGCCCCGGACAGCACGACCGGGCGGTCCAGCTCCACCCGGAACCGGGCCCGGGCCAGCACCGCGTTCGGCGGCTCGCCGCGGTGCACCCGCGGGTCGTCGAGCAGGTCGAGCGCCGAGCCGGCGCGCAGCCACACCCCGCAGTCGCTGCCCGCCAGCAGCGAGCGCACCGACTCCACCACCTGCGCGTCGGACGCTCCGGTGTCGTCCAGCCGGACGACGACGTCGGGGTGCGCCCACACCAGGCCGCTGCCGCGGGTTGCGGGTCCCGGGACGAACCGGGCCAGCGCGAGGCCCTCGACGTTCCGGGAGTGCAGGGCGTCGGCGTCCCCGGTCCGGCCGGCGAAGTCGGGTCCGTCGTGCCAGGCGACGGCGTCGCGGGCGTGCACCAGGTCGGCTCCGCGCAGCCAGCAGCGGTGCGCGAACTCCCAGTCCTCGCCGCCGTAGGCCCGGAACGCCTCCTCGAAGCCGCCGACCTCCTCGAACAGCCGGCGAGTGGTGCTCAGCACGGCGGAGATGACGAACCGGTAGGCGTCGTCGCCGGCCGCCCGCAGGTCGTCGGTCCGGGCGTAGCCCTCCGCCAGCCAGGCCGGTTCCTCGAGGACCTCCGGCGCCCCGACGCCCTCGAGCAGCCAACGCCGCAGCTGCGCCGGCGAGGTCGCCCCCAGGTCGGCGTGCCGGCGGCGGCCCACGACCAGGTCGGCGCCGCCGGCGATGCTCCGGACCACGGCCGACACGTACCCGGGCTCGGGCACCGTGTCGGCGTCCAGGAAGCAGAGCACCGAACCGCGGGCCGCGCGGGCGCCGAGGTTGCGGGCCGCGGCGGCCCGGAAGCCCTCGTCGGCCTGCGCGACCACCCGGACCGCGTACGGCCGGGGCCCCGGGCCGGGACGGGTGCGCGACCCGTCGTCGGCGACGACGACGTCGAGCAGGTCGAGCGGGTGGTCCTGCAGCTCCAGCGCGGTGAGCACCAGCGCCAGGTCGTGCGGCGACTCGTAGTGCGGCACGACCACCGAGACCAGCGGGAGGGTCACGGCGCCCGCCCTCCGGCCCCGGCCAGCACCGGGAGCAGCAGGGCCGCGGTCTCCGCCCCGGTGGGGCCCCCGGCGCGCCCGGCGGGCAGCCAGGTGCTCGCGGGTTCGTGCCAGGCCCGCGCCAGGGCGGTCGGCAGGTCGTCGTACACCAGGACGCAGCCGGGTGCGCGCTCGTCGAGCTCGGCCGCGTAGTCGCTGCGCGGCACCAGCGGCCGCCGTCCGGCGCCGATCCAGGAGTTGATCGACCCGGACGCCGACAGGTGCGCGTGCGGAGCGACCGGCAGCACCGCGGACCGCAGCAGCCCGGGCAGCTCCGCATCCGGGACGAACCCGGTCACGGTGCACGGCCGGCCCAGCGCCCGCGCCTGCTCGGTGAGGGTTCCCACCAGGTCCTCGTGCCCGTCGGACGGCCGGCCCCACGCGGTCAGGCCCACCCCGGCGGGCAGCGCGTCGAGCGCGGCGAGGACCGCCTCGTGCCCCTTGCCCGGGTACAGGTAGCCCAGGACGGCGACGCTCCCGAACGGCGTCGCCGGGTCCGCGGCCGGCGCCGAGCGCAGGTCGGGCACGGGGAGCGGGACGACGACCGCGGGCACGGCGGCGCCGCAGGCGGCCAGCAGCCGCTGCTCGTGGGCGCTGGAGACCACCACCGCGGCGGCCGCCTCCGCCATCCGCCGGTAGGCCGTCGCGCGCCGGAGGGCGTTGCGGGGCCCGTCGCTGGCCTGCGGCAGGTCGTGCAGCGTCACGACGAGCGGCCGCACCTCCGCGAGGGCCACCACGGCGTCGGCCGCCTGCTCCGGCGTCGTCCCGAACAACCGGTCGGTGACGTGCACGAGCACTGGGCCGACAGGTGCGGCGCCCAGTGCCGCGCGGAGCTCGGCGACGTCGGGGACCGCCGGCCGGCGCACCAGGTGCACCGGCGCGATCGCGCGCAGCTCCGTCTCCTGGGCGAGCGCCGTGCCGGTGACCCCGTGCCCGGCCGGTCCGACGACGAGCACCGTGAGGGCGGGAACGCTCACGCGGTCCCCAGCACCGCGGCGGCCTCGGCGTGCCGGTCCAGCCCCGCCGCGGCCACCCCCGGGTGGTCGGCGTACCAGCGCAGCTGGGCCGCCCGCACGTCCGCGTCGGGGAGCGGGCGCCCGTGCACGAGCCAGTGGTCGCGGCCGGCTCCGCCGAGCCCCAGCGCCGCGAGCACCGCAGGCAGCACCGGGGTGTGCACGCTGTCGAGGAGGGTCCGGCGTGGATCGGCGGGCTCGCCGGGCAGGCCGGCGGCGGCCAGCACCCGCCGGGTCAGACCGGTGAGCACCTCGTTGCCGGGGTGGTTCACGGTGTGGACTGCGCCCGAACCCGCGGCCTCGAGCAGGTCGACCACGGGCAGCGCACCGTGCCGCTCCTGCCGCGCGTGCAGCTCGCGCACCGACAGCGCACGCACCGCCCGGACGGCGTCGGGCGAGGGGCTCTCCGGCAGCGCAGGCCGGCCGGCGGCCAGCGCCAGGGTCCGCAGGTCGTGGTACGGCACCAGCGGGGGGTCGCCGGCGGGGGAGCGGACGATGACCGAGAAGGGGTGCAGCGCGGCCCAGCGGATGATCGGGACGACGACAATCCGGGGCCGGCGACCGGCGCGGCCTAGGACCTCGGCGGTGCCCAGCGGCAGCCCCCGGTAGCCGTCGCGCACCGGCTGCGCGACCAGCACGTCGACCTCGGCCAGGAGGCGGTCCAGGTGCGGGAGGTCCGCGGCGGTGAGCTCGTGGACGGGGGGCACGCGGACCGTCCGGACCGGGGAGGCGTCGCCGTCGAGCAGCACGCGGAGCGACTCGGCCTGGCAGTTGCCGTGCACCAGGGCCAGCGGCCGGTCGTCGCGCGGGATCGGCTGCAGGCCGTAGAAGTGCGCGTAGTGCTGCCGCCGACCGGTCACGGATGCACCCTAAGGAGGGGTTCTCGCAGGCCGGCGGCCACCGGCGTGCACCCCGGCCGGACGGCCGTGCTTGCATTTGGTGGTGCGCGACCCTTCCCCGTTGGTCGCCGGGGGCTCCGGGCGCCGGCTGACCGTCGCCGTGCTGGCACCCAGCCGTTATCCGGTCGCCGAGCCTTATCTCGGCGGGCTCGAGTCCTTCGTCGGCGGCCTGGTCGACGGCCTGCGGGCGCGGGGGCACCGCGTCCTGCTGTTCGCCGCGGCCGGGAGCACCGGCGCGCAGCCCGAGCTGCTCGCCGGGGGCGGCTGGCGGCCCGACGAGCTCGCCCGCGCCGACCCCTCGATGCCGGCCGAGGCGTTCCTGCGCGAGCACCACGCGCACCTCGCCGTGCTGGCCGCCCTCCGGACGACGTACGCCGGCGAGGTCGACGTCGTCCACAACAACTCGCTGCACTACCTGCCGGTGTCGCTGTCGAGCACCCTGCCGTTCCCGACCGTGACCACGCTGCACACCCCGCCGACCCCGTGGCTGACCTCCGCGCTGGACGCCGGCGGCAGCTCGCACACCTTCACCGCCGTCAGCCGGTTCACCGCGCGGCAGTGGGCGCCCTGGGTCCCGCGTGCGGAGGTCGTGCACAACGGGGTCGACCCGGAGCGCTGGACCCTCGGGCCCGGCGGGGCAGGGCTGCTGTGGTTCGGCCGGCTCGTGCCGGAGAAGGCACCGCACCTGGCGATCGCCGCGGCCGCGGCGGCCGGCCGGCACCTGCACCTCGTCGGCCCGGCGCTGGACGCCGAGTACTTCGCCACCCGGATCGAGCCGCATCTGGGCCACGGCGCCACCTGGCACGGTCACCTCGGCGGGCGCACCCTGGCCCAGGCGGTCGGCCGGGCTGACGCCGTTCTGGTCACGCCGGCCTGGGACGAGCCGTTCGGGCAGGTCGCCGCCGAGGCCGCCATGTGCGGCACGCCCGTGGTCGCCTTCGACCGGGGTGGCGTGAGCGAGGTGCTGCGGCCGCACGTCGGGGAGCAGGTGGGCGTCGTCGTCCCGGATGCCGACGTCGAGGCGATGGCCGCTGCCATCGGCCCGGCGACCGCCCTGGACCGGCGCGCGGTGCGGGCGGCCGCGCTCTCGCACCTGTCGGCGCAGGCGATGGTCGGCCGCTACGAGGCCGTGCTCCGGGCCGCCGCCGCGGACGGCCCGGTCACCGACCACGTGCGCGTCGCCGCGTCGTAGTCGGCCAGCCCGGCCGAGCGGAACTGCTCGAGCCAGCCGGTCATCGGCCACCACCCCCAGCGGCGGTGGAAGACCGCGGCGTTGCGGACGATGGCCGCCAGGTGGTGCACCGGCGGGTCCTGCACGGGGTGGTGCTGGTGGTGGGCGTCGGCCCCGCCCACCCAGAACAGCGTCCCGCCCATGGACCGGACGGTCGCGGCGACGTCGGTGTCCTCCCCGCCGTAACCCCGGTACTCCTCGCAGAACCCGCCGGCGCGTGTCCAGTCCTCGGCGGTCACGGCGAACGACAGCGACCAGAACAGCCACCACTGCGAGTCGTCGGCGGCGACAAGTTGTCCGGCCGGCGGTGCCGGGCGGGCCGGATGCGGTGCGGCCGCCGCCGGCAGCCCGGCCAGGTCCGCGGCTGAGGTGACCCGGATCCCGGCCGGCAGGTAGGCCACCGGGCCGCACAGCAGGACCGGCCCGTGCGCCGCGCGCACCGCGGGGTCGGCGGCCGCCCGCACGTAGCCGGCGAGGAGCCCGGGGGAGGGGACGCAGTCGACGTCGAGGAAGACCAGCAGCTCGGCGCCCCGCTGGAGGGCGGCGGCCGCCGCGGCGTTGCGCGCCCGGGCCAGGGGCAGCTCGCCGTCGTCCTCCAGGGGCACGTCGATCACCACCCGGCGGGTGCCCGGGGGTGCCGGCGTCGCGTCGACGACGGCGCGGACGCCCTCGTCGCCCATCGCCGCGACGACGTGCCAGTCGGGGGCCCGGGTGGAGGCGGCCAGCCCGAGCAGCTGACCGCGCAGGTGGTCGTGCCGCCCGGAGACGATGGTGAGCAACGCGGTGGCGGTCATCCCGGCTCCCCGGCGGCGGCGTCGAGGACGGCCGCGGCCCGCTGCGCGCCGTCGCCCGGTGCCCAGCGCTCCCACGGCCCCGCGCCCGCCGCCCGGGCCCGCTCCAGCAGGCCGGGCCACTCCGGCGCCGCCGGCCAGCGGTCGAGCGCCACCAGGCCCTCGGCCCGCAGCAGCTCCGCGCGGCGGCGCTGCTCGCCGAAGGGCCGGTCCTGCGCGACGACGACGGCGGGTCGCCGGGCCGCCGCCACCTCGGCGACGGCGTTGTGGCCCCCGTGCACGACGACCACCTCGGCGCGGTGCAGCGCGGCCCAGACGTCGTCGTCGGTGCCGGCGCCCTCCGCCGCACCGGGAACCCGGTACTCCCAGGTCCATCCCGGTGTCGCCGCGCGGGCGGCCCGGAAGTCGGCGTCGCTGACGTCGCGCCCGCCGCTGCCGAACAGCACCAGCACCGTGCCCGGCCGCGGTGCCCCGGCCGGACGGGGGCGGCCGTCGAAGCGGGAGAAGGCGCCGACGTGCACCACCGGCGTGCCGGCGTCGTTCCGCGGCGGCCGGTCGCGGGGGGCCGGCCAGGGGGCGACCAGCGTCGTGGCCAGGCTGCGTCCGAGACGGTGAGGGGGGTCGTCGCGGTCGCCGAGCATGGCGAAGACGACGACCGGGACGCCGCACAGCCGGGCCAGCGCCGTCACCTCCACCGACACGTCGGTGACCATGAGGCGCGGCCGGGCCGCAGCGATCCAGGCGGCGATCACGGCGTGCCGGTGCTGCAGGCCGGGGTGGTGCAGCGGCGCCCAGTGCAGCGCCCCGCCCGCGGTCGCCGACGCCCGGTCGACGGGCCCGTCGTCGTCGCGCTCCAGCCGGATCCAGTCGCCGGCGAAGTCCTCCGGGGAAGGTGCCGAGCCGAAGGCGGTCACCGGGGTGCGGAGGTGCCGGCTGACCGCGGCCAGCCGCTGCCGGTGCCCGGCGCCGTGGGAGTGCACGTACCAGCCGATCACGCGGACGCCCCGGCCGTCCGGTGCGGGGAAGGCTGCACTGCGGCGACCACCTCGCGGTACAGCTCCCGGTGCGCGACGGCGATCTCCCGCCGCTGGGCCAGCCGGGCGGGCGCGGTCGCCGCGGACGCCGGGCCGGGCGCCAGGGCGCGCTCGAGCCCCTCGGCCAGGGCGGCGGGGTCGTGCAGGTCGACCTGCACCAGCGGCTGCTGCTGGTGCAGGAACCCGACCCGGCCCGCCACCACCGGCACCCCGAGATCGGCGCACAGCTCCAGCCAGCCCGAGTGGGTGCCGTGGGCGTAAGCCAGGACCGACACGTCCAGCCCGCGCAGGTAGTCCAGCAGCCCGGCGTCGTCGAAGCGCGGGTGCACGCGCAGGTCGAGGGCGCCGGAGCCGGCGGCCGCGCGCAGCTCTTGCGCCAGCCCGGCGTCGTGGCGCGGGAACGCGGGGTCGAGCACCTCGTCGTGGACGTCGACCCGCAGCTCCGTCCGCGGCAGCCGGCCGACGGCCTCGACCAGCGAGCGCAGCACCGGAGCGGCGTCCAGGTTGGCCCGCAGGCTCTTGAGGTGCAGCCCGACCACGCGGCGCGGGCGCTGCGGGCGGGGGAGACCGATCTCGGCCAGGGGCGCCACGTGAGGGTGCGGCACGACGCGCGCGGACCTGCCCCAGCGCTGGGCGATCTCGTCGGCCGCGCCCGGGGTCAGCGTCACGACGGCGTCCGCCGCGGGGACGAGCACGTCGAGCAGCCGCGCGTAGCCCTCCTGCGTGGGCAGGTGCGGGTTCTCCAGGTCGTGCACGGTCAGCACCAGGCCCCGGCGGGTGCGCCGCAGCGCGGCGACGAGGTCCCGCAGCTCGCCCGGGATGCGGCCCTCGAAGCCGAAGTGGACGTGCAGCACGTCGAAGCGGCCGGCGTGCGCGTCCACCCACGCCGCCTCGAGCGCCGGGGAGGGGCGCCAGCCGCCGTCGTCCCCGGGGAGCGCCACGGACGCGATCCCCGGGACCCGGTCGTCGGCGAGGTGCGCCACGTACCCGTGGTCCGCGGGGACGTGCAGCACGCGTACGGACCCCGTCACCGGAGGCCCGACCTCTGTCGGAGCACCGCGGAAGTATGCGGGACCTCCCCGGGACGGCCGCCGGAGAGGCCCCGGACGGTAACGTTGACTCCTCCGCGTTACCGCCCTACGGTCCGCCCGTGGCACGCGCGTCGGGCACCGTGCAGCGGCCCCGCCCGGTGCTCGGCCGGGACCGGGAGGAGCAGCTCACCGACCGGCAGCGGCACGTCCTGCAGCAGCTCGACGCCCTCTTCCGCGACGGTTTCGCCGAGCTGACCATGGCCGAGATCGCCGCGCGGGTGGGGTGCTCGCTGCGCACCCTCTACGCGCTGGCGCCCAGCCGCGACGAGCTCGTGCTCGGGGTCGTGGACCGGCAGCTGTGGCGGATCGGCGGTGCGGCCCAGCGGACCATCGCCGACGACATGGCGCCGCTGGACGCGATCCGCGCCTACCTCCGCGCCGCGCACGTGGCGGTGAGCCGCTCGACCGATGCGTGGTCGCGGGACATCGGCACGGTCCCCGCCGTCCGGGCGCTGGTCGACAGCCACAACCAGTACCTCGTCGACGTGACGCGCACCCTGCTGGACAGCGCGGTCGCCCGTGGCGACATCGCCGACGTCGACACCGGGGCCGTGGCCCGGGTGCTCGCCGGCCTCGGCCGCAGCCTGGCCGGCCCCGGCGTCGCCCGCACGCTGCGCACCGGCCCGCAGCAGGCCGCCGACGAGGTGGTCGAGATCGTCCTCCACGGGCTCCGCCCGTCCCCGCCGCCCCGCCCCACTCCCTGAGAGGCACTCCCGTGCGCACAGCCGCCACCGACCTCGTCGGCATCGACGTCCCGATCTTCGCCTTCAGCCACTGCCGTGACGTGGTCGCCGCCGTCACCAACGCCGGCGGGCTCGGCGTGCTCGGTGCCGTGGCGCACACGCCGGAGCAGCTGGACGTCGACCTCGCCTGGATCGAGGCGGAGGTGAAGGGCCGCCCCTACGGCGTCGACCTCCTCGTCCCGGAGAAGTTCGCGGGCTCGGAGTCCGGCGGCCTGGACCGGGAGGCCCTCGGCGATCTCCTGCCGGCGGCCCACCGGCAGTGGCTGGACGGGCTGCTCGACCGGTACGGCATCCCGCCGCTGCCCGACGGCGCGCCGACCGGGGGCCGCAGCTCCGGCGTGGGCGGCATGCGGGTGGACCCCCGGAGCATGGCGCCGCTGCTCGACGTCCTCTTCGCCCATGAGACGAAGCTCGTCGCCTCCGCGCTCGGCCCGCCGCCGCCGCACTTCATCGAGCGCGCGCACGGCGCCGGCATCCCGGTCGCGGCGCTGGCCGGGTCGGTCGAGCACGCCGTCCGGCACCGGGCCGCGGGTGCCGACCTCGTCGTCGCGCAGGGCACCGAGGCCGGCGGGCACACCGGTCAGATCGCGACGATGGTGCTCGTGCCCGAGGTGGTCGACGCCGTGGGCGGGCTGCCGGTGCTGGCCGCCGGGGGCATCGGGCGCGGCCGGCAGCTCGCGGCCGGCATGGCCCTGGGTGCCGACGGCGTGTGGTGCGGCTCGGTGTGGCTGACCACGGAGGAGGCCGAGACCACCCCGGCGGTCAAGGAGAAGTTCCTCCGGGCGGGGCTGGGCGACACCGTCCGCTCGCGGTCCATCACCGGGAAGCCGGCGCGGATGCTGCGGAGCCCGTGGACCGAGGAGTGGGAGTCTCCCGAGGGGCCGGGCACGCTGCCGATGCCCCTCCAGCCGATGCTGGTCGGCGAGGCGCAGGCCCGGATCAACCGCGTGGCGGGCACGCCGGGCACGCCCGCGAACGACCTGGCGACCTACTTCGTCGGCCAGATCGTCGGCAGCGCGAGCATGAGCAGCGTCCGGCCCGCCCGCCGCGTCGTGCTCGAGATGGTCGAGGAGTTCGTCGAGGCCGTCGAGCGGCTCACCCGCCTCGTGGAGAGCTGAGCCCCGACGACGCCGTGCACCGGCGGCGCACTCCCTCGCCCGGAGTGCGCCGCCGCCGCACGTCATCGGCCGTGGTACGACCGTTATCCCTAACAACGACGCGGCGACGTCGTCGCGCACGAGCCAAGCAGCGAGGGAGAGGGGGCCGCGCTCAGGTCCCGGTGAGCCGGCGGCACTCGGCGCAGGGATCGGCCGACCCCAGCCCGCGCGGGCCGTTCCACCTGCCCTGGACGACGTCGACCGAGGCGCCGCAGATCGCCGCCCACGGCGCGGGCAGGTCGGCGGTGGCGGCCAGGACGGCGTGCGCCGTCCCGGTGGACTGCGCCCGGCCGGCGGCGTGGTCGCTGGTGCTCATGACGACAGGATGCGCCGAGGGGTGCCGGTCGCCGCACCGGGGTAGCGGCTGCGGCATGGCGCGCAGGCCGACGACGGCGGGGGAGCGGCTGCCCTCGAAGGCGTCGGGGCTCCTCTACGGCATCGGCTTCGGCGGCTTCGTCGACGGCATCGTCCTGCACCAGATCCTGCAGTGGCACCACATGATCAGCTCGGTCGACGGTCGCGATCCCGGCACGCTGGCCGGCCTGGAGGCCAACACGGTGGCCGACGGCTTCTTCCACCTGGGCACGTGGCTGGCCGCCGTCGCCGGGATGGTGACGGCGCTGGTCGCCTGGCGGCAGGGGCGGATCGCGCCGAGCTGGCGCTTCCACCTCGGCCTCGTCGTCGCCGGGTGGGGCCTGTTCGACCTCGTCGAGGGCCTGGTCGACCACCACATCCTCGGCGTCCACCACGTGCGTGATGACCTGGGCGGACCGCTCGCGTGGGACCTCGGCTTCCTGCTCTCCGGCGTCCTGCTCGTCGCGGTCGGCGCCCTCGTCCACCGCCGCGGCGTCCGCGACCTGGAGGCGCGGGCCGACGCCCGGTCCGACCGTCAGCCCAGCGCCGGGGGCACCCCGCCGTAGACCGCGAGGTCGCCCTCGACGGCCAGCACCTGCTGCCACGGCACGGGCGCCGGCGACGTCCCGTCGGAGTAGGCCAGCGTGACGACGTAGCCGGCGTCGTCGGCGTGGTCGGTGTACCGGGCGCCGAACGGCATGTCCCAGAACGAGGAGACCTGCACGTCGACCTCGTCGCGGGCGAGCTCGAGCACCAGCCCGGTCCCGGGCCAGAAGGTGCCCACCAGCTCGTCGGGGCGGGTGGTCGGGGCGAAGTCGACCCGCACCACCGGGTCGTCCCCGCCGGAGCGCAGCCCGCGCTGGTCGAGGTCGGCGAGGACCGCCTCCTCGAGCCGCCCGAGCTGTCCGGTGACGTCGGTCATCGGCGGGTCGGCCGCGGCCGTGCCGATCCCGGTGACCAGGACGGCGGCCGTCGCCATCGCGCCGAGGGGGACGGCCGTCGCCACGACCGCGCGACGCGGCCCCATCCGCCGGCGAGCGAGGGCCGCGAGATCCGGGAGGAAGCTCATCCCGATCGTCGTCCAGGCCAGGATGCCGACGACCACCGTCCAGCGCGTGAGGTACGGGAAGGGCAGCCCGTCCACGCGGGCGACGGCGGCCACGCCGGCCGCGGCGACGGCAGCGGTGAAGACGCCGAGCCAGATCGTGTCGGCCCGCCGGCGGACCACCGCGTTCACCAGCGCCGCCAGGAAGAGCACCAGGCCCACCCCGATGGCGACCGCCGGCCACGACTCGGGCAGCAGGGGCTGGGGCGGCACGCCGTTGCCGGTCAGGTAGGCGGGCAGCCGCCCGAACTCGTCGGCGATGCTCCGCAGACCGGTCCCGAGCCCGGCGGTCTCCTCGGGCGCGCTGTCGGTCAGGTAGTCGGCCAGAGCGCTGAGGTTGCCGGGGTCACCTCTCCGCTGCTCGATGACCGGCGGGGTCCAGAGCAGCGCCAGCAGGCCGACGGCGGCGACGCCCGCGACCGGCCAGCGCCAGAGCCGCCGGTGCGGTCCGGGGTCCTCCGCGGCGGGCGGACGGTTGCGACGGCGGAGGCGCCCGATGCCCCGGAGCACCAGGCCCGCCACCAGCACCGCCACGACGGCGCCGACCACGGGGAGGTAGCCGATGTGCGCCTGCACCGCGAGCGACAGCGGCACCACGGCCAGCGGCAGCCCCCACGCGTCACCCCGGACGGCCGTCCAGCACAGGAGCACGCCGGCCAGGAGCGGGAGCACGGGGAGGAAGGGGTTCCACGAGTCGTACAGGAACCCTCCGCCCAGCGTCCGCACGGTCAGCGCCAGCACGACCACCGTCCAGAGCGCGGCCGGGGCGCCGGCCCGGCGGCTGACCAGCCACACCGCGGCAGCCGACGCGATCCCGCCGAGGACCAGGGTCCCCACCGCCAGCGCCCGGGTCGAGTCGCCCATCAGGTCGTAGACGCCGGCCAGCAGGTAGGTGGCCATCGGCCCGGGGTGGTACCAGCCGAAGCGCGAGTAGGCGCCGAGCAGCACCTCGTGCTCGCCGACGGCGTCGACCGACAGCGCCAGGATCGCCTGGTCCCCGAAGGGGAGGTAGGGCTGCTCGCGGTCGAGCGCCAGTGCGGCCAGCCCCAGGACGGACGGCACGACGGCCAGCAGGACGACGACCACCCCCAGCGTCCAACGCAGCCACCGGCGAGGGCCCGCGGAGGCGCTCGCCCCGGCGTCCTCCGGCTCGTCCACGGTCGCGGAGGGCAGAGCCGCGGTCGGTTCGTCGGTCCGGCTGGTGGTCACGCGGGCTGTCCAGACGTCGTAGGTGGCGGAGCCGGACGCAGGGTAGCCGCCGGTGAGCCCGGCCGAGCGGATGCGCACTGTCGGTGCCGCCGACGGCGATGGCGGGCGACTCGTCCTTGATCCGCTCCCCGGCGCGGGGCAGGCTGTGACGCAGACCACAGCCGAACCCGTCAGGAGGCCGCCGTGGACGCCCCCGCCCCGGACCGCACCGTCGTCCCGACCCGGGATCCGGCGCGGTCGCCGGCCGCCCCCGGACCGCAGAGCTGAGCCCGGCCGATGCCCAAGGACACCACGCCCGCCCCGGCCCCCCGCCCGCCGGAGCAGGTGCGCAACGTCGCCCTCGTCGGGCGCTCGGGCGCCGGCAAGACGACGCTGGCCGAGGCGATGCTCGTCGCGACCGGCGCGCTGCCGCGCCCCGGCCGGGTGGAGGACGGCACGACCTGCCTGGACACCGAGGACGTCGAGATCCGGCAGCGGCGGTCGGTGTCGCTGGGCGTCGCCACCGTCGAGCACGCCGGCCGGCGGATCACCCTCCTGGACACCCCCGGGGCGCCCGACTTCGTCGGCGAGCTGCGCGCCGGCCTGCGCGCGGCCGACGCCGCCGTCTTCGTCGTCTCGGCCGTCAACGGGGTGGACGCGACCACCGTGGCGCTCTGGCAGGAGTGCGCGGCGGTCGGGATGCCGCGCGCGGTCGTGCTCACCCAGATCGACCGCCCGCAGGCCGACGTCGAGGAGGCGGTGCAGCTGTGCCAGGTGCAGCTGGGGGAGGGCGTCTTCCCGGTGCACCTGGTCGACCGCGCGCCCGACGGCTCGGTGCGCGACCTGGTGTCCCTGCTCGACCCCGCCGCGACGGCCGGCCGGGCGGGGGAGGACGAGGCGGACCGGCTCCGCTCCGAGCTGATCGAGGGCATCATCGGCGAGAGCGAGGACGAGGTGCTCATGGAGCGCTACCTCGCCGGGGACCAGCTGGTGCAGGCCGACCTCATCGCCGACCTGGAGACCGCCGTCGCCCGCGGCCACTTCCACCCGGTCCTGTGCTCCGCGCCGCCGTCCGGGGTGGGCGTCGACGCGCTGCTGGAGCTGGTGGTCGCCGGCTTCCCGAGCCCGTGCGAGCACGGCTGCCCGCCCGTCACCCGACCGGACGGTGCGGCGGCCCCGGCGCTGACCTGCGACCCCGACGGCCCGCTGGTCGCCGAGGTGGTCAAGACGACGACCGACCCCTACGTGGGCCGGGTCTCGCTGGTGCGCGTCTTCTCCGGCACCCTGCGGCCCGACGCCGCCGTCCACGTCTCCGGGCACGGCCTGGCCGAGCGGGGCCACCCCGACCACGACGTCGACGAGCGGATCGGCGCCCTCAGCTCGCCCCTCGGGACGGCGCTGCGGCTGGTCCCGGCGTGCCCGGCCGGCGACGTCTGCGCGATCGGCCGGCTGACCAGCGCCGAGACCGGCGACACGCTGTCCTCCCCGGACGACCCGCGGCTGGTGCCACCGTGGCAGCTGCCCACGCCGCAGCTGCCGGTGGCCGTGGAGGCCGCCTCCCGCGGGGACGACGACCGGCTGGCGACGGCGCTGGCGCGGCTGGTCGCCGAGGACCCCACCGTGCGCCTCGAACGCCGTCCGGACACCGGGCAGCTGCTGCTGTGGTGCGTGGGCGAGGCGCACGCCGAGGTGCTCCTCGAGCGGCTGCGCACCCGGCACGGCGTCTCGGTCGCCACCGTCCCGGTGCGGGTGCCGCTGGTGGAGACCCTGGCCGGGGCGGCGCGGGTCACGGCCCGCCACGTCAAGCAGTCCGGGGGGCACGGCCAGTACGCCGTCGTGGTCGTCGAGGGGGAGCCCGGGCCGCCCGGCAGCGGGATCGTCTTCGAGCAGCGGATCGTGGGCGGCACGGTGCCCTCGCAGTTCCACGGCAGTGTCGAGAAGGGCATCCGGGCGCAGGCCGAGCGCGGTCTGGGCGGTGACCGCGCCGTCGTCGACGTCCACGTCACGCTGGTCGACGGCAAGGCCCACTCGGTCGACTCCTCCGACGCCGCCTTCCAGTCCGCCGGCGCCCTGGCCCTCCGGGAGATCGCCGCGGCGGCCGGCACCCGGGTGCTGGAGCCGTGGTGCGAGGTCGCGGTGGAGGTGCCGGGGGAGTACGTCGGCGCGGTGATGAGCGACCTGTCCTCCCGCCGGGCGCGGGTCACCGGCAGCGACACCGATCCCGGGCAGGGCCTCGCGACGGTGCGGGCGGAGGTGCCCGAGATCGAGCTGCTCGGCTACCCCGGCGCGCTGCGGTCGATCACCCACGGCACCGGCTCGTTCACCCGCCGTCCGCTCGGGCACGAACCGGCACCGGCCTCCGTGACGGTCCCCGCCTGAGCGTCGCCGTCCGTCACGGGCCGGGAGGCCGCTAGCCTCTGCCCAGGGTGAGCAGCGGGCTGGAGGGATCGTGACGTCGTCGAACGGGCCGTCGGCCGAGACGACGGCGGCGCACGGCGGTCCCGGAGGACGGGACGACCTGCCCGACCGGGTCTGGACGCTGCCCAACGCGCTGTCGGTGCTGCGCCTGCTGGGCGTGCCGCTGTTCCTCTGGCTGCTGCTCGGGCCCGAGGCCGACGGCTGGGCGGTGGTCGTCCTGATGATCTCGGGCATCACCGACTGGGCCGACGGCAAGCTGGCCCGCTGGCTGGACCAGAGCAGCCGCCTCGGCGCGCTGCTGGACCCCGCGGCCGACCGCCTCTACATCGTCTGCACGCTGGTCGCCCTGGCCCTGCGCGACATCGCACCGGTCTGGATGGTCGCGCTGCTCCTGGGCCGCGAGGTCGTGCTCGGCATCGGGCTGCTCGTCCTGCGCCGCTACGGCTACCCGCCGCTGCAGGTGCACTACCTGGGCAAGGCCGCGACCTTCCTGCTGCTGTACGCCTTCCCGGGGCTGATGCTCGCCGAGGGCACGGGCTGGTTCGCCACGGCCATCGCGCCCTTCGCGTGGGCGTTCAGCATCTGGGGCACCGCCCTGTACCTCCTGGCGGGCGTGTTCTACGTGGTCCAGGTCGCCGGGATCGTGCGGGCCGAGCGGGCCGCCGCGGGCGCGGTGCCGTGACCGCTCGTCCCCCCGGAGGAGGCCCGCGCTCCCTCGGCGCCTCGCTCCTCGACGACGTGCTCGCCGAGACGCTGGACCCGGCCTACGCCCAGGCCGCGGAGGCGCGGGCCGCGCGCGGTGGCCCTGCGGCCGGCGGACGCCGACGCCGCGGCGCCGTGCTCGTGGCGCTGACCATGGTGGTGGCCGGCGTGCTGGCCGCGGTCACCTACGATCAGGCCGCCGCCCGCGTGCAGGGCCGGCAGGAGATCCGGGCCGCCCTGGTCGAGGACATCCGCACCGGGTCCGACGCCAGCGACGAGCTCGCCGCCCAGCTCGAGGAGCTGCGGGCGGAGGTCACCCGCGCCCGCGACGAGCTGCTCGCGTCCTCCACCACGGGCCAGCGGGCGCTCGACGCGCTGGCCGAGGCGGAGGCGGGTGCGGCGGCGGTGCCGGTCCGGGGCCCCGGGCTCCTGGTCACCCTGGCCAACGCCGGGTCCGACGCGGACGACGACCCCGTGGGCGGCGAGGACGAGGGCGACGTCCGCGGCCGCGTCCGCGACGGCGACCTGCAGCTGGTGGTCAACGCGCTCTGGGCCGCCGGTGCCGAGGCGATCAGCATCAACGGCCAGCGGCTGGGCCCGACCAGCGCGATCCGGTTCGCCGGCGAGGCCGTGCTGGTGGACTTCCGCCCGGTGACCAACCCCTACGAGGTGAGCGCCATCGGCGATCCGGAGACCCTCTCCAGCGGCTTCCTCTCCAGCCCGGAGGTGGGCTCGCTCGCCCTCATCGAGGAGACCTACGGGCTGCGCTTCGACTTCTCCCGCGAGGAGGAGCTGAGCCTGCCCGCTGCCAGCACGCCCGAGCTGCGCGCGGCCCAGCCGGTGCCCGACGAGCCCGACCAGCCCGACGCACCGCCGTCCGACCCCGCGACCGGAGACTGACCCGTGATCCCGATCCTCGGCCTGGTGGCCGGCGTCCTGCTCGGCCTGCTGCTCGACCCCACGGTCCCGCTGTGGCTGCAGCCCTACCTGCCGATCGCCGTCGTCGCGGCGCTCGACGCGGTGTTCGGCGGCTTCCGGGCGCGGCTGGACGGCATCTTCGACGCCAAGGTCTTCGTCATCTCCTTCGTCTCCAACGTCGTCGTCGCCGCGCTCATCGTGTTCCTCGGCGACCAGCTCGGCGTGGGCGCGCAGCTGTCCACCGCCGTCGTCGTCGTGCTCGGCATCCGCATCTTCGGCAACGCCGCGGCCATCCGGCGGCACGTCTTCCGCGCATGAGCACCGACCCGCCGGTCGACCCGCCCCCCGCGGGGGAGGAGCCGGAACCCACCGAACCGGGCACCGCGCCCGAGCCGGTCGCGGAGGACGCCGCTCCGCAGCAGCCCGCCGACGCAGGCACGGGCGGGGGAGAGGCAGCACCCGGACGACGCCGTGACCTGCCGGCCGCGCTGCTCATCGGCGTCCTCACGCTGATCCTCGGCTTCGCCTTCACCGTCCAGGTGCGCAACTCCGACGACGAGCAGGCCCTCGCCGGCGCGCGGGAGGAGGACCTCGTGCGCATCGTCGACGAGGTCAGCGCGCGCGGCGTCCGGTTGCGGGAGCTGATCGCCGACCAGCGCAGCGCCCTGCGCCAGCTCACCAGCTCCGACAGCGAGAGCGCCTCGGCGCTGGAGGAGGCGCAGACCCGCGCGGCCGCCCTCGCGGTGCTCAACGGCACCGCCCCGGCCCGGGGGCCCGGGCTGCGGCTGACCATCCGCGACCCGGACGACGCGCTGCGGGTCACCGACCTGATCGACGTCGTCCAGGAGCTGCGCGGGGCGGGGGCGGAGACGATGCAGTTCGACGGCGTCCGGGTGGGGCTGAGCACCGCGGTCACCGGCGTCCCGGGGGCGCTGATGATCGACGGCCGGCCGATCACCGCCCCCTACGAGGTGCTCGTGCTGGGCTCCCCCCAGGACATGGAGACGGCTCTCAACATCCCCGGGGGAGTGGTGCAGGCGGTCGGCGGCCGCGGCGGCTCGGTCGAGGTCGTGCAGGAGCCCGAGCTCCTCGTCGACGCGTTGCGGCCGCTCCCGGAGGCTCAATACGCTGCGCCCGACTGACGAAGGACCCCGGTGCCCCCCACCCCTCGCTCCGCTCGGGGCGGGACCCTGCACCGGGGCCGGTACGCGACCACACCACGATGGGAAGCTTCTTGCATGAGCACGCCTGACGACCGCCGTTACACCGACCAGCACGAGTGGGCGCTGGTGCAGGGCACCGACGGCACGTCGACCGTCATCCGCGTCGGCATCACCGACCACGCCCAGGACGCCCTGGGGGACATCGTCTTCGTGCAGCTGCCGTCGGTCGGTGACGAGGTCGGGCCGGGCACGCCGATGGGCGAGGTCGAGTCCACCAAGTCGGTGTCCGACGTCTACGCCCCCGTCGCCGGCGTCGTGGCCGCGGTCAACGAGGCGCTGGCCGACACCCCCGAGACGATCAACGCCGACCCCTACGGGGCCGGCTGGCTGGTGGAGATCAGCGTGGCCGGCGAGGGGGGCGACCCGATCGGGGCGCTGCTGGACGCCGACGCCTACCAGGCGCTGGTCGACGGGTCCTGACGGCCCCGCCTGCGGGCCCCGACCGCACGCCGCTCACTATGATCGCGACAGGGCACGGAGCAGCCGGCGACCAGCCGCGCAGCGCCGCACCCCACCCCTGCAGGTGCGGTTGACCCTCGGGTCGACCGCTGGTTCCATGACCACGGCCCGCCGCACCCGCGGTGGCCGACACACGACGGACCGACCGGCCCGTCGACAGCCGGCCGCCCGCGGCCTCCCCAGGCCCGCGGCGACGCCCCTCGTACCGGAGGAGACGCAACGTGCACTGCACTCGATGTGGACACGAGAACCCCGAGGGCAGTCGCTTCTGCGCGCAGTGCGGCGCGGCGCTCTCCCCGGAGCGCGTCGGCGAGTCGACCAGCGTGATCCCGAAGGTCGGCGGCGAGGACTCCGGTGAGCAGCCGGAGACGACGGTGGAGTCCGCTGCCGACGCGCACGCCGGCGCCGTCGAGTCCCTTCCGGCCGGGTCGGCCCTGCTCGTCGTCAAGCGCGGCCCCAACGCGGGCAGCCGCTTCCTGCTCGACCAGGACGTCACGACCGCCGGGCGCCACCCCGACAGCGACATCTTCCTCGACGACGTGACGGTCAGCCGCCGGCACGTGGAGTTCCACCGCGAGGGCGGCGGTTTCTCGGTGCACGACGTCGGCAGCCTCAACGGCACCTACGTGAACCGCGAGCCCGTCGACGTCGCGACCCTCGCCGGGGGCGACGAGGTGCAGATCGGCAAGTTCCGCCTGGTGTACCTGACCGGTCCGCGGACCGGCGAGCCGGCCGCGCGCTAGTGGGCGTGCCCGAGCGCGGAGGCGCGCTCGGGGACGCCGCCGACCAGCACACGCCCCGCCTGACCATCGGCGAGGTGCTGGCTGTTCTTCGCGACGACTTCCCCGACGTGACGATCAGCAAGATCCGGTACCTCGAGTCCGAGGACCTGGTGCACCCCCAGCGCACCCCCTCGGGCTACCGGAAGTTCTCCCGCGCGGACGTCAGCCGGTTGCGGTACGTGCTCACGGCGCAGCGCGACCACTACCTGCCGCTGCGGGTGATCAAGGACCACCTCGAGGCACTGGACCGCGGCGAGCCGATCCCGGGCACGTCGGCGCCCGCGACCACGCCACCGCCCGCACCCGGCACCGCCGACGGCGAGGCGGCACCCCTCACGCCGGACCAGTTCGCCCGCGCGGCCGGGCTGGAGCCCGAGCAGCTGGCCGACTGCGTGCAGTTCGGCCTGCTCGCGACCGACGCCGACGGCCGGCACCCGGTGGCCGACCTCGCCGTTGCCCGGGCCGCCGCGGGCCTCGCGCGGCACGGCATCGAACCGCGCCACCTGCGCGTCTACCGCAGCGGCGTGGAGCGCGAGGCCGGCCTCGTGGAGCAGCTCGTCGCGCCGGTCCTGCGCGCGCGCTCCGAGGAGGCGCGCGCCCGCGCGACCGAGAAGCTGCGCGAGCTGGCGGGCCTGTCCGCGCAGCTGCACACGGCGCTGCTCGAGGCGCGACTCCGGGATCTCCTGCGCCCCTGACCGGGCGTACCGTGGACGAGTCGCTGTCCCCGAGAGCCGCCCCGATCCAGTCACCACACCCGCCCGCCACCGGCCGACGTCGTCGGTCCGGACGCCGGGCACGCAGCCGAGGGAGCCGTACCGTGCAGGAGCTTCGAGTCGTCGGCGTCCGGGTGGAGCTGCCCGGGAACCAGCCGATCCTGCTGCTCAAGGAGACGCAGGGGGAGCGGTACCTGCCGATCTGGATCGGCGCGGTCGAGGCCGCGGCCATCGCGTTCGAGCAGCAGGGCGTCCGCCCGGCGCGCCCCATGACCCACGACCTGCTCCGCGAGGTCATCACCGCCCTGGGCGCCGAGCTCGAGGCCGTGCACATCACCGAGATGCGCGACGGCATCTACATCGCCGAGCTGGTCCTCGGTGAGGAGCGGGTGGTCAGCGCGCGCCCCTCGGACGCGGTGGCGCTCGCCGTCCGGACCGGCTCGCCGATCTTCGGCGCCGACGACCTGCTCGACGAGGTCGGGATCGAGATCCCCGACGAGCAGGAGGACGAGGTCGAGAAGTTCCGCGAGTTCCTCGACCAGATCTCGCCGGAGGACTTCGGTGCGGGCTCCGGGTCGGGTGGAGGGTCCGGCGGTCCCGCGTAGGTCACGGGACGCACCACCCGTCCCAGGCGCCCCACCGCTGGCAAGATCTGACGATCGGCAGGTCGGTGGGTGTCCTCCACTCGAAATGATGACCGGTGCAACACGCCGCCCCGCTCAGTTGACCCACCCTCGGGCCCGGCTTACGGTCGGCGAACAACAACGGTGTGAGACCCGGTGTCGGTGGCTGCAGTCCCGGGCCTGCGACCAGGGTGACCAGCCGTGGACCCGCACCGCGCGAGCGGGGTGGGACAGAGGGAGGACGCCGACGTGAGCGACCAGGACAAGGGTTCCCAGGGTCAGCTCTTCAGCGACGCCGCAGTCGGGGCCCCCGCGTACGACGAGGTCGACACCGACCTGGTCGGTTACCGCGGCCCGACCGCCTGCGCCGCTGCGGGGATCACCTACCGGCAGCTCGACTACTGGGCCCGTACCGGCCTCGTCGCCCCCTCGGTGCGCAGCGCCACCGGTTCGGGCACGCAGCGGCTCTACTCCTTCCGCGACATCCTGGTCCTCAAGGTCGTCAAGCGGCTCCTGGACACCGGCGTCTCCCTGCAGAACATCCGCAAGGCCGTCGACCACCTGCGCAACCGCGGCATCAAGGACCTCGCCAACGTGACGCTCTTCTCCGACGGGGCCACCGTCTACGAGTGCACCTCCGCCGAGGAGGTCGTCGACCTGCTGGCCGGCGGGCAGGGCGTCTTCGGCATCGCCGTCTCCGGTGCGCTGCGCGAGCTCTCCGGTGAGTTGGCCGAGCTCCCGGCCGAGCGCCTCGACGGTGCCCCCGCGGCCGCCGCCGACGACGAGCTCTCCCTGCGCCGCCGCCGCCGCGCGATGTAGTTGGTTCGTCGTCGTGCCGAGTGGGCCCCGGAGGGGTCCGCGCAGGCGCGACGCCTGGGCTCCGCCTGGCCGGGACGGCACGTGGTCGCGGTGTCGGCCGGAGGCCGACCATGTTGTAGCGTTCTGGCAGTGGCAGACCGTGCTGAGACCGTCGCTGGGACCGAGGGCGGATCGCTTCCGCCGCTGACCGGGTCGCTCCCGTCGCTGGAGTCGTTGAACCCCGCCGGGTCGTTCGCAGCCCGGCACATCGGGCCGCGGGGGGACGACACCGCGGCGATGCTCGAGGTCGTGGGGCACCCCACGCTCGAGTCGCTGGCCGACGCCTGCGTGCCCGAGAAGGTGCGCGACCGGACGCCGCTGGCGCTCCCGGCCGCCGCCGACGAGGGCGCGGTCCTGGCGGAGCTGCGCGAGCGCGCCGCGGAGAACGACGTCTTCACCTCGATGATCGGGCTGGGCTACCACGGCACCGTCACCCCGGCGGTCATCCAGCGGACCGTGCTGGAGAACCCGGCCTGGTACACCGCCTACACGCCCTACCAGCCCGAGATCAGCCAGGGCCGGCTCGAGGCGCTGATCAACTTCCAGACGATGGTCTCCGACCTCACCGGGCTGGACGTGGCCGGCGCCTCGATGCTCGACGAGGCAACCGCCGCCGCCGAGGCCATGACGCTCGTCCGGCGCGCCGGACGGGCCAAGCCGCAAGCGGTCTTCGTGGTCGACGCCGACACGCTGCCGCAGACGCTGGCGGTGCTCGAGACCCGCGCCGAGCCGCTCGGCATCACCCTGCACGTCACCGACCTCGCGCAGGGCTGGCCGACCGACCTTCCCGAGGCCGGCGCGTTCGGCGTCCTGCTGTCCTACCCGGGCGCCAGCGGTGCCGTCCGCGACCACCGCGCACTGGCCGCGGCCGCGCACGAGGCCGGTGCGTCGGTGGTCGTCGCCGCCGACCTCCTCGCGCTCACGTTGCTGGAGGCCCCGGGGGAGTGGGGCGCCGACGTCGCCTGCGGCACCACCCAGCGCTTCGGCGTCCCCATGGGTTACGGCGGCCCGCACGCCGGCTACCTGTCGGTCCGCGAGGGGCTCGCGCGGCAGCTGCCCGGCCGGCTGGTCGGTGTCTCGGTCGACGCCGACGGCGACGTCGCCTACCGCCTGGCGCTGCAGACCCGCGAGCAGCACATCCGCCGCGAGAAGGCGACCAGCAACATCTGCACCGCGCAGGTGCTCCTGGCCGTGATGGCCGGTGCCTACGCCGTCTACCACGGGCCTGAGGGCCTGGCCGCGATCGCGGCGCGGGTGCATCGCAGCGCCCACGCGCTGGCCGGCGCCCTGCGTGCCGGTGGGCTGCCCCCGGTGCACGAGCACTTCTTCGACACCGTCACGGTCGCCGTGCCGGGCCGGGCCGCCGAGGTGGTGGCCGCGGCGGCCGAGCGGCGGATCAACCTCCGCCTCGTCGACGGCGACACCGTCGCGGTCGCCTGCGACGAGACCACCACGCCGGAGATCCTGCGGGCCGTCGCGGAGTCCTTCGGGGTCGCGTTCGACGACGCCGCGCTCGCCGACGACGGCGGCGACGCCCTGCCGGCCGAGCTCCGGCGCCGCACCGCCTACCTCACCCACCCGGTGTTCTCCGCGCACCGCTCGGAGACGGCGATGCTGCGCTACCTGCGCATGCTCAGCGACAAGGACCTCGCGCTGGACCGCACGATGATCCCGCTGGGCTCGTGCACGATGAAGCTCAACGCAGCCACCGAGATGGCGGCCATCACCTGGCCGGAGTTCGCCGGGCTGCACCCCTTCGCCCCGGCCGAGCAGGCGCGTGGTTACAGCCGCTTGATCGACGAGCTCTGCGGCTGGCTCGCCGAGGTGACCGGCTACGCCGCCGTGAGCGTGCAGCCCAACGCCGGCTCGCAGGGCGAGTTCGCCGGCCTGCTGGCCATCCGCGGCTACCACCGCTCCCGCGGCGACGAGGGTCGCGACGTCTGCCTGATCCCGAGCTCCGCGCACGGCACCAACGCTGCCAGCGCAGTCATGGCCGGCATGCGCGTCGTCGTCGTCGCCTGCGACGAGGCGGGCAACGTCGACCTCGGCGACCTGCGTGCGAAGGTCGACCAGCACGCCCAGCGGCTCGCCGCGATCATGCTGACCTACCCCTCCACGCACGGCGTCTACGAGACCGAGGTGCGCGAGATCTGCGCCGCGGTGCACGACGCCGGCGGTCAGGTCTACGTCGACGGCGCCAACCTCAACGCCCTGGTCGGCCTGGCCCGCCCGGGCCGGTTCGGCTCCGACGTCAGCCACCTCAACCTGCACAAGACCTTCTGCATCCCGCACGGCGGGGGCGGTCCCGGCGTCGGCCCGATCGGCGTGGCCGAGCACCTGGTGCCCTTCCTGCCCGGCCACCCGCTGGTGGACACCGGGGCGAAGGGGCCGGCGGTCTCCGGCGCGCCGTACGGCTCCGCGGGGATCCTGCCCATCTCCTGGGCCTACGTCCGGCTGATGGGGCCCGACGGGCTCACCCGGGCCACCGAGCACGCCATCCTCGGCGCCAACTACCTGGCCGCCCGGCTGCGCGAGCACTTCCCGGTGCTCTACACCGGCGCGGACGGCATGGTCGCCCACGAGTGCATCCTCGACATCCGGCCGCTCACCAAGGCCACCGGCATCACCAACGACGACATCGCCAAGCGGCTCATCGACTTCGGCTTCCACGCGCCGACCATGAGCTTCCCGGTCGCGGGGACGCTGATGGTCGAGCCGACCGAGAGCGAGGACAAGGCGGAGCTGGACCGCTTCGTCGAGGCCATGGTGACCATCCGCGGCGAGATCGAGAAGGTCGCCACCGGCGAGTACGACCGCACCGACAACCCGCTGCGCAACGCGCCGCACACGCTGGCGATGCTGGCGGGGGAGTGGGAGCGGCCCTACCCGCGGACGACGGCGGTGTACCCGGTGCGCGGGCTCCAGGGCCGCATGTACCTGAGCCCGGTGCGGCGCATCGACCAGGCCTACGGCGACCGCAACCTGGTCTGCGCCTGCCCGCCCATCGAGGCGTTCGCCGACCACGACTTCGGGGACCACGCGCCGGCGGCGGGCGGGTCGACGCCCGAGCGCTCGGCCGGTGCCCTCGACGACCTGGGGACGGCGGCGGACGTGGTGGGCGCCTCGGCCTGAGCCGCCGGGGGAGTGGGGCGACCCGGTCGACGCCGTCGTACCCCCGTGCGACGGTGTCGCCCGTGACCCCTGACGACGACGCCAAGGCCGACCTGCGCACCTACCTCCAGGAGGGCCGGGACGTGCTGGTGTTCAAGCTCGACGGCCTCCCCGAGTACGACGCCCGCCGCCCGCTCACCCCGACCGGTACCAACCTGCTGGGGCTGCTCAAGCACCTGGCGTACGTGGAGATGGGCTACTTCGGCCCGGTGTTCGGCCGCCGCGTGCCCGAGGTCGAGGCGTGGATGGCCGAGGAGGGCGAGCCCAACTCCGACATGTGGGCCACGGAGGAGGAGTCCCGGGCCGACGTCCTCGCCCTCTACCGCCGCGCGTGGGCGCTCACCGACGCCACCGTCGCGGAGCTGCCGCTCGACGCCGGCGGGCGGGTGCCGTGGTGGTCGCGGCCGGAGGTGACCCTGCACCGGGTGCTGGTGCACGTCATCGCGGAGACGCACCGGCACGCCGGGCACGCCGACATCGTCCGCGAGCTGGTCGACAGCTCGGTGGGGAACCAGGGCGTTGGCGACAACCTGCCCGAGCGGGACGCCGACTGGTGGCGCGACTACCGGGGGAACCTGGAGGACGTCGCCCACCGGGCGGGGAGGTGACCGCGGCGGCCCGGGTGTCCCGGGCCGCCCCGCGGTCAGGCGCCGGCCGGCTCCGGAGCCAGCCAGGTGTGCGGGTGGCTGATCGCGCGGCCGTCGGGCAGCAGCTCGCCGTCGTCGTCGAAGAGGACGACGCCGTTGCACAGCAGGTTCCAGCCCTGCTCGGGGTGGCTGCGCACGATGGCGGCGAGGTCGCGCGCCTCGCTGGCGGCGTCGGGGCAGGGCGTGACGTGGGGGCACATGGCGGTTCCGTCCGTTCGAGCCTCGTGAGCTCAGCTGACTGCGGGTGAGCGATCGATCACCGACCACTGCCAGTGTGCGCGCGTGCTCGCCGCGTCTCGGTGACCCAGGTCACCAAGTCATCCCGCCGGGTGGTGCGAAGTTGCCAACGGCCGCGGCCGCCGGTCAGAGCTTGCGGAGCAGGATCCGCCGCACGGAGTGGTCGGCCGCCTTCTGCAGGACGAGCCGCGCCCGGGACCTCGTGGGTGCGATGTTCGAGCGCAGGTTGGGCGCGTTGACCGCCGACCAGATGCCCAGCGCGGTATCCCGCGCCTGGTCGTCGGTCAGTGCGGCGAACCGGTGGAAGAAGGCGGTGGAGTCGGCGAACGCCGTCCGGCGCAGCGCCAGGAACCGCTCCACGTACCAGGTCTGGATGTCGCTCTCGGAGGCGTCGACGTAGACGGAGAAGTCGAAGAAGTCCGAGGCGAACACCTCCGGCGCGGTGCCGTCGGGGCGGGGTCCCGCCTGCAGCACGTTGAGCCCCTCGACGACCAGGATGTCGGGCCGGTCCACGGCCTGCTGCCGGCCGGGCACGATGTCGTAGGACTGGTGGTCGTAGACCGGCGCGAAAACCTCCTCGCGGCCGCTCTTCACGTCGGCGAGGAAGCGCAGCAGCGCCCGGCGGTCGTAGCTCTCGGGAAAGCCCTTGCGCCCCATCAGGCCCCGGGCCTCGAGGACGGCGTTGGGCAGCAGGAACCCGTCGGTGGTGACCAGGTCGACGCGCGGCGAGCCGGGGCCGGCGGCGAGCAGCGTCTGCAGCAGCCGGGCCGTGGTGCTCTTGCCGACGGCGACGCTGCCCGCGACCGCGATGACGAAGGGCACCTTGGCCGTGGAGTCGCCGAGGAACTCGCTCTGCGCCGCCCACAGGCTGCGGCTGGCGGTGACGTGCAGGTGCAGCAGCCGAGCCAGCGGCAGGTACACCGTGGCCACCTCGTCGAGGTCGATGCGGTCACCCAGCGAAGCGAGCGCGGAGAGGTCCGCCTCGTCCAGCGGGAGCTGCGACCCCGCGGCCAGCGCCCGCCACGAGGCGCGGTCGAACACCGCGTAGGGCGAGATGGAGCCGCGCGTCCCTGCCGTCACGCCCCCATGGTGCCGTCCGGCCCTCCGGGGCCCTGCGCGCGGGTCACCCGTGCGGGTGGGGAAGGCATGGTCGCGGCCCGCGCGGGGGATGCCCCGCCGCCGGGCCGGTCTAGGGTTCGCGCTGTGCCAGCCCGCCCGGGACTGCTCGAGTGCATCGAGCGCTACCACTCCGCCGCACCGCTCGCGGACGCACGGATCGAGCGCGCCGGCGCCCTCGACGTCCCGGTCGGCGATCCGGCCTGGCCCTATCCGGCCCGCCCCCGGCGGGGCACCGAGTCGCGGGTGACCGTCGCCGACGTGCGCGCGGCGACGGCGCTGCAGCAGGAGGCGGACCTGCCGGTCGCCCTCGAGTGGCTCCCGCAGCGCAGGCCCGAGGTGGGCGCGGCCGCGCGCGCGGCGGGCCTCGTGGTGGAGGAGCTGCCGCTGCTGGTGGCCGACGAGCCGGTCGAGCTGCTGCTGCCGGCGGGGGTGCGGCTCTACCTCGTGGGTGCCGACGACCCCGAGCTGCCGCACTACCAGGAGGTCTCCGCGGTCGCGTTCGCCCACCCGGGGGGACCGGACGACGTGCAGGCCACCCGGCCCGATCCGGCGGCCCGGGACGCCGCGACCACGGCCGCGCTGCGCGAGCGGATCGCGACCGGCCGGACCGTGATGATGGTCGCCATCGAGCGCGGCGCGCCGGTGGCCGTCGGGCTGCACCAGCCCGTGGACGTCGACGGCACCGTGGTCAGCGAGATCCTGGGGCTGGCGACCAGTCCGCACCTGCGTGGCCGCGGGCTGGGCGCCGGCATCGCCTCCGCGCTGGTCGCCCACGCGCGCGAGACCGCGGACCTGGTGTTCTTGGCGGCCGGCGACGACGACGTGGCCCGCGTCTACGAGCGGGTCGGCTTCGCCTGGCTCGCGCGGGTCGCCGTCGCCGGCCTGCCCTGACTCAGCTTTCCTCGTAGGTGACGACCAGCGTCGCCCGAGCCAGCGTCTGGAAGAACAGGTTGAAGCCGAGGACGGCCGGGGTGGTGTCGCCGTCGACGTCCAGCTTGTCGGTGCCCACGGCGTGCACGACGACGAAGTAGCGGTGCGGTCCGTGGCCGGCCGGGGGAGCGGCCCCGACGTACCCCGCGAAGCCGCCGTCGTTGCGCAGCTGCACCACCCCCGGGGGCAGCTGCGGGGCGTCCTTGTTGCCGGCGTCGGCGGGCAGCTCGGTGACGGAGGCGGGGATGTTGGCCACCGCCCAGTGCCAGAAGCCGCTGGCCGTCGGTGCGTCCGGGTCGTAGACGGTGACGGCGAAGCTGCGCGTGCCTTCCGGGAACCCCGACCAGGACAGCTGCGGCGAGCGGTCCTCCCCGCCCGCGCCCATCACCCCGCTGACGTGCGGCATGGGCAGGGTCGCGCCGTCGGTGACGTCGGTGCTGGTGACGGTGAACGAGGGCACCTGCGGCAGGAAGTCGTACGGGTTCGGGGGCAGCGGCCGGTCGGCCATGTCGGTCCTCTCGTCGACGGAGCGGGACGGGCGCGACCTGGTGCTGGCGCGCCCTCGTCGCGACCCTAGGCAGCAGCGGCGGCTCGCGCGCGTCGGCACACGACCGATGCAGCGTCGGAACGGTGCGGCAACGTCGGCGCCGGTAGCGTGCCTGCCGTGCCTGGATCCCGCCTGGGGCTGCCCGAGTCCGTCCGCGCCTGCCTCTTCGACCTCGACGGCGTGCTGACCCGCACGGCCACCGTGCACATGGCCGCCTGGAAACGCACCTTCGACGAGTTCCTGCACCGGTTCGACCCCGCGCAGCCGGAGTTCAGCCAGTCCGACTACAACAGCTTCGTCGACGGCAAGCACCGGGCCGACGGCGTGCGCGGCTTCCTCGCCAGCCGCGGCATCACCCTCCCCGAGGGCGGTCCCGACGACCCGCCGGACGCCTCGACCGTCCAGGCGATCGCCACCCGCAAGAACGCGCTGGTCCTGCGCGAACTCGAGGAGAACGGCGTGGAGGTGTACCCGGGTTCGGTGCGCTACCTCCAGGCCGTCAAGGAGGCCGGCCTCCCCACCGCGGTGGTCACGGCATCGGCCAACGGGGAGCAGGTCATCGCCGCCGGCGGGTTCGCCGACCTGATCGACGCGCGGGTGGACGGCGTCGTCGCCGCCCGCGAGAGCCTGAAGGGAAAGCCGGCCCCCGACACCTTCCTGGCGGGGGCCCGGCGGCTGGGCGTGGAGCCCGCCGAGGCGGTGGTCTTCGAGGACGCGCTGTCCGGGGTGGCCGCCGGTCGCGCGGGGCACTTCGGCTTCGTCGTGGGCGTGGACCGGGTGGGGCAGGCCGACGACCTGGCCGCCGCCGGCGCCGACGTCGTCGTCACCGACCTGGAGCAGCTGCTGGGGGAGCGGGCATGACCGAGGGCCGGACGATCTTCCCCGTCGAACCGTGGTCCCTCACCGAGGTGGGGCTGGACCACGGGAGCCTCGGGGTGCACGAGTCGGTGTTCGCGCTGGCCAACGGGCACATCGGGATGCGCGGGTCGTTCGACGAGGGCGAGCCCGCCGTCGTCCCCGGCACCTACCTCAACGGCTTCTACGAGGAGCGGCCGCTGCCCTACGCCGAGCGCGGCTACGGCTACCCGGAGCAGGGGCAGACGGTCGTCAACGTCACCGACGGCAAGCTGATCCGGCTGCTGGTGAAGGACTCCCCGTTCGACCTCAACTACGGCGAGATCCTCGACCACCGGCGCACCCTCGACCTCCGGGCCGGGGTGCTGCGGCGGATCACCGACTGGCGCTCGCCCGGCGGTCGCTCCGTGCGCGTGACCAGCACCCGGCTGGTGTCGCTGTCCCGCCGGTCCATCGCCGCCGTCGAGTACCAGGTGGAGGTCATCGACGACCTCGGCGACCTGTACGTGGCGCTGCAGTCGGACCTGCTGGCCAACGAGACGGCTCACGGCGAGAGCGCCGACCCGCGCGCGGCGGCGGCGCTGGACAAGCCGCTGCAGGCCGAGTTCGGGGTCGGTCGCGGACGGCGCGCGGTCCTGGTGCACCGCACCGCCCGGAGCCGCCTGCGCATGGCCGCCGGCATGGACCACGACGTCGTCGTGCCGGACACCAGCACCGAGGACCTCCTCGCCAACGGCGACCTCGCCCGGTACACCCTCGCCGCCCGGATCCCCCCGGGAGGCTCCCTGAAGCTGGTCAAGTACCTGGCCTACGGGTGGTCCTCGCGCCGCTCGGGCGCGGCGCTGCGCGACCAGGTCGAAGGAGCGCTGGCCACGGCGAAGCTGGCCGGCTTCGACCGGCTGCTGCGGGAGCAGCGCGAGCTGCTCGACCAGCACTGGGACGAGGCCGACGTCGAGATCGAGGGCGACGACGAGCTGCAGCAGGCCGTCCGGGTCGGGATGTTCCACGTCCTGCAGGCCGGGCTGCGCGCCGAGCGCCAGCCGATCCCCGCGAAGGGGCTCACCGGCCCGGGCTACGACGGGCACACGTTCTGGGACACCGAGACCTACGTGCTCCCGGTGCTCACCTACACCGCACCGGAGGCGGCGCGGGACGCGCTGCGCTGGCGGCACTCGATCCTGGAGCTGGCCCGCGAACGGGCCCGGGTGCTGGGCTTGCGGGGTGCGGTCTTCCCGTGGCGGACGATCCGCGGCGAGGAGACCTCGGGCTACTGGCCGGCGGGGACGGCGGCCTTCCACATCAACGCCGACATCGCCGACGCCGTGGTGCGCTACTACAACGCGACCGACGACGAGGACTTCGACCGCGACTTCGGGGCCGAGCTGCTCATCGAGACCGCCCGCATGTGGGCGTCGCTCGGGCACTTCGACGACGAGCACGGGTTCCGGATCGACGGCGTGACCGGGCCGGACGAGTACACCGCGGTGGTCGACAACAACGTCTTCACCAACCTCATGGCCCAGCGCAACCTGCGGGAGGGCGCCCGGGCGGTGTCCCGGCAGCCCGAGGTGGCCCGCCGGCTCGGCCTGGAGGACGACGAGGTCGAGGTGTGGCTGCGGGCGGCGGCGCTCATGGCGGTGCCCTACGACACCCAGCACGGCGTGCACATGCAGTCCGACGGCTTCACCCACCACGAGGAGTGGGACTTCGCGGGCACGCCGGCCGACCACTACCCGCTGCTGCTGCACTACCCCTACTTCGAGCTCTACCGGAAGCAGGTGGTCAAGCAGGCAGACCTGGTCATGGCCCTCCACCTGCGCGGGGACGCCTTCACCCTCGAGGAGAAGATCGCCAACTTCGCCTACTACGAGGCCCGCACCACCCGCGACTCGTCGCTGTCGGCCAGCGAGCAGGGCGTCGTCGCGGCCGAGACCGGCCACCTGGACCTGGCCTACGACTACTGGGCCGAGGCGGCGCTCACCGACCTGCAGAACCTGCACCACAACTCGGGGCACGGCCTGCACATCGCCTCGCTGGCTGGCGGCTGGACCGTAGCCGTCGCGGGTTTCGGCGGCTTGCGCGACCACGACGGCGAGCTCACGTTCGCGCCGCGGCTGCCCAGCCGGCTGACCAAGCTGCGCTTCCGCGTGGTCTACCGGGGCCGGAAGCTGGTCGTCACTGTGACGCCGACGCAGGCCACGTACCGGCTGGTCACCGGCGAGCCGCTGGACATCCACCACCACGGCAGGCTGGTGACCGTCGACCAGGCCGACCTCGTGCTCGACATCCCGCCGCCGCTCCAGGTCGACCCGGTCAGCCAGCCGCTGGGCTGCGCACCGCGGCGGCGCACCCGCCCCGGCACCAGGCCGCTCGAGCACCGCACGCTGGACTAGCCGGAGGTCCCGGCCAGCAGCCAGCTGCCCCCGAGCAGCAGCGCGCCGACGTCCACGGCGAGGAAGAACCCGACCCACACCACACCGGGGACGCGGGTCAGCCGGGCCAGCTGGTCGGCGTCGGAGTCCGGGGCCCGCCGGTGCCGGCGGGCGCGCTGCAGCTCCACGACGGCACGCGGTGCGGCCAGCAGCAGGAACCAGGTGGTGACGGCGGCGAACGCGGCCTGGGCCTCCGCGGCGAGGAACCAGGTGGCGGCGAGCACGAGGCCGCCGCTGACCAGCACCGACCAGAGGCCGTACCAGTTGCGGATCTGCACCAGCAGCAGCCCGAGCAGCCCGACCAGCGCCCAGAGCGCGCCCACGGCGTGCCCGGCCGCCAGGAGGGCGGCCGCCCCGAGGCCGAACAGCCCGGGACCGGTGTAGCCGGCGGCGCAGGTGAGCACCATGCCGATGCCGGTCGGCCGCCCGGAGGAGACGGTGACCCCGGAGGTGTCCGAGTGCAGCCGGATGCCCGCCAGCCGCCGGCCGACCGCCAGCGCGACGAGCCCGTGCGCGCCCTCGTGCGCGATGGTCACCGCGTGCCGCGTCAGCCGCCACAGCGGGCCGTACAGCACGAGCACGGCCGCCGCGGCCGCCGTGAGGAGCAGGACGGTGGGGGAGAGGTCGGGAGCGGGGGCGCTGACCCGGTCCCAGAACCGGTCGAGTGCGTCCACGCCGGGCAGTCAACAGCAACCGGCGAGCGCACATCGGCAGGACTGCCGATGGCCTCCGCCGGACGAGATCCTCCATCGTGGAGGCAGGAGGGACGGTCTGGTGCTGCCGATCTCCGGGACGACCGCATCGCACCCACGAACGGAGCACGCTGTGAGCGAGTCAGACGGACGCGACCGGCCCGTAGTGCCCACCCGACAGCCCTGATGCGGGTGCGTTCCAGCGGACAGGGTGCTCACGCCTTCGTCGGGGAGCCTCTCGACGACGAGCCACAGAACGTCGGGATCACAGCGACAGTGGTCGGCCCGGAGGACTGGCGCCGCTGGCGGCGGCTGCGGTTGGCCGCCCTGGAGCAGGCGCCCGAGGCCTTCGCGGAGCGTCTCGCCGCCTGGACCGGCCGCGGCGACACCGAGACACGGTGGCGTGCCCGACTCACGGACATGCCGTTCAACCTGGTCCTCACCGTGGACGGCAGCGACGCCGGGATGGTGAGCGCCACCCGGAGGGACGCCGACGGCCGGATCACCCTCACCTCCCTGTGGGTCGCTCCGTGGGCGCGCGGCCTCGGCATCGGCGACATCGCGGTGCAGGCTGTGCAGGCGTGGGCAGCAGAGCGCGGCGGCTGTGACGTGGTGCTGTCGGTCAGGGCGACCAACGCTGCGGCGATCGCGCTGTACCGGCGGAACGGCCTGGTCGACATCGGTAGATCCCCCCGGGACCCGCACAAGAGGTTGATGCGCTGCGCGGGGCGGACGGGTCGCCCCGACGGCCACGGCGAGTGAGGGCGGTCCGTCGGCCCTCACTCTCGAGACGTCATGCCGAGCGGTCCCGGAGCGGGGCGATGCAACAGCCGTCGCAGCCATGGGCAGCGGAGACGCCCCCGGTCGACTGGAGCTCGACGACGTCATCAGGGTCCGGGTGCCCGTAGCCGTGCGGGCACCACCGCAGGTGGTACCCACGGTGAGCGCTCCAGGTCGAGGGCCACTCCCTCATGTGGTGATGGCTGGGATGGTGCCGAGAACAGCCACGGCCCTCGCACGAGCTCGGGTCATGGGCAGCGGGGGGCGTCATCGCAGTCGTCTCACGGTGTCGCCACAGCTTCGTCCGGTTCCCTGCTCCCCGCGGGCTGACGATCGCCGGTTCGCGCCCGCGGGTGCAGGATGCCACAGCAGAGCCGGGCGGAAGGGGCGGAGCGACGTCCTCAGGGTGGCGGGTCCACGTGTCCATGCCGAGCACTGTTCCGTGTGCAGCTCCCGCTCCGCGGTGAAGCAGCTGTGAACCCCCTGGGGGTCAGGGCGTGGGTCGACCGTGGTCGGCCGGGAGAACCATCGTCCCGGCGCCGTCGTCGGTGAACATCTCCAGCAGCACGGCGTGCGGTGCGCGGCCGTCGACGACGGTCGCCTGCCCCACTCCGCCCTCGACCGCCCGCAGGCACGCGGCCATCGTCGGGCTCATCCCGGCGTGCAGCGCCGGCAGCAGCTCGGCCAGCTCGCGGGCGCCGATCCGGTGGACGAGCGAGTTCCGGTCGGGCCAGTCGGTGTAGAGCCCCTCGACGTCGGTGAGGACGACGAGCTTCGCCGCCCCGAGGGCCGCGGCGAGGGCGGCGGCCGCGGTGTCGGCGTCGACGTCGTGCACGACGCCGTGGACGTCCGGGGCGAGACTGGCGACGACCGGGATGTGGCCGGAATCCAGCATCGTGGTGACGGCCGACGCGTCGACGGTCGCGACGTCGCCCACGAGGCCGATGTCGACCGGCTGCCCGTCCACCACCGCGTGCGTGCGAGCCGCGGTGAAGATCCCGCCGTCCTCACCGGACAGTTGCACGGCCATCGAGCCGTGTTGGTTGATCAGCCCGACGATGTCGGGGCCGACCTGGCCGGTGAGGACCATGCGGACGACGTCGACGGTCTCGGGGGTGGTCACCCGCAGGCCGCCGCGGAACACGCTCCCCGCGCCCAGCCGGCCCAGCATCTCGGTGAGCTGCGGGCCGCCGTCGTGCACGACCACCGGGAGGATCCCGCAGGCCCGCAGGAAGACCACGTCCTCGGCGAATGCACGCCGGCACTCGTCATCGATCATCGCGTGGCCGCCGTACCTGATCACCACGACGCTGCCGTGGAACTCCTGGAGCCAGGGCAGCGCTCCGGTGAGCACGGCGACCTTCGTCGCAGCTCCCACCGGACCCTCGGCGAGGATCCGGGTGCCACCCTCTCCCGGGGCGGTACCGGTTCCTCCGGCCGGTACCCGGGCCAGGTGCGCTGCGGGGTCTCGACGGCTGTCGTCGGCATCGTTCAGTGCGGAGAGCGTCACGGTGTACTCCTGGAGATGGGGAACCGGGTGTCGTGGCGGGGCAGTGCTCAGGTCAGCGCGCCGACCTCGCGGAGCACCGCGAGCACGTCGGGGAGGTCCTCGAACGCCGTCCGTACGTCGGCGGGCGTGGCGATGGAGTGCGCGTTCTCGCGCACGTACCGGGAGAGCGCGGCGTCGAAGGCCTGGTGCCCAGCCCGGTCCCGCGCCTCCACCAGGGCCGCGCCGCCGAGGGTGTAGACGGTGTCGTAGTACGTGCTGCTGGGGCGGCGGAAATCGGTCCAGGAGGACATCGACCCACCGACCGGCGGGAGATCGGAGTCGGGGGTGTGCACGTAGGGCTCGTCCTCGCCGTCCGCCACGATCTGGGCGAAGGTGGCGAAGGACTCGTCCAGCCAGGGGTGCTCACCCTGGTCGTTGCCGACCAGTCCGTAGAACCACATGTGCGCCAGCTCGTGGCTGATCAAGCCTCGGCGTCGTTCCGGATCCACGTCGCCGAACTGGATCGCTCCCGGGAACTCGATGCCGCTCGTCTGGGCGGACAGCACCGTGACCCAGAGGTCGTCGTACGGGAATGGGCCGAGCAGTTCCACGAGGTCGCGCGTCGACTCCGCGATCGACGCGAGCCAGGTCGCCGGGTCGGCCGCTGCCACCGCCGCGTCCACTCCCACGTGCACGCGGACGCCGTCGACCACCCGCTCGACCACGTCGAGGTTCCCCACGGACACCGCGACGTCGCGCACAGCCGGGGCGGTGAACCGGTGGAGCGTCGTGCCGTCCCGCGCCTTCTCGGCCCCCATGGCGCTGCCGGTGCCGAGCACGTCGTACCTCGAGGGGGCGACCACCTCCAACGACGCCAGCTCGAAGTCCTCGCTGACCGCCATCTCCCCACTGACCGGGACCGCCGGCCCGCGTGCCCATCCTCGATCCCGTTCCCAGGCCAGCAGCGGGAACGCGGTGGCGAACCACGCCACCTCGGCGGCCGAGGAGGTGCCGATCCGCTCATCGACGTCCTCGCCCAGCTCGAGGTCGAAGTCGGTCTCCACCGAGATCTCCTGGCCGGGCTCCGCACACTGCTCCAGCGGAACCTCGATGAGGGTGCCGGCCGGGGCGCTCTCCGGCGCACCTGCGGCGACGTCGTCGACGTCCGCCGGCCTCCCGTCGACGCGGACCTCGGAGACCACGAGAGAACTGCCTTCCTCCGCCGTGAGTGGCTTGTTCGGCCACGCCCTCAGCACCACGTCGCAGGTCGCGAGATCAGGGGTGAAGACGATCCGCTGCCACGCGCTCACCGACGTCAGGTCGTCCGCCACCTCGAAGCGCAGCTCGACCACCGGACGGTCGGCCCAGGGGTCGGAGGCGATCCGCTCCGGGTCAGGTGAGCCCGGCGCCGTGCACCCGGCCGCGGAGAGTGCCAGGCAGCACAGTGCGGTCGCCAGCAGTCGCCGGTAGCGCCTCGTCTCCGCCACCGAGGGCCGGCGCCGCCGGTCGGCGGGCGAGGCCACCCCGACGCGCCTCTGCCTCATCGGCGCGGGCCCATTCGAACCGTCATCGGCAGGGCGCGGTGACGCCTGGGGTCGGTGTGACGGGTGCGACGAGACAGCCTCCGTCGTGACCTTTCCTCGACCCAGCGAGCATGGCAGCATCGAACTGTCACGGGGGCATTACGCAACGTCACTACGATCGATGAACCACCGGGAGACCCGTTTTCGTGCCCACCACTCGTTCCGCAGCCGGTCGCTGCTCCCGCCTCCTCGCCGCTGCCGCGCTGGTGACCGTGATCACTGCGTGCGGTCCCGTCGACGTCATCGCGTCCGCTCCCGACGCCGGCACCAGTGCGCCGACCAGCGCTGCCGGAGCCGCCGTCGCCGACGTGCCGGCCTCCCCGCCCGTCGAGCCGGCCCCGGAGCAACCCGTCGGCACGGCGCCGATCGACGAGGCGCCGGCCGTCAGCGAGCCGGTCGACAGAGAGCCCGTACCACCCTCCGGTCCGCAGGCCGACGAGTCGTCCGCGCCGGCCACCACGCGCGCCGCCGAGCCCGGCCCCCAGGTCCCGCTCCGGTCCGCGGCGGCGGCCGGCCCGAGCGCCGAGGCACCCGAGCCCTCCACCGGGTCCGGCCAAGTGCACGGTGCTTCGCTCGCCACTCCGGTGGCCCTCACAGCCAGCAGCGGCGCGGGCGGGTCGTACACCGACCAGCAGCGCACGGCCTTCACCGCCACCAACGGCAAGACCGGCCGATTCCTGCGGTACGCCGGCGGCATCGATCCGTCGCGCCCCGTCGGGCTGGTCGTCTATGCCGACGGAACCGGTGAGTACGGCGTCGACAATCCGTCGTCCTCCTACGCGCTGGGTGGGTCGTCCGGGCTGATCGCCGTGGCCAGGAATCGCAACATGGTCACCCTGGCCGTGGAGAGCCCTGACCAGTCGTGCGAGTGCTGGCACACCGGCGACACCAGCCGCAATGCCGACTTCCTCGCCGAACTGATCGAGAAGCAGCTGCGCAGCTATCCGATCAGCGAGGTGTGGTTGGTCGGCTTCTCCTCCGGCGCCCAGGAGATCACCCGCTTCCTGGTGCCCCGGCATCCGGAGCTGCTGCGCCTCGGCGGAGGCTGGGTCGTGTTCGGCGGCGGCGGCCCCGCCGCGGAGAGTGGCAGCAAGGTCACCGCGCAGCGGATGGCGGGGGTGAGGGGGCACTGGTTCACCGGCACCGCGGACACCGCCGTCCCGCTGACCGCGTCCTGGGGTGCAGCGGCAGGCGAGCGGTGGTACGGCGCCCGCGGCGTCAGGACCTCCCACGACTGGGCCTCCGGGGTCGGGCACAGCCTGGACGGCCGACTGGGACGTACGGTCGCGCGACTGCTCGACGAAGGCTGAGCGAGCCCCGGTGCGCCGCCCCCACGGGCGGCGCGCCGGGCTCGTCGCTGGCCATGCACTCATCCCTTCAGCGGACGGGCAACCGCGCCAGGACCCGGTCGAGCAGGTCCTGGGTGAGGTCCGCGGTGAGGTCGGGCGGCACCGGAAGGCCGCTGTCGACGTACCAGCCCGCCGGCGCCTCGGGATGCGGGCCCACCACGCCCACCATCCCTCGGGCGAACGGCGCGATGAGGGCGGCCGGGAGTCCGTTGGCGTACGTCGCCAGGACGTCGGCCGGCCCGCGGGCGGCGTCCAGGTCGAACCAGGGGCCGTCCTGGAAGAACATCTGCCGGTGCCGGCCGTTCCAGTCCAGCGTCACCAGATCGTCGCCCGCGTGGTCCGGCCGGGCCCCCGGCGAGGAGATGTAGCGGTCGCTGTCCCCGGGCAGGAGCCCGAAACCGGGAGTCTCGCCGGCCAGGTACCCCCCGAGGCAGAAGCCCAGGTAGCCGCCGCCGGTGCGGACGAACGTCCGGATCGCCGGCGCATGACGCCGCAGCCTGCGGTACGCCCTCCGGAGCGTGCCGCCTCCCGGCTGGGCGAACAGCGCCGCGCGCGCCAGCGTCTCCGGGCAGAGCGGCAGCGCCTCCCTCGGTCCGACGTATCGCACGTCCAGGCCCCAACGGCTGCGGACCAGCGCCTCGGCCACCGCCTCCGGGCAGCCGGGCGTGGACGCCGGACCGCGGTACACCAGTGCGAGCCGGCGTCCGTCCTGCGGTGCCCGCGCCTCAATCCCCGGGTGCGGCACCGATCGTCCCCTTCGCACCCCGGCCCGAGAGGAGCCGCCGCCGGGTGGCACTGGTCGCCGACGCCACGACGTCCTCGAGCGGACCGCGCGCGTGGTACCGGCTCCACCCGAGACCGAAGGCGACGACCACGGCCACCTGCAGCAGGAACGACGCACCGTCGTGGTCGGGCATGAACGGGGAGCTGAGCATGAGCAGGTGCAGGCAGTAGAGCGTCAACGTCATGCTTCCCGCCGCTGCGAGCGGGCGCAGCCAGGAGGTGCCCGTGCGGCCGATGAGGATGCAGGCGCCGAGCACCGCCAGCGCCACCCCGATGGTGAAGACGAGATCCAGCGGGGTGCTCGAGTGCGGAGAGACGGTCGCCAGCCACCACGGGGTGTCCGCCGGGGTGATGCCGGAAGGCCCCCAGTCCAGCAGATCCGTGTACTCCTCGCTGGACAGCGACTGCAGAGCCACTGCCTCGAGCTCCGACCGTCCGCCCAGCACGTCGAGCAGGAACCAGGACACCGCTCTCGCGCCGACTGCCAGGCCCAGCCCGGCGACGGCCATCGTGGTCGCGACGCGTCGCGTGGACAACCGTGCCTGGCCGACGGCCATGCCGACGCACAGATAGGCCAACCAGCTCAGCGCCGGGTAGGTGCCGGTCAGCGTCAGCTCGGTGAGCAACCGACCGGGGTCCCCGAGCAGGTCCTCGAACGTCGGGTTTCCCGCGACCGCCGTCTCGGTCCCGGCACGCAGCAGGTGGCTGAGCACCGGCATGCCGACCACGATCACTGCGGCGACGGCGAGCAGCGCCCGGATCGACAAGGACAGCAGCGGGATGGCCAGCAGGAACAGCAGCGCGTAGTACGGCAGGATCACCGCAGCCAGGCTGCGGGGCACCAGGTAGCCGAGCACCAGTCCCACCATGGCGATGAGCAGCGCACGGACAGCCAGGGACCCCGCGTTGGCCACCCACGCCCGCCCGTGCGGGCGGTGGCGTCGGCCGCTGGAGAAGGCGATGCCGACGCCGGCCAGCAGCGCGAACAGTGCGGCCGACTTCCCGCCCGCCAGGCTCCAGGCGAGGGACGGCGTGCCGTCGGGACCGACCGGGTCCAGCACGTGGACCGCCATCATGCCCACCAGCGCGACACCGCGGGCGGCGTCGATGCCGATCAGGCGGGATCTGGCCCGGTCGGGCGCCGCCGCGCTCGACGGCGTGCCGGCGACGTCGCCCGGCTCGCAGGCGTGGGCCAGGGAAGAGGCCTCCTGCGGCCCCGCCGTCATCGCCGGGCCGCCGCGGTCAGCGAGCGGACACGGACACCCGTGGGCGGTGGGGGCGTCGGCGGGCGGGCCACCTTCTGCGCGGGGATGCCGCACCACGTGGTCCCGGCAGGCAGCACCTCGCCCTTCATCGCCAAGGACATCGCTGCCAGCGAGGCGTCCTCCTCCACCACGGAGCCGTAGAGCACCACCGCCTTGGCGCCGACACTGGCCCGCTCCCTGAGGACGACGTGGTCCATCTTCATGACCCGGTCCTCGAACAGATGCGTCTGCAGGGAGGCGATGGCTCCGACGGACGAGTCGTCCCCGATCTCCACCAGGTCGAACTCCGTGAGGTACGTCGTGTCGATCAGCGTCCGACGTCCGATCCGGGCCCCGAACAGCCGGAGCGCCGGGCCGAGCAGCGGCGTTCCGGTGAGGAAGGCGAGGAGCGCGGGAACCGCTGCGGCCTCGTAGATGCCGGTGACGAACTCCGTGCGACGGACGAAGCCGCTCCACAGCGGGCGGACGCGCGGCCGGTAGCGGCCGACCAGGGTCCACTTGAGCGCCGCCACGAGGAGCAGCACGGCGATGCTCGAGCCCAGTGCGATGAACGGGGCCAGCAGAACGGTCGCCGCCGTGCCCCACGAGGACGCCACGGTCGACAAGCCGTACAGCGTGGCGAACGTCGCCAGACCGAGGATGGAGCTCGGCAGCACGATCCGGAGGAACTCGATCGCGTACCTCGCCCGGACCCGCGACCGTGGCGGCGTGAACGTCTCCTCGTCGGTGAACTCCTCGAAGAGCTCCCGGCGGGGGAGGAAGAACGCCGGCGATCCCAGCCACGCGGTTCCCGCCGGCACGCCCTCGGGCGGCGGCACGCTGCGGACGCCGATGAGGGACTCATCACCCAGCTGCGCGCCCGAGGGGATGAAGGCGGCGTTCCCGACGAAGGCGCGGGTGCCGATCTCGGTGCGCCGGAAGGCCACGTGACCGTTGGCGTAGGTCGCGCTGCCCACGCTGGCCATGTCGGCCACGAAGCTGCCGTCGCCGAGGACGAGCAGGTCGGGGTCGATGTTGGCGATGGTCGAGACCTCGGCGCCCGTCCCGACCCTCGTGCCCAGTGCCCGCAGCCACAAGGGCGTGTAGAGGGTGGAGTACAGCGTGTTGTTGAGCAGCAGGCTCAGTTCGAGCAGCTTGTCGCCGAGCCACTTCTCCAGCCCCAGCTGGGACCGCAGGTGGTGGATCCCCTCCGGCGTGGAGGGCAGGACCAGCCGGCGCATGCCGAGGACGAGCGCGCAGGACGTGGCCACGAACAGCGGGCCGGACAGGGCCGTCGCCAGCAGCGCCGCGAGGGTGCCGTACCTCAGCAGCGCCCACCACACGACCGCCACCGTCGGCACCATGATCAGGAAGGGCATGAGTTCCAGCAGCAGGATGCCTCCGGCGAAGCCGGCCAGAAGCGTCCGCGACCAGGTGCGAGGCGCGGACGCACAGGCGGCCATGAGCTCCATCACCGGGTCCGCCGACTCCGCCGAGGGCCGAGCGGGGGAGCCCGACCACGTCTGCGCGTCGGGGACCTCCTGTCCGGACAACAGCAGCGACTGCTCACGGAGGATGGCTCCGTCGCCGACACGTGCGTCGCACTCGACGACGCTCTCGGCGCCGACGACCGCACCCGCGCCGACGGTCAGCTCACCGAGGGTGAGCACACCCTCGGTGATGCGGTGCGCATGCAGCTGGGTGCCGTATCCGACGGTGGCGCCGCGGTGCACGCGGACGAAGGTCGGCAGTGAGATGTCGGCCGTGCCGAGATGGCAGTCGTCGTCGACCTGGGATCCGGCCAGTCGCAGGTAGGTCGCCGCCCAGGGAGACCCGCCGAGGACGGTCAGCGGCGAGATGGTCATCAGCTTCTGCACCATCCACACCCGCAGGTGCACGCTGCCCCACAGCGGGTGGTCGCCCGCGGTCAGGCCGCGGGACAGCAGCCGGGAGCCGACGACGGGCAACCCCCAGCGGGCGAGCAGGTACAGGGTGGGGAGGGCCAGTGCGAGCTGGACCACCAGACCGACGGAGGGCTCGCCGTCGTGGACGCCGTACACAACGGCGATCGGAAGCGTGAACAGTCCGATGACCACCGCGAAGCCGGCCACCTGGGCCGCCCCGAAGGCAGCGACGCGCCTCCGCGACGGCGGTGCCGGGCGCGGGGCCCGCGGCTCCAGGACGACCGGTTCCGCTGCATGTGCTCGGGCGTCCTCGAGGTGCTCGGCCAGGTCGCGGACCGTCGGGTGCCGGTAGAAGTCCAGGATGGACAAGCCGGCGCCGAGATCGCTCTCCCGCATCGCGGAGACGACGGTTGCCGCCACCAGGGAGTGGCCGCCCAGGGAGTCGAAGAAGTTGGCCGTCACGGACACCGACCCCTCGGGGAGACGCAGCACCTCCTCCCACAGACCGGCGATCCAGGCCTCGGCGGGGCTGGCCGGACTCTCGTGATCGGTCTCGGTCCGGACCAGCCGCGGCCGCGTCGGCTCAGGAAGCCTGGCCCGGTCGGCCTTTCCGCTGGGCAGCATGGGGATGGTGGTGACCACGTCCATGTAGGCCGGCACCATGTACGCGGGCAGCTGCAGGAGGAGCTGCTCGTGCAGTTCGGCGATCACCGCGTCGGCCCGTTCGCCGGTTCCGTCGCCGCCGGATGCTGTGTCGTCCCGGAGTACGACGTAGCCGGCGAGTTCTCCGCCGGTGTCGGGGCCGGTGAGCAGCGTGACCACGGCACCGGTCACCTCGGGGTGGACGAGCAGCAGGCTCTCGATCTCCTGCAGGTCCACGCGGTGCCCGCGCACCTTGACCTCGCTGTCCGCGCGCCCGAGGTACTCCAGCTCACCGTCCGGCAGGAGACGGCCCAGGTCGCCGGTGCGGTAGATGCGTTCCCCGGGGGCCCCACCGGGATCGGCGATGAAGCGGTCGGCGGTGAGGTCGGGGCGGTTCACGTATCCGCGGGCGACCCCGGGCCCGCCGACGCAGATCTCGCCCACTTCTCCTGCGGGCACCGGCCGGCGGTCGTCGTCGAGAACCATGATCCGGTACGTGGGGAGCGGCCGACCGATGGTGACCTGCTTGCCGGGCCGGAGCTCGGCCATCGTGCAGGTGACGGTCGTCTCGGTCGGCCCGTAGGTGTTGAGGATCCGGCGACCGGGACCCCACCTGTCGACCAGCTCGCGAGGGCATGCCTCCCCGCCCACGTTCACGGTCCGGATGAGCGGGAGAGTGCGGTCCAGGGTGGCCAGCACGGTCGGGACGCAGTAGATCATCGTGATCTCGTGCTCGGCCAGGAAGTCGGCAAGGCCCGACCCCACCCGGCGGCCGTCCGTGGGACCGGCGACGAGCGTCGCGCCCACCGCCCAGGTCGGCCAGATCTCCTCGATGGAGAAGTCGAACGCGATGGTCATGCCCTGGTAGACCCGGTCGGTCGGCTCCACCCCGTACAGGGCAGGCACGATCCCGATGAAGTTGCAGATGCTCGACTGCGTGATCTCCACGCCCTTGGGTCGACCGCTCGAGCCGGAGGTGTAGATGATGTAGCACACCGGGTCCCCGTCGGTCTCGACGGCAGGACGGGTGCTGGGCTGCATGGCCAGTTGCGGCACGAGGTCGTCGAGCGGGAGGACCGCGCAGGGGAGGCCGGCGTAGGTGGCGGCGAAGGACGTGGTGGTGACCACGAGCCCCAGGTCGGAGTCCTCGGCGATGAACTCCAGTCGGTCGGCAGGCGCCGCAGGGTCGATCGGTACGAAGGTCGCCTCGGTCTTCGTCACGGCGAGCAGGGCGACGTAGGTGTCCACCGAGCGGTGGAGCAGGATCCCTACCCGGACGCCGCTGCCGACGTCGCGGGACAGCAGCAGGTTGGCCAGGCGGTTCGCACGGGCGTCGAGATCGGCGTAGGAGAGGTGCTCCCCGTCGCACTCGAGCGCGATGGCCGAGGGGCGGCTGTCGCAGGCCCGCTCGAAGTAACGGCTCAGCCGGCGGCAGCCCGCGACCTGGCCGGACAGCTCGGCCACCACGTTGTCGTGAAACCGGATGCGGGAGTCGGTGGTCGTGGCGATCGGCTCGCGCTCCGCGGTCCTACCGGAGGGCGTGGAACCCGCGGACGCGGTCAGTGGTGCCGCCAGATCGTCGATCGTCGTCGAGAACAGATCGAAGTCCTCCCTGGGGGGTTTCATCCGGTCACCTTTCTGCACGTTCTCGTTCCGTACGTTCTCTGGCATGCGTTCGTCGTGGGTCACCTCTCGTGCCGGACGAGGTGACGTGCTGGAGCAAGAGCCGTCGGCGGCGTGGAGCGCGGCCCGCACCCATCGGCAGTCAGGCCGCAGTGGGCGGCCGTCCATGCCGCCTGCACGCGGTCGCGTCAGCGCTCCCGTCGGGGCAGCGGGGGAGCACCGCTCGGGCGCAGGACCGGCAGCCGCCGCAGACGGTGGACGGCACCCTAACCCGGATGCCGACGGCGATCGGGCGCATCGACGAGCGGACCGGGTGGACCGCACCGACGAACTCGACGTGGCCCGCGCCATCCGGGTAGCGGGCGTCATGCCGTGGGAGGGCGGCAGCTGGGAGCCGCCGTTCGCGCGTGCTGTCCGTGGACGATGGCGTCGCTGAGGCGCACGACCACCGGTCGCACCTCGTCCGTCCTGACCTCTGAGGTCGTCACGACACCATCGCTCGCATCGGTTGCGCACCCTCCTCGACCCGGGCCCTGAAACGGGACAGCACCCGAGCGTCGACCGGCCGGCGGGTTGCTGGCCTGCCGTCCGAGTCTCCGCCGGCCGAGGGCCCCGCGAAATGGGCAGAACTACCGATAGATCCGCGTCCCGGAACCTGGCTGGATGGAATGGCTGTCTGGCGCGTCGTACAACGCGGCGGGGTCCTCGGGTAGGGGACAGGTAGTGGTCGCAGCCGCACACGAACGCAGGAGAAGAGCAGCGTGATCCCCAGCCGCGATGGACCACTCGTCCACGCCGCCGCCCCTGACCATGTTCTCCGCACCCTGGACGACGGACTGCTCACGGCCGACGAACGCGACCGCTGCGGGCGGCTCCGTTCGAGCGCCGACCGAGACGCGCGGGTGGCGGCACACCTGCTGGTCCGGTGGAGTGCCGCGCAGCTGACCGGTCAGGCGATCGAGACGCTCGAACTCGTGCAGCGTTGTCCACAGTGCGGGTCCAGCGACCACGGCCGGCCGTCGATGCCTGCTCTGCCCGGTGTGCACGTCAGCCTTGCCCACACGCGCGGTGCCGTGGCGGCCGCGGTCGGGTGGGACCCGGTCGGGGTGGACGTCGAGACGGCACGGTCCGGGGATGCGCTCGACGCGGCGCTCCTCCACCTGACCCTGACGGAGCGGGAGATGCTCCAGGTGCGGTCGTCACCGGAGCCCCGGGCGACCTTCCTCCGGCACTGGACGCTCAAAGAATGCCTCGTGAAGGTGGGGGCTGCGACGCTGGACGGGTTGTCGCGGCTCGAGATCGACCTGTCCACAGCACACCGGACCGCCGAGGGGCGGACGTGGACGACGTACCGCAACCTGCATCTCCTGGAGTGGTGCGACCCCGGGCTGGGCGCGGTGATCGGTGCCGCGGGCGCGGCACCGCCCGTGGTCGACACCTTTCCCGTGACCTCCAGCCAGGCAGAGACCGGGACCGAGAGCCGGTGGGGGTGGACCGCCGTCCGTGCCGGGCGCCTCGTCACGGCCGGTGGCCGCAGGTGACCGTGCGAAGCCGGCTCATCGTGTTCGCGGTCCTCGCTCTCCTGCTCACGCGGACCGGCCCAGCTGCTGCGGACACACCCGTGTCGCTGTCCGACCGGGTCACCGACACGGTCGGCGTCCTGGGTCCGGACGCGCCCCAGGTCAGCGCGGCCGTCGATGGACTGGCGGCTCAGAGCGGGATCGGCTTGTACACCGTGCTGGTCCCGTCCTTCTCGAGCGAGGGCGATGCGGACTGGACCGAGCAGACCGCCCACCTGTCCGGGCTCACGGATTCCGACATCCTCCTGGCCGTCTCGGTGGGCGACGACGACTACGAGTACGGCTGGTGGATCGGCGAGTCCTTCCCGCTCTCCGACGCCGACGTCGACGACGCGATCACGCGCGAGGTCGTCCCCGATCTCGAGGAGCGGAACTGGGACGCCGCGGTCATCTCCTTGGCCGACCAGCTCGGGCGGTTGTCGGCCAGCGCCGACGAGGCGGCCACCGCCGATGAGACAGCCGGCGCCGAGGAGTCGGTTCCCGTCGACGAGGAGAGCTCCCCGTCGACCTGGTCCGGAACGACAACGGTGTTGGTCGTGGCTGGTCTCGCGGTGGCGCTCGTCGGCGCACACCTGTTCTCCCGCCGACGGACGCCCGCAGCGCGGCGGTGAGCGCTCAGTTACCCGGCTTGACCTCCTTGCCGCGCTGCTGGTCGTCCTCGTCGGCCTCGTAGACCCCCGGCACGGCGGTCGCGGACCCGTCGTCCGCACCGGGGGTGACCGGCTTGCGGATCAGGTCGTCCTGGCCCTGGGTGGGGGTGCCGCCGGGGTCGGCGTGCTCGTCGGTGTCCGGGCGTGAGTCGGCCACGGGGTTCCTCCTGGTGTCGTCGTCCCGGGGCCGCTACCCGCCTGCGGAGACGTCAAAGCGGCTGCGTGAGGTTCAGCGCGTTCCCGTCCGGGTCGCGGACGTGGGCGACCCGCTGCCCCCACGGCATGTCGTTCGCCCCGGACGTCGCCTCACCGCCCAGCGCGGGCACGCGGACCAGTGCCGCGTCGACGTCGGGCACCTCGAGGCTGAGCAGCACCCGACCCGGGGTGCCGGGCGTGACGTCTTTGTCCGCCACCAGGCCGAGCCGGGAGTCGCCGATCCGCAGGGTCAGGAAGAAGAGCTCACCTTCCTCGGGCTGCCGGTCGACGACTTCGGCCTCGAGCAGCCCGGCGTAGAAGCGTTGCAGCCGATCGACGTCGCCGGTGACGACGATGGCCTGCACGGTGGGGGGCATCGGACCTCCAGGTGGTGGGTTGTCGGACGGAGGACCCGGTCGGGCCCCGGAACTCATCGCCGGCGGTACCGGGCGCCCGGCAGCAGGCTCCGGCATCCGTCACTGTGACGGAATGTCGCCCGACGCCGGGACGAAGAGCCACCGGGCGAAGACGGCGTCCTCGTCCAGCCGGGTCATCCACTGCACCCAGATCCGGTAACCGTGGGCGGTGGCACGCAGCAGGGGGCCGCCCGCCCCGGCCTGCCGCTCGTCGAAGTCGCCGGAGTCCGGCAGTGGCCCGGGCGACTCGGGTCGCAGGGGAGCGGCCTCTACGCCGGCGCCGTCGAGAGCCGCGCTGATGAAGGCGAGGCGCCCGCTGGGGACCGTCACGTGGTCACCCGGCTCCGCGGCGTCCTCCGGCTGTGCGAGCGCGGCCGCGACGGCGGCGGGGTAGTCACTGCCCGAGACCTGCAGCACGACGACGGCGTCGTCGTCGGCACGGAAGACCTCCAGCCAGCCCTCGTCGGCGACCTCCGTGTCGGTGAGGACGACGGCGGCTCGGCCGGCGCCCACGGGAATGCTGGTGAGGTCGTAGGCCAGGTCGGGCACCAGCTGCTCGTAGTGACCGTCGGTCTCGCCGGACCAGTCGGGCAGCAGGTCGCCGTCGAGGGCGAGGAACGGCTCGCCGTTGCTCCAGCAGCGGCCGACGTGGGTCCAGGTGCGCGCCATGCCGTCATCGTTCCCCAGTGCTGCGGGGAGGGGTGAACGATGCTCAGGGGCGGGGTTCCGGCAGGCTAATTGACATAATGTGCATTATCGGCGCTACGGGCAGGCGGTCCGAGAGGGGGCCGACCCGGCTGTCGGCTGGCACGTCGAGCGCCCGGTTCCGTGCTCGCATGTCGATGCCGCAGTGCGGCGCCGTCCCCGTCGGCCACGGCGTCGTGCCTCGACCAGCACGCCGACGCGGCTCGGCGAGACCTCCGGTCGGCGGTCGTCCGGTCCGTCTCGTGACGCCCGGGTCGCCAAATGGTCGCGACTCCCCCTGAGTTGATCTTGTCCAGGACCCGGGTCGGAGCGTCCTCAGGTCGACTCATGGCCGCCTGTGACCGCCCGTCGTCCCCACGTCACCGAGCTCCCCTGTCCTGCCAGTCCGGTCGAATTGCGTAACAGTGACGAAAGACGGGGTGTGTCGCTGTGCTCGACGGGCGATCCGCCGCAGGTGTTCGTAGGGTCGAACCATGCAGATCCGACGGCCGCTCGCCGCGCTCCTGACCGCTCTGGCGCTCTTCGGCGGCGGCGCCACGATGACCGCGTGCTCGGATGCGGACGTGACCACACCGAACGAGGGCACGACGGACGACGACAGCGGCAACACCGAGGGGAACGACCCGGGCAGCGACGAGCAGGACAACCTGCCGGACAACTCGAACGAGGACCAGGGCAACGACGAGGACCAGAACGACGACTCGAGCGATCCCGACTGAGCACCGTTCATCGTCTGACCGCGAACCTGGCGGCCGGTACCGGACAGCCGGTGCCGGCCGTCAGCTGCGTTCGGTGACCCAGAGCCGGTCCAGCCGGCCCGTCGAGTGCAGGAGGTCGGACAGCGAGCGCTCGAGCTCGGCCTTGGTCGGCTTCTCGGTGAGCAGCGTCTGCACGTCCTCCAGGGCGCAGCGCAGCTGGTACAGCCGGTCCTGCAGCCCGTCGAGCTCGGCGCGCGAGACCAGCACGACGTCGGCCGGCAGACCCGCCTTGGCGGTGGCCGAGCGCTGCTCGTAGGCGCGCTGCCGGCACGCCTGGCCGCAGTACAGGCGCGGGCGACCCACCGATCCCTGCTCGGGCAGGACCCGACGGCACCAGCCGCACCGGCGACCCTCACCGCTCCCCCGGTTGGGCGCGGGGGAGATGGGGGCGTGCGTCACCGTGCCGGTCGCGTGCTGTGCCACGTCTCGGCACGCTAGACGCCACCGGCGACGGCACCCGCGGAACACGCCAGGACGCCGCCGATCCGCGACCAACACGCCCTGACCAGCGGTCTCGTGACGGGAGGCCGCGGTGGTCGGCGCAGGGTGGCCGCAGCGGGGACCGGGGCGCCTGACTAGCGTGTCGCTGTGCCCCCTGCGCGGTTCGCCTACCTCGACGCGCCGACGCCTCTCGCCATGGCTCACCGCGGCGGTGCGATCGAGCACCTGGAGAACACGCTCCCGGCCTTCCAGGCCTGCGTGGACCTGGGCTACCGGTACCTCGAGACCGACGTGCAGATCACCGCCGACGGCACGCTCGTGGCCTTCCACGACACGACGCTGGAGCGGGTCACCGACCGCACCGGCCGCGTGGACGCGATGCACTGGTCGGAGCTGTCGGAGGCCCGCATCGGCGGCCGCGAGCCGATCGTCCGCCTTGAGGACCTGCTCGGTGCCTGGCCGGACGTGAAGTTCAACCTCGACATCAAGGCCGCCGGTGTCCTGGCGCCGCTGGTGCGCCTGGTGAGCCGCATGGGCGTGGCCGATCGCATCTGCCTCGGCTCGTTCTCCGACGCCCGCATCGCCGCGGCCCGCCGTCTCTTCGGCCCCGCCGTGTGCACCTCGCTAGGCCCTCGCGGCGTGGCGGCGCTGCGGCTGTCGTCCTACTCCCCCAGGGCCGCCGGCCTCGTCCGCATCCAGGCCGGCTGCGCCCAGGTGCCGCTCCAGCTGGGCGGCCGCGCCCTCGTCGACGAGCGCTTCCTGGCCGCCGCCCACGCCCGCGGCCTCCAGGTGCACGTCTGGACCGTCGACGACCCGGACGAGGCCCGCACGATGCTCGACCTCGGGGTCGACGGGATCATGACCGACCGGCCGGCGATGCTGCGGGAGGTCCTGGAGGAGCGCGGCCTGTGGGCCCCGCGGTGAGTCCGCTGCCGGTGGCCGGCCCGGCCGCGGTCCCGGCGTCCGGGGACCGGCGGCGGCACCCGGCACCGGCGCACCTGCGCTTCTTCCACGGACCCATGGACTGCGGCAAGTCCACCCTCGCCCTCCAGGTCGACCACAACCAGAGCCGGCAGGGCCGCCACGGGCTGCTGGTGACCCAGGGCGACCGGTCGGCGGCTCCGCAGATCACCTCCCGGGTGGGGCTGTGCCGCGCCGCGATCGAGATCGACGGGGGGACCGATCTGCGGCTGCTGGTTCGCGAGCGCTGGGCCGCCGGCGACCGCGTCGACTACGTCATCGTCGACGAGGCCCAGTTCCTCACCGACCGCCAGGTCGACCAGCTCGCCGAACTGGTCGACGAGTCGCACGTCGACGTCTACGCCTTCGGCCTGACCACCGACTTCCGCACCCACCTGTTCCCCGGCACCCGCCGGCTGCTGGAGGTCGCCGACGACGTCCAGCGGGTCCAGGTCGAGGTGCTGTGCTGGTGCGGGCTGCCGGGTCTGCTCAACGCCCGCGTCGTGGACGGCGTCATGGTGCGGGCCGGCGAGACCGTCGTCGTGGCCGACACCGCGCCGGCCCAGCTGCCCGGTGAGGAACCCGGCTCCTCCCCCGCCGTCCGGTACCAGGTGCTGTGCCGCCGGCACCACGTGCGGGGCCAGCTGGGCCCCACGGCGGCGGGCCCGGGACAGCTCGCCCTCCCCTGAGGTCCCGGGAGCTCACCCCTCCGAGGGGGCGGGAGGGCCCCGCAAGGCCCCGGATCCCACCCCATGCGATGATGAGGGACCTGTTCGGCGGAATCTTCCCGCCACATCTGTCGTTCGTCTCTGTGACTCCCTCGGTGTGCGGGTATGTGCCTGCGCACCGGAGTCGAGTCCCGACCGACACCACGTACGAGAGGACGGTGTGCAATGGGCGAGCGTTCCTTGCGCGGCAGCCGACTGGGCAGCGTCAGCTACGAGACCGAACGGAACACCGCGCCCATCGAGCGCCAGTACGCCGAGTACCGGTGCCCCTCGGGCCACCTGTTCACGGTGCCGTTCGCCGATGACGCCGAGCTCCCCGACACCTGGGAGTGCAAGTTCGACGGTGCCGCGGCGAAGCTGGTCGGCGGCTCGGAGCCGGCTCCCAAGAAGGTCAAGCCCCCGCGCACCCACTGGGACATGCTGCTCGAGCGTCGTTCCGTCGAGGACCTCGAGGAGGTCCTGGCCGAGCGCCTCGAGGTGCTGCGCGGCCGGCGGACCCGCGCCAGCTAGGACCCAGCGTCACGAACGGCCCCGGTGGATCTCCACCGGGGCCGTTTCGCGTGCAGAGCGTGACTCAGGCACCCGGGCGACCCTCGGGGCCGCGGAGCACCTCGCCCTCGATGACCAGGGGCGCCGTCCGGACGGGCTCCTCCCGGCGGGGCACCTCGGCCGTGCGGACGCTGTCGACCCGCACCGGCGGGCGCAGCCCGACCGGCAGCCGGGACACGATCAGGCGCCCCAGCGCCGCCCGCACCAGCGACCGGGTGCCCGGCAGCAGGCAGAGCAGGCCGAGGACGTCGCTGATGAAGCCGGGCAGGACCATCAGCAGCCCGCCGGCGGCCACCAGCCCGGCGTCGCCCAGCTCGCGGCCCGCGCCCGTGCGACGACGGGTGCGCGCGCTCTCCCTCAGATCGGCCAGCGCCTTGGTGCCCTGACGGGCCAGCAGTGCCCAGCCCAGCGCGCTGGTGGCCAGGGCGAGCAGCACGGTGAGTCCCGCGCCGATCCTTGCGGCCACGAGCACGAACACGACCACCTCGGCGAGCGCCAGGAGGCCGGCGGCGATGCGTATGCGACGTCCCACGGTCCTTCCAACGCGCGGAGCGGTCAGCTTGCTCCCGAGCCGCCCGCCGACGCCCGGCGCTGCCTGAGGGCGGCGGCCACCGCGCCGAGCCCGAGGGCGGTGAGCGCCCACTCCGGTCCGGCCCCGAGCCGGGCGGCCAGGCTGCGCGAGTCCCGCTGGGCGATCTCCTCGACGAAGACGTCGGGGGTGAACAGCTCCGAGGAGCGGACGACGGTGCCGTCCGGGGCCACGATGGCGGAGATCCCGCTCGTGGCGGCCACGGCGACGGTGCGACCGTGCTCGACCGCCCGGAGCCGGCTCATCGCGAGCTGCTGCTCGCTCTCGGCGGTGCGGCCGAAGGTGGCGTTGTTGGTCTGGACGACGAGCATGCCGGCGTCGGCGACGTCGGCGACCAGGCCGTCGTAGACCACCTCGAAGCAGATGAGGTCGCCGACCCGGGTGCCACCGATGTCCAGCAGGCCGGGCTCCTCCCCCGCGCGCTGGTCGGTGACGCGGTCGACCTGCGTGCTGAAGAAGCGGAAGAAGTCGCGGGCCGGGACGTACTCACCGAACGGGACGGGGTGCCGCTTGACGTAGGTCTCCCCCGGGCCGTCCTCGGGGTCCCAGACGATGGCGGTGTTGCTGATGAAGCGGCCCGGGCCCTGCACGACGGCGCCGACCAGGATGGGCGCGTCGATCGCGCGGGCGGCGCTCTCGATCTGCCCGGCGGCGTCCTCGTTGATGTAGGGATCGATGTCGGAGCTGTTCTCCGGCCACAGGACGACGTCGGGCTGGGGCTGGTCGCCGGCCCGCACGGCCTCGGCGAGCTCCAGGGTGCGCTGCACGTGGTTGTCCAGGACGGCGCGGCGCTGGGCGTTGAAGTCCAGTCCGGCCCGCGGCACGTTGCCCTGGATGACCGCGACGGTCGCCGTCGGCCCGCCCTCGGTGAGCGAAGGGCCCGGCAGCGGCAGCCAGGCCACGGCGCCGACGAGCGGGACCGCCACGAGCCCGGCGACCGCGACGGCGAGCGGGCGTGCCGCGGCCCGTCGCGCCGGCGGCTCCGAGCGGAGCAGGCGGTGGAGGGCGAGCGCGGCGGCGGCCAGCAGCGTGCCGATCAGGGCGACGGCGAAGCTGACGAGAGGCACTCCCCCGTAGGCGGCCAGAGCGAGCAACGGGCCGTCGGTCTGGCTCAGGCCCAGCCGGCCCCAGGGGAAGCCGCCGAGCACCAGACGGCCCCGCAGTGCCTCGTCGGCCACCCACAGCGCGGCGGCCCACAGCGGCCACCAGCGCAGACGGGACATCAGCGCGGTGGCCGCTCCCAGGAGGGCGAGGTGGAGCGTCTCGAAGACGGCCAGGGCGAGCCACGGCAGCGGGCCGACGTAGATGCCGGTCCAGCTCAGCAGCGGCACGAAGAAGGCCAGGCCGGTCACCAGCCCGAGCCACAGTCCGCCTCGGACGCTGCGCCCGTGGACCGCGAGGGCCAGGGCGGCGGGGCCCAGCACCGCGAGCGGCACCAGGGCGGGCCCGGGGAACGCCAGCATCATCGCCAGGCCCCCGACGGCCGCCAGGAGCGTCCGCCACGGCAGGCGGGCGGCAGTGCGGCGAGCCGAGCCGTCGCGCTCGGTGGTGGTGGGGAGCAGCGCGCCCGGTGCTGTGGCCACGCTCGTCCTCCCGAGGAACCGTCGGCCCGGAGCAGGGACGTCCCTGCCGCCGGGTGCGCTCCCCGGTCCGGTCGGACGGGGGGTCGGGACCGCCGCACTCGCCGCCGCGGCCCTGACCCAGCATCCCATCCCGGCGCATCCGCGGGCCGACCGCGTGACGCGGGCCCCGGAGGTGCCGGAGTCGTCCCACGACCGGCGGGCGTCGGCGGACCGCCCACCGCGGCTCCGTGTCTTCGGGCCGGACGGCCGCGCACTGGCTGCGCGCGGCTCGACCGTTGTCTGATGACACGGATCTCGGGGGCTCCGCCGGGGTCCCGGACGCACGCCCGGGTCGCACGCGCCGGCCCCCACGCCCCGGATCGCACGGCCGGCGCGGGCGCCGTCCGTGCCGGCCGAGGGGCCCGCACGCTCGATCCGGAGAGGCACGTCTCGGTGCTCCCGGTGAGGAACTGCAGGGACTGTAAGAACAGTCCGGGGACGGTCAGGTACCTGCGATGACCCTGAGGGTCACTGTGACCTGATCGTTACGACCGGGCTGCTTCCGGACGATGCAGTGACTGGAAGAACGTGACTTGCGGGTGAGGTGGAGCCGGCTCTCTTCCCGCCCGGCTGCTCAGCGCCGGCGCAGGATGCCGGTGATCCGCTGCAGCGGGGACTTCTTCCGCGCCTTCGGGCCGTGACCCGCGGCGCGGGCGGCGTCGGCCACCAGGGCCTCCTCCGGGGTCGGCGCGGTGCCGCCCAGGTGCACGGGCAGCCACCAGCGGTCCTCGGGGCCGGCCGGCTGGTCGGGGTAGTCGCGCTGCGCCTCGTCCAGCAGCGCCCCCATGGCGGCACGGGTGCGGCGCAGCAGCTGCTGCACCTTCTCCCCCGGTTCCGGGACGATCGGCTCGCCGAGGATGACCATCACCGGCACGCCGCGCCGCAGCTCGACCTTGTGGCCCTTGGTGGCGACCCGGTGCCCGCCCCAGACGGCGGCCGGGATGATCGGCACGCCCGCCTCGATCGACATCCGCGCAGCACCCGCCTTGAGGTCCTTGACCGTGAAGCTCCGGCTGATGGTCGCCTCCGGGAAGACGCCCACCACCTCGCCGTCCTTGAGCGCCCGCACGGCGGCGTCGAAGGCCGCGGCACCTGCCCGGCGGTCGACCGGGATGTGCCGCATCGCCCGCATGAACGGGCCCGCGAACCAGTGGTCGAACACCGCCGACTTCGCCATGAACCGGACGAGCCGGTGCTGGGAGATGGCGCCCAGTCCCAGGAACGTGAAATCGAAGAAGCTGACGTGGTTGCTGCAGATGACCGCGCCGCCGGTCGCGGGGACGTGCTGGGCGCCACGGACGTCGAACCGGAAGCGGAAAAGGTGGAAGACCACCAGGCACAGCCGGATGATCAACCGGTAGGGCCGGTCGCGACGGTCCGGCGATGCACCGAACAGATCGGTCCGCACGACGTCGCGCCAGCTCGCGGTGTACATGAGCGGACCCTAACCAACCCCCGGGTGCACTGCCCGGTCGGAGGCCCGGCCGGATGCGCCGCCGGTGGGCACTGCTGATCCACCGCCCGGAGGGCGGTGCGGGTGTCAACGGCGAAATACCACGAGCGACAAGTCGCATCATGGTTGGGGATAACGGTAGTGTCCCGGCATGTCGCGCGCGTGGCAGCAGCCGTTGCCCGAGATGCCGTCGCCGCCGCCGGAGCGAGCCTGGCGCCGCTGGCCGCCCCCACCCAGGTACGAGGTGCAGTGGCGCCGCCTGTCCGAGGCGGCGCTCGAGCTGGACATCGGCCCGGACGAGCTGGCCCGCACCGGCCTCGCGCCCCTGGCGGCCGCCCGGGAGTGGAAGCCCGCGACCGTGGCGCTGTACAGCAAGGTCGCCCGGTACGGCGGGCTGGCCCTGCCCCGGGCTCGCACGCCCGAGCCCGAGCCGCAGGAGCTGGACCTGCGTCCGCTCACCGAGCTCCGCGGATCCGATCCCGAGCACGTGCGGGCGGTCGCGTGGTGCGCGCTGGCACTGGCCTGGCCGGCGCCCGTCGGCATGTTCCGCTCCCTGTGCCGGGACCAGGTGCACGCCGGTACGCGACGGCTGGTCCTGCGCACCGACGACGGCGAGTGGTCGGTCACTGGCGCGCTCACCGCCTGGCACGCGTGGGAGACGGTGCGGGAGCGCTTCCCCGCGCTGGCGGCGAGCCCCTGGGTGCTGCCGGCGCTGCGCCGCGGCCCAGGGCTGGACTCGCGCATCGGTGGGCGGTTGTCCAACCAGGCGCTGCAGGTGACGTTCGGCAAGCACGCCGGGCGCACCGCCCAGCACCTGCGGGCCACGGCCCCGCCGTCGCGCGAGGCCGCCGCGGCGGACCTGGCGGCGGCGTACCGCGATCTTTCCTACGACTCGTACCGGCGGCTGGCGCTGGCGGGCGGCGCTCCTCCGGTGTCCGCGCGCGGTGTGGTGCGGGCTGCCCGCTCGGTGGCCCGGACCTCGAGGAGCGGCCGCGCCGCCGGCTGAGCGGGCCGCGGTACGACCGGGCCGCCGCTCAGAGCAGGGAGAGCTGCCCGCCGTCGTCGGCGGCTGGTCCGGGTGCCGGGGTGACGGCGTCCGGCTCACCCTTGGGTCGGACCCCGGGCAGGCCGGTGGTCGGCAGGCTGCCCGCCGGGAATCCGACCTCCTCGTCGCCGGGCACGCCGGTGACCTGCGCTCCGTCGGCACCGCGCGCCGCTCCCCCGCTCTGCCGGTCCAGCCCGTGCCGGGCGAGCAGCGGTGCGACCCGATGCGCCAGCCAGGTCCGGTACTCGGCGGAGACGTAGGCCCGGCGGGCGTACATCCGCTCGTAGCGCGGTACGAGCTCGGGGTGGGCGGTGCGCAGCCACGCCATGAACCACTCGCGGGCGCCCGGACGCAGGTGCAGCGGGATGACCGTGACACCGGTGGCCCCGGCCGCTGCGATCGCGCCGAGCGCGGCATCCAGCGACGCCTCGTCGTCGGTGAGGCCCGGCAGCACCGGTGCGAGGAAGACCCCGCACGGCAGGCCTGCGTCCGCGAGTGCCCGGACGAGGTCGAGCCGTGCCCGCGGGGTGGGCACGCCCGGCTCGAGCGCCCGGTGCAGCTCGTCGTCCCAGATGGCCATGGAGACGCCCAGGCCCAATGGGACCTGTCCCGCGGCGTCGGCCAGCAACGGGACGTCGCGGCGCAGCAGCGTGCCCTTGGTGAGGATGGAGAACGGCGTGCCCGACTCCGCCAGGGCGCGGATGACCCCGGGCATGAGCCGGTAGCGGCCCTCGGCGCGCTGGTACGGGTCGGTGTTCGTGCCCAGGGCGACGTGCTCGCGCGTCCAGCCCGTGCGGGCCAGCTCCCGGCGCAGCACCTCGGCCAGGTTCGTCTTCACCACGACCTGGGTGTCGAAATCCCGGCCCGAATCGAATTCGAGCCATTCGTGCGTCCTGCGGGCGAAGCAGTTGTGGCTGATGACGCCGTTCGCCACGAAGTCACCCGTGCCGGTCGTGATGTCGTACATCGGCATGTCGAGTCCGAGACTCTCCACGGCGACCACCCGGAGATCCGCGTCGCTCTTCACCGCGATGTTCTCGACGGTGCACTTGCGGCGGATCGCCGGGTCGGTCAGGTGCAGGAAGCGCATGTGCTCCTTCAGACCGCCCCTGAGGCGCACGGTGCGCACCCTGTTCTCCCGGCCCGGGTCTTCGAGAACGGCGTCGAAGCCGAAGGCAGTGCACGCGTCCTGCGTCCGGGCCAGCATCTCGTCGTCGGCGTTGCTGATCCGCAGGACACCCTGGCTGCGGCTGCCCTCCGCATCGAAGATGCCGGCGAGGAATCCGCGCTGCCACGCCCGGGAGGGCTCGACCGGCCACTCGATGAGTTGCTGTATCCGCGCCACGGCCGCGGCGCTGGACGCACGGATCGCCGTCATGGCGCGCCGGTTCCCGGTGGCGCCGGAGAACTCGAACTGGTCGGTCGGGATGCCCTCCATCGCCAGGTAGGCCTGCGAGCGGATCAGTCCGTCCACATCGGCGAGCGCGAGCCTGAACCTGTGGACGTCACCGTGGGTGCGACCGGCCCGCTGGTACCGGTAGACCTTGAGGTTCGCATCGCCGCGGACCATCCCGGTGAGGTAGCCCCGCCGATACTGCTCGCACGCGGCGACCGGGGATGCCGCACCCCCGAAACCGAGCAGGGAGTCGTTGGTCGTGAGGTAGGGGCGGCGGTCCCGCCCGGCCATGGCTCCGACGACGTGCTTCCAGCCCCGGCCCGTGAGGAAGCGGTGGTCGCCGCTGGCTGTGAGCTCGGTTCCGTCGGCCAGTGAGACGCGGTACGCCGGCTTCACCGTCGACCAGTGGGCGAGGACGTCCGTGGTGACGTAGTGCCGATAGGTCCCACGCTGTTCGGTTCCGACGATCCGATCACCCACGCGCAGCTCGGAGATCGGCTTCTGGCGCCCGTCGGCCATGAGGACCAGGGTGTCTCCGGCCACGCAGTAGACACACGAATGGCTGCATCCCCTGTAGGGGTTGATCGTGTAGCAGAAGGGCATCGCGGAATCGCCGGGCACCTTGTTGAGCGCTGAGCGCGCCCGCACCTCGTGGAACGTCAGCCCGGGGAACTCCGGCACCTGGACGCTGCGCAGCAGGCCCCGGATGCTCGGCATGCCGGGCAGGGTCGTCGGCTCGTCGAGGTCGAGCCGCTGCGTTTCCCACCGCATGCCCACCATACGAACACGTGTTCGAACCGATGTCCAGCCCGGTCAGAGCGGCGGGCGGTCCTCGTATTGCGTGGAGAGGACGACGGTGGTCCGCGTGGAGACGTTGGCGCACGCCCGGATCTCGCGGAGCAGCAGTTCCAGTGCGTCGGGCGAGGCCACCCGCACCTTGAGGATGTAGCTCTCCTGGCCGGCGACGGAGTGGCACTCCTCGATGGCCGTCAGGTGGGCCAGCAGCGCCGGCGGGTCCTCGTTCTGCGCGCCGATCGGGGTGATGGAGACGAAGGCGGTCAGCGGCAGCCCCAGCAGCTTCGGGTCCAGGGTGGCCCGGTAGCCGGTGATCAGCCCCCGTTGCTCCAGCCGCCGGACGCGCTGGTGCACGGCCGAGACCGACAGGCCCACCTTGTCGGCCAGCTCGGTGTAGCTGGCCCGCCCGTCCCGCGCCAGGGCCGCGAGCAGCAGCCGGTCGACGTCGACCGGCACCGGCCCCGGGTCAGCCGGGGAGTTCGACGAGCTCACGCGGACCGCCGTTCAGCGAGCGGACGCCGTCGTCGGTGCACACGACGATGTCCTCGATGCGGGCGCCGCAGCGGCCGGCGAGGTAGATGCCCGGCTCGACCGAGAACGCCATGCCCGGCTCCAGCGGCAGGTCGTTGCCGGCCACGATGTAGGGGGCCTCGTGCGAGTCCAGCCCGATGCCGTGCCCGGTGCGGTGGATGAAGTGCTCGCCCCAGCCGGCGTCGGCGATCACGTCCCGCGCCGCGGCGTCCACCTGCTCGGCTGTGACCCCCGGCCGGACGGCGGCGACGGACGCCTGCTGCGCGGCGTGCAGGACGGCGTACCACTCGGCGACGTCGGCGGGAGCGCTGCCGCCGACGACGTAGGTGCGGGTGCAGTCCGAGCGGTACCCCGTCGCGGTCTCGCCGCCGATGTCGACGACGACGACGTCGCCGGCCCGGACCACGCGGTCGGACAGCTCGTGGTGCGGGCTGGCGCCGTTCGGGCCCGACCCGACGATGGTGAAGTCGACGCCGACGTGCCCCTCCTCGAGGATCGCCGCCGCGATGTCGGCGCCCACGGCGGCCTCCGTGCGGCCGACGGTGAGGAACTCGGCCATGCGGGCGTGCACGCGGTCGATGGCCGCGCCGGCCAGCGCCAGCTCCTCGATCTCGGCGGCGGACTTGACCATGCGCAGCCGGTCCAGCACCGGCCCGGCGAGCTCCAGCGCCGAGCCGGGCAGCGCCCGCTGCACCCCGAGGACGTGCTCGGCCCAGGTGCGGGCCCCCACGGCGACGCGGGCGGGGGCGGAACCCAGCCGCGCGGTCGCCTCCCCCGCCAGCAGCGCGAACGCGTCGTCCGTCTCGTCCCACGCGAGCACGTCGAGACCCAGCGCACCGGCCGGGCTCACGTCGACCATCGGGGCCTCGAGGCGCGGGACGACGAGGAAGGGCTCCCCCACCCGCGGCACGGCGAGCGCGGTCAGCCGCTCCATGGCGTGGGCGTCGTAGCCGGTGAGGTAGCGCAGGTCCGAACCCGGCGTGAGGACGAGCAGGTCGGTGCCCGACTCGGCGGCCAGCGCCCGCGCGGCGTGCACCCGGTCGGAGGTCACGAGCGGGCCGGTCGGCGACGGCACGGAGGCGCTTCCCACGGGCGCAGACTAACCACGGACCCCGACGGTCTCCGCACGTCCCGCCCGCCCGCTAGCGTCCCTCCCCGTGACGACCATGCTGCTGGACGCCGCGTCGCTGTACTTCCGCGCCTTCTACGGGGTGCCGACCAGCGTGACGACGCCCGACGGCCGGCCGATCAACGCCGTGCGGGGCTTCCTCGACATGACCGCCCGGCTGCTCACCGCGCACGGCCCGGACCGGCTCGTCGCCTGCTGGGACGACGACTGGCGCCCGGCCTTCCGGGTCGAGGCGCTGCCCTCGTACAAGGCGCACCGCGTCGCGTCCGAGGGCGAGGAGGAGGTGCCCGACGAGCTGAGCCCCCAGGTGCCGGTGCTCGTCGAGGTGCTGGCCGCCGCCGGCGTCGCCCGCGTCGGCGCCCCCGGCTTCGAGGCCGACGACGTCATCGGCACCCTGGCCACCCGCGCCCGCGGCCCGGTCGACATCGTCACCGGCGACCGCGACCTCTTCCAGCTCGTCGACGACGAGCGTGGCGTCCGGGTGCTGTACACCAACCGCGGGATCGCCGACATCGAGACGGTGGACGAGGCCGCTGTCGCCGACAAGTACGGCATCCCGGGTCGCGCCTACGCCGACTTCGCCGTGCTGCGCGGGGACCCGAGCGACGGGCTGCCCGGGGTCGCCGGCGTCGGCGCCAAGACCGCGGCGGCGCTGATCGACGAGTTCGGCGACCTCGCGGGCATCCGGGCGGCCGTGGCGCGCACCGTCGTCCCGACGGCGCCGCTGACCGCCGCCGTCCTCAAGAAGCTGCACGCGGCCTCGGACTACCTCGACCGCGCGCCGGTGGTGGTCGCCGTGGCCACGGACATCGACCTGCCCGCGGTGGAGGGGACGCTCCCCCGGTCCCCCGCCGACCCCGCCGCGCTGGCGCAGCTGGCGGAGCAGCACGGCCTGCAGTCCTCGCTCGGCCGCCTGGGCGCGGCCCTGGGCTGGCCCGCCGGCGCGCTGGGCTGACGTCAGTCGACGTCCCAGGTGTAGGCGGCCGGGTCCTCGTCGGTGATGGTGACGACGAGGGTGAGGTCCTCGTTGTCGTCGGTCTCCGCGTCGCAGTCGTACTCGCGGCCCTCGCTGACCTGCATGCCGCGCGGGCAGTCGACGTCCACCCCGACGTCGTAGCGCTGCTCGAACTGCTCGGCGATGTCGCTCTGCACCTGGCCGTCGTCCAGCAGCGTCGGGCCGAGGCCGGCCCACCGGGCGACGGCCAGGGCGACCAGCACCGCGGCGAGCACCAGCCACCCGTACAGCGGGCGCAGGATCCGCCGCCTGGTCCCGCTCTCCGCGGTCGCCCCGGCGTGGTCGGGCTCGCTGGTCTCCGCGGGCTGCCTCGGCATCTCGGTCATGGTCAGCCCCCCACGGCGACGGCGACGACACCGCGGCGGACCTTGCCGACGGCGGCACGGGCCACGGAGGCCACCGCGTCGTCGGCCACCGTGGCGATCTGGTCGAGCAGGTCGATGAGCTGGCGCATCCAGCGGACGAAGTCACCGCCGGAGAGCTCGGTGCCGGCCTGCTCGGCGCCGGCGAGCACGCGGTCGAGGCTCTGCCCGTCGGCCCACCGGTAGGCCGCCCAGGCGAAGCCGAGGTCGAGGTCGCGGGTGGCCCGCACCCCGTGCGCCGCCTCGACGTCCTCCAGGCGCGACTTCACCTGCCGCATCTCCGCCACCGCCGCGCTGACCTTGCCGCTCGGGATCGCGGGCAGGGAGGGCAGGTCGCGCCGCGCCTCGAACACCACCGTGGAGGCGGCGGCGGCCAGCTCGGCGGCGTCGAGCCCCTTCCAGGCGCCGGCGCGCAGGCACTCGGCCACGAGCAGGTCGGCCTCGGACCAGATGCGCGCCAGGCGCCGGCCGTCGTCGGTGACTATGTGCTCCCCCACCCTCCCCACGTCGGTGGCGCCGATGACCGCCGTGTCCGCGGGCACCAGCTGGGCCGGCTCGGGCACCAGGTAGCCCAGCTCCTCCAGGACGTCGCAGGTCGCGTCGAACTGCCGGGTGAGCGAGCCGGTGCGCTCGGCCATCGTCCGGTGCAGCGCCTCGGCCTCGCGCACCGCACGCAGCCAGCGCTCGGCCACCCGGACCCGCTCCTCGCGGTCGGGCAGCGCGTGCACGGGGTGGCGGCGCAGCACGGCCCGCAGGTCGGCGAGGACCGGGTCGTCCGCGGCCGCCGAGCGGTTCTTGACGCGCCGGGCACCGAGGTCGTGCTCCACGCGGGCGTTGCGCAGCGTCGAGGCCAGGTCGCGGCGGGCGTGCGGGCTGCGGTGGTTGAAGTTCTTCGGCACTCTGACCCGCGCCAGCGCCGTCACCGGCGTCGGGAAGTCGATCGAGGCGAGCCGCCCGGCCCACTTGTCCTCGGTGAGCACCAGCGGCCGCGGGTCGGCGACGTCGGAGACGCCGGGGTCCAGGACGACGGCCAGGCCCTGCCGGCGCCCCGACGGCACCCGGATGACGTCACCGGGCCGTAGCGCGGCCAGCGCCTCGGCGGCCTCCATCCGGCGCTTGGCCTGCGAGTCGCGGGAGAGGTGCTTCTCGCGCTCGGAGATGTCCCGGCGCAGCTGCGCGTACTCCCCCACGTCGCCGCGGTCGGAGTGCATGTCGGCCGCGAACCGCTCGGCCTCGCGCTCGTGCCGCGCCGCGGCCCTGGCCAGCCCGACGACGGAACGGTCGGCCTGGAACTGCGCGAAGGAGGAGGCGAGCAGCTCGCGGGCCCGCGCGCGGCCGAACGAGCCGACCAGGTTGACCGCCATGTTGTAGCTGGGCCGGAAGCTCGACCGCAGCGGGTAGGTGCGCGTGCTGGCCAGCCCGGCGACGACGGAGGGGTCCATGCCGGGCGCCCAGATGACGACAGCGTGCCCCTCGACGTCGATGCCGCGCCGTCCGGCCCGGCCGGTGAGCTGGGTGTACTCCCCCGCCGTGACGTCGACGTGCGCCTCGCCGTTCCACTTGACCAGCCGCTCGAGGACGACGGTCCGTGCCGGCATGTTGATGCCCAGCGCCAGCGTCTCGGTGGCGAATACGGCCTTGACCAGGCCGCGGACGAAGCACTCCTCGACCGTCTCCTTGAACGCGGGCACCAGGCCGGCGTGGTGCGCGGCCAGGCCGGCGAGCAGCCCCTCGCGCCATTCCCAGAAACCGAGGACGTGCAGGTCCTCCTCCGGCAGCGAGCCGGTGCGCTCGTCGATGATCGCCGCGATCTCGGCGCGCTCGGCCTCATCGGTGAGCCGCAGCCCGCTCATCAAGCACTGGTGGACGGCGGCGTCGCAGCCGTTGCGGCTGAACACGAAGGTGATCGCCGGCAGCAGGCCGGCCTTGTCCAGCCGCTCGACGACGTCGGGCCGCGCCGGCGGCCGGTAGCGCGGCTTGTGCGACGACTCGCGCCGGCTCGGCCCGCCCCAGCCCTCGATCCGCCGCTCGTGCTCGCGGACGTACCGGACGAGCTCGGGGTCGACCACGGAGGCGCCGCGCTCGCGGGTGGACAGCGGCCGCGGGCTGTCGCCGTGCTCGGCGGCGTGGGCGGCGGGGCGCAGCGAGAACAGGTCGAACACCCGGTTGCCGACGAGCATGTGCTGCCACAGCGGGATCGGGCGCACCTCGCTGACCACGACCTCGGTGTCGCCGCGCACGGTGACCAGCCAGTCGGCGAACTCCTCGGCGTTGCTGACCGTCGCCGACAGCGAGACCAGCGTGACCGACGGCGGGAGGTGGATGATCACCTCCTCCCAGACGGCCCCGCGGAAGCGATCGGCCAGGTAGTGCACCTCGTCCATCACCACGTAGCTCAGGCCCCGCAACGCCGGGGACTCCGCGTACAGCATGTTGCGCAGCACCTCGGTGGTCATCACCACCACGGGGGCGTCGCCGTTGACGGCGTTGTCGCCGGTCAGCAGACCGACGCGTTCGGGGCCGTAGCGCTCGACGAGGTCGTTGTACTTCTGGTTGGACAGCGCCTTGATCGGCGTCGTGTAGAACGCCTTGCGGCCCTCGGCCAGCGCCTTGTGCACCGCGAACTCGCCGACGACGGTCTTGCCCGCGCCGGTCGGTGCGCAGACCAGGACGCCGGACCCGCGGTCGAGGGCCTCGCACGCCTCCACCTGGAACGGGTCGAGGGAGAAGCCCAGGTCGGCGGTGAAGTCGACGAGGTCCGGATGGGCCGTCCGGCGCCGGGAAGCGGCGTACCGCTCAGCGGGGCTGGACATGCCTCCACGTTAGGCGCGCGCCGCCCCGTCGGCTCGCCGCGCCCCGACGATCCCCAGCGCGCCGGGGACGCAGTCCGCGACGACGGGCAGCGCGGCCACCGGCTCGCCGTCGGCCCAGGTGGTCACGCCGGGGCAGGCGAGCTCGACCCGCGTCGCCCGGAAGACCGAGACCGCAGGGCTGTCCACGTGCGAGCCGTCGGTCAGCTGGGGACGGGCGCGGATCAGCTCCAGGCGGGTCAGGGGGCCGACGACGGTGACGTCGAACCGGCCGTCGGCGGGGTCGGCGCCGGGGCAGATCTCCATGCCGCCGCCGTACCAGGCCGTGTTGCCGACGGCGACCATCGTGGCCGGCACGGTGCGCACCTCGCCGTCGAGGACCAGGGTGATCTCGTTCGGCCGCAGCCGGGCCAGCTCCAGCAGCACCGCCAGGTCGTAGCGGCGCCGGCCCCGGGGCCAGCGCAACCGGTTGGCCCGGTCGGTGACCGCCGAGTCGAAGCCGCAGCACAGCACGGTGGCCCACCACCGGTTCCGCACCCGGCCGGCGTCGACCCGGCGGGCCTCCCCCGCCCGCAGGTCGGCGGCCAGCGCCCGCACCGCCGCGGCCGGGTCGGCGGGCACGCCGAGGGCGGTGGCGAGGTCGTTGCCGGTGCCCGCGGGGACCAGACCCAGCGGCGTCGCGGTGCCGGCGACGGCCTGCAGCGCGGCGTGCGCGGTCCCGTCCCCGCCGACGGCGACCACCGCGCCCGTGCCGGCCGCGACCGCCGCGCGCGCCCGTGCCTCGGCGTCGGCGCCGCTCGTGGCCGGGAGCACCGTGGGCGTCAGCCCGGCGGCGCACATCTCGCGCAGCACCGCGTCCCCGAGGGCGCGGGCGCGCCCGCGGCCGGCGGCAGCGCTGACCAGGACGGCGACGTCCACGGGTCGGTCGGCGGTCAGCCGCGGAAGGACGCCGGCGTGGAGTCCTGCGGCTCGTCCAGGGACGACGGCGTCGCATCCAGCGGGGAGGCCTCGTCGTCGTCGATGTCGTGGAAGTGCTCGACCGCCGCCCGCTTGGCCCGCCGCTTGTCGACGACGCGCGCGATCTGGATGGCCAGCTCGAACAGCACGATCATCGGGCCGGCCATGAGCAGCATCGTGAACGGGTCCTGGGTGGGGGTCACGAACGCGGCGAAGACGATGGTGAGGAAGAAGATCCAGCGCCGGCTACGGGCCAGCACCTCGTGGCTCAGCGCCCCCACCAGGTTGAGCGCGACGGCGATCAGCGGGACCTCGAAGCTCACTCCGAAGGCGACCAGCAGGGAGAGCACGAACCCGATGTAGTCCTGGGCGGTGAGCGCCACGACCACGCCGTCGCCGGCCAGGCTCAGCAGCAGCTCCAGGCCCTTGGACAGCGAGACGTAGGCCAGGAGCGCGCCCAGGGCGAACAGCAGCGTGGAGACCGCGACGAACGAGACGCCGTAGCGCTTCTCGTTGCGCTTGAGCCCGGGCGTGATGAACGCCCAGAGCTGGTAGAGCCAGAACGGCGCCGACAGCACGGTGCCGGCGAGGAAGGAGACCTTCAGCCGGATGAACACCCCGCCGAAGACGTCGGTGATGAGCAGCCCGCAGCCGCCGGCGTCGTCGCCGCCGTAGCGGAGGTCCTCGTCCAGGCTGCAGTACGGGTCCCGGATGAAGTCGCCCAGGCCGTGCTCGTACCACCAGAAGGAGAAGGCGGTCGCGATCAGCAGGAACAGCAGCGCCTTGGCGATGCGGTTGCGGAGCTCGGTGAGGTGCGCGACCAGCGACATCGTCGCCGCCGCGTCGCGGGGTGCCCGGCGCCGACGCAGCCGGGGGCCGCTCACCGTCGTCCTACCGGGTGCTGGTGGCTCAGCGGGAGCCGTCGGCCGCGCGGGACTGCTCGGCCCGGGCGCGCAGCTCGGCCGCGCGCGCCTCGGCGGCGCGGGCCTCCTCGTGCAGCTGGGCGGAGAGGTCGCCGTCGGCGGACGTCGCCGGGGTGGCGGGCGCGACGATCTCACCGCGGACCGGCGTGGTCCGCGCGGCGTCCTTGCTGCGGAGGTCCGTGCCCGCGGAGTCGTCGTCCTTCATGCCCTTCATCTCGCCCTTGAAGATCCGCAGCGAGCGGCCGAGCGAGCGCGAGGCGTCCGGGAGCTTCTTGTAGCCAAAGAGCAGCAGGATGGCCAGGATGATCAGGCCGATCTCCAGCGGGCCGAGGCTGGTCATGACTGGTCCTCCGTAGGTGGGTGGCGTCCTCGATGTTACGTCCCCGACGTCCGCGCGCAGCCCCCCGAGATGGGGGATCAGGAGGGTTTCTGCACCTGCTCGAGACGGGCGCCGGCGGCCTGCGCCTCGGTCAGCAGCGGGCGGACCTCCCGCTCGAACGCGGTGATCTCGCGGGCCAGGCGGGTGCGGGCGCCCTGCACGCCGTAGGCCACCGCCCCCAGCACGACGAGAGCCAGCACCACGACGACGACCCACACGACCAGCAGCAGCACGGGGCGACCCTAGCCCGCGCCCGGCTCCGGGGCGGCGACGCCGTAGCGGGCCAGCGCCGCCCGGGCGTCGGCGGCGATCCGGTCGGCCAGCCCGGCCGGCTCGTCCACGACGGCGGTGCCGCCCAGCGAGGCGACCAGCCGGCGGGCCCACGCCAGGTCCGCGGTGCGCACGGTGACGGCCAGCCCGCCCGGCGGGTCGTCGACGGGCGTCGCCGACTCCACCGGGTAGTACTCGGCGACCCAGCGGGCGCCGCGGGCCAGCCGCAGCCGCACGGCCGGCGCGCCGGGCTCGGGCTGGTAGACCCCGCCCTCGAGGTCGCGGCCGTGGGCCTCCGGCGGCGGCGCGGCCGGCTCGTCGAGGACGACGACGTCGTCGACCCGGTCCAGGCGGAACAGCCGCACCCCCTCGACCCGGCGGCACCAGGCCTCCAGGTACCAGCGGCCGTCGACCAGCAGCAGCCGCATGGGGTCGACCGTGCGCTCGGTCCGCTCGTCGCGGCTGGGCACGTAGTACTGCAGGTGGACCGCGCGCCGGCGCTCCAGCGCCTCGCGGACGACGGCCAGGGCGTCCTCGCGGGCGTCCACGCTGACGGTCACCGGGGTGACCTCGGCGGCGTGGCCGGCGGCGGCCGACACCTTGGCCAGCGCCCGGCCCACCGCCTCGCGCTCGGCCAGGCCGGGCAGCTCGAGCAGGGTCTTGAGCGCCACCACCAGCGCCACGGCCTCGTCGGTGGTCAGCCGCAACGGCCGAACCATGCCGGCGGTGAAGGTGACGTGCACCCGGTCGCCCTCGAAGGAGAGGTCGATGAGGTCGCCCGGCCCGTGGCCCGGGAGCCCGCACATCCAGAGCAGCTCGAGGTCGTTGCGCAGCTGCCGCTCGGGAACGCCGAAGTCCCGCGCCGCCTCCTGCACGCGCACCCCGCCGGGCCGCGCGGTCAGGTACGGGACGAGGGCGAGCAGCCGGGTCATCCGGTCGGTGGTGCCGGTGGCGCTCATGCGGGGGCTCCCATCGCGGCCAGCCGGGTGAGGTGGCCGATCACGGCGTCCCGGACCTCGGCGGGCGACTCGACGACGACGTCGGCACCCAGGGCGGCCAGCTGGCCGGCCAGCCCCCACGGCTCGGTCGTGCGCAGCTCCAGCCGGTCCTCCGATCCGTCCTCGGTGGGGCCCAACGGCGTCGCCCAGCGGCGCAGCCCGACGGCCGTGCCGGGCCGGGCGCGCACGACCACCACGTGCTCCTGGCCGCCGACCTGGGAGGCCACCATGGCGCCGAGATCGAGGTCGGCGGGCGGCTCGAACGCACCGGAGGGTCCGGAGGCCTTGGGGGTGCCGACGACGCGGGAGAGCCGGAACATCCGCGGCTGCCCGCGGTCGAGGTCGAGGCCGCCGAGGTACCAGCGGCCGTGCCAGGCGATGACGCCCCAGGGCTGGACGCGCCGGCGGGTGGGGGCGTCCTCGTCGGGGCGCTGGTAGTCGAAGGCGAGCTCCCGGCGGTCGCGGGCGGCGGCGTACACGGGCTCGAAGGCCGGCTCCCCGGCGTCCAGGCGCGGCTGGAGCGGGATGCCTCCCCCGGCGTCGACGTCGACGCCGGCGGCCCTGAGCTTCACCAGGGCGCTCTGCGCGGCACCGGCGAGCTGGGCGGACTCCCACAGCCGCAGCGCGAGGCCCACGGCCGCGGCCTCCTCACCGGTCAGCTGGATCTCGGGCAGCTCGTAGTCGGCCCGGGCGATGCGGTAGCCGTCCTCGGTGTCGAACACGCTCGTGCGGCCGGTCTCCAGCGGCACGCCCATCTCGCGGAGCTCGGCCTTGTCCCGCTCGAACATCCGCTTGAAGGCCTCGTCGGCGCGGTCGGTGCCGTCGTCGGGCTCGTAGCCGGGCACCGTGGCACGGATGCGGGCGGCCGTCACGTACTGCCGCGTGCTCAGCAGCGCGATGACCAGGTTCACCAGTCGTTCCGCCCGCTTGGCCGCCATGGGGCCCAGGCTATCCAGGTCGGGCCGACCAGCCGTCCGCCGGGACGCTGGTTAGCCTGCGAGGCATGAGCTCTTCCCCCTCCTCCCGCATCCGCTGGCGGCGCGGCGAGGTGACCGCGCTGGGACGGGGAGGGCACGACTCGCTGGAGCTCACCGTCGCGGTGCCCGAGGACGGCGACGTGCGCGCGCTGGCCTACCCCTCCCTCGTCGGCGTCCCCCAGGTCGGCGACACGGTGCTGCTGAACACGACCGCGTGGGCGCAGAACCTGGGCACCGGCGGCTACGCGCTCGTCGTCGCCGTCCCCGACCGGCTGCCCGCCGACCCGACGGGGCCCGGGCACCTGGTGAAGGCCCGCTACACGCCCCTGCAGGTCACCGTGCAGGGCGTCGACGAGCAGGACACCGAGCACCACGCGACGCTGGCCGAGGCCGATTCGCTGGACGGCATGCCGGTGGTGGTGGCCGACCTGCACTCGGCGCTGCCGGCGGTGCTGATCGGCGCGCTGGCCACCGACCCCGACCTCACGGTCGCCTACGTCATGACCGACGGCGGGGCGCTGGCCGCCGGCTTCTCCCGCACGGTGGACGCGCTGCACAAGTCGCTGGCCGGCGTGATCACCGTGGGGCAGTCCTTCGGGGGCGACCTCGAGGCGGTGACGCTGCACACCGGCCTGCTGGCTGCCCGGCACGTGCTCGGCGCGGACCTGGCGATCGTCACCCAGGGGCCCGGCAACCTGGGCACCGGGACGCCGTGGGGCTTCTCGGGGGTGGCCGCCGGTGAGGCCTGCAACGCCGTCACGGTGCTCGGCGGGGTGACCATCGGGGCGCTGCGCATCTCGGAGGCCGACGAGCGGCCCCGGCACCGAGGGGTCTCGCACCACTCGCTGACCGCGTTCGGCCGGGTGGCGCTGGGCGGGGTGACGCTGGTCGCGCCGCGCGGGCTCGGCTCGGAGCTCGGCTCGCAGGTCGACGAGGACCTCGCGGGCCAGCCCGCCCGCAACCCCGTGGTCTGGGTGGACACCGACGGCCTGGAGGAGGCGCTCAGCCTCTCCCCCGTGCCCTTGCGGACGATGGGGCGCGGCATGCCCGAGGAGCGGGCCTACTTCCTCGCCGCCGCAGCCGCCGGCCGCTACGCCGCCCTGCAGGTCCCCGTCTCCCCCGAGCCCGCCGCCTGACCCCTGCATTTCCGCGGAAAAGCAGACCGCTTTTCCGCGGAAAGGCAGGGTTACATCGAGGCGATCAGCTTCTCGACGCGGTCGTCGACGGCCTTGAACGGGTCCTTGCACAGAACCGTGCGCTGGGCCTGGTCGTTGAGCTTGAGGTGCACCCAGTCGACGGTGAAGTCGCGGCGCTTCTCCTGGGCCTTGCGGATGAACTCGCCGCGCAGCCGCGCACGGGTGGTCTGCGGCGGCACGTTCTTCGCCTCGAAGATGCGCGGCTCGTGCGCGACGCGCTCGACCTGACCCGCCCGCTCGAGGAGGTAGTACAGACCGCGGGTGCGGCTGATGTCGTGGTAGGCGAGGTCCATCTGGGCGACCCGCGGTGAGGACAGCGGCAGGTCCCGCTTGGCCCGGTAGCGCTCGATGAGGCTGTGCTTGATGGCCCAGTCGATCTCGCGGTCGATGAGGCTGAGGTCCTCGCCGTCGACGGCCTTGAGCACCCTGCCCCACAGCTCGAGCATCTGGCGGTGGACCGGCCCGACGCCCTCGCGGTCGGCGAACTCCAGGGCCCGGTCGTAGTACTCGGACTGGATCTCCAGCGCCGACATCTCCTTGCCGCTGGAGAGCCGGACCTTCCGCCGTCCGGTCATGTCGTGGCTGATCTCGCGGATGGCGCGGATCGGGTTCTCCAGCGTCATGTCCCGGATGGGTGCGCCGGACTCGATCATGCGCAGGACGAGGTCGGTCATGGCGACCTTGAGCAGCGTCGTGGTCTCGCTCATGTTCGAGTCGCCGACGATCACGTGCAGCCGCCGGTAGCGCTCCGCGTCGGCGTGCGGCTCGTCCCGGGTGTTGATGATCGGCCGGCTGCGGGTGGTGGCGCTGGAGACGCCCTCCCAGATGTGCTCGGCCCGCTGGCTCACGCAGTAGACCGCGCCCCGGGGGGTCTGCAGCACCTTGCCGGCGCCGACGACGAGCTGCCGGCTGACCAGGAACGGGATCAGCACGTCGGCCAGCCGGCTGAACTCGCCGTGCCGGCCGACCAGGTAGTTCTCGTGGCAGCCGTAGCTGTTGCCCGCGGAGTCGGTGTTGTTCTTGAACAGGTAGATGTCGCCGGTGACGCCTTCCTCGGCGAGGCGCTGCTCGGCGTCGACGAGCAGCCCTTCGAGGATCCGCTCCCCCGCCTTGTCGTGGACGACGAGCTCGGTGAGGTCGTCGCACTCGGCGGTGGCGTACTCGGGGTGGCTGCCGACGTCGAGGTACAGCCGGGAGCCGTTGCGCAGGAAGACGTTGGAGCTGCGCCCCCACGACACCACCCGGCGGAACAGGTACCGGGCGACCTCGTCCGGGGACAGCCGGCGCTGCCCCTTGAAGGTGCACGTGACGCCGTACTCGGTCTCGATCCCGAAGATCCGTCGGTCCACGATCCGAGCCTAGGCGCCGAGGGCGACACAAGCGCGTCCCGCGCGCGCTCGGCGTCGACCGTCCCGGCGCGGGCAGGGGGTCAGCCCTCGCCGCCGTCCTCGTCGTGCGGGTCGTACTCGTCGAAGGTGCCGCCCGCGGCGGTGTCGGGGTTGGCGGGGTCGCCGAGGCCGGCGGGCGTGCCGGGCTCGGGCACGCTCGGGGCGTGCGCGCTGGTGGCGGGCGCGTCCTGCACGACGTCCGGGGTGGGCTCGTCGCCGAGCAGCCGGCGCAGGGCCGAGCCGGTGATGCGGCGGAACGCCCGCTTGGGACGCCGCCGGTCGAGGACGGCGACCTCCAGCTGGGCCGCGGTGAGCTTCGCGGGCCCCCCGTTGCCGGCGCCGGCGGTGACCGGGCTGACCGCCGACAGGGCCCGCACACCGACCTCGAGGGCGTCGGAGAGCCCCATGGCGGCGTGGAAGTGCTCGCGCAGGTGGCCGGTGACCGCCTCGGCCTGCCCGCCCATGACCACGAAGTCCGGCTCGTCGACGATCGAGCCGTCGAACGTCAGGCGGTACAGCTGGTCGGTCTCGGGCCGGTCGCCGACCTCGGCGACGCAGAGCTCGACCTCGAACGGCTTGGTCTGCTGGGTGAAGATCTCGCCGAGGGTCTGCGCGTAGGCGTTGGCGATGACCCGGCCGGTGACGTCGCGGCGGTTGTAGGAGTAGCCGCGGACGTCGGCGAGGCGGACACCGGCGACGCGCAGGCTCTCGAACTCGCTGTAGCGGCCGACGGCGGCGAACCCGATCCGGTCGTAGAGTTCGCCCACCTTGTGCAGCGTCGAGCTGGGGTTCTCCGCGATGAAGAGCACGCCGTCGGAGTAGGTGAGGACGGCGACGCTGCGACCGCGGGAGATGCCCTTGCGGGCGTACTCCGAGCGGTCCCGCATCAGCTGCTCGGGCGAGGCGTAGTACGGCATGGTCATGGCTCAGGCCTCCCGGTGCATGTTCTGGCGGTCGGCCTCGGCCCGCTCGGTGACGATCGCGTCGGCGACGGCGGCGACCTCGTCGTCGGTCAGCCGCACCGCCCCTTCGGCGTCCACCCGGTAGACGATCGGGTAGAGCCGGCGGACGGGGTCCGGACCGCCGGTGGCGGAGTCGTCGTCGGCGGCGTCGTAGAGGGCCTCGACGACGGTGCGCGTGGCGGCGTCGGCCGGCAGACCGGCGCGCCAGGTCTTCTTGAGCGAGTTCTTGGCGAACAGCGAGCCCGAGCCGACGGCCGCGTAGCCGCGCTCCTCGTAGTTCCCGCCGGTGACGTCGTAGCTGAAGATCCGGCCGGGTGCGGTGCCCTCGCCGGCGTCGAGGTCGAAGCCGGCGAACAGCGGGACGACGGCCAGGCCCTGCAGGGCGGCCCCAAGGTTGCCGCGGATCATCTGGGCGAGCCGGTTGGCCTTGCCGTCGAGGCTCATCGTGAGCCCCTCGATCTTCTCGTAGTGCTCGAGCTCGACCTGGTAGAGCTTCACCATCTCGATGGCGATGCCGGCTGCGCCCGCGATGCCGATGACGCTGTAGGAGTCGGCCGGGTAGACCTTCTCGATGTCGCGGGAGCTGATCAGGTTGCCCATGGTGGCGCGGCGGTCGCCACCCATGAGGACGCCATCCTCGTAAGTGACGGCGACGATGGTTGTGCCGTGCGGGGCGAGGTCTCCCACGGGCGTGCTCGGGGCGGGACGGCGGCCGGGCAGCAGGTCAGGCGCCGCGGCCGAGAGGAAGTCGGTGAACGAGGAGCCCACCCGGCCCAGGTAGGCGGGCGGGAACCCGCTCCGGCCGCTCCACGACTCGTTCACGCATCCGCCTCTCCCGCCTGCTCGCGCCGGCGTGCACCGCTGGTCCGCCCGGTGCTCCGCACACTTGCGCCGCGGGCTCCTGGTCGTCGCTGCGACCCTACCGGCGGCTCCCCCGGCCGGCTGGCCGCATCCGGCTCCCCGGCGATCACCGCTGCCGAGGCCGCCACCAGCGCATCGATCGCCTGGAGCTGGTTGTGGTGCTGGACGTAGAAGACGGCCGCCTGCAGCACGGCGGGGTCGTCCTTGAACTGGCCGAGGCCGCCGTTGCAGTTGAAACACAACAGGGCTCGCACCCGGCCGCTCGAATGGCAGTGATCAACATGCGCGGCCGGTGCCGTTCGACAGATCGCGCAGACGCCATCCTGAGCCTCGAGCATCAGGTCCGCCTCGTCCGACGTGATCCCGTACCGGCGCGTCAGGTGGTAGGTGCGGGCGCCGCCGACCTTCTCCCGCGATCGCTGGCCGCGGGCGTTGTGACACGGGAGGCAGTACGTCGCGCGCCCGGTGGCGGAGGTCCTCGTGCGCGGGAACTGCTCGTACGGCTTGACGTTGCCGCAGTCAGGACACCATTTGGACCCTTCCGGGACGTCCAGGTCCTTCGGGGTCAGGCGGTGCGTGCGTGGTTGCAGCCGGCGAGCCTCGCGGCTTCTGGCCGAGCGCTCCGCCAGGTGCGCGCGACAATAGAAAGCGAGTCCGTCACGCGACTTCTTGTTCTTACTGAACTCCGAGACAGGGCGGTGCGCGCCGCAGTCACGACAGAACTTGGTGTCCATTGCTGGAGGCCCGTTGCCAGAAGTTGATCTTGGTCACTCCCCCCCTTTTTGTACGTAACTACGCACGAAGTCCTCAGCATTGGACTCGAGGACCTCGTCGATTTCATCGAGAATGGAATCGACGTCGTCCGACATTTCCTGCCGGCGCTCGGCTGCCTCGGTGTCGACCGAGGCCTCGACCTCGTCGGTCTCCTCGCGCGTGCGCGTCGCCTTCTGCTGCCCGCCGGTGTCCCTGGTGGCCATGGCCTGCCCCTCCCGTCGTGGGAACTGCTCCTGGAACTGAAAGCTACCCGCCGGATGTGACATCCGGGGTCCGGCGAACGGGTGCTGGGGAGATCAGCTGCCGGTGATGGTGTCGACCAGCTGCTGCGCGGTCGCCGACGCCTCGAACAGCGCCCCGACGTGCTCGCGGGTACCGCGCAGCGGCTCCATCGTCGGGATCCGCACGAGATTCTCCCGGCCCAGGTCGAACACGACCGAGTCCCACGACGCCGCCGCCACCGAGGCCGGGTAGCGGCGCAGGCACTCGCCGCGGAAGAAGGCGCGGGTGTCGGCCGGCGCGTGCACCACCGCGTGCTCGACCTCGGCGTCGGTGAGCAGCCGCTGCATGACGCCGCGTGCCACCAGCCGGTTGTAGAGCCCCTTGTCGGGCCGCACGTCGGAGTACTGCAGGTCCACGAGCTTGAGCCGGGAGTCGCCCCACTCCAGGCCGTCGCGGGAGCGGTAGCCCTCTAGCAGGCGCAGCTTGGCCGGCCAGTCCAGCCGGTCGGCGCAGCGCATCGGGTCGATCGCGAGGTCCTCGAGCACCTCGGCCCACCGGCGCAGCACGTCGTCGGTCTGCTCGTCGCCCTCACCGCGGTGGGCGACGAACTTCTGCGCGTGCTCCAGGTAGGTCTGCTGCATCTCCAGCGCCGTCATCCGGCGGCCGTCGCGCAGCCGCACCGTGTGCGTCAGCGAGAGGTCGTGGCTGATCGCCTGCAGCGCCTCGACCGGTTCCTCGAGCGACAGGTCGTGCGGCAGGAAGCGCGCCTCGATCATCGCCAGCACGAGCGACGTCGTCCCGACCTTGAGGTAGGTGGACAGCTCGGCGAGGTTGGCGTCCCCGATGATCACGTGCAGCCGGCGGTACTTGTCCGCGTCGGCGTGCGGCTCGTCGCGGGTGTTGATGATCGGCCGCTTGAGCGTGGTCTCCAGGCCCACCTCGACCTCGAAGAAGTCCGCCCGCGAGGAGATCTGGAAGCCGTCCCCCCGGCTCTCCGCGCCGATGCCCACCCGCCCCGCGCCGGCGAACACCTGGCGCGTCACGAAGAACGGCACGAGGCCGCGGATGATGTCGACGAACGGCGTCCGCCGGTCCATCAGGTAGTTCTCGTGGGCGCCGTACGAGGCGCCCTTGCCGTCGGTGTTGTTCTTGTAGAGCTGGATCGGCTGGGTGCCCGGCACGCGGGCGGCCCGCCGGGACGCCTCGGCCATGACCCGCTCCCCCGCCTTGTCCCAGAGGACGACGTCGCGCGGGTAGGTGACCTCCGGCGTCGAGTACTCGGGGTGCGCGTGGTCGACGTAGAGGCGGGCGCCGTTGGTCAGGATGACGTTGGCCATCCCGGTGTCCTCGTCGAGGTCGTTGTGGTCCAGCGCCTGCGCCGGGGTGAGGTCGAACCCGCGGGCGTCGCGCAGGGGCGACTCCTCCTCGAAGTCCCAGCGGGGACGACGGCGGGTCGGGGCCTCGGCCACCGCCCAGGCGTTCACGACCTGGCTGGACAGCGTCGTCGGGTTGGCGGTCGGCTGTCCCGGCACCGAGATGCCGTACTCGACCTCGGTGCCCATGACCCGCCGCACGCTCATGCGCCAACCCTATGCGCCATCCGTCGCCCACCGTCCCCTAAGACGCCGGACGGCGGGCAGGTTGGGACCTCACGACCGACGGTGTCGACGGCCTCGGCCGTGAGCGCCACGAGCACGCCGGCCCGGCCCCGCACCTGCGGGACCGGGCCACGCGGCCTCGTGCAGGGGCCCGCCCTGAGCATGCGAAGGGTGGGGAGGACGAGGTCCTCTCAGAGGTACTGGCCGGTGTTGGTGGCGGTGTCGATGGCGCGGCCGGACTCGGTGCCCTTGCCGCTGATCAGCGTGCGGATGTAGACGATCCGCTCGCCCTTCTTGCCCGAGATCCGCGCCCAGTCGTCGGGGTTGGTGGTGTTGGGCAGGTCCTCGTTCTCCTTGAACTCGTCCACGCACGCCTGCATGAGGTGGCCGACCCGGAGCCCGCCGTTGCCGGTCTCCAGGCTCTCCTTGATGGCCATCTTCTTGGCGCGGTCGACGATGTTCTGCAGCATGGCGCCGGAGTTGAAGTCCTTGAAGTACAGGACCTCCTTGTCACCGTTGGCGTAGGTGACCTCGAGGAAGCGGTTCTCCTCGACCTCGGTGTACATGCGCTCGACGGTCCGCTGGATCATCCCGGCGATCGTGGCCTCGTGGCTGCCGCCGTGCTCGGCCAGGTCGTCCGGGTGCAGCGGCAGCGTCGGCAGCAGGTACTTGCTGAAGATGTCCCGCGCCGCCTCGGCGTCCGGCCGCTCGATCTTGATCTTCACGTCGAGCCGGCCCGGCCGGAGGATGGCCGGGTCGATCATGTCCTCGCGGTTGGAGGCGCCGATGACGATGACGTTCTCCAGGCCCTCGACACCGTCGATCTCGCTCAGCAGCTGCGGCACGATGGTCGATTCGACGTCGGAGGACACCCCGGAGCCACGCGTCCGGAAGATCGAGTCCATCTCGTCGAAGAACACGATGACCGGCGTGCCCTCGCTGGCCTTCTCCCGCGCCCGCTGGAACACCAGCCGGATGTGCCGCTCGGTCTCGCCGACGTACTTGTTGAGCAGCTCGGGGCCCTTGATGTTGAGGAAGTAGGACTTGCCCTGCCCCTCCCCCTTGAGCGCCGACACCTTCTTGGCCAGGGAGTTCGCGACCGCCTTGGCGATCAGCGTCTTGCCGCAGCCGGGCGGGCCGTACAGCAGGATCCCCTTCGGCGGCCGCAGCTGGTACTCGCGGAACAGGTCCGCGTGCAGGAACGGCAGCTCGACGGCGTCGCGGATCTGCTCGATCTGGCGGGCGAGCCCGCCGATGTCGCCGTAGTCGATGTCGGGAACCTCTTCGAGGACGAGCTCCTCGACCTCGCTCTTCGGGATCCGCTCGTAGACGTAGCCCGACCGGGACTCCAGCAGCAGCGAGTCACCGGCGCGCAGCGGCTGGTCGGTCAGCGAGTCGGCGAGGTAGACGACCCGCTCCTCGTCGGTGTGGCCGATCACCAGCGCCCGCTGGGTGACGCCGTCGACCGGCTCGAGCAGCTCCTTGAGCATGACGACGTCGCCGGCGCGCTCGAAGCCGCGCGCCTCGACGACGTTCATCGCCTCGTTGAGCATGACCTCCTGGCCGGGGCGCAGCTCCTCGCCCTCCACGTTCGGCGACAGCGTCACCCGCACCTTGCGGCCGCTGGTGAAGACGTCGACCGAACCGTCCTCGTGCCGCGTCAGGAAGACGCCGTAGCCGGACGGGGGCTGCCCCAGCCGGTCGACCTCCTCCTTGAGCGTCACCAGCTGCTCGCGCGCGTCGCGCAGCGTCGAGGACAGCTTGTCGTTGCGCTCGGACAGGAAGGCCGCGCGGCCCTCCGCCTCGGCGATGCGCTCCTCGAGCGCCCGCGCCTGGCGGGGGCTGTCGGCGACTTTGCGGCGCAGCAGGCCGATCTCCTCCTCGAGGTAGGAGATCTGGGTCAGCAGCGCGGCGACGTCACGGTCACGTCGCGCCTTGAACTCGTCGGGACCGTCGACCGGACCTGGGCCCATCGCGCACCTCCGCAGTTCCGGGGAGCCAGGACGCAAATCTATACACGCGGGGCGACTCTTCGCCGTGGGCTCGCAGACGTCCCGGGCGGCCGGACGGGCCCTGGCACCCGAGCCCTAGAACTTCTGCGCCCGCCGCTGCCGGATCGGGGCCACCGCGCCCTCGGCGAGCCGGCGCGCGGTCACCAGGAAGGCGGTGTGGGCGACCATCCGGTGCTCCGGGCGGACGGCGAGACCCACCGCGTGCCACGGCCGCAGCAGCGACTCCCAGGCGTGCGGCTCGGTCCACACACCCTGGGCCCGCAGCGCCTCGACGTAGGTGGACAGCTGCGTCGTCGTCGCCACGTAGCCGACCAGGACGCCACCGGGGCGGAGCGCGGCGGCCACGGTCGGCAGCACCGCCCAGGGCTCCAGCATGTCCAGGACCACCCGGTCGACGACCTCGTCGGTGGGGTGGTCGGCCAGGTCGCCCTGCCGCAGGCTCCAGTTCGCCGGCACCTCGCCGAAGAAGGCCCCGACGTTCCCCCGGGCGACGTCGAGGAAGTCCTCGCGCCGCTCGTAGCTGATCAGCGAGCCCTCGGATCCCACGGCCCGCAGCAGCGAGCAGCTCAGCGCACCGGAGCCGGCGCCGGCCTCCAGCACGCGCATGCCCGGCCCGACGTCGCCGAAGCCCACGATCTGGGCGGCGTCCTTGGGATAGATGACCTGCGCGCCCCGCGGCATCGACAGCACGTAGTCGGCCAGCAGCGGGCGCAGCGCCAAGTAGCCGGTGTTCGCGGTGGAGTGGACGACCGACCCCTCGGGGGCGCCGATGAGGTCGTCGTGCTCGATGGCGCCGCGGTGGGTGTGGAACTGCTTCCCCGGCTCCAGGACGACGGTGTGGTGCCGGCCCTTCGGGTCGGTCAGCTGCACCCGGTCCCCGGCGACGAACGCACCGAGCACCGCATCCCGCTGCCCGGTCACCTCGACGTCGGGCTGCTGCTCGATCTCCACGGGCGGTCAGGGTACGGACGGCGTCGGTGTGACCCGTGTCCCCGGTGCGGCGCGGGCACTCGGAACTGTCGGAGGGGCGACCTAGCCTCGGGTGCATGACGGCGATGGTCGAGACGGACGTGAGCACCGGGGTCCAGCCCGACGAGGCACAGGCCCCGCGACGCCCCTCCCTGTCCCCGAGCCGCGCGGCCGACTTCAAGACCTGCCCGCTGCTCTACCGGTTCCGCACCATCGACCGGCTGCCCGAGCGCAAGAGCCTGGCCGCCGTGCGCGGCACGCTGGTCCACTCCGTGCTGGAGCGGCTCTACGACCTGCCTGCGGCCCAGCGCACCGTCGCCGGCGCCCTCGAGCTGCTGGAGCCCGCCTGGGCAGAGCTGCGCGAGGAGCCCGGGGTCGCCGAGCTCTTCGAGGCCGCCCAGGGCGAGGGCGCGGAGAGCGACGTGAACGCGCCCGAGTCGCTGCAGGCGTGGCTCGCCTCGGCCGGCGCGCTCGTCGAGCGCTACTTCACCCTCGAGGACCCGCGCCGCATCGAGCCCGAGGGGCGGGAGGAGCTCGTCGAGGTCACGCTGCCCGACGGGCTGCTGCTGCGCGGCTACGTCGACCGGCTGGACGTGGCGCGCAACGGCGCCCTGCGGGTGGTCGACTACAAGACCGGCTCGATGCCGCGCGAGGCCTTCGAGAGCAAGGCCCTGTTCCAGATGAAGTTCTACGCCCTGGTGCTGTGGCGCACCCGGGGCGTGGTGGCCGCCCAGCTGAAGCTGATCTACCTCGGCGACGGCGACGCGCTGACCTACGCCCCCGACGAGGCCGAGCTGCTCCGCTTCGAGCGCACCCTGCTGGCCATCTGGGCGGCGATCGAGCGAGCGGTCAGCACGGGTGACTTCCGGCCCAACAAGACCCGGCTGTGCGGCTGGTGCGACCACCAGGCCGTCTGCCCGGAGTTCGGCGGCACTCCCCCGCCGTTCCCGACCGAGGCGGCTGCGGCGGCCGGCTGGCCCACGTTGCCCGTCGTCGAGCGCGACTGAGGCCCGGGTCAGCGGACCGCAGGCTCCGCGGCCTGATGGGCGGCGAGCACCTCGGCGAGCTCGGGCAGCCCGATGCCCTCCAGAGTCTCGACCTGCACGAGACCGGGGGCCGGCGGCACCGGCTGCAGCCCGGCCACGCCGATCACCGCGGCCCCCGCGGCCAGCCCGGAGGTGACGCCGACCAGCGAGTCCTCGATCACGACGCACTCCTCCGGCGACACCCCGAGCGCGGCCATCGCCTGCAGGTAGGGCGCCGGGTCGGGCTTGCGGGCCGGTACCTCGTCGCCGCAGACGGTCACGTCGAACGGACCGCCGTCCGGGGAGCCGGCCTCGATGTGGGAGATGACCAGGTCGGCCAGCCGGCGCGGCGTCGTCGTGACCAGGGCGGTGCGCAGGCCCGCCGCGTGCACGGCGGTGAGCAGCTCCTGCGCGCCGGGGAGCCAGATCAGCCGCTCGGCCATCATCCGGGCCACGGCGTCCATGACCTGGGTGGCGTCGGCCTGCAGCTGCTCCTCGGTGCGGGTGACGCCGAGGTCGGCGTACAGGGTGCCCATCGCCACCCGCATGCTGGTGCCCACGGTGGCGGCGCGGGCCTCGGCCGACATCCGCCCGCCCAGCTGCCCGGCGAGCTCGAACATCGCCTCGCCCCAGTACTCCTCGGTCTCCACGAGGGTGCCGTCCATGTCGAACAGCACCGCCCGGAGCCCCTCGGCCGTCGCAGGTGTTTCCCGTTCGTCCCCGCTCCCAGCCACGCGACGAGTCTAGGGAGCGCCGCGGCCGCCCCCGCGGGGGCGCCGGGACTCAGGCCGGCCGGGCGCCGGTCAGGGTCGCGAACGCGATGATGTTGTCCTCGTAGCTGCGCGCGCCCGAGTCGAAGTCACCGCCGCAGGTGATCAGCCGCAGCTGGGCGTCGGAGGTGTTGCCGTAGACCTCGATCGTCGGGAAGGCGTTCTTCGGGTGCCGCTCCACCCGGTCGACGGCGAAGAGCGCCACGGTGCCGTCGGCGCGGGCCACCTCGACCTCGTCCCCGGGCTGCAGCGCGCCGAGGTCGAAGAAGACCCCCGGGCCGTACTCGGCGGAGTCCACGTGGCCGAGCATCACCGCGGGACCGACCGCTCCCGGAGCCGGCCCGCGCTGGTACCAGCCGGCCTTGTCGTCCCGCTCCAGCGGCGGCACCTGCACGGTGCCGTCCCCGTTCAGGTCCAGGCGCAGCAGACCGCTGGTGACGTCGATCGCCGGGATGCCGACGGACACCGGCTCGGCCACGGGCGGGGCCGGGGCGACCGGCGGTGGGGTCTCCGACGCCGTGGACGGCGCGGGGGCCGGCACGGAGGGGCTCGAGGACCGGCCCGGGTCCGCGGTGGCACCCGCCGGCTGGGGCGCCTGCTGCTGGCCGGTCACCGCCACGACGACGGCGATGACCGCCACGAGGGCGAGGCCCACCGCGAGGGCGATCCACGTGCGCGCGCTCGGCTGGCGGCCGGTGCCTTCGGTCACGGCTGTCCTTCCAGAGGAATGTCCAGGGGACGACGTGCTGGTGCTCGGCCGCACGGGAGGCTGCGCACCTCCCGTGCGGCCGGGCAGCCGGGATCAGGCCTGGTCGGCCTGGCGGCGCCGGTAGGCGACCGCACCGGCGCCGACGGCGCCGGCAGCGGCGAGGGCACCCACACCGATGGCGCCGAGGTTCTCGACACCGGCGGTGCTGCCCGCACCCGTCTCGGCACCGCCGGACGGCGCGGTGCCCATCTGGGCGGTGTCGAGCGCGCCGCACGCGGCCGGCGCGGTGGCCTCCATCGGCAGCGACGGGTCGAGGTCGCTCTTGATGTCGCCGTCGTAGGCGCCGCTGCCGTCCTTGTCGGCACCGTGCACCACGATGACGGCGGTGCCGGCCTCGAACGCCTTGTGGACGTCGTCGCTGACCTCGAAGGTGCGGTTGTAGCTGATCGAGCCACCCTCGGCGGTCGGGAACCTGTCGACGGCCAGGCCGCTGTCCGGGCTGGTGTCGCCGGTGAGCGTCAAGGACGAGCCGATGGCGCCGTAGTACTTGGCCGCCTCGCTGACGCTCACCCAGCCGTCCTTGTCGGCGTCGTCCTCGAGGCCGTTGGACGGGCAGCTGCCCAGCGCGGCGATGTGGAAGTGCTGGGCGTGCGGCGCGCCGGCCAGCAGGCCGGTCGCCTCGATCATGACGGTGGCGGTGTTCCCGTCGAGCGTCACCATCCCGGTGCCGGTGACGCCCGAGCCGTTCACCGAGGCCAGGTCGGCCTGGTAGCTGGTGGCGCCCTCGTGGGCCGAGGCGGTGCCCATGGCCAGCATCGGGAACGCCGCGGCGGCGATGGCAACGGTGGGCAGTGCGAGTGCCTTGCGCATGTCTGCTCCTTGATCGGCGTGGTGCCGGCACGGCGCCTCGGTGCGCCTGCCGTCGATCCGGTCGGATGACCCGGTCAGCGGGGGGAAGCAGGCAGATCTGCTGCCCGCCGCGCTGTCCGTGTGGCGTTCGACACGACGTGACGGATCGGTTCACCCCTCCCGCCGAAAAGTTTTCCGGCGATACGCGGAAGTTCTCGCCGGCCGCCAACCGGATCCCCCGGCCGCGACGAACGCTGGGCATGAGTGCTCCGCGTGGCACATCCCATGCAGGGATCCACCGCCGGGCTGCGACAGCCTCGGCCGTGCTGGTCGCGGCCGGCGCCCTGGTCCTCGGCGCCCCGTCGGCTGCCCTGGCGCACGACGGGCTCGTGGCCACCAGCCCGGCCGCCGGCGCAAGCGTCGTCGAGGCGCCCGACGCGCTGGAACTGGACTTCACCGGCGAGCCGCTCTCGCTGGGCACGCTGGTCGAGGTCACCGGTCCCGACGGCGCTCTCGTGTCGTCCGGCGATGCCGAGATCCGCGGGACGACCCTGGTGCAGCCGATCGAGGACGACGTCGCCGCGGGCACCTACCGCGTCGAGTGGCGGAGCACCTCCTCCGACGGCCACCCGCTCTCGGGCACCTTCGACTTCACCGTGACCGAGGCGGAGAACGCACCCGCCCCGGCCGCGACGTCACCGGCGGCCGATGCGCTCGCCGACCAGGAGCCGGCGGACGACGGCATCGCCCCCGTCTGGCCGGCAGCGGGTGCCGTCGTCCTCGTGGGGATCGGGGCGCTGGCCATGACCCGCCTGCGGCGACGCGGATGAGCTCCGCCGCGCCGGCCGTCCTGGCGCCCCCGACGGACCGGTCACCGGTCACGACCGGTCGCGCACGGCACGCGGTGGCCGCGCTCCTCACCGCGGCCGGACTCGGCGGCGTCCTGTTCTGGGCGCTGGCCGTCGGCGACGGAGGACCGGCCGCCGACCCGGCCGGGCTCCCCGCCTCCGGGCGGTTCGTCGAGTGGGGGCTCCCGGTCGCCACGCTGGCCGGACGGGTCGCGGCGGTCGGGACGATCGGGACGCTCGTCCTCGCCGCGGTGCTGTTGCCCGCACGGGACGGAGCGCCGACGGCGGAGGTGCAGCGGGTGCTCCGGGCGACGTCGGCGTGGGCGACGGCCTGGGTGGCAGCGACGGAGCTCGGCGCGCTCCTCACCCTCAGCCGGCTGCTGGGCACCGACCCGACGGCGCTGTCCTGGGCGTCGCTGCGCGTGTTCGTCGAGGACACCGGCACCGGGCGCGCGGCCCTGCTAGGGACGGCGCTGATCGGCGTCGTCGCGGTCGGTGCGGCCCGGTGCACGGTGGCCGGTGCGCGGATCCTGCTAGCGGTGGCCCTGACGGCGCTCGTCCTTCCGGTGGTGCTGAGCGGCCACTCCTCGGCCGCCGCGAACCACCTCGCCGCCGTCAGCACCCTCGGCGTCCACGTCGTCGCCGCGACGGTCTGGATCGGCGGTCTGCTCGCCCTCCTCGTCCACGGACGGCGGGGGGTGTGGCTGCCCGTGGCCGTGCCGCGGTACAGCCGGGTGGCGCTGGCCTGCTTCGTCGCCACCGGGCTGTCCGGCGTCCTCGCCGCCTGGCTGGTGCTGGGCGGCAGCGGCGCGGTGCTCGCCGCCCTGGGCACCGGCTACGGCGCCCTGCTGCTCGCCAAGACCGCCGGCCTGGTGCTGCTCGGGCTGTGCGGGTGGCAGCACCGCCGTCGCACCCTCCCCCGGCTCCGCGCCGGCGAGGCCAGTGGGTTCCGCCGGTTCGCCGCGGGCGAGGTGCTGCTCATGCTCGCGACGCTGGCCGTGGCCGTCGCGCTGGCCGCCTCCCCTCCCACGGCGGAGGCCGCGAGCCCACCCGCGCCGTCGGCCACCGCCCCGGTCGCCACCGCGCCGCCCGGGGACGCGGCGGATCCGATGGCCGGCCACGACCACGGCGAGCTCACCGTCGGCGTCCTCGTCGACGACGAGCGGTTCCACGTCGCCGGACCGGTGGCCGCCGGCTCGCGGGTCACCGTCTTCAACAGCGCCGACACCACCGTGACCCTCACCGCGGACGACGCGTCCTTCGACGTCGTCGTCCCCGCCGGGGCGCTGACGACCTTCGTCGCTCCCGACCAGCCGGGCGAGCACCCGTTCACCAGCGCCCACTCCACGGCCTTCGCCGACGTCCTCGTCGTCGAGTGACCCCGGCGTCAGCGGACGGTGTACGGACCGATGCTCACGTCGTGGTACCCCTTGGCGCCGATCGCGACCGCCAGCGGGCTGCGCGCCGGCGCGCCGCTGCGGAGCAGGTCCAGCGCGTGCGCGAAGTCGTAGCGCGGGCGCCAGCCGAGATCGGCCCGCGCGCGCTCGTTGACGTAGACGCGGTCGATGCGCGGGAACATCCGCCAGCCGAGCCGGGCGTAGACGTCGCGGTACTCCGGGAACAGCCGCTCGACGACGGCGGGGGCGTCCCGGTGCAGCTCGGCGAGGTCCTCCGGCCCGAACGGTGTCGTGGCACTGACGACGTACCGGCCGAAGCCGAGCCCGGGGGCCCGGTCGATCGCCGCCAGGTGGGCGTCCACGACGTCGTGCAGGTCGGCCCGGCGGTACAGCAGCTCGTTGACCTTCGCGTTGGCGTCGGCGTAGCCGGTCCGGACCTGATCGCTGTCGTCGGCCGCCGGGAAGAAGCGCGACGTCCGCAGCACCACGCAGGGCAGTCCGGCGTCCCGGGCGAGGAGCTCGCATAGGTCCTCCGCCGCGACCTTGGTCGTCCCGTAGATGTTCAGCGGGCGCGGCACGACGTCCTCGGTGATCCAGGCCGCCGGGGCGCCGTCGCCAGGGGTCAGCGCCCGGCCGAAGGCGCTCGTGGTGCTGGTGAAGACGAAGGCGCCGACCCCGGCGGCCACCGCCTCCTCCAGGGCGACGAGCGTCCCCGTGACGTTGGTGTCGACGAAGTCCTGCCGCGAGTGCGTGCCCACGTGCGGCTTGTGCAGCGTCGCGGTGTGCAGGACGGCGGTCACGCCCTCCATCGCCCGCCGGACCGACTCGCGGTCGGTCACCGAGGCGACGACGTCGGTGGACGGCGAGGCGAGCCGGTCGAGCCCGACGACGTCCCGGCCGGCCTCCCGCAGCGTCCGCACCAGCGCCTCCCCCAGGTGACCGGCGCTGCCCGTCACCAGCACGCGCCCCGTCATTCGTCCTCGGTGCGGTAGCCCAGGTTCGGCGAGAGCCACTTCTCCGCCTCGGCGACGGTCCAGCCCTTCCGCCGGGCGTAGTCCTCGACCTGGTCCCGGCCGACCCGCCCCAGCACGAAGTACCGCGACTGCGGGTGGGAGAAGTACAGCCCGCTGACCGCGGCGCCCGGCCACATGGCCATGCTCTCGGTCAGCTGGATGCCGGTGTGCGCCTCGACGTCGAGCAGCTCCCAGATGGTCTGCTTCTCGGTGTGCTCGGGGCAGGCCGGGTAGCCCGGCGCCGGGCGGATGCCGCGGTACTTCTCGCCGATGAGCGCGTCGTTGTCCAGGTGCTCGTCGGCCGCGTAGCCCCAGAACTCCGTGCGCACCCGCTCGTGCAGCCGCTCGGCGAACGCCTCGGCCAGCCGGTCGGCCAGCGCCTCCAGCATGATCGCGCTGTAGTCGTCGTTGTCCTTCTTGAACGCCGCCACCCGATCGGCCGAGCCCAGCCCGGCGGTCACCGCGAAGGCGCCGACGTAGTCGCGCAGCCCGGTCTCCTTGGGCGCCACGAAGTCGGCCAGCGACTTGCGCGGGGAGCCGTCCCGGCCCTCGGTCTGCTGCCGCAGCTGGTGCAGCACGGCGCGCACCTGCGACCGCGACTCGTCGGTGTAGACCTCGATGTCGTCGCCCGCGACCTGGTTGGCCGGGAACAACCCGACGACGCCGGCCGCGCGCAGCCACTTCTCCTCGACGATCCGGTCGAGCATCGCCTGCGCGTCGTCGTAGAGGCGGCGCGCGGCCTCGGCGGTGGCCGGGTTGTTGAGGATGTCGGGGAACCTGCCGCGCATCTCCCACGCGTTGAAGAACGGCTGCCAGTCGATGTAGCCGCGCAGCTCCTCGAGCGGGTAGTCCGCGAACGTTTTGACGAACTGGGTGGCCCCGCCGTGCAGGTGGTCGCAGTCGGGTCCGGTGCACACGTCTTTGGCCTGCTGGAGCAGCATCCGCGGCCGCGGTGGCGCGTAGTCCGGCCAGTCGACGGGCGTCGCCGCATCGCGGGCGGCGGCCAGCGGCAGGAGCGCCCGGGTGTCCTGGCGCGCGGCGTGCCGCTCGCGCAGGGCGGCGTACTCCGCGTCGGTCTCGGCCAGCAGCTTCGGCCGCTGCTCGTCGGAGAGCAGCGCCGCGACGACCGGCACCGACCGCGAGGCGTCCTTCACCCAGATCACCGGGCCGGAGTACTGCTGCGCCACCTTCACCGCGGTGTGCGCGCGCGAGGTGGTGGCCCCGCCGATGAGCAGCGGGATGTCGAAGCCCTGCCGCTCCATCTCCGAGGCGAGGTTGACCATCTCGTCCAGGGACGGCGTGATCAGCCCGGACAGCCCGATGACGTCGGCGCCCTCCTCCTTGGCGGCGTCCAGGATCTTCTGCGCCGGCACCATGACGCCGAGGTCGACGACGTCGTAGTTGTTGCACTGCAGGACGACGCCGACGATGTTCTTGCCGATGTCGTGGACGTCGCCCTTCACGGTGGCCATGACGACCTTGCCGTTGCTGCGCTCGGCGTCCCCGGGCTTCTTCTCCGCCTCGATGTACGGGATGAGGTGGGCGACCGCCTTCTTCATGACGCGGGCGGACTTCACCACCTGCGGCAGGAACATCTTCCCGGCGCCGAACAGATCGCCGACGACGTTCATGCCCGCCATCAGCGGGCCCTCGATGACCTCGATCGGCCGGCCGCCGCGCGCGGCGATCTCCTGGCGGAGCTCCTCGGTGTCTGCCGCGGCGAACTCGTCGATCCCCTTGACCAGGGCGTGGGTGATCCGCTCCCCCACCGGCAGCGACCGCCACTCCTCGGTGGCGACCTCCTTGGCGGCGCCGTCGCCGGCGTAGTCGGGGGCGATCTCCAGCAGCCGCTCGGTGCTGTCGGGGCGGCGGTTGAGGATGACGTCCTCGATGCGCTCCCGGAGCTCCGCCGGCACCTCCTCGTAGACCTCCAGCGCGCCGGCGTTCACGATGCCCATGTCCATGCCGGCGGCGATCGCGTGGAACAGGAAGACCGCGTGGATGGCCTCGCGCACCGGGTTGTTGCCGCGGAACGAGAAGGACACGTTGGAGACGCCGCCGGAGACCAGCGCGCCCGGCAGGTTCTGCTTGATCCAGCGGGTGGCCTCGATGAAGTCCAGCCCGTAGTTCGCGTGCTCCTCGATGCCCGTGGCGACGGCGAAGACGTTCGGGTCGAAGATGATGTCCTCGGCCGGGAAGCCCACCTGCTGGGTGAGGATGTCGTACGCCCGCCGGCAGATCTGCGTGCGCCGCTCGAGATTGTCGGCCTGGCCGTCCTCGTCGAACGCCATGACGACGACGGCGGCGCCGTACTTGCGGCACAACCGGGCCTCGCGGACGAACTTCTCCTCGCCCTCCTTGAGCGAGATCGAGTTGACGATCGACTTGCCCTGCACCGTCTTGAGCCCGGCCTCGATCACCTCCCACTTGGAGGAGTCGATCATCGTGGGCACGCGGCAGATGTCGGGCTCGGCGGCGATCAGCTTGGTGAAGCGGTCCATCGCCTCGACGCCGTCGATCATCCCCTCGTCCATGTTGACGTCGATGACCTGCGCGCCGGCCTCCACCTGCTGGCGGGCCACGGTGAGCGCGGTGGCGTAGTTGCCGGCCTTGATCAGGTTCCGGAAGCGGGCCGAGCCGGTGATGTTGGTGCGCTCGCCGACGTTGACGAACAGCGTCTCCTCGGTGACGGTCACCGGCTCGAGCCCGGAGAGGCGCAGCGCCGGCGCCACCTCGACGGGCGTGCGGGGGGTTTTGCCGGCGACCTCGCGCGCGATGGCGGCGATGTGGTCCGGCGTCGTGCCGCAGCAGCCGCCGACGAGGTTGACGAAGCCGGCCTCGGCGAACTCCGCCACGATCGCGGCGGTCTCGTCGGGCGACTCGTCGTACTCGCCGAAGGCGTTGGGCAGGCCGGCGTTGGGATAGGCCGAGACGAAGGTGTCGGCCAGGCGCGAGATCTCGGCGATGTAGGGCCGCATCTCCTTGGCGCCCAGCGCGCAGTTGAGGCCCACCAGCAGCGGCCGCACGTGCCGCACCGAGTACCAGAACGCCTCGGTGACCTGGCCGGACAGGGTGCGCCCGGAGGCGTCGGTGATGGTGCCGGAGATCATGACCGGCCACCGGCGGCCGCGCTCCTCGAACAGCGTCTCCAGGGCGAAGATCGCCGCCTTGGCGTTGAGCGTGTCGAAGATCGTCTCGATCAGCAGCAGGTCCGCGCCGCCGTCGACCAGGCCGTTGGCCTGCTCGAGGTAGGCCGTCACCAGCTCGTCGAAGGTGATGTTGCGGGCGCCGGGGTCGTTCACGTCCGGCGAGATGGACGCCGTCCGGCTGGTCGGGCCGATCGCGCCGACGACGTACCGCGGCTTGTCCGGGGTGCGGGCGGTCATGGCGTCGGCCTCGCGGCGGGCCAGCCGGGCCGAGGCGACGTTGAGCTCGTAGGCCAGCGCCTCCATGCCGTAGTCGCTCAGCGAGATCGTGGTGGCGTTGAAGGTGTTGGTCTCGATGAGGTCCGCGCCGGCCTCGAGGTACTCGCGGTGGATGCCGGCGATGATCTCCGGCTGGGTGATGCTCAGCAGGTCGTTGTTGCCCTGCACGTCGCTCGGCCAGTCCGCGAAGCGCTCGCCGCGGTAGCCCGCCTCGTCCGGGCGGTCCCGCTGGATGGCGGTGCCCATGGCGCCGTCGAGCACCAGGATGCGCTGCTCCAGCAGCGCGGTCAGCTCGGCGGTCGCATCGGGGCGGAGGGTGGGTGAGTCGGACACAGGCGATCCCCAGTACTGCGTGGCTGTCGGTGTGCGGGCTCCGTCCGGCGTGGACGAGCTCCGGCACCCCCGGCGGGTCTGCCCAGGCTTGAGCGGTCCCGATGTCCTCCCCATCGTCTCACTTCAGCGCAACGCCGTTGCCGACCTCCGCCCTGTTCACACGCGCGGGTCATCCGCCCCGTCCTGTCGTCGGGGCGACGTAGGCTCGCAGGGGTGATCGACCCGAAGCCAGGCGCCGAGGACCTGCCCGAACTCACCGACCCCGTGGTGGTCGTGGCGTTCGAGGGCTGGAACGACGCCGGGGACGCCGCGACCGGGGCGGTCGAGCACCTGGAGCTGATCTGGGACGCGAAGCCGCTGGCCGCGCTGGACCCCGAGGACTACTACGACTTCCAGGTCAACCGGCCCACCGTGTCCCTGATCGGCGGGGTGAACCGGCGCATCGAGTGGCCGACCACCCGCATCTCGGTGGCCCGGCCCCCGGGCAGTGAGCGCGACGTGGTGCTCATCCGCGGGATCGAGCCCAACATGCGCTGGCGCGGCTTCTGCGCGGAGCTGATCGGCCTGCTGGAGGAGCTCGACGTCCAGACCGTCGTCGGCCTGGGGGCGCTGCTGGCCGACACGCCGCACACCCGCCCGACGCCGGTCACCGGCTCGGCCTACGACGAGGACTCCGCGAAGACCTGGGGCCTGGAGACGTCGCGCTACGAGGGCCCCACGGGCATCCTCGGCGTCTTCCAGGACGCCTGCGTCCAGGCGGGCCTGCCGGCGATCAGCTTCTGGGCCGCGGTGCCGCACTACGTCTCCCAGCCGCCGTCGCCCCGGGCGACGCTGGCCCTGCTGCGGCGGGTCGAGGAGGTCCTGGAGATGACGGTTCCCCTCGGCGCGCTCCCCCAGCAGGCCGACGACTGGGTCGCCACCGTCGACGAGATGGCCAACGAGGACGAGGAGGTCGTCGAGTACGTGCGCTCCCTCGAGGAGCGGGCCACCGAGGTGGACCTCTCCCAGGCCAACGGCGACCAGATCGCCCGCGAATTCGAGCGCTACCTCAAGCGCCGCGACGGCTCGGCCGGCGGCGCCTGAAAGTTCTCCGCGCGCTCGGAGGCCGACTGCGGGGTTACGGTCGCGGCGTGCGGCGTGTCCTGACGTGTCGCCGCCCGTAACTCCGCACTCGGCCCAGGAGGCGTCGGGAGGTCAGCCCTCGCGGAGCAGGGGCCGCATCCGGGACGTCGCGTCGTCGTCGAACAGCCGGTCGTGCGTGGACAGCGCGAAGCGGTCGGTCATCCCGGAGACGTAGTCGACCACCTGCGTGACGACGTCGGCCTCGGTGTCGCGGTAGGACTCCGGCAGCAGCTCCGGGTGCGCCAGGTGGTGGTCGACGAGCCGGCGGATGACGTCGATGGCGACGTGCTTCTGCCCGGCCGCCGTGTCCGAGGCGTACACCCGCTCGAACATGAACGCGCGCAGCTCGTGCATGGCCTCCAGCGGCTCGGGCGCCATGACCACCCGCCCGCCGTCGGCGAGGGACCCCGTGACCACCGCGTCGATCATCGTGCCGACCATCTGGCTGCCGGGCTCCCCGAACACGGCGCGGGCGCGGGCGGGCAGGTCGGTCGGCGCCAGCACCCCGGCGCGGACGGCGTCCAGCGCGTCGTGGGACAGGTAGCCGATCCGGTCGGCGTAGCGCACGCACTCCGCCTCGCGGGTCGACGGCGGCGGCGTGATCTTCCAGCTGTGCGCCCGGACGCCGTCCCGCACCTCCCACGTCAGGTTGAGGTGCTCGAGCACCTCCACGATGCGCACGCCCTGGGCGGCGTGGTGCCAGCCGCCGGGCACGTAGGGGTCGAACGCGTCCTCGCCGATGTGCCCGAACGGCGAGTGGCCGACGTCGTGGGCCAGCGCGATCGCCTCGGCGAGCGTCTCGTTGAGCCCCAGGGCGCGGGCCAGCGACCGGGCCACCTGGGTGACTTGCAGCGTGTGGGTCAGCCGGGTGACGAAGTGGTCGCCGTCGGGGTTGAGGAAGACCTGCGTCTTGTGCTTGAGCCGGCGGAAGGCCTTGGCGTGCAGGATCCGGTCGCGGTCCCGCTCGAAGGCCGTCCGCAGCGCGTCCTCCGGCTCGGGCCGGGCGCGACCGCGCGAGGCGGCCGCCCGGCACGCCGCCGGTGCCAGCTGCTCCTCGGCCCGCTCGCGGGCGGCCCGGTCGGTGAACCGGAACGGGGCGCCGGTCATCAGCCGTCCTGCAGCGCGACGCCGAGCAGCGCGTCGACGGCGTCGCACACGACCGCCGGGGCCTGCTCCTCGCGCTCCCCGTCGCCGGCCAGGGTGGCCGCGGCCCACGCGTCGACCACGGCAATGGCGCCGGGGCTGTCCAGGTCGTCGGTGAGCCGGTCCCGCAGCCCGTGCAGCACCGGGCCGGCCGGCGCCCCGGTGTCCTGCGAGACCGCGCGCCGCCAGGTGCCCAGCCGCTCCTGCGCCTCGCGGAGCAGGGCCGGCGTCCAGGCGCGGTCGGTGCGGTAGTGCCCCGACAGGAGGGCCAGCCGGATCGCCATCGGGTCCACGCCCTCGCCGCGCAGCTTGGAGACGAACACCAGGTTGCCGCGGCTCTTGCTCATCTTCTCGCCGTCCAGCCCGATCATCGCCGCGTGCACGTAGGCCCGGGCGAAGGGCTTGGTGGCGGTCAGCGCCTCGGCGTGGACGGCGGAGTACTCGTGGTGCGGGAAGACCAGGTCGCTGCCACCGCCCTGCACGTCGAAGCCCATGCCGATGGTGTCCAGGGCGATCGCGGCGCACTCGATGTGCCAGCCGGGCCGGCCCTCGGTGCCGCGGGGGCCGGGCCACGAGGGCTCGCCCGGGCGGGCACCGCGCCACAGCAGCGGGTCCAGCGGCTGCCGCTTGCCGGGCCGGTCGGGGTCTCCCCCGCGCTCGGCGAAGAACCCGAGCATCGTGGCCTCGTCGTAGCCGGACTCCCCACCGAAGCCGGGCGCCTGGGAGATGTCGTGGTAGACGTCGCCGGTGCCGTCGTCGAGCACGTAGGCCAGGCCAGCGTCGAGCAGGTGCTCGATGTAGCCGGCGATGCGCGGGATCGCCTCGACCGCGCCCACGTAGTCCTCGGGCGGCAGCACGCGCAGCGCGGTCATGTCCTCGCGGAACAGCGCCGTCTCGCGCATGGCCAGCACGATCCAGTCCTCGCCGTCGCGGGCCGCGCGCTCGAGCAGCGGGTCGTCGATGTCGGTGACGTTCTGGACGTAGTGCACCGCGTGGCCGGCGTCCCGCCAGACCCGGTTGATCAGGTCGAAGGCCAGGTAGGTGGCGGCGTGGCCCAGGTGCGTGGCGTCGTAGGGGGTGATGCCGCAGACGTACATCCGCGCCGTCCGGTCCGGGCTGGTGGCGACCACCTCGCCGAGCGCGGTGTCGTGGACCTTGAGCGCGGGGCCGGTACCCGGCAGGGTCGGCAGGAGCGGAGCGGGCCAGGAGTGCACGCCCCGAGCCTAGAAGGACCCCGTCCGCCCCACTGCTCGCAGGCTCGGAACGGACCCTGGACGGGGTCGGGAGGAGACGCCGTGGAGATCGACCAGTACCTGCCGTCGCTGCGACGGTCGAACGCACGGTTCGCCGAGGCGTCCGCCGCCGCCGTCCTCGACCACGGGTGGGCGGCCCGCGTGCCGGGCTGCCCGGACTGGACGCTGGCCGACCTCGTGTGGCACCTCGCCGAGGTGCAGCGGTTCTGGGCCTGGGTGGTGCGCACGCGCGCCCAGGACCCCGCCGGCTACGAACCGGCCGCCCGGCACCCCGACGACGAGCTGCTCGGCTACGCCACGGCCCGGGGCGCGGAGCTGGAGGCGGCCCTGGCCGACGCCGATCCGGCCGAGCGCGTGTGGACCTGGGCCGGGCAGCAGGACGTGGCGTGGGTGCTCCGCCGGCAGGCCCAGGAGGCGGTGGTGCACACGGTCGACGTGGAGCAGGTGCTCGGCGACGTCCGGCCCATCCAGGCCGACGTCGGCCTGGACGGCCTCGACGAGTGGCTGGAGGTCATGGTCCCGGGCGCGCTGCCCGACGGGGCGCCCGCCGAGGCCCATCCGGTGGTGTTCCACGCCGTCGACGCCGATGCCGAGCGCACCCTCTTCGCCGGCTCGCGCCCGTTCCCCGTGGCCACTCTGACCGGCACCGCCGGCGACCTGCTGCTCGCGGTGTGGCGTCGGGTGCCGCTGCACGTCCTCACGGTCGACGGCGACGGGCTTCAGGCGGCGGCCATGATCGACCTGGTCGAGCTCGGATGACCAGCGCGGGCGCTCAGCCCCGACGAGCGGTGGTGCTCACGGCCAGGTGACCGCGTGCCGCTCGAACTCCTCGCCGGTCTGGACGCCGACGACGCAGAAGACCAGCCCGGCGGGATCCAGCAGCTGCCAGAACGAGCCCATGTCGCGGTGACGGGTGGCGCCGAGGGCCTCGAGCCGAGCCACCTCGGCCGGGATGTCGTCGGTCTCGACGTCGACGTGCCAGCGCGGCGGCGTCCCCTCCCCCGTCCGCTGGATCTCCACGTGCCAGCCGTCGGCGAAGGAGCCGAGCGATGCCCAGTCGGCGTCGTCCGCCTCGGGGGTGGCCGGGCGCCCGGTGGCCCCGGCCCAGAACGCCGTGCCTGCGGCGTGCTGCTCCGGCGGCAGGTCGAGCAGGAGGATGGCCAGGCGGCTGCGGTGCGGCACGTCGGTCAGACCGGCCGACGGCGGTAGAGGCACTGGCCGCCGCCGGAGGCGTGCAGCGTGCCGCTCGGCGACCACACGTTCGCCCGCCAGCCGAACAGGCCCCGGGTGGACACCGGCGCCGAGCCGTCGCAGAGCAGCCACGGCTCGTCGGTCGCCGGACGGTGAAAGGCGACGTTGAGATCCAGCGTGGGCGCGGTGAACGCCGGCCGCTGCCAGGCGTGCGGGCGGACGGCGGCCGGCCAGCTGGGCAGGTCGATGAGGATCACCGACCGCGTCGCGTCCACCCACGGGTCGGCGAAGGTCGGGGTGGTGCGGAACCGCAGCCACTGCTGCCAGACGGCGGGACGCGGACCGTCCGGCGGGTGTTCCTCCCACGCGATCGGCCGGCTCTCCAGGTTGTTCCAGAACGGGTAGGACGGCCCGCTGCCCTCCGGGACCAGTTCCTCGATCGGCCTCAGCTCGTCCGGGCCGGGGACGTCGGGCGGCACCGACTCGTCGTGCTCGAGACCCTCGTTGCCGGCGACCGCCCACACCATCGCGTTGAGGATGGGCCGCCCCTCCTGGGTGATCGACACCGTCGAGGACCCGGCGGTGCGGCCCGGCTTGGCGCTGCGCACCTCGATGTCGACCGGCTCGGGGCGGGCCACCCCGAGGTAGTGGCAGGAGAAGGCGGCCGGCTCGTGCTCCGGCACGGTGGCGCCGACGGCCCGGAGCGCGAAGGAGGCGATGTAGCCGCCCATCGGCCCCCAGATGTCCCACTCGGGCGACGGCGTCGCGCGGAACCGCCCCTCGTCGACCTGCTCCACCTGCGTGTCCGTGCCGAGGTCACCCACCCCGACACCTTCGCCGAGCCGGGGCGTCGAGCGCAAACAGGTTCGGGGGGCCTTCTAGAAGGGCGGCCAGGGCAGGGCGGGCCAGTCGCCGCTGGGCTCGGGGTGCAGCTTGGTCCGGAGCAGCTCGGCCACCCGCTGAGAAGTGCGACGCACCTCGCGGCGGGTGAGGTGCTCGTGCAGCTGCTCCCCCAGGTCGCCCCGCAGGTCCTCGGCCAGCCGCTCGAGCACCTCGAGCGACGCCAGCGGGATCGGCCGGCCCGCCCAGCGCCACAGCAGGGTCCGCAGCTTGGGGTCGACGGAGAAGCAGATGCCGTGGTCGACGCCGTACACGTGGCCGTCTGGCATCGGGATGATGTGCCCGCCCTTGCGGTCGGCGTTGTTGACCACCGCGTCGAAGACCGCCATCCGCCGCAGCGCGGGGTCGTCGCTGCGGACGAACTCGGCCAGGTCGACGTCCTCGTCGCCGTCCATCCAGAGCTGGACCATGCCCGGCCCGAAGGGCCCGTCGCGGAGCACGGTGGGGGGCACGACCCGCCAGCCGGTGGTCTCCGAGACCAGGAACGCCGAGATCTCCCGGCCGGCCAGGGTGCCGTCGGGGAAGTCCCAGAGGGGGCGCTCGCCCGCGACCGGCTTGTAGACGCACTCGCCGCCGACGTCGCCCGAGCGGATCCTGCCGACCAGCGTCACGTTGGAGGCGTCGAGCATCCGGCCCTCGAGGTCGATCTCACCGGTCTGCAGCAGGTGCAGGGCCTCGGCGTCGTCGGCGGGGGGCCGGAGGACCGGGTCGGCAGGTTGCTCGCTCATCGCACGCCGCCGGTCAGCGGCGGTAGCCGTTCTGCCGCGGGCAGACGTGGCCGGTGGCGTCCAGCGGCAGAGAGCACAGCGGGCAGGACGGCCGGCCCGCGGAGATCACCCGCCGGGCGCGGGCGATGAAGGCGCGCGCCGCCATCGGGGTGATGGTCACCCGCAGCGCGTCGGGGCCCTCCTCGCTGTCGGAGAGGATCGCGTCCTCCTCGATCGGCTCCTCGCCCGCGGCGACGGCCTCGACGACGACGGCCTGCGCGGCGCCGTCCCAGGCCAGGCCCATGGCGGCGACCCGGAACTCCTCGTCCACCGGCGGGGTGAGCGGGTCGAGGTCGTCGACGTCGGCGTCGGGCGGGATGACCGCGTCGGCGCGGCCGGACACCTCGTCGAGCAGCTCGGCCATGCGGTCGGCCAGGACCTGGACCTGCGTCTTCTCCAGCGCGACGCTCACCGTGCGGCCGCTGCCGTCGGACGCCTGCAGGTAGAACGTGCGGTCGCCTGGCTGGCCCACGGTGCCGGCGACGAACCGGCTCGGACGATCGAAGAGATGGACCTGACGGGGCACGCGCCCAGGTTACGCGGTGGAAGGACCCCGTCCTCCTCACGTCGCGCTTCGCTACGACGCGAGCCTCGGGACGGGGCCGACAACCTGCCGGACGGCGCCAGGGTGTCAGGCGGGCGCGCCGGACCCGCCGCCGACGACGGCATCGGAGGACCTCGCCCGGCGCCCGCGCTTCTTCTTCGGCGGGATCAGCGCGGAGACGTCCCCGCCGGTGTCGTTGATGCGGACGACGAACGGCCGGGTGTCGGTGTAGGTGACCACCGAGATCGACGCGGGGTCGACGACGATGCGCTGGAACTGGTCCAGGTGCAGGCCCAGCGCGTCGGCGAGGACGGCCTTGATGACGTCGCCGTGGCTGCAGGCCAGCCAGACGGCGTCCGGGCCCAGCTCGGCGTTGATCTCGCGCACCGCGGCGACGGCGCGGGCCTGGGTCTGGGCCAGCCCCTCCCCCTCCGGGCCGGGGAACACCGCGGCCGAGGGGTGCTGCTGCACGATCTTCCAGAGCGGCTCCTTGGCCAGCTCCTTGATCGTGCGGCCGGTCCAGTCGCCGTAGCGGGCCTCGCCGAGCCGGTCGTCGGTGCGCAGCTCCAGGTCGCGCCCCGCCGTGACCGCGGACGCCGTCCGTACGCAGCGCTCCAGCGGGCTGCTGACCACCGCGGCGAGCGGCACCGGTGCCAGCCGCTCCCCCACCGCGGCGACCTGCGCCGCGCCGGCCTCGTCGAGCTGCACCCCCGGCGTCCAGCCGGCCAGGATCCCGCCCGCGTTGGCCGTCGTCCGCCCGTGCCTGAGCAGGATCACCGTGGTCACGCCGGCGAGCCTACGGGCGGGACCGCCTGCGGAGGTCAGGGCGCCGTGGACCCCGTCGGGTCGAGGACGCCGGCGAAGACGAGTACGAGCACCAGCACGCCCAGGGCGATCCGGTAGACGACGAACGGGGTGAACGAGCCGCGGTCCAGGTAGCGCAGCAGCCAGGCGATGACGGTCAGGCCGACGCCGAAGGCGATGACCGTGGCCAGGATCGTCGGCCCCCACGAGACGCCGGTGCCGGTCGCGTCGCCGCTGAGCTCGTCGTAGGCCTGGTAGAAGCCCGAGGCCAGCACCGCCGGGATGGCCAGCAGGAACGAGTACCGGGCGGCCGCGGCCCGGCTGTAGCCGAGGAACAGCCCCGCGGTGATCGTGCCGCCGGAGCGGGAGACGCCCGGGATGAGCGCCAGCGCCTGGGCGAAGCCGTAGCCGATGCCGTGCGGCACGGTGAGCTGGTCGAGCCGGCGCTGCTTGGTGCCGATGCGGTCGGCCGCGTAGAGGATCAGCGCGAACACGATCAACGTCGTCGCCACGATGCGCAGGTCGCGGAACGTCGTCTCGATGTCGTCCTGGAACAGCAGGCCGAGGATCCCGATCGGCAGGCTGCCGACGATGATCAGCCAGCCCATGCGGGCGTCCGGGTCGCCCTTCCGCCGCCCGCCCAGCGAGGCGAACCAGGCGGTGAGGATCCGCCAGATGTCCCGCCGGAAGTAGAGCAGGACGGCGGCCTCGGTGCCGATCTGGGTGATCGCGGTGAAGGCGGCGCCGGGGTCATCCCACCCGAAGGCCTCCCCCACGAGGCGCAGGTGCGCGCTGGAGGAGATCGGCAGGAACTCGGTCAGGCCCTGGACGATCCCCAGGACGACCGCCTCGACCCAGCCCATCAGCGCATCCCCCCGCGGACGGGCGGCGCGGACGACGTCGGGAGCTGGCTGGCACGCACGACCGTCCACCCTAGGCCGCCCCCGCGGCGGGTTCCGGCGCGCCGCTCCGAGGCTGCGGGTGCTCGCCGGTGGGGACGGCCGGGCGCCGGTAGGTTGGCCGGTCGTGGAACAGAGGGCGCTGGGGCGCAGCGGTCTGGTCGTGAGCCGGCTGGCGCTGGGCACGATGACCTGGGGCCGCGACACCGACGGGGACGAGGCTGCGATGCAGCTGACCGCGTTCGTCGACGCCGGCGGCACGCTGGTCGACACCGCCGACGTCTACTGCGACGGCGACAGCGAGCGGATCCTCGGCCACCTGCTCGCCGACGTCGTCCCCCGCTCCGACGTCCTCGTCGCGACCAAGGCCGCCGGCCGGACCGGCCCCGGGCCCATGGGGCGCGGCGCCTCCCGCGGGCACCTGCTCGCCGCGCTGGACGCCTCTCTGCAGCGGCTGGGCCTGGACCACGTCGACCTGTGGCAGCTGCACGCCTGGGACGACGCCACGCCGCTGGAGGAGACGCTGGCCGCCTGCGACCTCGCCGTCTCCTCGGGCCGGGCGCGCTACATCGGCATCAGCAACTTCTCCGGCTGGCAGACCGCGCAGGCCGCCACCTGGCAGCGCGCCTGGCCGGGGCGCACGCCGATCGTGAGCACCCAGATGGAGTACTCGCTGCTGCAGCGCGGCGTCGAGCGCGAGGTCGTGCCCGCCGCCGAGGCCCTCGGGCTGGGCGTGCTGGCCTGGTCCCCGCTGGGCCGCGGTCTGCTCACCGGCAAGTACCGGCACAGCACGCCCTCGGAGTCGCGCGGGGCCTCCCAGCAGTGGCAGGTGTTCATCGACGGGCTGCGCTCGAAGAAGTCCGACCGGATCGTCGAGGCGGTGATTACCGCGGCCGAGGGCCTGGGCACCAGCCCGCTGGGGGTGGCCCTGGCCTGGGTCCGCGACCGGCCCGGCGTCGTCGCGCCCGTCGTCGGCGCGCGCACCGCCCAGCAGCTGCAGGCCTCCCTCGACGCCGACGGCGTCCGGCTGCCCGCGGCCATCCGCACCGCGCTGGAGGACGTGTCCGCGGCCCCGACCGGCTACCCCGAGCGGCTGGCCGAGCGGTGACCGCCGCCGTGCCGGCCCCCGGTGGCGATCCGGTCTTCGCGGCGTTCTGCGCCGCCGGGCTGTGGCCCGGGCTCGGCCGGCGGACGGCGGCGGAGCTGCCCGCGGCCGGCATCACCCGGCCCGACGACGTCACCGCCGACCGGCTGCTGAAGCTCCCCCGGGTCGGGCGGCAGCGCGCCGAGCGGCTGTTCTCCAGCTTCCTGGCCGCCCAGCCCACCTACGAGGTGGTGGAGCTGCTGATCGCCGCGGGCCTGCAGGCCAAGCTGGCCGCGGGGGTGGCCGACGCGCTCGGGCCCGACGCGGCGCGACGGCTGCGCGACGACCCGTGGGCGCTGCTCAGCCTGCCCGGGGTGTCCCTCGCCGAGGCCGACCGGCTGGCCATCGCCGTCCTCACGGGCGCCGACCGGCAGGACGCCCGCCGCGGCCGGGCCATCGTCGGGCTCACGCTGCGCACCGCCACCCGGGACGGGCACACGGTTCTGCCGGCCGACCTGGTCGTGGCCGCGCTGCGCGCCGAGGGCATCACCGACCCGGCGGCCGCGATCGTGGCGGCGGTGGACGGCGGTGAGGTGCTCGAGCACGAACCGCCCATGCCCGAGGACGACGGCGATGCCGACGCCGAGCCCGCAGAAGGACCTCCGTCTCCCCTCCACTCGCAAGCTCGCGAGGGAACCCGGACGGAGGCCACCGACCGCATGCTGTCCCTGGCGCGGTTCGGGATGGCCGAGGAGGCGGTGGCCGAGAACGTCGCCCGGCTGGCCGCCGCCGCGGAGCTCATCGCGGACCCGCTCTCGGTGCGCAAGGTCGCGAAGGGCCTGGACAAGGCGCAGACGGCGGCCGTCGCCCAGGTGCTGGGCAACGGGGTCAGCCTGCTCACCGGCGGTCCGGGCACCGGCAAGAGCCGCACGGTGGCGGCCGTGGTGCAACTGCTGCGCGCCAAGGGCACCGAGATCGCGCTCGCCGCGCCCACCGGCCGCGCCGCCAAGCGGCTGGAGGAGCTCACCGACCACCCGGCGACGACGGTGCACCGGCTGCTCGGAGCCCAGGGCATGACCGGCGGGTTCTCCCGCAACGAGGAGTGGCCGCTGGACGCCGAGGTGGTGGTGGTCGACGAGGCCTCGATGCTCGACGTCGAGCTCACCGCCGCCCTGCTCGAGGCCTGCCCGGACGGCACCCACCTGCTGCTGGTGGGCGATCCGGCGCAGCTGCCCTCGATCGGGCCCGGTCACGTGCTGGGCGACCTCATCGACTCGGGAGCCGTGCCGGTCACCGAGCTGACCACGCTGTACCGCCAGGCGGAGGGCGGCGCCATCGCGCGGTTGGCGACCGGGGTTCGCGGCGGGGAGCTGCCGCCGGTCGACTCCCCCGACCGCGAGGTCGTCATCGTCCCGGCGACCGGCTCGGCCGAGGCGGCCCGCCGCGTCGTGCAGCTGGTCACCGACTCGATCCCCCGGGCCCTGGGCATCGAGCCCGGCGCGGTCCAGGTGGTGACGCCGGTGCACCGCGGGCCGGCCGGGACGATCGAGCTGAACAAGGCGCTCAAGGCGGTGCTCAACCCGGGTGAGGGCACGGTGTTCGGCTTCGACCCCGGCGACCGCGTCGTCGCCACTGCCAACCACCTCGACCTGGAGCCGATCGGGTTCGCCAACGGCGAGGTCGGGGTGGTCACCAAGGCCGGGGAGGGCTCGCTGGACGTCGCGTTCGCCTCCGGGCCGGTGACGGTGACCGGCACGGCGCTGTCGGACCTGCGGCACGGCTGGGCGATCACCGTCCACCGGGCGCAGGGCTCGGAGTGGCCGGGTGTGGTCGTGGTGCTGCCGCCGGAGGCGGGCGGGATGCTGTCGCGCCCGCTGGTCTACACCGCGCTCACCCGGGCGCAGAAGCACCTGTCGATCGTGCACGCCAGCGGCGCGGCCCTGGTGCGCGCGGTCCGCGAGGTCGACGTCCGGCCGCGGCGGACCCGGCTGGCGTCGCTGCTGGCCGAGTACGCCGCCGACCACGCCGGCTGATCAGACGGGGACCGCCTTGTCAGCCGCGGGCGTCGTCCTCGTCGACCGGCACGTCGGCCTCCTGCTCCAGGACGTCGGCCTCGTTGGCCTCCCGGTCGCCCACCGGACGCAGCGGGTCCTCGGCCTCACCGGGATCGGCCGCGAGCTGCTGCTCCAGGGCGTCGGCCTCCGGCACGCCGACACCGGGCGCGACGGCGTCCCCGGCCAGCGCGACGGCCGGCGGGTCGACCAGCGCCTCCTGCTCGGCGCGGTCGGCGTCGTTCGCGGTGCCGGGATCGGTCACGTCGTCCTCCGTGGATCGTGCGGTCGGGTCGGTCCCATCCTGCCGTCCGGCCACCCGTCCGGCGCGGCGTCGGGTGTGAGCCAGGGAACGACCTGATGACCCGCGGGCGACGGAGAGGCACAATCGTGCCGATGGAGGCGACAGGCGAGTACGAGTTCGCGCCGCTGCGGATCCCCCCGGGTACGTCCCGGTCCGCGGCGGCGACCATGCTGAGTCTTCAGTCCGACGTCGGCGGTTGGGAGCTGGCCCGGCTGCAGCTGCACGCCGACGGCACCCGCAAGGTCATCCTGCGGCGCCGTTCGCGGCTGTCCTACCTGCCCGGACCGCACATCTGAGACCAGTGACCGGGGCGCGGCAGCCCCGGCGGCAGGGCCGTCGCCGCGTCGCCCCGGGCGGCCTCGAGCTGCGGCCGGGTGAGGAACAGGCAGACCGACAGGTCGGCACCGCGGACGTCCGCGGCGCGCAGGTCGGCGCCCAGGAGGTCCGCCCGCCCCAGGTCGACACCGCGCAGGTCGGCGCCGATGAGGTAGGCCCCGCGCAGACCGGCCCCCCGCAGCCGGGTGCGGCGCAGGTCGCGGCCCATCAGGTCCGCGCCGCGGCGGTCCGGCCCCGGCGGGGTGCGGACGGCGTCGCTCACCTGCTGCAGCAGGGCCCCGACCTCGGCCCGGTGCGCACCCACGTCGACCGTGCGGAGCACCTCCGCGTCCGAGCCGGCCAGCCGTTCGGTGGCCTCACGGGCCCGCTGGACCGCCGGGTGCAGCTCGGCGGCGGCCGGCAGGGTCGCGGCCTCGGCCAGGTACCAGAGCATCTCGTGCAGCTGGCGCATCACCGGCAGCACCCCGAATTGCGCCGTCGCCAGCTCCGGGGACTCTCGCCAGGTGCGCCCGCCGAAGGTCTGCTGGGTGATCCGCTGGCCGGCGCCGAAGCAGTCGAACACCGTGCACCCGGGGAAGCCCTCGCGACGCAGCCGGTCGTGGATGCCGCAGCGGAAGTCGTCCTGCAGGTGGCGGCACGGGGTGCCCGCGGGCTTGTCGATCGCGAAGTCGGCGGACGCGGCGAAGGCCGGCGCGACGCAGCAGAGCCCGGCGCACCGGGAGCAGTCGGCCGAGAGCCCGTTCCGCGCCGGCACGATCGGCAGCGGGCGAGGCGTCATGACCGGCCTAGCCTAGGCGCGGGCGGGCCGGGTCAGGGAACGAGCACGACCTTGCCGACGGTGCCGCGGTCGCCCAGCCGTGCCAGGGCCTGCGGCGCCTGGTCGAGCGGCAGCACGTCCCCGACCAGCGGGTCGATGAGGCCGGCGTCGACCAGCCGGACGAGCTCCGCGTGGACCTGCGGGAACAGCGCCGGGTCGTGCTTGCGGTACAGCCCCCAGTGCAGCCCGACGACGCTGTAGTTCTTCACCAGCACGTGATTGGCCGGCGCCGACGGGTGGACGCCGCTGGTGAACCCGACGACCAGCAGCCGGCCCTCGAAGGCGATGCACCGCCGCGACCGGTCGAACACCTCACCGCCGACCGGGTCGTAGACGACGTCGGCGCCGTGCCCGCCGGTGATCTCCTTGACGATGGGGACGAAGTCGTCGGTCGTGTAGTCGATGACGTGGTCCGCGCCCAGCTCGCGGCAGATCTCGGTCTTGCGCCCACCGCCGGCCGTGGCGATCACCCGCGCCCCGGCCGCCTTGCCCAGCTGGATGGCGGCCGATCCGACGCCGCCGGCCCCGGCGTGCACCAGGAGCCACTCCCCCGCCTGGAGGTGGGCCCGGCGGTGCAGGCCGACGTGCCCGGTCGAGTACGTCAGGTACAGCGACGCGGCCTTCTCGTCGGAGAGCCCCTCGGGCGCGGGGTAGGCGGCCGCGGCGTCCATCACCGCGTACTCGGCGAACGCGCCCGGCCCGCCGGCCGGCGACCCGACGACGCGCTGCCCGGTCTCGACGATCTCGCCGCACAGCTCGACGCCGGGCGTGTAGGGCAGCGGCGGCTTCTCCTGGTACAGGCCCTGGGCCATGAGGATGTCGGGGAAGTTCAGGGCCGCGGCCCGGACCTTGACCAGGACCTGCCCTTCACCGGGGGTCGGGATCTCGACCTCGTCGAAGCTCATGACCTCTGCTGGGTCGCCGAGCTCGTGGACCCGCCATGCACGCATCCCCCGACCCTGCCAGACGCGAGGTGACCGCCGTCACCTGCCCCCGGTCTGCGCTCGCCGGCCCGTGGCCACCGTGACAGTGTGCGTGGGGACCCGGCCGGCCGACCCGCGAGGAACGCATGAGACAGCACCTGACGGACCCGCTGCGGTTCTTCGCCGCGTTCGTCGCGCACCCGCGCCAGATGGGCGCGGTGCTGCCGACCTCGCGCACGGCGGTGCGGGACATGCTCGACCTGGCCGACGTGACCGCCGCCGACCTCGTGGTCGAACTCGGCGCGGGCACCGGCGTGCAGACCGGCGAGATCCTGGCCAGGCTGCGGCCGGGGGCCCGGTTGGTGGCCGTCGAGATCGACGCCAAGCTGTCCGCACTCCTCGCGAAGCGCTACGCCGACGACGACCGGCTGCAGGTGGTCACCGACTCGGCCGAGAACGTGGTCGCCTACCTGGACGGGCAGCGCGCCGACGTCCTCGTCTCGACCATCCCCTTCACCTCGCTGGACGGCGAGCTCCGCCGGCGGATCCTGGACGCCCTGCCCGCGCTGCTGGCACCGCGAGGGGTGCTGGTGCTCATCCAGTACACGCCGCTGCTCCTGGGCGAGCTGCGCCGCCGGTTCCGCTCGGTGCGCTGGCGGATCACGCCGTGGAATGTGCCGCCGGCCTTCCTGTTCGCCTGCGCGCAGGAGGGGGCCGGCGGCACGTCCTGATCAGGTCGCGGAGCCCGGCTGCAGCGCGCCGGGGACGCCGGCCGTCTCGCCGGTCGGGGTCTTGGCCGCGGGCACGCCCTTGAACTTGTAGGGCACCGCGCCGATGCCGGGCTGGACGATGTAGGCGGCACCCGGCTCGCCCGAGGTCCAGGCGGCGATCATCGCGTCGGCGACCTCCTCGGCGGACAGGATCGGAAAGTTGTTGTCGATGAACGTCTGGCGGATCCCGTCGATGATCGCGGTGTCGGCGAAGCCGGGGCAGATCGCGGTCATGGTGATGTTCTCGTCGATCACCCGCGCGGCCATGGAGCGCACGAAGGTGATCGCGCCCCCCTTGGCGACGCTGTAGCCGGGGTCGGTGGCCAGCGGGGCCAGGCCGGCGAGCGAGGCGGTCACGACGATCGAGCCGCCGCCGGCCCGGCGCAGCGCCGGCAGGGCGGCCTCGGTGCCGTAGACCACGCCGAACAGGTCGACGTCGACGACCTTGAGGAACTCGTCGACGTCGAGGGCCTGGCGCGACTTGCCGGCGATGCCCGCGTTGAGGAAGGCGGCGTCGAGGCGGCCGTGGTCGGCCTCCACCTGCGCGACGACGGCGGCGTTCGCGGCGCGGTCGGCGACGTCGAGGACGACGAACGGGCAGCCGAGCTCGTCGGCGACCTGGCGGTTGCGCTCGCTGTCGAGGTCGGCGAGGACGACGGTGATGTCGAGCGCCTTCAGCTTGGTCGCGAGGGCGCGGCCGAAGCCACCGGTGCCCCCCGTGATCAGTGCGACGGAACCGGGCTTGGGTGTGGGAGCAGTCACAGGGGTCATCAGATCACGCGGCGCGGAGGAACCGGTCCAGCACCCGGACGCCGAAGCGCAGCGACTCGACCGGCACCCGCTCGTCGATGCCGTGGAACAGCGAGGCGAAGTCCAGGTCGGCGGGCAGCCGCAGCGGCGAGAACCCGAAGCACCGCATGCCCAGGCGCTGGAAGCTCTTGGCGTCGGTGCCGCCGCTCATGGTGAACGGCACCGGCCGCGCGCCGTCGTCCTCCGCCTTGAGCGCGGTGACCATCTGGTCGACCAGCGGCCCGTCGAACGTCGTCTCCACCGCCTGGTCGTGCACGAGCCACTCGCGCTGCACGCCCTCGCCGACCAGTGCGGCGAGCTGCCGCTCGAACTCCTCCTCCTGCCCGTGCAGAAAGCGGCCGTCGACGGTCGCGCTCGCGGTGCCCGGGATGACGTTGGCCTTGTAGCCGGCGTCGAGCATCGTGGGGTTGGCGGTGTTGCGCAGGGCCGCGCCGATCATCCGGCTGATGCTGCCCAGCCGGGCCAGGGCCAGCTCGGGTTCGGCCGGGTCGATCTCGATGCCGTAGGCCTCCTCGACCGCGGCGATGAACTGCCGCATCGGCGGGGTGAGGGTGAGCGGGAACCGGTGCGCGCCGATGCGGGCCACCGCCTCGCACAGCCGGGTGACGGCGTTGTCGTCGTGCACGAACGAGCCGTGCCCGGGCCGGCCGGCGGCGGTGAGCCGCATCCAGGCCAGCCCCTTCTCGGCGGTCTGCACGAGGTAGAGGCGCAGGTCGTCGCGCACGGTGATGCTGAAGCCGCCGACCTCGCTGATCGCCTCGGTGCAGCCCTCGAACAGGTCGGGGTGCTCGTCGACGAGGTAGTGCGCGCCGAGCACGCCGCCGGCCTCCTCGTCGGCGACGAAGGCCAGCACGATGTCGCGGTCGGGCTGCACGCCGGTGCGGGCCCAGTCGCGCACCAGCGCCAGGACCATCGCGTCCATGTCCTTCATGTCCACGGCGCCGCGGCCCCAGATGTAGCCGTCCCGCTCCTCGCCGGAGAACGGGTGCACGCTCCACTCCGCCGGATCGGCGGGGACGACGTCGAGGTGCCCGTGCACCAGCAGGGCCGGGCGGCTGCGGTCGGCGCCCGGGATGCGGGCGACCAGGCTGGCCCGGCCCCGCTCGGACTCGTGGATGACCGAGTCGATGCCGGCCTCGTCCAGCTTGCCCGCGACCCACTCGGCGGCGGACCGCTCCCCCGCGCTCGTGGCGGTGCTGCCGGTGTTGGTCGTGTCGATGCGGATCAAGTCCGAGAGCAGCTCGGCGACCTCGTCCTGGGCGCCCACGGGGCTGGTGCTTTCCACGCGCCGAGCCTAGGGGCGCGACGTGCCCGCCGTCGGGAGGCGGTTCCCCCGGGTGCGACCACCGTCACGCCCGCGCGGCTCCCCCGGTGGGGTGAGCACCCCCTGGCCCCACCGAGCGGGCACGCCGATGCCCTGGATGTGAGCGCGAAGCTGAGCCTGCGGGCGCGGGCGCCGGAGTCGGCGGCCCGCAGCTGCGTCCTCATCCTGGTCGTGGCGGCGGTCGCCCTCGCCGCGTTCATCGCCTTCCAGCCGCTGGACTACAGCACGCGGGCGACGGTTGCCTCGTGGTCGGCCGTGGGTCTCGTGCTGCTGGTCGCCCTCGCCGTCTCCCGGGCCTCCGCCGAGCGCCTCGACCGGTTCGGCGTGTGCACGGCCATCGCCGTGGGCGGGGTGTTCCTCATCTGCGGGCTGAACCTCGTCACCCACGATCCGTCGGCGGCCTCGCAGGCGTTCCTGGCGTTCCCGGTGCTCTGGTCGGCCGCGCACCTGCAGCGCGCCGCCGTCGCCGTCGTGACGACGACGGCCGTGCTGGGCAACGGGATGTCGCGGGTGCTCATCCTGCCGCTCGACGAGGCGATGGCCGACTTCACGTACTTCGGCGCCGTCCTCGTGGTCATGGCGGTGATGCTGGTGCGCGCCTCCGCGAGGCAGGACCGTCTGGTGGCGGCGCTGCAGGAGCAGGTGACGGTCGACGCCCTCACCGGGCTGGCCACGCGTCGGGCCTTCGACGGCGCCCTCGAGGCGGCGGTGGGCAGGTCGGCTCCCGGGGGCACGGCGCTGATCCTCATCGACGTCGACTCGTTCAAGTGCATCAACGACACGTACGGCCACCCGGTGGGCGACGACGTCCTCGTGCACCTGGCGCAGGTGCTGCGCGGGCGGGTGCGGTTCCAGGACGTCGTCCTCTCCCGGCTGGGTGGGGACGAGCTGGCCGTCCTCATGCCCGGCTGCACGAGCGACGTGGCGCACCACCGGGCGGAGGACCTGCTCGAGGCGGTGCGCTCGACGCCGATGCGCCTGCCGGACGGCGGCCTGCTGGCGCTGTCGATCAGCGTGGGCGTGGCTCACATGTCCCAGGACTCGGCCGACCGGAGGGGGCTGTACATCGCCGCCGACGCGGCGCTCTACGCGGCGAAGCGGGCGGGGCGGGGCCGGGTGTCGGGCGCCGCGAGCTGAGCGGCGGGGGGTGCTCCGGACGGCGGATCGGTTCCGGTAGTCTTGCTCCGCACTCGTCCGGGTGGCGGAATGGCAGACGCGCTAGCTTGAGGTGCTAGTGCCCTTTATCGGGCGTGGGGGTTCAAGTCCCCCCTCGGACACAGCAGAGAACCCCCACGGTCGGTGACCGTGGGGGTTCTGTCGTCTCCTGCCGGTTGAGCCGTCGGGCGGATCGGCGGGCGGCCTGGCCGTACTCCGCGTCGGTGTTCCCGGGCCGGATCACGACGACGTCGCCGCCGCGCGACTGAGTCAGGCCGACTCCCTCGGTGACGTGCAGGATCTGACCGTGGGCGTGCCGGTGCCACGCGGTGCGGGCCCCGGGGGCGAAGTGAACCGCGTTGACCTTGCCGCGGGAGGCGCTGCCCGGGGCGATGACGTCGAAGAACACGACGCCGGTGAACCACTCCGCCGGCCCCTGGACCGACGGCTGCTCGGGGAGGATCTCCACGTCTGCTCTCTTCTCCTGTGCTCAGGGCTGGACGAGGACCTTGAGCGCCTCGCGGGAGTCCATCGCCTTGTAGCCGGCGGGGACGTCGTCCAGGCCTACGGTGCGGTCGAACACCCGGCCGGGCTCGATGCGGCCTTCGAGCACGTCGGGCAGCAGCTCCTCGACGTAGGAGCGCTGCGCGCCGGGGCCGCCGGTGAGGGTGATGTTGCGGCCGAACAGGTCGAAGCCGGCCGGCGCCTGCTCGTACTGCGGTACGCCGACCCGGCTGATCACGCCGCCGGAGCGCACGACGCCGAGGGCCTGCTCGTAGGCGGGCAGGTGCCCGACGCACTCCAGGACGGCGGAGCTGCCGTGGCCACCGGTGAGCTCGCGGACCGCGGTGATGCCCTCCTCGCCGCGGGCGGCGACGACGTCGGTGGCGCCGAACTCCCGGCCCAGGTCGGTGCGTGCCTGGTGGCGGCCCATCAGCACGATCTGCTCGGCGCCCAGCCGCTTGGCCGCCAGCACCGCGAGCAGGCCGACCGCGCCGTCGCCGATGACCGTCACCGACGAGCCAAGGCCGACCTGGCCGCGCACGGCGGCGTGGTGGCCGGTGATCAGCACGTCGGACAGCGTGAGCAGCGAGGGCAGCAGCGCGGAGTCCTCGCCGACGGGGGCCTTGACCAGCGTGCCGTCGGCGAGCGGCACACGGACGGCCTCGGCCTGCGCGGTGGAGAAGAACCCGCCGTGCTCGCACGAGGTGGTCAGGCCCTCCCGGCAGAACACGCAGGTGTTGTCGAAGTAGGCGAAGGGGGCGATGACGAAGTCGCCGCGGCGGATGGTGGCCACCTCGGAGCCGACCTCCTCGACCACGCCGATGAACTCGTGCCCCATCGGCCGGCCCTGCTCGTCGGCCGGCATGGAGTGGTAGGGGTGCAGGTCGCTGCCGCAGACGCAGGTGCGGACGACGCGGACCAGGGCGTCGCTGGGCTGTTCGACGACCGGGTCGGGCAGCTGCTCCACCCGCACGTCGCCGGCGCCGTACATCACTGTTGCTCGCACGAGTTCGTGCCTTTCTCTCCGGGGTCGGGATCCAGACAACCGCGGGCCACGGTGGCGCGGGAGTGCCTGTCGTTCGGGGTACTGGCGGTGCCCCCCGGCCGGCGCGCCGGTCAGCCGGCGAGGCGTGCCAGGTCGTCCTGCACCGCGGGCGGCTCCTCCGCGACCGGCGGCAGGGTGGCGGGATCGCCGGCCGCGTCCAGCGCGCCGGCACGGTCGGGCGTCAGGGCGCCGAACAATCCGGACCAGTCCGTGGGTGCCGGACCGGCCTCGGCGAACAGCTCGAAGGTCCGGCCGACGGCAGTGTCGGTGAGCAGGCTGCGCACGAGCACTTCGGCGAGCTGGTCGCGGCCGATGCCGCCGTTGCCGGTGTCGGTCTGCTCCAGGACGAGCCGGTCGTCTCCGGCGCCCACGGCGTCGAACCAGCCGGGGCGGACGATCGTGTACGGGGCGCCGCTGGCGCGAACCAGCCGTTCGGAGCGCCGCTTCCAGTCGAGCAGCTGACCGGTGCTGCCGCCGTAGGTGCCGCGGCGGCTGACACCGATGGAGGTCATCAGGGCCAGCCGGGGTGTCCGGCCGTCGAGCGCCTGCAGGACGGCGGCGACGCCGCCGTAGTCGATGGACCGGGCGGCGTCGGGGCTGCCGTTGCCGCCGTGGGTGAACACGATCGCGTCGACGCCGGAGACGGCCGGGCGGAGGGTGTCGGGCTGCTCGAGGTCGCCGGGAACGAGGCCGGCGCCGGGCAGGAGCCGCTCGGCGCGGGCCGGGTCGCGGACGAGTGCGCGGACGTCGAGGCCGTGCCGCTGTGCGGCGGCGACGACGCGGCGGCCGATCCCGCCGGTGGCCCCGACGACGAGGACGGACGTGGGTGAGCTGGGCATGGGATCTCCTCCTGGCGGCGGAGCCGCTCGGTGGTGGGTCGGGTGGGCGGCCCGCCGTCAGTCGACGGGGTCGACGCCGGTGAGCCGGAGTTCTTCGATGTCGATGCGGGCCTGCACGCGGCGCGCCACGGAGTCGTCGATGGCGCCCTCGCGGCGCAACCGGAGCAGGACCTCGCGCTTGCGGTCCAGGAGGGCCAGGCGGAGCCGGCGGTACTCCTCGTCGCGGGCCAGCGGCGACGCCTCGGCCAGCGCCACCGGCCTGGGCGCGGGATCGAGCCCGGCAGCCGCATCATCGTCGGCGTCGGTCCGCTCCGGTCCGGACGTGCGGCGACGGTCGGCGTGGTGGGCCTCGACGAGGCTCAGGTGCTCGGCGTAGTCGCGGGCGACCCGGTCGCGGACCTCGTCGCTGATGCCGTGCTCGTCGGCCAGCTCGGGGATCGCGGTGACCGTGGTGGTGGTCAGCGCCCGCTCGGCCAGCTCCTGTTCGTCGTCCAGACCGGTGTCCTCCGGCAGCCGCGCCCACCGCACCACGACCGGCAGCAGCGGGCCCTGGACCAGCAGCGTCAGCACGATGACGCCGGTGGTGACGAACACGATCTCGTCCCGCCCCGGGAAGGGGGACCCGTTCTCCAGCGCCAGCGGCACCGACAGCGCGATGGCCAGCGAGACCGCGCCGCGGAAGCCCGCGACCGCGCTGACCACGCGGGCCCGGTAGCTCATCCGCCGGGCCCGCTGGGAGGGCCGGCGGTCCAGCAGCCGGATCAGCAGGACACTGAGCGTCTGGAAGACGAACCGGACGACGAGCAGCCCGAGCCACACCGCCACCACGACCCCCAGCAGCCGGCCGACGTGGGCGATGCCCAGGTCCCGGACGACGACCTGCACCTCGAGCCCGATGAGCACGAACAGCGCGCCGTTGAGCAGCTGCGAGCCCAGCGGCCAGGCCGACTCGGTCTGCCGGCGCGACGCCGCGGTGCTGATCCGCGCCGAGGCGTACCCCACGGCCAGGCCGGCGACGACGACGGCGAGCACGCCGGATGCGCTGATCAGCTCCGCCAGCAGGTAGGCGACGAACGGGACGAGCAGCAGGCCGATGTTGATCGTCGTTGCGTCGCGCAGCGGCCGGAGCAGCAGGTACGCCGCGCCCGCCACCGCAGCCCCGACGGCCACCCCGCCGAGGTAGGACCGGGCCACGAGGCCGGTGACGTCGAGTGCGGTGTAGTCGCCGCCGACCGCGATCCCGACGGCGATGGCGTAGACCACCAGCGCGGTGCCGTCGTTGGTCAGGCTCTCGGCCTTGAGCAGCATGAAGTTGCGGTGCGGCAGGGTGCGCCCGAGCGCGGCGACGGCGGTGGCGTCCGGGGGCGCGACGGCGGCCCCGAGCACCAGTGCGGCTGCCCACGGGATGCCGAGGGCGTGCGCGATGCCGGCGACGGCGAAGGCGGTGGCGACCACCAGCAGCGTGCTCATGATCAGAATGCCGCGGAAGTCCCGCCGGATCGACCGCAGGGACGTGGTCAGGCTCTCCCAGAACAGCATCACCGGCAGGAAGATCAGCAGCACCATCTCCGGGTGCAGCTCGATGTGGCGCAGTTCGGGGACGAACCCCAGCGCGACGCCCAGCAGCAGCAGGAGCAGCGGGGTGGCCATCCGCAGGCGGGGTGCCAGCACGGTGCCGGCGAAGACCGCGGCGCCCAGCGTCACGGTGATCTCGAGGCCGTTCATGGCCTGCCCTCAGTTCTCGTCATCGGTGTGCGGGCGCCGTCGCTCAGCGCCAGGTGGAAGCGACGCTGCTGGCCGCGACCCAGGCGCCGTCCTGGTGGCGGTAGGTGATCCGCAGCCGCAGCGGCCAGGTGCCGTGACCGCCCCAGATGGTCGCCTCGGTGCTGGTGCGGGCATTCAGCACCGGGGCGTCCCCGGACACGTCGACGGACACGTCGACGTCGGCCATCGAGTGGTAGGTCATCTGTCCGGACCGGACGTCGGCGAGCCACTCGGCCTTCGGCTGCCGGTAGCCGGTCATGTGCACCAGCGTGAAGTCCTCGGCCAGCAGCGCGCCGAGCGCGTCGGCGTCCCCGGCGACCATCGCCCGGCACTGCGCCGCGTAGTTGGCGAGGACCGCGTCGCGGACGTCGGTGTCGTCGGTGTCGTCGGTGACCACGGTCAGGCCTCGGGGATCTCGCGGCCGAAGTTCGCGCGGGTGACGTCGGCCGGCTCCGGCCCACCGCGTACCCCGGTGTCGAGGGCGTCGATGGCGGCGAGCTGCTCGCCGGTGAGCTCGAAGTCGAACACGTCGAGGTTCTCGCGGATGCGGGACGGGGTGACCGACTTGGGGATCACCTGGCGGCCCTACTGGATGTGCCAGCGGAGCATGACCTGCGCGGGCGTCTTGCCGTGCGCGGCCGCGATCCTGCCGATGGTCGGGTCCTGCAGCGTGCTGCCGTGCGACCCGTCGCGGTAGAACGTGATGCCGCCGATCGGCGACCACGCCTGGGACAGGATCCCGTGCTCGGCATCGAGGGCGAGCAGCTGCGACTGCCGGAAGTACGGGTGCACCTCGATCTGGTTCACCGACGGGACCACCGACGTCTCGGCCAGCAGCCGGGTGAGGTGCTCGGGCATGAAGTTGCTGACCCCGATGGCGCGGACCGCACCCGCGGCCAGCAGCTTCTCCAGCGCCTTGTAGGCACCGATGGTGAGCTCGAACTCATCCGGCAGCGGCTGGTGCAGGATCAGCAGGTCGACCTGGTCGAGTCCCAGCTTCCCGGCGCTCTTGTCGAACGCGTGCAGCGTCTCGTCGTAGCCGTAGTCGCTGATCCAGATCTTGGTCTCGACGAACACCTCGGAGCGGTCGATCCCGGACCGCCGCAGCGCCTCACCGACCTGCCGCTCGTTGCCGTAGGCCGCGGCGGTGTCGATGTGCCGGTAGCCGACCTCCAGCGCGGTCTGCACGGCGGTGACGGTCTCGTCCGGCGGGGTCTGGAAGACGCCGAACCCGACGGACGGGATCTGCACGCCGTTGTTCAGGGTGAAGGAAGAGCCGCTCATGACTCCAGCCTCTGCCCGCCGACGCGGGCCTGGCAGTGCCTGTCGTTCGGGGTACTGGCAGTGCCCCCCGGCCGGTGCGTACCCATCAGGCAGCCGCCCGGACGGCCGGCCGCTCAGCGGCGGACGAGCGCTGCTCACGGTGGCTGCGCGCGGCCGGCACCAGGACGACGAGGACCACGAGCAGCGCCACGGCCAGCAGCACGCTGGCGGCGGTCAGCGCGGCGCCGACGTGCTCGGCCACGGCCGCCGGGCCGGTGAGGCCGGCCCCCGCGCCGGCGGCGACCGCGGACAGCACCGCCAGCCCGAGCGCCATCCCGAGCTGATGGGCGGTGTTGATCAGCCCCGACGCGGCCCCGGCGTCGGAAAAAGCCACCCCGGCGATGCCCGAGCTGGTCAGCGGGGCGAAGGCCAGGCCCTGCCCTCCACCGACCAGCACCATCGGCAGCGCCACGGAGGACAGGTAGCCGTCCTCGACGCCGGCGCGGCTCAGCCAGACCATGCCGACCAGCGTGATCAGCACGCCGGCGGCGAGCAGGACGGCGTCGGACAAGCGGGTGCGCAGCCGCGGGATGGCCAGCGCGACCCCGAAGTTGACCAGCGACATCGGCAGGAACCCGAGCCCGGCCTGCAGCGGGGTGAAGCCGAGCGCGTCCTGCAGAAGCTGGGTGGTGAAGAAGAAGAAGCCGATCATCGCGCCCATGTACAGCGCGCGGGCGGCGTAGGCGCCGCTGCGCTCGCGGCTGGCGAACAGCCGCAGCGGCATCACCGGCTGCGCCACCCGCGCCTCGGTGACGACGAGGGCGGCCAGCAGCAGGACACCGACGACGAGCGCCACGATTACCCGGGCCGAACCCCAGCCGGCCTCACCGGACTCGATGATCCCGAACACCAGCGCGCCCATGCCCAGCGTCGCGCAGAGCGCGCCGACGACGTCGAAGCGCCCGCGCTGCCGCGGCGTCTCGGTCAGCACCGCACGGGCGCCGACGATCATGGCGACGGCGATCGGCACGTTGACCAGGAACGCGGCCCGCCAGGAGATCAGGTCGGTGAGCGCGCCGCCGACCAGCAGGCCCAGGCTCGCGCCGATGCCGACGGTAGCGGCGTACCAGGCGACCGCGCGGGTGCGCGCCTCGCCCTCGAAGTAGGCGGTGATCAGCGCCAGCGACGTCGGCGCGACGATCGCGGCGCCGACACCCTGCAGCGCGCGGGCAGCGATCAGCCACCAGCCGGTCGGTGCCAGCCCGATCAGCAGTGACGCAGTACCGAAGACGCCCAGGCCGATCACGAACAGCCGCCGCCGTCCGACGAGGTCCCCTGCCCGGGCACCCAGCAGCAGCAGACCCCCGAAGACCAGCGTGTACGCGTCCTGGACCCAGGACAGGCCGGTCGGGCTCAGGTCCAGCCCTGCGCGGATGCTGGGCAGGCCGGTGAAGATGACCGAGTTGTCCAGAAGGATCATGAAATAGCTGATCAGGATGATGGCCAGGATCGCGCCTGGCTTGCTGTTCCGGGGCACGCTTCCAGTGCACGGCGTCCGGAGCGGGTGCGGGAGTTCCGGTCGTTCCGGGTACTGGCAGTGCCTCCCAGCCGGTCCGTCGGCTGCCTACCGTGGAGACATGAGCAAGGCCGAGCTGAACGCGGAGATCCGCGACTTCCTCAGCACCCGACGCGCCCGCATCACCCCCGAGCAGGCCGGCTTGCCGGCCTACGGCGGCAACCGCCGGGTCAAGGGCCTGCGCCGCGAGGAGGTCGCGATGCTCGCCGGCGTCTCGGTCGACTACTACGTCCGCATGGAGCGTGGCGGCCTTGCCGGCGCCTCGGAGAGCGTGCTCAACGCCCTGGCCGAGGCGCTGCGGCTCGACGAGGCCGAGCGTGATCATCTGTTCGCCCTCGCGCGCGAGAGCGGTGCACACGGCGCCCAGCGCAAGCGCGCCGCGCCGACCGCGGTCCGCGCGGGCGTCCAGCAGATGCTGGACGCGATGACCGACGCGCCGGCCTGGGTACGCAACGGCCGGCACGACATCGTGGCGATGAACCCGCTGGCCCGGGCGCTGTACTCGCCGGTCCTGACCACCCCGCGCCGCCCGGCCAACACGACCCGGTTCGTGTACCTGGAGCCGGACGCGGCCCGGGAGTTCTTCGTCGACTACGACCGGATCGCCAACGACGCCGCCGCCATGCTCCGGCTGGAAGCAGGCAAGAACCCCGGGGACAAGGCGCTCATCGAGCTGGTGGGCGAGCTGTCCACCCGCTCGGAGCTGTTCGGCCGACGGTGGGCCCAGCATGACGTGAAGTTCCACCGCAGCGGGCAGAAGCGGCTGCGCCACCCCGTCGTCGGCGAGCTCGACCTGGACTTCGAGGGGCTGGAGCTCGCGTCGTCGCCAGGGCTGCACCTCAACGTCTACACCGCCGCCGCTGGCACGCCGACCGCCGACGCCTTGAAACTTCTGGCTTCCTGGGCGGCCTCGCACGACGACCTGCCCTCTGAGAGCGTCGCGACGCCCGCGACCTGATAGGGCTCCATCTGCGCACAGGTTCGACAACGCCGTGCGCGCGGGTCCGAGGAGTCAGGTCATGACCACTCGCCCTCGCAGCGGTCGAAGCGCATGTCAGTCAGGTGATCGACGAGGTGCGCACACGGCGATCCCACCACCCGCCCAGCGTCTGGCCAACGCTGCGCTGCGGTCGGGCGGAGCGCGGCTGCGGTACCGAGGGGACATCGACGCACCGGGCCTCACGAGGGCAGGCCACGTCCGATGGGATGCCGCCCCACCGTGGATCTGGTGAGCCAGCCGTTCTCGTGGCCTGCTTCCGACCAGGCCGTGGCGCCTGGCTCTGCGGCGGCGTAGCGTCGGCGACGGCCGATTCGGGTGACCCCCCCCGCCCGCTCCTCTACTTCGTCGCTGCGCCTCACACGCCGGCCACCGCCGCAGCGCTTCCGGAGGAGGCGACACCGCGTGACCACTGCGGCCGCCTGCAACCAACACCAGTCCGCCGACCACCAGCACGTCCACGGCACGGGCTGCGGCCACGAGACGGTGCAGCACGGAGACCACGTGGACTACGTCCACGACGGGCACCGGCACGCCGACCACGAGGGCCACTACGACGAGCACGGCGACACGGACTGAGACAGGTCCGGCCGACGGCGATGACCTGAGGAGCGGGCTCCCCGTCGACACCCCTTCGACCGGGCGTGCTCACCGCGCGCCCGGCGTGCCCCTGCCCAGGGAGGGCACCGTGAGACATTCCCTCTGGATGCGCGCACTCCCCCTCGTGCTGCTCGCCCGAACCGCGCCGAGGGCCGGCGTGCCGACCGCCCCTCGGCGGGTCCCGGCGCATGCTGCACCCGAGGGCGACGGCGTCGTGGTGGGCAGCGGACCGGTGGTGGTGGACGCCTACATCGACTTCCAGTGCCCCTTCTGCCGGGCTTTCGAGCTGTCGTCGGGGGACGAGTTGCGCGCCATGGCGGCCGACGGCCGGACGACGCTGGTCTACCACCCGATGGATTTCCTGGATCACGCTTCGACGAACCACTACTCGTCGCGCGCCGCCTCCGCCTCGGGGTGCGCCTCCGACGGTGACCGGTTCGAGGACTACGCCCGGGTGCTGTTCGCCAACCAACCGCCGGAGGGCGGCCCGGGGCTCACCGACGACCAGCTCGTCGAGCTCGGGACCAGCGTGGGCCTCACCGATCCGGGCTTCGTCCAGGGCGTGCCCTCGCACCCCTACGTGCCGTGGGCGGACTACGTCACCCAGCGCGCGCTGGCCCGCGGCGTCAGCGCTACCCCCACCACGCTGGTCGACGGGGTGCCGGTGCCGGCCAACGCGCGAGCGATAGCCGCCGCCGTGGCATCAGGAGCCCGCTGAGCCGCGTCGACGGATACCCGCCGGTCTCCGGTGAACCGGTGGCCCCGGGAGGCCCCGGCACCCCGGACCCAAGAACACCCGCATGACGTCACGCACAACCGCCACCGCTGTGCGCCAGCGGGCATCACGCTGGCCCGCCCGGTTGACGGTCAGGCCGGTGCGGATGGTGGGCTCGTCCTCGAGAGGCAGCACGAGAAGGGTTCTGCCCGGGACTCCGGTCCTCGCGAGGCGATGGTCTCCACCTGGCGCGGTTGGTGGAGTCGGCAGGGAGCGACCTGCTGCGATACGGCTGACGGTGCGGAGTTCAGGGCGCCTGACCGCCGTCCCGCGGTCGGAGCAGGCTGACCAGCGTCGTCGTCCCGGACTCGTCGGTGACCTTCAGTGCAGCGCCCTGAGGGTTCTGGTCGACCACCAGGTCACGCGGGTGGTGGATCACGTGGCGGAGCACGACCGGGTAGCGCTGGTCCTTGCCTCCGACGGCGACCACCAGCACGTCGTCCCTGTCGTCGTAGGTGACGCCCTCGAACGGCAGCCGCTCCACCATCTGGTTGTCGCCGATCTCGGGGTCGAGCACCTCGATGGTCACGTCGTAGTCCGGGTACTCGGAACTCAGCTGGGCGGTGAGCCTGCTCCACTCCGTGCGCTGTTCGGGCGAGGTCACGGCCATGACTCCCTGCGGTGTCGGTCGGGCCGCATGGGCTGAGCGGATCTCGCGGTGTTCCCCGGAGCCACGAGCAGTAATCATCTCCGTCCCGTGTCCCGGGAGCGCTCGTCGCGACGGCAGCCCTACCCCGCCGAGAACGTGTATGTCGTGCCGACGGCGTTGGGGATGAACGCGTCGGACAGATCGGCGGCGAAGCGGTTCTGCGCCTTCCACCCCGTGCAGTGGGCAGGCACGAGCACGTCGGGCGCCAGCTCGGCGAACGCGTTCACGGTCGGCTCGATGATCGGCTCGAACGCGGGGCCGGTGAGGTGGAACCCGCCGAGCATCGCGTGCAAGCGATCGGTCCCGGTGAGCCGAAGGGCATGCCGGGCGATGTTGACCGCACCGGCATGGCCGCATCCGGTGAGCACGACCAGGCCCCTCCCGCGGACCTGCACCACGAGCGCCTGCTCGTCGACGATGAGCGGGTCGGGCTCCCATCTGCCGTTCCGGTGGGCCTCGTGAAAGGGCAGCCCCCGTTCGAAGTCCGTCGTCCGGTCCACCTCGCCGGTGATGAGGACGGCGCCGTCGAGCAGCAAGGAGGGCTGGCGCCGCTCGATCACCGTGAACCCCTCCCCCTCCAGTGCGGAGCGGCTCAGAGTGGGCAGCTCCCACGGCGGCCCGCCCGGCGTCACGAACCGGCGGCGGCTCCAGACGAGCGGGTGCACCGTCAGCGGCGGCGGTCTGCCCCGACGCATCCGGGCGAGGCCGATGAACCCGCCGGTGTGATCCACGTGCCCGTGGCTCAACACCACCGCCTCGATCGCGCCGGCATCGACCTCGAGCCGTTCGGCGTTGAGGCCGACCCCGTCCGGACTGACCCCGGTGTCGAACAGCAGGGTGTGCGTGCGCTCTCCCCGCCGAACCGTCACCAGCGCCGAGAATCCGTGCTCGGCGATGAGCCCGGGGTAGGTCCGCCGCTCCTCGAAGTGGGGTGCGGGCACGGTCGGCAGACGGCCGAGCGGGGCGCGCCGGGCGGGTCCCACGTCGGTCATCAGCCCGTCGTAGCTGTTGTCCATCAGCATCGTGACGACGACGTCGTCCACGGGCTCGAGCGCGATCGGGTCGACCGCCGGGCCCTCTGCGGGTCTGGGAGCGGACCGACGGGCCGCCGCCTCGGAGCCACCGCCGTCGCACATGGAGTGCCTCCCGCCCGTCACCCGGACGTCGTCGCGCGGACCGTGGCCTGGTCCCCGGACCCAGCCTGCGCCCCCGGCGAGATGCGGCAACACGGGTCCACCGGTCCCGGGTCTCCCGGACGCGCACGAGCGTCGTCCCCCGTTCCAGCGCTCAGTGAGAGCGGTCAGCCGGCGAGCACCGCGCGGGCGGCGGCGCGCGCCGCCGCGGGGTCGTCCGCGGCCAGGGCGGCCTCTGCCGCGCGCTGACAGGTCGCGAGGTCGACGGTGGCCAGCCGCGCACCGACCCGGGCCACGGCCGAGGTGGCGCAGGACAGCGACGTCACGCCGAGTCCGACGAGGACGCACCCGAGCAGCGGGTCTGCTGCGGCCTCGCCGCACACCCCGACGGGCTTGCCGGCCCGCTCCCCCGCCGCGGCGGTGAGCGCGACCAGCTGGAGGAGCGCCGGCTGCCACGGGTCGGTGAGCTCGGCCAGGTCGGCCGAGAGCCGGTCGGCCGCGAGCGCGTACTGCGAGAGGTCGTTGGTGCCGATGGACAGAAAGTCGACGTGCGCGAGCAGCCGCTCGGCGTGCAGCGCCGCCGACGGCACCTCGATCATGACGCCCGGCACGAGGCCGCGGGAGCGCACGGCAGCGGCGAACGCGGCGGCCTCGGGGACGGTGGCCACCATCGGCGCCATCACCCACGGCGTCGAGCCCGTCCGGGCGGCCGCCTCGGCCACGGCGTCGAGCTGGCGCTCGAGCAGCCCGGGATCGCGGCGGGCAACCCGCAGCCCCCGCACGCCGAGCGCCGGGTTCGCCTCGTCCGGCGGGGTGGCGAATGCCAGCGGCTTGTCCGAGCCGGCGTCGAGCGTCCGGACGACGACCTTCTGCCCCGGGAAGGCCGCGAGCACCTCGGCGTAGCCGGCCGCCTGCTCCTCCACCGAAGGTTCCTGTGCCCGGCCCAGGAAGGCCAGCTCGGTGCGGAAGAGCCCGACACCCTCGGCGTGGGCCCCGGCCGCCGCCCGCGCTCCGGCTCCGTCCTGCACGTTCGCCAGCACCTGGACGACGTGGCCGTCCTTGGTCCGGCCGGGGCCCGCGTAGGAGGCCAGCGCCTCGGCGGCCAGTCGCGCCGCCTCGACCCGCGTCCGCGCCTCCTCGGGCTCCGGGTCGACGGTCACCGTGCCCTGCTCGCCGTCGATGAGCACGGTCGCGCCCACCGGGACGTCGTCCAGCCCGCCCACGCCGACCACGCACGGCAGGCCGAGCTGCCGGGCGATGATCGCGGTGTGGCTGGTCGTGCCTCCCAGGCGCGTCGCCAGACCGAGGATGCGCGTGGGATCGAGGCCGGCCGTGTCCGCCGGCGCCAGGTCGTCGGCCAGCAGGATGGAGGGCTGCTCGGGAGCGGGCACGCCGGGCTCGCCCTGCCCGGTGAGCTCGGCGACGATGCGGTCGCGGACGTCGCGGACGTCCGGGACGCGCTCGGCCATGAGGCCACCCAGCGACTCGAACATGTCCACGAACTGCTGTGCCGCCTGGACGGCGGCCAGCGGGGCCGGGACGCCCTCGTCGATCTTCTGCTCCGCCACGGTGCGCAGCGCCCGGTCGCGGGCGATGCCCGCCGTGGTGCTCAGGACCTCGGCGCTGACCCCGGTGGCGGCCGCGGCGCGGGTGGTGAGCCGCTCGGCCACGACCTCGGCCGCGGCCCCGTACCGGGCCTTCTCCGCCTCCCGGTCCGCCTCCGGGACGGGCGTCCCCTGCTCCTCGGGGAGCCGGACGGCTCCGGCCGGGCGCACGACCGGCCCGACGGCGGCCCCCGGCACCACGGGCGTGCCCGTGAGAACGGCGGGACCGGTGGTCGCGGGCGAGGAGACGGTGGTCGACATGGAGACCTCCACAGAGAGGGTGGCGAGCGGGCCGGTCTGGTGATCAGGGTCACGAAACAGTGTTGACTTGTCAATGAAACAGACGTAGAACAACACAACCACAACGCCAAAGCCACACGGTCGGACATCCCACCGCGACCCCGGAGGACAGCGTGCTCTATCCCGAGGAGCGCCAACAGGCGATCGCCGCCCGCGTCGCCGACCGGGGACGGCTCGCGGTGACCGCGCTGGCCGAGGAGTTCGGCGTAACGACCGAGACGGTGCGCCGCGACCTCGCCGTCCTCGAGCGCGCCGGGATGCTGCGCCGCGTCCACGGCGGGGCGGTGCCCGCCGGAGCCCTCACGCTCGTCGAACCGGGTCTCGGCGAGCGCCACCGCTCGCGCAGCGAGCAGAAGCGGGCCATCGCCACCGCGGCACTCGCGCTCCTGCCCGGCGCCGACGGCAGCATCGTCCTGGACGGCGGCACCACGACGGCCGGCCTCGCGGAACTCCTGCCCGCCGACCGCCGGCTGCTCGCCGTGACGTCGTCGGTGCCCATCGCCTCCCGGCTGTCGGTCACGGCAGGCGTCACCCTGCACGTGCTGGGCGGCCGGGTGCGCGGCGTCACGCAGTGCGCGGTCGGCGAGACGACCGTCCGGGCGCTGGACGAGCTGCGGGTCGACGTCGCCTTCCTGGGCGCGAACGGCATCACGCCCGGGCACGGCTTCACCACCCCCGACGACGCCGAGGCCTCCGTGAAGCGGGCGATCGTGCGGGCCGGCCAGCGCGTGGTCGTGCTCGCCGACAGCAGCAAGCTGGGCCGCGAGCACCTGGTGCGCTACGCCGCGATCGAGGACGTCGACGTCCTGGTCACCGACGAGGGGGCCGATCCCACGGTCGTCGCCGAGCTGGAGAAGGCCGGCGTCGAGGTCGTGCTCGCATGAGCGGCGCACGGGTGGTGACCCTCACGGCGAACCCGAGCCTGGACCGCACCCTCGAGCTGCCCGTCCCGCTGACCGAGGGCGGCATCGTCCGGCTCGCCGGCACCAGCACCGAGCCCGGCGGCAAGGGCGTCAACGTGGCGCGCGCGATCGCGGCGGCGGGCGGCGACGTCGTCTCCGTCCTCCCCGCCGCCGACTCCGATCCCATCCTGCAGGCGCTGCGGGCCCTCGGCCTCGAGCTGGCGACCGTCCCCGTCGAGACCCCGGTGCGCACCAACTACACCCTCGTGGACCCGGCCGGGACGACGACGAAGCTCAACGAGCCCGGCGCCCCGCTGACCGAGCACACGCGGGCGGCGCTGACCGGCGCGCTCCACGCCCACGCAGCCACCGCGCAGTGGGTGGTCCTCTCCGGATCGCTCCCGCCGTCGACTCCGCCCGGCTGGTACGCCGAGCTCGTCGTCTCCCTGCGCGACACCGGCGCCCGGATCGCCGTCGACACCAGCGAGGCACCTCTGCTGGCCCTGCTGCAGGCCGGTCCCGCGGCCGCGCCGGACCTGCTCAAGCCGAACGCCGAGGAGCTCGCCCAGCTGGCCGGCCGCACCGAGGCCGACGTCCTCGCCGACCCGGCGGTGCTCCTGGCCGCCGTCCGGTCGCTGCACGAGCGCGGCGTCGGCGAGGTGCTGCTCACCCTGGGCGGCGACGGCGCGGTGCTGAGCACCGCCGACGGCGGTCTCTGGTCGGCCCGGCCGCCGGCGGTCACCGTCCGCAGCACGGTCGGGGCCGGCGACAGCAGCCTCGCCGGCCACCTCCTCGCCTCCCTCGCCGGTGCGCCACCGGCCGAGCGGCTGCGCTCCGCCGTCGCCTACGGGTCGGCCAGCGCGTCGCTCCCAGGATCTGCCGTCCCCAGCCCGGCCCACGTGGACGGTTCCGCCGTCCGGGTCATGGCCGGGCTCCCCGGCAGCAGCACCCCCGTTCCACCCCCCTCCGTTCCGGCCGCCGGCCGCGACGTCCTCTGACGCCTCCGGGAGAGGTCCCATGCCCGCACTGATCACCACCGACCTGGTCGCGCTCGACGCCGACCTCGGTGCCGACAAGGGCGCGGTCGTGCGCCGGCTGGCCGAGTTGGTCGCCCGGGCCGGCCGGGCCACCGACGCCGATGCCCTGCACGCCGACGTCCTCGCCCGCGAGGCGCAGGCCGCCACCGGCCTGCCCGGCGGCATCGCCATCCCCCACTGCCGCTCCGCAGCGGTCACGGAGGCCTCGCTGGCCTTCGCCCGGCTCCGGCCGAAGGTCGACTTCGGCGCGCCGGACGGGCCGGCCGATCTCGCCTTCCTCATCGCGGCGCCGGCCCACGGCGACGCCGACCACCTCACGCTGCTCACGGCGCTGGCCCGGGCGCTCGTCCGGCCGGAGTTCGTCGCCTCGCTGCGGTCGGCGTCCTCGGCCGAGGAGATCGTGCGCCTGGTCGAGGAGGTCGTCGCACCGGAACCCGCGGCCGCGACGGCCGGGGCGACCGCGGCGCAGGCCACTGCGCCGGCCGGAACGGCGTCCGGGGCGCCGGCCGCGCGCAAGAGCATCGTCGTCGTCAGCGCCTGCCCGACCGGCATCGCGCACACCTACATGGCCGCCGACAAGCTCGTCGCCGCGGGCAAGGCGGCCGGGGTCGACGTGCACGTCGAGACCCAGGGCTCCTCCGGTGCGACGCCGCTGGACCCCGCCGTCATCCGGGCCGCGGACGCCGCGATCTTCGCCGTCGACGTCGGCGTGCGGGACCAGGGCCGGTTCGCCGGCAAGCCGCTCGTGCAGAGCGGGACCAAGCGGGCCATCAACGAGCCCGACGCGATGATCCGCGAGGCGCTGGCCGCCGCGGACGACCCCAACGCCCGCCGGGTGTCCGGGGCCGCCTCGGCCGAGGCGCCCGCGGCGTCGGGCGGCGGTGGGGCCCGGACCGGGTCGGAGATCCGGCGCTGGCTGCTCACCGGCGTCAGCTACATGATCCCGTTCGTCGCGGCCGGTGGTCTGCTCATCGCGCTCGGCTTCCTCTTCGGCGGCTACCAGATCGTCAACGGCAACCCCGACGTCGAGGGCCAGAGCTACGCCCTGTCCTGGGTGCTGAACAACTCGTTCTTCGACCTGCCGAGCGCCTCGGGCATCGAGGGCCTCAACGACGGCTTCCTGGGCTACCTCGGTGCGGTCTGCACGGTGCTCGGCCAGGCGGCGTTCGGCTTCCTGGTGCCGGCCCTCGCCGGGTACATCGCCTTCGCGATCGCCGACCGCCCCGGCATCGTCCCCGGCTTCGTCGTCGGCGCCGTGTCGGTGACCGTCGGCGCCGGCTTCATCGGCGGCCTGATCGGCGGCATCATCGCCGGCTTCGCCGCGCTGTGGATCAGCCGCTGGAAGCTGCCGGCCGGTGTCCGGGGCCTCCAGCCGGTCGTGATCATCCCGCTGTTGGCCACGCTGATCTCCAGCGGCCTCATGGTCGTCGTCCTCGGCCGTCCCCTGGCCGCGGCGCTGGAGGGGCTGGGCAACTGGCTTAACGGCCTGACCGGCTCGGCCGCGATCCTGCTCGGGATCATCCTCGGCCTGATGATGTGCTTCGACCTGGGCGGCCCGGTGAACAAGGCGGCCTACGTGTTCGCCACCACCGGCCTCACCGCCGCCATCGCCGGCGACGGCGGGCAGCAGGAGCTGGTCATCATGGCCACCGTCATGGCGGCCGGCATGGTGCCGCCGCTGGCCATGGCGCTGAGCACGGCGATCCGGCCGCGGCTCTACACGCCCGCGGAGCGGGACAACGGCAAGGCCGCCTGGCTGCTGGGCGCGTCGTTCATCTCCGAGGGCGCGATCCCCTTCGCCGCCGCCGACCCGCTGCGGGTCATCCCCTCGATGATGCTGGGCGGCGCCACGACCGGAGCGATCGCGGCGGCCAGCGGTGTCGAGCTGCGCGCCCCGCACGGCGGCGTGTTCGTGCTCTTCGCCATCAACGGTGTGCTGATGTTCCTGGTGGCGATCATCGCCGGGATGATCGTCGGAGCCCTGGCCGTGACCGTCGCCAAGAGCATCGGGCGGTCCGATGCCGAGGAGGCCCCCGAGGACGCCGTCGACCTCGAGCACGCGCACACCCCGGCCTCCGCCGTCCCGGCGCGCGCGGCGAGCGCCTGAGCGGTAGAGAGAGGGACACGAGCACGCATTCCCAGCAGCGAGGAAGAGGACCGATGCCCAGCCAGACCGTCACCGTGGGATCGCGCGTCGGGCTGCACGCCCGGCCCGCCGCCCTGATCGCCGAGGCCGTCGGGAAGGCCGGGGTGCCCGTCACCCTGGCCACCCCGGGTGGGAACCCGGTCGACGCCGGGTCCCCGCTGATGATCATGACCCTCGGCGCCAAGCAGGGCACCGAGGTCGTGGTGAGCAGCGACGACCAGGCGGTGCTCGACCAGATCGCGGGCCTGGTGGCCCAGGACCTCGACGCGGAGTAGCACGCACCCACCCACGACGGCGCCCCCTCCCAGATCCCGGGAGGGGGCGCCGTCGCTGGATCGAGGCGTCGCCGACGTCGACACTGTCGACACCGCCAGGCCCCTGCACCTCATCTCTCGTGCCAGGAGACGACGATGACGACGCCGCAGACCGGAGCAACCGTGACCCGCGCCGATGCCGACGCCGTCGCCACCGTGATCCTGCTGAACTCCGGCCTCACCCACCGGTCCCGTGCCGAGCTGACCGACGTCCTGCACGACGTCGCGGCGGACGGGACCGTGCGCGCCGTCGTCCTGACCGGTGCCGGGCGGGCGTTCTGCGTCGGGCAGGACCTGACCGAGCACGTCGAGGCCCTGCGCGCCGACCCCGCCACCGCCATGGAGGTGGTCGCGGAGTCCTACAACCCCATGGTCCTGGCCCTGGCGGCGATCCGGGTCCCGGTCGTGGTCGCGGTGAACGGCGCCTGCGTGGGAGCCGGCCTGGGGCTCGCTCTCGCCGGCGACCTCCGCGTCGCCGCGGCCGGCGCGAAGTTCGGCACCGCCTTCACCGGCATCGGCCTGTCCAGCGATTCCGGCCTCGCGTCCCGGCTCGTCCACTGCCTCGGCCTGTCCCGCGCGACGGAGCTGCTGCTCCTGCCCGAGCCGGTCAGCGCCGAGACGGCGCTGCAGTGGGGCCTGGTCCACCGGGTGGTCGAGCCCGACCGGGTGCACCCCGAGGCCCAGGCCCTGGCCACCCGGCTGGCCCAGGGACCGACGGCGGCCTACCGGGCGGTGAAGACCGTCCTGGCCACCGCCGCGACCGACTCGCTCGAGGACAGCCTGTCTCTCGAGGCGAGGCTCCAGGCCGCGCTGGGACGGACCGCCGACCACAGCGAGGCGGTCGAGGCGTTCCTCGCCAAGCGGCCCCCCGTGTTCACCGGGCGATGAGCGGTGACCCTGCCGCGCAGGCCGCGGCGGAGGACGCAGTCCGGCGCTTCCTGGCCGACGACGCGACGGCGCGGGCGCTCGGCATCACCGTGAGCGGGGTGGCGCCCGGCGTCGTGCGTACCCACATGGTCATCCGGCCGGCGATGCTCAACGGCCACGGCACGGCCCACGGCGCCGCGCTCTTCGCCCTGGGCGACATCGCGTTCGCGATGGCCTGCAACTCCCACGGCCTCCCGGCGGTCGGACGGTCGTGCAGCATCGAGTACCTCGCCCCGGCCGCCGAAGGGGACGCGGTCACGGCGTCCGCGGTGGAGCGCTCGGTCGTCGGGCGCACCGGCATCTACGACGTCGCCATCGTCCGGGACGCGGACGGACAGCTGCTCGCGGAGATGCGCGGGCACAGCCGGGTCGTCGCCCACCCCACCTGATCCGGCGGGGATCGAGGTCAGGGCCGGGCGCGCAGCCCGCGGAAGGTCGTGGTGACCAGCGCGTCGGCGAGGTCGTCGGCGGAGAGGCCGCCGTCGGGCCGGTACCACTCGGTGAGCGAGTTGACCGTGCCGAAGAGCAGGCGACTGGTGACGGCGGGGTCGACGTCGGGACGGACGTCGCCCTCGTCCTCGGCCGCCCGCACCAGGTCGGTGACGACGTGGTCGAACTCACGCCGCCGCTGCAGCGCCGCCTGCTCGACCGGGGAGTTGCCGCGTACGCGCAGCAGCAGCGTGACGAACGGCAGTTCGGCCGCCAGCACGCGGACCGAGCCCCGGACGACGTGCTCGAGCCGATCGATGGCCGGACCGGTCGTGGCCTCCGGCTCGGTGGTGACGGCGGAGAGCGCGTCGAGCGCTCGGTCCAGGGCCAGCCGCAGGAGCTCGACCTTGGTCGGGACGTGGTGGTAGATCGCCGACTTCGTGACGCCGAGACGCGTCGCCAGCTCCTCCATGCTGGTGGCGTCGTAGCCGCGCTCGTTGAACAGGGCGACGGCGACGTCGAGCAGCGAGTCCAGCGAGTGCCCGGGCCGGCCGCGGCGCGCGCGGGTGGGGTCGGCGGTGGACGTCACGCGCGCTCCCGGTGGTCGGCGAACCGCTGCAGCTTGCCCACCGACCGGGGCAGGGTCTCCGGATCGACGACGAGGACCTCGATGCTGGTCCCGACGGTGTCCTTGACCCCCTGGGCGACCACCGCCGCAGCGGCCGCGCGCCCGTCCGCGGGAGAGTCCGGCCGCGCCTCGACGCGGCAGACGAGGTGGTCCATCCGCCCGCGGGTGACGAGCTCGAGCGCGAAGTGCGGGGACAGTCCTGGTGTGCGCAGCACGATCTCCTCGATCTGCGTGGGGAACAGGTTGACGCCACGCAGGATGATCATGTCGTCGGTGCGACCGGTGATCTTCCGCATCCGCCGGAAGGCGGGGCGTGCAGACCCCGGCAGCAGGCGGGTGAGGTCGCGGGTGCGGTAGCGGACGACCGGCATCGCCGCCTTGGTCAGCGAGGTGAGGGCCAGCTCGCCCTCCTCGCCGTCGGGGAGCACCTCACCGGTGATCGGGTCGATGACCTCCGGGTAGAAGTGGTCCTCCCAGACGTGCAGGCCGTCCTTGGTCTCCACGCACTCCTGGGCGACGCCGGGGCCGATGACCTCGGACAGGCCGTAGACGTCGACGGCGTGGATCCCGGCCCGCTCCTCCATCTCCCGGCGCATCTCCTCCGTCCACGGCTCTGCGCCGAAGATGCCGATCTCCAGGCTGCTGGCCCGCGGGTCCAGGCCTTGCTTCTCGAACTCGTCCAGCACGGTCAGCATGTACGACGGCGTGACCATGATGATCCGCGGCTCGAAGTCGCGGATCAGCTGCACCTGACGCGGGGTCATGCCCCCGGACACGGGGATGACGGTGCAGCCGAGCCGCTCGGCGCCGTAGTGCGCACCGAGGCCACCGGTGAACAGCCCGTAGCCGTACGCGTTGTGCAGCCGGTCCCCCGGCCGGCCCCCGGCGGCGCGGATCGATCGGGCCATGACCGACGCCCACGTGTCGAGGTCCCGCTCGGTGTAGCCGACGACGGTGGGCGTGCCCGTGGTGCCGGACGAGGCGTGCACGCGCCGGACCCGGTCCTGCGGGACGGCGAACATCCCGAACGGGTAGTTCTCGCGCAGGTCGCCCTTGCTGGTCGTCGGGAACCGCGCCAGGTCGGCCAGCTCCCGGCAGTCGTCGGGGTGCACGCCGGCGGCGTCGAACGCTCGACGGTAGTGCGGCACGTTCTCGTACGCGTGCCGCAGCGACCACCGCAGCCGCTCGAGCTGGAGAGCACGGAGCTCGTCGACGCCGATCCGCTCGACGGGATCGAGCAGCGCCGGGTCGGGCGCCTCGCCCACTCGCCGTGCTGCCGGTGTCTGCTCGGTCGTCGTCATGGCGGTCCCTTGTGTGCGGGCGTGGTGTGGGTCACACTATTCCTGACCAGTTGGTCAGTAAATAGCCCAGGAGAGCCGATGTCCGCGCCTTCGCTGGACCGCCCGACCGCCCCCGACGAGAAGGCCCTGCAGGACCAGTTCGACGCCACCCTCGCCGCCGACCACCGGATCGAACCGCGCGACTGGATGCCCGAGGGCTACCGGAAGACCCTGATCCGCCAGGTGGCGCAGCACGCCCACTCGGAGATCATCGGGATGCAGCCCGAGGGCGACTGGCTGCTCGCCGCCCCCAGCCTGCGCCGTAAGGCGGTGCTGCTGGCCAAGGTGCAGGACGAGGCCGGCCACGGGCTCTACCTCTACTCGGCGGCCGAGACCCTCGGGGCCGACCGCGCCGACCTCACCGACAAGCTCATCGAGGGCACGCAGAAGTACAGCTCGATCTTCAACTACCCGACGCTCACCTACGCCGACGTCGGGGTGATCGGGTGGCTCGTGGACGGCGCCGCGATCTGCAACCAGGTGCCGCTGTGCCGCAGCTCCTACGGCCCGTACGCCCGCGCCATGATCCGCGTCTGCAAGGAGGAGTCCTTCCACCAGCGGCAGGGCTACGAGCTGCTCATGACGATGATGCGCGGCACCGACGAGCAGCGGGCCATGGTGCAGGACGCCGTCGACCGCTGGTGGTGGCCCTCGCTGATGATGTTCGGCCCGCCCGACGACGACAGCCCGAACACCGCGCAGTCGATGGCGTGGGGCATCAAGCGGCACACCAACGACGAGCTGCGGCAGCGCTTCGTCGACATGTCCGTCCCCCAGGCCGAGGTCCTCGGGGTCACGCTCCCCGACCCGGAGCTCTGCTACGACGCCGCGACCGGGCACCACCGCTTCGGGCAGCTCGACTGGGACGAGTTCAAGCGGGTCATCGCCGGCGACGGGCCGATGAACGCCGTCCGCATCGCCCGCCGCCGGGCCGCCCGCGACGACAACGCCTGGGTCGTCGAGGCGGCCACCGCGTATGCGGAGAAGCACGGTGCCTGATTTCACCGCCGAGGGTGGCCACGGCGCCGTCCCCACCGGTCCTGAAATCCCGGTCGAGAGCCGGCCGTCGAAGGTCCGCCGCGACTGGCCGCTCTACGAGGTGTTCGTCCGCGGCAAGCGCGGGATCAACCACGTGCACGTCGGTTCGCTGCACGCCCCCAACGACGAGATGGCCGTGCACGCGGCGCGGGACCTCTACACCCGGCGCAACGAGGGCGTGAGCATCTGGGTGGTCAAGGCCGCCGACATCACCGCCTCCAGCCCCGACGAGAAGGACCCGATGTTCGCCCCCAGCGGTGACAAGGTCTACCGGCACCCGACCTTCTACGACATCCCCGAGAACGTCCCCCACATGTGAAGGGCCCCGCATGGCGCACGAGGAGACCGTCTACGACGCGCTGACCAACGCGCACGACGACGCCGGGCACTGGGCGTTCGGCACCGGGTTCGACGACCCGCTGGCCGGCGTCGACACCACCGTCCCCGACGGCGTCGACCCGGCCGATCTCGGCGTCTACTGCCTGATGCTCGGGGACGACGCGCTGGTGCTCGCCCAACGGTTGACGGAGTGGATGACGAACGCGCCGGAGCTCGAGGAGGAGGTCGCGTTCGGCAACATCGCCCTGGATCTGCTCGGCCAGGCCCGGCTCCTGCTGGCCCGCGCCGGCTCGACCGGCGTCCTCGGGCGGTCGCGGACCCTCGCGACCGGGTCCATCCCCGACGAGGACGCGCTGGCCTACTTCCGGGACGCCGACGAGTTCCGCAACACCGCTCTCGTCGAGGCGCCGAACGGCGACTTCGCGCAGACGATGATCCGGCTCCTCGTCGCCACGACGGTGCGACTGGCGGTGTTCGCGCGGCTGCGCGGGTCCCGCGACCCGGTGCTCGCCGCCATCGCCGCGAAGGGCGTCCACGAGCTGACCTACCACCGGGACCATGCCGCGCGCTGGGTGCTGCGGCTCGGCGACGGGACGGCCGAGTCCTCCCGGCGCGCCCGGGCGGGGGCCGCCGCCGTGTGGCCCCTGACGGCCGAACTGTTCACCGCCACGGACGTCGAGGCCCGGCTGACCACCCTCGGGGTGGCCGTCGACCCGGTCGACGTGCGCGACGAGGTACGGGGCGTGCTCACCACGGTTCTGGAGCGGGCGACCCTGACCGTGCCGGCCTGGCCGGCCGAGACCCCTCCGCGTGGGCGCCAGGGTGTGCACGGTCCCGAGCTGGCCGACCTCCTCGCCACCCTGCAGGGGCTGGCCCGGCAGCACCCGGCGGCCACCTGGTGAGCGCCGGAGCGGTCGATGCCCGGTCGGTGGCCAGCACGGTCACCGACCCGGAACTGCCCCTGCTGACGCTCGCCGACCTGGGCATCCTGCGCGACGTCCGGGTCGAGGACGGCACCGTCGTCGTCGAGGTCACGCCGACCTACTCCGGGTGCCCCGCGATGGGCGTCATGCGGGCCGACCTGGTGCTCGCCCTGCACCGGGCCGGGTTCGCCGCTGTCGACGTGCGAACCGTGCTCTCCCCCGCGTGGTCCACCGACTGGATCAGCAATGAGGGCCGCCGCAAGCTCGCCGCGGCGGGCATCGCGCCACCGGGCGCGGCGCCGGCCCGGGCGCCCGGCCCCGTTCCACTGCAGCTGGGCGCGGTGCGCCGGACGGCGGCCTGCCCGCGGTGCGGTTCGCCCGACACCGTGGAGCAGAGCGAGTTCGGCGCCACCGCGTGCACGGCCCTGCGGCGCTGCCGCAGCTGTCTCGAGCCGTTCGAGCACGTCAAGGAGATCTGATGACGTCGACCGCTCCCGCCCGTCCGCGCCGGCGCCCCCGGTTCCACCCGCTGACGGTGGCGAAGGTGGAGCGGCTCACCGACGACGCGGTCGCGGTGACGTTCGACGTCCCGCCGGAGCTGGCCGAGGACTACCGCTTCCAGCCCGGTCAGGCGCTCACCCTGCGGCGGCTGGACGGCGACCGGGACGAGCGCCGTTCCTACTCGATCTGCGCGCCGGTGGGTGCCGCACCGCGGGTCGGCGTCCGCGAGGTCCCCGGCGGCTTCTTCTCCTCCTACCTGGTGCACGAGGTGCGGCCGGGCGACGCCATCGAGGTGCTCCCCCCGTCGGGCACCTTCACCGCCGACCTGTCGACGCCCGCCGACCACGTCTTCGTCGTCGCCGGCTCGGGCATCACGCCCGCGCTGTCGCTGGCGGCCAGCGTGCTCCGCGACGGCGAGTCCACGGTCACCGTCTTCTTCGGCAACCGGCGCACCAGCACGGTGATGTTCGCCGACGAGCTGGCCGATCTGAAGGACGCCCACGGCCCCCGGCTGCAGCTGGTGCACGTGCTCTCCCGGGAGCCCCGCGACGCGGAGCTGACCAGCGGCCGGCTCGACGGCGCGCGGCTGCGCAGCCTGGTGCAGAACCTCGTCGAGGTCGAGCGCGTCGACCACTGGTGGCTCTGCGGCCCGCACGGCATGGTCGGCGACGCACGCGAGCTCCTCGCCGAGCTGGGGGTGCCGTCGGAGAAGGTGCACCAGGAGCTGTTCTACGTCGACGACGTCCCGCCGCAGCCGGTCCGCGGCGACGACCGCACCGTCGCCGGACCCAGCAGCCAGGTCACCATCGTCCTCGACGGTCGCTCCACCACCCTGGCGCTGCCGAAGGAGGAGACGGTGCTGGACTCCGCCCAGCGCGTCCGCTCGGACCTGCCCTTCGCCTGCAAGGGCGGGGTGTGCGGCACCTGCCGGGCGCGGGTGACCGACGGCGAGGTCGAGATGCGGCGCAACTACGCCCTGGAGACCCACGAGGTCGAGGCAGGCTACGTGCTCACCTGCCAGACGACGCCCGTCTCCGACCGCGTCACCGTCGACTTCGACGCCTGACCTCGAAAGCGGCGGCCCGGAGCGTGGGCTCACCAGGGCGGTCGGAATGGTTGACGATTGAAGTACCTTGAGGACCGGTGACCCGCACGACCGTCCTCCGGAGCCCCCCGTGACCATGCCGCAGCGCAGCAGCACCGCCGACGCCGACGCCCGCATCCCGGCCGGCCATCCGTTCGCGGCGCACCTGCGCCGCGTCGCCGCGGTCGAGGCCGCGCAGCCGCACCGGCCGTGGACGCCGGAGGACGGGCCGCTGCCCAGCCTCTACCTGTCGCACGGTGGCGGACCGCTGCCGTTCCAGGACCCGCAGTGGCTCGACCCGCTGCATGACTGGGCCCGGTCACTGCCCAAGCCGAAGGCGATCCTCGTCGTCTCCGCGCACTGGGAGTCCGCGCCCCTGTCGGTCAGCGCCACCCGGCCGAGCGACCTGGTCTACGACTTCGGCGGCTTCGACCCGCTCTACCACTCCTTCCGGTACGACACCCCCGACGCCGGCGAGCTGGCCCGGCAGGTCGTCCGGCTCATGCCGGACACCGAGCAGGTGCACCAGCACGCCCGCCGCGGCCTCGACCACGGCGCGTGGGTGCCGCTCAAGATCATGTACCTGGCGGCCGACGTCCCGGTGCTGCAGCTGAGCCTGCCCACGGAGGACCCCGACGCGCTGCTGGCCCTCGGCGAGCGGCTGCGGCCGCTGCGCGAGGAGGGCGTGCTCGTCGTCGGGTCGGGGCACATGACCCACGGCCTGCCCTTCCTCACGCGCGAGATGTTCACCGGGAACGTGGTGCCCGGCTGGTCGGCGGACTTCGACGCATGGGCCGTGGACGCGCTGGCCCGCGGCGACGTCGCCGAGCTCGCCCGCTACCGCACCGCCGCGCCGGGGATGCCGTACGCGCACCCGACGGTGGAGCACTTCACCCCGCTGTTCGTCACCCTCGGGGCGGCGACCGACCCCACGGCGCCGGTCCTCACCACCCTGGAGGGCTACGGCGTCGGGCTGTCCCGGCGTTCCTTCCAGGCGGCCTAGCAGGGGCGCCGAGGTCAGGGCCGCGGCAGGACGGTCAGCACCCGCACCACGTGGTCGCGGAACTCCTGCATGTAGTCCTCGAGGAAGCCGGCCGTCGTCTCGTCGACCACCTCGCCGTCGTCGCGGAAGCGCGGGACGACGGCCGGTCGATCACGCCGGGACGACGTCGGGAACGAAGTGCTGGCTCTCCTTGGGCGGCCGGACGTAGTCGCCGCGCACCCGCGGCCGGGGCGGCAGCGTCGGGGGCTCGGGGGTGAGGTCCTCGTACGGCACCTGTCCGAGCAGGTGGTTGATCACGTTGAGCCGGGCACGCTTCTTGACCTCCGCCTCCACCACCCACCAGGGGGCCTCGGGGATGTCGGTGGCGGCGAGCATCGCGTCCTTGGCGCGGGAGAAGTCCTCCCAGCGGTTGCGCGCCTCGAGGTCCATCGGGCTCAGCTTCCAGCGCTTCGTCGGGTCGGTCAGGCGCTGCTGGAACCGCCGCTCCTGCTCGTTGTCGCTCACGGAGAACCAGTACTTGATCAGCTGGATGCCGCTGCGGACCAGCATCCGCTCGAACTCCGGACAGGAGCGCAGGAACTCCCAGTACTCCTCGTCGGTGCAGAACCCCATGACCCGCTCGACGCCCGCGCGGTTGTACCAGGAGCGGTCGAACAGGACCATCTCGCCGCGGGCCGGCAGGTGCGGCACGTAGCGCTGGAAATACCACTGCCCCCGCTCCCGGTCGTTCGGGGCGGGGAGGGCGACCACCCGGGCATACCGGGGGTTCAGCGGCTCGGTGATGCGCTGGATCGCCCCTCCCTTGCCGGCGGCGTCGCGGCCTTCGAAGATCAGGACCACCCGGAGGCCCTGCGCCCGGATGAACTCCTGCTGCTTGACCAGCTCCACCTGCAGCCGGACCAGTTCGCGCTCGTAGTACTTGGTGCTCACTCGGGCGGTCGACCGCGGAGCCTCCTCGACCGACGCCTTCTGCTTGGCAGTCGTCATCCCTGGAGCGTCCTCTCGGCGAGGCGGCACATCAACGCCCGCGGTCCCGGCGGCACCGCGCCGGCGCCAGGTCAGACGTGTGCCTGCCCCGTGGACGCGCTCGTACCGCCGTCCACCGGCAGGATCGCCCCGGTCACGTACCGGGCGGCGTCACTGGCGAGGAAGAGCACGGCCGGCGGGATGTCCGTCGGCTCCCCCGGCCGGCCGAGGGGGATGCGGTTGACGTGCGGGGCCAGGGACGCCTCGTCCCGGCCCACGCCCTCGGTCAGCTCGGTGAGGGTCAGCGCGGGAGCCACCGCGTTCAGCCGCACCCCCTGCGCACCCCAGTCCAGCGCCAGCGAGCGGACGAAGTTGTCGATCGCGGCCTTCGTCGCGTTGTAGGCGGCCTGGCCCCAGTCGCCGCGCTGCCCGGAGACCGAGGAGACCGCGACGAGGTTGCCGCCCGACGTCGCCAGGTGCGGCAGAGCCGCCTTGGCGAGGTGGAAGAACGCATCGACGTTGGTGGCGCGCAGCCGCTCCCACGCCTCGTCGCTCAGCTCGGTGAGCGGGCCGGTCTCGTAGCCCGCGGCGTTGCTGACGACGACGTCCAGCCGGCCGAACCGGGAGACGACGTCGGCCACCAGCGCGGCGACCTGGCTGCCGTCGGAGACGTCGGCGGGCAGCGCGGCGGTCCGCTCCCCCGGGTACCCCTCCAGCGCCTCGGCCAGCCGGTCGGGACGGCGCCCGGTGATCGCCACCGTCGCCCCCGCGTCGAGGAAGGCGCGCGTGATGGCCCGGCCGATGCCGGTGCCACCCCCGGTGACCAGGACGACGGAGCCGGTGAAGTCGAACGACGCGGTGGGCACCGACGCATTCTCCCCCGGTCGGCTGCTGACGGGCCGAGGAGGTCAGGGCTGCCAGCGCGCGCGCACGTCCTCGGCGAAGGCCGTGTACTCCCGCACCGGGAGGACCTCCTCGAGGGTGAGGTGGTGACTCATCGGGAGGGCGCCCATGACGATCTGGTCGAGCTGGTCGTGCGACTCCACGTCGACGATGCCGATGACCCGACGCTGCCCGGCGACCTTGTACAGGCTCCTGATGACGCCGGCCTCGATCGCGCCGAGCGCCGCTTGCGTCTCCCGTTCCCATTCGTCCCAGAACGCGTCGCGGTCGAGCCGGGTGTGGTCGACGCGGAAGCTGACGTGGAACAGCATCGGGTGCTCCGAAGGTCCGGGCGGCGCCCGGCCGACGCCGCGTCCATCAGGATGGCCGACAGCGTGCCCGCGCCTCCCCGTGCGCGACAAGACGTCGAGCAACGGGGACGTCGCGTGGGTGCGACCCCGGGGTCAGGCCCGGCGGTGCCAGTCGGCGCGGTGCCGGGCCAGCACGTCCAGCCCGAAGTCGGCCTCGGGGTCACGCCAGACGGAGTGGGCGTGGTTGGCCCCCCGCTGGGTGTTGTCCCACTCGAGCAGCAGCCGGGGCCCCTGGAGCCGGTAGTAGTGCGGCTCCCCCGGGCCGATGGGGCCGGCCCAGGCGAGGTGGACGGCGTCCAGCTCCGCGTCGTCGTCGTACCGGCGCAGCGGTGACACCTCGTCGGGCACGCGGCCCAGATAGGTCCCGAGCAGTCCTCGCAGCAGGGCGCGCTGCTCGGCGTCGAGGTCGGCCGCCGGGACGCCCTTGGGTTCGGAGGTGTACTCGAGCGCGGCGTGGTGCTCGTCGCCGTAGCCGGCCGCGTCGTCGATCGCGTCGCTGAGGGCCTGGAGCTTCGCCTGCTCGGACGCGTCGGGGAACCGCTCGTCGCGCCAGATGCCGGCGAGCGGGATCACCCGGTCCCCGGCGGCGACCGTCGTGCGGTTCGCGGTGACCAGGTCCGAGGGCGCCCGCGCCAGCAGCACCGCCCGAGCCGCGAGGTCGGGGTGCAGCGAGCGGACGAGGTCGCGCGCGAGGTCCTCGACGCGGGCCAGCGGCCGGTTGACCGCGCCGCCCAGCAGCGGGGACGTCGCCGGGTCGGCCCCGAGGAAGCAGGGTGTGGTGGCGACGACGGCGCCGTCGACCACCAGGTTGTTCAGCGAGACGTGGTGGCCGCCGAACCGCCATCCCCACGGCGCGGCCCCGCCCGGCTCGCCGAAGACGCGCAGGTAGTAGAGCCCGGGATCGCGGCCCCGCTCGCGGTGAACCGGCTGACGAAGCCCTCCGTCCGGTCGAGCACGTTCTCCAGGCCGATGATCGTCGCCGCCGTGACGTAGGCCGGCGTGGACAGTCCCGTGGACACCAGGCGCATCGCCGCCCGCTGCTGGGCGGGCCGCTGCTGGTGGAAGGTCAGCCCGCCGTGGTCGGTCGGTGTGTAGAACCAGCGGCGACGCTCGGCGTCCGCCGCGCTGTCGTCCGGTACCGCCCCGGTGGCGACGGCGCGCTGCTCCGGCTCCAGGGCGTCCAGCCACAGGTTCGCCGCCTCGGCCATGCGTGCGGCCACCTGCCGTGCGGCGACGTCGTCCACGGGGGTCCGCACCTCGGCCATGGCGCCATGCTGCCCCGGAACGTTCCTGCGCGACATGGGGCTGCGCCGTCGCACCCGGCTGCGAAGCCTCGGCGCCCTCCTGGCCGGCCAGCCGCCAGGGCCCACCGACGGAGGTGCCGGGTGGCCACTCCCACGGACGACCGACCAGAACTGCTCACCGTCATCGCGGTCTCAGCGTGAACCGGGTGCAGCGGATCGCGTAGCGGCCCGTCGCCGGCCGGCGACCGCATAGGCGGTGACGACGGCGATCACCCCGAGCCCCATCGCGGAGAGCGTCCAGCGCAACCCGACCAGGTCGGCGAGCAGGCCCAGCGGGAGCGCGGCGATGCCGAATGCGCCGAAGCTGAGCATCACCAGGCCCTGCACCCGCCCCTGGTACTCGGCGTCGGCCAGCTCGAGCAGCTGGGACTGGTTGCTGGTCTGGAACCCGAGCATCGCCCCACCGACGGCGAGGAGCGCGGCCAGCGCGACGGCGGCCGTCGGCGCGATCGCGAGCGAGCACACCGCCAGGCCGAACACGACGCCCGATCCCACGAGGACGCGCCGGCGCCGTACCCACGGGCCGCGCCGGCCCAGCAGCAGACCCGCCGTGACGCCGCCGACCGCGGAGGTCGCCGACAGCACGCCGTAGCCGACCGAGCCGAGCCCGAACAGGTCGCCGGCGATGGTCGGCATGAACGCCAGGTAGGGCATCCCGAGCATCGTGACGCCGATGCCGCACCACACCAGGGCGGAGAGCTCCCGGTGCCGGCGGACGTAGCGCACCCCGTCGGCCAGCTCCCCCAGCGGGGACCGGCCCGACGGCTCCCCCGGCCGCCCGGCCGGGAGCGCCGCGGTGAGCAGCAGCCCGACGAGCGCCAGGACCGCGCTGAGCAGGAAGATCGCCTGGATGCCCCAGGTCGCCGCACCGATGACCACCCCGGCCAGCGCGGGACCCACCACCCGGTTCACCTCGGCGTTGACCAGCAGCAGCGAGACGGCCTGCGGCATCGAGGCGCGCGGGACGAGCTCGCCGAGGAAGGCCATCCGGGCGGGGCCGAACAGGGCGAACCCCACGGCCTGCAGCACGCTGGCGGCCAGCAGCATCCAGTAGGCGATCACGTCGAGGACGACGGCCAGCCCCACCCCCGCGCTCGACACCGCCAGCAGGAACACCGAGAGCTGGAGCACCAGCCGCTTGGGCAGCCGGTCGGCGGCCACCCCGCCCCAGGGCGTCGCCAGCAGCAGGGCCACGCCGAAGGCCAGCAGGATCCCGCCCAGCGCGGCGTTGGACCCGGTGAGCTCGAAGGCGAGCCAGCCACGGGCGATCGCCTGCGCCATGACGCCGAGGAACACCGCGGCGGAGTTCAGGTACAGGACCAGGAAGCCGCCCGTCCGCAGGATCGCGAGGGCGCCGGGCGCGACCGGCACCTCCGGTGACGGAGGCGGCATCGTGGCGGGCGCCGCTGCGGGCTCGTCGCGCCGCGCCTCGACGGGCCGGACGGTGTCCCCGGTCATGGCTCCCCCGTCCGGCGCCCGTACCGGACAACCCGACCGTCCGGCACCACCTCACGAACGAGCTGGCGCAGCCCCGACCCTGTCACACAGGACGGTCGCCGGTGGCGACGTCCCGGAGCTCAGCAGCGCTCAGCCGCCCCCGCCGTCGCCACCTCCACCACCGCCGTCGCCACCGAAGCCACCCCAGCCCCCGCCGTCGATGCCGCCGCCGTGCTCGCTGCCCGCCACCCAGAACGTCGCCCCCGCTGCCGAGGTCGACAGCCCGAACCGTGCGTCGCGGATCTCCTGCCGGCGGCTGCGTCCGCTCGGGACGCGCGGGGCCGGCGGGTGGAACAGCGCACGCCGGAGGGAGGTGTCGCTCACGGCCGCCGGTCCGCCGAGCGCCACCGCCATGACGTCCGTGCCTGCGGGGAACCGGTCGAACGGCGGCTCCGCCCGCAGAGACCGCAGCGTGCGCCGTCCCTTGCCGGTGAGGGCGACCAGCCGCCACGCGCGGCGCCCACGGGACCCGGAGGCCGATCGGCGCAGCAGGCCGTCGCCCTGCAGGCGCCGGCCCACCTCGGCGAAGCGCCCGTCGAGCTCCAGCCGGCGGTGCAGCGTCTGCACCGTGCGCCAGTCACGCCGGCCGACGCCGTCGGAGACGGCCGCCTCCAGCCAGTGGTGCCGCGGGACGCCGGCCGCCGTCAGGTGGCCCGTCGAGCGATCGACGGTGAGGTGGCCGCTCGCGACCAGAGCAACCACCGCGGTGTCCACCGCCCGGCGCGCTCCGCCGGCGAGGTAGGCGATGTCGTAGACGTCGTGGTGGAGGGCGGGAGTGGGTGTTCCGTTCATGACGTCGATCCCTTCCGGCCGAGCTGGTTGATGGCTCGAACGGTGCACCCGGCGTTGCCGACAGCCCAGAGTCCTTGCAACATTGCACGACCGCCGTAGCGTCACCCCATGGTGCTGGAATCGCCGTCCGCACGGGAGCGCCGGCTGGCCAGGGAGCTGCGTGACCTCCGCGCCGCCGGGCCGATGCGGGGCAAGGAGGTCGCGGCCCTGCTGGGCTGGTCGGCGTCGAAGGTGTCCCGCATCGAGAACGGCCGGATCGGCATCTCGGCCGAGGACCTCGAGCGCCTGCTGGAGCTGTACGCCGTCCCCGAGGCCGCGGCGGACTTCCTGCGGCGCCTCGCCCCCTCGGCCCGACCGAAGGGCTGGTGGGACGCCTACGCCGAGACCCTCTCCCCCGGCTACGCCAACCTGATCCGGCTGGAGGCCGGCTCGCGCGCACTCCGGTGCTACGGCGCCCTGGTGCCGCACGCCCTGCTGCAGGGCCCCGACTTCGTCCGGCAGGTGATCCTGTCGACCTGGGAGACGCCGTCGCAGGTGGAGATCGACCGGCGGATGCAGGCGTGCCGGCGCCGCCAGGACGTCCTCGACGCCGACTCTCCCGACGGCCCGCTGCGGTTGCACGCGGTGCTCGACGAATCGGTCCTCCGCCGGAGCCCGGTGGCACCGGGTCAGGACGGCGGCACGACCGTCCTGCGCGGCCAGCTCGCGTGGCTCTGCGACGCGGCCACCCGGCCGAACGTGACCCTGCAGGTGCTGCCCTTCGCCGCCGGCCTGCCACCGGTGACCGCGGGTTCGTTCTCGGTCCTGGAGTCGCGCGCCACCGGCACCCCGGACGTCGTGTACCTGGAGAACAAGACGCGGGTCTTCTACCTCGACACGCAGGCTGAGGTGCAGCGATACGGGCAGGCGTTCGAGCTGCTCAGCCGGATGGCGCTGGATCCGGCGGAGTCCCTCGCGCTGGTCCGCCGGACCGCCGACCAGATCTGAGCCCCGTGGCCAGGTCACCGTGTCGTGCGCGACCGGCCGGTGCGGCAGGCTGTCGGGACCGCCGACCGGTCGCGCCCACGGGCGCCGAGCCGGGCGGGCGGCCCGGCGCCGGCACAGCAGACGGAGATCTCCCATGTGGGCACAGACCCTGAGCGGTCCCTATCGGTTCGAGCAGGTCGAGATCGCGGCCCCGGATCCCGACAGGTTGCCGCCCCGGCACGTGCTGCTGGCCACCCGCGCCGGGGCCATCTGCGGCAGCGACCTGCCCAACTTCCGCGGCGGCCTCTGGCCCCATCCGGCCGCCGAGGACGGCTGGGGCGCCACGCGGGCGCCGGGCTTCCCGATGCACGAGATCGTCGGGGAGGTCGTCGCCAGCCGGCATCCCGACCACTCCCCCGGCGACCTCGTCGTCGGCTGGGCGTCGATGTTCGACGGCATCGCCGAGCTGGTGGTCACCGACGGCGACGGCCTGGCCGGTTACGACGCCGGGCTGCCGCCCACCACCGCCGTGCTGCTGCAGCCGCTGGCGTGCGTGCTCTACGCCGTCGAGCAGCTCGGCGACGTCTCGGGGCGGTCGGTGGCCGTGATCGGTCAGGGCCCCATCGGCCTGCTCTTCAGCTCCGTGCTCAAGGACCGCGGCGCCGCGCGGGTGACCGGCGTCGACCCGGTGGACCGCAGCGACGTCGCCCAGGTCTTCGGCGTGGACGAGACGGTGACCGCCCGGGCCGAGCGGTGGGCGGGGCGCCTCTCCGACGCCGACCGGCCGTCGGTGGTCGTGGAGGCGGTGGGCCACCAGATCTCCACGCTGGCGCCGGCCCTGGACGCCGTCGCGTTCGGCGGCCAGGTCCTCTACTTCGGCGTGCCGGACGACCCGATCTACCCCTTCGACATGATGACCTTCCTGCGCAAGAACCTGACCCTGCGCTCCGGCGTCGCCCTCGAGCGGCGCCGCGTGCTCGCCGACGCCGGCAGCTACCTCGCGGCGCACCCGGAGCTGCGGGAGTCCTACGTGACCCACGTCCACCCGGTCGCCGACGTCCAGACCGCCTTCGGCGCCGCGGTCGCCCCGCGCCCCGGACAGCTGAAGATCGCCGTCGACATGACCTGACCCGCCGGAAGGCAGGCCAATGCCGGACGTCGCCCGGTCAGGCGCGCGGGGCCAGCTCGTAGACCGGCCCGAGGTCGGTGGGGCTGGTGTCGGGCACCTCGTGCAGGATCTTCGGCTCGGTGTGCAGCAGCCGGTGGACGGCGGCGCGGGTGCGTTCCAGCTCCAGACCGGTGCGGCGCGCGAGGTCCTGCAGGTGCGGCGCACCGGTGAGGTCCTCCAGCTCGGCCACGGCCCGGTACACCGCGGCGTCGTCCCCGTCGAGCTCCTCCGCTCGCACGTCAGTGCACCGAACGCGCGCCGTCGGACCCCGCGCGCGACAGCGACCTCGCCACGCCCCGGGCGCCGACGTAGACCGCCCCCGCCGCGGCGACCCACGGGCCACCGACGATCACCGGGTCGAGCACCTGGTGCTTGAGGTCGGTCCGGTGCTGCCCGAGCCGGGACTTGAGGCCGTGGTGGGTGAACTCGGCCTTCACCCCGGTCTGCGTGACGGGGTTGTCCGGGCGCAGCGTGAGCAAGGACTTCAGGTGGTGCTCCCAGGCGTCCACCCGGTCGCCGAGGACGAGCAGCAGCCAGTGCGCCAGGCGCCCTTCGCTGTAGTGGTAGGCGTAGCGGCGGATCGCCCCCGAGAGCCCGGACGGCGGCTGGGCGGTCCCGAAGACCGGGGTGAGCATCCCGTGCTCGACCGACCGCTCCCGCGGGTACTTCTCCGGCTGCCGCTCCGGGGACTCCCAGTGCGCGCCGGTGAAGTCCTCCTGCCACTGCAGCTTCGGCACCGACGGCCGGTCCTTCGGGTCGAGGTCGACCCCCCAGCCGGGGATGCGCGTCCGGAGCTCGTCGGGCGACTCGGCGATCGGGGGCTTGTGCGGTGTGTACGTCATCGAGTTCTCCTGTCGCTCACGCCGCGGTCGGGACGACGAGGGGCTTGATGATCCCGTCGAGCTTGGCCGAGAACATGTGGTAGCCCTCGGCGATGTGCTCGAGGGGCACCCGGTGGGTGACCAGCTCACTGGGCTTGAGGTAGCCGTTGCGCACGTGCTCGAACAGCCGCGGCCACTGCCGCTTCACCGGGGCCTGGTTGGTGTGGATCGTCAGCCCCTTGTTCATCGCGTCGCCGAACTTCACGGCGCTGAACAGCGGGCCGTAGGCGCCCATCACCGAGATCGTCGCGCCCTTGCGCACGGAGTCGATCGCCCAGTTGAGCGCCACCGGGGAGCCGCCCTGCAGCTTGAGCTTGGACGAGGTGACGTGCTGCAGGAAGTTGCCGTCCGCCTCCGCACCGACGGCGTCGATGGCGACGTCGGCCCCGAGCCAGTCGGTCGTCTTCTTCATCTCGAGGACGATGTCGCCGTACTGGGTGAAGTTGTAGGTCTCGGCGTGGGCGAAGGTGCGTGCCTTCTCGAGCCGGTGGTCCAGGTGGTCGATGACGATGACCCGGCCGGCGCCCATCAGCCAGGCCGACTTGGCCGCCACCAGGCCGACCGGTCCGGCCCCGAACACGATGACGACGTCGCCCTCGACGATGTCGCCGAGCTGCGCGCCGAAGTAGCCGGTCGCCGTGGCGTCGGTGAGCAGGACCGCGTCCTCGTCGTCCATCCAGTCCGGGATCTTCGACGGGCCGACGTCGGCGAACGGCACCCGGACGAACTCGGCCTGGCCGCCGTCGTACCCGCCGGTGGTGTGCGAGTAGCCGTAGATGCCGCCGACGGCCGTGGCGTTCGGGTTGACGTTGTGGCAGTTGGAGTACAGCCCCCGCGCGCAGTACCAGCAGGTGCCGCAGAAGATGTTGAACGGCACCATCACCCGGTCGCCGACGGCGAGGTTCTGCACCGACGAGCCGACCTCGTCGACCACGCCGATGAACTCGTGGCCGAAGGTGTGGCCGATCCGGGTGTCCGGCATCATCCCGTGGTAGAGGTGCAGGTCGGAGCCGCAGATCGCGGCCAGCTGCACCCGGATGATCGCGTCGTTGGGATGCTCGATCGTCGGCCGGTCCTTCTCCTCCACCCGGACCTTGTAGGGACCTCGGTAGACCATCGCCCGCATCGACACTGCCTCCTGGATCGCCGGCCCCGGGCTCGCGAGCAGCACAGGGCAACCACCGGCCCGCACCGCGCACCGGTGCGTCGACCCTGCTCCGGGCATCCTCCGCACGGAATCGGCAGGTCTGCCGATATCCGAGCCGTCCTCGGCTCGGTGTGCTGGGCTCATGCGCCTCACTCGGGTTCTGCACGCGCTGCGGACCAGTCTCTGGGTGGTTCCCCTGCTGTGCGTCCTGGCCGGCGTGCTGCTCGCCGTCGTCACCCTGTGGCTGGACCGCCGGTCGGACTTCACCCTGGTCCCCCAGAGCCTGACCGGCACGCCCAGCGACGTGCAGACGACCCTGTCGCTGTTCGCCACCGCGACGGCCTCGCTGATCAGCCTCGTGCTCACCGTGACCCCCTGGTCGTGGTGCAGCTCGCGATGGGTCAGTTCTCCCCCCGGATCGTGGGCGCGCTGCTGTCCGACCGGGCCAGCCAGCTGGCGATCGGCCTCTTCGGGGCGAACTTCGTCGTCGCCGTGCTCGCCCTGCGCGAGGTCCGGGGGTCCGACACCGGCACGGTGCCCGGCCTGACGGTGCTGGTGAGCTACCTGCTCATGCTGGCCAGCCTCCTGGCGCTCGTGCTGTTCGTGCACCACGCCGGGCAGGGCATGCGCGCCTCCGGCCTCATCGACCTGGTCGGCGACCGCACCCGCGACCTCATCGACTCGTCCTTCCCGCCACCGGACCGTCTGACGCCGGGGTCCACCGACCCGGCCGTCGTCACGGCCCCCGAGCCGGGCAACGTGGTGCGGGTCGACCGCGCGGGCCTGGTCGCCGCGGCCCGTCGCGCCGGCTGCGTCCTGGAGCTGGTGCCCGTCATGGGCGACTTCGTCCCGGGTGGGGCACCGCTGTTCCGCATCCACCCCGCGCCCGGGCCGGCGCCGGACGTCGTCGCGGCGGCCGCCCGGCTGCGCGCGGAGGACGTCGCCCGACTGGTGCTCGTGGGTGCCGAGCGGGTGCACTCCGAGGACGCCGCCTACGGGGTCCGCAAGCTCGTGGACATCGCGGAGCGGTCGATCGCCCAGCCGTTCGACGACCCGACGACGACCCTGCAGGCGCTGCACCGGCTGCACGACCTGCTGCGCCAGCTCGCCGTGCGACCGCTCCCGGACGGCGAGCACCGGGACGACGCCGGCGTGGTCCGACTGGTCGAGCGGACGCTGTCGTGGGACGGGTACGTGCGGCTGGCCTTCGACGAGATCCGGCTGGCCGGCGCGAGCACGCCGCAGGTGACCCGCCGGCTGAGCGCGGCGCTGCAGGACCTCAAGGCCGTCGCCCCGCCCGACCGGCAGGCTCCCCTCGACCGTCAGCTGCGGTTGCTCACCGCCGCCGTCCACCGCGCGTACGACGACGACGAGGACATCACCGCCGCCCTCACCCCCGACTCGGAGGGCATCGGCTCGGGAGCCGACGTCACCGTGCCGGCGCCCCTGGGCAGCGACCGGCCGGACGCCGTCGAGCGGCCGGGCGCACGGCTCGTGGGCTGAGCACCCCGCGTGCTCAGCGCTGCGGGGACGTCGGGCCGGGCACCCGCGCCACGGTCGGATGCAGGCCGACCGGCCAGCGGAAGGACGCCTCGGTGGGGAGCGTCAGGGGCAGGTGCTCGGGAGCCGCGGGCCGGGCGAGCAGGTACCCGCACGCGGAGTCGACCCCCAGCGCGCTGAGCGCGGTCAGCTGCGGCAGCGTCTCGACCCCCTCGGCGACGACGTGCGCGTCGATGGCCCGCGCCAGCGTCACGATGCCGGCCACGAACGCCTCGCCGCGCGCGGTCCCCAGATCACCGACGAAGGACTTGTCGATCTTGACGACGTCGACCGGGAACTCGGTGAGGCGGGCCAGGGAGCTGTAGCCGGTCCCGAAGTCGTCGACGGCGATCGCCACCCCCAGGTCGTGCACCTGCCGGAGCACCTCCCCCGCACCGGCGCCGTCCGCGAGCGCCGACTCGGTGACCTCGATGCCCAGGCGCTCGGCGGGCAGCCCGGCCCGGTGCAGCGCGGCGGCGATGCGGTCCGGGATCGCCCGGTCGACCAGCTGCGCCGGGGACACGTTGACCCACACCCGGAGGTCGGGCAGGTGCGTCCACCGCCGGGCCTGCGCGAGCGCCCGGTCGAGCACCTGCTCGCCGATGCGCCCGACGAGCCCGGTCTCCTCGGCCACCGGGATGAAGTCCTGCGGTGCGACGAGGCCACGCAGGGGGTGCCGCCAGCGGACGAGCGCCTCCACGTGGCGGATCCGCTCCTGCCGGAGGTCGAAGGCGGGCTGGTACTCGACGAACAGCTCGTCCCGGTCCACGGCCTGCCGCAGGTCGTTCTCGATCTCGACCCGGCGCACCGACTCCACGTGCATCTGCTCGTCGAACCAGACGGCGCGGTCCCGTCCGTCGTCCTTGGCGCGGTGCAGCGCCACGCCGGCCTCCCGGAGCAGGATGCCCGGATCCGGAGCGCACACGTCCCGGGCCGCCAGGCCGATGCTGACCGTGACCAGCAGACGGGGGCCCACGTCGAGCTCCTCGCGACAGGCCCGGAGGACCTGCTCGGCGAAGCGGCCGGCCTCCTCGGTCGAGCGGTCCACGAGCACCACGACGAACTCGTCGGCGCCGTAGCGGGCCACCGCGTCGGCCGGACCGGTCAGGGCGGCCAGCCGCCGGGCGAACTCGCCCAGCACCCGGTCGCCGGCCCCGTGGCCCAGGCTGTGGTTGACCAGCTTGAACCGGTCCAGGTCCATGGAGACGACGGTGAGCCGGGCGCCCGGCCGGTCCGCGAGCACGCGCTCCACCTCCAGCCGCAGGCCGGCCCGGCTCAGCAGACCGGTGAGCTCGTCGCGCGTCGCGCGCCGGGCCAGGTCGCGCTGGGCCTCCCGGGCCACGCGCTCGGCCTCGAGCAGACGTTCCCGCTCCTGCTCCCGCGCCCGGCGCTCGGAGATGTCCCGGAAGTAGACGGCGATCCCCCCGCGGCGCAGCGGGTACACGCGGGCCTCGCACCACAGGTCCGCCTCGTCGTAGCGCGCCTCCAGGGAGGCGGGGCGGCCGGTGCGGGCGACCTGCCGGTACACCGGCTCGAAGTCCGAGCCGACCAGCGCGGGGAACTCCTGCCAGATGTCGCGGCCCACGACGTCCTCGCGGGCGACGCCCAGACGGGCCTCGGCCTTGGCGTTGATGTAGGTCATCCGCCAGTCGGCGTCGACACCGATGTACATGTCGCTGACGGACTCGAGGGCGTCGACCACGTCCTCGGCCGAGCGCGCGGTGGCCTCCGCCCGCTCCGCCGTCGCGTCCTCCGCCGCACCCACGTCCCGCAGGCAGACGTACGCGCGGGACTCCCGTCCGTCGAGGAAGGTCCCCGTGGTCACCTCCGCCGAGAAGGTGATGCCGTCCCCGTGGACGACCGGGACGACGCCGCGGAACGCGTTCGTGCGGTCCCGGATGCCGAGGACCTCGCTCCACCGGCCGTCTGACCCGCCCACGATCCCCGGGAGACCCAGCTCGACCAGCTCCTGCTCCGTGCGCCCGAGGAGCTCGCAGGCCCGCGCGTTCGCGGCCAGGACCCTGCCGTCGACGGAGGCGATCAGCATCCCGTCGGGCGCGTGGACGAACAGCGCCTCGTAGATCCCGCTGCGCAGCGTCGGCGTCGCCGTGTCGAGGGTCATGCGCTCGTATCGGCGCCCACCACGTTTCGGTTGACCCGGTTCCGCAATTCGGGTGAGCCGGTCAGCCCTGCTGGCCCAGGTTCGTCACGAGGTTGACGGCCACGGCGATCACGACGGTGCCGAACAGGTAGGACAGCAGCGCGTGCCCGAGAGCCACCTTGCGGATCGACGTGTCCGCGATCTGGGTGTCCGGGACGGCGAAGCTCATCCCGACGGTGAACGCGACGTAGGCGAAGTCGCTGTGCGCCGGTGCTTCCCGCTGGCCGAAGTCGATGCCGCCGTCGCCACCGGCGTGGTAGTGGCGCGCGAACTTCAGGGCGAAGACGGTGTTGACCAGCGCCCACGACAGGATCACCACCAGGACGCCGAGGATCACGGTGGCGACCCCGACGGCGTCCCCGGAGCCGGACCGGACGAGGGCCTCCACGACGGCGGCAAGGCTGGCCACCGCGGCGCCCAGCACCGCCGTGTCCGTGACGCGGGTCCGGCCCTCCTCCTCCGCCAGCCGCTTCGTACCGTCCGGGCCGCGCGGCCAGCTGATCCGCCACACCCAGACCAGCAGGGCCCCTGCGGCGACGACCCAGCCGACGAGCACCGCGACGTCCGGGAGGCCGGCGACCGCGGTCGCCGTCGCTGCGACGGGTCCGCCGGCTGGGCGGACCAGCAGGCGGCGCCACGACCGGATCGTCGGTCGTGGCGCCGCCTCCGCCCCCGTCGTGTCAGGCGGGACACGCACGGGGGCGGGTCGCCGGCCGGTCGGTCAGCTGCCCGGGCGGAACACCGCACGGACGCACCCGTCCTCCTTCTCCTTGAACATCCGGTAGCCCTTCGGCCCGTCGTCGAGCGACATCACGTGGGTGGCGAGGTGCTCGGTCTTCACCTCGTCCCGGCTCATCAGGTCGAGGATCTCCGGGATGTAGCGGTGCCCGTGCTGCTGGGCGCCGCGCAGGGTCAGCGCCTTGTTCATCACCGCCCCCATCGGGAACTTGTCCACGAGCCCCGCGAACACCCCCAGGGCGAACACCGTGCCGCCCTTGCGGCAGGCGTAGATGGCCTCCCGGAGGGCGGTCGGCCGGTCCGACTGCAGCCGCAGCTGCTGCTTGACCTGGTCGTAGAGGTACTGCGGACCGGTGCCGTGCGCCTCCATGCCGACGGCCTCGATGCACACGTCCGGCCCGCGCCCGCCGGACATCTCCCGGAGCTCGGCGGGGACGTCGACCTGCTCGTAGTCCAGCGTCTCCGCCCCGATGTGCTGCCGCACCTGCTGCAGCCGGTTGTCGAACCGGTCGATGACGACGACCTGCTCGGCGCCCATGAGCATCGCCTTGCGTGCCGCCATCTGCCCGACACCGCCTGCGCCCCAGACCGCGACGACGTCCCCGGGCTTCACCTCCGCCTGGTGCGCACCGGTCCAGCCGGTCGGAGCCGCGTCGGAGGCGAACAGCGCCCGCTCGTCGGAGACCCCGTCGGGGATGGCGAAGGCCCCCTGGTCGGCATAGGGCACCCGCATGTAGGGGGCGTGGCTGCCCGCGTAGCCGCCCAGCGCGTGGGAGTACCCGAAGCAGCCCCCGATCCCCTGGCCCCACAGCGTCTCGGTGATCCCCGGGTTGGGGTTGCCGTTGTCGCACAGGGACCACAGCTCGTTCTTGCAGTACCAGCACTGCCCGCAGCTGGTGAACGAGACGACCACCACGCGGTCGCCGACCTTGTGCTTGGTGACGTTCTTGCCGACCTCGGCGACGGTGCCCATGAACTCGTGACCGAGCACGTCACCGGCGCGCATCGCGGGGATGTAGCCGCCCAGCAGGTGCAGGTCCGAGCCGCAGGTCACGGACAGGCCGACCTCGAGGATGATGTCGTGGTCGTTGAGGATCTTCGGTTCCGGGACGTCCTCGACCCCGACCTCGTTCACGCCCCGCCAGGTCACCGCCTTCACAGCACTCCTCCCTTCGGCGCCCGCTTCGTCGCCGCCTCCAGCAGCGCGCCGCCCGGCGTGGCGGTCCGCTTGCCGTGCGGGGTCGGGTCGACCGCGAGGACCTCACCGACCTCGATCAGCTGCTTGGCCTGGCGCAGCGCGGACCGCAGGTCGCCCTGCGGGTCGCTGCCCGCCAGCCGCGCCGGGGCGGAGGCCTTCCCCGAGGAGCCCCCGGTCAGCCGCACGGCGAGCTCGCTGCCCTTGCCGCCCGGCGCCGGGCGGACCCGTGTCTCGATGCTGCCGCCGTACGCGGCCAGCGGCGCCGGCAACGCGGTGACGTCGATCTCGCTCGGCTCGCGGTAGATGCTCACCACGAGCCACCCCGATGCGGGTGCGCTCGCCGCACCCGCACCTCCGCCCTGCCCGAGCGCCGAGCGGACCTGGTCGACGACGGCGCCGCCCGCTCGGGCCGCCAGCGACGCCACGCTCCCCAGCGCGCTGGTCACGAGCTCCCACCCGCCCCTGCGGGCTCCGGAGCCCGGGCGAACTCCTGCACGATGCGGGCGCAGAACGCCGGCAGGTCGTCCGGCGACCGGCTCGTGGTGATGTTGCCGTCGGTGACGACCTCCTCGTCGACCACCTCGGCCCCGGCGTTGCGCAGGTCCGTGCGGATGCTCGGGAACGAGGTCAGCCGGCGGCCGCTCGCGACGCCGGCCTCGACGAAGTTCCACGGCCCGTGGCAGATGCTCGCCACCGGCTTGCCGGACTCGACGAAGTTCCGGACGAACGCGACCGCCGTCGGCTCCATCCGCAGCTTGTCCGGGTTGACGGTGCCTCCCGGGAGCAGCAGCGCGTCGTACTCGTCCACCGAGGCGGCCCCGACCAGCCGGTCGACGCCGAAGGTGCCGGCGTCCTCCAGGTCGTTGTTGCGGGCCGCGATCTCGCCGCTCTTGATCGAGATGACGTCGGTGCGCGCACCGGCGTCGTCCAGGGCCCGCCGCGGCTGTTCCAGCTCGACGCGCTCCACGCCGTCGGCCGCGAGGATCGCGACCCGTCGTCCGTTCAGCTCCCCTGCCATGTCAGGCACCCGCCATCGCCGGGTGGAGCACGACCTTGGTCCAGCCCTCGTCGCGCTTGTCGAAGTGCTCGTAGGCGTCGGGCGCCTGGTCCAGCGGCAGCTCGTGGCTGACGATGAACGACGGCTCGGCCTTGCCCCCGGCGATGAGGTCGCGCAGCTGCCGGTTGTACTTCTTGATGGGTGCCTGGCCGCTACCGATGTGCTGGCCCTTGAACCAGAACATGCCGTAGTCGAAGGCGATCTTGCCCTGCTTGGCCAGGTCGTCGGCGCCGCCGGGATCCTGCGGCACGTAGACGCCGACGCAGCCGATCTTCCCGGTGAAGCGCACCGAGGCGACCAGCCGGTTCATCGTCAGGTTGGCCTGCTCCTGGCCGTCCGGCTCGTGCGCCTGGTAGCCGACGCACTCGCAGCCGTTGTCCGCGCCCAGCCCCATCGTCTGGTCGAGCACGGCCTGCACCGGGTCGACCTTCGAGTCGTCGATGGCGATCGCGCCGATCGACTCGGCCAGCCGCAGCCGGTCGGGGTGCCGGTCGACCACGAACACCTTGCCCGCGCCGCGGATCGTGGCCGACAGCGCGGCCATCAGCCCGACGGGGCCGGCACCGTAGATGACGGTCTGATCACCGGGCTTCACGCCGGCCATCTCGGTGGCGTGGTAGCCGGTCGGGAAGATGTCGGCCAGCATCACGTAGTCGGTCTGCTTCTGCTCGGCGTCCTCACCGAGCCGGAGACAGTTGAAGTCACCCCACGGCACGCGCAACAGCTCGGCCTGCCCACCGGCCCAGGGGCCCATGTCGGCGAAGCCGTAGGCGGCGCCGGCGAAGTTGGGCACCGGCTGCGCGGTGAGGCAGTAGTTGGTGAGCTGCTGCTCGCAGTTCTTGCAGTGCCCGCAGGCGATGTTGAACGGCAGGACGACGTACTCCCCCACCTTCACCTTGTCGACACCCTCGCCGACCTCGACCACCTGGCCCATGTTCTCGTGCCCGAACCAGCGCCCGGTCTCGAAGTCGGTGCGGCCCTCGTACATGTGCAGGTCCGAGCCGCAGATGTTGGTCGAGGTGATCCGCACCAGGACGTCGGTCGGGCGCTCGATGCGTGCATCGGGAACGTCCTTGACGCTGACCCGCCGCGGGCCCTCGTGCACCACTGCCTTCACGTTGACTCCTCGAATCGCGCGTGTCCCCGCCGCCTCGGGCGCGGGGTCGGAACTCGATCGAACCCGCGACGACCGGGGGCGCGGTATCGGTCGTTCTGCCCATCCCGCCGACGAGCGCCGACATCGGCCGATCGACCGATGCCGCGGGTCCCTGATCCGCCCTAGCGTCGGTCCCGCGCCTCGACGGCGCCGACGACGGACACCGATGGAGGAGCCGTGAGCGAGCCAGAACTGGAAGACGTCGGGACCGGACCGAACGCCAAGCGGATCGGACAGGCGCCGACGACGACGGACGTGACCGATCCGGAGCGGTCCTCGCGGAACACCGCGGCGGGCTCCGGGTCCGAGCCGGGCGAAGGCCCGGTCCAGCCCGCCGCCGACAAGGGAGTGGACCCCTCTGCCAGCATCGAGCCCCACAACGAGGGCTTCGTCTGACGGGACCGCACCGGATCATCGTCACGGGCGTAGGGCGGGAGGACTGTGGCGATGGTCGGCACCGGCCCGGAGCTGCCGCGTCTCCGGAAGGAGCTCGCGGACATCGCGGCCTCCCGGGCGCCCGTCGAGGAACGTGCCGCCGAGGTCCTGCACCGGATCGGGCGCATCCTGCCGTTCGACGCCGCCTGGCTGGCCGTGCGCGATGCCGAGCGGCGCCTGCACGTCCCCCTCGCCACCACCGGCGAGGCCGCGCCGCTGCGCGAGTACTTCGGCCGCCCGGACGCCGAGGAGGAGGTGGCGGGGCTCGGCCTGAACCGGCACCGGCCCCCGATGCTCGCCAGCGAGATACCGGTCCCCCTGGCCGAGGTCGGCGCCTGGGCCGACCATCTCCTGCCGGCCGGTTTCCGCGAGGGCCTGGCGGCGGGGCTGTTCACGTCGTCGGGGCGGCACATCGGCTTCCTCAGCCTGCTCTCCGGCGACCCGTCGCGACCGAACCGCGTGGATCTCCGCGTCGTCGCCGCCCTCACGTCGGTGATCGCCGACGATCTCGACCGCACGCGGGACATCGCCGCGACCTCCCGGATCGTCGCGGGCGCCGCCGCCGGCGTCGTGCTCACCCGCGGGGGCGACGTCCTCCCGCTGCCGGGTCTGCCCGACGACCGCCTGCTGGTGCGCGGCTCACGGGTCCTCGCGGTCGCCGCGGACGAACTGGCCGACAGCGGCGAGCACATCTCCTTCCTCGCCCCCTCGCCGGGCCCTGGCGGGGACGGCCTGGTTCGCGTCACCGCGCTGGACTTCGCCCGCCCCGAGCTCGACCAGCTCTCCGCGGCGGTGCTGCTGAGCCCACCCGGCGACCTCTCCGGCCTCGGCGTCCTCGACCTCCGGGTGCTGGGCGTCCTGGTCGAGGGGGTCACCGACCTCCGGGCCCTGGGCACGGCGCTCGCCGTCGACACGGTGGCGGTGGCCGGTGCCCTCGGGCGCAGCCTGGCCGCTCTGGGCACGACCGACCTCACGGCCACGGCGGTCCGCGCGCTGCGCAGCGGGCTGCGGATCCCTCCCCGGCTGGGCACCCCGGACTGAGCCCCTCAGAGCCCGGCCGCCTCCTCGTGCGGACGACGCCGGGGAGCCGTGACGGGGACGGCGGGGTCGTCGGCCGCCGCGACGAGGTACTCGACCAGCCGCCGGACCGCGGTGCGGGCGGGCCGGCGCCAGACCACCTCCAGGTCGAGCAGCAGCGGCGGATCCAGCGGCCGTTCGACGACCCCGTCCACGGCCAGGTGCGCGGTGACGCCGAGGATCGCCGGAGCGAGCCCGGACCCCGCTGCGACGGCCCGCAGCATCGCCTCGGGGCCGTTGATCAGGTCGCGCTCGACGACGATCTGCCCGGGTTCCACTCCCCCCGGCAGCACGTGGTCCACGGCGCGCTGCCAGATGCCCGCGAACGGGGGGAACGGGAACATCACCACGGGTTCCTGCCCGAGCGCGGCGACCGGGATCCCCGCACGGCCGGCGAGCCGGTGCCCCTCCGGCAGGACGACCCCCCACAGCACCGAGCCCAGCACGACCCCGTCGAGGTCGCGGTGCTCCGGCGGGCGGTGCCACACGACCGCGGCGTCGGCCCGCCCCTGGCGGACGGACTCGACGGCGTCGTCCCCGGGGCTGGACGAGACCACGACCTCGACGCCCGGCACGGCCGCGCCGACCTGCCGCAGCGGTCCGTCGAGGGCCCGCTCCGCCAGGGTGGAGACCCGCAGCGCCACCTGTTCCCGGCTGTCGGGCCCGGCCGAGCGCACGTCGTGCCGGGCGCGCTCCACCTCGGTCATGATCACTCGCGCCCGCTCCACGAGCAGCCGCCCTGCCGGCGTCAGCTCGGCCCCGCGGGAGGTGCGGTCGAAGAGCGTGACGTGCAGGTCGCGCTCCAGGGCCCGGATCTGCTGCGAGAGCGAGGGGGCGGCGATGTGGAGCCGGCGCGCGGCCGCGGCGAAGCGCCGCTCCTCTGCCACGGTGAGGAAGTACCTGAGCTGCCGGAGGTCCACGGGGCAGGCTACCTCCGGGAACGGGACGGCGACCCATCCGCGGGGGTCGCCCTCGTCGGCCGCTCCCCCGCTCGACGGGTCGACGATGCGCAGGTCCGCACCCGACGTGCGGACGCCGGGACGCGGCCCGCCGCTCACGCTCCCGATCCGGCGGGCTGCTGGGCCTCCTCCACCGCGAGATCGAGGTCCCCGTCCCGGACCTGCACGCGCACCCGCTGACCGCTGCGCACCCGGCCGTCGAGCAGCAGCCGGGAGAGCCGGCTGTCGACCTCGCGCTGGATCGCGCGCCGCAATGGGCGGGCGCCGAACTGGGGCTCGAAGCCGCGCTCGGCCAGCCAGCTGACCGCCTCCGGGGTGAACTCCACCTCGATGTCCTGGGCCCGCAGGCGGCGGCGGGTCTCGTCGAGCAGCAGCTCGGTGATGCGCTCCAGCTGCGTGCTGTCCAGCTGCTGGAACACCACGATCTCGTCGATCCGGTTGAGGAACTCCGGCCGGAAGGACTCCCGCAGCCGGCGCATGACCTGGCTGCGCAGGTCGTCACTGGCGGTTCCCTCACCGGTGAAGCCGAGCGGGCCGCGGCCGGCGTTGACGATCGCCTCCGACCCCAGGTTGCTGGTCATGATGATCACGGTGTTGCGGAAGTCGACGGTCCGGCCCTGCGAGTCGGTCAGCCGGCCGTCGTCGAGCACCTGCAGCAGGGTGTTGAAGACGTCCGGGTGGGCCTTCTCGATCTCGTCGAACAGCACCACCGAGTAGGGCCGGCGCCGCACGGCCTCGGTCAGCTGCCCGGCGTCCTCGTAGCCGACGTAGCCGGGCGGGGACCCGACCAGACGGCTGACTGTGTGCCGCTCCTGGAACTCGCTCATGTCCAGCCGGATCATCCGGTCCTCGTCGCCGAAGAGCGCCTCGGCAAGGGCGCGGGCCAGCTCGGTCTTGCCGACGCCGGTCGGCCCGAGGAACAGGAAGCTGCCGATCGGCCGGTCGGGGTCGCCCAGCCCCACGCGGGACCGCCGCACCGCCTCGGCGACCACCTCGACCGCCTCGTCCTGCCCGACCACCCGCTCGTGCAGGCGCTGCTCGAGGTCGAGCAGCCGCTGCATCTCCTCCTGGGTGAGCTGGCTGACCGGGATGCCGGTGGCCCGGGACACCACCTCGGCGATGTCCTCGACGCCGACCTCCGGCACGCCCGACCCCGCGCCCGAGCCCTCGCCGCCGCGGGCCTGCTCGAGCCGCTGCTGGGCCTCGGCGACCTCGTCGCGCAGCGAGGAGGCCCGTTCGTACTGCTCGGCGGCCACGGCCTGGTCCTTCTCCCGCTGCAGCCGCTCGACCTCCTGCTCCAGTCCGCGCAGGTCGGTGGGTGGCGTCTTGACCCGGCGGCGCACGCGCGCGCCCGCCTGGTCGATGAGGTCGATCGCCTTGTCGGGGAGGTGCCGGTCGGTGATGTAGCGGTCGGAGAGCTCCACGGCCGCGACGACGGCCTCGTCGGTGAACCGCACCTGGTGGTGGGCCTCGTACCGGTCGCGCAGGCCGCACAGGATCTGCACGGTGTCCTCAACGCTCGGCTCGGCCACGAGGATCGGCTGGAAGCGGCGCTCCAGCGCGGCGTCCCGCTCGATGTTGCGGCGGTACTCGTCCAGCGTCGTGGCGCCGATGATGTGCAGCTCGCCGCGGGCCAGGGCCGGCTTGAGCATGTTGCCGGCGCCACCGGAGCCCTCGCTGGCGCCCGCACCGACGACCGTGTGCAGCTCGTCGATGAAGGCGATGACCTCGTCGCTGTGCTCGCGGATCTCGTCGATGACGTTCTTCAGCCGCTCCTCGAAGTCCCCGCGGTACCGGGTGCCCGCGACCAGCCCGGTCAGGTCGATCTCCACCACCCGGCGGCCGCGCAGGGTCTCCGGGACGTCGCCCTCGACGATCTGCGCGGCGATCCCCTCGACGATGGCGGTCTTGCCGACGCCGGCCTCCCCGATGAGCACCGGGTTGTTCTTGCGCCGGCGGGAGAGCACCTCGACGGTCTGCTCGATCTCGGCCTCCCGGCCGATCACCGGGTCGATCTCACCGTTGCGGGCCATCGCGGTCAGGTCGCGGCCGTACTCGTCGAGCGTGGGGGTGCTCGACGGGGGCCGGCCGCCCCCGCCCTGGCCGCCGCCTGGGCTGGTGGCGGCCCGCTGCAGGGCCTCGGGGGTGACGCCCCGCTGGCGCAGTAGCCGCCCGCCCGGGGAGTCCGGGTTGATCGCCAGCGCGAAGAGCAGGTGCTCGGGACCGATGTAGGTGGACCCCAGCGCGCGGGAGATCTGGTGGGCGTCGAGCAGCGCGCGCTTGGCCGCCGGGGTGAGGGCCGGCGTCTCGGAGCGCGGCTCGCCACGCCGCGGCAGGCCGTCGAGCTCGGCGCGCAGCTGCTCCGGGTCGGCGCCCGCACGGGCGATCAGGTGCCGGGTGCCCTCCTCCTCGGTCATCACCCGCAGCAGGTGGTCGGTGTCGAGGTCCGGGCTGCCGGACTCGGCGGCCCGGCGCGCTGCGGCGTTGATCAGTTCCCGGGCCTGCTCGCTGAGGAACTGGGTGATGTCGACGCGCTGGCGCGGCCGCCGAGCCCCACCCATGTAGCGGGCGAAGAAGTCGTCGAAGGGGCTGCCGTAGGAGCCGGGGAAGTAATCGCTGGTCATCGCTGGTCCGTCCCGGTGGTGACATGGGCCTCTAGCCCTACCCGCGCCGGCCGGCGATCTCCATCGGTCATCCTGCCCACTCGGCCCCGCCGGCGAGGGGGCTCCGGCTCACGCGCCGGTGGATCTACGTCATGGCTCATGTGGTGGACCGCCGTCGCACGCGGTATCTCTGACTCAGCGGTGTCGCCCGAGGGATCGAACAACGGTCCGGTCGTGCAGGCGGCCCGCCTGCGCACCTCCCAGGAGCTGCCATGCGCTCGGACCAGGCTGGCGAATTGCTGCTCGCCGAGGCGGCCGCCTCGGCCGGCAGCACCGCCGAGCGCGGTCGCTCACTGCTCGAGATCCTCCACCGGCTCGTCCCCTTCGACGGTGCCTGGCTGGCGCTCGCCGATCCGTTGGGGTCCGGCTACCACTCGCTGGCCAGCGTCGACCTGGACGGCCCGGTCGTCGACTTCCTCTCCGGGCCCCTCAATGCCCGGGACATCGCGACCACCGGCACCGACCAGCCACGGCCGCCGTTGAGCCCCTCCGACCTGCCCTATCCGGCCGCGGAGCTGCAGACCTGGGCGGAGTGCCTCCACCCGGCCGGCATCCACGAGGGCCTGGCCGTCGGCCTGTTCGGTTCGGAGGGGCGGCACGTGGGCTTCCTCGCCCTCCTGTCCGGCACCTCCGAGCCGCCGTCCCCGGAGGTCCGCCGCCGGCTCGCCCGGGTGGCGCCGGTCATCGCGGACGGCATCGACCCCATGCGGTCGCTGGCCACCGCCGCCCGTCTGGTGCGGGGCGCCACCGCCGGCGTGGTGCTGCGCGCCGACGGCGGGCGCCAGGGTTTGCCCGGCATGCCGTCGGACGCGCTCCTGGGTGTCGGCTCCCCCGTCCTGGCCGCCGCGCGGGAACGGGTCGACGACGGGCACGTCTACTCGTCGTTCCTCTGGCCGCTCGGGGGCACCCAGGCCCCCGACGGGCACGTGCGCGTCACCGTGCTGGCGGCGCCCGACGACGTGCCGCGCGGCCTCACCGCCGTCACGCTGCTGTCGCCGGCGCACGACCTGCACGGCCTGACGCCACGGGAGCTGGAGGTGCTGGGCCTGCTGGTCGAGGGCTGCTCCAACCAGGAGATCGCCCGCACGCTCGTGGTCGCGCCGCGCACCGTCGCGGCCCACCTCGAGCACGTCCTGGTGAAGCTCCAGGCGCCCACGCGGACGCTGGCCGCGGTCCGCGCGGAGCGGGACGGCCTCTACGTCCCCTGCTCGTGGCCCCGCGGGCCGGCGGGAACCGCGTCCCACCGGTCCGGGTAGCGCGGCCCTCCGGACGTCGTCACCGGAGCCGGTAGCTCCACCGGTAGGTGCCGGGGCCGATCCGGTGCGGGGCGCTGACGTTGGGCCCGACCGCTCCGGAGCCGACGCCGCGGTGCCGGGCGTCGATCCACGGGTAGGCGTGGTTGCGGGCCGGCAGGTCCTCGAGGTGCCCGGCGGCCGCGAGCTCCTCGTCGGTCCAGCGGCTCACGGTGACGTCGAGGTCGTCCAGCTCGTCGACGGTGAGCACGACCCGGTCGTCGGCGTCGAGGAAGCGCAGCTCCCGCACCCCGGTGCGGTTGCCGCTGGCCTGCGGGTGCACGTAGGGCACCGGCCAGTCGTCGACGGCGGTGCGCCAGCGCCCCACCGTCGTCCCCGCCCGGCGGTCGGAGTAGTTCTCGTGGGGGCCACGGCCGAGCCAGTCCACCGCGATGACGCCCGGTGGCAGCTCGAGCCGGACGCCGACGCGCGGCAGGTCGTCCCAGTCCGCCGGCACGGTCACCTCGTGGGTGATGCGGTCGCCATGGGTCTCCGTGCGCAGCTCGATCCGCTCATGCGCCGTGGGCAGGCCCAGCTCCGCCCACCGGGCGGCGTGCCGCGGACCGAAGGTCTCGTTGTCGATCGGCGCCCGCCACAGCGCCAGCCGGGTCGGCGGGGCGGGCACGGTGGCCGCCGCCGGGGGGCCGGCGTCCTCCGAGCGGGCCAGCTCGACCTGCCACGAGGCGACCGCGCCGACCCGCAGGGCCAGGTGCGCGACCTGCCGGCCGTGCAGCTGGAGCGGCGGCACGGGCACGCGGAGGTCCGCCGTCGCGCCCGGCGGCAGCGGGACCCGGCCGAGGGTGCCCGCCGCCACCTCGTCGCCGTCCACGGTGACCGCCCAGTCCACGTCGGCGACGTCGGCCAGGTCGGTGAAGTCGTGCTCGTTGGTGAGCCGGACTCCCCCTCCCCCGGTCCAGGCGAACCCGACCGGCTGCAGCACGTGCGCGAGCTCCAGCAGGGACGGGTGCGGGGTGCGGTCGGCGGAGACGACGCCGTTGAGGCAGAACGGGCCGTCGTGCGGGTGGTCGCCGAAGTCGCCCCCGTAGGCCAGCCGCTCGGTCCCGTCCGGGAGGCGCTGGACCAGCGCCTGGTCCACCTAGTCCCACACGAAACCGCCCTGCAGCCCGGGATGGCGTTCGATCGCCGCCCAGTACCGGTCGAGGTCGCCGCCGGAGTTGTTCATGGCGTGCGCGTACTCGCACATGATCAGCGGCCGCTCGGGCAGCTGCCCCGCCGTCGCCCACTCCTCCAGGTGCTCCACCGAGGGGTACATGGGCGGGACGACGTCGGTCTCCCGCCGGGGGACGCGCCAGGACTCCGGCGGCGTCAGCCCGCCGGCGAGCGAGCCGTCGAGGTAGCCGTTCTCGTAGTGCACCGGACGCGTGGGGTCGTAGGCCCGCAGCCACGCGGCGGCGGCGTCCAGGATCGGCGCCCAGCCGCTCTCGTTGCCCAGCGACCACATCACGACGCACGGGTGGTTCTTGTCGCGCAGCGCCATGCGCGTGACCCGCTCGAGCACGGCCGGGCCCCACTCGCTCGCCGTGAGCAGGGAGCGCAGATAGGCGTGCGTCTCGAGATTCGCCTCGTCCACGACGTACATGCCCAGCTCGTCGCAGACGTCGTAGAGGTAGGGGTCGTTCGGGTAGTGCGAGGTGCGTACCGCGTTGAGGTTGTGCGCCTTCATCAGCTCGACGTCCCTGCGCATGACGGCGCGGCTCACCGTCTTGCCGGTCCGCGGGTCGTGGTCGTGCCGGTTGACGCCCTTGACGAGCACGGCCCGGCCGTTGACCAGGAGCTCGTGACCGCGCACCTCGACCCGGCGGAAGCCGACCCGCAGGCCCACGGCGTCCAGCAGCGCGCCGTCGGCGTCCACCAGCTCGACGCGGAGGTCGGAGAGGTGCGGGTGCTCGGCCGACCACGCCGCCACCGCGGGGACCTCGGCCGCGACCGTGGCGCCGCGGCCGGTGAACAGGTAGGCGTTCGCGTGGACGTTCGTCGGGTGCTCCCAGCGGGCCCTCGCCGCACCGACCGGTTCCCCGTCCAGGAGCACGCGGACCTGCGCGCCCTCGCTGCGCGCCTCCCCGGTGGTGGCGTGCACGGTGAGCAGCCCCGTGCCGGTCGCCGGATCGCGGTCGGTCACGGCACGGACATCGGCGAGGTGCACCCGCGGAGTGCGGTAGAGCAGCACCGACCGGTGCAGGCCGGCGTGGTACCAGTGGTCCTGGTCCTCCAGGTAGCTGGCCGCCGACCACCGGACGACGGTGAGCACCAGCTCGCACGGCCGGCCCGGGGTGACCAGGTCGGTGAGGTCGAACTCCTGGCCCAGCCGCGAGTCGGTGCCCATGCCGACCGGCCGGCCGTCGACCTCGACGTAGAGCACGGAGTCCGCGCCGCCCACGTGCAGCACGACGCGGGAACCCCGCCAGGCCTCCGGGATGTCGACGCTCCGGCGGTACACGCCGGTGGGATTCTCCTCGGGCACGTGCGGCGGCGGGCCCGGGAAGGGCATCCGGATGTTGGTGTACTGCGGCGGGTCGCCGACGTCCTGCATGGTCCAGCAGCCCGGCACCTGCACGGTCGTCGCGCAGCGGACGGCGCCGCCGGGCCGGTTCAGCAGCGTGAAGGACCACGCGCCGTCGAGCGACAGCACGTCGGCGTCCTCGCGCAGGAACGTCGTCATCGGCAGCCGGTTCAGCGCCACCACCTCGGGACGGGCCCAGGAACCCACGGGGACCGGGCCGGCCCGCTCGTCGGACGACGTCACGCGGCGGCGGTCGCCTTCTCCAGGGCCCGGCGGGTGAGCAGCCGGGCGAGGTGCCGGCGGTAGTCGGCGTCGGCGTGCATGTCGGCGACGGGTGAGGTGCCCTGGTCGGCCAGCTCCGCGGCCTCGGCGATCGAGGCGCCCGCGGCCAGCGCCTCCTCCGTGGCGGTCGCCCGCACCACCGTGCCGGCCATGTTCGCCAGTGCCACGCGGCCGGCCACCGCCGCGGCGGCGACGATCGGCCAGTCGTTCTCGCGGCGGGTGAACTTCTCGTACCCGAACCCGGTGACGCCGGTCCGCGGCACCCGCAGCTCCACGACGAGCTCGTCCGGCGACATCGCCGTCTCGAAGAACCCGGTCCAGAACCCGGTCACCGGCACCTCCCGCCGGCCGCCGGGCCCCTGCAGGACGACGGTCCCCCCGAGGGCCAGCAGCGCGGTGGGCAGGTCGGACGCCGGGTCGCTGTGCGCCGTCGTCCCGCCGATGGTGCCGCGGTGCCGCACCTGGGCGTCACCCACCCGGCCGGCGACGTGCGGCAGCAGCGGCACCTCCGCCCGGGCCACCTCGTTCCGCTGCAGCTCGTGGTGCCGGGTGCCCGCGCCGATCGCGACGACCGCGTCGGCGCCGTCGCCCTCGACCCGGACATAGGAGAGGTCCCGGATGCCGCCGATGTCGACCAGCACGGCCGGGGTGGCCAGCCGGAGCTTCATCAGCGGCAGCAGCGAATGCCCCCCGGCCAGCACCTTGGCGTCCTCGCCGTGCTCGGCGAGCGCCGCCAGCGCCTCCTCCACGGACCCGGCCCGGACGTAGTCGAACGGCGCGGGAATCACGCCTCCACCCGCCCCTGGGGAACCCGGCCGGCCGCCGCACCGGCCTTCGCCGCGGTGCGGACCGCCCGGACGATGTTGTGGTAGCCCGTGCACCGGCAGAGGTTGCCCTCCAGGCCCTCTCGCACCTCGCGGTCGGTCGGGTCCGGGTTGTCGGCCAGCAGGCCGATCGCGGCCATGACCATGCCCGGCGTGCAGAACCCGCACTGCAGCCCGTGCTCCTCCCGGAAGGCCGACTGCACCGGGTGCAGCTCGCCGTCCGCGGCCGCCAGGCCCTCCAGCGTGGTGACCTCGGCGCCGTCGGCCTGCGCGGCGAGCACGGTGCAGGACTTCACGCTGAGCCCGTCGACGATGACCGTGCACGCGCCGCAGGAGGTCGTGTCGCAGCCGATGTTGGTCGCCCGCAGTCCGCGCACCTCGCGCAGGTAGTGGGCCAGCAGCAACCGCGGTTCGACCTCGTCGGTGCGCTGGTTCCCGTTCACGGTGATGGAGACCTGCATCGGCTGCCCCTCTGCTGACGGCGGTGATCGAGGTCTACACCGTCCGGGCGCCCGGCACACCCCCGGACACGGCCGCTCCCGCGTGTCCGCCCTTGCACGCCGGCCGGTGCAGTGCCACGTTCCCGGTCATGGCGATTCCGGAGACGACCGGCGTCCCGCTCCCGGCGGGCAGCATCCTGGGGACGCGGGTGCTCCGCAGCGAGGACCCCGGGTTCCTCACCACGGGAGCCGTGTACACCGACGACCTCGTCGACGAGCGGCTGGCCGGCGCGGTGCACGCGACGTTCGTGCGCTCGCCGATCGCGCACGCGCGGATCGGGTCGATCGACGTCTCGGGCGCGACGGGGATGCCGGGCGTGGTCGCCGTGCTCACCGCCGACGAGCTGGGCGCGCCGGAGCAGCGGCCGATGATGCCGATGTACCCGGCGCCGATGATGCAGCCGCTGCTGGCCCGCGACGTCGTCCGCTACGTGGGCGAACCGGTCGCCGTCGTCCTCACCGAGGAGCGCTACCAGGGCGAGGACGCCGCGGAGCTGGTCGCCGTCGACTACGAGCCGCTGCCCGCCGTCGTCGATCCGGCGGACGCGCTGACCGACGAGGTGCTGCTGTTCCCCGAGGCCGGCACCAACGTCTGCTTCCGCAGCCCGGTCGCCGCCGCGCAGGCCGCGGCCGGGGAGGACCTGGCCGCCGCGGAGGGCGCCACCGACGACGGCCCCGCGGCCGCCGCTGACGCGTTCGCCGGCTGCGAGGTGGTGGTGTCCCAGGAGATCCTCAACCAGCGAGTGGCCGTGGCCCCGCTGGAGGTCCGCGCCGCCGCGGCGGCCTGGGACGAGGACGGCCGGCTGACGATCTGGCTGCCCAACCAGGGCGCCCAGGGCAGCAAGCGCTCGGTGCGCGGCATGCTGCGCCTCGGTGCCGACGCCGTCCGGGTGATCACGCCGGACGTGGGCGGCGCGTTCGGCGGCAAGTTCGGTGCCGACGTCGAGCACGCCGTGATCGCCCTGGCCGCCCGCTCCGTCGGCCGGCCGGCGCGGTGGGTGGAGACCCGCTCGGAGAACCTGGTCGCGATGACGCACGGCCGCGCCCAGGTGCAGACCGTCACCGTCGGCGGCGACCGCGACGGGACGATCCGGGCCTACCGGCTGCACGTCCTGCAGGACAGCGGCGCCTATCCCAAGTTCGGCGCGCTGCTGCCCTCGCTCACCCTGCTCATGGCGCCCGGCGTCTACGACGTCCCGGTGCTGGAGACGTCGTTCGCGAGCGTCGTCACGAACACGACCCCGGTGGGCGCCTACCGCGGAGCCGGGCGGCCCGAGGCCACGGCGGCCGTCGAGCGGGCCGTGGACCTGTTCGCCGCCGAGATCGGGATGGACCCGGCCGAGGTGCGGCGGAAGAACCTGATCCCGGCCTTCACCGAGCCGCGCCTGAGCAAGGGCGGCGCGCTGTACGACTCCGGGGACTACGCGGCGGCCCTGGACACGGTGCTCGCGGCGGCCGACTACGCGGGGCTCCGCGCCGAGCAGGCGGCCCGGCGCGAGCGGGGCGACGTCCGCCAGCTGGGCATCGGGCTCTCGGTGTACGTGGAGATCACCGGCGGCGGCTCGGAGTCCGGGGAGTCGCGCGAGAACGCGCTGGTCGAGGTGCACCCCGACGGGTCCGCGACGATCCTGACCGGCACCTCCCCGCACGGGCAGGGCCACTCGACGGTGTGGGCGATGCTGGCCAGCGAGGAGCTCGGCATCCCGGTCGAGCGGATCACCGTCCGCTGGGGCGACACGGACCTGGTCCCCGAGGGCGGCGGCACCGGCGGCTCGCGCAGCCTGCAGCAGGGCGGCGCCGCGGTCCGGCAGGCCACCGAGGAGCTGATCGAGCTCGCCCGGCAGCGGGCCGCCGACGAGCTCGAGGTCGACCCCGCCGACCTCGTGGTCGACCGGGACAACGCCGAGCTGCAGGTCGCCGGCGTCCCGGGCGCGGCCATCTCCTTCGCCGCACTCGCGGAGAAGGAGCGGTTGTTCGTCCGCAGCGTCTTCACCGCCCCGGGCGCCACGTACCCGTTCGGCGCGCACGTCGCCGTCGCCGAGGTCGACGTCGAGTCCGGCAAGGCCGAGCTCGTCCGGCTGATCGCCCTCGACGACGCCGGCGTGATCATGAACCCGCTGATCGCCGAGGGGCAGCGGCACGGCGGGCTGGCGCAGGGCGCAGCGCAGGCCCTGCTCGAGGAGGTCCTCTACGACCCCGACGGCAACCCGACGACGTCGACGTTCGCCGACTACCCGATCGTCTCGGCCACCGAGCTGCCCACCTTCGAGCTGGTCACCACCGAGACGCCGACCAGCTACAACCCGCTCGGCGCCAAGGGCATCGGCGAGGCGGGGACGATCGGCGCGACGCCGGCCGTGCAGAACGCCGTCGTGGACGCGGTCGCCCACCTGGGCGTGCGGCACGTCGACATGCCGACCACGCCAATGCGGGTCTGGCGGGCGATCCGGGCCGCCCGGCCGGCGAACTGACCGGCCGCGGCCTCACCCGTCGTCGGCCGTGCGCCGCTCCTCGGCGAGCCCGCGGGTGAACAGCGGCGGCAGGTAGCGCAGCATCAGCGCCGACCACACCACGTGGGTGAGCATCGACGCCTGGATGCCGCCGGTGATCCGGCGCTGCTGGGCGAAGAGCAGGCCCATCGGCACGCTGGCCAGCACCAGCGCCGGGTTCCGGGTGGCGGTCGTGGCCAGCCCGTAGACGGCGGTCGAGGCGAGCACCGGGCGGCGCGTGCCGGCCGCCGCGTAGACCGAGCCGCGGAAGAAGACCTCCTCCGCGGCGCCGTTGGCCAGCGTGGTGGTGAGCACCAGCGGCGTCGTCCCCTGGTCGGCGTAGCGGAGCACCGAGGCGATCGCCCGCTCGAGCACCGGGATCCGCCGGGCGACCAGCGCCGCGCCGTAGAAGGCGCCGAACGCGCCGATCCCGGAGAGCACCGGCGTGACGACCGGCCGGCGCAGCTGCTCCCCCGGCCCGAACATCCGGCCCAGGTGCAGCGGCCCGGACGCCAGCCCGCCGACCACCCAGGTGCCCGCGACCCCGAGCGTGAGCCCGTAGAACCGGGGCGAGCCCGGTGGCGTCGACAGCGAGACCCCGAGCAGCGAGGCACCGGCCACAGCGGTCGCCGCGGTGACCCGCCGGCGGCGGCGGAAGGCCTCGTCGCTCTCCCAGTGGTCGCGGGGCACGCTGCGCAGCAACGGCCCGGCGGCCCGGAGCATCCGCGCCCGGAGCCCGCGCCCCGATCCGCCGCCGCTCACCGGCGGGCTCCGCGGCTGAGCCATCCGCCGCGCCGGTCGCCGACCCGCCGCCGGCGCTCGCGGGCCCGCTCGACCAGGGCGGTCATCACCATGGCGTCGTAGTCCATCGGCTCGAAGGGCACGACCGACCGGACGGCGTCGTCGGTGACGACGACCTCGTTGGTCATGGAGTCGATCAGCGAGCGGCCGGTCGCCAGGTCGACGTCGGTGACCAGCGCCAGCCAGCGCGAGGACAGCTGCGGGCTGAGCAGCGGCACGGGGACGACGAACAGGTGCCGGTTCTGGATGTCGGCGACCCGGATGAGCATCTGCAGATAGGTGAGCACCTCCGGGCCGCCCACCTCGAACACCCGCCCGGTGGCCTCCGGCGCCTCGAGCACGCCGACGAGGTACCGGACGACGTCGGCGACCGCGATCGGCTGCGTCCGCGTGCTGACCCACCGCGGGGTGACCATGGCGGGCAGGTGGGCCACGAGCTGGCGGGTCATCTCCCACGACACCCCGCCGTGGCCGACGACGATGCCCGCGCGCAGCACGGTCACCGGCACCCCGGTCCCGCCCAGCAGCCGCTCGACCTCGCGACGGCTGCGCAGGTGCTTGGACAGCCGGTCGTCGTCCTTGCCCAGGCCGCCGAGGTAGATGATCCGGCCGACACCCGCCGCGGCCGCGGCCCGGGCGAAGGCGCGCGCCGCGTCGGCGTCCTTGCGCTCGAAGTCCGGGTCGTCCAGGGAGTGCACCAGGTAGTAGGCGGCCTCCGCGCCCTGGAGCGCCGTCCGCAGCGAGTCCTCGTCCCCGACGTCCCCGGCGACCGGCGTCCCGGGCCCGTCGTAGCGCTCCGGTCGCCGGGTCATCGCCCGGACCTCGTGCCCCGCCTCCTCCAGCGCGGCGGCCAGGCGGCTGCCCACGAACCCGGACGCGCCGGTGACCAGTACCTTCACCGGCCCAGCCTGGGGCCGGGACGCCGTCGCCGCACGCCGGGAACCCTGGTCAGCGGGCGCGGTGGTCCTGGGGTGTGGTGAGACGGAGGCTCTCCGGGAGCGACCGCAGCGCCTCGAGCAGCCCGGCCGGCAGCTCCTCGTTCACGTCGGTGAGCACGTAGCCCAGCTCGCCGCGGGTGGCCAGCACCTGGCCGTCGACGTTGAGGCCGTGCTCCCCCACGAGCGCGTCGACCCGGGCCAGGACGCCGGGCACGTTGCGGTGCAGCAGGGCGAACCGGGCCGCCGACTGCCCGTGCAGGACGACGGTGGGCACGTTGACGCCGAGCGTCGTCGTCCCGGCCCGCGAGTAGTTCACGAGCTTGCCGGCAACGAAGCGGCCGATGTCGCGCTGCGCCTCCTGGGTCGATCCGCCGACGTGCGGGGTGAGGACGACGTTGGGCAGCCCGCGCAGCACCGAGTCGAACGGGTCGCCCTGCTCGCGCGGCTCCTCGGGGAACACGTCGACCGCTGCGCCGGCGATGTGGCCGCTGAGCACGTGCTCGCGCAGCGCCTCGTGGTCGACGACGAAGCCGCGGGAGAGGTTGAGGAACAGGCTGCGCGGGCGCATGCGGGCGAACTGCTCGGCACCGAACAGCCCGGCGTTCCCGCCGCGGCCGTCCACGTGCAGGGTGACTGCCTCGGCCCGCTCGAGCAGCTCGTCGAGGGTGTCGCAGCGCTGCGCGTTGCCCAGGGCGAGCTTGTCCTCGAGGTCGTAGTAGACGACCCGCATGCCCAGCGCCTCGGCCAGCACCGACAGCTGGCTGCCGATGTTGCCGTAGCCGACGATGCCCAGCGTCCGCCCGCGGATCTCGTGGCTGCCCGCCGCGGACTTGTCCCACGTGCCGGAGTGCAGGGCGCGGTCCCGGTCGACCAGCCGCCGGGCCAGGATGATGATCTCCGCCAGCGCCATCTCCACCACGCTGCGGGTGTTGGAGAACGGGGCGTTGAACACCGCGACCCCGGCCTGCGCGGCCGCGCCCAGGTCGATCTGGTTGGTGCCGATGCAGAAGGCGCCGATGGCGAGCAGCTCCGGGCGGGCGGCGATCACGCCGGCGGTCACCTGGGTCTTGGACCGGATGCCCAGCAGGGTGACGCCGTCGAGCGCGTCGATCAGGTCGCCCTCGTCCAGGGCGCCGCGCCGCGTCTCCACGTCGTACCCGGCGGACTCGAGGAGCTCGACCGCCACCGGGTCGATGTTCTCCAGCAGCAGGGCTCTCGGCATGCCCCCGAATCTAGTCGCCCGGGTCGGCGGCGCTGACGCCGCGCCTCAGCTCGGCGAGGGCAGTGCCCAGATCCACCCGCGGCGCCCAGCCCCACCGCCGCGCCCGGTCGGTGCGCAGCTGCCCGGTCCAGACCGGCTCGTCGGTCCACTCGGGCGCGACCCCCAGCGCGTCGGTCACCGTGCCGAGGTAGTCCCGCCAGGTGGCCGGCTCGCCCGCGACGATCACCGGGGTCGCGCGCCCGGCGACCGGCCCACGCTCCGGGTCGTCGGCTGTGGCGACGGCACCCGTGGCGACGTCGGCGATGAACGCGGCGAGGTCGTCGACGTGCACCCAGGACCAGGTCTGCTCCGGGTTCGCCCGGCGGTGGCCGTCGCGCACCGCCCGGGGGCGCAGCGTGTTCCACACCGAGGTCTGCCCCGCGCCGATGATCGCCGGCGGCCGCACCAGCACGGTCGTGAGCCCCTCGACCTGCGCGAGCGCGGCGTCGGTGGCGTTCTTGGTGTCGGGGTAGGCGCCGCTGCCGTCGGGGGTGAGGGCGCCGTCCTCGGCCACGTCGCCCATCTCGGGCGAGCGGTCGTAGACCCCGGCCGTGGAGACGTGCACCAGCCGGGCCACCCCGTTCTCCCGGGCGGCCCGGGCGAGGACGGGCGTGCCCTCGGCGCCCACCCGGTGCTGCTCCTCGCGGGAGGAGCCCATCGGGTGGACCGTCGTGACGACGGCGTCGGCCCCGCGGGTCACCTCACGCGCGAAGCTCTCGTCGGCGAAGTCGCCGACGTGCTCGGTCACCCCGTCGAGCGCGGGCGCGCTGCCCGCCCGGCGGACGACGGCGCGCACCTGCGCCGACCGCGCGGCGAGGGCCCGGCACACCGCGGCGCCCACGAGTCCGTTGGCACCGGTCACGACGACGACGGGAGAGGAGTCGGCCATGGCCCCCACCCTGCCAGCGACCGCCCCGGTCACGCCCGGTGGGCCGCCCCGCAGGTCACCCGGTTGCCGCGCTCGGTGGACCGGACGAACACCCGCTGCCCGATGGGCTCACCGGTGGAGAGCAGCCCGAGCACGTCGTCGTCCCCGTCGTCGGTCCGGGCGAGGAACCGCCGGCCGTCGTCCGCCAGCCGGCCGACGACGACGCCGGTGCGGTTCCCCGCGCGTCCGTGCGTGACGGTGTACGTCTCGATCGTGGCCCAGCCGTCGGCCCGCCCGGCCTGCGCGGGAGCCGGCCAGCCGTCCACCCCGGCCTGCAGGGCGGCGCTGTCGTCGCCCCGCCAGGCGACCGGCGTCGTGGAGTAGACGCCCGCCGAGTACTTGCTCAGCATGCCGCCGTTGGCGCCGACGAAGCCGACGGTCCCGAGAGCGGTGCGCGCCCGCTGCACCGTCTCGGCGATGGCGTGCATGGAGTAGTTGTTGCCGGCGCCGCCGAAGAACGGCAGCCCGCCGGTGAGGGTGAGCCCGCGCGGGTCGTCGGGGGCCAGCCCCAGCCCGTCGACCGCCGTGACGGAGACGGCGACCGGGAAGCAGCTGTAGAAGTCGAAGGTCGCGAGGTCGGCCACCCCTACGCCGGCGACGTCGAGGGCGTGCCGGGCCGCGAGCACCGAGGCGGGGCTGCTGCCCAGGTCGGCGCGGTCCAGCGGGTCGCGCTCGCGCAGGTCGGCGTGCCCGTGCAGGAACACCCACTTCTCCTCCGGGACGCCGAGCCGCCGCGCCGCGGCTACCGACGCGAGCAGCACCGCCGCGCCCTGGTTCACCTGGTCCCGCGAGACGAGGTACCGGGGATAGGGGTCGGCGATCGGCCGGTTGGCCGGCGTCGGGGTGACGAGCTCGAGGGCGTCCCGCTCGACCGGCGCCGCGGCGTGCGGGTTGCGCGCGGCCACGCGCGTGAACGGAGCGAACAGCTCCCCCATCGTCCGGGCGTACTCCTCGCGCGGGAGGCCGAGCCGCGCCCGGCGCGCGTTCTCGAACAGCGCGTACATCGCCGGCGCGCCGGTGATGCCGTGCTCGCCCGCGCGCGGCGGGAACAGCCCGTCGAGCGCGTGACCGCGGTCCTCGAGGTCGCCGTCGACGTGCTCGGTGAAGTCGGGCCGGTCGGCCGCCGCCGCCAGGTGCCGCGCGGTGGAGATGGCCTCGGACCCGGCGAGCAGCACGACCTCGGCACCGCCCGCGGCGATCGTGGCGGCGAACTCGTTCACCAGGTGCTGGGGCGACTGCCCGCCGACCACCTCGAGGACCGCCCGCCGCGGTGCGGCACCGACCCGGCCGGCCACCGAGCGGGGGTAGTTGTCCGACCGGCCCAGCGGGGCGGTCGCCCCCGGCGAGGAGATCTCGAACTGGCGCACCCCGGCCACCGTGTCCACGGCGGCCGCGACGACTTCGGGGTGCGCCCCGGTGTCGGCGAGCGCCTCCCGGACGGCCGCGGCGGCGAGGTCCACGGCGGAGAGGCCGCGGTACCCGGGGCTGTCGATGCGCTCGGAGGACTGCCCGACGCCGACCAGCACCGGGGTCCGTGGATCGAGGCCTGCGAGGGTCATGCGCCGATCGTCTCCCACCACCCCGACGGCGGACCGGCCGGCGTGCCGGTGCCTACGGTGGAGCGATGTTCTTCCTCTTCGGGTTCGGCACCAAGGAGCAGCAACTCGGACCCGGAGCGGTCCGCACCTGCCCGAACTGCGGGAACACCACGACGTGGGCGCGGGTGCGGGTGGTCCGGCAGCTGACCGTCTTCTTCATCCCGGTCGCCCGGTGGGGACGGCGGCAGTTGGAGGTCTGCGGCATCTGCGGGTGGGCCGTCGAGGTCTGAGCGCGTCGTCAGCCGCCGGCGGTCAGGAGCCGGCCCATCTGCTCGTGCACGGCCTGGATCGCCTGCAGCGGCCGGATCATGACGCGGAACTCGACGATGCGGCCGGTTCCGTCGACGGTGATGATGTCGACGCCGTTGACGTACCTCCCCCCGACGCTGGTCTCGAACTCCAGCACCGCGGTGTCGCCGGCGAGCACCTCCTTGGTGTAGCGGAAGGTGCCGGCCTCCCCACCGCCGAGCGCGCGCGCCGCCGTCTCGAGGTACACGGTGGTGATCTCCTTGCCGCGCTGCGGCGCGAACACCACCGGCGACCAGAAGACGACGTCGTCGGCGAGCAGCTCGTCGAGGCCGCCCGGCAGCTCGCCGGCCAGGTAGCGGTGCCAGCGGGCGATCACGTCGTCGATCACGGAGCCTCCTCGTCCCAGCGGCACGCGTGCGCGCGCCGCGACGGATGCTGCCCTGTCGACGCGTCGCTGGTGGACGCCGACGACGCGCGCCGCTCGCTAGTGTTCCGGGTCACACCCCGAGGAGGCACGCCCGTGGCCCGTCCCACCCCCGCCGACGAGCAGCTGGTCCACCAGCTGCCCGAGCTGCTCCCCGCGGTCGCGACGCCGCACCCGCACTGGCGGGAGAGCCACTTCTTCGACGTGCACGACCCCTCGGGCACCGGGGACGCCGTCTTCTTCACGATGGCCGTGCGCCCGGGGCGGGGCGAGATGGACAGCCTGCAGATGGGCCGGGTCGGCGGCGAGCAGCTCCTGCACGGCAGCGCCCGGCCGCTCGGCGACGACCCGCAGACCCCCGAGGTGCCCGGCGCCCGCGTCGAGATCGTCAAGCCCTGGCAGGAGGTCCGGCTCTGGGCCGACCCCGACGCCGGCCCGATCGGCGTCGACCTGACCTTCACCGCCCGCACCCAGCCGTACGGGCTGCGCCGCGGCACCATGCGCGCCACCGACGGCGTCGTCTGGGACCAGAGCCACATCCTGCAGTCGGGCACCTGGACGGGCACGTACACGATGGGCGGCACCGAGCACCCCGTCGACGGGTGGACCGGCCAGCGCGACCACTCGTGGGGCGTCCGCGACCACGCCCGCTGCCCGCTCTGGCTCTGGTTCCAGATCCAGCTGGAGGACGGGATGCTCGGCATCTGGCACTGGGAGCTGGCCAACGGCGCGCCCGTCTACACCGACGGCTGCTGGGCCGCCGCCGACGGCAGCGACCCGGTGCCGCTGGTCGGGTTCACCTACGACGTCGACTGGCGCGGCCCGGACGGCGCCGTCGCGGCCTACGGGAAGAACGGCGAGCAGGTGGCCGGGCTCGCGGGCAGCTGCCGGTTCGTCCTCGCCGACGGCCGGACGATCGAGGTCGAGGCCGCGGGCGATTTCGTGCGGCCCTACGAGCCGTTCCACCGCGGCGGGCTGAACGTCGTCCGGGTGCGCACCGGCGACGGCCGCTCCGGGACGGCGGTGTACGAGGTGACCGGCGCCCGCCACCACCGCTTCTTCCCCGACACCGACGTGGAGGGGGTCCTGCCGTGCTGAGCATCGCCGACACCCCGGACGCGCTGACCGCTGACTGGCTGACCGCCGCGCTGACGGCGTCGGGCAGCCTCGCGGAGGGACGCGTCCTCACCGCCGACGTCCGCCCCCTCGGCACCGGCCAGATGTGCGACAGCGCGCGGATCCGGCTGCGCTACGACGCCCCGGGCGCGGGGCCGGCCTCGCTGGTCGCCAAGCTGCCCGCCGCGGACGAGGGCAGCCGCGCCACCGCGAAGGCCTTCCGCTCCTACGAGAAGGAGGTCCGCTTCTACCAGGAGCTGGCCGACCGGCTCCCGGTGCGCACGCCCCGACTGCACTACGCCGACCTCGACGTCGCGACGGCGTCCTTCGTGCTGCTGCTGGAGGACCTCGCGTCCGCCGAGCCCGGCGACCAGCTGACCGGGTGCGACGTCGACGTCGCCGCGGCTGCCGTGGCGGAGCTGGTCAACCTGCACGCCCCGCTGTGGGGCGACCCCGCGCTGTCCGAGCTCGAGTGGCTGCATGGCGACCCCGAGGGCCGGGGCGCCCTGCTCGGGGAGGTCCTGCCGATGCTGTGGGCCGGCTTCCAGGAGCGGTACGCGGCCGCGCTGCCGCCGCACGTGGTGCAGGCCGGCGAGATCTATTTCAGCCGGCTCGCCACCGGCCGGGCGGCCGACCGGGTCGCCACGATCACGCACACCGACTACCGGCTGGACAACCTGCTCATCGCCCCGGACGGTGCCGTCACCGTCGTCGACTGGCAGACCTGCGGCACCGGGGTCGGGCCCAGCGACCTCGCGTACTTCCTGGGCGCGGGCCTGCTCCCCGAGGTGCGGCGGGAGGCCGAGGACCGGCTGGTCCGGAGCTACCACGACGGCCTGGTCGCCGCCGGGGTCGCCGGCTACGGCTGGGACGAGTGCTGGCTCGACTACCGCAGGGGCACCTGGGCCGGTCTGTCGATGGCGGTGCTGGCCTCCATGAGCGTGAAGCGCACCGACCGCGGCGACGCGATGTTCCTCGCCATGGCCGACCGGCACGCGCGGCACGCCCTCGACCTCGACGCCGCCGACGTCCTCTGATCCCCCGCCCGGACCGGCTCAGCGGGACGTGTGCGCGTCCCGGATGAGCAGCGCGAACGGCACGGCGATGAAGGCGCACGTGGCGGTCAGCAGGTAGACGACGGCGAACGGCCCGGCGGTCGTGGCGTCGCCCGCCAGCGCGGTGAACAGCCCGATGCCGACGACGGCGCCGATCTGGTTCGCCGTCTGCTGGAGCGAGGTCGCCAGCCCGAAGTCGCGCTCGTCCACGGCGTGGCCCATGGCCGACGTCAGCCCCGGCTGCGCGTGCCCGAACGCCCAGCCCGACAGCGGCAGCGCCAGGGCGATGGCGACGACCGACGTGGTGAGGGCCCCGACGGTCATCGAGGCCATCACCAGACCGAGGCCGAGCGCGGCGACCGCCACCAGCCGGCGTTCGCCGAACCGCTGCCCCCAGCGGGAGGCCGTCGGTGCCGCGCCCACGATGAAGACCGCACGCGGCACGCTCAGCAGCGAGGTGAGACCCGCCGACAGCCCCATCACCGACTGCAGAAGCAGCGGGGTGAGCACGAAGTTGCCCATCCACCCCGCCCCCAGGAAGAAGCTCGCCGCGGTGACCACGCGGGTGTTGCGCGACGACAGCACCCGGAGCGGCAGCAGCGGGTGCGGCGCCCGGCGCTCGATGACCACCAGGGCCCGGACGGCGAACGGGACGGCGACCAGGCAGGCGATCGGCACCGGTGACGGGCCCCAGACCCCGAGCCGGTTGACGCCGAAGGTGAGCGCGAGCGTGGCCAGCGCCAGGGCCAGCGCCCCGGGCAGGTCCAGCGGGATCCGCTCGCGCTCCCCCGGGTCGGCCGGCAGCACGAGGATGGCCGCTCCCAGCGCCGCGACGCACACGGCCGCCTGGACGGCGAAGATGACCCGCCAGCCGACCAGGTCCACGAGCGGGCCGCCGATGACGACGCCGACGACGGCCGCGCCGGCCAGCACGGCCGAGGCCAGCGAGGAGACCCGCACCCGCTGCTCGGGCGGGTGCGCGCGGAAGAGCATGGCGAACGAGCTCGGGATCGTGGCCGCGGAGCCGAGCTGGGAGATGGTGCGCGCGGTGATCAGGCTGCCGGCGTCCCAGGCCAGCGCCGTCCCCACCGCGAAGAGCGCGGCGACGGCCATCCCGGTGAGGAACAGCCTCCGGTGCCCCCGCAGGTCCCCGAGCCGCCCCAGCACCGGTGTGCTGACCGCGGCGGCCAGCAGCGGCGCCGTCGTCACCCACAGCACCGTCGACGGCGAGGAGTCCAGGTCGACCGCGATCGGCTGGACGGCGATGGTGAGGATCGTCGCCGGGAAGGTGGTGGCGAACATGCCGGCGAGGCAGGCCACCAGGATCCACCGGCGGCGCTCGGGCCGCGGGACGTCGGGCTGCCCGGACATCAGGCCGAGAGCACCGCCCAGCCCCGGGCCGGCAGCTGCACGCGGTCGCCGGCCAGCCGGCCGGTTCCGCACTCCGCCGTCGTGGCGTCCGCGGCGGGCAGCTCGACAGCCTCGGCCGACAGGTTGAGGGCGACGACGACCGCCGCGCCCGCGGTGCCGGACCGGAGCACGACCTGCTCGTTGGCCAGGTGGACGACGTCGGTGTGCGCTCGCGTCAGCCAGGGGTGCCGCCGGCACAGGGCGATCAGCGCCCGGTGCGCGTCCAGCGTCCCGCGGGCGGTCGCGTCCAGCTCCGACGCGTCGGGCGGCCGCGGGGGGAACTCGGGCCGCACCGCGTCGTCGCCACCGAGCCGCTGCTCCTTGACGCCGGTCCAGCCGTACTCGTCACCGGCGTAGACGCTCGGCACGCCGGCCACGGTGAACAGCACGGCCAGCGCGTGCGGCACCAGCTCGGGACCCACCGCCGAGGCGATCCGGGTGACGTCGTGGTTGCCGACGAAAGTGGACGGCAGGAAGGTCGCCAGCAGCCCGTTGTGCCGCTCCAGGGCGTGGGTCAGCTCGAAGAAGTTCCGGTCGGCGATGCCGTGCCAGAGGGCCTGCCACAGCTCGTACTGGGTGAGCGAGTCCACCGTCGAGGCCCGGACGAACCGGGCGGCGTCCCCGTGGATGACCTCGCCGGTGAACCAGGCGTGGGGGTGGGTGCGGCGCACCTCGGGGAGCACCCGCGCCCAGAACTCCGGCGGCACCGCGTAGGCGGCGTCCAGCCGCCAGCCGTCGGCCCCGCGGTCGAGCCAGTGGCGCAGCACCGCGACCACCAGCTCGGCGACCTCCGGCGAGGAGTGGTCCAGGGCGACGAGCTGGTCGTGCCCCTCGAAGACGTCGGCGCGCACGGGCTCCCCCGGCCGCCAGCCGTCCCGGTCGAAGCGGAACAGCCCCGCGGTCGGCGCCGCGGGCCCGTCGGCCTCCACCGCGGCGAACGCCGGGTGGCCGCGGCCGACGTGGTTGAAGACGCCGTCCAGGCAGACCCGGATGCCGCGGGCGGAGCAGGCGTCGATCAGCCGCCGGAGGTCGTCCTCGGTGCCCAGCCGCGGGTCCACGCGGAAGTGGTCGACGGTGTCGTAGCCGTGGGTCTGCGCGGCGAAGACCGGCCCCAGCGCCAGGCCGTTCAGCCCCAGCTCGACGACGTGGTCCAGCCAGGCGTGCAGCCGGTCCAGCCGCGGCACCGGGCCCTCGACCGGGCCCTCGGGACGGATCGGGGCGCCGGTGAAGCCGAGCGGGTAGACGTGCCACCAGAGGACGGTGTCGGCCCAGTCCGCGCTCACGACGCGTCCGCGACGAAGTTCCGCCAGTTGCGCATGTACTCGACGAACACCGGCGAGAGGCCCTCGGCGGCGAGGTGGTCGGGGCTGACCGGCGTCGGCACCGGCACGAACGCGTCGTCGCGACGCACCTGCTCGGGGAAGTCGTGGTGCAGGATCGCGGCGCGGCCGACCAGCACGAAGTCCGCCCCGCGCTCGAGCGTCTCGGCGGCAGCGCGCCCGCTGCGCACCTTGCCCGCCACACCCAGCGCGGTGGTGCCGCGGTCGAGATCGGTGAACCAGTCCATCAGCGGGCGGCCGGCGTACTCCTCCTCGACCGGCGCCTTGGTCACGTCCCACAGCGACATGTCCAGGTAGTCGACGTCACCCCGGCCCATCAGCTCGGCGGCGACGTCCCGGATCTCGCCCAGGCGCAGGCCGAAGCGCTCCGGCGAGAGCCGCACGCCGACCTGGAAGCCGGGGCCGCACCGCTCGCGGACGGCGTCCAGGATCTCCCCCAGCAGGCGGGCCCGGTTCTCCAGGGAACCCCCGTAGCCGTCGGTGCGCCGGTTGATCTCCGGCGAGAGGAACTGGGCGACGACGTACCCGTGCGCGCCGTGCACCTCGATGCCGTCGAAGCCGGCCTGCTCGGCCCGCTGGGCGGCGGCGGCGAAGTCCTCGACCAGCCGGCCGACCTCGTCGGGAGTCAGCGCCCGGGCGCCGGTCTCCTCGTCGTCCGAGGGGCCCACCGGCTGCCCGACCAGCTCCTGCGGCGAGCGGATGCCGGCGTGGTGCAGCTGCAGCGCGGACAGCGACCCGGCGTCCTTGAGCGCGGCGGCCAGCCGGGTCAGGCCGGGCAGGTGGTCGTCGGAGAAGACGCCGAGCTGACCGGGGAAGCCCTGCCCGCCGGCCTGCACGTGCGCGGCGCAGGACATGGTCAGCCCGTGGCCGCCGCGCGCCCGCAGCGCCAGCCAGTGCAGCTCCTCGTCGGAGAGCCGCCCGTCGGGGTGGCTCTGCGTGTTGGTGAGCGGGGCCAGCCACACGCGGTTGGGTGCGGCCGGGCCGTGGGCCAGCGTCAGGGGCGCGAAGAGGTCGGACACCCGGCCGAGCGTACGGAGGGGCAGATCACAGGGACGTCGGACCGTGGCGGGGCCCGCCGGGCAGGGCCACGCTGGGCGGGGTCCCGTCCGCACGGGGGCAGATCCCGATCGGAGCCAGCCGTGCTGAACACCAGCAGGGTCGAAGCCAACATCCCCGCCGCCGACCTCGGCCGGGCGCGAGCCTTCTACGCCGACACGCTCGGCCTCAAACCGACCCGCGAGCTGGCCGGTGCCGCCCTCACCTACGAGACCGACGGCGGCACCGCCTTCTCCATCTACGAGACGGCCTACGCCGGCCAGGCCGGGCACACCATCGCCCAGTGGCACGTCACCGACATCGAGTCCGAGGTGCGCGACCTCAAGGCCAGGGGCGTGACCTTCGAGGTCTACGACATGCCCGGGGTCCGCTGGGACGGCGAGATCGCCGCGCTCGAGGGTCTGGGCCGGGCGGCCTGGTTCAAGGACAGCGAGGGCAACATCATGTGCATCGACCAGGAGGACGCCGCCGGGTGAACGCAGCGACGGCCCTCCCGGAGGACCGGGAGGGCCGTCGCCGTGCCCCGTGGGGGCGGGTGCGGTCAGTGCATGAGCACCGGCGCGGGCGTCGCGCCGTCCTCGTCGTCGAGGAGGTGGGACTCCTCCTTCTTCCGCGGCAGGAACGCCACCGGGACGAGGGCGAGCAGGACCAGGACGAAGGCGACCATGAACGTCGCCCCGAAGCCCTCCGCCATCGACTGCAGCGGGTCGGTCGTGTTCTCCAGCCGCGACCGGATCTGGTTGGTCAGCACGACCGACAGCACCGCAGTGCCGATGGAGCCACCGACCTGCTGGACGATGTTGACCAGCGTCGAGCCGCGGGCGACCTCGGCGTTGCTCAGCGACTTCAGCGCCGAGGTCATGATCGGCATCATCGTGCCGCCCATGCCCAGGCCCATCACGAACAGCGCGCCGCAGAGCAGCGGGTAGGGCGTGTCGGCGTCGACCTGCGTGAAGGCGAAGAAGCCGGCGGCCATCACGAGCAGGGCGACCGGCACGGTCCGGCCGATCGGCACCTTGTCGGCGAGGACGCCGGCGATCGGCATCGTCACCATGGCGCCCAGACCCTGGGGGGCGATGAGCAGACCGGCCATCAGCGTCGTCTCACCGCGCACCTGCAGGAAGTACGACGGGAACAGCAGCCCGGCACCCATGAACGCGATGATGAACACGAACATCGACACCGTGGCGATCGTCAGCCGCCGGTTGCGGAACAGCCGCAGGTCGATCAGCGGCTTGTCCGTCCGCAGCGCGTGGGCCACGAACACCAGGATCAGCGCGACGCCGATCGTGGCCGACACCCAGACCCGCGGGCCGAAGGACGCGCCCTCGCCGCCCTCGGCGATCGAGGAGACGCCGAACAGGAACAGGGCCAGACCCGGCGAGAGCAGCAGCATGCCGAGGAAGTCGAACCGCTCGGTCGGGCTGGGCTGGTCCTTGGGCAGCACGGCGGAGGCGTAGGCGAGCGCCACGAGGCCGATCGGCAGGTTGATCAGGAAGATCCAGTGCCACGAGGCGATGTCGATCAGCCAGCCGCCGAGGATCGGGCCGGCGATGGGGCCCAGCAGCATCGGGATGCCCAGCACGGCCATGAGCCGGCCGATGCGGTCCGGGCCCGCGGCGCGGGTCAGGATCGTCATGCCCAGCGGCATGAGCATGCCGCCGCCGAGGCCCTGCACGACGCGGAAGGCGATGAGCATCTCGATCGAGGTCGCCACCGCGCACAGCACCGAGCCGGCGGTGAACAGGAACAGCGCGGCCAGGTAGAGGCGCTTGGTGCCGAAGCGGTCGGCGGCCCAGCCGGTGAGCGGGATGACGGTGGCCAGCGCCAGCGTGTAGGCCGTCATGGTCCAGGCGACCGTGGCGTAGGTGGCGTCGAAGACGTCCTGGAAGGTGGGCAGCGCGACGCTGACCACGGTGATGTCGAGGATCGACATGATGGCGCCGAGCACGACGACACCGGCGATCTTGAGCACCGCCCCGTCGATCTTCTCGGGGTATGCCGGTGGCAACGGTGGAGCGGAGTCGGTCACAGGCAGGTCTCCTGGTCAAGGGCCGGGCGGAGGGCGCCGCCCGCGAGGATGTCGGTCAGTGCCCCGTGCAGCTGGTCGCGCTGCTCCGGGGCGAGGGTCTGGGCGAAGGCCCGGAGCGACTCGCGCTTGGCCTCGATGTGCTGGGCCACGAGCTTCTCGCCGCCGGGCGTCAGCGACACGAGCTTCACCCGGCGGTCGCTCGCGCTCTCCCTGCGCTCGACCAGGTGCAGGCCGACCAGCTGGTCGACGTTCCGGCCGGCCGCGGCCATCGACAGGCCCAGGGCCTGGGCGATGGAGTGGATCGGCATCGGCTCGGCGGTCTTGGAGAGCAGGAACAGCGCGCGCGCCTGCGAGAACGACAGGTCGCTCTCGATCAGTGCGTCCAGGCCGTCGGACTCGCTGAGGTTCATCAGGCGGGTCAGGAAGTCCACGAGCACGTCGTAGAGATCCTCGGGCTGGGTGGGCACCGGAGAACACTAACGCAGATGCAACTGTCGATGAAGTGAGACGTTTGACGTCCCGCGATGAAGTGCGCCACACGGCCGGGACCCCCGGCCACGGTGCTGGGCCAGAATGGGCGCATGACCTCGCGCCCGGCGTCCCTCCGGCTCCCGGCGCCGGCGGACGGCCACGGCGGCAGGTGAGCACCCCCGCCGCCGAGGACGTGCGCACCGCCCCACCTCCTCCCTCCCCCGCACCGCGTGCCCGGCGGCACGTCGGCCGGCTGCGCCCGCTCCTGCTCCTGGCCGCGGCTCTCGTGGGCTGGGCCGTCACCGCCGGGCTGGTCGCGCTCTGGGACGTGTCGGTCGTGGAGGAGGAGTGGCGCGACCGCCTCGTGCCGGTCCTGACCGTCCTCGGCGGTGTGGCCGGCGTGGCTGTCGCCCTCGCCGCCCGCCACCGCCCGCGCGCGGCCGCGGACGCCGGGGCCGTCCTCGCGGGCGTGCTGATCGGTGCGGCGGCCACGGCGGCGCTGCACGGCACCCGCTGGGGCTGGGGCGGGCTGTACTCCGACTCCGCCTTCCGCACGCAGATGGCCACCCGCTACGCCGAGACGCCGGGGTTATTCGACTACAACTACCGCGGTCTGCCCGCCTACTACCCGCCCGCGCTGGGCTGGATCCAGGGCCGGCTCGCGGCGCTGACCGACGTGCCCGGCTGGGAGGCGGTGAAGCCGGTCCAGCTGCTCGTCGGCGTGCTGGTCCCGCTGGCCGCCTACCTCCTCTGGCGGCCGGTGGCCGGCGCTCTCCCGGCCGCCGCCCTCGTGACCATCTGGACCGCCGAGCCGCACAAGCCCGACGAGTGGCTGGTGCTCGCCTGCCTGCTGCCGTGGTTCCTGCTGGCGGTGCGCGACGTGCGGGCGCCGGGGGTGGCGCGCTGGCCGGCCTGGCGGCTCGGCGCGGTGCTCGGCCTGCTCGCGCTCGTGCACACCTACTGGTTCCTGCCCTTCGGCCTGGCCACGCTCCTGGCGCTCGCGTACGACGCGGTGCGGCGCCGCGTCCCCCGCCGGTCCGGTCCGCCCCGCGCGCCCGTGCTGCCGCTGCGGCGGGCCGCAGCGATCGGCGCCGTCGCCGTCGCGGTGGCCGCGCCCACCTGGGTGCCCCTGGTCGTGGCCCGGCTGCGGTTCCCGTCGGACGGCCTGCAGCTGCGCTACGGCTTCCCCGGCGGCCACGAGCTGGTGCTGCCGTCGGTGTTCGAGGAGGCGCAGGCCGCCGGGGTGGTCGGCCTGGTCTGGCTGGCCTGGGCCACCTGGTGCCGGCTGCGCGGCCGGGACCTGGGCGGCGCCACCTACCCGCTCGCCGCCGGGCTGGGGCTGGCCGTCCTCGGCTGCTGCGCCACCCTGGGGCTCGGTGCCCTGGCCGAGCGCGCCGACGTCGGCTTCCTGGCCTTCAAGACGCAGGACGCCCTGCTCCTGGTCCTGCTCGCCGCAGGCGTCGTCGGTGCCGCCGACTGGCTGGGCCGCTGGTCCCGGCGCACCGGGCCGGCGGCCCGCGCCGCGTGGCTCCCCCGGCTCGCCGCCGTCGTCGTCGCGGGCGGCGCGGCGGCGTCGGCGGCCCACCACCTCGCCGCGGACTGGGTGGTGGGGCACCACGCGCTCACCGCCCAGACCACGCGCTACCCCGACGGGTCGGTGCCCGCCGGGGACCCCGACGGGCCGCCCTACATCCCCACGCTCTTCGTCGACCCCGCCGACCCGCCGGTGACGGAGGTCCGCGCGGCCTGGCGGGAGCTGCGGCCCGACGTCCCGCTGGACGAGGCGGTGCTGGTCACCTCGCAGGTGGACCTGCTGGCGACGACGCCCGTGCACGGGTTCCTGACGTTCAAGAGCATCTACTCCCACCCCAACGGCCGGTTCGAGGACCGCAGGGAGCTGCTCGAGGAGGTCGCCGACTGCCCGACCTCGGCGTGCGCGGCCGACCTCCTGCGGAGCAACGACTTCGACGCCGTCGACGGGCTGGTGCTGCAGCGGACGGGCGAAGACCTGCTGCTGCCGTTCACGGTCGACGACTTCCCCGACCGCACGGTCCGCGACGCGGTCGCCTTCCCCGACCGGGTGCTGACCGGGCCGGAGTTCGAGCGCATCGAGCTCGGCCGGATCGTCGTCGTCGCGCTGCGTCGCTGACGCGACGGGGACGCCGCGCGCAGCCCGGCGCGGCACCCCCTTCCTGCCGGCCGCCGGACCGGCCAGAGTGCGGGCGTCCCCGGTCGGTCCGCTGCCGGTCCGACGACGTCCGCACCGGCCGATCCCGGAGGCACCATGGGCAGCAGGCAGTGAGGCAGGACCGGCGCGCCCCGTTCGTCGCGGCGCTGGAGCACGCCCGGGCGGCCGCCTATCCCGCGGGCGAGTACGTCGGGCAGGAGAGCTTCCTGCGTGCCGCCGAGATCCGCCGGCTGGCGCACCGCGCCGGTATCGGCCCGGGGGTGTCGGTGCTGGACCTGTGCTGCGGCACGGCCGGTCCGGGCCGCCTGCTGGTGGCCGAGCTGGGGTGCGGCTACCTCGGGCTGGACTGCTCCGCGAGCGCCGTGGAGATCGCCCGCCGCCTGGCCGGGGACCTGCCGTGCCGCTTCGAGCAGGCGCAGATCCCGCCGGTGCCGGACACCCGGGTCGACGTCGTCCTCCTCCTGGAGACCATGCTCGCCTTCCCGGACAAACCGACCCTCCTGGCCGAGGTGGTGCGGGTGCTCGCGCCCGGGGGCCGGTTCGCCTTCACCGTCGAGGAGGGGCGGCCGCTCGCACCGGGAGAACGGGCCCGGATGCCGGACGCCGACACGGTCTGGCTCGTCGAGCTGGCGGAGCTCCGGGCCATGCTCGGGGCGGCGGGGCTCACGGTCACCTGGCAGGAGCAGTGGAGCGTCGCTCACCACGCCACCGCGACCGCGCTGCTGGCGTCCTACCGGGCGGACGCGGGCACCGTCGCCCGGCACGTCGGGGCCACCGCCGCGGCCGAGCTGATCGCCGCCCACGAGCTGTGGTGCGACTGGCTGGGCGGCGGCCGGGTGCGGAAGTTCGCGGTGGTGGCCCGCAAGGGAGTGGACCGGTGAGCGCCGGGACGGCGAGCCATCCCTACAGCCGGTACCTGGCCGCGAAGCGGACCGTGGACGACCGGGCCCTCAACCGCCCCGTCCTCGACGAGCTGCGCCGCCTGCTGCCGCCGCGCCCGCCGCGGGTCCTGGAGATCGGTGCGGGGCTGGGGACGATGGTGGCCCGCCTCCTGGACTGGCAGGTCATCGGCGACGGCGAGTACACCCTGCTCGACGTCGACCCCCGGCTGCTGGAGGACTCCCGCGCCTGGCTCTCCGCGTGGGCCCAGGCCCGCGGGTTGCCGGCGCAGACGCTGCCGGACGGGGTGCGCCTTGGCGGGCTGCGCGTGCGGCTCATGGAGGCCGAGCTGGGCGGCTACCTGCGGACCGGCGGAGCCGGACCCGTCGACCTGCTGATCGCCAACGCCGTGCTGGACGTCGTGGACGTGCCGTCGGTCCTGCCGCCCCTGCTGGCGCTCCTCGCCCCGGACGGCGCCTACTGGTTCACGGTCACCTTCGACGGCGACAGCGTCTTCCAACCCGACCACCCCGCCGACGACGCCGTCCTGGGCGCCTACCACCGCAGCATGGACGACCGGGTCCGCTACGGCCGGCCCGCCGGGGAGCGCCGGGCCGGCCGGCACCTGATCGGGCACCTCCGCACGGCCGGCGCGCCCCCTCGGGCGGCGGGTTCGTCGGACTGGGTCGTCCTCGCCGGCCCGGACGGCAGCTACCCCGACGACGAGGCCTGGTTCCTCGAGTGCATCCTCCGGACCATCCAGGACGAGCTGGCCGGTCCGGCCGCACCGGCCGGCCTCGCCGGCTGGCTCGCCGCCCGCCGTCACCAGCTGGCCCGCGGCGAGCTGGTCTACCTGGCCCACCAGCTCGACGTCGCGGGCAGGTCGCCCGGGTGATCACCGGGCCCGCCGCCGGGTTCCCGTGGCGGAGCGGGCCCACGCCGGCGCCCATCCGTGCTACACCGCATGTCCGTGGTTCGACGCCCCACCGGTGAGCCGCGGCGAGGGCGTGGATCGCTGCGGAGGCGCCGTGGGCACTGTTCGAGCGGAGGCGGCCTCCGGCGCGCTGGCCACGCCCGCCCTCCTCGGCGTCCTCTCGCTGACCACCGGCCTCGGCGCGGCGGGCTGGGCCGCCGGCCTCGCCGTCGGCTGGGCGGCGACCGCGCTGATGGCCGTCGGGCGGGCCCGGCGCGGGCAGCCGATCCTCCCGCCGGACCGGGTCACCCTCACCCGGGCGCTGCTGAGCGCCGGGGCCGCGGGACTGGTCGTCGACTCCGCCGGCGGGCCGCCGGCGGTGCCCGCGCTGGTCGTCCTGGCGTCGGTCGCGCTGCTGCTCGACGCGGTGGACGGGCGGGTGGCGCGCCGCACCGGGACCGTCACGCCGTTCGGCGCCCGCTACGACGGCGAGGCCGACGCCTTCCTCATCCTCGTGCTGAGCGTCGCGGTCGCGCGCGACCACGGGAGCTGGGTGCTGGCCATCGGCGCCGCGCGGTACGTGCTGCTGGTCGCCGGGTGGGCGGTCCCGTGGCTGGCCGCTCCGCTCCCCTACCGCTTCTGGGGCAAGGTCGTCGCCGCCGTCCAGGGCATCGTGCTCACCGTCGCGGTGTCGGGCGTGCTGCCGCCGCTCGCCGCCACGGTCGCGCTGGCGGTCGCGCTGCTGCTGCTCGCCGAGTCGTTCGCGCACAGCGTCGTCTGGCTGTACCGGGCCGGCGCGGGTCCGCGCACCCGGCGGGCGGTGCGGGCGGCCGGCGCGCTGGCCGCGACGGCGGTGGTGTGGACGGCGCTCGTCCTGCCGCCCCGGCTGGACCAGCTGACCCCGGCAGCGTTCGCCCGCATCCCGCTGGAGGGGCTGGCCCTGGTCGCGATCGGGCTGCTGCTCCCGTCCCGGCCCCGGCGGGTCGTGGCGGCTGCCGCGGGGACCGTGCTGGCGCTGCTGGTCGTCGTCAAGCTCCTGGACGCCGGCTTCACCGCGCAGTGGGGCCGACGCTTCAACCCGGTCTTCGACTGGGGCGCCCTCCGCGCCGCGGTCGGGGTGCTGCGCGACTCGATCGGGACCGCCTCGACCGTCGTCGCGCTGGTCGTGGCGGGGCTGGGCCTGGCCCTGCTCGCCGTCCTCGTCGTCGGGTCGACGCTCCGGCTCAGCAGCGCGACCGCCCGGAACGCGCGCCGGTCGGTCCGGGGACTGGCCGCCGTCGGCCTCGTGTGGGCGGTGTGCGCCGCGCTGTCGCTGCAGCTCGCCCCGGCCGGGCCGGTCGCCTCGGCGAGCACCGCCGGACTGGCCCTGGTCCACGGCCGGGACGTCCGGACGGCGCTGGAGGACCAGCAGCGCTTCGAGGAGGCCACCCGCTCCCCCGACCCGCTCGCCGCGCTCCCCGAGACCGAGCCGCTGAGCGCCCTGCGCGGCAAGGACGTGCTGCTTGTCTTCGTCGAGAGCTACGGGCAGGTCGCCCTGGAGGACCCGGACCTCTCCCCCGGCGTCACTGCGGTGCTGCGCGACGGCGACACGCAGCTGGCACGGGCCGGGCAGGAGACCCGCAGCGCCCTCCTCGACTCCCCCATCGTCGGCGGCGGCAGCTGGATGGCCCACGCGACGCTGCAGTCGGGGCTCTGGATCGACAACCAGTCGCGCTACGACCAGCTCCTGGCCAGCGACCGGCTCACGCTCAGCGGCGCGTTCGGCCAGGCGGGGTGGCGCACCGTCGGCGTCAACCCGGCCAACGACCGGCCGTGGCCGGAGGGCGCCTCGTTCTACGGCCTGGACCAGCTCTACGGCCGGTTCGACCTGGGCTACCAGGGGCCGGCGTTCAGCTGGTCCCCCATGCCCGACCAGTACGTCCTCGACGCCTTCCAGCGGCGCGAGCTCGGCCCCGATCACGGGCCGCTGATGGCCGAGATCGACCTCACCACCTCGCACCAGCCGTGGACCCCCCTGCCCCGGATGGTGCCGCGGGAGGAGCTCGGCGACGGCTCCGTCTTCGACCCCATGCCGGCCGAGGGACTGCAGGCGGAGGAGGCCTGGCGCGACCCGGACACCGTCCGCCGGCTCTACGGCGAGTCCGTCGCCTACTCCCTGGAGGCGCTGATCTCCTGGGTCGTCGACCTGGACGACGACGACCTCGTCCTGGTCCTGCTGGGCGACCACCAGCCCCTGCCCCTGGTCGCCGGTCCCGATGCCACCCGCCACGTGCCGATCTCCGTCGTCACCTCCGACGCCGACGTGCTCGACCGCGTCGACGCCTGGAACTGGCAGGACGGACTGCTGCCGAGCCGCAGCGCACCGGTGTGGCCCATGGACGAGTTCCGGGACCGGTTCATCGAGGCCTTCACCCCCGCGTCCGGCGCGCAGGCGCTCCGGCAACCGCGATGACCGGCGACGTCCGCGCCTTCTGGCTGCGCGAGCCCGGGGCCGGCGAGCTGCGGACGGTGCGGCTCCCGGAGCCGGGTGCCGGCGAGGTCCTCGTTCGGGCCCTCCACTCGGGCATCAGCCGGGGGACGGAGACCCTCGTCTTCCGCGGCGAGGTGCCCGAGAGCCAGTGGGAGGCGATGCGCGCCCCTTTCCAGGACGGCGACTTCCCCGGCCCGGTGAAGTACGGCTACCTCAACGTCGGGGTGGTCGAGCGCGGACCGGCCGACCTGCTCGGACGCACCGTCTTCTGCCTGTACCCGCACCAGACGGCGTACGTGGTGCCCGCGGACGCCGTGCTGCCCGTCCCGGACGGCGTCCCGGCCCGGCGCGCCGTCCTCGCCGGGACGGTCGAGACCGCGATCAACGCGCTGTGGGACGCCCCGCCGCTGCTCGGCGACCGGGTCACGGTCGTCGGCGCCGGGATGGTCGGGTGCTGCGTCGCGCGGCTGCTGGCGCGGTTCCCGGGCACCGACGTCCAGCTGGTCGACGTCGACCGGAGCCGGGCGGACGTCGCGGCCCGGCTCGGCGTCCCGTTCGTCGCACCGGAGGACGCCGCGGGCGGACGGGACCTCGTGGTGCACGCCAGCGCCACCGCGGCGGGGCTGCAGCTGTCGCTCGGGCTGCTCCGCGCCGAGGGCACCGTGCTCGAGGTGAGCTGGTACGGCGACCGGGAGGTGACGCTGTCGCTGGGAGCCGCGTTCCACTCCCGCCGGCTGGCCGTGCGCGCCAGCCAGGTGGGCGTCGTGGCACCGGCGCGCCGGAGCTCCCGGAGCCCCCGCGACCGGCGCGCGCTGGCCCTGGACGTGCTGCGCGATCCGGCGTTCGACGCGCTGCTCACCGGGGCGTCGCCGTTCGACGACCTGCCCGGGGTGATGGCCCGGCTCGCGGCCGGCCGGCTGCCGGCCCTCTGCCACACGATCAGCTACGACGCCCAGGAGTGATCGGTGTTCACCCTCACGGTCCGCGACTCGATGATGATCGCGCACAGCTTCACCGGCGCGGTGTTCGGCCCGGCGCAGCGCCTGCACGGCGCGACCTACGTCGTCGACGCCACCTTCCGCCGGTCGGAGCTGGACGAGGACGGCCTGGTCGTCGACATCGGGGCCGCCGGCACCGCCCTGCACGCGGTGCTCGGGGAGCTCACCTACCGCAACCTGGACGACGACCCCGACCTGGCGGGGACGAACACGACGACCGAGGCGCTGGCCCGCGTGGTCGCCGACCGGCTCGCCGCCCGGATCGGCGACGGCGCCCTGTGCCCCGGCGGCGCCGGCCTCGAGGGGCTCACCGTCACGCTTCACGAGTCGCACGTGGCCTGGGCGAGCTACGAGCGCGGGCTGTGAGCGGCCTGCTCGTCGTCGTGCCGGCCGGGATCGACGACCCGGCGCGGGTCAGCGGCGGCAACCGCTACGACCGGGAGGTCTGCGACCGGCTGCGCGCCGTGGGCTGGACGGTCTCGGAGATCGCCGTCGAGGGCGGCTGGCCGCGGCCGGACGACCGCGCGCTGACCGCGCTGGCGGCGCAGCTCGACACGCTCCCCTCTGACGCCCTCGTCCTGGTCGACGGGCTGATCGCCTCCGCGGCCGCCCCGGTGCTCGTGTCGCGGTCGTCCCGCCTGCGGTTCGTCGTCCTCGTGCACATGCTCTTCGGGGAAGACGACGGCGCCGTGCCGGCGCGCTGCGAGGCGGCCGTCCTCTCCGCGGCGCGGGCCGTCGTCACCACCAGCGAGTGGACCCGTCGCCGCGTGCTCGAGCGGTACCGGCTGCCGGCGGCGTGCGTGCACGTCGCGCGCCCCGGCAGCGATCCGGCGCCGGTGAGCCGACGCCGGCCCGACGGGCAGCGGCTGCTGTGCGTGGGCACGCTGTCCCGGCTCAAGGGGCAGGACGTGCTACTGGCCGCCCTGGGGAGGATGACCGCCCTGCCGTGGAGCTGCGCCCTGGTCGGTCCGTCCGACCGGGAACCGGGCTTCGCGGCCTCGCTGGTCCGGGAGGCAGTGCCCGCCCTGGCCGGCCGCATCCGGATGCCGGGCACCTGCACCGCGGAGGCCCTGCGCCGGGAGTACGCGGACGCCGACCTGCTCGTCGTCCCGTCCCGCGCGGAGACCTACGGCATGGTCGTCGTCGAGGCGCTGGCCGCGGGCGTCCCCGTGGTCGCCAGCGCGGTCGGCGGTCTCCCGGAGGCCGTCGGGCGCACCCCATCGGGCGTGCCCGGGCTGCTCGTCCCCCCGGACGACCCGGCCGCCCTGGCCGGGGCGCTCGAGCGCTGGCTCACCGACGACCGGCTGCGCTGCCGTCTCCGGAGCACCGCGCTGGCCCGGCGGGACGCCCTGCCGGGCTGGGCCCGCACCGGCGATCTCGTGAGCGGGGTCCTGGCCTCTGTCCCGGACGCAGCGGACCCGGTAGAGATCCGGGGTGGCGGGTGATGCGGACGGAAGGCCGGTCGCCATGAGCAGACGGGCATGGGCAGCGGTGCGGCTGCTCGGCGGCGTCCTGGTGCTCGCCGTCGTCGTCTGGCGGGTCGGACCGGACCCGCTCGTGGACGGCGTGCGCCGGCTCGGCTCCGGCACGCTGCTCGCCGCCCTGGCGCTCGGCGCGGCGACGACGCTGTGCCAGGCCTGGCGCTGGCGCGTCGTGGCGGACGCGCTCGGCGACGAGCTGGCGCTGCCCGCCGCCACCGCGGCCTGCTACCGCTCGCAGTTCCTCAACAGCGCGCTGCCCGGGGGCGTGCTCGGCGACGTCCACCGGGGGGTGCGGTCCGGGATCGACGCCGGCGACCTCGGGCGCGGGCTGCGCGCCGTCGCCTGGGAGCGCGTCGCGGGCCAGCTGGTGCAGGGAGCGGTCGCGCTGGCCGTGCTGGCGGTCTACCCCTCGCCGCTGCAGGCCGCGGTGCCGTGGATCGCCCTGCTGGGCGCGGGCGCCGTGGGCGTGCTGCTGGGAACGGGGCGCGGCGTGGCGCGGCACGGACCCGCCCGCGTGGGCCGGGCGCTGCGCGGCGCGGCGCTCGAGGCCCGCGGGTGCCTGCTGCGGCCGACCGTCCTCGCACCGGTCCTGCTCGCCTCCCTCCTCGCGGTCGGCGGCTACGTGGCCATGTTCCTGGTCGCCGCCCGGGCCGCCGGGGTGCAGGCCTCGGCGCAGCGGCTCCTCCCGCTGGCGCTGGTCGTGCTGCTGGCCGCCGCGATCCCGGTCAACGTCGCCGGATGGGGGCCCCGCGAGGGTGCCGCGGTGTGGGTCTTCGCGAGCGCCGACGTCGGCGCCCCCGCGGGGGGCTCGGTCGCGACCGCGTTCGGCGTGCTGACCCTGGTCGCGGTGCTCCCCGGCGCCGTCGTCCTCCTCGCCGGCCGGCGGCGCCCGCCGCCGGCCGTCCGGCCCGCCGATCCCCTCCGGGGGTCGGTGCCCGTCGTCGTGCGCGGCGGGATCCGAGAAGACGGAGCGGCACATGGCTGACCGGCCCTACACCCTGCTCAGCTGCGGCATGTCGATCGACGGCTACCTGGACAGCGCGGAGACCGCGCGCCTGCTGCTGTCCAACGCCGCCGACTTCGACCGGGTCGACGCCGAGCGCGCCCGCTGCGACGCGATCCTCGTGGGTGCCACGACCATCCGGGCGGACAACCCGCGGCTGGTGGTGCGCTCGGCGGCCCGGCGCGCCGAGCGGGTCGCCCGGGGCCGCCCGGCCTCCCCGGTCAAGGTCACGCTGACCCGGCGCGGGGACCTGCCCGCGAGCGCCGCCTTCTTCACGACGGGCGACTCGGACAAGATCGTCTACTGCCCCGGTCCGGCCGCCGCGCGGGTGCGGGCCCGGCTGGGTGCGGTGGCCACGGTCGTCGCGACCGGTGCGGCCGCCGACGTCGACGTGGCGGGCGTGCTGGAGCACCTGTCGGCGCGCGGGGTCGACCGCGTGATGGTCGAGGGGGGCGGCACCGTCCTCACCCAGTTCCTGACCGCCGGCCTCGTGGACGAGCTCCACCTGGTCGTGGCGCCGCTGTTCGTGGGCGACTCCCGCGCGCCGCGGCTCGTCGGCGACGGGTGCTTCCCCTGGAACGCGTCCCGCCGGGCGCAGCTCGCGGGGGTGCGGGAGATCGGCGACGTCGTGCTGCTGCGGTACGCCCTGTCCAAGCGGTTCTGCGCCGAACCGGCTGCCGGGGCGGTCCGATGACGTCCGCGGCGCCGCACGCGGCGATCCGCACGCAGGTCCGGATCCCGTTGCGGTTCACCGACGGCTACAGCACGACGGCGCTCGTCAGCACCTTCACCGGGCTCGTCGACGGCCGGGAGCACCTCGCGCTGGAGTGCGGGACCCCGCCGCCGGTCCCGCTGGTCCGCCCGCACAGCGAGTGCCTCACCGGCGACGTGTTCGGCAGCCAGCGCTGCGACTGCGGCCCGCAGCTCCGGGAAGCCGTCGAGCGGATCACCGTCGCCGGCGGGCACCTGCTGTACCTGCGCCAGGAAGGGCGCGGCATCGGGCTCTACGACAAGCTCGACGCCTACGCGCTGCAGGACACCGGCCTGGACACCTACGAGGCCAACCTCGCCCTCGGGCACGCACCCGACGAGCGCGACTACACGGTCGCGGCGCAGATGCTCCAGGCGCTCGGGGTGTCCACGGTGGCCCTCCTGAGCAACAACCCGGACAAGGCCGTGCAGCTGGAGCGGCTGGGCGTGGCCGTCGCGGCGCGGGTGCCCACGGCCGTGCACCGCTCCGAGGCCAACGCCGGCTACCTCTCCACCAAGGCCCGCAACGGTCATCACGGCCTCGGCTCGGTGGAGCGGTCCGGCACCGTCCCGCCGTCCACGGCTGCCGCCGGGTGAGCGCCCGACCTCGACCTCGCGGTGTGGCCGCCGAGCTCGCCGTCGACCGCGCACCTCGCTGCCACACCGCGAGCAGGACGTCTGGTCGGCGGCGCCGCCCGGCGGTTGGATGGGCGGCGGAGCGGAGGCCTCGACCGCCACAGGGGGGACAGCGCACATGAGCACGTCGTCATCGCCGTCGTACGCCAGCGGGACGTCGACCGTCCCGCTGCTCGGGGACACCATCGGTGCCGATCTCGACCGGACCGCGGCACGGGTCGGCGACCACGAGGCGCTGGTCGAGTGCGCCACCGGCCGCCGCTGGACCTATCCCCAGCTGGTCGCCGACGTCGACGCGTGCGCGCTGGGCCTGGACGCCCTCGGGGTGCGGAAGGGCGACCGGGTCGGCATCTGGGCGCCCAACTGCGCCGAGTGGGTCTTCGTCCAGTACGGGACGGCGAAGCTGGGCGCGATCCTCGTGAACATCAACCCGGCGTACCGCACCCACGAGCTCGCCTACGTGCTGAAGCAGTCCGGCGTCTCGGTCCTGGTCTCGGCTCCCGAGTTCAAGAGCAGCGACTACCGCGCGATGGTGGCCGAGGTGCGCGGCGAGTGCCCCGAGCTGCGCGAGGTCGTCTTCCTCGGCTCCCCCGAGTGGGAGCGGCTGATGGACGTCGGCCGCGCCGGCGACCGCGAGCTCCTGGCGCGACGGACGGCCGAGCTGTCCGCCGACGACCCGATCAACATCCAGTACACGTCCGGGACGACGGGCTTCCCGAAGGGCGCGACGCTCACCCACCACAACCTGCTCAACAACGGCTTCTTCGTCGGCGAGGGCTGCGGCTACACCGAGGCCGACCGCATCTGCATCCCGGTGCCCTACTACCACTGCTTCGGCATGGGGATGGGCAACCTGGGAGCCACCTCGCACGGCGCCACCATGGTCATCCCCGCACCCGGCTTCGACCCCGCCCTGACGCTGCGGGCGGTGCAGGAGGAGCGCTGCACGTCGCTGTACGGCGTCCCCACGATGTTCATCGCCGAGCTGGGGCTGCCCCACTTCGCCGAGTACGACCTCTCCAGCCTGCGCACCGGGATCATGGCCGGCTCGCCGTGCCCGGTGGAGGTGATGAAGCGGGTGGTCAGCGAGATGGGCATGACCGAGGTGACCATCTGCTACGGCATGACCGAGACGTCACCGGTCTCCACGCAGACCGGCGCCGACGACGACCTCGACCGGCGCACCTCGACCGTCGGCCGGGTGCACCCGCACCTCGAGGTCAAGGTCGTCGACCCCGCCACCGGGCTGACCGTGCCCCGCGGGGAGCCCGGGGAGTTCTGCACGCGGGGCTACTCGGTGATGCTCGGCTACTGGGACGAGCCGGCGAAGACCGCCGAGGTCATCGACGCGGCGCGGTGGATGCACACCGGGGACCTCGCGGTCATGGACGACGGCGGCTACCTCAACATCGTGGGCCGGATCAAGGACATGGTGATCCGGGGCGGGGAGAACGTGTACCCGCGGGAGATCGAGGAGTTCCTCTACACCCACCCCGACGTCGTGGACGCCCAGGTGATCGGCGTGCCCGACGAGCGCTACGGCGAGGAGCTCATGGCCTGGGTCCGGCTGCGCGAGGGCGCCGAGCCGCTCACCGCGGCGGCGCTGCGCGAGTTCTGCGCCGGCCGGCTGGCGCACTACAAGGTGCCCCGCTACGTGAAGGTCGTCGACGAGTTCCCGATGACGGTCACGGGCAAGGTCCGCAAGGTCGAGATGCGGCAGGTGTCGGTGGAGGAGCTGGGCCTGCAGTCCGCCGCCGCGCACCGGTTCGCCTGACCCCGGCAGCCCTTCCGGGTGAGATCCGCCCGCGAACCCTCTCAGGCTTCCGGCCCACCCGCCGAAGGAACCGGTATGTCCTCGACGTCCGTCACCGCCCCGCAGCTGCCGGGCCCTGCGGACGACGCCCTGGTCGCGCGGCTGACCGCCGAGATCGCCGAACTGGAAGCCCTGTCGCGGTTCTCGGTCCGGGGCATCGCCGAACGCGCGGAGCGGGTGGCCGCGGCGGCGGAGGGGCCGGAGCTGGCCGAGCTGCGCCTGCGCGCGCAGCTGGTCGGCGCCGACATGGCGCGGTGCCGGGGCGCCCACGCCGAGGCCGGCCGGATCGCCCAGGACATCAGCCGCCAGGCGGTCGAGGAGGGCCGGCCGTTCCTCCGGGCACGCAGCGCCTACGTGCTCGCCGCGATCTTCCAGGAGCTGGGTGACTCCGCCACGGCCCTGGAGCACGCGGTCGACGCGGTCGACCTGCTCGACGACGGCGTGCCCCCCGAGCTGCGCATCGACCACTCGCTCCGGCTCGCCGACTGCCTGGGGCAGCACGGGGACACGTCGGCGTCCCTCCGCTACGCCGACGTCCTCGCGCTGACCCACGCGCTCGGCGACGGCCGCCGCGAGCTGGTGGTGCTCAACAACTGGGCCTACATCGAGACCCTGCTGGGCCATTTCGACGAGGCGCTGCCCATCGCCCAGCAGCTGGAGGCGCGGTCGGCCGAGCTCGGCGAACCGCTCAGCGTCGGCCGGCTGGACACCCTCGGCCGGGTGCTGATCGGCCTGGACCGGATGGCCGACGCCGAGGCGGTGCTGCAGCCGGGGCTCTCGCCCGAGGCGCTGGACAGCTCCACCGACGGCGACGCCGGAGCGGACTTCCTGCTGACCCTCGCGGAGGTGCGCCGCCGGCTGGGGCGCCTGGCCGAGGCGCGCCAGGCCCTGGACGACTGCGTGGCGCGGTGCGACCGGCACGGCCTGACCGCCATCCGGGTGCGCGCCCGCCAGGAGCAGGCCGAGCTGCACGCCGCGCACGGCGACCACCGGGCGGCCTTCGCCGAGCACAAGCTCTTCCACCAGCAGCTGATGGAGCTCCAGTCGGCCCGGCGGGACGCGCGGGCCCGCACCGTCCAGGCGATGTACGAGACCAGCGAGGCGCGCCGGCAGTCCCGGCGCTACCGGGAGCTGTCGCTGCGCGATCCCCTGACGGGGCTGTACAACCGCCGGCACATCGACGAGCAGCTGGCCCGGTTCCTCGGCCCCGGCAGCCTGCCCGCCGGGGCGCTGAGCGTCGCGCTGGTGGACCTCGACCACTTCAAGCGGATCAATGACTCCTTCGGCCACGACGTCGGCGACGCCGTGCTGCGCCGGATGGCCGACCCGCTCCAGGCGGCGGTCCCCGCGGACGGCGCACGGGCCCTGGGCGGGTCGTTCGCCGCCCGCATGGGCGGGGAGGAGTTCCTGCTGGTGCTCATCGACACGCCACCCCGGCAGGCCGCCGCGCTCGCCGAGGACCTCCGGACGGCCATCGCCGGGCACCCCTGGTCGGACGTCACCGGCGATCTCCCCGTGACCGCGAGCATCGGCGTCGCCACCGTCAGCGGGACCGTGGACCTGACGCCGGCCACCCTGCTCAGCCGCGCCGACGCGCTGCTCTACCGCGCGAAGGCCCAGGGCCGGGACCGCGTCATCACCGACGCCGGGTAGCCGCGGGCCGGCCGGTCGGGCGTCAGCAGACCGGCAGTTCCTCGTCGGTCAGCGGGACTTCGGGCTCCACGCCGAGCTCGAGCGGGGGCGTGGTGGGCGGCAGCGAGCCGTCGCTGCAGGTGGCAGGGGCCGGGTTCGGCGTCGTGGACGGCGCGGTCGTCGGCGTGGCCGTAGGGCTCGGCGTGGTCGTCGGGCTCGGCGTGGGCGTCGGGCTAGGCGTGGGCGTCGTCGTCGGCGAGGGCGTCGGGCTCGGCGTGGTCGTGGGCGTCGGCGTCGGCGTCGTCGTCGGCGTCGGCGTCGGCGTGGGCGTCGTGGTCGGGCTCGGCGTCGGCGTCGCGCTCGGCGTCGGCGTCGCGCTCGGCGTCGGCGTCGGCGTCGGCGTGACCGTCAACGGCGCCGGGGTGGGCGCCGGTGCCGGTGTCGGGACGACCGGACCAGAGCCGGTCACCGTCGGCACCGGCTCGTCGATGGCCAGCGGAGCAGCGGGGTGGGCCGGCGGCAGCGCCGGCGCCTCCTCCGGCGACGGCGTGCTGACGACCGGCGGGGCGGCCCCGGCGTACGCGGCGGCCAGCGTCAGGACCGTCGACACGTAGTCGGCGGAGTGGTTGTACGCGAACACGGCACGCGTCTGCCCGGCCACCGTCGAGAGGTCGCCGGCCGCGCAGAGGTACGCCGCGGTGCCCGCGGCCGCGTCGTCGATGTCGAGCGGGTCGCTCACCCCGTCGCCGTCGCCGTCGCGGGCGTAGGACTTCCAGGTCGACGGGATGAACTGGGTGGGGCCCACGGCCCGGTCGTAGACGGTGTCGCCGTCGAGCCGGCCGCCGTCGGTGTCGCGGATCAGTGCGCTGCGGGTGCCGTCCAGCGCGATGCCGATGATCGGGGGCGTCGAGCGCCCGTCGGTGCGCAGCACCGCCCCGGCGAAGCGACCGTGGTTGGACTCCACGCGCCCGATGGCGGCGATCAGCGGCCAGGTGAGGTGGCAGTCGGCCGGACTGCCCGCCGCCGCTCGGACGTAGGCCTCGAGCGCCGTGGTGGGGATCCCCGAGGACGCCAGTGCGGAGGCCGCCGCGGCGGCCTGCGGAGCGGGACCGGTCTCCGCGCCGGGTGCCGCTGCAGCCGCGGCGGGAGCCGTCGTGACGGCTGCGTCCGCCCCCGCGAGCAGCGCACGGACGACGTCGGACGACGCACCGTCGGTGGCGGCCACCGGCGAGGAGCCCGAGGCCCCGGTGGAGAAGGCCCCCGCCGGTCCTGCGCTGTCGGTGTGGACGGCCGCGACCAGTGCCGCCGTCGCGAGGCCGACGGCGGCCCGCCGGTGGAACGTGCGCCGGCGCGTGTGCGTCATGCCGACCACGCTAGGAAACCGGCCCGGGCGCGCGCACCTCCCGTGAGTGGGGGGCGCCCCCTCCCGAAATTGGGGGGATGGCGGCAGGCTGCACCGGTGAGCTTCCCCGACGCCCCCGGCTACCCGCCCGTCCGGTACCGCGGCGAGCGTGGCGAGCGCAGCGGCCGGCTGCGCCCCGCGGACACCGCCCCAGACCTGGTCGGCCCGGCCACCGAGATCGGCTTCCTGGCCACCGCCGTGCAGACCGACGGCGAGTTCGGGCTGTACCGGTACACGATGACCGGCCCGCCCACCGGTCCTGGCCCGCACTTCCACCGCACGATCTCCGAGTCCTTCTTCGTGCTGTCCGGCACGGTGCAGCTCTACGACGGCGGGACCTGGTACGACGCCACGGCCGGGGACTTCCTGCACGTGCCCGTCGGCGGGGTGCACGCCTTCCGCAACGCCGCCGGCGAGCGCGCGGACATGCTGCTGCTGTTCGCGCCCGGCGCCCCGCGGGAGACCTACTTCGCCGCGAACGTCGAGCGGGCCGTGGCCGGTGCGGAGCTCACCGAGGAGGAGCGGCTCGCGTTCCTCCTCGCCCACGACCAGTTCGACGCCTGACCAGGCCGCCCGTCAACCGCCGGCACGCTCCACGCGGGTGAGCCACTCGGCGAGCAGCGCCTCCAGGACCGCCGGCTGCTCGTGCGGCAGGGCGTGCCCGGCGTCGTCGACCACGGCCAGCGTGGCGTGCGGCAGGGCGCCCGCGAGCTCTCCCGCCGCGGCGTACCCGACCGTCGAGTCCAGCCGCCCCGCCACCACCAGCGCCGGACCGGCGTAGGGCGGTCCGGCGGGCAGGTCGAGCTCCCACCGCTCGGCCAGCCGCTCCTGCGCCGCGACGTCGACGAGCGCGGCCGCCGGGGCGACGACGCGCTCGTAGCGCTTCAGCATCTCGTGCGTGTGCAGCACGAAGTAACCGCGGAACTCCTCGTCGCCCAGGCCGGACTCGCCGGCGACCACGCGGTGCGCCGGGACGTCGCGCACGCCCGGGAGCAGCGGGCAGACGAGGGCCAGACCCGCGACCTGCTCCGGCCGCCGCGCCGTCATCCCCTGCGCGAAGTACGCCCCGGCCGAGTGCCCGGCCAGCAGGTACGGCGCGCCACCGGAGACCTCGTCGGCGAACTGCAGCAGCGCCGCCACGACGTCGTCGCCGCTGCGCAGCCGATCGGGCGCCGCGATCCGGCCCGAGCCGGGCAGGTCGGGGTAGATCCGCCGCAGGCCGGGGACGCCGGCGAGGGCCGGCTCGAAACATGCCTCCGCCTCCCGGTGGTCGACACCGGCGCCGTGCAGCACGAGGACCGGCCGGCCCCGCCCGTGCGCCACGGAGTGGAACCGCACCGGGACGCCGCCGCTGGCCATCCCGGTCAGCCAACCGCGCGGGGAACCCGACTTCAAGCCCGTGCTGCGGCTGGGCACCCGCTGGGCCAAAAGCCCTGTCGAAGTGTCGGTGATCTTCCCTACGGTCGGGGTCGCACGCCCCGGTCCGCCCTCATCCCTGGAGTTCCCGTGACCCTCCCCGGCTCGACGTCCGCCGCACCCCCGGCAGCACGCGGTCGCTCCCTCACCAAGGTCTTCGGCGCGGGCGACACCCGGGTGGTGGCGCTCGACGGGGTCGACGTGGACTTCGACCGTGGCCGGTTCACCGCGATCATGGGGCCGTCCGGCTCCGGCAAGTCGACGCTCATGCACTGCATGGCGGGGCTGGACTCGGTGACCGAGGGACAGGCCTTCATCGGCGACGTCGACCTGAGCTCGCTCGACGACAAGGCGCTCACCGTGCTGCGGCGCGACCGGGTCGGCTTCGTCTTCCAGGCGTTCAACCTGCTGCCGACGCTCACGGCCCTGGAGAACATCACGCTGCCGATGGACATCGCCGGCCGCAAGCCCGACCAGGCCTGGCTGGACCGGGTGATCGACACCGTGGGTCTGCGGGAGCGGCTGGCACACCGCCCCACCGAGCTCTCCGGAGGCCAGCAGCAGCGGGTGGCCTGCGCCCGCGCCCTGGCCGGGCGCCCGGACATCGTCTTCGCCGACGAGCCCACCGGGAACCTGGACTCCCGCAGCGGCGCGGACGTGCTGGACTTCCTCCGCAGCTCGGTGCGCACGATGGACCAGACCGTCGTCATGGTCACCCACGACCCCAACGCGGCCGGCTACGCCGACCGCGTCCTGTTCCTCGCCGACGGGCGGATCGTCGACGAGATGGCCGATCCCACCGCGGAGCGGGTGCTGGAGCGGCTCAAGGCGTTCGACCCCGCCGACGACCGCAGCGCCGACGGGGGCGCCGCGTCCCGGGCCGGGGTGCGCTGACGTGTGGCGCACCACGTGGCGCAGCCTGCTGGCGCACAAGCTCCGCCTGGCGCTGTCCGGCCTGGCGATCGTGCTCGGCGTCGCCTTCGTCGTCGGCACGCTGATCTTCACCGACACCCTGAGCAAGACGTTCAACGAGCTGTTCGAGAGCACCGCGGCCGACGTCAACGTCACCCGCGCCGCCGCCTTCGACCAGGGCCTCGAGGGCACCGGCACCGGCGGCACGGCCACCTACGTGCCGGCCGATCTCGTCGACGAGATCGCCGACGTCGAGGGCGTGGCGGCGGTCGAGGGCAGCGTGCAGGCCGAGGGCGTCTACATCCTCGACGCCGACGGCGAGGTGCTCGACACCGGCGGAGCGCCGGGCATCGGCGTCAGCTGGGACACCGAGGAGTCGCTCTCCCCCACGACGCTCGTCGACGGCCGGGCGGCCACCGCGCCCGACGAGATCATGATCGACACCAACTCGGCGGAGGAGACCGGCTACCGGGTGGGCGACACCATCACGGTGCTCACCCCCGGACCCCGCGTCGAGGCGGAGCTCGTCGGCACCTTCCGCTTCGGCGACGAGGGCGGGCTGGCCGGGGCGTCGCTGACCGCCTTCGACATGACGACGGCGCAGGAGCTGCTCACCGCCCCGGGTCAGTTCACCGGCATTGGCGTCGGCGCGGCGGACGGCGTCGACCCGGGCGAGCTGGCCGACCGGGTGGCCGCCGCCGTCGGCCCGGACTACGACGTGAAGACCGCGAGCGAGCAGGCCGAGAGCCTCTCGGCCGACTTCTCCGAGGCGCTGCAGTTCATCAACATCTTCCTGCTGGTCTTCGCCGGGATCGCGCTGTTCGTCGGCACCTTCATCATCCTCAACACCTTCTCGATGCTCGTCGCGCAGCGCACCCGCGAGCTGGCCCTGCTGCGTGCCCTCGGCGCCAGCCGCGGGCAGGTGAGCCGCTCGGTGCTGGGCGAGGCGCTCGTGGTGGGGATCGTCGGCTCCACCGTCGGGCTGGCCGCCGGGTACGGCATCGCCGCCGGGCTGCGGGCGCTGTTCGGCTCGTTCGGGCTGACCTTGGACGGGAGCCTGGTCCTCGCGGGCGACACGGTGCTGTGGGGCTACGCCGTCGGGGTCCTGGTGACGCTGGTGTCGGCGTACGTGCCGGCCCGGCGCGCGGCGCGGATGCCGCCCGTCGCCGCGATGCGGGACGACGTCGTCACGGTGCAGCGGGGGCTGCGCCGGCGCACGGCGGTCGGCGCCGTGCTGGCGGCGGTCGGGCTCGCCGCCCTGGTCGGCGGCACGCTCTCCGACGACGGCGGCACGGGCGCCTCGCTCGTCGGCCTGGGGGCCCTGGCGCTGATCCTCGGGGCGACGGCGCTGAGCCCGGTGCTCGCCCGTCCCTTCCTGCGCAGCGTCGGTGCCCTGCTCCCCCGTGTCTGGGGCACGACCGGGCGGCTGGCCCAGGAGAACGCCGTCCGCAATCCACGGCGCACCGCCGCGACGGCCTCCGCCCTCATGATCGGCCTGGCGCTGGTGAGCGCGTTCAGCGTCATCGGGGCGTCGACCAACGCGAGCATCGACAAGCTGATCGCCGGTTCGGTGCGCGCCGAGTTCGTCGTCTCCAGCGCCGTCGGTCTGCCGTTCAGCCCGGACGTCGCGGAACAGGTGGGCGACGTCGACGGCGTCGCCAGCGTCATGCCGCTGCGCTGGGGACAGGCCCAGCTCGACGGGCAGACCACCTTCCTGACCGCCGTCGAGCCCGACCGCCTCGCCCGGACGATCGAGCTGACGTGGGTCGACGGCTCGGCCGAGGGCCTCGGTGGCGACGGCGTCATCGTCGACCAGCCCACCGCCGAGGGCCGCGGCTGGGCCGTCGGCGACCCGGTGGAGGTGCTGACCCTCGACAACCGGGAGCAGCAGCTGACGGTCTCCGGGATCTTCGAGTCCAACCAGGTGATCGGCTCCACGGTGATCTCCCTCGGCACCCTGGCGGGCGCCGGCGGCGTCGACCAGGACCGCTTCCTGTTCGTGGACCTCGACGACGGCGTCTCGACGGCCGACGTCCGCCCGCAGCTGGACGAGGTGCTCGCGGCCTATCCGATCGTCGACCTCAAGGACCAGACCGAGTTCCAGGACGAGCAGAAGGGCCAGGTCGACCAGCTGCTGCTGCTGATCAACGCGATGCTGGTGCTGTCCGTGCTGATCGCCGCCCTGGGCATCGTCAACACGCTGGCGATGTCGGTGATCGAGCGGACGCGGGAGATCGGGCTGCTGCGGGCGGTCGGGCTGGGGCGGGCGCAGCTGCGCCGGATGGTCCGGCTGGAGGCCGTGGTCATCTCGATCTACGGCGCGGTGCTCGGGCTGGTGCTCGGCACGCTGTTCGGCGTGGCCCTCAGCCGGTCGCTGGCCGACCAGGGCATCACCGAGCTCGCCGTCCCCGTCCCGCGGATGGTGGTATTCCTGCTCGTCGCGGCGGTGATCGGCGTGCTGGCCGCCGTCGGTCCCGCGCGGCGGGCCGCCCGGCTGAAGGTCCTGGACGCCATCGCCCAGACCTGACGCGAGCGGGAGCCTTCCGCGGGCGGCCCGGGCGGCTCCACACTAGACCGCCCGCCAGGAGGTCAGGCATGGATCTCGGGATCGATCTGGGCACCGCCAACACCGTGGTGAGCGAGGTCCGCCGGGGCATTGTCCACGACGAGCCGAGCGTGATGCTGCTGCGCGAGGGCGGGGGCCGGCGGAACCGCGTGCTCGCCGTGGGGCGGGACGCGGCGGAGCTGATCGGCCGCGCCCCGGCCCGGTTCACCGCCGTCCGCCCGTTGCACGACGGCGTGGTCACCGACCTGGAGAGCGCCCGGCTCTACCTGCGGGCGGTGCTGGCCCGTGCGGGACGCCACACCTGGAGCCCGACCCGGGCGGTGATCGGGGTGCCCGCCGACAACTCGACGCTGGAGACCCGCGCGCTGCTGGAGGCGGCCGAGGAGGCGGGCATCCGGCCGGTGACGGCGCTCGACGACGCGGTGGCCGGGGCGGTCGGCTGCGGGATCGATCCGCTCGAGCGGCGGGTGCACATGGTGGTCGACGTCGGCGGCGGCACGGCCGAGGCGGTGGCGTTCTGCTTCGGCGGGGTCCTCACCCAGCGCACCAGCAAACTGGGCGGCGACGAGATGACCGTGGCGGTCGCCCGGTACCTCCGCGAGGAGCACCAGCTGCTCGTCGGTGAGCTGGAGGCCGAGCGGGTCAAGACCTTCCGGGCCGGGCAGGACGAGAGCCCCGACGGACCCGTGGTCGTGCACGGCCGGGACGGCACCACGGGCCGGCCGCGGCTGGCGACGGTCCAGCCCGCCGACGTCGCCACCGCCGTCCGGCCGGTGGTCAGCGGATCGTCCGGGCGCTCACCGCGTGCCTGGACGACCTGCCGCCGCAGGCGCTCGCCGACGTCTTCGCCGAGGGCGTCCTGGTGTTCGGCGGGGCCTCGCTCACCGTGGGTCTGCCGCAGCAGATGGAGCAGGAGCTGGGGCTGCCGATCAAGCTGGCCGAGGAGCCGCTGACCTGCGTCGCCGACGGCGCCGCCCGCGCGCTCCGCAACCGTCGGCTGCTCGCGGCGTACGGCCGGAACTGATCCTGCCGAAGCCAGTTCCCCGTTCGCTTAGGGGTGTCCCTGAAGGCGGCTTCAGGGACGCAGGTGCCATCTCACCCCTGAGCGGGCGTTCCTAGCCCTTCTGGTCGTGCTCCCGTCGTTGTGCCCACCAGTTGGGCGACCACCGTGCCCATCGGGCGTCCCAGGCCATGCCCGTCGCGAGCGCCAACTGCGAACAGCCCACAACGATCAGCAGCCAGTTGCGAAGCAAGACAGCGAGCACGAGGTAGACAAGCCAGAAGATGGCGAAGACGAACCAACCCCGTCGGCAAGGTCGTCGCCATCGTCTCATCACAGACGCATCATTCCTGGCGTGCCCTGTCGCGAGAACGGTATGAGCCCATCGTTCATCCGGCACGTTGACAGGGCATCGGCCAGCCCTTGTGGCCCTTCCCCATGCATGGACCTCGGCACGCCCGAGTGTGCCGGTGTGTCAAAATGGGCCGCTCAGGGACAGAAGGCGGCCGATGGGACACCGCCGAGGGAGCTCTGTTGCGAAGGGATCACGGCCTCCACAAGGTGGCGATCATGATTCTCGAGGGGCTGGAACGGTCTTGACCCTGCTGTGGGTTGGTGTCTTCTGCTTCGTCGGAGGTGGCGCAATGCTGCTGTTCCGCCGCCCGTTGACCAGATGGAACGCACGCACCGGGAACGCGATGAGGAGCGAGCACATTCGTCAGGTAGCCGAACCGTTCGACGGAGCCCCCGGCTACATCGCCGGCGGCGGCGGACTCATGCTGGCGGCGGGAGTCGTCCTCGCTGTGGTCGGCGCACTTCAAGCCTGAGACCTGCCCTGGCCCTGGGTGGGCCGCTCAGGGACAGAAGGCGGGGCATGGGCACGCTGGCGTCCCTCGACCCAGCGTTGGTCGGCGTCTGCCAGCCAGGCGAGCAACCCCAGCCCGACGGCCCCGGCCAGCCAGCCGGACCAGTCCGGATCGTTCCGGAGGGTCGCCACGCCGGAAACCAAGCAGCTCACCCCCACGATCAAGAGCGACAAGCGCCAGACGGGGAGCCTGCGCTGCGCTGGCTGTCCCGGGCCCACGCGCGGAACGTACATGCGCGACAGGCTGACTCGGGCCTCAGCGGCTGCCGACTAAGCGGTCTTGTCCTCCTGAACCAGGTGTCTGCTCCGAGGACGACCTCCTCCGCCCGAGCGACGCTCGTGTGCACGAGGGTCGTCTCTGCAGGTGGACGGCATGTTGTGGAAGCCGGAATTCGATCATTAACGTGCCCCGGTGCCCCTCGCGCTCTTCGACCTCGACAACACGTTGGCCGACCGCGAGCGCGCGTTCAGGCTCTTTGCCGCTCAGCTACTGGAGCAGCATGGGCTTCCACCGGAACACCTGCCTTGGTTGATCCAGGCGGATGGGGACGGGTTCGTTCCCCGGCCACAATTCCTCGAAGCAGCTCGTCAGCATCTGGGACTCGCGGTGATGCTGGACGAGCTGATCCGGTGGTACGACGCGACCTACCCGACCTGCTACGTCCGCGAGCCTGACTCGATCAAGGCGCTCCGGACGTTGAAGCAAGCAGGATGGCTGCTCGCCGTCGTGACGAATGGCAGGACCAGCATCCAGTCAGAGAAGGTGCGCAGGACTGGCCTGGACGCAGTCGTGGACGTCGTCTGCATCTCGGAGGACGTCGGCGTCCGCAAGCCGGACCCGGCCATCTTCTACGAAGCGGCACGGCGGTGCGGCGCACCCCTGACCGGCTGGATGGTCGGCGACTCGGCTTCCGCCGATGTCGGCGGCGGTGCTGGGGTCGGCCTGCGAACGGCGTGGCTGCACCGTCAACGCACGTGGGACCCCGCCGCCGAGCCGCCTGATCTGGTCGTCGATCGCGTCGCAGATGTGGCTGCTCACTTGCTCGACTCATCGGCGTAGGCGCACGTCGACCGGGACGTTCTGGTCATCATCGGAGGGTGCAGACCCCGCCCGTCGCTCTCACGGCAGGCAGCGACCTCGAACTCCGGCTGCTCCATGAGGACGACGCCGCGGCGCTCCAACGCGCGATCGATGAGAGCCGGGACCACCTCACACCATTCATGCCGTTCGCCACGGCGGACCCACCTGGCCTTTCGCATCGGCGGTCATGGATCGCAAAGTCGCGGGACGCCTTTCGCACCGGGCAGCGATTCCACTACGGAATTCTTCGCGCCGGCGAGGTGATCGGTGAGTGCAGCATCCATCCCGTCGACGGCCGCATGGCGTCCATCGGTTTCTGGGTGCATGTGGCGCACGTCCGTCAGGGAGTGGCTTCGGCGGTGGCAGTTGCGCTCACGAAGGCTGCGCTACAAGCTGGATGCGACCTCGTCCGCATCCGCCACGACCGAGCCAACGCGGCCAGCGGGTCGATCGCCGCCCGTCTGGGCTACGAGCGCCTCGGGGAAGAGCCACACGCGATCGACGCCCCGGGTCAGACCGGAACCAGCGTCGTCTGGCTACTCACGCGCACCGTCTGACTCCGCTCCTCCAGCGGCGGGGCCTGCGGGACGGCGACGTGCCCTGACGTTCCTTTCGACCGCTCGTCCGAAATCAACCGACGAGGATGTCGGCATGAGCATCGACGTATCACCTGCCACCGAAGACGAGAAGCCGGTGGTGCGAAGGCTGATGGAGCTCAACTCGCACGATTTCTCCGAGTTCGATGGCCGAGACCTGGGCCCGACGGGCGAGTACGGCTACCGGTATCTGGATCACTACTGGATCGAAGATGAGAACCGGCATCCATTCATCGTCCGACTGGATGGCACGATCGCGGGCTGTGTCCTCGTGAGGGCTGGGTCCCCGCATCGGTTCGGTGAGTTCTTCATCGTCCGTAAGCACCGCCGGAACGGCGTGGGAACGAAGGTGGCCCGTGCGATCTTCAGCCGGTTTCCCGGTGAGTGGCTCGTGGAGGAATCCCCCGGGAACGACGCCGCTGTCGCATTCTGGCGGCGTGCCATCCCGGTGGACTTTCACGAGGTCGCGTCAAGCTCCGGCACCAGCCAGCGGTTCGTGAGCAGCGCTCACCGGCCGGAATGGACAGGAGAGTGAGCGACCTGCTCTGACACTGAGAAGTAGAACCCTGTCGTGGGACCGCCCAGGATGGGAGCTCTATGGCGCCGCCGCCGGCCATCGAGGCCGCCTGACGTCCTGCTCCCCATGGCATGTCCCATGGGTCCTCATCGACCGGTCAGCCGTAGGTTGTCCGCGTGCAGGTCCCTGACCGATGGCGGCGGAGGATCCGCTTCTACGGCAGCTGCCCTGCCTGCGGGCACGACTGGCGCGAGCATCCTGGTACGCCGGACATCGACGGTCCGCACTGCGGCGAGTGCGTCTACGAACAGGAGCACGGTCTACAGGAGTCCGACGCCGGCTCGCTCTCGCTGTGCACACGCCGGGCACCCGGGCCACCCGGTGCCTGAGGCGGCCGGTCCGTGCTCAACCGCTCTCGGCACATGTGAGTCGACGACAGAGCCCAACGCTGGGCCGATAGGAGATGACCATCGCTGCGTTGAAGACGTTTTCGCGGGAACATCTTCAACGGAAATCGGATGCCGTTGGTGAGAGTCTGGACGCGGTGATGGATGAGACCGACAAGAGGAAGCCGCACTGCTCCGACCCCCTCTCTTGTGACCAGAGCGGCTTTCCAGCGGTGCCCTCGTACCTCCGGCGCTCCTGGACGGGCCTTCGGTGGTCGGATCAGCGAGCCGTCCTCCGTGCCGCACGCCGTGGAGAGACGCACCCCGACCCAGCGATAGCGAAGGCCGCCGGGACTGGGCTTGCCGGGTGCTGGCCGTGCGACCCTCGTCAGGAAGGTGGCGCGACGCCCTCCTGCGCCTCGTCGAGGACCCCTTCGGCGCTTCGCTCGGCCTGTGGTTCGGGGAACGTCGAGCCGCGCGCAGCATTCTGGCCGTGAAGCCCTCGCAGCAGGGGAAGCCGCCGTGCAGTTGACCGTCCGTAGCAGGGCTTCGAGACGCCGACCTGGTGCCCTGCGGTAGGACCTCATGGGACACCGCGGGAGCATGCCGCCGGGCCTGTCGCCGACGTTGCGGCTTGGGTCCAGCGTGCCTTCCGTACGTGGCTTCGTCGGCGGGTCAGTCCGTAGTGGAAGCGGGCACGCGGATAGCTGAACCGTCGAGGCCGCCCTGGAAGCGCAGCCAGTGGTTCAGCTCGGCGCACTCGGCCACACCCACGGATGGCCCGTCGATCTGGCCCACCTCGAAGACGCCGGCAGACACGGCACCGCCATCGGTCAGGACGACACGCAGACCCGAGTGGCGCAGCGTGCCCATCCCATACGGCGGCGGAGGCTCGAAGCGCACGACGTCGCCCGCGGACAGCATTCGAGTTCTCCAGAGTCCGCGCAGGGTCACGCGGCCCGGCGTCACGACTATCGCCATGCGCATAAGGCGATGGGCCGTCAGCAGTCCGAGAGCGAGAATGCCGAAACCGACGACGCGGCCAACCGCCACGTCGGTGACTGCGATCTCACTACCCAACCCGAGCGCGCAGACGGAAGCCATGACGAGGACCAATGCGGCCAGAAGGATGCGGGCCCGCCGGGTGTAGACCCGTCGTGTGCCGTCCGCACTCACCCGCACGGCAGCGCACCGCGGCCCCTCTCGAGGGAGGTCTCGGGAGGCATCCATCCCGGCACCGTCGCATGGCGGGGCGTGCCCATCGGTGCAGGGGCGGGCGCGTGTCGAGTCCTCCAGAAAGGATCCGACGGCGGCCGGGCAGTCCTCCCGTGATCGGCCGCTCGAAGCGAGCGTCCCGAGGTTCTGCTCCCGCCGGACCAGTACGTGTCCCAGGATTGCGCCATGCGAGCGGACCTCAGCGAGGAGCAATGGCTCGGGCCCGAGCAGCGCCAACTCACAGGGCCGGACCGACGTCGCTTCACTCGCCGCACGACGCGAGCGAAGCGCCAGGAGGTCGACAAGCTGATCGCCGACGGAGCGCCGCTGATCCTCTACTACTGGGGTGGAGGCACCCTGGACTGGTTCGACGGCGCCGACGCGCAGACCGAGTGGCAGGCCGTTCGGTCCGCTGTCACGGCCCAGCCCCCCGTACGCACGAGCGATCTCCAGTGGACCGCCGGCCGCTGGGAGGATGACGACGGACGGCCACTCGTCCTGCTGACCGGGCACTGCTGAGCCCGTCGCCGCTTCCGGCGACAAGTGGCCATGTGACCAGCAGGATGCGCCCGGAAGGCTTGCTGCACGATCGCGAATGCTCGTGGCCGCCTGCATGATCAACAGATGCCTGACGCCGAACCGGAACTGCACATCCGCCCGCCTCTGTGGGCACGGGTCTGGATCGTGCTGTTTCTCCCGGTCTGGCTAGGCATCATTCTCGCGAATGGGCCTGGAGCAATCGGCTGGGTGCTCGCTGCTTTCGGCGTGGCACTCGGCGCCCGCATGTTCGTCATGGGGGCCGTGGGCACTCCTGACGGCCGGCTGACCGTCCGCAACCAATTCACGACCCGCACGTTTCACCGCGACGAGCTGGCCGATGCTCGGGTGGACCGGGCCAACGGCCGCTTCGGCTCGGGCTGGACGGTGTGCTCCTCCTCCACAACGGGTCTCGCCACCGCATCCAGCTGACCGAGGTCCCGTTTCGTCCAGGCTTCAGCAAGGTCCTCGAACGACAGGCGGCGCAGCTTCGGCGATGGATTCAGACGCCGGGCAGCCCGCAACCATTTCTGTGATCGGCAGTCTCTCCTGCCTACCCTGCTCCCGTGATCGCCTTCAGCCGGGTGCAAGCGACCGTGTACCTGGCGGCAATGGCTGTCTGGGTCGCCGGCTGGCTCGCCCTCGTTCTGTCGAACGTCGGGGAACACGCGTCGGCGCCGCCTGGCGCGGTCGGGGTTCTCCTGCTGTCCCTTTTCGTAGCTTCCGGATCGATCGGCGTCATCGCCTGGACAACGGCTCACGAAGGCACTGCTCGGACGACAACCCCGACACTGGCCGGGGACTGGGATGAACTGCGGCTGTTCCTGATGTCAGGCCTGCTCTGCGTCCTGCTTCTCCATGGAGCGGGTCTGCCGGCTGCCTTCCGCGCGGTCAACGCGAACCGCTGACATCGGCGCAGTCACGCTTCCCGCCGCGGCGGCGGCGCAGCCGTTCCCGCGGATACGTCGGCGCTATGGCCGTGACCGGGTCGAGCCGACGCCTGCTGACGACGGCAGCGCTTGGGCGCCACTGCGGTGAAGGCGGCACACAAGAATTGTGCGCCCGTCTGGCCTGCGTTCCGCTGCGCGGGTGCCGAGCCGATTAGCCTCGGATCGTGGGGCTGATCCGAGGGCGACAGACGCCGATCGACTCTTCCGGGCCGCCCCCGCGCCCCAGGCCCCAGTCCTGGAAGTCGCCGGTCGCGCACCCGGCGAGCTCGACAGACAGCCTGGAGCGGCCCACCTTGCCCTACGTCGGATCGCGCTGATCGTCATGTGGCACCGATGTCATCCGACCTTCGAGGACCCGGAGTCGACGCGGGACTTCACGCTCATCGATGATTGGACGGTTCCGGGTGTCGGCGAGGTTGGCTTCAATGGCCCTCTCGAGGCGCTCTCCGTCCGCGGTTCCAGTCTGGGATTTCGCTTTGCAGGAACCGGGGAAGAGCGCGCGGGCCATCCCGGCGTGGACCTTCCGCATGCGCGCTTCGTCGTTACCGACTCTGCTGTCGAATTCGAGCTTCCCAGCAAACCGCGGCGCCGACTTCTGAGTCCGCCCATGGTCGATGGCTTCGGTCTTGCCAGCATCGAGTGGCGATCGAGCACCGATCAGATCCGCATCGTTGCCAGCGGTATGAGGATCGTGTGTGCCGGAGGGTTGTGGCACTGGGAGATGGACTGGGACAGGCGCCCGTCAAGTCCGGCAACTTGACCGCGTTCCCGCGGGAACGTCTGGCTGTGCGGGGACGCGACTGCATCGCTAAGGCGCCGGCGGGCCGGTGGCCAGGATCGCGTCGTGGTTCGCGTAGTAGTGGAACAGCCCGTCGTCGACCACGGCGGACGCGCTGTTGGCGCCCTGCCCCGGCCCCTGCACCAGCGCCGTCATCACGATCTCCGGGGCGTCGAACGGAGCGACGGCCGACATCCAGGTGTCGTACTCGTCGGCGCGCAGGCCGCCGTCCTGGGCCGTGCCGGTCTTGGCACCGACCGGCACCGGCAAGTCGTTCAGCCGGCTCCCGGTGCCGCCCGCCACGACCGCCCGCATCCCCGCGCGCACGGGCCCCAGGTCGGCGGTGAAGGGCAGCGCCCGTGGCGGCGGGGCGGCGATCGGAGTGGAGCTGCCCGGCCCGGTGCTCAGCGCCATGCCCAGCCGGGGGGTGATGAGCTGACCGGTGGAGATCGCCCCGGTCCACCCGGCGTTCTGCAGCGGCGTCACCGTCAGATCGCCCTGCCCGATGCCCAGGATGACCGTCGATCCGCCGTACCAGGCGCGCCCCTCGGCCTCGGCGGTCTGCGGCGAGCCGATCCGTCCCGCCGACTCCCCCGGCAGGTCGATGCCCGTCGGCGCCCCTACGCCGAGCGCCCGCGCGGTGTCGATCAGCCGGTCGGCGCCCAGCGCGACGGCGAGCTTGTAGAAGTAGACGTCGTTGGAGACTGCGATCGAGTCGACCAGGTCCATCGGGCCCATCGGCCGCCAGTTGCCGAAGGTGTGCCCCCCGTAGGTGAAGCTCGCGCCGGTCGGGATGATTTGGTTCGGCCCGTAGATCCCGTACACCTGGTTGGCCACGGCCGTGACCAGCTTGAACGTGGAGCCGGGCGGCGCCACCGCCTGCGTCGCGTGCTCCAGCATCGGTGACCCGGGCTGCCTGGCCAGCCCCTGCAGCGCCGCGGCGTCGACCGGCGGCCCGTACACGTTGTTGTCGAACGACGGCGTGCTCGCGATCGCCAGGACCGCGCCGGTCCTCGGGTCCATCGCGACGGCCGCGCCGATCTTGCCCGCCGGCCGCGGCTGCGCCCGCAGGGCGGCGACGAGGGCCGCGTCGAGCCGGCGCTGCAGGCCGAGGTCGATGGACAGCCGCAGATCGGCGCCGCGCACCGGCGCGCGGAACTCCCCCAGGGCCACCGGCACGCCCACCGGGTCGACGTACACGCACTGCCGGCCGTTGATCCCGCGCAGCACGGCGTCGTACTGCTGCTCCAGCCCCGCCCGGCCGACGTACTCCCCCGCGGGCAGCCCCGGCCAGCGCTGCTCGTCCTCGGGGGTGGCCACGCCGACGAAGCCGAGCACCAGCCCGAGGAGCGCGCCCTGCGGGTACGTGCGGCGCGGCTGCGCGACGACGAACACGCCCTCGATCGCTGCGGCGGTGACCGCACCGGCCACCGGACGGGGGACGTCGGCCACCGGCAGCGAGAGGGTCGTCGGCTCCGTGGCATCGAGCTGGGCGTGCAGGTCCGCCGGCGGCCGGCCGACCAGCACCGCGAGCCGGTCGACGTCGGCGGGCCGCTCCCGCAGGAGCGCGGGGACGACGAGGACCCGGTCCACCCCCGTGCCGGCGTCCGCGGCGTCCAGGGCCACCGGCACGTCGTGCCGGTCGGTGATCGCGCCGCGGGGCGCGGGCAGCCGGAAGCAGCGGGTCATCTGGTCGTCGCCGGCGATCTGGAGCGCCTCACCCCGGTTCTCCTGGAGCCGCCAGCCGTACACCCCGAACGAGATGAGCAGCACCGACAGCGCGGCGGCGACCACCCGCACCAGCCGCGGCCGGGGGTTGCGCCGGCCCGGTGCCGCCCACAGCCGGCGGCGGGCGCCGTCTCGGCGGACCCCGAGGACGACGCCCAGCGCGGCCAGGTGGACGACCAGCGCCGTGCCGCCGTAGCTGAGCAGCGGGAAGGGCACACCCGCCAGCGGCAGCAGCCCGAGGTTGGCGCCCACCGAGACGACGACCTCGACGCCGAGCAGGACCGCGAGCCCGCCGCCGACCAGCGCGCCGTGCGGGGTGCGGGAGGCCCGGCTGGCCAGCGCCAGCCGCCACACGAGCAGCAGCGCGGCGAGCACCACCCCGGCGCCGGCCACCAGCCCCCACTGGCCCACCAGGCTCGCCAGGGCGAGGTCGGTGTCCCGCTCGGGCAGGTACTGGGAGCGCAGCCCGCGCAGCGGATCGTCGGTGCGGCCGAACAGCCCGCCGGAGCCGACCGCGATGTGCGCCTGGCGGACCGCCCAGCCCGAGCTGGTCGGCGCCTCGTGCGCCCCGACCAGGAAGCTGCCCAGCCGGGACACCTGGTAGGGCCGCAGGAAGCTGATGAGCAGCGGGGCCGACACCACGGCCGCGGCCCCGAGCGGCAGCAGGAACCGCGCCGGGATGCGCCCGAGCAGCAGCATGCCGGCGGTCAGGACGACCAGCAGCATCGCGGTGCTGAGGTCGGGCTGCAGCAGGGTGAGCGCGATCGGCAGCACCGCCAGCACCACGGCGAGGAAGAAGCGCTGCCACGGCGGGCGCCCCGAGCCGAGGACGGCGGCCAGCACGAGGATCAGCCCCAGCTTGGCCAGCTCGGAGGGCTGGAAGGTGAGCGCCCCGACGGTGAACCACCGCGTCGCGCCGTTCGCCGAGAGGCCGACGACGAGGACGCCGACGAGCAGCAGCACCGCCCCGGCGTAGGCGATCCACGTGAGCACGGCGAGGTAGCGCCCGCGCACGCGCCAGAACACCGCCAGGGCGAGCACTCCCCCCGTGGCGATGAGGGTCTGCCGCACCGCGAGGTCGCGCGCCCCGATCAGGTACAGGTTCGCCATCCCGAGGCACACCAGCGCCGCCGCGGCTCCCACGGCGAGCAGGTCGAACCCCGCGCTCCGGCGGTTGCGCCGCTGCTCGCGCGTCGGCCCGGGCCTCGTCCGTCTCGGCGTCCGCGGCATCGTCGGCAGGGTCCTGGTCACGGGAGCCGCTCCGGGTCTCAGGCGTCCGGTCCGGCGGGGCGGCAGGAGCCGGCGTCCACCGGCGCGGAGGCCGCGACCGCCGGCGCGTCGGTGACGGCGAGGAGCGCCAGCCCGGGCAGCGCCGGCAGCGGGACGTCCGCCACGACCGCGGCCCGGTCGGCCTGCGGCGGCACGGCCACGGTGCCGCCCGGCACCGTCGTCGACACCCCCGTGCACCGGTCGACGACCCGGTAGGACCACGCCACCGTCCGGGGCTCGGCCGACGGCACCAGCCCGACGAGCACCCGCACGGTGCACGGTGTCCCGGGCGCGCACGGCGCCAGCGCCCGCAGGTCGACGCCGGTCACGCTCCCCGCCGCGGCCGGCGCCGGCGGCACGACGGGGAGGCCGTCGGGCTCCGGCTCGTCCACCGGCTGCTCGCCGCTGCGCCCGGCATCCAGCAGCAGTTCGATGTCGGTGCGGATGGTGTCGCCGAGCAGGACGACCTCCGCGACCACGGCGGCGCCCAGCACCACGAGCGACAGCAGCCACGCCCCGATCCGCCGCCCGGCCCGTCCGGCCCGGGGTCCCCCGTCGGGCGGCCGAGGCCGTCCGGTCACCCTCCGCGCACCACCCGGCAGCGTGCCGGAGCCGCCGGACCCCGGCCCCGCGGCCGCCCGCGCCAGGGCGCCCAGCTCGGCACGGACGCGGGCGCGGTCCAGCGCACCGGCCGCCGTCCGGAGCCGCCGGGCGGCGGGACCGACGCCGTCGGCGGCCAGCTCCGCCGCGGCCAGGTCGAGCTCGGCGAGCAGGCCCTCGGCCGCGGGGTCGGCGCCGGGGCGGCGCGCGGCCGCGCCCAGCTCGGCGAGCACCTGCCCCGCGGGACGTCCCCGGACGGCCGCGCCGGGCGCCGCGCGGCCGTCCGGGGTGACCACGACGTCGACGGCCCCGGGCACCGGCCCCTCCGCCGCGACGGCGAGCAGTCCCTCCAGCAGGTCGAGCCCGAGGAGGAGCGCCTGCGGCGGCGTCGGCCGGGCCAGGGCCAGCAGCCGGCCGAGCCCGATGCCCTCGGGGACGACGACGGGGCGCGCGGCCGGCGGCGACTCGAGCGGCTCTCGCGGCACGGGGGCCGAGGCGGGACGCTCCGCCGCGCGGGGGGTCCTGAGATCCGTCACCCGACCGTCACCCCCGCCCAACGGCTGCTTCCTGGGCACTCCCCCGTGACTCGTCGAGGCCGATGGTGCGGCAGGCCTCCCGGTATGTCACGGGGTTCCGGTGCGGCGTCGCGGCGTCACGACGGGAGGACCCGCACGAAGCCCTGCGGGCCCAGGCGCCAGCGGACGGTGAACGGCTGCGACGGGCCGCTGGCGTGGGAGTCCGATGCCGCGTACGCGGACATGGCGGCGACGATCTCGCCGTCCTCGATCGAGAGGGAGTCGTACCGCGGCGGCAGCGGCGCCGACCCCTGGAGCGTCCGCGGGCTGGGCAACGCCCCCAGCGGCCGCCCCGTCCCCGCCCGGACGACCACCTCCTGGAGGATGCCGTTGGACGGCTGCGGCGAGCACTCGAGCAGGACGGCGGTGTCGCCCCCGTCGTCGCCGTCGACGTCCCCCTCGGCCGTCGCCACGACCCGCACCTCGTAGTGCTCGTAGAAGGGCGGCCGGCTGCCGTCGGCGGGCACGCGCGCCTCCCCGTCGACCACCCGTGCCCGGAACCCGCCGGGGACGACGCCGTCGCAGGTCAGCTCGTACGTGGTCGCCCGCCAGTCGACCGAGGCGGCCGCCGGGAGGGTGCCGGAGCGATCGCCAGCGTCGCAGGCGGCCAGTAGCAGGCAGGCCAGCATCGCCGTCCGGGCACGGCGTCCCCTGCTCGCGGTCCTCGGCGATGCGGGCACGGGCGCTCCCCCCGACGGCGCCGGGGTCGCAGCCCCCGGGCGGAACCTCAGTGGGGGCGGTTCGGCACGCGCGAGCGGGCCGCGGCGATGTAGTGCTGCACCGCCTCCGGGTCGCCGCGGTGGCCGCGCGCCCGCACGTCGTGGCGGGCCTCCCACTCGGCCATGCACTTCTCCGCCGCGGTCATCTGCAGCGGATCGGGCTTCGCGCGCGCCTTGTCGGAGCGCGTCGGCCGGGGTGTGTCGCTGTCGGTGCTCATCACGCCTCCTGGACGGCGCCTGCCCCTCCCAGCCTCCTCCCCCGACCGCCGGCGTCCCAGAGCGGAAGGTCCCGCCCCGGCGCCCGCACCCGCCTCCCCGGCGCGCAGGATGGCCCGCATGTGCACGGTGGTGGTGCGAGGGCCCGACGAGATCCTCGCCGTCCGCGACGAGCTGACCGGCCGCGAGTTCGACGACCCCGGTCGCTGGTGGCCGGAGCTGCCCTCGGTCGTCGGCGGCCGGGACCGCGTCGCCGGTGGGACGTGGTGCGCCACCGACGTCGGCACCGGCGTCACGGCCCTGGTGCTCAACCGCTTCCACGAGCGGCCGGCTTCGCCGGGAGCGCCGAGCCGTGGCGTGCTGCCCCTGCTCGGCGTGCAGCACGGCGCCGGGTGGGTGGACCACGTCGCCCTGCCCGGGATGGCCGGGTTCCTGCTCGTGCTGGTCGCGCCGGACCGGGTGACCAGCTGGGAGTACGACGGCGGGACGCTGACCGCCAGCGAGCACCCCGAGGGGACCCGCGTGTTCACCTCGGGCGGGCCGGAGGACCGCAAGGGCGAGCTCTGGCGCGGGACGTTCGCGGCGGCACCGTTCCCCGACCGCTGGCGCGACCTGGTGCAGGAGCAGCAGCCGGCACCCGGGCCCGAGGCCCTCGTCGTCCGCCGCGAGCGCGAGGGCCGGGTGTACGGCACCGTCTTCGCCGAGACGATCGACGCCCGGCCCGGCCGAGTGCGCCTGCAGTACAGCCGGCAGCCCTGGACCGGCGCCTGGGAGACCGCCGCCTTCGACGCCTGAGCCCTCCCGCGGTCAGATCGCCTGGCGCCGCTGGAGCCGGAGGAAGGCGACCCAGCCCAGGGGTGCGGGCAGCCAGAAGGTGACGACGCGGAAGGCCAGCACGGCCGCGAGCGCGGCAGCCACCGGGACGCCGGTCGCGGTCAGCCCGCCGAGCAGCGCCGCCTCGACCGCGCCGAGCCCACCCGGGGTCGGCGCGACCGAGCCGACGGCGGAGGAGACCAGGTAGACGCCGATGACCGTGGGCAGCGCCAGCGAGGCGTCGAAGGCCCGCAGCGAGGCGTCCAGCGCCAGCACGTAGCCGGCGTTCTGCAGCAGGATGCCGCCCAGGGCCGTGGCCAGCCGCCGTGGCTCGGAGGCGGCGGCGAGCAGCTGCGGCAGCGACTGGCGGACCAGCGGCTCGAGCCGGCTGATCAGCAGCCGCCGCACCGGCGCGATCGCGGCCAGCAGACCGACGACGGCGACGGCGCCCAGCAGCACGAGCAGCACGTCCCCGCTGGGCACCAGGGACAGCCGCGCCGTCGACACCCCGCTGGCCCAGCCGACGACGAGCAGCAGCGCGACGGTCGCGGCGACCGTGGCCACCTGGCTCACCGCGACGCTGGCCGCGGCCGCGCCCACGGTCAGGCCGGCCCGCTGCAGGTAGCGGATGTTGAGGCCGACGTGGCCCACCGTCGGCGGGGTGACCAGCGTGAGCCACGCCGTCGACAGCTGGACGAGCGTGGTGCGGACCAGCGGCAGCGCGATCGGGACGAACGGGATGAGCGCGAGTGCGGCGCCCACGTAGGTCAGCGCGGAGCCGCCCAGCGCGACCAGCAGCCACAGCGGATCGGCGCCGCGCAGCTCGTCGACGATGCTCACCTGCGACAGCTGCGAGGCGAGCAGGAAGGCCGCGACGGTCGACGCCCCGACGGTGAGGATGACCCGCGGGGAGAAGCGCTCGAGGCGGGGCGCGGCGGCCACGGTGCCGTCCGGCCCGGTCAGCGCGCGGCGCAGCTCGGCGAGCAGCTCCGTGCCGCGCACCGCCCGCCGCACGGCCGCGGGGAGGGCGACCGGCTGCAGCAGCGCCGGGACCCGCGCGGGCGTGGGGTCGGCGCCGCCGCTCCGGAGCGCCGCGACCGCGGCGTCGGGCCCGACGACGGTGGCGCCGCCGACGAGCAGGGCCACGGTGTCGAGGTCGCGCTGCAGCTCACCGGCCGCCGGCTGCGCCGCACGCATCTCGCGGAAGCCCGCCGTGCCGTCGGGGTCGAGGACGACGGCGTCGGGGGTGAGCGCACCGTGCGCGAGCCCCACGGCGTGCAGCCGGCGCAGCGCGGCGAAGGCTGCGGCCAGGCCCTTCTCCGCGGCGTCCCCCGCCTCGGGGAGCGGGGTCCCGGCCAGTGGGCGCTCGACCAGCACCAGGGCGGGGCCCACGGCCAGCAGCGCCACGATCGCCGGCACGCGGACCCCGGCGGCGGCGGCCAGGGCCGCGCTGGAGGCCTCGCGTTCGAGGTCCCCGCGCTGGCTCAGGGACGGCCGGCCGACGACGGCGGCCCGGAACCGGAGCATCCGCCCGGCCCGTCGCACCAGCGGCAGCCCGCGGCCGTCGGGGTCGACGACGGTCACGCACACGGGGCCCGTGGGATCGGTCCCGGTGAGCCGGACCAGCCCGGCGTGCTGCTCGGCGACCTCCAACCGGTCGACCGGCAGACCGGCGCGGGCCAGCTCGGCGCGGATGACCTCGTCGCGCGGGCGGGCCGGCGTGACCCCGGCCGCCAGGCGCACGGCCAGCCCGGCCACCGATCCCAGCAGCACCGCCGCGACCGTCCCCTGGAGGGTGAGGTTGCCCAGCGCCACGCCGCAGCCCAGCCCGGCCAGCACCGCCCACCGGCTGGGTGTCCGCCAGCGCCGGCGCCGCTGCAGGTCGGCCCCGACGAGGAAGGCGATCGTGGCCACCACCGGCACCAGCGCGGCATCGGTCCGGGGCCCGGTCAGGACGCCGGCCACCACGCCCCCGGCGGCGTCACCGACGCGCTCGCCCACCGCGCCGAGCACCAGCCCGAGCACGCCCGCCACCAGCGCCTGCACCAGGGCCGCGCGCCGGTGCCGCGCGGCGTCGACGGCCACGGTGACCAGCACGCCCAGGGTGGCCAGCGAGGCGACCACCGACGCCACCGACAGCACCGTCCGCAGCGGGTCGCGCTCGACCACCGGCAGCGTGCGGTCCAGGGTGGCGACGGCGTCCGGCGCGGTGAGCGTGACCAGGACGAGCAGGCCCAGCGCCGTCGCCGCGAGGAGCAGCCGGACGACGTCGTTCGGCCGCCGCACCCGGGCTGCGGAGGCTGTCCCAACGCCGCTCCCCCCGCTCACGCCGCGATCATCCCCGAGCGGGCGGCGGGACCGGGCCGCGGGACGCCGAGTGCGCCCGTTCGGGTTCGCCCGCCGTGCCCGGACCGCTCCCCAACCCGGGGTCGGGCGGCTACGGTGTGGCCCACCTCACACCTGGCAGCGGAGGTCCGCGATGACCGCGACCGAGCAACGCACCCGCCCGGAGCAGGGTGCCGGACCGACGCCGGAGCACGTCGACGTCCTGATCGTCGGGGCCGGGGTCTCCGGCATCGGCGCCGCCCACCACCTGCGGGAGCGCTTCCCCGACCGGACCGTCGTCCTCCTCGACGCGCAGGACGCCCCCGGCGGGACCTGGTGGACGCACCGGTACCCGGGCGTGCGGTCCGACAGCGACCTGTTCACCTACGGCTACCGGTTCAAGCCCTGGCGGGGACCCTCCATCGCCGCCGGCGCAGCAATCCTCGAGTACCTGGACGAGGTGATCGCCGAGGACGGCCTCGCGCCGCACATCCGCTACCGGCACCGGGTCACCGCGGCCTCCTGGTCGACCGAGGACCGCCGGTGGACCGTGCAGGTCACCCGGCTCGACACCGGGGAGGAGCTCCGCCTCACCACCGACTTCCTCTGGATGTGCCAGGGCTACTACGACCACGGCAGCCCCTACCGGCCCGAGTGGCTGGGCATGGACAGCTACCGGGGTCAGGTCGTGCACCCGCAGCAGTGGCCCGACGACCTCGACCTCACCGGCAAGCGCGTCGTCGTCATCGGCTCCGGGTCCACCGCCGCGACGCTCATCCCGGCCATCGCCGGGCAGGCGGCGCACGTCACGATGCTGCAGCGGTCGCCGTCGTACTTCCTCGCCCCGCCGCTGACCACCGAGCTGGCCGAGACCCTGCGGGCCCTGGACATCCCCGACGAGTGGACGCACGAGATCCTCCGCCGCTCCTACTCCGCCCAGTTCGACGAGCTGGCCCGGCTGGCGCACGAGGCGCCGGACGAGCTGCACGACTTCCTCATGGAGTCGATGAAGCCGCTGCTGCCCGAGGGCTTCGACGTCGAGAAGCACCTCACGCCGCGCTACCGCCCGTGGCAGCAGCGCATCGCGGTCGTCCCCGACGGCGACCTGTTCGCCGCCCTGCGGGAGGGGAAGGCCTCGATCGTCACCGACACCATCGAGACGTTCACCGAGAACGGCATCCGGGTGAGCTGCGGGGACGAGCTCGAGGCCGACGTCGTGGTGAGCGCCACGGGCTTCGACCTCTCGGTGCTGGGCGGCGTCGCCTTCACCGTGGACGGCGAGGCGGTGGACTTCCCGGAGCACGTCACCTGGCGCGGCCTGATGATCAGCGGCGTCCCGAACATGGCCTACGTCTTCGGCTACTTCCGGCACAGCTGGACGCTGCGCGTGGACCTGGTCAGCGACCTGGTCGTCCGGCTGATGGAGACGATGCAGCTCAAGGACGCCACGATGGTCGTCCCCACGCTGCGCGCCGAGGACGCCGACATGCAGCTGCGCCCGTGGTCGGACCCGGACAACTTCAACGCCGGGTACGTCATGCGCTCGCAGCACCTGATGTTCAAGCAGGGCGACCGCGAGCCCTGGACGCACATGCTCGAGCACGCGGCCGAGGCGGAGATCCTGCCCAAGGCCGACCTGGAGGACGGGTCGCTCGTCTACCGCTGACCCCGAGCAGAGAGGGCATCGCCATGCCACGGACGGCCGTCCGGACCGGCGTCACGCTGAACTACGAGATCAGCGGCGAGGGTGACCCGCTGCTGATGGTCATGGGGACGTCGGGGTCGATCCCGTTGTGGGGCGAGCTCGTCCCGAAGCTGGCCGAGAAGTACCAGGTCATCGCCTTCGACAACCGGGGCCTGGGCGGCAGCGACCGGGGCGAGGACGCGATCTCGGCGGCCTCCATGGCCGAGGACACCTCCGCCCTGCTCGAGGCGCTGGAGATCCCCCGGGCGCACACCCTGGGCTGGTCGCTGGGCTCCGCCGTCGTCCAGGAGCTGGCGCTGCGCCATCCCGACCAGGTGGCGAGCGCCGTCCTGCTGTGCACCTGGGCGCAGTGCGACGGCTTCCAGCGCTCGGTGCTGTTGGCGCTGCGCCTGCCCTACGCGCACCGCGACATGGAGGCGGCGCTGGCCACCGCCGGCATCGCCTTCTCGCCGCAGCTGCTCGACCACCCCGACTTCGCCGCGATGCTGGAGCCGATGCTGCCGGCGTTCCCGCAGACCGAGGAGCAGATGCAGGTCACCGTCGAGCAGTGGGACGCCGACCTGGCGCACGACACCGCCGACCGGCTGGGCGGCATCGACGTCCCCACGCTGGTGGTCGTCGGCGAGCAGGACCTGCTGACCCCGCCCTGGCAGTCGAAGAAGGGGGCCGACGCGATCCCGGGCGCGCAGTTCGAGCTGCTCACCGGCCCGGGGTCCAGCCACGGCGTGCACATCGAGCGCCCCGACGACGTCGTCGGGCTGGTCACCGGCTTCCTCGACCGCTACGCGCTGCAGAAGCAGGGCTGAACGCCGCGCCGGGGGCGGCGGCTGGGACGATCGCCGCACCCGACGAAGGAGCGCTCCCGCATGCCCGTCCCTCCGCAGCCGCTGGAGAAGCTCGGCTTCCTGACCATCGGCTCCTTCGACGCCGCGGATCCGCGGGCCGGACACGAGACCACGCTGCGGGTCATCGAGCTGGGCGAGCAGCTGGGCTTCGACAGCGCCTGGGTGCGCCACCGGCACCTCCAGTACGGCATCTCCTCCCCCGTCGCCGTCCTGGCCGCGGCCACCCAGCGCACCAGCCGGATCGAGCTCGGCACCGCGGTGATCCCCCTCGGCTGGGAGAACCCGCTGCGCCTGGCCGAGGACCTCGCCACGGTCGACGTCCTCTCCGGTGGCCGGCTCAACCCCGGGGTCAGCGTCGGCCCGCCGATGCACTGGGACGACGTCAAGGGCGCGCTGTACCCCGACACCGCCGAGCTCGAGGACTTCTCCTACGGGCGGGTGGCGCGGCTGCTCGCGCTGGTGGCCGGCGAGCCGGCCAGCGCCTTCGCCGGACGCGAGGGTGTGGTCGAGGAGTGGTCCGACCGCGTCCAGCCGCAGGCGGCCGGGCTGCGCGACCGGCTCTGGTACGGCGGGGCGAGCACGGGCTCGGCGCGCTGGGCCGGCGAGCACAGCATGAACTTCCTGACCAGCAGCGTGGTCAAGGCCGAGGACGGCGCCGCGCCCGACTTCGCCGCTCTCCAGCAGGCCCAGATCCGCGCCTTCCGGGCCGCCCACCCCGCCGGGGACGCCGCCCGCGTCTCCCAGGGCCTGGTGGTCATCCCGACCGACAGCGCCACCCCCGCCCAGCGGGAGAAGTACGAGGCCTACGTCGCCGCGCGCCTGCCGCGCACCGCGAGCCCGCAGGGCCCGGCCCGGATGCTGTTCGCGCCGGACCTGATCGGCACCGCCGAGGAGATCGCGGAGCAGCTGCACGCGCACGCCGGCTTCCGCGAGGTCCGGGAGGTGGCGTTCGCGCTGCCGTTCAGCTTCGCCGACGAGGACTACGAGCAGATCCTCACCGACATCGCCACCCGCCTCGGGCCGGCCCTCGGGTGGCAGCCGCGGGCCTGACCGGCAGGACCGGTGCGCCGGGGACGCCGCGCTGGTTGACTGCTCGCATGGTGTCACCGCTGCCCGAGCCGGATCCGGAGATCGATCCCGACCAGCCGATTCCCGACGACCCGGCCGAACTGCTCCCCGACGCACCCGAGGAGCTCCCGCCCCCGCCGATCGAGGCGACGCCGGACGATCCCGGCGGCGACGCGGACGGGGTGCCCGAGCCCGCCTGACCCCTGGCGCAGGCCGTCGCCGCGAACCATGCGAACTCGTGGCCATCCGCCCGTGATGGCCACGAGTTCGCATGGTTCGGGCGTCCAGGAGCCCGGTGGCGGCTGCGGAACAGCCCGCCACCCGCCCGCGCTGCAGCAGCCGTGACCGACCCCGGACCAGGCCTCTCGCTGCTGGACCGCGCCCGCACGCGGGCCGGCGAACCCGATGGCGCGGCGCTGACCGGCGTCGTCGCCCGGGCGGTCGCCGCCGAGCGGCTGGGGTACGGCCGGTTCTGGGTCGCCGAGCACCACGGCGTCCCGGGCATCGCGGGCGCCGCACCCGCCGTCCTGCTGGCCGCGGTCGCCGGGGCGACGTCGACGATCCGGCTCGGCTCGGCCGGCGTGATGCTCCCCCACCACCAGCCGCTCGTGGTCGCAGAGCAGTTCGCCACCCTGACCGCCTTCGCGCCCGGCCGGGTCGACCTGGGCCTGGGCCGCTCCCCCGGCTTCACCCCGCCGGTGCGGCGCGCGCTGCGGGAGACCGAACGCGACTTCGCCGCCGACCTCGCCGAGCTGCGCGGCTTCCTCACCGGGTCCGGAGACATCACCCTGCGCCCGCAGCCGGCCGGCGACGTCCCGATGCACGTGCTGGCCACCGGGCAGGGGCTGCAGGTCGCCGCGGCGCTGGGGCTGCCGGCGATCGTCGGCGGCCCGCTGCTGGGCGTGGCGGGCGATCCCGAGCCCGGGCGAGCCGCCCTGGCCGCCTACCGCCGCGCCTTCCGGCCCTCGGCCCAGCAGCCGGAGCCCCGGGTGTCGATCAGCCTCGACGTGCTGGTCGCCGACACCGACGCCGAGGCCGCCGAGCTGCTGCTGCCCGAGGCCTGGGCGATGGCGGTGTCCCGCACCACCGGCTCGTTCCCGCCGCTGGAGCCGGTGGCCGCGGTGCGGGCGGCCTCCCCCACCCCGCGGCAGCAGCAGTACCTGGAGCGGACGGCGGCCATGGCGATCACCGGCACCCCGGCCTCGGTCGGCAGCCGGCTGGGCGAGCTGCTCGAGCGCACCGGTGCCGCGGAGCTGGTGGCGAGCAGCAGCACCTTCGACCGGGCCGCGCTGGCCGCCTCCGACGCAGCCCTCGCCGGGCTGCTGGGCGCAGTACCGGCGGCCCAGCCGCTCCAGCCGGCGCTCGGCCCATGACGCGTGCGGAAGGTCTGCCGGGTGCCACCCCGGATCAGGTCAGCGCCTCCGCGGTGCAGGCCCGCTCTCCGCACGAGGGACCTCGGTTGCGCAGGGCTGGCCCGGGCGCGTGTGACACTCGAACTCGGCGAGCGTGAGCAGCCTTCGAAGGAAGGGGCGCGCACCTACCGCGACGACGGCTGCACCCGCGTCCGCAGCGGCGCGGCGGACTGCGATCAGTGCCCGCAGCCCCTCGGCGTCGCAGAACGTCAGGCCGGCCAGGTCCACCGCCCACACCGGCGCGGCGGCCAGGGTCAGCAACGGGCACACCGCCAGCAGCTGCTCGCAGGTTCCCCGGTCCAGATCCCCGCTGAGCCCGAGTCGCCCGTCCGCCAGGTCGACAGCCAGGTCGAGTCCGGCCACGGCCGGCTCGGTTGGGGCAGGGGACGTCATCGTCGTCGGCACGGCATGTCCTCGACTCGGATGCGCGCCAGACCAGGCCCAGCACCCGCGGGCGACGAGCTAGAGCGCGCGAAGCGGGCCGTGCGCTCGACCCATGGATAACCGTAGCGCGCAATCGAGTGGTGTGCAGCCTGTCGACGCCGGCCGGCCAGACCGCCCCGGGAGTAGCATGAGGGGTACCGCGGGGAGCCGCCCGCGGCGACTGCGCGTCAAGCCTCGGCGTGCACGGCGGCGGACCGCACGGCGGTTCCGCTCACGCCGGCGGTCCGCGCCGCGGCGGTGTCAGACCGGGGGCCGTCTCATGGCCAGCAATCCGACTCCCCAGCCCAGGAACGGCGCCGAAGCGGTGGAGCGCCTGGGGCGGTTGTCCTTGCGCGAGGTGTCGATGGACAGCTTGCTGCAGACGGTGGCCGACGTGAGCAAGAGCGTGATGCCCGGCACGCCCGAGGTGTCGGTCACGCTCCTGGTGAAGGACAGGCCGACCATGATGGCGAGCACCGGCCGGCTGGCCACCGTGCTGGACGAGCGCCAGTACGAGCGCGATCACGGGCCCTGTCTGCACGCCGCCCGCACCGGCACGGTGGTGGAGGTCGCCGACGCCCGCCTCGACCCCCGGTGGCGGGACTACCTCATCCGGGCAGTCGAGCACGGCGCTCTGAGCTCCTTGTCGACCCCACTGCGCATCGACGAGGAGGAGGACGTCACCGGGGCGATGAACATCTACGCCCGCGACGCCGATGCGTTCGACGAGCACAGCCGCGCGGTGGCCGAGCGCTTCGCGCCCTACGCCGCGATCGCGGCAGGCAATGTGCACGCCTACCAGAGCGCCCGCGACAAGGCCGAGAACCTCGAGCTGGCACTGGAGTCCCGCGCGGTCATCGACCAGGCGAAGGGCGTCCTGGTGGAGCGCTACCAGCTCACCCCCGACCGGGCGTTCCAGCTGCTCGCCCGGGCGTCGATGAACAGCAACCGGAAGGTGCGCGACATCGCCGACCACCTGATGCGAACGGGTGAGCTCCTCGGTGCGGCACCGCCCGGCGATGTCGGCCGCCCCGGACCTGGAACCGTCGGCGGCGCACCCGACGGCACGCACCACTCCTGACAACCGCCAGGGTCTGCCCGGGGGGCTCCGGCGGCCAGGCCCCACCGGTTCCAACCACGAGCCGGTGGGGCCGCCTCCGTGCCCGAGTCGCTACGTACCTGGAAAGCGGAGCGTCACCACGGCCGGACTCAGCCCGGGGTGACGGCGTCCCGCTCCGCGGCCAGCCGGCGGTGGTGGTCGCGCACCATGGCCGGCGTGGCGTAGCTCGAGTACCTCGGCACCCAGCGGGCGAGCCCGGCCGCGCCCAGCAGGGCGACGCCGCCCATGACGGCGATGCCCGGACCGAGGGTGGCGACCGTCACGACGGCGGCGGGGACGACCGGGCCCAGCGACTGGCCCACGTCGCTCATCAGCCGGAACACGGCCAGGAACGAGCGCCGGTCCACCGGAGGCGAGGTGTCCGCGCCGAGGGTCATGACGATCCCGGAGCCGATCCCGTTGCCGAAGGCCATGACCATCGCGACGGCGGTGAGGCCGGCCGCGCTGTCGGTCAGGGGCAGGGCCAGCGTGCCCAGGCCCAGGACCACCATGCAGGGGACGGCGATCCACAGCCGGCCGAGCCGGTCCATCACGTGGCCGGAGGGATAGAACAGCGCCATGTCGACGGCGTTCGCGATGCCGAAGATGAGGCTGGTGGTCGCCGCGTCCAGGCCGATGTGGTCGGCCCACAGCGGGATCACCGCCACCCGGGCTGCCCGGACGGCGCTGATCGACGCAACGGCGACGCCGAGGGTGAAGAACAGCCGCCGGTGGCGCCGGAACATCTCCCGCACCCCGACCGGGCCGGCGTGCGCCCCCGCGTCCGCCCCCACGCCGCCGGTGACCGGCGCGAAGGCCAGGACGACCGCCGCCAGCAGCGACGCCACGACCGCGACGGCGAACGCCGAGCGGGTGCCCCACACCGAGATGACCGCCGCGCCGACGAACGGGCCGAGGAACAGGCCGATGCGGAAGATGCCGCCGAGGGTCGACATCGCGCGGGCCCGGTGGTGCACGGCCACCACCTCGGCCACGTAGGACTGCCGGGCCAGGTGCATGGTCGCTCCGCACGCGCCGAGCACGAGCAGCGCGACGGCCAGGGCGGCGACGGAGTCGGTGGCCAGTACCGAGAGCATCGCGACCGCCGAGGCGAGCATCGCCGCGAGCATGGCGTCCTTCTCCCCGACCCGGTTCGCGAGCCACGCGGCGGGGAGGTCGCCGAGGATCGTGCCGATGCCGATCGCGGCGAGCATCAGGCCGGCCACCGTCGTCGAGGCGCCGGCGTCGAGGGCCGTGAGCGCGATGACCGGCATGACCGCGCCGTGCCCGACCTCGTAGACCAGCATCGGCAGCATCACCGACGGCCCGATCTGCCGGAGGACGGTGCTCAGGGTCGAACTCATGCGCGGTGGTCCCCTCCTCCCGGCCCGTCGCCGGCTCGCGACCATTAGACGTCCTGCGCCCCCGGGTACCGGCGAGGGGCGGCCGGAGCGGGAGCTACGTTCCCCGGCATGACGACGACGGCGCTGCTGGTGCTCGACCTCGTCGGCACCTTCGCCTTCGCGCTCAACGGTGCGCTCACCGCGCTGCGGGCCACCCGGCTGGACATCGTCGGCGTCGTCACGCTGGGCATGATCACCGCGCTGGGCGGCGGCACGCTGCGGGACGTCTTCCTCGACGCGCTCCCGCCGGCCACCTTCCTCGACTGGCGCTACCTGGCCGTGGCCGCCGCCGGCGGGCTGCTCGCCTTCCTCACCGGGCACCGCCTGCACCGCCTCAACGGGACGATCAACGTCCTGGACGCGGCCGGACTGGGGCTGTTCGCCGTCACCGGCGCGCTCAAGGCGCTGGATCTCGGCTTCGGCCCGGCCCAGGCGGTGATCGTCGGGGCCATCACCGGCGTCGGCGGCGGCACCCTGCGCGACGTGCTGATCCGCCAGGTGCCGTCGGTGCTGAGCAGCGGGCTGTACGCGGTGCCGGCCCTGGTGGGGGCCACCGTGGTCGTGGTCGCCGACGTGCTCGACGCCCGGGGCGCGGCCGCCGCGGTCGCCGGCGCCGCGGTGTGCTTCGCCGTCCGCATGCTGGGGGTGCACTACGACATCGACGCGCCGTTCCCGCGCGCCGTCGGCCGCGGCGACGACCCGGAGCGGGGCGGCACCGGGCCCGCGTGACGGCGGTCACGGGCGCGTCCCGCGGCCGCCCCGGGCGGTCACCCGCACCCGCTGTGACCGCCGGCACGGGCGCAGACTGGCTTCTTTGCGCCCGTACGAACCCGGAGTCTGCTCAGTGAAACTGTCCCGTTCCTCCGTCGTGCTCGCCGTGGTCGGCGTGCTGCTGATCGTCGCGGCCGCCGTCGTCCGCTTCGTCGTGGTCCCCTCGGTGACCAAGCTGCCGGCCGACCTCGACGTCACCCTCGAGTTCACGGGCACCTACAACGGGATCAACCCCGCCGTGCTCTCCGGCGGCGCCACCGAGGTGCTGGCCGAGGACGTCCCGATCGTCGCCGTCCGCAACGTCTCGGCGCAGGACGTCGACGGCGACACCGAGATCGTGCGCCGCGCCGACGAGCGGACGGTGGGTGACGGCGAGCCGGCGCTCACCGAGGTCTTCTTCGCCGTGGACCGCGAGACCGCCCAGGCCGGCCCCGCCCCGGACGGCGCCGAGGATGTCACCGACGCCGAGGGCCTGGTGTTCACCCTCCCGATCGGCCCCTCGACCGCCGAGGGCGCCTACCGGTACTGGGACCAGAACACCCTGCAGTCCGCGCCGGTGACCTTCGAGGGCGAGGAGACCCTCGGCGGCCGCGACGTCTACCGGTACCAGTCGGTATCCGAGGGCGAGCTGGCCAACCCGGCCGCGCTGAAGCTGCCGACGTCGCTGCCCAAGGACACCCTGGCCGCCCTCGCGCCCGGCCTGGACGGCCTGGTCTCCCCCGAGCTGCTGGCCGCGCTGCCCGGCGTGCTGCCCTCGCTGCCCGCCGAGATCCCGATCGCCTGGACCTCGCGGACGACGACGCTCGTCGACGCCGACCAGGAGCTCGGCGCCACCATCGCCGGCGGCAGCACGCAGGAGATCACCGGCTCCCTGGACCTCGGGATCACCACCGTCGACGTGCCGTTCGCGACCATCGCGATCTACTCCTCGGACGAGTCGATCGAGACCCGCGGCGAGCAGGTCGGCGACGACTCGCGGCTGCTGAACCTCGTCGGCACCGTCCTGCCGATCGTCCTGCTCGTGCTGGGCGTCCTGCTGCTGGTGGCGGCCCTGCTGCTGGCCCGTCGCGCGGCCGCCCGGACCCGCACGCCCTGACCGACCCAGGCCGCTCAGCCCACCGGGGCCGGTGCCGGCAGGTCGACCAGCTCGGCCAGCCGGGCGCGGTGCGCGGCCGGGGTGCCGAGCGCGATCTGGTCGGCCTTGGCCCGCTTCAGGTACAGGTGGGCGGGGTGCTCCCAGGTCATGCCGATCCCGCCGTGGAGCTGGACGGCCTCCTCGGCCGCCTTCACCGCGACGTCGGAGCAGAACGACTGCGCCACCGCCGTCGACACCTCGGCGTCGGCGTCGCCCTCGGCCGTGGCCGCCGCCGCGTAGCGGGCCGCGGCACCCGCGGACTCGACGGCCGCGTACAGATCGGCCAGCCGGTGCTTGATCGCCTGGTAGCCGCCGACGACGCGGCCGAACTGACGACGGTCCTTGAGGTAGGCGATCGTCGTGGTGAGGCACCACTGGGCGACGCCGTACTGCTCGGAGGTGAGCAACGCCGCACCGACCTCGAGCGCCCGGGCCACCGCGTCCCCGCCCTGCGGAGCCCCGATCAGCTCCTGCCCCGCGGTGCCCTCGAGGGTCACGTCGGCGACCTGGCGGGTCATGTCGAGGGAGACCACCGGCTCGACCTGCGCGTCCGCGGCCGGCACGGAGTACACGGCGGTGCCCGCGGCGGTGCCGACCGGCACCAGCAGGACGTCGGCCTCCAGCGCACCGGCGACGCTGCGCGCGCTGCCGGTGAGCCGCCCGTCGGCGTCCACGGCGAAGCCCGGCACCTCGTCCCCGGGCCCGGTGGACAGCGGGAGCACCAGCGCGGCGGTCCGCTCGCCGGCGGCCAGCCCGGCCAGCAGCTCGTCGGCCGCCCCACCCTGCTCGGCGGCGAGCAGCACGGTCGTGGCGACGACGCTGCTGGTGAAGAAGGGCACGGGGGCGACCGACCGGCCCAGCTCCTCGAGCACCACGGCGACCTCCCGGGCCGAGGCGCCGGCACCGCCGCGCTCCTCGGGGATCAGCAGGCCGGCCAGGCCCAGGTCGCCGGCGATCGCCCGCCACAGCGGGTCCACCACGGAGCGGTCGCCGTCGTAGAGCGCGGCCACCGTCGCGGGCTCGCTGCGCGCGGCGACCAGGTCGCGGACGCTGCTGCGCAGGTCGTCCTCGACGTCGGTGTAGAGCAGGTCGAGGTCGCTCATCGGGGCAGGTCCTTCCAGGCGATACCGGTGTCCACGCGCGGCTCGGAGGGCAGTCCGAGCACCCGCTCGGCGATGACGTTGCGCAGGATCTCCGAGGTGCCGCCCTCGATGGAGTTGCCCTTGGCGCGCAGGTAGCGGTAGACCGCGTCGCGGCCGGTGAAGTCCACGTGCTGCGGGCGCTTCATGGTCCAGTCCCCGGCCCGCAGGCCGTCCTCGCCGAGCAGCTCGAGCTCCATCCCGCTGGCCTCCTGGGCGATGCGGGCGAAGGTCAGCTTCATGGCCGAGCCCTCGGGGCCCGGCTCACCGGCGGCGAGCTTCTGCCGCAGCCGCTGCCCGGTCATCCGGGCCACCTCGTTGTCCACCCAGAGCCGCAGCAGCTTGTCGTGCTGGCCGACGCCGCGCCGCTCGGGGTGCTCGCGCCAGCTCTTCGCCAGCACGCCGACCATGCCGCTCTCCCGGCCGCCGGCCCCGCCGCCGATGGCCACCCGCTCGTTGTTGAGCGTGGCCGTGGCGACCTTCCAGCCCTGGCCCTCGTCGCCGAGGCGCTGGCTGTCGGGGATGTGCACGTCGGTCAGGAAGACCTCGTTGAACTCGGCCTCGCCGGTGATCTGCCGCAGCGGCCGGACGTCGACGCCGGGGGCGTCCATGTTGCAGAGGAAGTAGCTGAGCCCCGCGTGCTTGGGCACCTCCGGGTTGGTGCGGGCGACCAGGATCGCCATCTGCGCCTTGTGCGCGCTCGACGTCCACACCTTCTGGCCGTTGACGACCCAGTCGCCGCCCTCCCGCACCGCCCGGGTGCTGACCGCGGCGAGGTCGGAGCCGGCACCGGGCTCGCTGAACAGCTGGCACCACACCCGCTCACCGGTCCACAGCGGGCGCAGGAACTTCTTCTTCTGCTCCTCGGTGCCGAAGGCCAGGATCGTCGGCGCGGCCATGCCCAGGCCGATGCCGTTGCCGCGCGGGTTGTTGTCGGGCGCACCCGCGGCGGCGAACTGGGCGTCCACCTGGCCCTGGAGGGCCCGGGGCAGGCCGAGGCCGCCGTGGCCCTCCGGGAAGTTCACCCACGCCAGGCCCGCGTCGAACCGGGCGCGGAGGAACTCCAGCCGGTCCATGGTCGTGTGGTCGTGCTCGGCGAGGAAGTCGGCGACCCGCTGGCGCAGGTCCTCCCCCACGGTTCGGGCGTCGGTCGTCGTCACGGTCGGGCTCCAGTCGGATCGGTGCATTGGGGTTGGGTCGGGGCCGTCACGGCTGCGCGGGCACCCGGTCGGCCAGCAGTTGGGAGCGCCGGACCTTGCCGGCGTCGTCGCGCAGCGGCTCGCGCACCAGCTCGAACGTGCGCGGCTGCTTGTAGCGGACCAGCCGCTCGGCCAGGTGGTGGCGCAGGTCGTCGAGGTCGACGTCGTCCCGGCCTGGGGCGGGCTGGACGATCGCGTGCACGACCTGGCCGAGGTCGGGGTCCGGCAGCCCGATGACCGCGCTGGAGGCCACCTGCGGGTGCTCGTCGAGCGCGGCCTCCACCTCCGCCGGGTACACGTTCGAGCCGCCGACCAGGATCATGTCGGTGCGCCGGTCGGCCAGGTAGAGGTAGCCGTCCTCGTCCATCCAGCCGATGTCGCCGAGGGACTCCCAGTCGCCGCGGGTGCGCGCCTCGGCGCCGATGTAGCGGTAGGAGGGCGCCTGCCCCTCGCCGCGGCGGAGGTAGACCTCGCCGACCGTCCCGGCGGGTAGCTGCTCGCCGTCGGGGCCGAGGATCGTCATCTCGCCGTAGAGGACCTTGCCGACCGAACCGCGGTGCTCGAGCCACTCGGTCCCGCTGATGATCGTGCCGGCCTGCGCCTCGGTGCCGGCGTAGAGCTCCATGAGCACCTCGGGGCCGACCCAGTCGATCCAGGCCTCCTTGAGCCACGGCGGGCAGGGGGCGGCCAGGTGCCAGACGGTCTCCAGCGAGGAGAGGTCGTAGGAGGCGCGGACCTCCTCCGGCAGCCGCCAGATGCGGCTCATCATGGCCGGCACGAGGTAGAGCCAGGTCGCGCGGTGCTCGGCCACCAGCGCCAGCACGCCCTCGGCGTCGAAGCGAGGCATGAGCACCATCGTCGAGCCGGAGAGCAGCCCGGCCATGGCGCTGGTGAACGGCCCGTTGTGGTACATCGGGCCGGGCATGAGGACGGTGCCGCCGGGCCGGTGCTTCCACACCATCGCCCCGAACGGCTCGACCACGCCGGCCTGGCCCGAGACGATCAGCTTGGGCCGGCCGGTGCTGCCACCCGAGGCGGGCGCCTTGTAGGCCGGGGAGACGACGGTGGGCAGCGGGCCGTCGTCGTCGGCCTCACCGATCAGCTCGTCGACGTCGGCGATCGGGCGGTCCAGCGGGATGTCGCCCCGGGCGATGACCAGCGGCGGGTTGGCGAGCTCGACGATGCCCTGCAGCTCCAGCGGCGGCATGGCCGCCGAGACCGGCTGCGGCACGGCGCCGGCCTTCCAGCAGGCGATGCAGGCCTCGACGAACTCGACGCTGTTGGGCAGGCCGATGGTGACCAGGTCTCCGAGGACGACGCCGCGCGCGAGCAGGGCGCGGGCGAGCCGGTTGGTGCGGCGGTCCAGCTCGGTCCAGCTGCGCGTGGTGTCCCCGCTGATGACGGCGGGCGCGTCGCCGAGTTCCGCGGCGAGCTGAGCGACCCGCTCGCCGATCGGCGGGGGTTCCTCGACGGGTCCGGCGGCCGGCGCGGTCTCGGTCATCGGCTGCCTCCCCGGAGCGGGCGGGCCGGTGGTGCACCCCGGTCCGCGTGAGCGGGCCCACATCGGCCCGCCGGTTTTCGGACTGTAACGCAGGCCTCATCGGACCCCGGAGGGCTCCGGGCCGGGGAGTTCGTCCCCGGCCCGGAACCCTCGTGGACCGCCGTTACCGGCCGAGCGCGGCCAGCTCGCGCTGCACCTTCTCCTCGTGCTCCCGCTCGTCCTCACGGGCCCGGCGCGGGCTCCACCGGCCGGTCATCACGAAGACGAACGGCAGGAAGAGCGCCTGGCCCGCGATGCAGACCCACCACCAGGTCTGCCACTGCTCGGGGTTGTCGGCCTGCGCCTCCTGCACCTCGGCGCCGTTCTCGCTCAGGTACTCGAGGTCGTCCGCGGGGATGGCGGCGTTCGCCTCCTGGAGGACGGTGGCGTAGGGGATGATCGACTCGAGGTCGGCCTGCACGTCCGGCGCGGCCAGGCTCACGAGCAGCTCCCCGGCCTCCGCCTCGCTCACGCCAAGCCCCTCGGAGATCTGCCCGATCGCCGTCGGGGCCACGCTGAGGTCGCCCGCCTGGAGCGTCGCCAGGGTGTCCGGGTCGATCTGCTGGACCGCGCCGAGCTGCGGCGCCCGCTCGACGACCGCAGCCGACACCGCGTCGGCCTCGTCGTCGCTCGCACCCTGCTGCCGGGCGACGTCCCCGAGCGCCGTGGACAGCGCGTCGATGTCGGTCGGGTCCTCGCTGAGCGCGGCCGACGCCTCCGGGTCGATGGCCGACAGGACCGCGACCTCGTCGGGGTGCTCGTCGACGATCTCCTGCACCCGGGTGCCTTTGTCCACCAGCACCGAGGTGGCCGGGACGACGAGGGTGAACACCGCGAGGGAGACGGTGACCACGAGCCGCAGGGTCCAACCCCAGATCGCCAGCCCGGTGGCCGTGGCCGCCGGGTTGTGCCGCTCCACGGTCTCGGTGAAGCTCGCCATCCACGCGACGTAGGCCATGCCGCCGCCCGCGGCGGCCAGCACGAAGTACCGGGCCAGCGTGTAGTAGTCGACGTCGGGATCGGTGGCCGCCAGGGCGAACAGGACGCTGCCGGCGATGCTGATCAGCCCGCCGACGATCATGAACGGCTTGCGCACCCGGAACCGGTCGGTGAGCACACCGGTCACGACCAGGGCGATCGCGTTGGTGATCCAGTACCAGTTGGCGAGCGCGTTGCCGCGCGCCTCGGAGTAGCCGTAGACGGTCGCGAAGTAGACGACCGCGAAGCCGACGAGGATGTAGTACAGGAGCAGGAAGACACTGACCGCGAACGCCGAGCCCAGGACGTCGAAGCGCAGCATCTGCTTCCAGTGGCCCTTGAGCGCCTGCTCGGGGTCGATCCCGGCGGCGCGGGCCTCGATCAGCGCCCGGTCGCGCATGCTGACCATCAGCTGGTCGCGCAGGGCCGGCGAGAGCTCCCGCAGGCCGAGGAACGCGATGACGAAGACGACCAGGCCGGCGATGCCGCAGACGTAGAACTGGAACCGCCAGTCGGGGTGGCTGTCCAGGGTGCTGCTGGACACCGAGGTGACCACGAGGCTGCCGAGCACCGGGCCGAGGGTCCAGAAGCCCATCGCGACGCCGCGGCCCACCTGGGGCGAGAAGTCACGGATCAGCGCCGGCGTCGCGACCAGGACGACGCCCTCGACGAAGCTCAGCAGCGCGAACAGCACGGTGAAGACGGTCTTGTTCGGCGCGTGCGGGAGGCCGAACAGGATGATCGCGCCGGTGATCAGCAGCCCGTAGACGACCAGGTTCGCCCGGCCCCAGCGGTCGGCCAGGCCGGCGAACAGCGAGGCGAAGGCGCCGATCAGGTTGCCGAGCACCGAGACGAACACGTAGCCGGTGAACGAGAAGTTGAAGTCGGTGATGATCTGCGTCGCCACCGCGCCCTGGATGTAGAGCTCGTAGTAGAGGACCACCGTGGCGAGCACGGTGATGGCCAGGTAGAGCGAGCGGGGCCCGTTCTCCGGATAGCTGGACAGCTGGCGGCGCCAGATGGAGGCCTTGCCGCCTGCCTCCGGTGCCGGGCCGCCGTCGCGCGGCGGTGCGGTCGTGGTGCTCATGGTCGTCCCTTCCCCGGCTCTCCCGGGCGACTGAGTGGAACGCCCGGTCGCGCACGAGGATCTCGCGGACGACCGGACCGTGTGTGGCAGAGCGCACACCGGTCGGGCAACCTACGCCCGCGAGCTGGGGTTCTCCGATCAGGGGGTCCGGCGCGCCGCCCGAGGTTCTCCGGAGCGGTCCGGGATCGGGGCCGACGGCGGCGCGCCCGGCCCGTCCACGGCGTCGCGCCGCACGCGCGAGCGCCCCTGGAGCCACTCGTCCCAGTCCGCCGAGGGACGCCGGTTCGCCGAGACGGCGGAGAGCACGAGGTAGCCCACGCCGATCACGACCGCGGCGACCAGCAGCACCACGATGCCCTCCCAGCCGAAGAGCGGCGGGACGGTCAGGCTGCCCGGTTCCGGGGTCGCGGGAGGGGTCATGCCACCGAGGGTGACCCCCGGGGAACGCCTGCGGCGAGCGGTGCGGGGACGCCGTCACCCGCCGGAGCGAGGCCGGGCACGGTGGGCGGCGGGCACCCTCCCCGTCCGGGTGATGCCACGCTCCGTGGCCGGGCGTTCACCCGCCGCCGCGCCTAGCGTCGTCCCCGATACCGGTACTGCTGGGAGTGAGTGGAATGACCATCGAGCTGCATGCCGACCGCGACACGGACGGCGACCCCGGTCCCCTCCTGCCCGGGACCGTCGAGCGCACGCGCCCGAACGTGGCCGGCGACCTCGACACGGTGCTGGGGTCCGCGCCGATGTTCCGGCGCGCGGTCGCCGGCTACGACCGGTTCGAGGTCCAGTCCTACGTCCAGTGGGCCGAGACCGAGCTGGCCACGGCCGACCGCGAGCGCGAGCACCTGCTGGCCCGCCAGCTGGAGACGCGCGCCGCGCTCGACGAGGCCCGCGAGCTCCTCGGGCACTCCACGGCGGGCGGGGAGTTCCTGCAGGTCTCCCGCAGCATCGGCGCGCTCATGGCCACCGCTGCCGACGAGGCCGACGCCCTGCGCGCCGACGCCGCCGCCGAGCGGCGGGCCGCCGCGCGCGCCGCCGAGCAGACCATCGCCACGGCCCGGCTGACGGCGGCCGACACGGCGGCCCAGGCCGAGCGGACGCTGACCGAGGCCCGCGACGCCGCGGCCACCCTGCTCGAGGAGGCGCGGCGGAGCCGGGCCGAGGCCGAGGCCACCGGTGCCCGCGCCCGGGCCGAGGCGGAGCAGCGGCTCGCTGACGTGGCCGCGCTCGAGCGGCGCGCCGCCGAGGAGGCCGGCCGGGTCCGGGAGCGGGCCGGAGCCGAGGCCGCGGCCGTTCTGGTGCACGCCCGTCAGGAGGTCGTCGCCCTGCTCGCCGCCGGGCGCGAGGAGCGCCGTCGGGCCGACGAGGCCGCGGCCGACGTGCGGACCCGGCTCGACGACGACGCCGCCACCCGCCGCGCGGCACTGCTCACCGAGCTGGACGTCCTGGCCGCGGAGGTGGCCGAGCTCCAGCAGCGGCGGGCCGACCTGCGCGCGCACGCCGACCACCTGGCGAACGCCGTCGCCGTCGCGCACGCCCGCCGGGCCGGACGGCGCCTGCTCGCCCCGCTGCGCCTCGCCGGACCACGACGCATGCCCTGAACGCGGTGCCTCTCCCGGGGTGTCTGTGACGCGTCCGGGAGAGTAGAAAGGACGGCGACGCGCCGGCACCGGAGGGGAACGATGTCCGAGTCGCACGACGCCGCCGGGCGGGCCGCCGAGCGCGCCCGGTCCGCGGGCCGGCGGGCCCAGGAGCTGGGCCAGCGGCTGACCCGGCTGGCCTCGGGGCAGGGATCGGACGCCGTCGACCTCGAGGTGGCGGAGGAGCACGCCGAGCAGGCCGCCGACCACGCCCGCGCGTCGCGGGAGAGTTCGCGCTCCGGCCACGAGCGGGCGGCGCGCACCCACGAGCGCACCGCCGAGGTGCACGAGCGCGCCGCACAGGCCGACCCCGCGCACGCCGAGGCCCACCGCAGGTCTGCCTGGGAGCACCGGGCGGCCGCGGCGATCGACCGGGCCCAGGCGCGCGCCGATGCGGACGGAGAACGACCATGACCGGCTCCCCCGAACCCGCGCCGCTGCCCCGCCCCGCACGGGACCGCCGCGCCCGGCTCACCGCGCCGGCGCAGGACACGGGTCCGGCGGCCAAGGCCCTGGCCGAGCTCGCCGAGCTGGAGGTCGCGCACGAGGAGCTGCACGTCGTCGAGGAGGAGCTGCGCGTCCAGCAGGAGCAGGTCAACCAGCTGCTCGCCCGGTACGAGTCCGAGCGCCGGTGGCGCGGCCAGCTGTCCGCCCTGGTCCCCGTCGGACTGGCCGCCACCGACGGCAACGGCAAGCTCCTGGAGGCCAACCCGGCGATCGCCCGCCTGCTGGGGGTGGGGTTGCACCGGCTGCCGGGCAAGCCGCTCACGCTGTTCGTCGACCGCGAGCACGTCGCCGAGGTGCGCGAGTCGCTGCGGGCCCTCGGCAGCGGTCAGGCGACCGACCGCCGCACGATGGTCACCGTCCGCCCGCGGAGCGGCGCGGAGCTGCGCGCCGAGCTCTTCGGCTTCGCCGACACCGTGGCCCCCCGGTCGGCCGACGCCCGCGTCCAGTGGGTGCTGGTGCAGGAGGACAGCGCTACGGCGGCCGCCTCCGACCCCGGCCCCCGCGAGGCGGACGACGCCGGCCCCCCGGACGTGCTGGGGCTGGCGACCTCGTTCGCGCAGCTCACGGCCCTGCCGGTCCAGGAGGAGGACCGGCAGCGGATGCTCCGCCGCATGGCGACCCTCGTGCAGAGCGCCGTCCCCGCCGCCTCCTGGGTGAGCATCACCCTGGGCTCGCCGCTGAACCCTCAGCGCCTCGGTGCCGACTCCCCGGAGGCCCTGGGGTTCGACGGGTTGCAGGTCCAGGCGGAGGAGGGCCCCTGCTGGGAGGCGCACCGGTCGGTGAGCGTGGTCATCGCCGACGACGTCAGGACCGACGACCGGTGGCCGGCGCTCGCCCGCATCGCGGAGCGGTCCGACGTGCGCAGCGTGCTGGCCGTCCCGGTGCAGGACGACGAGCAGAGCTCCGGGGTGCTCAACATCTACTCGCGCGAGCCGGCCGCCTTCGGCTCGGCCAACCGGCGCATCGGCGAGCTGGCCGCGGCGGCGGTCGCCGGCGTCCTGCAGAACGTGGCCGAACGCGAGGCGCTGCGCGACCTCGCCACCAACCTGGAGCGCGCCCTGACCTCCCGGGCCGTCATCGACCAGGCCAAGGGCGTCATCATGGCCAGGATCGGGGTCGACGCCGAGGAGGCATTCGCCCGGCTGGTGGCCCTCAGCTCACGGCTCAACGTGAAGCTGCGCGACCTCGCCCGGCTCATCGTCGAAGGCGAGGGCGAGGCGGTCATCACGGCGCTGACCTGAGCCGCGGACCCCTCGGCCCGGCCCGTCAGTCCCCGGACGGGTCCATCAGCAGCACGGCGCCGATCGAGCCGTCCGGCGCGCCCGTGAAGGCGCTCGCGGTGACGCGCACGCGCAGCGGGCGCCCCCGCCGGTTGACCGCGGCCAGCTCCACGCTCTCGTGGGTCACGGGCTCCCCCGCGACGAGGCGCTGCAGCGTCGTCCTCAGCTCGGCGACCGGGAGGCCGATGTCCAGGGCCAGGAGCTCCTGTCCGCGGGCCTCGTCCTCGCGGACGCCCCAGAGCTCCTCGGCGGCGCTGTTCCACGCGAGCACGCGGAGCGCGGTGTCCACGACCACGACACCGGCCCGGAAGCTGCCCAGGACGCCGGACATGAAGTGGTTGAGCGCGGCGACCTCGCCGGCGGTGGTGCGGAGCTCCTCGTTGGTGGCGTGGAGCTCGTCGTTCATCGACTGCAGCTCCTCGTTCATCGTCTCGAGCTCCTCGTTCGTGGACTGGAGCTCCTCGTTCGTGGTCTCCAGCTCCTCGACCGTCGACTGGAGCTCCTCGTTGGTGGTCTCGAGCTCCTCGTTCGTGGACTGCAGCTCCTCGTACGCCGTCTCCAGCTGGCGGTTGGAGAACTCGAGCTCGGCCTGCAGCCGGCGGTACTGGGTCACGTCGTCGAAGACGACGGTGGTGCCCAGCAGCGACCCCTCCTCCCGGAACAGCGGGGTCAGCTGGATGTCGTAGATCGTGGTGTCGTGCCCGGGGCGGCGACGCTCCACGGCGCGCAGCCACACCGGCCGGCGCTGCTCGATCGCCTCCGCGATCGAGGCGCGCAGTTCCGTCGGCCGGTAGGAGATCTCCAGGTCCTGGAACGGACGGCCGACGTCCCGCTGGGAGATGCCGAACACCCGGGACGCCTCCCGGTTGACCATCGCCAGCCGGCCGTCGCCGTCGAGGGCCAGCTGCGCCGCGGGGGCGGAGAGCATGGTCTCGCGCCGCAGCAGGGAGAGGTCACCGCTGCTGACCAGCGACGGTTCGCGCGGGGGCACCACGGCGACGGGGCGCTGCTCCTCGGGACGGACCCCCTGCTTGCGGAAGAACCGCCGGGCGAGGTCCACCGGCGTGAACAGTTGGGGGTGCGACAGCAGCATCTCGGCCTTGCCCAGGAACAGCAGGCCCGACGGGTTGAGCGCGAAGTGCAGCCGCCCCAGGATGCGGCTCTGCGTCTCGGCGTTGAAGTACATGAGCGTGTTGCGGCACAGCAGCAGGTCGACGTGCGAGATCGGGGCGTCCTGCACGAGGTCGTTGCGCCCGAAGATGACCGAGCGGCGCAGGTCCTTGCGGAACGCGTAGCGCCCGTTCTCCGGCTGGAAGTACTCCTCCACCTGCTCAGGGGTGAGCCCCGCCAGCTCCCGCTCGGAGTAGACGGCCTGGCGGGCCTGCGTCAGGGCGTCCTCGTCGACGTCGGTGGCGTAGATCTTGACCCGCTGCCGGAACTCCTCGGCGCCGAGCGCCTCCGCCAGCATGATCGCCAGGCTGTAGGCCTCCTGCCCGCCGGCCGAGCCCGCGCTCCACGCCCGGATCGTCGGCCCGGCCGCGGCGAGGATCTGCGGCAGCAGGTGCTCGCGCAGGTGGTCCCAGGACGGCCGGTCGCGGAAGAAGCTGGTCACGTTGATCAGCACGGTGTTGAACAGCGGGGTGAACTCCTCGGGGTGGACCTCGAGGAAGTCCTGGTAGTCGGCGATCGAGGCGACGCCGACCTCGGCCATGCGCCGCCGGACCCGGCGGACCAGGCTCGGCCGCTTGTACCCGGTGAAGTCGAAGCCCCGCTGCTCGCGCAGGTAGACCAGCAGCGACTCGAACTCGGGGTCGCGCCCGGCGATCGCGTCGTCGACGGTGCCGCCCTCGTCGTCGGTGTCCGCAGTGTCGAGCACGTCCTGCTCCGGGGGGACGGCGTCGGGCGGGGCGCCGTCGCCCGGGCGCTGCTCGGTGGTCATCGGTTCAGGCCTCCCCGACCTCGGTGGACGGCGCGTCGGCGTCCCGGTAGCCGCGCTGCAGGAGAGCGCGGATCAGCAGGGCCGCCTCCTGTGCTTCGTCGTGCCGTTGGCGGAACGACTCGGCGCTGTGCGCGTGCCCGCGCCGCGCGGCCCGCTCCCCCATGCGCAGGCTCAGCGCGGCGCGCTCCTCGAGTCCCCGGAGCGCCATCCACAGCGCCCCTTCCAGCGCCTCGGACTGCTCGGCGGCCAGCGCTTCCGGCGACCAGGCGTGGCCCACCCGGCAGCGGTAGCGCTCCATCCCGCCTTCGGAGATGGTGAACAGACTTCCGTGGCACGACGGGCAGCCGAACCCCGACGGCGTGCCCGGCCGCTCCGAGCGGTTGAGGGCGTCCGCGTCCAGGTCGGCCAGCGCCGTCTCCACCGCCATGAGCTCGCTGGGCTCCGGCGCTCCGGCCATGTCGACCTCCTCGGTGACCAGTTCGGTGAGCAGGGTCGCCATCTTCGCCACCGGCACGGAATGGTCGGCGCCGCCCACCACGAGCGCCTGCGTGGGCATGCTCCCGTAGATGGCGTCCTCGGGGTCCTGGGCCACGCCCACCCCGCCGCGCGCCCGGACCGCGACCATCCCCGCCGTGCCGTCGTCCAGGGCGCCGGAGAGCACCACCGCCACCACCCGCGGCCCGGCGGCACGCGCGGCGCTGCGGAACAGCACGTCCACCGCGGGGCGGTGGCCGTTCTCCCGGGGGCCGTGACTGAGCACCAAATGATCCCCCGCGAGCATCAGGTGGTGGTCGGGCACGCCCACCGTCACCGTGCCCGGGCGCAGCGGGGCGCCGTGCTCGGCCGCGGCCACGGGCAGCGCGCAGACCCGTTCCAGGATCGACGGCAGCGCACTGTGCGCGCTCGGAGGCATGTGCAGCACGACGAGCACGGCGGCCGGGAAGTCCGGCGGCAGGTCCCCCAGTAGCGTCCGCAGCGCCTCCACGCCTCCTGCGGAGGCGCCCATCACCACCACGTCCCGTCGCGCCATCACTGCGCCTCCGTCCGGTGCGAGGTGGTCGTCCGGCCCGGTGCCGGAACCCGACGACGCCCCCCCCCCCTGAACGCTAGCGCCTACCGACCGGCACGCACCCACTCGCCGCTACCGACTACCGGACGGGCGCGCCAGGCCGAGCCGTCACAGCCGCCACCACCGCGGCGTACGCGCCGTCGGCCGCCGCTCGGAGCTCGGCGTCCGTCCGGTCCTGGACCGGGTGCGGCACCAGCACGAACGGGGCGGGGAAGCCGAGCGCTGCGCCCTGCAGCCGCGCGGCGTCGGCGAACACCTCGCTGGCGAGGAAGACCCCCACCACGCCGCGGCGCTCGAGGTCGGCGATGTCGTGCACACTGCACGACGTGCACGAGCCCTAATCGGCGAGCGCCTCGATGACCACCTCGCACTGCTCGGCGATCTCGTGCCGCAGGTCCACCGGCGCGGTCCGGGTGAAGGTGGGCTTGCGGTAGCGCCGCACCACCACGCCGTCGGCGGCCAGCAGCTCCGCCAGCCGGTCGAGGACGACGTCGCCGCGCGGCTTGCTGATGTCGAGCAGGCCCACGGTCCGGCCGCGCAGGGACGCCGGGCGCGGGAGCAGGTCCCGCGCCGCTGCCTGCTGCTCGCCGGTCGGGTCCAGGACGGTTCTCATGCGCGTACCTCTCTGGTCACCGGGGAGCTCCCGGTCGGGCCGGACACCCAGCCGCCGACGACGGCGCTGAAGAGGCCGGCGTCGCCGCCGGCGTGCACGACGAGCAGCCCGCCAGAGCGGAACTTCGGCAGCTGCCGGCCGGCGAGCGCCTCGGGCACGCCCTCGGTGATGCCGCCCGCGCCCCGGAGCAGCTCGTCGGCGTCCAGGAGGAGCAGGGCCTCGAGCTCGGCGACCAGCCGGGCGCGGTCCCAGCCGGCCTCGCGGAAGACCCGCCCGTGCTCCGGGGACACGACGAGCACCGCGTCGAACGACAGCGGCAGCTTCGGGTGCCCGTTGACCCGCAGGCAGGCAGCGAACGAGCGCGCCAGCGACTCGGGCGTCCGGCTCAGCTGGTCGACGACCGGCTGCACGCCGGAGCCCGCGAACAGGGTGACGGCGTTCCCGGGGACGCCGCGGTCGGCGGCCAGCGGCGCGAACGGGCTGCCCTCCTCGCGCTCGGCGAAGCAGAAGGTCAGCTTGCCGGGGTTGCCGAGCGTCGCGCGGTCGATCTGACCGGGCCTTCCCCCGCCGACGTTGCGGACGACGAGCTGCAGCGCGCGCCCGATGGTGGCGTTGGCGCGGTTGCCCTGCCCCAGGGCGTTGACGCCGCTGTTCATGCCGATCCGGCGGGCCACGGGACCGTTGACGACGATCATCGGGCCGGAGAAGTACGTCGTCGCCAGCAGTCCGTGCAGGGCGAACTCCTCGGTGCACGCCGCCTCGAGCGCCGCGAGCACGACGGGCAGGTGCTCGGGCAGGCAGCCGGCCATCACGGCGTTGACGGCCACCTTCTCGACGGTGCACTCGACGAGGTCCGGTGGCACGACCGCGACGACCTCGTCCGGGGCGCGGGTGGTGCCGCGCAGCATGCGCAGCACCCGCTCCGGGGTCGGCGGGACGACGGGCAGGCCGTCGGTCCAGCCGCGGTCGAATATGGCCTCGTGCTCGTCCTCGAGGTCGGCGAGCTCGACGCGGTGGCTGCCGAGGCCGCTGCCGCCGAAGCGCGCCTCGAGGGCGTCGATGCGGAACGGGTCGACCGACAGCGAGCCGCAGCCCGGGCGGTGCTCCGGGAGGTCCGCACCGAGGCATTCGACCTTCGTGAGGTCCTCCCACTGTTCGCGGCTCCAGCCGACGACGCGGGCGGTCTCCTCGCCGTCCTCGACGCGGATCAGCGTCGGCACGGTCTCGATGCCGAGCCGGTAGGACAGCTCCAGCTCGGTGTCGTCGTGGTCGAACCAGCCGGCGTCGTCCTGGCACCAGACCTCGGCGCCGAGCTCGCGGAGCACCGGCTCGACGAGCACGCAGGTCGGGCACTCGCGCTTCACCACGGCCACGAGACCGTCGGGGAGCCGCATCGCCGGACCGTAGCGCACGCGCGTGCTCTAGTGGCAGGTGCGGATGGCCGTCAAGGGCTGCTTCTCGTCTGTGTATAGGCCGCTGACCTGCGGATTCGTCTGGTGTCGGGCGCCTCAGGGCGGTACTATTCGTACATGTGTTCGACCGGCTGCGTGACTCCGACGGCGTGCCTCGCCGGTGCGCTGTCGGCGCTGGCCGGTCAGGACCTCAAGGGGTCGTTCGGGCCGGCGGTGATCGAGCGCGCCGGCGCGCTGGTGATCGCGAAGAACCGGCTGGACGCCGAGCTGGCCCGCACGGTGCGTGAGGGTGAGCTGACCCAGGCCTGCGAGCACGACGGCAAGGCCACGATGGCGTCCTGGCTGCGCGGGCACCACCGGTTGTCGAAGGCCGAGGCGGCGCGGCTGGTGCGCAACGGCCGCACGCTGGAGCAGTTGCCGGTGCTGGCTGCCGCGGCGGCGGTGGGTGCGGTGACGGCGGAGGCGGTCGGGGTGATCGCGCCGGTGGTGTCGGAGGTGAACCTGGCCCGCGCCGCGGCCCAGGGCGTGGACGTGGGCGAGATCGACGCGGCGCTGACCGAGGCCGCCGTCACGGCCTCGCACGCCGATCTGCGCGAGGCCGTCGGTCACTATCTGGCCCGGCTGGACCCTGACGGCACCGAACCGGACCCCACCGAGCAGCGGTCGTTGTTCTTCACCAAGAACGGCGACGGGACGGTGTCCTTCCACGGCACCCTCGATGCTGTGGGCGGGGAGAAGTTCCAGGCCGCCGTCGAGTCCCACGTGCAGGCCGACCGGCCCGCCGGGGACACCCGCACCCGCGCCCAGCAGGCCGGCGACGCCCTCGTCCAGCTCTGCGACAACGCCCTGGCGTCGGGGAACCTGCCGACGCTGCGTGGGCACAAGCCGCACGTGGTCGTGACGATCAACCTCGACGACCTGATGGACACCTCGACCGGCGCCGGGGCCGGCCGCACCGGGTTCGGCGGGATCATCTCCGCCGCCCGGGCCCGCTGGCTGGCCTGCGACGGCAACGTCACCCGCGTCGTCATGGGGCCAGAAGGCCAGCCCCTGGACTTCGGCCGGACCAAGCGGATCGTCCCACCGCACCTGCGCCGCGCCGTCGAGGTGCGCGACCGGTCCTGCGTGTTCGCCGGCTGCGATGCGCCCACCCACTGGTGCGACGTTCACCATGTGGCCGAATGGCTGCTGGACGAGGGGCCGACCAACCTGGAGAACTCGGCGCTGCTGTGCGAACGGCACCACACCAAGGTTCACCACGGGTTCCGGGTCGAACGACAACCCGACGGCCGATGGCGCACCTGGCGCCCCGACGGCACCGAGATCGTCCTCCCCGAACCGTTCCTCGTCTCCGCCTGACCGCACGCTGACCGTCGCGGTCACGTCGGGCTGCCCGCTCACGTGCGACCGGCGCTTTCGCGGCTCAGTGGCCTGCGCTCTCCAGCGGAGCCCTTCGCTCAGCGCTGCCCGTCGCCCTGAAGGCGGCCTATGGGACACCGCGTACTGGGTCACCCATGGAGGACGGGTGCCCTGCCTAGGGTCGTTTGCATGACCTCTGTCGACGTCTGGTCCCTGTACAAGACACATGCCGACGACCGCTCGTTACTGTCACCGGCTCAGCGCCAGGTCATGGCCGTCTGCGACTGGCGGCAAGAGGTCAATGCAGACGGATTCGAGAACTACTTCCGTGCCTGGGGCGGCGATACGGCCGAGGAGGCGCTAGCCCTGCTGCCGACCGTTCTGGGCGATGACTGGGCGAAGTTGCTACGCGAAGGGATGGATCTGCTGGGCTCCCCCTACCCGATAGACGCCGACAGCCGGACCAACCGCATCGACCAGGGGCAATTCACAGATGCATTGAACGGCCTGGACGAACGGTTCTACGCGCTCGAAGGCAGCACGGACGCTGACGCTCGGCTCAACGACTTCGTCCGAACCGAGGCAGTCGGCGAGTGGCCCCCGCAGAATCGCGGCCCCGAACGATCCTTCTTCGGTCGGCTGCGGCGGCAGCGTTGACCGGAGATGCAACTGGGCCAACAGCGGACGCGCTCTCCGGCTGCCAGCCCTGCTGTCCCACGACCGAAGCCGGATTAAGGCGAGCACGTGAGGCCTGGCCGTCCGGCGAGCATTGGACGCCAGCCCAGGCGTGACCGCCTGAAGTCAGGCCCGCCGATTCGAAGTCCCACGAAGTGTCCCTAGGCGGGCCGCTCAGGGACAGAAGGCGGCCTAAGAGACAATCACAGACGGCCGACTCATAGCCTGATCATGTGGACGCCGCTGTACTGGGATCACGCAACGGACTTCGCTTGGAGCTGCATCCCGCTGGCTCAACGGAGCAGGGGTCGATGCCGATGTGGCGGGCTGTTCTGTCGGGCAGAGGCTTGAACGCGTCGTTGGTATTCGCCGAGGCCGGGTGGGAACCGCAGAGCTTGGCCGACTTCCTCGACGGCATCGCCGCAGACTGGCGAGGTTGGGTGGGCGACCGGCGCTGGCACAGCGAAGCAGCCGAGATGCGGTTTGTTCTCCGGCATGACAAGACCAACACGGTTCTTGTACGGGTGGAGCTGGAGGACGGTGCGCCGCCTCGCTGGCGCTGCGAGGCCGAGCTGGAGGTCGACCCAGGCGTCTTCCAGCAGCTCGCCGTGGAGGTTCGTCAGGCTGTCCCATAGCGGGCCGCTCAGGGACACAGGCTGCCAGGCTCGCTCTGAGGGCGGCTTCAGACGCTTGCTGGGGGTCCCGGAAGCGCTCATGGGCAGCTCCGTCCCGGCTAACGTCCACCCATGTGTAGCGGCAGCACGGTGCTAGCGCGGGGAGCGGGCACGGCAGCACCGGGCATCGGCGCAGCAGTCGTCGTGGCAACACTGCTGACGCTGCGCGCATGCGGAGCCAGCCCAGACGACACCACCTGCGGCGAGTACGCCAGCATTGACGCCGACGACCAGACTTCGACGATCCGGTCGCTGTTGGACGAGCACGATCTGGACGACGACGACACGGGCAACCTTCGCAGCTTGTGGAGAGAAGTCCGTGGCTACTGCGGCGCCGAGCCGGACGGAAAGCTGGGTGACGCAGCCGACTGGTGCGCCTCCTCCTGGGCAGCGAAATATCCGGATTCGATCTCTTGTGACTACTGAGCTCGTCCGCCAGGCAGGAACAGCACATGTCCCTTAGTGGGCCGCTCAGGGACACCAGCGCCGGCTCGCCCGGAAGGCGGCCGCGGGGACACATCGCCGCCTGTTACCTCTCGGGCAACTGGCGGTCCGCGTTCTTCTTGTGGCGGCGAACCTGCTCCGTCCGCACGAGCCAGGCCAGGAGGAGACAGATGCCTGCCGCCAGAAAAGCCGTGATGAGTGGCCGGATTCCAGGACTGCTCAGGCGAACCTGGTACAGCGAAACGATGCCGCCGGTAAGAATGCCGACGCATACCAGCCCAAAGACCTGGACGCCCCGGCTTGTCGCCCAGCCCGGCACGTCCTCAGCCGGACGCCACCACTGACGCCTCATTCACGCACCCGGCCCTATCTACGTTCGGCTGATTCTTGCGATACAACCCCGAGGCTGTGGTTCCGGGCGGCTGACGGTCGCACCATGTCCCCCGCGCGGGTGTGTACGAAGCCTCACCAGACCGACAAGGACGCGGTGTCCTTCCCATTGTGGGCCGCTCAAGGACACCGGCCAGACATGCCATGAAGGCGGCTATAGCGCACCCGAGGTAACAATCGTCGTGCTTGGGCTGCGCCGACAGGCGAAGTTCAAGCTCGCCGGGAGCGGCGACGTCGAACTCGAAGCACCGCGCCTTATGTGCACTGGAGTGACCTCCCGTACTTCCTCGATCTCGAGGTCGTCGGGCCGCCTGGGGATCAATAAGGTCGAAGTCCAGGCCGCGGCTACCACGGAGCACACCAAGATGGCGTGTGTCTCTTAGTGGGCCGTTCAGGGGCAGTTGGGCAGGCCGCCCCCTAAGGCGGCTCTAGGGACCACCGCCGGTCGGTGCTCGACTCGCACGCTCTTGATCAAGGTCGGTATCGAACACTTCACGGGCGATTACCTTGGAGTCGTTCTCGTCCAGCCAGCGAACCTCATGCAGGAGGTCCTCGCCCAGGACGACGTGGCCTGCGTCCCAAAGGTCCATCATCTCCTCAAGCCGGTCGTCCATAAACCATCCGAGATCGTAAGGGTGCTCAACAGCGGCAGCAGACACCCACACGTCCGCCGTTGTCTTCGGGTTACCCCAGCGCCGCCTCCAAAGGTGGCCTCCGACCTGCGTCCAGAAGACGATCGGGAGGACGAGCGCGTACCCCGTGTCTGTCTCCTCGGGGCTTCGCAACTCCCCGGCTCGGAAGGCGTAGCGATCAAGCCGATGCGGCGGATTCGGGTGATCGGGTCGCCACGGCACTAAACGACGCTACAAGCGGACAGTCACCTCTAGTCATCCGACTGCTGCCTGCTGATGGGGTGTCCCATTGTGGGCGGCTCAGGGATACCGCGAGGAGGCACGCCAAAAAGGCGGCTTCAGCACTCCTGGAGCCTGATACTGCCGGGCATGAGTGGCCCCACACGTGCGCGCGCTGTCCTGCTCTCGAGCGTCGGCATCCTTGCCGCCTGCGGGAACGCGTTCAGTTCGGTGGAGGTTTCCCTCCGGCACTGCGGCGTCGACGCGGTGACCGTCAATGGGCGCCTCTGGGAAGCGGTCACTCCGCAATCGGTCGACAGCAGCCCCGATCTACCACTGGATGGGACGAACACGCCTGAGGATTGGGTGGGGCGCGGAACCGTTGTCATTGCCGGTGACCAGATGACCTATACCGACCGGGGAGGCGAGGTCATCCAGTTCGTCCCGGACGACGGCATGGCACCACCGCCGTGCGCCCAGCTGGTCCGGCCCGGGCGCGGCTGAGAACAATGCGCGAGCGCTGACGGCCCGGTCAGCGCAGCTGCCGGCAAGGCCAGAGAGCGCACGACCATATGGTCAGCGTCGGTGACTCGCCCGACGGCCACCGTGCCGCCGGGTTAGACGGTCACTCCTGAGGGCATCCCCGGGTCCGCACGCTCAGCCCCGGCGTGAGGTCGCCCGCCGACGGGACGGAGACCGGCGTGCTCGACATCAGCGTCCGGACCTGGGCACTCACCATCGCGCTCGTGCTGGGCCTGCTGGCCGTGGACCTGGTGCTGGCCGCGGTTCGACCGCACCGCGTCGGCTTCCGCGAGGCCACCGCGTGGTCGGTGTTCTACATCGCGGTCGCCATCGCCTTCGGCGTCTGGTTCACGGTCGCCTACGGCGGCGACGCGGGCACCGAGTACTTCGCCGGCTACGTGATCGAGAAGAGCCTGTCGGTCGACAACCTGTTCGTCTTCGTCATCATCATGACGACGTTCACGGTGCCCGAGGAGCACCAGCACAAGGTGCTCACCTTCGGGATCGTCCTGGCACTGATCATGCGGACGATCTTCATCGCGCTCGGCGCGACGCTGCTGTCGCTGTTCTCCTTCATGTTCCTGCTCTTCGGCCTGCTGCTGATCTACACGGCCGTGCAGTTGTTCCGGCACCGCGACGAGGACCCCGACATCGAGAACAATGCGGTGGTCACAGCCGCCCGCCGCCTCCTGCCGGTCACTCCCGACTATGTCGGCGGCCGGCTCACCACCCGCGTCGACGGGAGGCGGATGGTCACCCCGCTGTTCATCGTGCTCATCGCGATCGGCAGCGTGGACCTGCTCTTCGCCCTCGATTCCATCCCCGCCATCTTCGGGGTGACCGAAGAGGCCTACATCGTCTTCACGGCCAACGCTTTCGCGCTCCTGGGCCTGCGGGCGCTGTTCTTCCTCGTCAAGGGGCTGCTCGACCGGCTCGTCTACCTGTCAGCCGGATTGGCGTTCATCCTCGCGTTCATCGGCCTCAAGCTGATCCTGCACTGGGGCCACGTCGACATCGACGAGCGCGTGCCGGAGATCCCCACCCCGCTCAGCCTGGGCGTCATCGTCGTCGTGCTCGCCGTCGTCACCGTCGCGAGCCTGGTCAAGACTCGCAGCGACCCCACCGCGAGGGCCCACCCCGGGTCGCTGCGCGAGACCGGTTCCCGGCACCGCGAGAACGAGCCGCTGACGTAGCTGCCACCCCGCGGAGCCCGCCCATGGTCAGCCACGCAGGCCGGCGGAGAAAGTGCGTACGCGTTCTCGGATATCTCTGTTCGGCCGCAATGACGCTGCGGCCTGGAGAGATCTTTTGGTCGGCCACCATGATGTGCGGGTGACCATTCGTGGTTGGGCTCTGCCTCTCACACTGCTGGCGCTCGCGACGTCGGCGTGCAGCGGGAACGGTGACCAGCAGACGCCCGCGGCCGACGATCACGACCGCCTGCTGGGCCTCTGGGAACGCGGCGACACGATCGCCCAGCCATCGGACTTCCGGTTGTACGAAGGCGAGACCCACTGCGACATGGACTCGGCCCTCCTCCTCGAACTGCGCTGGCCCCTCGACGGCGGCAGCACCGAGGACGCCAGGCGTCTGTTCGTGCGCGACCCCGAAGGGTCTTCGCCGCCGACACCGTCGAGTCGTTCGTCCCGGATGCCGACCTGCCCGACGACGCGATCCCGACCGGCTACGAGAACGGTGCCGGGGTCGAGCTCCTCCTGGCCGACGACCTCTCGACGGCCTACGCCGTGGACGGCGACACGGTCGAGGCGTGGCCCGCACTACCGGGCTGGATCTGCGCCTGAGAGCACGACTCTCCCTCCGTCCGGAATCGGCGGGGCAACGGCCGGCGGAGGATCCCGGCGAGGTCGAGGCGGTCGCTCCCCCGCCGGTCGACGACGAGGACGTCCGGCCCGGACGCCGCCCTGACACGGGCCGACCGCTCGAGGTGGCGCCGCATGGCGCGCTCCGAGAGCACTCGGCCGCGAGCCGACTGCCCCGCGGCGGCGAGTTCCGGCCCGGTGTCGAGGTGCACCACCAGCACCCGCCGGCCGGCCCGCGCGGCTGCCCGGAGCACCGCGGCGCGCCACCGCTCCCCGGTCCAGGGATCGGTGAGCACGACGACAGGAGACCCGCCGCGGACGGCCCGCAGCACCCGCCACCGGTGCACGACGTGCACCACCGGGCGGAGGAACCGGTACGTCAGAGCCACACCCGCCCGCCGGAAGTCCTCCGCGACGAACTCCGAGTCCAGTCCGGTCACTCCCGGCACCTGCTCGGCGAGGAGCCGTCGCAGCAGCGTCGTCTTTCCGCTGCCGGGCAGTCCGCCGATGACCACCAGGACCGGCCCGCCGAGGTCGACCCGCGACGGCTCCGCCAGCACGCGCGACTGCTGCATCCGGGCCTCCTCCCCCGCTGCACCGACCGCCGCGGAGCACCCGAGGGTCCGCGCCGTTCCTCGACGCAGCCCCTGGCGTGGCTGGGAGCGGCCTGAGAGCCCGGAAAAGTTGCGAGCCGACGCGGATTCACAGCCCGGTGCCAGAAATCGGGGGGACGATGGCGGAGGTGAGCCGCACCACCGAGCGGCTGCGTCGCCGGCCCCGCCTGGTGCTGGTCGCTGTCCTCGTCACCGTCGTCACCACGGTGTCGGCGGTCGTCGTCGTGGCCGGGTGCACGACCCGGCCGGCGGCCGCGTCCACGAGTTCGGCGGCCGCACCGGACGCCGGCGAGCCTCCCGGTGACCGGGCGCAGGAACTGCTCGCGAGGGCGTCCGTCGACACCGTGCGCATCCTCGACCAGGTCGCCGCCGCAGGGGCCGCTGTCGGGGGCACGATCGCCGTCGTCGCGCTCGACTCCGACGGCAACCCGCTGGTGAGCAGCCCGGAGGCCGGGCAGCCGCGGTACACCGCCTCCCTGGTCAAGATCGTGCTGGTCAGCCGCCTGCTGCTCCTCGACGCGGCCGGCGTCCTCACCTTGGCACCGGACGACCTGGCGCTGATGGAGCGGGCGGTGACGTCGTCCGACGACGCCGCGATGAGCGCCCTGTGGGTCCGGTTCGACGGCGCCCGGCTGGTGGCCGACGCCGCGGCGTCCCTGGGGCTGACCGTCACCGGCCCTCCCGAGATCACCGGGCAGTGGGGTCAGGCGTGGACCTCCGCCTCGGACACGGCCACCGTGCTCACCACGCTCGACGAGGTGCTGCCGGCCGACGACGCCGCGACCCTCCTCCGCTGGATGCGCGCCACCACCCCGCTCGCCGCGGACGGCTTCGACCAGCGGTTCGGACTCCTGGCCGGCGCGAGCGACGGGGTCGCGGCCAAGCAGGGCTGGATGTGCTGTGTGGACGACCGGCGGCAGCTCCACTCGGCCGGCGTGCTGGCCGACGGGCGGGTGGTCGTGCTCCTGGGCGACTTCCCCGAGGCCACCACGTGGGCGCAGGCCTCCGGAGCGCTCGCCCGGGCGGCCGACGCCGTCCGCGCCGGCATCGCATAGGCAGCGGCGCCGCCCCCGGGTGGGGAGCGGCGCCGCTGCCGTGGTGCCGCAGCCGGCGTCAGTCCGCCGGGGTCTCCGGCGCGTCGTCGGCCGCGCCGTCGCCGTCGTCCCCGCGGGGACCGTGACCGGGACCGCCGACCGGGGCCTCGCTGTTCACCCGTTCGGTGACCCGCTCCTCGAGGTCGGCGAGCCGCTCGTCGGCCTGCTCCTGGGTGAGCCGGCCGTCCTCGACCGCGGCGGCGATGCGCTCCTGCTGGGCGGTCACCAGGGCGTCCACGAGGGCGTCCACCTCGACGCCCTGGTCCGCGGCGACGTCGGCCAGCGTGGTGCCGTCGGTCTCCAGCGCCGTGCGCAGCTCGTCCTCGGTCATGCCGAGCGCCGTCGCCGCAGCGGACAGGTCGAACCCGCCACCGCGGTGCCCCCCGCCGTGGCCGATGCCGGCCGCGTCGAGCGTGCTGGCGACCTCGTCGGCCTGCTCCTGGGTGATCGAGCCGTCGGAGACCAGCCCGGACAGCGCCTCGGTGATCCGGTCGACGGCGGAACCGGTGGACCCGCCCGAGTCCGCGAGCGCCGGGACCGCGACCGCCATGCCGCCCAGGGTCAGCACCCCCGCGGTGGTGGCGATGATGAACTTCTTGCGCATGAGGTCTCCTCCGTCTGCGGCCGGACCCTCCGGCCGCGGTCGCAGCCTCGGCGGTCTTCCTGGGACTGGCCTGGCACCGACCGCCGGTGTCCCTGTGAGTGGCCGAGGGGTCGACGGGCCCCGCTCAGCGCACGTCCAGCCGGTTCGCAGGTGCGCCGGGGACGGTGGCGGCATGGACGACGACCGGGGACGACCGAACGGCCAGCCGGCGCACGCGGGCGCGCAGCTCGCCCTGGCCCCCGCGCTCGCCGTGGTGGCCGCGCTGACGCTGACCCCCGCGGGCACCGGCTGGGCGTGGGGCGCGCCGCTGGCCGAACTGCGCTGGTACGCCACCGGCCTGGACTCCGAGGCCACCGTGCTCCAGCTCCTGGGGAACCTGGGTCTGCTCGCCGTCCCGGCCGGCCTGCTCGTCGCCGGGTGGCCGGCGGCGGGCCGCCCGGGGCGCCTGGCCGCGCTGGCGGTCAGCGCGGCGACCGCCATCGAGGTGCTCCAGTGGCTGCTGCCGCTGGGCCGGGTCGTCTCGCCGCTGGACGCCGCGCTCAACGCCGTCGGCGCCGTGGCGGCCGGCCTGCTCGTCCGCTCGGTGCTGCGGGCGTCCCCCGCCGAGCCGGCCGAGCGCCCGGTGACCCTCAGGCGGGGATGACCTCGTAGGTGTGCCCGGCCGCGCGGAGCCGCCCGACGAGGACGTCGCCCAGCGCCGTCGCCGGGGTGAGGGAGCCGACGCGGTCGGGCAGCCGGTCGCCGTCCAGCGCCAGCGCCAGGGCGGCCTCCCCCAGCATCACCGCGGTCGCGGCGTAGCCCGGGTCGCCCTTCCCCGCGGCGACGGCGGTGTAGCGCCGGCCGCTCTCGGTCGTCGCCGATACGTCCATGCGGAACCAGCCCTTCGCGCGGACCTCCTCGCTGGGGCCCGTGCCCGGTGCCGGCAGCACGCGGTCCATGAGCGAGCGCGTCGGCCCGAAGCTCATCGCGGACACCGCACCGAGCAGGCCGGCGGTCACGACACCCGCGGTCACCGCCCCGCGCAGGCCGCCGCCCACGCCCATCACCTCGCCGTAGCTGAACTCCCGGCCGTAGGCCCAGTCCTGCAGGGCGTTGCTCCGCCGGACGATCCGGGTGTTGAACGACGCCATCACGAACGGGGCCGACCAGCGCCCGTCCGGCAGCTGGGCCGGCAGACCTGCGTCCCTCGGCTGCTGCGTCCTCGGCTCGGCGGCCCGGTCGGGGCTGAGCGCATAGGGGTGGCCGGCCACCTTCCGCAGCGACGGGTCCTTCTCCAGCGCCTCCACCTGCGCCCGCATCGAGTCGATCGTGCCGCCGCTGAAGCCGCCCTTGAGCGTGGCCACCAGCCGGACGTCGCGCAGCCCACCGGCGCCGTCGGCGGCGGCCCGGGCGGCGAGCAGCATCGTGCTGAGGTCCGAGGGGATCGAGTCGTAGCCGCAGGCGTGCACGATCTTGGCGCCGGTGCCGCGGGCGACGCCGTCGACCCGGTCGATCGCGTCGCGGACGAAGAGCACCTCGCCGGTGAGGTCCGCGTAGTGCGTGCCGGCCGCGGCGCAGGCCTCGACCAGGGGCATGCCGTAGCGCGCGTACGGGCCGACGGTGGTGACGACGACCCGCGTGCCCGCGGCCAGCGCCGCCATGGAGGCCGGGTCGGAGGCGTCGGCCTCGATCAGCGGCCAGTCCGCGGCAGCGGCCGGCAGCGCGGTCCGCGCCTCCTCCAGCCGTGCCCGGGACCGCCCGGCGAGGGCGATGCGGGTGCCCGCGGGGGCGTGCTCGGCCAGGTAGGCGGCGAGCAGCTTCCCGACGAAGCCGGTCGCCCCGAAGACGACGAGGTCGGAGTCGCGTGCGCTGGCGGTCATGGACGCATGCTTACCGGGCCGGGCCGCCCGCGCGCGCACCGGGCGTCGCGGGAGGTGTCGGTACCGGCTGCCACGATGGGGCCGTGCTGCTCGCCGACGTCGTCGCCGCCTCCGCCCGGGTCGCGGCCACGCGCGCCCGCACGGCGAAGGCCGCCGCGATCGCCGAGCTGCTGCGGCGGGCCGACGACGACGAGGTCCGGCCGGTCACCGCGTGGCTGTCCGGCGAGACGGGGCAGGGCCGCCTCGGCGTCGGCTGGCGCACCCTCGCGCCCCGCGTGGGCTCCCCCGCCGCCGAGCCCGGCCTGTCCGTGCCGGCGGTGGTCAGCGCGCTCGGCGAGCTGGCGACGACGTCCGGCGCGGGCTCGACGGCCCGGCGCGACGCCGTCCTCACCGCGCTGTTCTCCGCGGCCACCGAGGAGGAGCAGCGCTTCCTCGTGGCCCTGCTCACCGGCGAGCTGCGGCAGGGGGCGCTGGAGGGCGTGGTGCTCGACGCCGTCGCCACCGCCGCCGAGGTCCCGCCCGCCACGGTGCGCCGGGCCTTCATGCTGTCGGGCCGGCTGCCCGAGACCGCCGCCCTCGCGCTGTCCGGCGGGGCCGGAGCGCTCGACGGGGTGAAGTTGGAGGTCGGCCGGCCGATCCGTCCGATGCTGGCCAGCCCGGGTGCCTCGCTCGACGCGGCGCTGCACGACCTCGGCGCCGAGGTCACCGTCGAGTTCAAGCTCGACGGCGCCCGCATCCAGGTGCACCGGAACGGCGACGAGGTCCGCGTGTGGACCCGCACGCTGCGCGAGATCACCGACGGCGTGCCCGAGCTGGTCGTGCTCGTGCGGTCGCTCCCCTGCCGCACCGCGGTCCTGGACGGGGAGACCCTCGCGCTCGACGACGACGGCCGGCCGCGCGCCTTCCAGGACACGATGAGCCGCTTCGGCAGTGACGCCGCCGACGACGAGGCCGGCGTGCTGCTCAGCCCGTTCTTCTTCGACCTGCTGCACCTTGACGGCCGCGACCTGCTCGACGAGCCGCTGGACGTCCGCCTCGACGCGCTGGCGGGGCTGCTGGCCGACGACGCGCACGCCGGGCTGCGGATGAAGGGCGTGCGGCGGCCGCGGGACGGGCAGGCCGCGCAGGTGCTCGACGACGCGCTGGCCGGCGGCCACGAGGGGGTGGTCGTCAAGGCGCTGGACGCCCCCTACGCCGCGGGCCGGCGGGGCAGGGCGTGGCAGAAGGTCAAGCCGGTGCACACCCTGGACCTCGTCGTCCTCGGAGCCGAGTGGGGCTACGGCCGCCGCACCGGCTCGCTGTCCAACATCCACCTCGGAGCACGCGACACCGACGGCGGGGAGCCGGTGATGGTGGGCAAGACGTTCAAGGGGATGACCGACGAGCTGCTCGCCTGGCAGACCCGCACCTTCCGCGACCTCGCCCGGGAGCGCCCCGAGTGGGGCGTGCTGCTGCGACCCGAGCTCGTCGTCGAGATCGCGGTGGACGGCGCGCAGCGCAGCACCCGCTATCCCGGCGGCGTGGCCCTGCGGTTCGCCCGCGTGCTCCGCTACCGCCCCGACAAGACCGCGGCCGACGCCGACACGATCGACGCCGTCCGCGCGCTGCTCGCCCCCTGAGCCGCCGGGCCGCTCACCGCCGCAGGGCGTCCCCGATGAACGCGACCACGTCGGCGAGGACCTCGTCGCGGTTGGTCTCGTTGAAGATCTCGTGCTGCGCGCCGGGGTAGATCTTCTCGACGAAGGTCTCCCCGCGCAGGTGCTCGACACCGAGGCGGCTGCGGTCCATCGGCACCAGCCGGTCGGCCTCGCCGTGCGCCCACATCAGCGGCAGTGCGCCCAGCGACGGGCCCTCCTGCACGGCGTCGGTCCCGCGGACGATCGCCTCGATCGTGGGCCGCTTGAACGGGCCGTGCCACACCAGCGGGTCGTCGGCGTAGTCCCGGCCGACCGCGGGATCCCGCGAGAGGGTCGTGATGTCGAGCGGCACGTCGGGGATCTCGGGGAGCGCCAGGAGCTGGGGGCCGGCCTCCCACGGTCCGACGAGCGGGCCCGACAGCACGACGGCGGCCAGCGAGTCGCCGTACCGCTGGGCGTAGCGGGCCGCGATCAGCCCGCCCATCGAGTGGCCGACGAGCACCACCGGGAGGCCGGGGTGCTGCGCGCGGGCCTGCTCATCGGCCAGGTGCAGATCGTCGACCACCCGCTCGAAGTCGGCCACGACCACCCGGTCGCCGTCGCTCTTCCCGTGGCCGACGTGGTCGACCGCGTGCACCACGGCCCCGGCGTCCACCAGCGCGGCCGCGACGTGCTCGTACCGGCCGCAGTGCTCGCCGTACCCGTGCGCCAGCAGCACGACGTGGGTCGGCGAGTCGCCGCCCCACGTGCGGCCGGCCAGCCGGCCGGCGTGCCCGTCGAGCGTCCACTCCCGCGCGGCGGTCATGCCGACGCCGCCACGCGCGGAGCGACCTCGGTGCCGAGCAGCTCGATGCCGCGCAGCAGGTCGGCGTGCGCGAGCCGGGGGTTGGTCATCTGCAGCGAGATGCGGTCAACGCCGCCGAGCTGACCGGAGATCCGGACCAGCTTCTCCGCCACCGTATCGGGGTCACCCATGAAGAACGCTCCGTTCGGTCCACTGGTCGCATCGAACTGCGCGCGGCTCGGCGGGGAGAACCCGCGCTCGCGCGACACCTTCTCGAACATCTCGTGCCAGCCGGGGTAGATGGTGTCGGCCGCGGCCTGCGTGCTGTCCGCGACGAACCCAAACACGTGCAGCCCCACCTGCAGCGCCTCGGGCGCGTGCCCGGCCTGGGCCCCGGCGCGGCGGTAGAGGTCGATGAGCGGGCCGAACTGGCGGGGCTCGCCGCCGATGATCGCCACCATGAGCGGCAGGCCGAGCAGGCCGGCCCGCACGAAGGACTCCGGGGTGCCGCCGACACCCACCCAGATCGGCAGCGGGTCCTGCAGCGGGCGCGGGTACACGCCCTGCCCGTTCAGCGGCGGACGGTGCCGCCCGGACCAGGTGACGTGCTCGGACTCCCGGATCCGCAGCAGCAGGTCGAGCTTCTCGGCGAACAGCTCGTCGTAGTCGGACAGGCTCAGCCCGAACAGCGGGAACGCCTCGGTGAACGAGCCGCGGCCCACGACCAGGTCGATCCGGCCCTTGGAGATCAGGTCGAGGGTGGCGAACTGCTGGAACACCCGCACCGGGTCCGCGGCGCTGAGCACCGCGACGGCGCTGCCCAGGCGGATGCGGCTCGTCCGCGCCGCGGCGGCCGCCAGGATCACCGGGGGTGCCGAGTCGTAGTACTCCGGGCGGTGGTGCTCGCCGATGCCGAAGGAGTACAGCCCCACCCGGTCGGCGAGCTCGATCTCCTCGAGCAGGTGCTCCATGCGCTCCTCGGGCCCGACCAGGTGCCCCGTGCCGGGGTCGGTCACCGCCGAGACGAAGCTGTCGACGCCGAGGTGCATGGACCGTCCTCCCGGGAGCTGAGCCGACGCCGGGCGCGGCGCTGACCGGCCCAGTCAAGCAGGCGGACCCGGCACCCGCCGGTCGCGGCCGTCCCGGCCCGCCACCTGCCCGCCGGCACCCCCAGGAGGAAACTCTGCGCCATGGCGGGAACGGTGCCGGGCCCGGTCGGGCCGGAGGTCTCGGAACGCGGGCGCAGCCGCCTGCGCCGCCCCTGGCACGGGCATGACGCGCACGCGCCGCACCGGATCCCGCCGCGTGGCTGGCTCGAGGTGCTCGGCCGGGCCGGGCGGCACGTCCTGGACGACCGCCTCATGGCGCTGGCCGCGGCCGTCTCCTTCTTCGCGATCCTCTCGATCGCCCCGCTGCTGGTGACGGCGCTGTCGGTGTACGGGGCGGTCAACACCCCCGACCAGGCGCTCGACCAGCTCTCGTCGGTCGCCGAGGTGCTGCCCCCGGAGCTGGAACCGCTGGTGGCCGAGCAGCTCACCACGATCACGACCGCGTCCGCGGAGGTGCTCACCTGGCGCGGGCTCACCGGGCTGGTCGCCGCCCTGGTCACCGCCACGACCGCGGCCACCTACCTGATCGACGCGCTGACCCTGGCCTACTCCGAGACCGAGACCCGCAGCCTGTTCCGCCGCACCCGCCTGGCCGTCGTCTTCGTGCTGGGCGGCGCGCTGGTCCTCGGCGCGGTGATCGCCGGCACCGGTGCGCTCTCCCGGCACCTGGACCGGCTGCCCGATCCGCTGCGGCCCCTGGCGCCGGCGCTGCTCTGGCTGTCGCTGGCGGTGGTCCTCGCCGTCGTCGTCGCCGTCCTCTACCGGTTCGCGCCGGACCGGAAGCGCGCCCGCTGGCGGTGGATCAGCGTCGGGGCGGTGGTCGCCGTCGTGCTGTGGCTGGCCGCCTCCGTCGGGCTCTTCGCCTACGTGCAGAGCCTCGGCTCCTACGAGACGACGTACGGCTCCCTGGGCGGCGTGGCCATCAGCATGTTCTGGCTGTGGCTCAGCGTCCTGCTGGTCATCGCCGGCGCCACGGTGAACGCCGAGAGCGAGCGGCAGACCGCGCGTGACTCCACCGTGGGCCCCGACCGGCCCGCCGGGGAGCGCGGCGCCGTCGTCGCCGACAGCGTGCCGCCGCGCCCCTCCGCCGGTTAGGCCTGGGCCGGCCGCTCCGCGCGCAGGTGCTCGGCGAAGAACCGCAGGATGCGCGCCCACGCGTCCTCGGCCGAGGGCTGGTGGTAGTTGAAGCCGGCCACCCGCTCGAGCACCCTGAACGGCCCGGCGTTGTGCCGGTTCAGGAACGAGTGCCCCGCGTCGGGGTACTCCTTGACGTCGTGCGGCACGCCGAGCTCGGTGAGCACACCCTCCAGCCGATCCGCGGAGCCGCGCAGCGCCACGTCCCTGCGTCCGTAGCTGGCCACCACCGGACAGGCGCCGCGCAGCACCTCCTCGGCGTTCTTCGGCAGCTGGCCGTAGTTCGGCGCTGACACGTCGAAGCCCCGGGTGGCGGCGAGCAGCGCGAATCCGCCCCCCATGCAGAACCCGAGGACGCCGACCCGCCCGGTGCTGTCCGGGCGGTCGGCCAGCCACCGGCGGGTCGCCTCCAGGTCCCCGAAGGCCGCGCCCGTCCCGCTGTTCAGCGCGCCGAACGTCGACTTCAGGCACCGGAGCGCCCCGCCGGCGCTGTACAGGTCCGGCGCCACCGCCAGGTAGCCCGCGGCGGCCAGCCGGTCGGCCTGCTGCCTGGTGTCGTCGGTCAGGCCGAACACCTCGTGGATCACCACGACGGCCGGCCAGGGGCCCTCCCCCGTGGGCGGCACCGCGAGGTAGGCCCGGAGCTCTGGTGCGCTCTCGGCGCCGGGGATCGAAATGTCGGGCACGGGACCTCCTGGGGCGGTCGGTCAGCTGCCCGGGCGGAACGGGTTCTTGCCGGCCCGGAACAGCGTCTCCTGCGTGAAGCTGGCGGCGAGGATGCCGCCCGCGGTGAAGATCGCACCGGTGTACCAGCCGCGTCCACCCGAGACCGTGCCCGGCTCCATGTCCATGAGCACCCACTCGTCCAACGGCGCGTGCCGGTGGAACCAGACGGCGTGGTCCAGCGTCGGCCCGGGGCTCGCCTCGTCCTGCGGCATGTCCGCGAGCCCCGTGCCGATGTCGGACAGGTAGGTGAGCACGCACGCGTGCACCAGGCGGTCGTCGGGCAGCGGCACCGTCGTCCGCGCCCAGAACCGCCTCGGCAGCCGCCACCCGGGATCGGCCTGCCCGGGACGGCGGCTCTCCATGCTGAACAGCCGCGGCATGCCATGGCTGCGGAGCCCCTCGGGTCCCTCCGTGTCCGGCATCTGCCGCACCGGGACGTCCGGTCCGACGCCGCCGGCGTGGAAGGAGGCGGCCATGCTGAAGATGACCTCGCCGCCCTGCACCGCGACGACCCGGCGGGCGGAGAACGACCCGCCGTCGCGGTCCCGCTCGACGCGGAAGATCGTCGGCCGGGCGGCGTCCCCGCTGCGCAGGAAGTAGCCGTGCAGCGAGTGCGGCAGCCGGCCCGGCTCGACGGTGAGCCCGGCCGCGAGCAGCGCCTGCGCGGCCACCTGCCCGCCGTACAGCGGGAACGGGTCGGCGAAGACCAGCGTGCTGCGGTAGAGGTCGCGGTCGAGCTCCTCGAGGGCGAGGACGTCGAGCACCGTCGGCTCGGACTCGGTCGGTGCGCCCCCGGGCTCGCTGTGCACGTGTTCTCCCTGGTCGGTGTCGGATCGTCCCGCGACGATACGGTCGCCGGAGTGCGACCCACGTCACCGGCTCGGGGGACGTGACCGAACCAGGCGGCGGGTCCGCCGGCACAGGAGGCAGTGCTCCATGACAGGAACGATGCGTGCCCAGCGCTTCTACAAGGCCACGGGCCAGTGGGCGATCGAGGACGTGCCCATCCCCGAGCCGGGCCCGGGCCAGGTGCTGATCAAGGTCGCCTACTGCGGCATCTGCCACTCCGACCTCAGCCTCATCGACGGCGTGTTCGGCGGGATGGGCACCCCCGACGTCATCACCCAGGGGCACGAGGCTTCCGGCACGATCGCCGCCCTCGGCGAGGGGGTCACCGGCTGGTCGGTCGGCGACCGGGTCATCCCCGCCGCCGGCCGCCCCTGCGGCACGTGCGCGAACTGCCTGCGCGGCCCGGTCGGGCAGTGCCTGAACATCCAGCTGATGGCGTTCGCCTACGACGGCGCGTGGGCCGAGTACACGGTCGCCGGGGCCTTCGGCCTCACCCAGGTGCCCGACGGGGTGCCGATGGACCAGGCCGCGATCCTCGCCGATGCGGTCTCCACGCCGTTCGGCGCCGTCGTGCACACCGGTCAGGTGCGGATCGGCGAGGCGGTCGGCGTCTGGGGCGTGGGCGGCGTCGGCACGCACATCGTGCAGCTGGCCCGGCTGGTCGGGGCCAACCCGATCATCGCCCTCGACCTCGAGGAGAGCGTCCGCGAGCGCGCGCTGGAGATCGGGGCGGACGTCGCGTTCGACTCCCGCGACCCCGACCTCCAGGCGAAGATCGCCGAGGCGACCAAGGGCCGGATGCTCAACGTCGCCTTCGACGCCGTCGGCGTGAAGTCCACCTTCGAGCAGGGGCTGGCGATGCTGGCCAACGGCGGCCGCGTGGTCGTCGTCGGGCTGAGCGGGGACGAGGCCTCGCTGGGGTCGACCCTCGGCTTCGGCCTGTCGCGCAAGCAGGCCCTCGGGCACCTGGGCTACGAGGGCACCGACATCGCGATCCTCGCCGAGCTGGTCGCCAGCGGCCGGCTGGACCTCTCCCGCTCGATCAGCGGGGTGGTCTCCCTGGAGGACGTCGGCGAGGGCATCCGCCGCCTGCACGAGCGCGACGGCAACCCGATCCGGATCCTCGTCCAGCCCTGAGACGATCCGCGGAACGGCAGGAGAGCCGCATGTCCTCTGATGGAGTCGTGTCGCTCGCCCTGCCGTTCCGCGGCACGTGGCTCGTGCGCAACAGTCCCGCACGGCGGCTGCCCAGCCACGGCACCCGGCTGTTCGCCACCACCTATGCGATCGACTTCGTCCCGGTCCGGGGACGGCGCACCGCGACCGTCCGCGACTGGCGGACGGTGCTGGACACCGAGCCGCCCGAGCGGTTCGTCGGGTTCGGGCAGCCGGTCCTCGCGCCGGGCGCGGGCACCGTCGTCGCGGTGCTGGACGGCGAGCCCGACCACGAGGCAAGGCGGTCCCAGGTGGCGCTGCTCCCCTACGCGCTCACCCAGGCGGCCCGGATCCGGGGCGGGCCGGCGGCCATCGCCGGCAACCACGTCGTCCTCGAACTCGCCGACGGCGGGGCGTTCGTGCTGCTCGCCCACCTGCGGCAGGGCTCGGTGCGGGTGAGCCCGGGCCGGCCTGTGGCGGAGGGCGAGCCGCTCGGGACGTGCGGCAACTCGGGCAACTCCACCCAGCCGCACGTGCACCTGCAGGCGATGGACGGCCCCGACGCCGCACGCGCGTCGGCCTTGCCGGTGGAGTTCCGCTCGTACCGGATTCTGCGGTCGAGGGGCGCGCCGGTCGCGGTCGCGCGTGGTATCCCCGGGGAGTCCCAGGTCGTCGAGCCGGTGTGAGCCTCGCCGCGCCGGCGAGCCCGACTCGGCGGTGCAGCCGCAGGTCGGAGGCGCGTGCGGTGGAGAATGGCGCCGTCCGCGCGGCCCGGAACACCGGGGCCCCGGGCATGAACGCGCCGGTTCGGCTGTTGCTCAGGGCAACGGTCCGCCCACGACGGCGTCGACCCCGCGCTCCAGACGAGCCCTGCCGAAGGACACTGCTTGCCCGAGACCCACCCCACGCCCCTGCCGCGGACGGCCCGCCGCCGCGAGCGCTCCGCCGGCCGCCAGACCGCGGCCCGCGAGGCCGACCGCGCCGCCGCCCGCGCCGAGAAGCTGGCGCAGCAGAGCTGGGTCGAGGGCGCCGAGCCCGCGCTGCCGACCCGCACCACCCGGCCCGAGGACCTGGTCTTCCACCTCGGTCCCACCAACTCCGGCAAGACCTACGAGTCGCTGCAGGCGCTGGCCGCCGCCGGCTCCGGTGTGTACGCCGCGCCCCTGCGCCAGCTGGCGCACGAGGCCTACGAGAAGCTCTCCGCCCTGCTGCCCGAGGGCACCGTCGGCCTGTCGACCGGCGAGGAGGAGATCGACCCCTTCGCGCCGATCGTGTGCTGCACCGTCGAGAAGGCCCCGCCGCGCGGCGAGATGCTCGTCCTCGACGAGGCGCACTGGGTGACCGACCCCGACCGCGGCCACCACTGGGCGCGGCTGCTGCTCACCGGCGAGTACCGCACGATGCACCTCATCTCGGCCGCCGAGGCCTACCTGGTGCTCAAGCCGCTGGTGTCCGACGCCGAGCACGTCGAGGTCGTCAACCACAAGCGGCTGTCGCGGCTGGACGTGCTGCGTGGCCCGGTCCGGCCCGACGGGGTCCGCCCGCAGACGCTGGTCGTCGCGTTCTCCCGCAAGGCCGTCTACGCCGTCGCCGCCGAGCTCGACCAGCACCGGCCCGGCAAGGTCGGCGTCCTGTACGGCGCCCTCCCCCCGGCCACCCGGCGCGAGGTCATCGAGCGGTTCACCAGCGGCGAGCTCGACGTGCTGGTCACCACCGACGTGATCGGCCACGGCATCAACGTGCCGGCCACCACCGTGCTGTTCGCCGAGACGACGAAGTTCGACGGGCAGGAGGTGCGCCCGCTGCGCACCTGGGAGGCCGCCCAGATCGCCGGCCGGGCCGGCCGCTACGGGCTCACCGGGCACGGCGCCGTCGGCATCCTCATCGGCGTGAGCGGGCTCAAGCCGGTGGGCGCGCTGGTCGCCAACGGCGCCGCGGTCGCCCGGGGCGCCGAGATGAGCGACCTGCCCAAGCGTGCGCCCCGGCTGCGGCCCGAGCTCGAGGACCTCGGCGCGTTCGAGGCCGTCGACCTGCCCGAGGCGCTCGTCCGCTGGATGGCCTGGGCGCGGGCCGCCACCCGCGACGAGGCGATGACCGCCGACGACGTCACCAGCCTGGTGCTGCGGGTGCACGCGCTGCTCCCCCTGCTGCGCGGCCCGCTCGGTGCGGCCGGTGACCTGCAGACCGTCTGGCGGCTGGTCAACCTGGCCATCGACTACAACCCGCCGCGGCGCACCCGCTGGCTGGTGCTCGCGAAGGCGGCGCTCCAGCACGCCGTCGGCCTGCCCGTGCCCCCGGAGACGGTGCTGCCCGACGTCCCCCGCGGCGGCACGGTCGAGGAGTACGAGCAGGCGGCCGCCGCGGCCCGCGACGCGCAGACCCTGCTGCGCCAGTTCCCCGGCGTGGCCGGCCTGGACGGCGACGACGCCGCCTGGGTCGAGGAGGAGTGCGCCGAGATGATCACCGAGCTGCTCCCCGACGCCATCGCCCTGGGCCGCTCGGGGAAGTGCACGAGCTGCGGCAGCGCGATCGCACCGTGGTTCACCACCTGCCGCCCGTGCAGCGCCCCCGCCGGTCGTCCCGGTGGTGATCGCGGTCGCCGTCCGGGCGGGGGGCACCGCACCGCCGGCCGGGCCGCGGGCCGCGCCCTGGGCGGCCGGCAGGGCGGACCGCGCGGGCGGTCCCGCCGGGGCTGACCCCGACCTGGTGCGCGGATGCACCGTCTCCGCGCCGCGAACGACACATCCGCGCACCAGGTGACGCCGGGGCACGACGGCGGCAGGCACGTGCGCCTGGAGTACGTCACGTCCTGGACGATCCGCGCGTGGAACGTGGTCATCGGGGGCGCCGCCACGACGCCGTAGCGGGTGTCCTGCCACCGGCGTCCGGGTACCCCGCCTCCGCCGGGGTCGACCGGCCCCGGCAGTCCGAGGAGGGATGCGGGATGACCACGAGCACCGGCGACCAGGACGTCGTCGACATCCTCACCACCGACCACCACGAGGTGCTGACGCTGCTGGGCCAAATCCCCGCCGCGGCACCCGACCAGCGCCGGGACATGGCCGACACGATCATCGCCGAGCTCATGCGGCACGCGATCGCCGAGGAGATGTACGTCTACCCGGCGATGAAAGAGCACCTCCCCGGCGGCGAGGGCCGCGTCGAGCACGACGTCGAGGAGCACCAGCAGCTCACCGAGATCATGAAGCAGCTGGAGCGCCTCGACGCGGACGACGCGTCGTTCCTCCAGACGCTCGGCCGGCTCGAGGAGGTGCTGCGCGACCACGTGCAGGACGAGGAGAGCGACCAGTTCCCGCTGCTGCGGGCCCACCTCTCCCGCGAGCAGCTGGTCGAGATCGGCACCAAGGTCGAGGCGGCGAAGAAGGCGGCGCCGACCCGGCCGCACCCCAGCGCGCCGCACAGCGCGCTCTTCCACAAGACGCTCGGTCCCGGCGTCGGGCTCGTCGACCGGATCCGCGACAAGCTGACCGGGCGCCCCAACTCCCTCTGAGCCCGGCTCAGCCGGACGGCCGGATGTTCTCCTGCCAGACGTCCCAGCCGACCCGCAGCACCAGGGCACCCACCACCACGAGGAACGCGACGCGGATGAAGCGGCTGCCGCGGGCCGTCGCGGTCCGGGCGCCCAGGTAGCCGCCGACCGTGTTGGCCGCGCCCAGCAGCAGGCCCAGGCCCCAGTAGACGTAGCCGTTCGGCACGAAGAACAGCAGCGCCCCCAGGTTGGTCGCGCAGTTGACGATCTTCGCCTTGGCGCTGGCCTCGAGGAACGCGTAGCCGAGCAGCGACACCATGGCGAACACGAGGAACGAGCCGGTGCCCGGCCCGAGGATGCCGTCGTAGAAGCCGATGGCCGCTCCGATCGCCGCCGCCGTCCCGTGGTGGCGCCGGCCGGCGTACCGGAGCGCGGTGACGTCGCCCAGCGCCGGCCGCAGCAGCGTGAACGCGCCGATGCCGATCAGCGCCACGACGATGACCGGCTTGAACACGCTCGCCGGCAGCAGCGAGGCCACCGAGGCGCCGCAGAAGCTCCCGACCAGCGCGACCGCCGCCATCGGCAGCGCCGTGCGCAGGTCGGGGCGCACGCGGCGGTAGTAGGTGACGGCGCTGGTCGTCGTCCCGAACACCGAGCCCACCTTGTTCGTGGCCAGCGCCTCGACCGGGCTGATGCCGGGGACCAGCAGCAGCGCGGGCAGCTGGACCAGCCCACCACCGCCGACGACGGCGTCGACGAATCCCGCGGTCAGCCCCGCCAGCAGGACGAGCAGCAGCGTCGCGACGCCCAGGCCGTCCGGCAGGAGGTCCACCGCCAGCAGGTCGGTCATCCCACTCCCCTCGGCCGGCCGTCCCCGCCCGGCCGGGACGCCGACCACTCCACCACGGCGCCCGGCGCCCTCACGCGTCGGCCCAGGAGCGGACGACGGCGACGTCCAGCGGGAAGTCGATCGGGAAGTCCCCGAACAACAGCCGGCCCGCCGCCGCCGCTGCCTGCCGCACCGCCTCGCCGACCTCGTCGGCCAGGTGCTCCGGGGTGTGCACGACCACCTCGTCGTGCAGGAAGAACACCAGGTGCGGGCGCTCGTGCAGCTCGCCGCCCCCCAGCTCCCACAGCCGGTTGCGCAGGTCGGCCAGCCAGCACAGCGCCCACTCCGCCGCGGTCCCCTGGACGACGAAGTTGCGGGTGAACCGGCCCCACGACCGCCGCCGCCGGTCGCGGTCCTGGCGCGCGCCGCCGTCCTCGTCGTCCGGGGCCTCGCCGAGGTCGCCTGGGCCGTCCGACCACCCTGCGGCCGGAACCGGTGACCCGCGGCCCAGCAGCGTGCGCACGACCTCCCCGCGCTCCCCCGCCCGCGCGGCCTCCTCGACCCGCCCGATGGCGCGCGGGTAGCGCTCGGTCAGCCGCGGCATCATCCGCCCGCTCTCGCCCCGGGTCGCGCCGTACAGCGCTCCGAGCATCCCGACCTTGGCCTCGGCCCGGGTGGCGACCACGCCCGCGGCCACGATGCCCTGGTAGAGGTCGGCGCCCCGCGCGGCTGCCGCCATGGCCGTGTCGCGGCTCATCCCGGCCAGCACCCGCGGTTCGAGCTGGGCGACGTCGGCGACGACGAACCGCCACCCGTCGTCGGCGATGGCGGCGGGGCGCACCTGGGTGGGCATCGAGAGCGCTCCCCCGCCGTTGGACGCCCACCGGCCGGTGACCACACCGCCGGGCACGAAGTACGACCGGAACCGGCCCTCGCGCACCCAGGCGTCCAGCCACGCCCAGCCGTTGGCCGTGAGGAGCCGGGCGAGCTTGCGGTACTCCAGCAGCGGCGGCATCGCCGGGTGGTCGAGCTGCTCCAGGGTCCACGACCGGGTGTCCGGCACCGGCAGACCGGCGCCCCGGAGCGCGCGCAGCAGGTCGGCGGGCGAGTCGGGGTTGAGGCCCGGTGCACCCAGCGCCGTCCGCAGCTCGCCGGCCAGCCGCTCCAGCACCGCTGGCCGCTGCCCCGCCGGAGGGCGCGGGCCGAGCAGGTCGGCGAGCAGCCGGTCGTGGACGTCGGCCCGCCACGGCAGCCCGGTGGCGGTCATCTCGGCGGCCACCAGCGCGCCGGAGGACTCCGCGGCCAGCAGCAGCGCCAGCCGTCCCCGCTCCGGCGAGGCCACCAGCGCCGCCTGCTGGCGGTCGTGCTCGGCGAGCGGGTCGAGGCGGTCGGCGGGGTCCTCCAGCGGGAACAGCCCCGGGTCGACGACGGTCACCGGCTGCAGCGCGTCCCAGCCGGGGGTGGTCGCCGCCGCGAGCAGGCCCCGGTCGACCGACGGCGACCGCCGCAGGATCGCGTGCGCCAGCCGCAGGTCGGTGCAGCGGGCCACGCGCACCCCGGAGGCCAGCAGCGCCGGGTACCAGCGGGTGGTGTCGTCCCACACCCAGCGCACCGGGTCCGGCCCGGCCTCCCGCCCGGCGACGAGCCCGGGCAGGTCGGCGGCCGGGAGCACGACCGTGCCGGCCGGCTCGTGCACCTCGACGTCCTCGCCGCGACGCTCGAGGACGATCCGGTTCACCCCCGCAGTCTCGCCGACGGGTGCGACGGGCGACGGCGGGCGGGCCCCGGCACCGCGCGCCGGTTAGCGTGCGGGCATGGCTGTCGATCCCCGTGGCACGGACCTCAAGCGCTACCTGCAGGAGGACCCGGGTGGCCCGGTCGTGATGCTCAACCTGCTGCGCTACGCCGAGGGCGGCCGGGAGTCCTACGAGCAGTACGCCGAGGCGCTCCGGACGACCTTCCTCCCCCGGTACGGCGGGGAGATCCTCTACGCCGGCGAGGGCTCCACCGTGCTGGTCGCCGAGGCCGGCCAGGACTGGGACGCCGTGCTGCTCATCCGCTACCCGACGCGGCAGGCCTTCAGCTCGATGGTGGCCGACCCGGAGTACCAGCAGGTCACCCCGCTGCGGACCCGGGCCCTCACCGAGGCGGTGCTGCAGGCCACCGTCCCGTGGTGAGGGCAGCCTAACCTCGCGAGCTACGCTGGAACGGACGGCGAGGGTCCGGTGCCGACCGGGCCGCCGCACGCAGGACCGTTCCGGAGGAGCCAGCATGACCGAGGCAGGACAGGGCGCCCGCCCGCCCCGCAAGCGGACGGCGCGGGTCGCCGAGGTGCTGCGCACCTCCCGGATCACGCCGCACATGGTCCGCGTCGTCCTCGGGGGCGAGGGGCTGGCCGGCTTCCCCGCCGGCGAGTTCACCGACCACTACGTGAAGCTGCAGCTCCCGCCGGCCGGCGCCTCCTACCAGGCGCCCTACGACGCCGACGAGCTGCGCGCGCAGCTCCCGCCGGAGCAGTGGCCGGTCATCCGCACCTACACCGTGCGCGCCTGGGACGCCGCCGCCGGCGAGCTCACCATCGACTTCGTCCACCACGGCGACGCCGGCGTGGCCGGCCCGTGGGCGGCGTCCGCCCGGCCCGGCGACCGGATCCAGTTCCTGGGCCCCGGCGGCGCCTACCGCCCGCACCCGGACGCCGACTGGCACCTGCTGGCCGGTGACGAGGCGGCGCTCCCGGCGATCGCCGCCGCGCTCGACGGGCTGCCCGCGGGCACGCGGGCGCTGGCCTTCGTCGAGGTGGCCGGTCCCGAGGAGGAGCAGCCCGACCTGGCGCTCTCCCCCGGCACCGAGCTGCGCTGGGTGCACCGCGGGGACGCCGCACCGGGCGAGGTCCTCGTCGACGCGGTGCGGGGCACCGAGCTGCCGGCCGGCCGCGGGCACCTGTTCGTGCACGGCGAGGCCTACGCCGTCCGCGAGCTGCGCCGCCACCTGCGCGAGCGCTGCGGTCTGGCCCCGGAGTGGACGTCGATCTCCGGGTACTGGCGGCGCGGCGACACCGAGGACGGCTGGCAGTCCACCAAGCGGGAGTGGAACGCCCGGATCGAGGCCGAGGAGGCCCCGGCGCCGGCCTGAGCCGCGGGCCGGGGCAGCGGGGCCGCGGGGGCGTCTGACAAGCTCGCAGGTCACCGACGCCTACCGCAGGAGGACCCGTGCGCGCCGCCCAGATCTCCACCCTCGACGGCCCCCGGGCGATCCAGGTCGTCGACGTCCCCGAGCCCGACGCCGCCGACAAGGTCCTCATCGAGGTGCACGCCGCCGGCGTCACCTTCCCCGAGGTGCTGCAGAGCCGCGGCGAGTACCAGCTCAAGCCGCCGCTGCCGTTCGTCCCGGGCAGCGAGGTGGCCGGCGTGGTTCGCTCCGCCCCAGAGGGCAGCGGGGTCACCGCCGGGCAGCGCGTCGCGGCCTTCCCGTCGCTGGGGGGCTTCGCCGAGGTGGTCGCCGCGCCGCCGTCGATGGTGTTCCCGCTGCCGGACCGGATGAGCTTCGAGCAGGGCGCCGCGCTGCCGATGAACTACCTGACGATGCACTTCGCGCTGCGCCGCCGCGGCCGGCTGGAGGAGGGCGAGTCGGTGCTGGTGCACGGCGCCGCCGGCGGCCTGGGGACGGCGGCCGTCCAGCTGGCCAAGGCCTACGGCGCCCGCGTGCTCGCGGTCGTGTCCAGCGACGCCAAGGGCGAGGTGGCCCGCGCGGCCGGCGCCGACGAGATCGTGCCCGCCGACGGCTTCCGCGACGTGGTCAAGGAGCTCACCGGCGGGAACGGTGTCGACGTCGTCGTCGACCCGGTCGGTGGCGACCGCTTCACCGACTCGCTGCGCAGCCTGGGCCGCGAGGGCCGGATCCTGGTGCTCGGCTTCACCGGCGGGGAGATCCCCACGGTCAAGGTCAACCGGCTGCTGCTCAACAACGTCTCCGTCGTCGGCGTCGGCTGGGGCGCGTTCTGGGTGGGCGGCTCGCCCGGCTTCCCGCAGGAGCAGTGGCAGGACCTCTACCCGCTGCTCGAGCGCGGCGCGCTGGACCCGGTGCTGGGCACCGTCCACCCGCTCGAGGACGTCGTCGAGGCCGTCACCGAGCTCGACGAGCGACGCGCCGCCGGCAAGGTGCTGCTCCGCGTCCGCTGACGCCGTCCACCCCGCCGGCTGCGGCGCTACTCCCCCAGGAGGCGCCGCAGCCGGCGGGCGGGCTCGCGCACCAGGGCGCCGGGCAGGCACAGCGCCGCCGACGCCATCCGCACCGAGAACCGGAGCAGGTCGGCCCACTCGGCCGGCCGGGGGGCCACGACCGGCGGGGTGTCCTGCACCGGCGGGGGCACCGGCGGGAGCGGCTGCTCCGGCTGGGCCTGCGGCAGGAGCACGTCCAGGGCCGCGTGGGTCCGGCGCGGTGCGCGCAGCGAGGCGAAGGACGGGATGGGCGGGGCCGCGGGCGACTCGTCCTCGTCGGTTCCGCGACCACGTCCGGTCGTCGACACGGCGGCGTCCTCCAGGTCGGGCTGGGTGGTTCCGGCGGCAGCCGTGGAGCGGCGCCGCCCGGGACCGACGACACTAGCGCCGGCCCCGGGCCCGACCGCGCCCGCCACCGGACGGGGTCGTGCGTGCGTCAGCGGTAGTTCACGTGCGGGTGGTCCATGTGGTTGGCCGTCGGGCTGCCGCGGTCGGCCATCGGCTTCCAGACGCCGGGCGAGCTCATCATCCGCTGCTTCCAGATGACGTACTCCACGCCCAGCTCGTTCCAGTGGGCCACGTGGTAGGCGACGATCGCGTCGCCCAGAGCGCCGTTCGCGAGCACCATGTAGTCCACCGCCAGGCCGGAGGGGTGGCCGCCCGGGTCGGCGGCGCTGGCGCGGGTGCCGCCGAGGGTGATCGAGGCCGCCCCCGGCACGTTGCTCACGACGGCGTCCGCAGCGGCCTGCGCGCGCGGGTTGATCGCGCCGGCGGTGTTGCTGATCCGGGCGCGCACGGTGGCGGCCACCGACCGGGCCGCCTCGGCGAGCCCGGCGGCCGGGGACGGCGCCGACGCAGCCGGTGCACGCCGCGGGGCGGGCGCGGCCGCGGCGGCCCGCTGGGCGGCTTCCCGGGCGGCAGCCTCCTCGGCGGCCTTGCGGGCGGCGGCCTCCTCGGCGGCCTTGCGGGCGGCGGCCTCGGCCTCGGCGCGCTGCCGGTCGAGGACCGCCTGGTCGGCGGCGACCTGGGCGAACTGCGCGGCGACCCGGGCGTCCTCCCGGCTGCTGCGGGAGGCGGCGAGGTCGCTCAGCGCCCCGAGGTCGCGGGAAGCGTCGGCGGCCTCGGGGGACGCCTCCAGGCCGAGCTGGCGGGCGACGCTGACCGACTCGGTGCCGGCTGCCTCGGCCTGCGCGTCCGGGCCGGTGCCGACCACCAGGTTCACGGCGAGCGCGGCGGAGGCGGCGGCACCGAGGTAGAGAGCGGGCCGGCGGGCGGCTGCCGGAGGACGACGGTCCGAGCGGGTGGTACGGCGCAGGGCAGGAACGAGGGTGCGGGGGTGCATGTGTGCGGGTGCTCCGGTTGTGCGTGCAGCAGCGTCCGACCAGGGACGACGAGGGCTGCGACGGGTGTGCGGTCTGCGGGGACTGCGGCTCGCCGGCATGCGGGGACGCGCGGGGAGGCACCGGTCGGATGCCGGTGTGCTGCCCGGGGCGTGCGGGGCGCCGTCGGTGGCGCCGGGGCGAGCGGCAGGAGCGCTCAGCCGTGCGGGCGGACCCGGGGCTGGTGGTGGCGGGTGCTGCGAGGTGGTGCGGTGGTGCAGGGGCACGCCATCCGGCGGCTCTCCGTTCTTCCGATACCGCTTACCGAGTTAGCTGACGGATTCGGGCTCAGAAGTGCCCTACCCGGCCGGACGGAGGTCCGGTCCGGGACTCACCCCGGTGGTGCGGTGGGTCCCCGGCTCGCCCGCGGCCCAGGGGACGAGGGCGACTCAGCGGTGTCCGCTCGGTCTCCCCGGGTGGGGACGTGTCGGCCGGCGGACTCCACCACGGTAACCATCGTTACGGTTTCGTGACAACGAGCGACGGCGTGTCCCCTCGGGGACACGCCGTCGTCGTGGTCTGCGCGACAGTGCCGTCAGCGGTAGTTGACGTGCACGTGGTCGAGGTGGTTCGCGGTCGCGCTCCCCCGGTCCGCCATCGGCTTCCAGGCGCCACCGGGCGAGCTGAGGATGCGCTGCTGCCAGATGATGTAGGCGACGCCGAGCTCGTCCCAGTGCGCGATGTGGTACTCGGCGATGGCATCGCCGAGCGCGCGGTTGGCCAGCACCATGTAGTCCAGCGCGAGACCGGACGGGTGCCCACCGGGATCGGCCGCGCTGGCCCGGGTTCCGCCGAGGGTGATCGAGCCGGCGCCGGGCACCGCACCCACCACGGTGTCGGCCGCGGCCTGCACCTGCGGCCGGATCGCGCCGGCGCTGTTGGTGATCCGGGCGACCCCGCGCGCCGCGGCCGGTGCCGGCGCGGGGGCCGCGAGCGGGGCGACCACCCGGGGGGCCGGCGGAGCGGCGGGAGCCGGCGGGACGGGCGGCCGCGGCGCGGCCACCTCCGGCGCCGGGGCGGCAGGAGCGATCGGCGCCGCCGTCGGGGCCTGCTCCGCCGCCTCCGCCTCCGCCTCGGCCGCACGGGCTGCGGCGGCCGACTCCTCGGCGGCGGCGTAGGCCGCGGCGGCGCGCATGCCGGCAGCCTCCTCCGCGGCCGCGAACGCCGCGGCCGCCTGCATCCTGGCCGCCTCCTCGGCCGCGCGCCGGGCGGCGGCCTCGGCGTCGGCCCGCTGCCGGTCCAGCTCGGCCCGGTCGGCGACGGCCTGCGCGACGCCGGCGGCGGCTGCCGCGTCCTCGCGGCTGCTGCGGCTGGCGGCCAGGTCCTCGAGCCGCTCCAGGGGCTCGGCGCCGTCCGCCGGTGCCGGCGTGGCGCCGATCCCGAGCTGCCCGGCGATGCTCTGCGCCTCCGCGGGGGCGGGCTCCGCCGCCTCGACGCTCGGGGCATCGGCCCCGGCCGCGTCGGTCCGCGGGGCGACCTCGCTCCCGATGAGCGCGGTGACGAGGACGACACCCGCGGCGCCGGAGGCCAGGAAGGTGCCGGTGCGCACGCCGGCGCGGGGACGGCGCGGGGCGGAATGCCGGCGGCGGGCGCCGGAGATGGTGGTGCGGACGTTCATGGGTGCGGGGGCTCCGAGACGTGGGGCGCGCGGCACCCCGGGACGGGGTGGCCGGCGGCGCGGACGGGATCTGCGGGAGTGCGCTCCGGCACGCGCGACAGCGAGCGTGCGGTGAACGGTGGGGCGCGGCTCGGCCGGCGGGTCCGGCCAGGACATGACGGCGTCCGTCGGTCGTCCCGGTGAGGGGACGGAGTGACCGGCGGACGGCATGACGGTAGGCACCGTTACCCGTTCGTGACAAACGACCAGGTGGGCCCGCGGACCACCGGCCGGGGCAACCGCCCCGGGCCGTCAGAGGCGCCGCATGACCGCTATCGCCTCAGCGGCCATCCGGGACTCGCCGAGCGCGTTGGGGTGGACGACGACCGGGTTGGTGCCGACGAGCACCGGCTCGATCCACCGGACGCCGATCGGCTGGCATGCGTCGTGCCCCTCGGACACCCGGCTCAGGTCGACGAACGTCACACCCGTGGCCTTCGCCGCCCGGCGGACCGCGTCGTTGAGCGTCGCCTGGACGCCCCGCAGGTAGGGGACGTCGCCCTCGGCGACCGGCATGAGCGGATAGCAGCCGCCCGTGGCCGGGAGGATCGAGGGATAGCCCAGGATCGCGACCTCCGCGTGCCGCGCCTTGGCCCGCACCGCCTTCAGCACCCGCACCAGCGAGGGGTACGTCGTCGTCCGGATCGTGTCCTGGAACGAGGAGCCGTACTGGTCGCGGCAGGGGCTGCCCGTGCCGAGCGTCGTGAGTCCCGCGGCCCCGCAGCGCAGGATCGAGTTGATGAAGACCCCGCTGTCGTTCCCGCCGATCGTCATCGTGACGGCCTGCGCGTCCCGGGTGACGGCGTCCAGCTGGGGCGCCACGCCGGGGTACTGGCCGGTGAGGTAGTCGCCGGTGTCCGCTCCGCCGCAGGTGACGTCGGTGAGCTGCGCGCCGGTGGCCGCGGCGATGACGTGCGGGTAGTTGGCCAGCGAGCGCAGGCACTGCGGCGGCGCCGTCGGGTCGGGCGGCAGCACGCCGGAGGCGGCGCTGTAGGAGTCGCCGAGCGCCACGTACCGGACCGGACCGGTCGCCTGGGATGGAGGTGCGACCACCACGAGGGTGGTGAACACGGCCAGCAGGCAGGCGGCGAGACGGCGCACGGAGAGCTCCAGACGACGCGAGGGATGCCGACGGGAGCAACGACCCGTCGCCCGTACGGTTACGCGCGTCACACGCGTGAGCGTGAGACGTACTCCATCCGGATGGCCGGACACGGCCCGGGAACCTCCCGGCGTACAGCCGCCGTAACCCGCCTGACACCATCACCCAACACTTTCCCGATGCCGGGTCCGCCCCACTCCCTCCTGCGGGGGCGCGGTGGCTGGATCCTGCGCGGGAAGACAAGGTGGGTCGTAGCGGATGGAGAGGATCCTCGTGACTGCCATAGACGCGGTTCTGGACGAAGCCGGACTGACGAACGAGGCCGTGCGGGCCTACGTGAAGCACTGGGCGCAGCACACCGGCGCCGAGCGGGTGGAGGTCGTCAACGCCTCCGACGACGCGCGGCTGATCCGGGAGGCACTCGAGGCCGGTGAGCTCCTGCCCGCGGGCGAGGGCCGCTACTACTCCCGCAGCCACCCCAAGGACACCGCGCGCTCCGAGGAGCGCACCGTCGTGGCGACGAACAACCCCGAGGACAAGGGCGAGTACAACAACTGGCGCCCGGCCTCGGAGATGCGCCCGATGCTCGAGGAGCGGATGGCCGGCAAGTCCGCGGGCAAGACGATGTACGTCGTCCCCTACGTCATGGCCCCGCCCGGCTCCCCGCTGCAGGCCTTCGCCACCGGCGTCGAGCTCACCGACACCCGCACGGTCGTGCTGCACATGATCCGCATGGCGCGGGTGGGCGTGCAGTACGTGAACGACCTCGAGGACCAGGACTACTTCGTCCGCGGCGTGCACGTGACCGGCGACCTGGAGAACCTCGGCCAGGGCACCGCCGAGGACCAGCGCTACTTCGTGACGATCGCCGACGAGCGCACGATCCTGCACTACGGCTCCTCCTACGGCGGCAACGCGCTGCTGGGCAAGATCGCCCACGGCCTCCGCCAGGCCACCTACGACGGCTGGGCCTCCGGGAAGTTCCTCGCCGAGCAGTTCCTGCTGCTGGGCATCACCGACAAGCAGGCCGGCCGCACGTACCACATCGCCGGCGGCATGCCGAGCGCGTCGGGCAAGACGAACCTCGCCATGATCCTGGCGCCCGACGCCCTCGGTGACCGCTACCAGGTGCACTTCTACGGCGACGACATCGCCTGGCTGTGGGTCGACGACGAGGACGGCCGCGTCTACGCGATCAACCCCGAGTACGGGGCCTTCGGCGTCGCCAAGGACACCAACGAGGTCACTAACCCCACGGCCGTCGAGGCGATCGCCGAGGGCACCGGGACGATCTTCACCAACGTCGCCTACAACGAGCAGACGCAGGACGTGTGGTGGGAGGGCAAGAGCAAGAACCCGCCCGCCGACGTCACCGGCTGGCGCGACTGGAAGGGCGACCTGATCGCGGAGCGCTCCGAAGAGGAGAAGGACGCCCCCTGGGCGCACCCGAACAGCCGCTTCACCACGACGCTGTCGAACATCCCGAACATCGCGCCGGACTACGAGAACCCGAAAGGCGTGCCGGTCGACGCGATCATCTTCGGCGGCCGCACCCGCGACCGCGAGCCGCTGGTCCGCGCGATCACCGACCTCGCCGAGGGCGTCTACGACGGCCTCACCCTGGGCGCGGAGGCGACCTTCGCCGCCGAGGGCACCGAGGGCGTCCTGCGGTACGACCCGATGTCGATGCGCCCGTTCATGGCCTACTCCGAGGGCGCGTACGCCGCGCACTGGCTGAAGATCATCGGCGCCGCCAAGGACAAGCCGATCTTCGCCCACGTGAACTGGTTCCAGCGGGGCGAGGACGGCCGCTTCCTGTGGCCGGGGTACCGGGACAACCTGCGTCCGCTGCTGTGGCTGATGCAGCTGCGCAACGGCGAGGTCAGCGGCCGGCAGACCCCGGTGGGCATCGTCCCGGCCAAGGACGAGCTCGAGCTCGAGGGGATGACCGACCTCCGCCCCGACGACCTCGACACCCTCCTGTCCATCGACACCCACCGGTGGCAGCAGGAGATGGCGCACCGCGAGCAGCACCTCTCGCTGTTCCACGACATGCCGGAGGAGATCTGGGCGGCCCACCGTCGCGTCTCCGACGCCCTGGACGACCAGGCGGAGTGATCCCCGGGCGCTGAGCGCCCTGCACGACGACGGAGGCCCCGACCGCACGGTCGGGGCCTTCGTCTCGTCTCCGGGCGCTTCTCGGGCGTTTCTCGTGCTCACCGGGCGCTGCAGGACCCCACCAGCACGAGAAGAGCCCCAGGAGAGGCGCCGACGCCAGCAACGACGAGGGCCCCGACCGGCGTGGTCGGGGCCCTCGTCGTCGCTGGCCCCGTCCAGAGGCTCGCCCCGAGCGTGCGAGGGGTGAGGAGGACGGGGTCCTTTTTTCAGTCCAGGTAGTCGCGGAGGACCTGGGAGCGGCTGGGATGGCGCAGCTTGCTCATCGTCTTGGACTCGATCTGCCGGATGCGCTCACGGGTGACCCCGTAGACGCGGCCGATCTCGTCCAGCGTGCGCGGTTGGCCGTCGGTGAGGCCGAAGCGCAGCCGGACCACGCCGGCCTCCCGCTCCGACAGGGTCTGCAGCACGCTCAGCAGCTGGTCCTGCATCAGGCCGAAGCTGACGGCGTCGACGGCGACGACGGCCTCGGAGTCCTCGATGAAGTCACCGAGCTGGCTGTCGCCCTCGTCGCCGATGGTCTGGTCGAGGCTGATCGGCTCCCGGGCGTACTGCTGGATCTCCAGCACCTTCTCCGGCGTGAGGTCGAGCTCCTTGGCCAGCTCCTCCGGGGTGGGCTCGCGGCCGAGGGACTGCGACATCTCCCGCTGGATGCGGCCGAGCTTGTTGATCACCTCGACCATGTGCACCGGGATACGGATGGTGCGCGCCTGGTCGGCCATGGCCCGGGTGATCGCCTGGCGGATCCACCACGTCGCGTAGGTCGAGAACTTGAAGCCCTTGGTGTAGTCGAACTTCTCGACCGCGCGGATCAGGCCCATGTTGCCCTCCTGGATGAGGTCCAGGAACGCCATGCCACGGCCGGTGTAGCGCTTGGCCAACGACACCACGAGACGCAGGTTGGCCTCGAGCAGGTGATCCTTGGCGCGCTCGCCGTCCCGGGTCACCCAGGTGAGCTCGCGGCGACGGGAGACCGGCAGCGTCTCGCCCGCCGCAGCGGCGTCGGCCAGCTTGTGGCTGGCGTAGAGACCGGCCTCGATGCGCTTGGCGAGGTCGACCTCCTCCTCGGCGGTCAGCAGCTTCACCCGGCCGATGAGCTTGAGGTAGGCGCGGACCGCGTCGGTGGAGGCCGTCATCTCGGCGTCCTTGCGGGCCTTGCGCAGGGCGAGGGACTCCTCCTCGTCCTCCCAGACGAACCCCGGCGCCGCGGCGTCGGCCTCGCCCTCGGGGACGTCGGTGTCGTCGTCCTCGTCGACCCCCGCGGGGGCGATGGTGACGGTCTCCCCCTCGGCGGCCGGGTCGAGCACGTCCTCGGCCAGCTCGGCGTCGGGCTCGGCGGCGGCGGTCTTCGCCTTCGCCGGGGCCTTCGTGGAGGTCTTGGCCTTGGCCGGAGCCTTGGCGGCCGCGGCCTTCGCGGGTGCCTTCTTGGCGGCTGCCCGAGGCTTGGCGGCAGCCTTCGGCTTCGCCGCTGCCTCGGGGGCAGCAGCGGGTTCGTCCGGGCCGGCGGCGGCCGGCTGGGCGATGTCTGTCGCAGTCATGGTCGCCTCTCGTGACGGGATCGGACGGCGTCGCGAGAACCTGCAGTCCTAGCGGAGAGGCCGGCACGTGCCCGGCGAGGAGCCGGCACACGATCAGGGTGGGGGGCTGATGTCCTGCGGTTCCGGCCAGAGTGGCGCGTCACCGCGGACGGCACGTCATTTTAGCCCGCCTCCGCCGTCGGTGCCGCGCCCCGTCGGCCGGGTCGCCCCTCGGGGGTGGTCGCGACGCCGTGGACCGGCACCGGTCACGTGCCGATCTCGGTGCGGACGGCGTAGAGCTCGGGGAAGAACGTGAGATCCAGCGCACGCCTCAGGAACCCCACGCCGGACGAGCCGCCGGTGCCGGTCTTCGCCCCGATCGTCCGCTGGACGGTGAGCAGGTGCCGGAACCGCCACAGCTGGAAGTTGTCCTCGATGTCCACGAGGCTCTCGCAGGCCTCGTAGACCCCCCAGGGCGTCTCGGTCGACTCGTAGATGCGCCGGAACACCGGCACCAGCCCGACCTCGAAGCGCCACGGCTCCCGGACGTCGCGGGTCAGGACGGACTCGGGCACGTCCAGGCCGGTGCGGGCCAGCAGCCGGAGGAACTCGTCGTAGAGCGTCGGCGCGTCCAGCAGCTCGGCGAGCAGCTCCCGGGCGGCCGGCTCGCCGTCAAAGACCTGCAGCATCGCGGCGTTCTTGTTGCCGAGGACGAACTCGACCGCCCGGTACTGGTGGGACTGGAAGCCCGAGGCGTCGCCCAGCGCGCCGCGGAACTGTGCGTACTCCCGCGGCGTGAGGGTGGCCAGCACCGACCACTGCTCGGTGAGCGTGCGCTGGATGTTCTTCACCCGGGCGAGGCACTTGAGCGCGGGGTCGAGCTCGTCGGCCGCGAGGTACCTGCGTGCCGCCATCAGCTCGTGCAGCACCAGCTTGAGCCACAGCTCGCTGGTCTGGTGCTGGACGATGAACAGCAGCTCGTCGTGGTGCTCGGGCCGGCTGCGGGGCTGTTGCGCGGAGAGCAACCGGTCCAGCCCGAGGTAGCCGCCGTAACTGCGGTCGGCGCTCAGGTCGGTCCGGATGGACTCCTCGAGCGCCCGCTCGGCCCGGCCGTCGTGGGGATCGCTCGCCATGCCCGCACGCTAGCCCCCGGGCCCGGGCGGGCCCGGGCGCTCCGGGCGCCGGGCATGCCGTGGCCGGCGGCGGGGCATCCCTCCCGTCGCCGGGGCCGCGGGCGACGGCGCCGCCACGAAGGCGACATAGCTCACACCGCTGCGGTTTCGTGTTGAGGGTGGTTTCGGCCGACCATCTAGGGTGGCGCGCTCCGCGGGCGCCCTCCCCCGGTAGGCCAGAGAGGCAGACGTGACTTCGGATCACCGCGCAGTAGCGGACAGCTCGAACCCCGACGTGGTGCTGGTCGGTGGCGGGATCATGAGCGCCACCCTCGCCGCGCTGTTCGGCATCGTCGCGCCCGACTGGTCGGTCACGGTGTTCGAGGCCGGTCCCGCGCTGGCCGGGGAGAGCTCGGACGCCTGGAACAACGCCGGCACCGGCCACTCGGCCCTCTGCGAGCTGAACTACACCCCCGCCGGCCCCGACGGCCGGGTGGACCCGTCCAAGGCCGTGGGCATCAACGAGCAGTTCCAGGTCTCCCGGCAGTTCTGGTCGCACCTGGTGCGCCGCGGCATGACCGGCTCCCCGCGGGACTTCATCTCCCCGGTGCCGCACGTCAGCTTCGTCACCGGCGAGGAGGGTCGCCGCTACATGCGCGCCCGCTACGCGGCGCTCAAGGCCGAGCCGCTGTTCGCCGAGCTCGAGCACACCGAGGACCCCGCCGAGCTCGCCCGGTGGATCCCGCTGGTCATGGCCGGCCGCGACCCGGAGCAGGCCGTCGCCGCCACCCGGTCGATCGCCGGCACCGACGTCAACTTCGGCGCCCTGACCAAGCTGCTGCTCGCGGACGCCGAGACCCGCGGCGTCGCGGCGCACACCCACCAGCGCGTCGAGGAGATCGAGCGGGAGACCGACGGCCGCTGGAAGGTGACCGTCCGCGACACCCGTTCGGGCGAGCCCCGCACGGTGCGCACCCGGTTCGTGTTCGTCGGCGCCGGCGGCGGTGCACTGCCGCTGCTGCAGCGCACCGGCATCCCGGAGATCGCGGGCTTCGGCGGCTTCCCGGTCAGCGGCATGTTCCTGCGGACGACGTCCCAGGAGCTCGTCTCGATGCACCAGGCGAAGGTCTACGGCCAGGCGGCGGTGGGCGCTCCCCCGATGTCGGTCCCGCACCTGGACCTGCGCCTGATCGACGGCGAGCACTCGCTGCTCTTCGGCCCGTACGCCGGCTTCTCGCCGAAGTTCCTCAAGGCCGGGTCGATGTTCGACCTGCCGCTGAGCGTGCGCCCGAACAACCTCGGCTCGATGCTCGGCGTCGCCCGCACCGAACTGGCGCTCACCAAGTACCTGATCAAGGAACTGCTGCAGTCCCGGGCCGCCCGCCACCGCACCCTGCAGGGCTTCGTGCCGGAGGCCGAGGAGCACGACTGGGACATGATCACCGCCGGCCAGCGCGTCCAGGTGATCAAGCGGGACCCCGCCACCGGCAAGGGCATGCTGCAGTTCGGCACCGAGCTGATCGTGGGGGCCGACGGCACCATCGCCGGCCTGCTGGGCGCCTCCCCGGGTGCCTCCACCGCCGTCTCGGCGATGCTCACGCTGCTCGAGCGCTGCTTCCCCGACCGCACCGACGCCTGGCGCCCGCTGATCCAGGAGGCCATCCCCTCCTACGGGCACAAGCTGTCCGACGAACCGGAGCTCCTCGCGCAGGTGCGCAAGGACACGACCGAGACCCTCGAGCTCGCCGGCTGAGCGGCGCTCCGGGCGCGGGGCTACCGCCCGGCCCGCGGAACAGGGTATTCTCGCCGCCGGTCGCTGTAGTACCTCTGCTCGTTCTCGAACGTCCGCAGTCGTCTCTGCCCTGACGTTCCTCTCGGTCCTGCCGGTCGGTGCGGCGGCCCCGGGACGGCGAGTTGCCGGTCCGGTCACCCATCAGCACGGAAGAAGAAGAACGAACATGGCTCAGGGCACTGTGAAGTGGTTCAACGCGGAGAAGGGCTTCGGCTTCATCGCCCAGGACGGCGGCGGCGCCGACGTCTTCGTGCACTACTCCGCCATCCAGAGCGACGGCTACCGCTCCCTCGACGAGGGCCAGCAGGTCGAGTTCGACGTCACGCAGGGCCAGAAGGGCCCGCAGGCGGACAACGTCCGCCCGCTCTGATCTGAACTGATCCCGACGGGGGTCACGGCGCTCCGGCGCCGTGGCCCCCGTCGGCGTTCCGGGGAGCGCTAGAGCCCGACCGCCACCGTGGCGGCCAGCTCCCGGACGGCGTCCAGGTCGGCCGGTGACGCCGATCCGGTCAGGCTCAGCGGCGCGGCGACCTGCTTCCAGCGCAGCGCCCCGGTGATCCGGTCGATGCTGGTCAGCGCGCCCGCGGTGTCGTCGTTCCCGTGCACGTACACCCCGTACGGCAGCCCCACCGTGGCGTCCAGGCACGGGTAGTACACGGTGTCGAAGAAGTGCTTGAGCGCCCCGGACATGTACCCGATGTTCGCCGGCGTGCCGAGCAGGACGCCGTCGGCGGCGAGCACGTCGGCGGGGCCCGCCGAGAGCGCCGGGCGGAGCACCAGCTCCACCTCCTCGACGAGGGCCGCCCCCTCCTTCACCGCCTCGAGCACCGCCTGGAGCGCGGGCGAGGGGGTGTGGTGGACGACGAGCAGACGAGGCATGCGCGGATCATCCCGCACCCCGGGACAGGGCCCGACTAGCTCCGGGCGACGACGTCGGTCGGCGCCTCGGGTGCCTGCCGTCCGGGCTCGACGCTGATGCCGTAGCTCGGGAAGTCGTCGGCACCCTCGACCTCCAGGGTGCGCAGCTCCAGGCCCGGACCGTCGACGTCGAACTCCCCCAGTGCCTTGGGCGTGCCCTGCTCCAGGCCCCACAGGACGTAGATCTCGGCATCCCGGTCGTTGGGCTCCAGCGCGTGGCTGACCACCTGCACGCCGTCGTCGCGGGTGAGCAGCGTGGCCACCGTCCGGCCGTCGTCGGTGACCGGGACGACCGTCGCCGGCCCCGGGCGGAGCAGCTCCTCGACCAGGGCGGACTCTGCGGCCACGGCGTCGCGCGCCTCGTCCCGGTCGCCGATGAGCACGGCCGTCCAGGCACCGAGCCCGACGACCGCGGCGACGGCGGCCGCGACCAGCACCGACGTCCACCGGCGGCGCGGCACCGGCACCCCGGCGGGCACCCGGCTGGGTACGGCAGGGGATGCGGCCGCGGGCGCCGGGCGCGCGGGGGCCGGCGCAGCGGCCTGCTCCGGACGCTCGGCGGGCACGTCCTGCGGGGTGCGCGCCACCTCGGCGCGCAGCCGCTCGCCCAGCCCCGGCGGCAGCTCGACGGCCGGCGCCGCGGTGGCCAGGTCGCCCATGACCTCGGTGGTCTGGTCGACGATCTCGCGGCAGCGCGGGCAGCCGGACAGGTGCGGGAGGAACGCGTCGGCGTCCTCGGGCTCCAGGGCGTGCAGCGCCCAGCCCACGGCGAGCTCCTCGAAGCCCTCGTCGTGGCCGGGACCCGGCCGGGCCGTGCTCATCGCGTGCCCCCGTCCGTCGGCGCGATCGCGCCCCGGCCCTCGCCGGCAGCGCCGCCGCTTCCTGCCAGCTCGGACCGCAGCTTCCGCATTCCCGACAACATCCGTGTCTTGACCGTGCCGAGGGGCACACCGGTGAGGGCGGCCACCTCCCGCTGGGTGTAGCCGCCGAAGTACGCCAGCGCGAGCGCCTCGCGCTGCGGTGCGGGCAGCTCCCCGAGGGCGGTGCGGACCTGCTCGGACACCAAGCGGTCGACGGCCTGCTCCTCGGCGTCGCGGGTCGCGGTCGGCGCGCTGAGGGCCAGGTCGTCCTCCGCCCGGCGGCTGCGGCGCCGGTGCCCCTCCTCGCGCCGCACGGCGTCCACGGACTTGTGGTGGACCATCGCCAGCAGCCAGGACGAGACGCCGGCGCGGGCGGCGTCGAACGCGCCCGGGTTGCGCCACACCGACAGGAAGACCTCCTGGACGACGTCCTCGGCGAGCCCGTCGTCGAGCAGGATGCGCCGGGCCAGTGCGAAGGCCTGCCGGCCGAACAGCTCGTAGAGCTCGTCGACGGCGCGCCGGTCCCCTGCACGGACGCGCACCATGAGCGCAGCAGCGGCAGGGTTCTCCGGCCGCCGTGCCGGTTCGTCCATGATCGCCACGGTATCCGGCGATCGCCGGGGCGCGGCGTCCGGAGCGCGGGTCACGAGCAGATCGGTGCCTGTGGCCGTACGCACGGGCTCCTCCTCGTGGCCGCCGGTCGGGTCGTCGAAGGGCATTCGCACGCGGGCGCTCGATCGGTTCATCGACGCCCGGAGATCCCTGCTCGGCGCGCGGGGTCATGACCTGTCAACCCGATCGGTATAGTGCGCTTTGCCCCGCCGGCCGAGGAGAACCCGTGACCACCGTCGCCGCAGCCCGCACCCCGCAGCCCCGTACCCGGGCAGCGGCTGAGCCGGTCGACGATGGGCGCCGCGCGGCGTGGTCCGCGCCCACCGCGCCCACGAGGGTCATCGCGAACCAGCTGTACCGCCGGCCCGCCGTCGACCTGCGGCGCACGGCCAGCGCGCTGTGTCCGGCCTGCTGACGCACCTCGACACCTCCCCCTCCCATCCGCGCTCCCCCGGTCGTCCCGGGGTCCCCGAGCGCGCCCACCTCCCTGGATGCCTGATGACGCACACCCTGACCCCTGCCCTCGACACAACCGCCCGCTCGACCGGCGCCGCCGGCCTGGCCGCCGCACTGGCCACCGGCGCCCGTCACTGGCTCGACCGGGTCGAGTACCGGCCGCACAGCCGATGGACCCACCTCCTGCCCCCGGCAGACGCCGCCGCCGCCGTGGATCCCTCGTTGCACGACGAGCTCGCCGACGCCCAGGTCTGGCTGCTCTCCTGGCTGCCGGAACAGGGCACTCCCCTGCACGACCACGGCACGTCCGCCGGCGCCTTCGCCGTGGTCCGGGGCACCCTCACCGAGCGCGTCGTCGCGACCGGCCGCGACGGCGTCCGGGAGTCCGCCGACAACCTGACCCCCGGCCGGGTCCGGTACTTCGGCCCGCACTACGTCCACCAGGTCACGAACCACGGCGACCGGCCGGCGGTGAGCGTGCACGTGTACACGCCGGGCCTGACCTGGATGAATAGCTACGAGATCGCCGACGGCACGCTGCGCCGCACCGGCACCGAGCGTGCGGGGGTGGACTGGTGAGCGCGCCGGCCCGGGTCCGGCCGCCAGGGGCGCGGACGATCGACGAGCTGCTGGCCGAGGCCCGTGCCCGCATCGGCCGGCTGACCCCGCGGGAGGCCGCCACCCGGGTGGCCCGCGGCGCCCTCCTCGTCGACATCCGCCCGGCGGCCCAGCGCGCGTACGAGGGCGAGGTGCCGGGCGCGCTGGTCGTCGAGAGGAACGTCCTGGAGTGGCGGTTCGACCCGGCCAGCGACGCCCGCCTGCCCGAGGCCACCGGCTACGACGTGGAGGTGGTCGTGCTGTGCTCGGAGGGCTACACCTCCAGCCTCGCCGCCGACGCGCTGCGGTCGCTGGGGCTCTCCCGGGCAACCGACGTCGTGGGCGGGTTCCGCGCCTGGGCGGCCGCGGGCCTGCCGTCGCGCTGAGCGCCGGTCAGGTGCGCTCGGCGCTCTCCGCGTCGGCGGGCGCGGGCCGGTCGGCGGGGTCGTCCTTGAGGAAGAGGTACCAGTACGACGTCGCCACGAAGACGACCGCGCCCACGAGGTTGCCCGCCCCGGCCAGCAGCCAGTTGAGCAGCGTCTCGTCCCAGCCGACGTCGGGAACCCCGGCGAAGATGGCCGCCGGCAGGAAGAACATGTTGGCGACGACGTGGTCGAAGCCCATGGCCACGAAGGCCATGATCGGGAAGAAGATCGCCAGGATCTTGCCCGCGACGTCCTTCGCCGCCAGCGACATCCACACCGCCAGGCAGACCAGCCAGTTGCAGCCGACGGCCCGCAGGAAGGTCTGCCACGGCGACTCCCCCAGCGCCTTGCCCTCGGCGATGCCGGCCAGCCGCTCGTAGGTCAGGCCGGCGTTGCCGGCGGCGTCCGCGTCGCCGATGACGCCGGTCTGCACGGCCAGGAACCAGGCCACGACCAGGGCACCGGCGAGGTTGCCCAGCAGCACCAGCGACAGGTTCTTCGCGACGTCGCCCAAGCCGAGCTTCCCCCGCATCGCGCCCAGCGGGACCAGCGCCATGTTGCCGGTGGCGAGGTCGGAGCCCGCGATCAGCACGAGCACCAGGCCGAGGGTGAAGGTGGCGCCGGTGAACAGAGTGGGCAGCGTCCCCCAGGTGTCCGGGTCCAGCCCCGAGGAGACGGCGATCGCGACCAGCCCGCCGAAGGCGATGTAGGCACCGGCCAGGAAGGCGCTGACGAGCACCTTGTCCCAGCTGCGGTGGGTCTTCTTCGCGCCGGCCTCGGCCGCCACCCGGGCGATCTCCTGCGGCTCGCGTGCGGTCATGGCGACCTCCTGGGACGGTCCGGCCGGCGCGTCGCCGGCGGCACCCGCGGAGTGTTTCCGGGTTCGCGGTCGGCTAACCCGGGCGCGGTGACCACCGGCGCCGTCCGGCGGGTCCCGGTGTGCCAGGGTGACTCCCCGTGACCGCTGTGCTCTCCATCCAGTCGCACGTCGCCTACGGGCACGTGGGCAACTCCTCGGCCGTGTTCCCGCTGCAGCGCCTGGGCGTCGAGGTCTGGCCCATCCACACGGTGCAGTTCTCCAACCACACCGGCTACGGGGCGTGGACCGGCCGCGTCTACGACGGACAGTCGATCGAGGAGCTGGTCCAGGGCATCGCCGACCGCGGCGCGCTCGGCCGCTGCGACGCCGTCCTCTCCGGCTACCTGGGCTCGGCCGACATCGGCCACGCCGTCGTCGGCACGGTCGCCCGGGTGCGCGAGGCCAACCCCGCCGCCCTCTACTGCTGCGACCCGGTCATCGGCGACGTCGGCCGCGGGGTGTTCGTGCGCCCCGGCATCGAGGAGTTCATGCGCGAGGTCGCCGTCCCGGCGGCCGACGTCGTCACGCCGAACCACTTCGAGCTGGACCTGCTGGCCGGGACGACGACGCGCACGCTCGCCGAGGTGACCGACGCCGTCGCCGCCGTGCAGGCACTGGGCCCCCGGGTGGTGCTCACGACGTCGCTGGTCGCCGAGGACACCCCCGACGACAGCATCGACCTGCTGGCCTCCGAGGGCGGCCGGCATTGGCGGGTGCGGACGCCACGACTCGAGGTCTCGGTGAATGGTGCCGGTGACGCGATCGCCGCGCTGTTCTTCGCGCACTGGCTGGAGACCCGGTCCGCCGCCGAGGCCCTCGGCCGGGCGGCGGCGTCGGTCTTCGGCCTCCTGCAGCGCACCGAGGCCGCCGGCTCCCGGGAGATCCTGCTGGTCGCGGCCCAGGACGAGTACGTCTCGCCCACCCGGACCTTCGCCGTCGAGGAGGTCTGACCTCAGCGGTTCCGCAGCGCCGTGCCGAGGATCTGCGGCGCGGTCGGCGAGGGCACCCGGGTCTCGGGGAAGCGGAACCGCTCTACGTGCTCGAGGGTGAACCCGGCGGCCTTGATCGCGGCGGCGGTGTCCCGCGCGGTGTGGCAGCCGCCGCCGACCGCCGGCCACACCGTCCGGTCGAGCAGCCGCTGCACCCGGGCGAAGCCGGCCCCCTCGGCCCGGACGTGCTCCCAGAAGCAGAGCCGCCCGCCGGGCCGGAGCACCCGGTGCACCTCGGCCAGCGCCGCGGCCTGGTCGGGCACGCTGCAGAGCACCAGGCTGACGACGGCGGCGTCGAACGAGCCGTCGTCGGCGGGGAGGCGCTCGGCCAGCCCGTCGACGACGGTGACCGGCACCGCCGCCCGCCGGGCCGCCTCGACCGCGAGCGCGCGCAGGTGCGGCTCCGGCTCGACGGCGAGCACCTGCTCGACCGCCGCCGGGTAGTGGGCGAAGTTCGCGCCGGTGCCCGCGCCGATCTCGACCACCCGCCCGGAGAGCCCGGCCAGGAGCCGCGCGCGGTGCTCGGCGGCCCCGTGCGCCTCCACCGACGCGGCGATCCGCACCCAGAGCCGCGCGAACCAGGGGTGGTGCACTGCCGGCGGGTCGAGCGCGCCTCGGGTCATGGGCCCACGATGGCCCCGGGGACGACGGCCGGGCAACGACCCCCGGCGCCCCCGCGTGACCGACGACGCATCCCGGCCGGGCGGCGGGGCGCGGATACTGTCCAGTCGTGCCCCCCGTGAACCCCGCCCTGCCCCGCGCTGCCCGGACGACGCCCCGATGAGCGTGGTCGAGGAGCGGGCCGGCGCAGACCGGAGCGCGCGCGAGGCCCTGGGCCAGGCCAGCCGCCGGCGCACCTTCGCGGTCATCAGCCACCCCGACGCCGGCAAATCCACGCTCACCGAGGCGCTCGCCCTGCACGCCCGGGTGATCGGCCAGGCCGGCGCGGTGCACGGCAAGGCGGGCCGGCGCGGCACGGTGTCGGACTGGATGGACATCGAGAAGCAGCGCGGCATCTCCATCACCTCGGCGGCGCTGCAGTTCGAGTACCGCGACGCGGTCATCAACCTGCTCGACACCCCCGGCCACGCGGACTTCTCCGAGGACACCTACCGCGTCCTCACCGCCGTCGACGCCGCGGTGATGCTGGTCGACGCCGCCAAGGGCCTCGAGGCGCAGACGATGAAGCTCTTCGCCGTCTGCCGGCACCGCGGCATCCCGGTGCTCACGGTGATCAACAAGTGGGACCGCCCGGGCAAGGACGCGCTCGAGCTCATGGACGAGATCACCGAGCGCACCGGGCTCGCCCCGACGCCGCTGACCTGGCCGGTCGGCCTCGCCGGTGACTTCCGCGGCGTGCTGGACCGCTCGGACGGCTCCTACCGCCGGTTCACCCGCACCGCCGGTGGTGCCACCATCGCCCCGGAGGAGACGCTGTCCGCCGCGGCCGCGCTCGACCGCGAGGGCGACGCCTGGCAGCAGGCCGTCGAGGAGGTCGAGCTGCTGGGCGCCAGCGGCCAGGACCACGACCAGTCGCTGTTCCTCGACGGCGTCACCACCCCGGTGCTCTTCGCCTCGGCGGTCTCCAACTTCGGCGTCGGCGCGCTGCTGGACACGCTGGTCGACCTCGCCCCCGCGCCTACCGGCATGCCCACCGCCGACGGCGCCGTCCGGGCGCTGACCGACCCGTTCAGCGCCTTCGTGTTCAAGGTCCAGGCCGGCATGGACACCGCGCACCGCGACCGGTTGGCCTTCATCCGGATCGCCTCCGGCGTCTTCGAGCGCGGCATGGTCGTCACCCACGCGCGCACCGGCCGCCCGTTCGCGACCAAGTACGCCCAGCACGTGTTCGGCCGCGACCGGGAGAGCATCGACGTCGCCTACCCCGGGGACGTCGTCGGCCTGGTCAACGCCACCGCGCTGGGCGTGGGCGACACGCTCTACGCCGAGCAGCCGGTGCAGTTCCCGCCGCTGACCACCTTCGCCCCCGAGCACTTCGCCGTCTGCCACAGCCGGGACGCCGCCAAGCACAAGCAGTTCCGCAAGGGCATCGCGCAGCTCGACAGCGAGGGCGTGGTGCAGGTGCTCACCTCGGAGCGGCGCGGCGACGGCGCGCCGGTCCTGGCCGTCGTCGGCCCGATGCAGTTCGAGGTGGCGACGCACCGGATGGAGCACGAGTTCGGCGCCCCGGTCGACCTGGACCGGCTGCCCTACAGCCTGGCGCTGCGCACCGACGCGGCGTCCGCGCCGGGCATCCTCGCCTCCGCCCGCAACGCCGAGATCCTGCGCCGGGGCGACGGCGAGCTGCTCGCGGTCTTCCCCGACAAGTGGGGCCTGCGGGTGCTGCAGCAGAACAAGCCCGAGCTGACCCTCGAGCCGCTGGTCGCCGCCCAGCTCTGAGTGTCGGGCTCAGCCGAGCGCGGCGAGCAGCGCCCGGCAGGCCTGCTCGCAGCGCCGGCAGGCCTCGGCGCAGACCCGGCAGTGCTCGTGCATCTCCGCGTGGCTGCCGCACTCGTCGCCGCACGCCCGACAGGCGGTGGCGCACGCCTCCAGCAGCGCCCGGGTGAGGCTCGCGTCGGAGGCGGTGCGGCGGGACAGCACCCGGCCGGTCGCCTCGCACACGTCGGCGCAGTTCAGGTTCGTGCGGATGCACCGCCTCAGCTCGGTGACCATCTCCTCGGCCAGGCAGGCGTCGGCGCAGGCGGTGCACGCCTGCGCGCACGCGACGCACGCCTCGATGCACTCGACGAGGGCGTCGCGGTCGACACCACCTGCGTCTGCGGGGTGGGTGGCCAGCATCTGCGCTGCGGCGGTCATGTCGTCTCCTCGGTCGGGTGTGCGGGGTGGTCAGGGCAGGCCGGCCAGCACCTTGTCCAGCGTCACCGGCAGGTCGCGCACGCGGATGCCGGTGGCGCGGTGGACCGCGTTGACGACCGCAGCCGCCGTGCCGGTGATGCCGATCTCGCCGATCCCCTTGCTGCCCATGACGTTGACGAAGGGGTCGTGCTCGTCGAGCCAGTGCGCCTGCATGTCGGCGACGTCGGCGTTGACCGCGATGTGGTACTCGGCGAGGTCGTGGTTGACCACCTGCCCGATCCGCGGGTCCCACACGCTGTTCTCGTGCAGGGCCATCGACAGGCCCATGGTCATGCCGCCGATCAGCTGCGAGCGGGCGGTCCGCGGGTTGACGATGCGGCCGGCGGCGAAGACGCCGTAGAGGCGCGGGACCCGCAGCTCCCCGGTGTCGGCGTGCACGCGCACCTCGGCGAACTGGGCGCCGAAGGCGTAGGCCGCGTGGTCGGAGTCTTTCGCCGCCTGGTCGACGTCGCCGGACACCTCGTCGCCGTCGGAGGGTGCGCCGCCGAACTTCTCTCGGAAGGCGTCGGCCGCCACGACGATCGCCGAGCCCCAGGTGTTCGTGCCCGACGAGCCGCCCGCGACCGACGCCGTCGGGTAGCGGGTGTCCCCGATCCGCACCTCGACGTCGTCGACCGGGACGTCGAGCGCGTCCGCGGCGATCTGCGGGAGCACCGTCCACGCGCCGGTGCCGAGGTCGGCCGCGCCGATCTCCACGGCGTACCGGCCGGCCTCGAACCGGACGGTCGCGGTCGACGTCGCCTGCCGCATGGTCGGGTAGACCGACGAGGCGACGCCGGTGCCCACCAGCCAGTCGCCGTCCCGGTGGCCCGCCGGCGGGCGCTCGGCCCAGCCGAACCGCTGGGCGCCCTCGCGGAGGCAGGCGACCAGGTTGCGGCTGGACCAGGGCTTGCCGGAGTCCGGGTCGGTCTCCGGTTCGTTGCGGATGCGCAGCTCGACCGGGTCCATGCCCAGCGCCTCGGCCAGCTCGTCGAGGGCCACCTCGGGGCCGAACATGCCGGGGCACTCCCCCGGTGCCCGCATCCACGAGGGCACCGGGACGTCGAGGGGGGCGACCCGGTGGGTGGTCCGCCGGTTCGGCGAGGCGTACATCATCCGGGTCGGGACGCCGGTCTGCTCCGCGAACTCCTTGATCCGTGAGGTCTGCTCGACCACGTCGATCGCGATGGCCTGGAGCCGTCCGGTGCGGTCGGCGGCGAGCTGCATCCGCTGGATGGTGGGGGTGCGGTAGCCGGCCAGGAAGAACATCTGCTGGCGGGTGAGCGCCAGCCGCACCGGGCGGCCGGGCAGCGCGCGGGCGGCCATCGCGGCGAGCACGAGGTTCGCGTGCGGGGTGCCCTTGGAGCCGAAGCCGCCGCCCACGTAGGGGCAGACGACGCGGATGCGCTCCTCGTCCAGCCCGAAGACCTTCGCCACCGCGGCCCGGGCCGGGTGCACGCCCTGGGTGGAGTCCCAGAGCGTCAGCGGCACCTCGGCGGCGGGCTCCCACAGCGCCGTCGTGGCGTGCGGCTCGAGGGGGTTGTTGTGGTACATCGCCGTGGCGTAGGTCTGCTCGACCGTGGCGTGCGCGGTGGCCATCGCCGCCGCGACGTCGCCGTCGGCGGTGTCGGTCGGGTGGCCGGCGTTGACCTTCTCCGGCGCGTAGAGCTCCGGGTGGTCGACGGTGAGCTCGCTGTCGTGTGTGCGCTCGGCGTAGGTGAAGCGGAGCAGGTCGGCGGCCTGGCGGGCCAGCTCGGAGGTCTCGGCGACGACGACGCCGACCGGCTGCCCGCGGAAGGCCACCTCGTCGTCCTGCAGCACCGCGAGCTCGCGGTCCTCGTCGGAGGCCAGCCGCTCGGCGGTGGTGGCCGTCAGCACCGCGAGCACCCCGGGCAGCCCGTCGACCGCGGAGGTGTCGACGGTGGTGATCCGGCCCAGCGGCACGGAGGCTTGCACGATCTGCGCGAACGCGGGCCGCTCGACCGGCGTCTCGAAGGCGTAGGTGGCGGTGCCGCGGACCTTGGCCGCGCCGTCGCGGCGGGCGAGGTCGGCTCCGATGGCGCGGGGGTCGAGCAGTTCGGGCACGGTCATGCCTCCGGGGCGAGGTCGCGCAGGGTGGCGACGACGGTGCGCTGCACCAGCGTGATCTTGAAGCCGTTGCCGCCGTCGACCCCGGGCTGCGGCTGCGCGGCGGCCAGCTCGGCCTCCATCGCGGCGCGGACGGCGTGCTCGGTGAGGACGGCGCCGCGGAGGAGCTCCTCGGCCCGGCGCGCCCGCCACGGCCGGTGGGCCACGCCGCCCAGCGCGAGCCGGACCTCCCCGTCGCGCGGGACCACCGCGGCGACCGACACCAGGGCGAAGGCGTAGGACGCGCGGTCGCGCACCTTGCGGTAGGCCGACCGCGCCCCGGCCGGCAGCGGCGGGAGGTCGATCGCGGTGATCAGCTCGCCGTGCGCGAGCACGGTGTCGCGGGAGGGGTCGTCGCCGGGCAGCCGGTGCAGCTCGGGGAAGGGCACCAGCCGCTCCCCCGCCGGCCCCTGGACGTGCACCAGCGCGTCGAGCGCGGCCAGCGCCACGGCCATGTCCGAGGGGTGGGTGGCGATGCAGGTCTCCGCGGCCGTGGGGTCGGGCAGCGCGCCCGGCGTGCCGAGGATCGCGTGGTTGCGGGTGGACCCACCGACGGCGGTGCAGCCGCTGCCGGGCTCCCGCTTGTTGCACGGGGTCGTGACGTCCTGGAAGTAGGCGCAGCGGGTGCGCTGGAGCGGGTTGCCGCCCGTGGTGGCCTGGTTCCGCAGCTGACCGGTCGCCCCGGACAGGAGCGCCTGGGCGAGCACCGGGTACCGCTCGCGCACCCGGCGGTCGGCGGCGAGCTCGGCGTTGGTCACCGCCGCACCGATCCGCAGCCCGCCGTCGTCGAGGTCGACGATCGTCCGCGCGGTGAGCCGGCGGACGTCGACGACGAGGTCGGGGCGGGCGACGCCGAGCTTGAGGTGGTCGACGAGGTTGGTGCCGCCGCCGAGGAAGACCGCCCCCGGGTCGCCGGCGACGGTGCGGACCGCCTCGGCCACGTCGGCCGGGCGGGCGTACGCGAACGGCTTCATGCGGTCACGCCCCCTGCCTGCTGCACGGCCGGGACGATGTTCACGTAGGCGGCGCACCGGCAGAGGTTCCCGCTCATCCGCTCGGCCACCTCCGCGTGCGACAGCTCCGGCTCCGCGCCCAGGTCGGGGGTCGCGGCGCTGGGCCAGCCGCGCCGCACCTCGTCGAGCACGCCGACCGCGGAGCAGATCTGGCCCGGCGTGCAGTAGCCGCACTGGAAGGCGTCGCGGTCGACGAACGCCTGCTGCACCGGATGCAGCTCGCCGCCGACCGCGAGGCCGTCGGCGGTGGTGATCTCCGCTCCGTCGTGCGCCACGGCCAGCGCCAGGCAGCTCAGCGCGCGGTCGCCGTCCAGGAGCACCGTGCAGGCGCCGCACTGGCCGTGGTCGCACCCCTTCTTGGGGCTCGGGTTGCCGAGGCGCTCGCGCAGCGCATCCAGCAGGGTCGTGCGGGTGTCGACGGTCAGCCGGCGGGGCTCGCCGTCGACCGTCAACGAGATCTCGGCGTCCACGGATCGCCCGGTGCCCACCGTCGTCGGGGCGGCAAACCCGACCGTCGGCCCGTCGCGGCTCAATCGCCGGGCAGGCTCGCGGTGATCCGCGCGATCGTGCCGTCCTCGACCGGCAGGTGCGGCAGCACGGCCGGCAGCTCCTCGGCCTCGAGGCCGGCGTCGGCCAGCGCGGCGAGCAGCAGATCGGCCTCGGCCGCGGGCACCGGGACGGTGCAGCCGGACGCCTCGACGGCGGCCCGGGCCAGGAACAGCGCGCCGGCCAGGCTGTCGTCGGGCGCGCGCACCACCGGCGCGGGGACCGCGGCCCGGGTGGCCTGCTCGGCCGCGCGCACGAGCGACAGCGGCAGCCCCTCGCTCTCCACCTCCAGCAGCGGCTGCGCACCGAGGGCGGCCAGCACCAGCTGCTCGGCGTCGATCCGCAGCGGCCCCTCCCACTCGCCGGCCCGGACCACCGCCGCCAGGTCGGCGCCGTCCTCGCCGACGTCGTCGGCCAGCTCGGCCCAGGCGGCCGGCCGGTCGGCCCGGGCCCGCTCCGCTGCGGCCACGCAGGTGTCGTGCACGAAGGGCACCAGCACCTCGTCGTCGAACCGCTCGGCGTGCACCCCGCCGTCGGCGGCCAGGGCGTTCAGCGCGTCCTGGAAGCTGCCCGGCACGGCGTCCCCGAGGTCCAGCCGCCCGCCGTCGTCGCTGCTGAGCGGCAGCCCGCCCGCGGCGCGCTCGCCGAGGGTGGGTCCGGTGGGCAGCGGCAGCCCGGCCCGCCGGCGCAGGTGCGGCCGGTCGGACAGGCCCACCGCCCAGGCGCACGACTCCGCGATCAGCGCGGGAGTGCGCTCCCGCAGGACCTCGCGGGCGAGCAGCCCCATCCAGTCGACGTCGAACACGCCTCCCAGTGTCCACGCGTCCGGTCGCTCAGTTCCGGCGCCGGACGCGGTCCTTGCCTCCGGGACCCGACGGACGGGCCTGCGCACGCGGAGGAGACGACATGGCCCGGCTGATCTACTCGATGATCACCTCGCTGGACGGCTACGCGGTGGCCGGCGACGGCGGCGGGCTGGGGGTGGGGGCCGACGACGAGGAGGTGCACACCTTCGTCGGCGACGTCTTCCGGGACGTCGGCACGTACCTCTACGGACGGCGGATGTACGAGACGATGGCCTTCTGGGAGACGGCGCACACCGACCCCGCCGCGCCGCCGCACATCGTCCAGTACGCCCGCGACTGGCAGGCGGCCGAGAAGGTCGTCCACTCCACGACGCTGGAGGCGGTGTCCAGCGCGCGGACCCGGATCGAGCGGACGTTCGACCCCGACGCGGTGCGCCGGCTCAAGGCGGAGTCCGACGCCGATCTCACCGTCGACGGCCCGACCCTCGCCGGCCAGGCGATCGCCGCGGGCCTGGTGGATGAGTACCACCTGTTCGTGACCAGCACCGTGGTCGGGGGCGGGACGCGGTTCTTCCCCGACGCGGTCCGCCTGGACCTGGACCTGGTCGAGGAGCGTGCCTTCGCCAGCGGTCTGGTCTACACCCGGTACCGGACCCGCTGAGCCGGTCAGCCGGCCGGCTCGGTGAGCGGCAGCAGCACCTGCAGCCGGGTGTCCCCCGGCTCCGACCGCACCCGCAGGTCGCCGCCGTGCCGCTTGACGACCACCCGCCAGGAGACGTCGAGCCCGAGCCCGGTGCCCTGCCCGACCGGCTTGGTGGTGAAGAAGGGCTCGAACACCCGCGACCGCAGCTCGGCGGGGATGCCGGGGCCGGTGTCGGCGATCTCCACCAGCGCGCAGTCGCCCTCCCGCCCGGTCCGCACGGTGAGCGTGCCCTCGCCGTCCATCGCGTCGAGGGCGTTGACGACCAGGTTGGTCCACACCTGGTTGAGCTCGCCGGCGTAGGCGGGCACCGCCGGCAGGGTCCGGTCGTACTCCTTGACCACGGTGATCCCGGGCCCGATCTTCGCGTTGAGCATCACCAGCGTGGCGTCCAGTCCGGCGTGCAGGTCGGTGGGCTGGTGCGGGGTGCGGTCCATCTGCGAGTACTGCTTGGCCGCGTCGACCAGGGCGGAGATCCGGTGCGTGCTGTCGGCGATCTCCACCAGCAGCGACTCGGCCTCGACGGTGTAGGCCAGCCAGCGCAGCGCCGGCGCCAGGTGCTCAGAGCCGACGGCGTCGACGACCCGGTCGAGCTCCCCGGGCCCGAGACCGGCCGCCACGAACACCCCGGCCATCTCCCAGGCCTGCGGGACGTCGTGGTCCTCGAGCCAGTCACCGAGCTCGTCCTCGCGGTCCGAGCGCTCCAGCGCGGTGAGCTCCGGGGCGGTCCCGACGCGGGCGACGAACTCCTCCTGGAGGCCGGTCAGCGACCGCAGCACCGCGCCGTCGAGCCGGCCCTCGGACAGCATGGCCAGCTTGTGGCGCATCCCGGCGAAGCGGTCGCGCAGCGCGTCGGCCGCCCGGGACGCCGCCGCTGCCGGGTTGTTCAGCTCGTGGGTGAGCCCGGCGGTTAGCTTGCCCATCGCCAGCAGCCGTTCCCGCTGGCCGACCAGCTCGGCGGAGTTCCGCTGCCCGACGAACATGCCCTCGAGCAGGTGGACTGCCATCGGGTACCACTGGCGGAACACCGTGGCGAACGGCCCGGCGGGCAGCGCGAGGAACCGGCAGTCGGTGACCGCACGCACCGTCGCCGGGTACCGCTGCTCCAGCCGGTCGCCGAAGTAGAACTGCACGGCGCCGGAGTAGACCCCGCGGTGCGCCGTCCGCACCGTCTCGACCTCGCTGCCGCCGACGAGGCGGGACATGGTCATCGTCCCGTCGAGCAGCACGAAGAAGCACTCCGCCGGCTCGCCCTCGACCGACACGTCGGTGCCCGCGGGCCGCTCGACGACGTCGCCGTTGTCGGCCACCCACGCCAGCTGTACCTCGTCCAGGTGCTCGAAGAGGAAGAGCTCGCGCAGCTCGCCGGCCGACAGCCGCTGGTCGGTGCTGGTCATCGCTCCTCCAGGTACCGGTGCACGAGGGTGACCGCCATGGCGCCCTCGCCGACGGCCGAGGCGACCCGTTTCACGGAGTCCGACCGCGCGTCGCCGGCGACGAAGACGCCCGGGAGGCTGGTCTCCAGGAAGTACGGATCGCGGTCGGGCAGCCAGCCCGGTGGCCGGCGGCCCTCGGTCAGCAGCGCCGGACCGGTCGGGATGAACCCGTGCTCGTCCCGGGCCACCGCCCCGTCCAGCCACCCGGTGCGCGGGGCGCCGCCGATGAAGACGAACAGGTGGCTCGCGGGCAGCGTCTCGCGCTCGCCCGTCAGGGCGTCCCGCAGGGTGACGGCCTCCAGGTGCCCGTCGCCCTGGGTGCCGGCGACCACGCAGCTGGTGCGCACCGAGATGCTGTCGATGCCGGCGGTCTGCTCGATGAGGTAGGCCGACATCGAGGCCTCCAGGGACTCCCTGCGCACCAGCAGGCACACCGTCCGGGCGAACCGCGACAGGTACACGGCGGCCTGCCCGGCGGAGTTGGCCCCGCCCACCACGTAGATGTCGCGGTCGGTGCACTCCACCGCCTCGGTCATCGCCGACCCGTAGTAGACGCCACGCCCGGTGAGGTCGTCGACGCCGTCCACGCCCAGGCTGCGGTAGGAGATGCCGGTGGCCAGGACGACGGCGTGCGCGGCGAGCACCCGGCCGTCGTCCAGGCGCACCACCCGCTTGGGGCCGTGGGCCTCCAGCGCGACGACGTCCCGGGTCAGCAGCAGCTCGGCGCCGAAGCGCACCGCCTGGCGCCGGGCGCGCTCGGCCAGCTGCCCGCCGGAGACGCCGTCGGGGAAGCCCAGGTAGTTCTCGATCCGGCTGCTCTGCCCGGCCTGCCCCCCGGTGGCCTCCCGCTCGACGAGCACCGTGCGCAGCCCTTCGGACGCCCCGTAGACCGCCGCACCGAGCCCGGCCGGCCCGCCACCGACCACGATGAGGTCGTAGAAGACCTCCCGCGCCTCCACCGCGAGGCCCGCCACCGCGGCGAGGTCGGACTCGTTCGGGTGCAGCAGCACCCGGGCGTCGGCCGTGACGACGACCGGGATGTCCTCCCGCCCGGCGCCGGCCGCCGCGAGGATCCGCTGGCCCTCCGGCTCGTCGACGGAGAACCAGGTGTAGGGCACGGCGTTGCGGGCCAGCAGGTCGCGCGCCCGGAACGACGGGGCCGACCAGCGGTGGCCGACGATCTTGACGCCCGCGACCTCCGGGTCGGGGGTCTCCCGCCACGCCGTCAGCATCGCGTCGACCGTCGGGTAGAGCTTCTCCTCCGGCGGGTCCCACGGCTTGAGCAGATAGGCGTCGACGTCGACCACGTTGATCGCCGAGATCGCCGCGTCGGTGTCGGCGTAGGCGGTGAGCAGCGCGCGGCGGGCCCGCGGGAACAGGTCCATCGCCATCTCGAGGAAGTCGATGCCGTTCATCTCCGGCATCCGGTAGTCGGCCAGGAGCACCGCCACCGGGTCGCCCCGGAGCTTCAGCTCGCGCAGCGCCTCGAGACCCTCGGCGGCCGACGAGGCGCGCAGCACCCGGTGGTCCGCGCCGTACCTGCGGCGGAGGTCGCGGGCCACGGCCCGCGAGACCCCCGGGTCGTCGTCCACGCTGAGGAGGACCGGTGTGCCCACGTGCGCTCCTGTCCCGCGCCGACGTCGTCCGGGCCACCGGGCCGGGTCGGCGTCCGGAGGGTGGTCCCCGTGGTGCCGGGAGGAACGCTAGTCCGGCGGGGACCCGCTGCGCACCCCTCCGGACGGGGCGCGGTCGACCGCCCCGCCGGGCGGGCGGAGGTCGTAGCGTGACCGGGAGCCCCCCGGCGGGAGGAAGCGGATGACGAGCCCGGTGATCGACCCCGCGGTGCCCCCGTCCGGCACCGGCTGCCTGGACTGCGAGCGGACCGGCGGGTGGTGGTTCCACCTGCGCCGCTGCGCCGCGTGCGGCCACATCGGCTGCTGCGACTCCTCCCCGAGCCGGCACGCCCGCGGCCACGCGGCGGCCACCGGGCACCCGGTCATCCGCAGCTTCGAGCCGGGCGAGAGCTGGTTCTGGGACTTCGCCGCCGAGCAGCCGGTCGACGGGCCTCCGCTCGCCGACCCGCAGCACCACCCGCTCGACCAGCCGGCACCCGGCCCCCGCGGCCGGGTGCCCGCCGACTGGGTGTCACACCTGCACTGACGCCGGCCGGCGGCGGGCGCGGTCAGGGGCTGACCAGTACCTGGGTCGCGGACACCTTGAGCGTGGCGTTCGCCCAGCGCAGCTGCCGGAGCGTGTCCGGGTGGCAGCGCTCGGCCAGCGCGAGGAGCTCCCGCTTCCGCGCGCCCTGCGCCGCCTGGGCGAGCAGCTCCCAGTCCAGCGAGACACCTGCCGCCTCCCGGTGGACGTGGCGCAGGTCGGCGAGCAGCAGCAGGCCCGGCTCCGGCCGCCGGCCCAGCAGGTCCGCGGTGGTCTGCTGGATCCGCTCCAGGATCCCGGGCTCCCCCGCCGGCTCGGGCTCCAGGTCGACGCCGAAGTCGGTGCCGATGCGGGCCAGCTCGGTGACGTGCCGCTGGGACCAGCGGGCGATGTCCCGCGCGACGTGGAACACCTCGTGATCGGCCTTGTGCCGGTCCGACACGGCCAGCAGCACCCGGGCGAGGTGGTTCTCCGACCGGTGCAGCTCCTCGATCGCCAGCCCGAGCTTCACCGCGACCCTCCCCGCACCTGCTCGTCGGCCAGGGCGTCCTCGCCGCCCCGGGTCGCCGGCACGGTCCCGGACACCGGCCGGGACCCCGTCGTGGTCGGCGCCGGAGCCGGCCCGTCTCCCGGGGCCACCCGGGTGACCGCGGCCGCGGCGGTCTTGAAGATCGGCTGCTTGGAGCAGGGATCCCAGTCGGTGAGGGTGAGCTCGTTGGCGGCCCGGCCCCGCCCGTCGGGCCCGGCACCGCCCGGCCGGTCCCAGTAGCCGTAGTGGAAGGGCAGGAAGAGGACCCCGGGGCGGATGCCGCTGATCCGCAGCCGCGCCTCGACCCGGCCGCGCGGGGTCGCGACCTCCAGCACGTCGCCCTCGGACCAGCCGCGGTCGGCGGCGTCGGAGGCGGCCATCTCCACCCACACCTCCGGGGCGGCGGCCTGCAGCTGCGGCGCCCGGCCGGTCTTGGTGCGGGTGTGGAAGTGGTACAGCGTGCGGCCGGTGATCAGCTGGAAGGGGAACTCCTCGCTGACCAGCTCGTGCGGCGGCAGGTATTCGGCCGCCTTGAGCACCGCCCGGCCGGTCGGGTTGAGCGCGCGGTACTCCGTCTCGTCCAGCGGGGCACCGGTGACCAGGTCCCGCCCGTAGCTCTCGCAGTAGTCCGGCTGCGCCCAGAACTGCCCGTCCACGTAGATGCGTTCGGTGCCCTCGGGGTGCTCGTCGGTGACCGGCCACTGGATGCCGTTGCGCTGCCGGAGCCGGTCGTAGGACAGCCCGCTGTAGTCGCACGGCCGGCCGCGGGAGCACTCCTTCCAGCCCTCGAAGGCGCCCTCGGGGTCGGTCCACTTCACCAGCGGGGCGCCGTCCTTGTCGCGCAGGTCCAGCCGGTGGGCGAAGTCGACCAGGATGTCGAGGTCCGGCCGGGCCTCGCCGGGCGGGTCCACGGCCTTCTCCGACAGGTGCACGGTGCGGTCGACGTTGGTGAAGGTGCCGGTCTTCTCGCCCCACGTCGCCGCGGGCAGCACCACGTCGGCCAGCTGGGCGGTCTCGGACAGGAAGATGTCCTGGACGACGAGGAACAGCCGCTCCTGCGCGAGGATCTCCCGGATGCGGGCCAGCTCCGGCAGGGAGACCGCCGGGTTGGTCGCGGTGACGTAGAGGAACCGGATCGACCCCTCCTCGGCGTACCGGAACATCTGCATCGCGTGGGTCGGCGGCGAGTAGTGCGGGATGTCCATCGGGTCCACGTTCCAGATCCGCGCCAGCTCGGCGACGTGGCTCTCGTTGGACCAGTTGCGGAAGCCGGGCAGGTCGCCGTCGGCCCCGGCCTCGCGGGTGTTCTGGGCGGTGGGCTGGCCGTTCATCTGCAGCAGGCCGCAGCCCGGCCGGCCGAGCATCCCGCGGAGGACGTGGACGTTGTTGACCTGCACGGCCGCCGCGGTGGCCTGGTGCGACTGGTAGAAGCCCTGCAGCACCGTCGACACCAGCCGCTGCGCGGTGCCGATGATCCGGGCCGCCTCCCTGATCTGCGCCACCGGCACGTCGCACACCTCGGCGGCGACCTCGGGCGGGTAGTCGCGCACCCGCTGCGCCAGCTCGTCGAAGCCCACGGCGTGGGCGTCGACGTACCCGCGGTCGATCCAGCCGTTGCCGATGAGCTCGTGCAGCACCGCGTTCATCAGCATCACGTTGGTGCCCGGGCGCGGCGCGAGGTGGACGGTCGCGGCGCGGGCCACCGGGGTCTCGCGGGGATCGACGCAGACGATCCGGGGCGGGTTCGGCCCGGCCAGCCGGTCGAGGATCCGGGTCCAGAGCACGGTCTGCGTCTCGGCCATGTTGTGCCCGTAGAGGCAGATGACGTCGGCGGAGTCCAGGTCGGTGTAGCTGCCCGGCTGCCCGTCGGAGGCGAAGGTCTCCTTCAGCGCGGCGGCCGCGGTGGCGGTGCACAGCCGGGTGTTGCCGTCGACGTGGTTGGTCCCGATGCCGCCGTGGGCGATCAGCCCCAGCGTGTAGTACTCCTCAAGGAACAGCTGCCCGGTCGTGTAGAACGCGACCGAGCTCGGCCCGCGCTCGGCGAGCAGCTCCCGGCACCGCCCGGCGACGGCGTCCATCGCGGTGTCCCAGTCGGTCTCCACCAGCTCGCCGTCCCGCCGGATCAGCGGCTTCGTGAGCCGGTCCGGCGAGTGGTTGGCCTGCCAGCCGAAGAGGTCCTTGGGGCCCAGCCGCCCGTGGTTGACCCGGTCGTCGGCCCGGCCGCGCACCCCCACGATCCGGTCGTCCTTCACGGCGATGTCCAGGCCGTCGCCGTTGGAGTGCAGAATCGTCGCCGACTGCACCCAGCGGTCGACGTCGTCCTCGCCCAGCCCGTCGGCGAGGTAGGCGTCGACCCGCGTCGGCCAGGTCTCCCCCGGCCCGTAGGGCGTGCGCGTCCCCCATGGCTCAGCGATGCGATCGACCCGTGCCACGCCGCCCCCGTTCGTCGCTGTCCGGCAAGTGTCCGGCTGCCAGTGTGCCGCCCCGGCCGCCGCTCCGCAGGCCGGCGGGGGTGCACCCGCCCGCATCACTCCGCGGCGGCCCCGGCGGTGCTGCCCTCGGCCTGCTCGCTGCTCGGCGGCCCGACCCAGACCGTCTTCGCGTTCATGAACTCCCGCATGCCCAGCTCGGTCAGCTCGCGGCCGTAGCCGCTCTGCTTGACCCCGCCGAAGGGCAGGTCCGGGTAGCTCGTGGTCATGCCGTTGATGAAGGCCATGCCGGACTCGATGTCGCGGACGAACCGGGCGCGCTCGTCGTCGTCCTCGCTCCACAGGTTGCTGCCCAGGCCGTAGGGGTGGCTGTTGGCGATCTCGATGGCCTCGTCGAGCGAGTCGACGGTGAACAGCGCGGCCACCGGCCCGAAGACCTCCTCGGCGTACAGGTCCATCTCCGGTGTGATGCCCGACAGCAGGGTCGGCTCGAAGAACCAGCCGGGCCGGTCGACCCGCTTCCCGCCGACGAGGACGGTGGCCCCCTTCGCGACGGCGTCCTGCACGTACCGGTCGACGTCCTCGAGGCCGGACTCCGTGGCCAGGGGCCCCACCTGGGTGTCCTCCGCCATGGGGTCTCCGACGGTCAGGTCGGCGATCTTGGCCGCGAACAGCCGGGTGAACTCCTCGGCGACGTCGCGGTGCACGAAGAACCGCTTGGCGGCGATGCAGCTCTGCCCGTTGTTCTGGTTCCGGGAGGTGACGGCGACCTCCGCGGCCCGGTCCAGGTGCGCCGACGGCATCACGATGAACGGGTCGCTGCCGCCCAGCTCGAGCACCGTCGGCTTGAGCGCGTCACCGGCGATCGAGGCGACCGACTGACCGGCCGGCGCGCTGCCGGTGAGCGTCGCGGCGGCCACGCGGTCGTCGCGGAGCACCCGCTCGATGGTCGAGGAGCCGATGAGCAGGGTCTGGAAGACGTGGTCGGGGAAGCCGGCCTTGACGAAGAGCTCCTCCATGTACAGCGCGGTCTGCGGCACGTTGCTCGCGTGCTTGAGCAGCCCGACGTTGCCGGCCATGAGCGCCGGGGCGGCGAAGCGCATCGCCTGCCAGAGCGGGAAGTTCCACGGCATGACGGCCAGCACCACGCCGAGGGGCTGGTGCACGACGTAGGCCTGCGCGGCACCCACCGCGTCGGCGTCGTAGGGCTGCGGCTCGAGCAGGGCCGGGCCGCGCTCGGCGTACCAGCGCAGCGCCGCGGCGCACTTGCCCACCTCGGCCTTGGCGGAGGCCAGCGTCTTGCCCATCTCGGTGGTCATCAGCTCGGCGACCGCGTCGGTGTCGGCGTCCAGCACGTCGGCGGCCGACCGCAGCCAGCCGGCCCGCTGCTCGGGAGTGGTGCGGCGGTAGCTGCGCGCCGCCGCGGCGGCCCGCGCGAGCTTCTCCTCGAGCGCGTCGTCGGTCAGCGGCTCGAAGGTCTTCAGCGTCTCCCCGGTGGTGGGGTTGATGGTGGCGATGGCCATGGTGGCTCCCTCCGTCGTTCGCGGAGGTCACCTGCCCGGGTCGCCGCGGGTGAAACGGCCCTGCTCAGCCGAAGAGGTCGCCCAGGAAGGACTCCTTCTTGCGACGGGAGCCGTACGGCTGCGAGCCGTGGGAGCTGCTCCTGCTGCCCCGCACCTGGCGCAGCACCTCGCCGACGACGGCGCCGAGGTCACCGCTGCCCTGCTGCTGGGCCGGCTGCCCGTGGTGGACGTCCCGGTCGTCGCGGTACCGGTCGGCGGGCTGGGCCGGGGCCGCCGCGGCCGCTCCCCCGTGCCATGCGTTCTCCGCGTCGATCAGCCGGTCGAGCTCGCCGCGGTCGAGGAAGATCCCCCGGCACTCGGTGCACTGGTCGACGTGCACGCCGTTGCGCTCGTAGGTCCGCATCGTGCCGTGGCACTTCGGGCAGGTCAGCTCCATGCCGGGCCAACGCCGACCGGGGGCGGCCGGGTTCCCGGGGCCCTCCGTCCCTGGCCACCGGCGCGCGGCACGGAGCAGGCTCGGCGGCATTCCTTGGAGGTCCGTCATGGCCGACGACGTCCCGATCGTCTACTACACGCCGGGCTGCCCGTACTCGGCCCGGCTGCGCGCCCGGCTCACCCTCGCCCGGGTCCCGCACCGGTCGGTGCGCTTCCGGGACGACGAGGCGGGTGCCCGCGCGGTGCGCGAGCACCACGAGGAGGGCTTCGAGCTCTCCCCCACCGTGGTCGTCGGCTCGGAGTACCTCAGCAACCCGTCCCTGCGGCAGGTGCGGGAGGCGATCGCGCGGCGCTGACCCGGCGGGCGGACCTCCGGGCCGCCGTCAGGGCGCCCGGAGCACCTCCTCGAGCGCGGCGCGGGCGCCACGGGTGCGCACCAGCTCCAGCGTGCGCACGTAGGTGTCGGCGAAGCGCTCGTCGTCGACCAGGTCGCCGAAGAGCTCGCGGTCGGAGACGAACGCCAGCGGGTCCTCGGCCTGCCGGCGGGCGGCGGCCATCAGCCGGTCGCGCAGCGGGTCGACGACCTCGATCGGCGCGCCGTCCTCCCCCGTCCCCTCGGCGTACCGGGCCCAGCCGGCCAGGACGGCCACCGAGCAGCGGATGTCGCCGCCCGAGGCGAGGTTCGCGCGCAGCACCGGCAGCAGGAACTTCGGGATCCGGTCGGAGCTCTCCGCGCAGAGCCGGGCGAGGGTGTCGCGCATGCTCGGGTTGCCGAACCGGCGGATCAGGTCGTCCTTGTAGGCGCCGAGGTCGATGCCGGGCACCGGCGGCAGCGTCGGCGTCGCCTCCCGGTCCATGTAGGCGCGCAGGAAGCTGCGGAACAGCGGGTCCTGGCACACGTCGTGCATGAAGGTGCAGCCGGCCAGCGTGCCCAGGTAGCCCATCGCCTGGTGGCTGCCGTTGAGCAGCCGCAGCTTCATCAGCTCGTAGGGCTCGACGTCGCCGACCACCTGCACGCCGACGTCCTCCAGGGGCGGGCGCCCGGAGCCGAACCGGTCCTCCAGCACCCACTGCGTCCACGGCTCGCACACCACCGGCCACCCGTCCTCCACGCCGGTCCGCCGGGCGAGCTCGGCCCGGTGGACGTCGGTGGTGGCGGGGGTGATCCGGTCGACCATCGAGTTCGGGAACGCGACCTCGCGCGCCACCCACTCCCCCAGCTCGGGGTCGCGGAGTGCGGCGAAGGCGGCGAAGCTCCGCCGGGCGACGTCGCCGTTGCCGGGGATGTTGTCGCAGGACAGGACGGTGAACGGAGCGGTGCCGCGGGCCCGCCGGCGGACCAGCGCCTCGGTGACCAGCCCGAAGCTGGTGGCCGGGACGGCGCCGGGCGCGAGGTCCGCCCGCACCGCCGCGTTGCCGGCGTCGAAGGCCCCGGTGACGGCGTCGACGTTGTAGCCGCCCTCGGTGACGGTGAGCGAGACGATGCGGATGGCCGGGTCGGTCATCCGCTCCACCACGGCCTCCGGGTCGTCGGGGGCGAGCAGGTACTCGACGATCGAGCCGATCACCCGGGCGTCCTGCGTGCCGTCGGGATGGGTGACCACGAGCGTGTACAGGCAGTCCTGCGCCGCCATCACCTCGGCCATCCGCCGGTCAGCGGGCAGGACGCCGACGCCGCAGACGCCCCAGTCCAGCGCCCGCCCCGCCTGCATGAGGTCGTCGAGGTACACGGCCTGGTGGGAGCGGTGGAAACCGCCGACGCCGAGGTGCACGATGCCGGCGCGCACCTGCGCCCGGTCGTACGCGGGCCGGGCGACCGAGGCGTGGAGCCGGGGCAGCGTGCGGGTGGAGAGTGCGGGCACCGGGGCGGGCATGCCCTTCTGTACGGCGGCTGACGGGAGGGGTGAACCGAATCCGGTTCGGAGATGTGGGATCGTCGCACGTACACGTCGAGACCGCAGCGCGGCTGCGGTCAGGAATGAGGACCGATGCAGTTGCAGCTGTCCCCGGAGATGCAGGCGTTCCGGGAGGAGATGCGGACCTTCTTCACCACCCAGGTGCCGAAGGAGATCCGGGACAAGGGCGCGGCCCGTCACCACCCGACGAAGGAGGACTTCGTCACCACCCAGCGGATCCTCAACGCCGCCGGTCTGGCCGTGCCGCACTGGCCGGTCGAGTACGGCGGCCGGGACTGGACGCCCCTGCAGCGCCACATCTGGCGCGAGGAGATGCAGCTGGCCCACGTGCCCGAGCCGCTGGCCTTCAACACCAGCATGATCGGCCCGGTGCTGGCGCAGTTCGGCAACCAGGAGCAGAAGGACCGCTTCCTCGCCAAGACGGCCAACCTCGACATCTGGTGGTGCCAGGGCTTCTCCGAGCCCGACGCCGGCTCCGACCTCGCGGGGCTGCGCACCGTCGCCGTCCAGGACGGCGACGAGTGGGTCGTCAACGGCCAGAAGACCTGGACCACCATGGGCCAGCACGCCGACTGGATCTTCTGCCTGGCGCGCACGGACCCGACGGCGGAGAAGAAGCAGCGCGGCATCTCGATGCTGGTCTTCCCGATGGACACCCCGGGCGTCACGCTCCGCCCGATCGAGCTGCTCGACGGCGGCTTCGAGGTCAACGAGGTCTTCTTCGAGGACGTCCGCGTCCCGTCGGAGAACCTCATCGGCGAGGTCAACAAGGGCTGGGACCAGGCCAAGTTCCTGCTCGGCAACGAGCGCGTCGGCATCGCCCGCGTCGGCGGCACCAAGGGCATGCTGGCCCTGGCCAAGGAGCTCGCCCGCGAGACGACCTACAACGGCCGTCCGCTGCTGGAGGACCCGCGCTACGCCTCGCGCATCGCCGAGATCGAGAACGAGCTCGTCGCGCTGGAGCTGACCGCGCTGCGCGTCGTCGCCAACTCCGCCGACGGCAAGCCGCACCCGGCCTCCTCGGTGCTCAAGCTCAAGGGCTCGGTGCTCCAGCAGGAGGTCACCGAGCTGATCGTCGACATCGCCGGCCCGCTGTCGGTGGCCTCCTTCGCCGAGGAGGGCTCCGACGTGCCCGACTGGGCGCGGGTCTCGGCCCCCGAGTACCTGAACTACCGGAAGGTCTCCATCTACGGAGGCTCCAACGAGGTGCAGCGCGTCATCATCAGCGGCACGATCCTGGGGTTGTGAGATAGCCATGGACTTCACCTACGACAGCGAGCAGAACGACCTGCGCGAGGCGGTCGCCTCGCTGCTGGCCCGCGCGTACAGCGACAGCGAGAACCGCCGCAAGGTCACCACGACCGACCCGGGCTTCGACGAGAAGGTCTGGGCGCAGCTGGCCGACATGGGCCTGCTCGGTCTGCCCTTCGCCGAGGAGCACGGCGGCATGGGCGCCGGCCCGGTCGAGGTGGCGATCGTCGCCGAGGAGATCGGGCGGGTGCTGGCACCCGAGCCGTTCGTCGAGGCCGTCGTCCTCGCCGGTGGCCTGATCGACGCCGTCGGCACCGACGCGCAGAAGGGCGAGCTCCTCGAGGCGATCGCCGGCGGCACCTCGCTGCCGACGTTCGCGCATGCCGAGATCGGCGCCCGGTGGACCCCGACCGCCTCGGCGGTCACGGCCACCGAGACCGGCGGCAGCTGGACGCTCTCCGGCGTCAAGGAGCCGGTGCCGCACGGCGCCCGCGCCGACGTCCTCGTCGTCTCGGCCGCGCTCCCCGGCGGCGGCACCGGTCTGTTCGTCGTCCAGGGCGACGCGACCGGCCTGACCCGCACCGGTTACCGCAACCACGACGGCACGCGGTCGGCCAACGTCCGGTTCGACGGCACCCCGGCCACCCAGCTGGGCACCGGCGGCGACCAGACGCAGGCCATCGAGCGGGCGCAGGCCGTGGCTCGCATCGCCTACGCCCACGAGTCCGTGGGCGCGATGGACACCGCGCTGCGCACCACCGTCGAGTACCTCAAGACCCGCAAGCAGTTCGGGGTGACGCTCAACAAGTTCCAGGCGCTGAACTTCCGCGCCGCGGACATGTACGTGTCGCTGGAGCTGGCCCGCAGCATCGCGCTGTGGGCGTCGGTGGTTCAGCTCTCCGACGGTGACGTCGTCACCGCCGCCGACCGGGCCCGGCTGACCACCAGCCGCACCGGCCGGCACATCGGCAAGGACGCCATCCAGCTGCACGGTGGCATCGGTGTGACCGCCGAGTACAAGGTCGGCCACTACACCAGCCGGCTGACCGCGATCGACCACCTGCTGGGCGACGGCGACTTCGCCGCCGACCGGCTGGCGGCGAAGGTCGGCAGCTACCCCACGGTGGACCCGATCGGCGCCCCGTACGCCTGAATAAGGACCCCGTCCTCCTCACCCCTCGCAAGCTCGGGGTGAGCCTCTGGACGGGGCCGAACACGACAGAGCCCCGCCCCCTCTTCAGGGGGCGGGGCTCTCGTCCGTTAGTCGCCGAGCATGGCGCGGCGCAGCTCGGCGGCGTCGGACCGGACGACGTCGAGCACCGGCACCACGTCGTCCTCGCGGAGCTGACCGCAGCTGACCCGCACGATCGGCACCCGCTCGTAGCCCTCGGTGGTCAGCCGCGCCGCGATCTCGAAGCTGCTGCGCAGCAGGGCGCCCTCCGGAGCCCGGTAGTCGTCCACGTGCTTGAGCGGCACGACCATCGGGGCCGGGAAGCCCCACTGCTCCAGCGCGACCGCGGTCAGCCGGAGGCTGTTGATGCCGTACCGGCGGGTCTCCGCGGCGCGGCGGCCCGCGAACGTCGGCTCGGCGGCCTCGATCGCCGCGTAGCCCTCGGGGTCGTCGTGGAACAGCAGCGCGGCTCCCAGCTGGGCGAGCAGCCCGAGGCACAGCGCGTCCTGCGGGCGCTCGCCGAAGCGGGGCGCCAGTGAGGAGGCGGCGAGCGCCAGGTGCGTGGTGAGGTCCCAGAAGTTCTCCGGCAGCCGCGACTCGTCGTCCAGTTCGGTCAGCGCGACCGTCGCCATGGTGCGCACCGTGGTGAAGCCGACGACGGTGACCGCGAACTGCAGCGAGGTCACCCGCCCGCGCATGCCGAAGTAGGCGGAGTTGGCCAGCTTCATCACCCGGCCGGCCAGCGCCACGTCGGAGGCGAGGATCCGGGCCAGCTCCTTGGCGCTGGTCTCCTCGGCGTTGGCCACCGAGACCAGCTGCGCGGCGACCGGCTTCTGCACGGCCATCGTGTCGATGCCGGCGAGGATCGTCTCGATGTCGAACACCGGGGCCGGTGCGAGGTCGGGGAAGGGTGTGACGGTCATGATGCGGTTCCCCCGTGGACGGCGAACCAGGCGGCGGCGTGCCCCCCGGTCATGGGTTCGGCGAGGCTGAACCCCTGCAGGTAGGTGGCGCCGAGGCGGCTGAGCTCCTCGACCTGCTCGGGGCTCTCGACGCCTTCGGCGACGGTGCACAGGTTGAGGTTGCGCGCCAGGGCGATGACCGCCGAGGCGATCTCCCCGTGCCCGTCGGCGAGCTCGGCGACGAACGACCGGTCGACCTTGAGGCACTGCACGGGCAGGTGCCGCAGGTAGGCCAGCGAGGAGTAGCCGGTGCCGAAGTCGTCGATGGCCAGCTCCACGCCCACCTCCCGCAGCTCGTGCAGCACCTGCTGGGCGGACGCGGGGTCCTTCATCAGCGCGGACTCGGTGATCTCGATCGAGATGCGGGCGGGCGACAGGCGGTGGCGCTCCAGGGCGTCGCGCACCCGGTCGGGCAGGTTGCCGTCCAGCTGCAGCGCGGAGACGTTCACGTTGGCCCGGGGCGGCGCGGAGGAGCCGGCCAGCCGGTCCCACTCGGCCAGCTGGCGGCAGGTCTCGTCGAGCACGAACATGCCCAGGCCGCCGATGAGGCCGCTCTCCTCGGCCAGCGGCACGAAGACCGTCGGGCTGATCGCCCCGCGCTGCGGGTGCTCCCACCGGGCCAGCGACTCGACGGCGACCGGCGTGCGGGTCACCGTGTCGAAGATCGGCTGGTAGAGCAGCTCGAGGTCCCGGTTGTCGATGGCGTCGCGCAGCTCGGTGACCAGGCGCAGCTTGTCCCGCGCCTGCGCCCGGGCCTCCTGGTCGAGGACCGTGATCCGCCCCTTGCCCCCGGCCTTGGCCTGGTACATGGCGATGTCGCAGTCCCGGATGAGCTCCTCGGGGGCGACGTGCTCGCTGGTCTGCACGGTGACGCCGACGCTGGCGTGCGGGCGGACGTCGACCCCGCCCAGGCGCAGCGGCCGGGACAGCGCCTCGGTGATGCGCTCGGCCAGGGCGACGGCGTCGTCCTCCCCCACCTGCTCGCACACGACCACGAACTCGTCGCCGCCGAAGCGGGCGACCAGGTCGGCCGGGCGCACCGTCGCGCGGAGCCGGTCGGCCACCTCGACGAGCAGCTCGTCACCGGAGGTGTGGCCGAGCGAGTCGTTGACGACCTTGAAGTTGTCCAGGTCCAGGAACAGGCAGGCCAGCCCACCGCTGCCCGGGCGGAACCGCTCGGCCACGTACCGGGCCAGCAGCGTGCGGTTCGGCAGACCGGTCAGCGGGTCGTGGTTGGCCTGGTGAGCCAGCTGCGCCTCGAAGGCCAGCCGCTCGGTGATGTCCTCGATGGTGCCGACGAAGCCGGCGCCGACGCCGGGGGTGAAGAGGTGGGCGAAGCGGACGATCGTCGTGCGGACCACGCCGTCGTTGCGGATCAGGCGCGCCTGCACCTCGACCTCGCCGCCCTCGAGGGCGGCGGAGACGTGCTCGATGACGGCGTCCAGGTCGTCGGGGTGGATCGTGTCGATCCAGCCGGTGCCCAGCATCTGCTCGGCGCCGCGGCCGACCAGGGCGCAGAAGGCGTCGTTGACGTGCGCCAGCCGCATGCCCTGCTCGGACAGTAGCGTGGGCACCGGTGAGCGCTCGGTGAGGGCGGAGAACCGCCGCTCGTGCGCGTCGGCGGTCGCGCGCAGGGCGCGTTCGTGCTCGTTGGCCGTGGCCCGCAGCAGGACCGTCCACCGGTGCCCTCCGGGGGACGGCGTGGTGAGGACGCCGACCTCGACGAGGGCGCCGCTGGCGGTGCGCACCTGCAGCGTGCGCTGCGCGGAGCGCTCCCGTCGCAGCATGAGCTTGAGCTCGCCGCCGCCGAGGGTCGGGAACAGCTGCTCGACGGGCATCGCGGACAGGTCCGCCAGGCCGTAGCCCAGCAGCTGCACCGCACCCTCGTTGGCCCAGGTGACCCGCTGCGTGCGCCCGGACGTCTCCGCCACCAGAAGCGCCATCGAGTCGCTCACCGAGGCGCTGTAGAAGACGGAGGAGACGATCTCCGGCGGGACGTGGTCGTCCGACGCGATCACGGCGGTCACGGTCCTCCCTCGGTGCAGCGGTACGGCGCACCGACGTGGTGCGCCACCGCCTACTTCGGCGGGCGGGAGCACCCTCTTTGAGCCGAACGGTGCCGGTTCCCCCCATCGGGGGGTCTGTCGCGCCCGCGGCGTACCGCCGCACGGGCGGCGTCGTGGGGGCCGGCGCGGGTTCACCCCACCGGACGTGGCAGTGGTCACATCGGCGGGCCCCGGGCGGGCGCCGCGTCGTTGCCCAGGCATGATCCCCCTCGGATCACGGAGCACCCGTTCGACCCCACAGCTGGTGACCGGCCGAGAAGCCGGTCCCCGATGATCGGAGCCACGTTGCACATCGGAGTGCCGCGCGAGACCCGCCCCCGCGAGACGAGGGTGGCCGCGACGCCGACCACGGTGGGGCAGTTGGTCGCCCTGGGCTACGACGTCGTCGTGGAGACCGGGGCCGGCGGGCCCAGCAGTTTCCCCGACGAGGCCTACACCGGGGCAGGTGCGCGCATCGGCACCGCCGACGAGGCGTGGCAGGCCGACGTCGTGCTGCGGGTCAACGCCCCCTCGGTCGAGGAGATCGGCCGGCTGCGCGACGGCGCCACCCTGATCGGCCTGATCAGCCCGGCGTTCAACCCCGAGCTGGTCGAGGCGCTCGCCGCCCGCCCGATCACCGTGCTCGCGATGGACGCGGTGCCGCGCATCTCCCGGGCGCAGTCGCTGGACGTGCTCAGCTCGATGGCCAACATCGCCGGCTACCGCGCCGTCGTCGAGGCCGCCCACGTCTTCGGTCGCTTCTTCACCGGCCAGGTGACCGCGGCGGGCAAGGTCCCGCCGGCCAAGGTGCTCGTGGCCGGCGCCGGCGTGGCCGGCCTGGCCGCCATCGGCGCGGCCAGCAGCCTCGGCGCGATCGTCCGCGCGACCGACGTGCGGCCCGAGGTCGCCGAGCAGGTCCGCTCCCTCGGTGGCGAGTACGTCGCGGTGCCGGCCGGCGAGCAGGAGGTCAGCTCCGACGGCTACGCCCGCGAGATGGGCGAGGACTTCAACCGCCGGGCCGCCGAGATGTACGCCGAGCAGGCCCGGGACGTCGACATCATCATCACCACCGCGCTGATCCCCGGCCGGCCCGCGCCGCGGCTGATCACCGAGGAGATGGTCGCCTCGATGCGCTCGGGCTCGGTCATCGTCGACATGGCCGCCGCCCAGGGCGGGAACGTCGCGGGCTCGGTGCCCGACGAGGTCGTGGTGACGCCCAACGGCGTCTCCATCATCGGCTACACCGACCTGCCCGCCCGGCTGCCCGCGCAGGCCTCGCAACTCTACGGCACCAACCTGGTCAACCTGCTCAAGCTGCTGACCCCGGGCAAGGACGGCGAGCTCGTCCTCGACATGGACGACGTCGTCCAGCGGTCGATGACCGTGGTGCACGACGGGGCGAAGACCTGGCCGCCCCCGCCGGTCCAGGTCTCGGCCGCGACGGCTCCTGCCGCCGCCGCGCCGGCGGCCAAGGAGCCCGCTCCCCCACCGGAGCCACCCAAGCCGGGCCGCCGCCTCGCGCTGGTCGGGCTGGGCGCCGCGCTGCTGTTCCTCCTCGCCGGCTTCTCGCCGAGCGAGCTGGTCCAGCACCTCACGGTCTTCGCCCTCGCCGTCGTCGTCGGCTTCTACGTCATCAGCGGAGTGCACCACGCGCTGCACACCCCGCTGATGAGTGTCACCAACGCGATCTCCGGGATCATCGTCGTCGGCGCCCTGCTCCAGATCGGGCACGACGACGCGCTGGTGACGGCGCTGGCCTTCGTGGCGATCCTCGTGGCCAGCATCAACGTCTTCGGTGGCTTCGCCGTCACCCGCCGCATGCTCGGCATGTTCACCCGCGGCCCGAGCACTGCCGTCCGCCCGAGCACCGGGAGTGCAGCACGATGAGCGCCACCACCGCCGCGTCCGCGGCCTACATCGTCGCCGCGCTGTTGTTCATCCTCAGCCTCGCCGGCCTCTCCAAGCACGAGACGGCCAAGACCGGCAACGCCTACGGGATCGCCGGCATGGTCATCGCGCTGGCCGCCACCATCGGCCTGGCGGTCGACCACGACCTGTCCGGCACCGGCGCCGCCCTGATGGCCCTCGCCGTGATCATCGGCGCCGCCATCGGCCTGTGGCGGGCGGCCAGGGTCGAGATGACCGGCATGCCCGAGCTCATCGCGATCCTGCACAGCTTCGTCGGCCTGGCGGCGGTGCTCGTGGGCTGGAACGGCTACCTGTCGGTCGAGGCGGACCTGGAGAACCAGACCGAGGTCTCCTCCGATCTGCTGGGCATCCACTCGGCCGAGGTGGCGATCGGCGTCTTCATCGGCGCGGTCACCTTCACCGGGTCGATCGTGGCCTTCCTCAAGCTGTCGGCCCGCATCAAGAGCAACCCGCTGGTGCTGCCGGGCAAGAACTGGCTGAACCTCGGGGCGCTGGCCGCGTTCGCCGTCCTCACCGTCGTCTTCGTGATCGAGCCCAGCCTGCCGGTGCTCGCCGTCCTCACCGTGCTGGCGCTGGCCCTGGGCTGGCACCTGGTGGCCTCGATCGGCGGCGGCGACATGCCGGTCGTCGTCTCGATGCTCAACAGCTACTCCGGCTGGGCGGCGGCGGCCTCGGGCTTCCTGCTCGGCAACGACCTGCTGATCATCACCGGCGCCCTGGTCGGCTCCTCGGGTGCCTACCTCTCCTACATCATGTGCAAGGCCATGAACCGGTCGTTCCTCTCGGTGATCGCCGGCGGCTTCGGCAACGAGGGCAGCGCCGGGTCCTCCGACGTCGACTACGGCGAGCACACCGAGATCAGCGCGGAGGACGCCGCCGAGCTGCTGCGCGACGCCAAGTCGGTCGTCATCACCCCGGGGTACGGCATGGCGGTGGCGCAGGCGCAGGGCGCGGTCGCCGACCTGACCCGCAAGCTGACCGACCGCGGCGTCGAGGTGCGGTTCGGCATCCACCCGGTGGCCGGGCGCCTGCCGGGGCACATGAACGTGCTGCTCGCCGAGGCCAAGGTGCCCTACGACGTCGTCCTCGAGATGGACGAGATCAACGACGACCTGGCCGACACCTCCGTCGTCCTGGTCATCGGGGCCAACGACACGGTGAACCCGGCTGCCTCCGAGGACCCCTCCAGCCCGATCGCCGGCATGCCGGTGCTGCGGGTGTGGGAGGCCGAGCGGGTCGTGGTGTTCAAGCGGTCGATGAACACCGGCTACGCCGGCGTCCAGAACCCGCTGTTCTTCCGCGACAACAGCCGGATGCTGTTCGGGGACGCGCGCGAGCGGGTCGAGGACATCCTGCGGGCGCTCTGACGCCCGCAACTGCGATGGGGGCACGGCCGGACTCCGTACCGGCCGTGCCCCCGTCGCGGTTATGATCCGGGGGCGTCAGACAACCGGCGCCTGGAGGTATCCCTCCACCGGGCACCCCGGGAGACCGGGAGCCCTGCCGATCCCACCGGCACACCCCGCCGGTGAGACCTGACCCGGAGCACGACGTGACATCCACGGACGACGACCGGCGGGACGACGCCGCCGTCCAGTCGGCCTTCGCCGAGCTCGGCCGCATCAGCTTCGCCGAGCACTCCCTGGAATCGGTCGTCCGCACCGTCACCGAGCTGACCGGGCGGGTGCTCCCCGGCCGGCCCATCGCCTCGGTGACCATCGTGCGCGGCGGCCGGCCCAGGACCGTGGCCAGCAGCGGCGCCCTGGCCCTCGAGCTGGACCAGGAGCAGTACCGCCTCGGAGCGGGCCCCTGCCTGAGCGCGGCCACGACCGGGCGGCTCTCGGAGATCCCGGACACCCGGGTGGACGAGCAGTGGCCGGAGTTCTCCGCGCTCGCGGCCCGGGCGGGGTGCGACAGCATGCTCTCCCACCCGCTGCCGGGGCAGGAGAAGGTCTCCGGTGCGCTGAACGTCTACGCCCGCGCGCACACCGCCGTCGACCAGCGGACCCGTGACCTGCTCGCCCGGCTCACCGCCTACGCCGTCGTCCCGGTCTCGAACATGTACCTGTACGAGGCGGCCGTCGAACGGGCCGAGCACCTCCGGTCGGCGCTGGACTCCCGCGCGGTGATCGACCAGGCCAAGGGCATCCTCATGGAGCGCTTCCGGCTGACGCCCGACGCCGCCTTCCAGGCCCTGACCCGCGTGTCCATGGAGACCAACACCAAGGTGCGGGACGTGGCGCTGCGGTTCGTGACCACCGGCGAGTTCCGGCCGGACTGACCGCGCCCGGTCAGGCGGGCGGCGGCTCGGTGCCGCCGTCCCGGCGCACGAGGTCGCCGACGGCCTCCTCCAGCCGCGCCCACGTGCCGCTCCACTCCACCAGCGGCTCGAGGATGCGCTCGAAGACCACGAGCTGCTGGTCGAACGCGTCGAGCTGGGCGCGCATGCCGGCGATCGACGCCCGCTGCGCCGCCACCATGTCGGACACGGCGCGCAGCTGGGCGGCCGACATGGCCCCGGGCGGGCTGGGTAGTGCCGGCAGGGGCAGCCGGGACTGCACCGATCCGGCGGCCGAGCGCGCCCGGTCGGTGAAGCCCCGGAGCTGCTGCACGAACTCCTCGATCGACCGCCCGACGGCGCTCCCCGGCGGCACCTGCCGGTCGGCTGCGGGCTGCTGCTCGCTCATGACCCGACGCTATGCCGCGGACGCCGGCGGGGCGAACCGGCCTCCGACCGTGCCGAATACGCCAGGCCGGTGCGGGGCAGACTGACCGACGGCGGTGCCTGGTGCGCCCGCCGCCCCCCGCGCGAACCGACGGAGGACAGCCATGCGCCCGACCACCCCCCGTGTCGCTGCGGTCCTGCTGGCCGCCGTCTGCGGGCTGGCCGGGTGCGGGAGCGAGGGTGCCGCCCGGTCCGCCGGCTCGTCGTCTTCCCCGTCCTCGTCCTCGACCTCGACCTCACCGTCACCCGACCCGGCGCCCGCCCCCGAGGGCGACCTGGAGCAGCAGGTGACCACCGCGCTCGACGGGCTGGACCGGCGCGCCCGGATCGCGCAGCTGTTCGTCGTCGGCGTCCCGGCGGACCAGCCCGACCGCGGCGCCGAGCTCGCCGGTCAGGGCGTGGGCGGCACGTTCCTCGCCGGCCGGCCGCGCGCGTCGGCCGACGAGCTGGCTCGCCTGACCGCGGGGTGGCAGGAGCGCAGCACCGGCCCGGAGCTGTGGATCGCCGTCGACCAGGAGGGCGGCAGCGTGCAGAGCCTCCAGGGCCCCGGGTTCGACCGGCTGCCCCCGGCCACCGAGCAGGGCGACCTGCCCGCCGATGAGCTCACCGCGCTGGCCGGCACGCTGGGCGACCAGCTGGCCGGCGCCGGGGTGAACCTGAACCTCGCCCCCGTGGTCGACGTCGTCCCGGCCGGGACGGAGAGCGCGAACGGCCCGATCGGCTCCTTCGACCGGCAGTACGGGGCGACGGCGGCGGAGGTGGTCCCGGCCGCGACCGCGATCGTCGACGGGCTCGCCGGCGCGGGGGTCACCTCGACGCTCAAGCACTTCCCGGGCCTGGGCAGGGTGCGCGGCAACACCGACGACACCCCGGACGTCGTCGACGCGGAGACCGCGGCCGGGGACGACTCCGTGGCCGCCTTTGCCGGCACCCTCGCGGGCACGGCGGCGGCGGACCCGATGGTCATGCTGTCGTCGGCGACCTACGCCCGCATCGACCCGGCGAACCGGGCGGCCTTCTCCCCCGTCGTCGCCCGCGACGTGCTCCGCGGTGAGCTCGGGTTCACCGGGCCGGTGATCTCCGACGACCTGGGTGCCGCCACCGCGGTGGCGGACGTGCCGGTGGGCGAGCGGGCGGTGCGGTTCCTGGGCGCGGGCGGCACCCTGGTGCTCACCGTCGACCCGGCCACCTTCCCGGCGATGCTGGACGCGGTCGTCGCCCGCGACGCCGCGGACGCGGCGTTCGCCGCGGCGGTGGACGACGCCGTCCGGACCGCGCTGCTGGCCAAGGCGCGGGCCGGTCTGCTCGACTGACGCGCGACGCACCGGAGGCCCACCCCGCACCAGCGGGATGGGCCTCCGGATGCCTCATGGCCTCCCTGCAGGGTCCCACGCCGAGCCTGCGAGGTGTGGGGGGCAGGGAGGTCCTTCTAGTACCAGCCCGTGGCCTGCGAGTGCGCCCAGGCGCCGCAGGGCGAACCGAAGCGGTTCTCGATGTAGATCAGGCCGGCGTCGATCTGGCGGTAGCCGTTCGACGTCTTGGCGATCCCGGTGCTGGCCCACGTGCTGTTGAGGAACTGCGGGATGCCGTAGGCGGTGCTGCTGGGGTTCTGCGCGTTGGGGTTCCAGCCGCTCTCCTTGCCCCAGAGCTTCTCGAGGCAGGAGAACTGCGAGCTGTCGCCGCCGAGCTTCTGCAGCGCGTAGCTCTGGAAGGAGCCCGACGGCGCCGCGGCGGCGGTGCCACCGGAGGACCGGGCCGGAGCCTGCGTCGACCGCGCGGCCTCGGCGGCACGCGCGGCCTCGGCGGCACGGGCGGCCTCGGCGGCGCGGGCGGCCTCCTCGGCGGCACGCCGGGCAGCCTCCTCGGCGGCGCGGCGGGCGGCCTCCTCCGCGGCGATGCGGTCCCGCTCCGCCTGCTCGGCGGCCAGCTGGGTGAGGGCGGCGTTGACCTGGTCGGCGTCCCGCGCGCTGCGGCTGGCGGCCAGCTGCTCGAGCGGTGCGACGTCCTCGGCGTCGAGGGCGTCCGTCGGCTCGGCGGAGATGCCGAGCTGCTGGGCGACGCTCATCGACTCGGTCTGCGCGACGGCCTGCGCCTCGGGCTCCCCGCCCGAGAGGACGCCGACCACGAGGGCGCCGGCGGTGGCCACGCCCAGGAGGGCTGCGGACCGGCGGGCGCCCAGGGGCGGACGGTTGCGAAGGCGTGCGTGCATCGTCGTGCGGAGGTTCATGAAGAAGTTCTGCTCCGAATGTCAGGGCGCAGCAGAGCGACCGCCCTCCCAGGGGCGGTACGAATCTGCGGCTGTCCAGTTCTTCCGTGAGCCGCCTACCGAGTTAGCTGACGGATTCGGGCGGGAAGCAGCCCTACCCGCCCCGGACTGGAGGTCCGGGGTCAGGATTCACCCCAGTTGTGCGGTGGGTCCCCGGCTCGCCCGTGGGCGATTCGGCGGCGCCCGGCTCGGCACCCTCGGTGAGGGGCCGCCGACCGGACCGACCCAACGTAGCCGCCGTTATCCGTCCGTGACAAACCTTCACCGACAATAATCCACGTGACACATGTCGCGTGGTGTTCCGGGACGATCGTCAGGGCAGCCGCCAGACGGTCGTGCGCCGCACGCGCGGCGGCCGGCCCGGCGCGTCCTCGGTGTCGACGACGTCGTGGACGGCCGCCGCCTCCAGGCGGTCGTGCGGCAGGTACGGCCGGCCCGGGTCGCCGATGAGCACCTCGGCGCCGGCCGCCCGCGCCGCGTCGAGGAACGGCAGCACCCGCTCGGTCATGGTCCGGTCGTAGCAGACGTCACCGGCGAGGACGACGTCCACGGCGGGGGGCCGCTCCCCCAGCAGGTCGCCCACCGGCTCGATCCCAGTCACGCCGTTGAGCGCCGCGTTCTCCGGGATGGCGGCCAGCCCGAACGGGTCGATCTCGCTGGCCACCACCCGCGTGGCACCGGCCAGGACCGCCGCGACGGCGACCAGCCCGCTGCCGGCCCCCAGGTCGAGGACGGTGCGGCCCGCGACCAGGCCGGGGGTATCGAGCACGTACCGGGCCAGCGCCTGACCACCGGGCCAGGCGGCCGCCCAGAACGGCGGGTCCTGCTCCGTGCGGCCCTGCTCGACCTCCATCGCCTCCCACAGGGCGACGACGTCGTCGGCGACCAGCAGCTGCACCTCGGGCACCAGCGAGGGCCGGGCGGGCCGGGTGTGGGCGCGGATGAAGGCGGCGGGGACGGGCACCCCGCCAGTCTCGCCCGGTCGGTGCGGCACCGTGCGGTGGGGCTACCTCGCGGCGCCACCGCGAGCGGCGACGCCCCGGGCGATGAGCCGCCAGTAGGTGCCGGGCCGCAGCCGCACGAGCAGGTCGGGCAGCCGGGCGCTCAGCCCGATGAGCAGCCGCGGCCGGCGGGCCTCGATCGCGGCGACGATCTGCGCCGCCGCCTTCTCCGGCGGGATGCGCAGCAGCTTGCCCATCTGCTCGCGGCCCGCGGCGACCTCGTCGGGGTCCACGCCCGAGCCCAGGCGGGCGCTCTCGGCGATCCGCGTGCGGATTCCACCGGGGTGCACGACGGTCACCCCGACCCCGTCGTCGGCCAGCTCGTGGCGCAGCGACTCGCTGAACCCGCGGACGGCGAACTTGCTGGCGGCGTAGGCGGCCTGCCCGGGCGGGGCGAAGATGCCGAAGACGCTGGAGACGTTGACCAGGTGGGAGCCGGGGTTGGCCTTGAGCACCGGGAGCAGCGCCGCGGTGAGCCGCACGACCGCCCGGAAGTTGATCGCCAGCACCCAGTCGAACTCCTCGAGGGTGACCTGGTCGAACCGGCCGCCGAGCGCGACGCCGGCGTTGTTCACCAGCAGCGTCGTCCCCGGGTGGGCGCCGGCCAGCGTCGCGCCCAGGGCGTCGGTGGCCGCCTCGTCGGCGAGGTCGACGACGTAGGTCTCGACCTCCAGTCGAGGGTGAGCTGCCCGGATGCGGTCGGCGACGGCAGCCAGCCGGTCGGCGTCCCGGTCCACGAGCGCCAAGGAGCTGCCGCGCTCGGCGAGCTGCACGGCGAGGGCCTCCCCGATCCCGCTGGCCGCGCCGGTGACGACGGCGGTGCCGCCGGCGAACGCGTAGGCGTCCATCAGGCGGCCGCCTGCTCGGTCCGGGCGGGAGCGGCGCTGAACGTGATGCCCTCGTCCTCCAGCGGGCCCCGGCGCATCAGCCGCACGTCGCGGAGGTAGTTCTGGTGCAGCCGCCACGGCGTGCGGCTGCCCTGCTTGGGCAGCTGCACGAGGCTGCGCTGCACGTAGCCCGCGGCGAGGTCGAGGAAGGGCAGGTCGGCACCCTCGGGCGGGGCGACCGGGGTGGCGACGGCGAGGCCGCGCCGGTCCATCTGCTGGAGCAGCCGGCAGACGTAGCGGCTGACCAGGTCGGCCTTGAGCGTCCAGGAGGCGTTCGTGTAGCCGATGACCATGGAGAAGTTGGGGACGCCGGAGAGCATCATCCCCTTGTAGGAGACGGTCTCGGACACGTCGACCGGCTCGCCGTCCACGCGCAGCGTCATGCCGCCCATCGCCAGGAGGTTCAGGCCGGTCGCGCTGACGATCACGTCGGCGTCGAGGTGGGCGCCGGACTCCAGCTCGATGCCGGTCTCGGTGAAGGTGGCGATCCGGTCGGTCACCATCGACGCCTTGCCGCTGCGCAGGGTGCGGAACAGGTCGCCGTCGGGGACGAGGCACAGCCGCTGGTCCCACGGGTCGTAGGGCGGGTTGAAGTGCGTGTCGACGTCGACACCGGCCGGCAGCTGCTTCTCCGTGAGCCGGCGGATGAGCTTCCGGACCCCGTTCGGCCAGCGCCGGCTGGCCTGGAACAGCGCGGTCGTGGTGAGCACGTTCTTCCACCGCACGATCGGATAGGCGACCTTCGGCGGGAGCTTGCTGCGCAGCAGCTCGGCGAGGGGGTCCTTGCCGGGCAGCGACATGATGTAGCTCGGCGTCCGCTGCAGCATCGTGACGTGCTCGGCGGCGTCGGCCAGGTTGGGCACGAGCGTGACCGCGGTGGCGCCGCTGCCGATGACGACGATGCGCTTGCCGGTGGCGTCGAAGTCCGCGGGCCAGTGCTGCGGGTGGACGATCTCGCCGGTGAAGCGCTGCTCGCCGGGGAACTCCGGCCGGAAGCCCTCGTCGTAGCGGTAGTAGCCGGAGCACACCGAGAGCCACGAGCAGGTCAGCTGCACCGTCTCCCCCGTGTCGGTGCGCCGCGCCGTCACCGTCCAGCGCGAATCCGCGCTCGACCAGTCGGCGGAGAGCACCTCGTGGTGGAAGCGGATCTTCTCCTCGACGCCGTACTCGCGGGCGGTGTCGACGATGTACTCGCGGATCGCCTGCCCGTCGGCGATCGCCTTCGCGCCGGTCCACGGCCGGAAGGCGTAGCCCAGGGTGAACATGTCGGAGTCCGAGCGGATGCCCGGGTAGCGGAACAGGTCCCACGTGCCACCGATGGCTCCGCGCGACTCGAGCACCGCGTAGGTCTTGTCGGGGCACTCGGCCTGCAGGTGGCAGGCGGCACCGATGCCGGACAGCCCTGCGCCGACGACCAGGACGTCCACGTGCTCCGGACTCATGTCCACACTCCAGGAACGGGCCGGCCGGAGCCGGGCGGGGGTTCGGCATCGCCGCGAGACGCGCTGCGGCGACGACGGTATCGACGTCGTGTCGAACGAGTCAACAGGGTGTCGAGTTACGGGTCCGCGCCGGTACCCTGCGGACATGTCCGACGGCAGCGCTCCCCCGATCGCGCCCGGCCGCGGCCGTCGTCCGGCGCGCCCCACCGGGGACGACCGGGAGCTGGCCATCCTGGCCACCGCGGAGCGGCTGCTCGAGGAGCGGTCCCTCGGCGCGATTTCGGTCGACGACCTGGCCCGCGGAGCGGGCATCTCCCGGCCGACCTTCTACTTCTACTTCCCGTCCAAGGACGCCGTCCTGCTCACCCTGCTCGACCGGGTGGTCGCCGAGGCCGACGCCGCGATGGACGCCGCCTTCGCCAGGTCGGCCGAGGGACCCCGGGAGGCCTGGCAGCGGGTGCTGGGCGCCTACCACGACACGTTCCGCCGCCACCGCGCGCTCACCGTCGCGTGGGCGGAGGCCCGCACGTCGAGCGAGGCCGTGCGGACGCTCTGGGGCGAGGTCGTCGAGCGCTGGGTGCAGCGCTGCACCGCGGCCATCGAGGCCGAGCGGGCCCGCGGAGCGGCGCCGGCGGGACCGGCGGCGCGCGACCTGGCCATCGCCCTGACCTCGATGAACGAGCGGGTGATCTACGCCTCGCTGAGCGGCGACGGGCCGGCGGTGGACGGCGCGGACGTCGTCCCGGTGCTCCTGCGGGTCTGGCTGACCGCCGTGTACGGCGACGAGCCGGGCTGATCCGGGACACCCCCGCCGCTGCCGCGCCGGGTCAGCCGACCTGGACCACGGTCCCCTCGTCGGCCTAGATCTCCTTGCCGGTCGCCCCCGTGCGGACCACCGTCACCGGGCAGGGGGCGTGGTGCACCAGCTTGTCCGACACCGAGCCCAGGAGCAGGCCGCTGAAGCCGCCGCGCCCCCGCGGTCCCATGACGAGCAGGCTGGCGTTCTCGGCCGCCTGCATGAGGGCCTGCGCCGGCGGGCGGTGCACGACGTGGCAGGTGACCTGGCAGTCCGCGCCGAGCTGCGCGACCTCGACGTGCGCCTCCAGCTCCTCCCGGACGGCCTTCTCGTAGTCGGCCAGCGGCGGCACGTACCCGGGCGCCCAGGTCGCGGGCTGCGGAGCGGTCGTCATCGACCACGCCCGGACGACGTGCAGCCGGAGACCGGCGCGGGCGGTGAGCCGCCCGGCCCACTTCAGCGCCTCCTGCGCGCTCCTCGAGCCGTCGTGCGCGACGACCACACCACCGTCGAGCTGGACCGTCTCGGCGACCTCGTCCACGGCTGGACCTCCCTGTCGGCTGCGTCTCCGGTGCGCACCGCACCGGAGCCCCTTCCTACCGCACGCGCGGAACGACGGAGGGGCCAGGCACGGGCGCGGGCGTCAGGCGGAGACGGCAGCCGGACGTGGGACGAGCACCAGGCCGTCCCCGCTGCCCCGCTGCCCGTTCGCACCGGCCTGGTCCGGGTCGTACTCCCGGCCCTCCACCGCGATGTTGGGCTCCACGACGTCGGGCACCGTCGCCGCGACGGCCTGGAGGGCCTCGCCGATGCGGCTGCTCAGGCCGCGCAGCGACTCGTGGGCCTGGTCGCGCTGGCGGCGCAGGTCGGCCACCTCGGCCTGCAGACCGGCCAGGCGTCGCGCGGCGGTGGCCGCCGCCTCCTCGCGCTCGCGGGCGGCCTCGTCGTCCAGGCGCCGGCGTTCCTCGGCGGCCGCGGTGGCGAGCCGGTCGCGCTCCGCGGCAGCGGCGGCGGCCAGCCGGTCGCGCTCGTGTGCGGCCTCCTCACCCAGCCGGTCGCGCTCCACCGCCGCTGCCCGCAGCACCTCGGCGGCCTCCGACCGGGCGTGGTCCAGCACCGACTGCGCCACGGCCCGCTGCTTGCGGGCCTGGTCGCGGAGCTCGTCGGCGGCGCGGACCGCGTGCTCCTTGATCTCGTGGGCCTTGCGCAGGCGGGCGTCGGCCTCGCTGCGCGCCTCGGCCAGCAGGTGCTCGGCCTCCCGCGCACCGTTCTCGGTGATCGCGGCCGCCTCGTCGGCGGCGAGCTGCAGCATCTCCTCGACGCGCTCGGACACCGGGAACACCACCCGCCCGCGCGGCGCGTCGGCCAGCAGGCGGCGGGAGATCTCGAGCTCGGCGGAGCAGGCGCCGAAGCGGCCCAGCAGGTCGTCGACCTGGCGCCGCACGGAGCGCAGCTCGGACTCCGCCCAGGAGACGTAGGTGTCGACCTCGACCGGGTCGTAGCCGCGCATCCTGCTCCGAAACAGCGGCCCGGACCCGAGCATCGTGTCCAGCGCCCCGGTGAAGGCGGGGATCGCCGAGCTCCTGCGCGCCCCGCCCTCGTCGCCGGACCCGGTCTCCGCCCGCACCACCATCGCGCCGCCCCCTCGCACCTCACTGCTTCCAGGCCGGACAGTGCCAGAACGACGAGGGGGCTATGGCGGACCGTGACCGGACCGTGAACTGCCACCGGCGTAGTTCTGCGGGTGGTGGCGGGTCGGCTACGCAGCGAAGTCATCGGTACGGCTGCCGGCACGGGGAATGCCCCGCCCGTCCGGTAGGTTCCACCCGGCAGTAGTTGTACTCTCAACCAACCTCAGGGGCGGTCATGCAGTTCGGCATCTTCACGGTCAGCGACATCACCCAGGACCCGACCACCGGTCGCACGCCGACCGAGGCCGAGCGGATCAAGGCCGTCCTCGCCATCGCGCAGAAGGCCGAGGAGGTGGGGCTGGACGTCTTCGCCCTCGGCGAGCACCACAACCCGCCGTTCTTCTCCTCCTCCCCCACCACGACGCTGGCCCACGTCGCCGCGACGACGGAGAAGCTGCAGCTGTCGACGTCCACGACGCTGATCACCACCAACGACCCGGTGAAGATCGCCGAGGACTACGCGATGCTCCAGCACCTGGCCGACGGGCGGGTCGACCTCATGATGGGCCGCGGCAACACCGGCCCGGTCTACCCGTGGTTCGGACAGGACATCCGCAACGGCATCGAGCTCGCCGTCGAGAACTACGCCCTGCTGCGCCGGCTCTGGACCGAGGACGTCGTCGACTGGCAGGGCAAGTACCGCACGCCGCTGCAGGGCTTCACCTCGACGCCGCGCCCGCTGGACGGCGTCCCGCCGTTCGTCTGGCACGGCTCGATCCGGTCCCCGCAGATCGCCGAGCAGGCCGCGTACTACGGCGACGGCTTCTTCCACAACCACATCTTCTGGCCGCCGGAACACACCCAGCGGATGGTCGAGTTCTACCGCCGCCGGTACGAGCACTACGGCCACGGCAGCGCCGACCAGGCCATCGTCGGCCTCGGCGGCCAGGTGTTCATGCGCAAGAACAGCCAGGACGCGGTGGACGAGTTCCGGCCGTACTTCGACAACGCCCCCGTCTACGGGCACGGCCCCTCGCTCGAGGAGTTCTCCACCGAGACCCCGCTGACCGTGGGCAGCCCGCAGCAGGTCATCGAGCGCACGCTCGGCTTCCGCGACTACGTCGGCGACTACCAGCGCCAGCTGTTCCTCATCGACCACGCCGGCCTGCCGCTGAAGACCGTGCTCGAGCAGCTGGACCTGCTCGGCGAGGAGGTCGTGCCGGTGCTGCGCCGCGAGTTCGCCGCCCTCAAGCCCGCGCACGTGCCGGACGCCCCGACCCACGCCTCCCGCGTGGCCGCGGCGGGCGGCGCGACGGACAGCACGGTCCACGCCGCCGGCGACAGCGTCACCGGCCGGTCCCGCGAGGAGGTCGAGGCCCGATGAGCACCCGCACCATCGCCGTCGTCAGTGCCGGGCTGAGCACCCCCAGCTCGACCCGGCTGCTGGCCGACCGGCTGACCGCGGCCACGGTCGCGGCGCTGGCCGACCGCGGCATCTCCGCCACCGTGGAGGTCGTCGAGCTGCGCGAGCACGCCCGCGACCTCGCCGACAACCTGCTGACCGGGTTCGCCAACACGTCGCTCCGGGCCGCGGTCGACACCGTGGTCGGGGCCGACGCGGTGATCGCCGTGACGCCGATCTTCTCGGCGTCCTACAGCGGTCTGTTCAAGACCTTCGTCGACGTACTGGACAGGGACGCCCTGGTCGGCACGCCAGTGCTCATGGGGGCGACGGCGGGGACGGCGCGGCACTCGCTGGCCCTGGAGCACGCGATGCGGCCGCTGTTCGCCTACCTGCGGGCGACCGTCGTCCCCACCGCGGTGTTCGCCGCCGCCGAGGACTGGGCCGGCGCCGGCGAGGCCGACCGGGCGCTGGCCGACCGGGTGACTCGGGCAGCGGGCGAGCTCGCCGACCTGGTGGCCGGCCGCCCGCCCGCCGCGCCGGTCGACCCGTTCGCCGACCCCACGACCTCCTTCGAGGACCTGCTCCGCGGCGCCTGATCCCTCGACGTCAGGGAGAGGTTCAGCCCACGGCGTCCGGGGACGGCGGTGCGCTGCCGCCCCGGGACGCCTCCCCCTCCATGAGCGCGACGATCGCGGCGCGGTCGGCCGCGGACGGCAGCCCCCACGCCGGGTCGTAGCCGTAGACCTCGTGCAGCGGCGTGGACGCCGTCCGCCCGGTGAGCACCTCCACCGAGCCGGTGCCGATCAGGCCCGGGTGCTCGACCCCGCACGCCTCGGCGACCTTGAGCAGGTCCCGGCGCAGGGTCCGCACGTAGGAGGCGGCCCGCACCGACTTGAGGGCCGGGTCCAGCCCGTGCGCCAGCCACGGGTTCTGCGTCGCGACGCCGGTGGGGCAGGTGTCGGTGTGGCACTTCTGCGCCTGGATGCAGCCGATCGCCAGCATCGCCTCCCGGGCGACGTTGACCAGGTCGCAGCCCAGCGCGAAGGCGACGACGGCGTTGTCCGGCAGGCCGAGCTTGCCGCCGCCGACGAAGACGACGTCCTCGTGCAGGCCCTTCCGGGCGAAGGTGGCGTAGACGCGGGCGAAGCCGAGCTGGAAGGGCAGCGACACCGAGTCGGTGAAGATCAGCGGTGCCGCGCCCGTGCCGCCCTCGCCACCGTCGATGGTCACGAAGTCGACCCCGCGGCCGCTTCGGGCCATCCGGTCGGTGAGCTCCTCCCAGAAGGCCAGATCGCCGACGGCGGACTTGATGCCGACGGGCAGCCCCGTCTCGTCGGCCAGGAGCTCCACCCAGTCGAGCAGGCTGTCGACGTCGGAGAACTCGGCGTGCCGGGACGGGCTGATGCAGTCCTCCCCCACCGGTATGCCGCGCGTCGCCGCGATCTCGGGTGAGACCTTCGCCGCGGGCAGGACGCCCCCCAGGCCCGGTTTCGCGCCCTGGCTGAGCTTGATCTCCAGCGCCCGCACCGGCGCCTCGGCGACCAGTGCCTTCAGTCGCTGCAGGTCGAACCGGCCGCGCTCGTCGCGGCAGCCGAAATAGGCAGTGCCCAGCTGGAAGACCAGCTCGCCGCCGTGCCGGTGGTGCGGCGAGAGGCCGCCCTCCCCGGTGTTGTGCAGGCAGCCGGCCAGGGCCGCGCCGCGGTTGAGCGCCTCGACCGCCGCACCCGACAGCGACCCGAAGCTCATGGCGGAGATGTTCACGACCGACGCCGGCCGGAAGGCGTGCCGGCGTCCCCGCGCGGCGCCGAGCACCTTCGCGGCCGGCAGGGCGACGTCGTGCCCGGTGTGCACGTCGGTCGCCGGCACCGCCCGGCCGAACGTCCGGTGGTTGATGACCGGATAGCCGGCGGTGTACTCGAGGTCGTTGTCGGTGCCGAAGCCGAAGTAGTTGTTCTCGCCCTTCGCCGAGGCGTACACCCACCGGCGCTGGTCGCGGGTGAACGGTCGCTCCTCGTTGTTGCCGGCCACCAGGTACTGGCGCAGCTCCGGGCCGATCGACTCCAGCAGGTAGCGGGCGTGTCCGAGCACCGGGAAGTTGCGCAGCAGGGAGTGCTCGCGCTGCACCAGGTCGCGGACGGCGACGGCCGCGACGGCGGACAGGCCCGCGGCGGCCGCACGGGAGACGCGGTTCATGGCGTCACCATCGCACGCGGCGCCCCCGGCGACACCGGGTGCGGCGCGGGGTCAGGAGGAGTAGGCCGAGCCGCCGCGCAGCCGGGCGCGCACCGCGGTGTGCAGCGGCGCCAGGACGACGCCGTCGCGCGCCAGCCGCGCACGCAGCTCGCGCCGGTGCCGCAGCACCCCGACCAGGCCGATCGCCCAGAAGACGTACTGCACGGCGAAGGCGGCCCGGAAGGCCCCCAGGTCGTAGTCGGTCGACGTGCCGGGGGTGAGCAGGTCGAGCACGGCGCCGATCGCGAGGATGGTCAGCAGCGAGGCGACGAACCCGCCGACGTTGACCACGCCGCTGGCGCTGCCCAGCCGCTCCGCCGGGTTCTCCGTCCGGGCGTAGTCGAAGCCGATCATCGAGCCCGGCCCGTTGGTGCCCAGGACGACGACGAGAACGACGAGCAGCGGCAGGGGCGCGCGGCCCGGCCAGGCCAGCACCACCGTCCAGACCGCCGCGGTGGCGCCGAGGATCGAGAAGACGAGCACCGACCGGCGCAGCGGCCAGCGCCCGCACAGCCGGCCGAGCAGCGGGCCGACGCCCATGCCCACCAGCACCAGGAGGGTGAGCAGCCCCGCCGCCGTCCCCGGGGAGAGGCCCTGCCCCACGACGAGGAAGGGATAGCCCCACAGCAGCGCGAAGACGGTGCCGGAGAACTGGGTGACCAGGTGCGTGTAGAGGCCGATGCGCGTGCCCGGCTCCCGCCAGGTGTCCAGCAGGGTGGCCCGCAGGTCGGCCAGGCCGACGGCGGGCCCCCGCACCGTGCCGCCCGGGGCGTCGCGCAGCGCGACGAGGACCAGCACCGCCACCAGCAGCCCGGTCGCGGCGGCCCCCAGGAAGGTCACCTCCCACGAGGTGCCGTGCAGCAGGGCGACCAGCGGATAGGCCGCGAGCACCGAGCCCAGCTGGCCCAGGATGCCGGTGAGCTGGGTGATCAGCGGGATGACCGGCCCCGGGAACCAGAACGAGACGACGCGCAGCACGCTGATGAACGTCATGGCGTCGCCGGCGCCGACCAGCACGCGCGCCGCCACCGCGGTGGGCACGTCCTCGGCCAGGGCCAGCACCAGCTGCCCGGCGGCCATGGTCACCGCGCCGGCGAGGATGAGCCGGCGCGACCCGAGCCGGTCCAGGGCCACGCCCACCGGGATCTGCAGCCCCGCGTACACGGCCAGCTGGAGCACCAGGAACAGCGAGACGGCCGAGGCCCCGGCGGAGAACCGCTCCTGCGCGTCGACGGCGGCCACCCCGAGCGAGGCCCGGTGGAACACCGCCACGACGTAGGACAGCAGCGCCACGCCCCACACCAGGTAGGCGCGGGCAGGCGTCGGCGGGGTCACCCCAGTCCCGACACCGGACACGCCCCCGATCTTCCGGGAGCGCCGGTGACCTCGCTCACCGGTTGCGGACCGGGCGGCGGACGAGGCGGCTCAGGGCCGGGGCACCTGCGCGAACCGCGGGATGCCGAGCTCGGGCTGCCGGAACAGCTGCGCGAAGTCGGTGATGTTCCGGGAGTAGTGCACGATCATCTGGCCGGGCTCGGTCGGGATGTCCGGGTGGGCCAGCGGCATGTAGGAGATGACACCGGTCTCCCAGCCGAACGGCACCGAGAGCAGCGGCTCGGCGGTGAAGGGGCCGGAGGGGTTCTCGGAGGTCCACACCGCCGCGGTGTCCGAGAAGTCGCCGCCGAGCTTCGAGAACGCTACCCAGGTGCCGTCGACCAGGTCCACCGACAGGCGCTGCGACGACCCGTCGACCGCGTCGAGGATCGGGATGGCGCGGGACTCCTCGGGCTGCCAGGACGTGCCGTCCCAGAACTCCATCGCCGTCCCGTCGGCCACGGCGTCCAGCGGCAGCCGGGCGACGTAGAGCTCCCGGCCGTACACGAGCGCCTCGCCGGTGTTGCGGGTCCCGTAGAGGTAGACGGTGTCGCCGTCCAGTGCCGAGGCCGCACCCCAGTGCACCGACCCGACGTCCGGCAGGTCCGGGGTCAGCTCCCGGAGCTCGGTCAGCACGGGCACACCGCTGGCGCCGACCGTGAGGGTCGCCACCGTGGTGCCGCGCTCCTCGAAGTCGAAGTTGCTGATCCCCCGCTGCACGCGCGAGAAGTACACGACGATCACGTCGGTCACGTCGGCGGCGTCGCCCGGCCGGGGGTCCAGCCGCAGCGCCGACAGCGGCCACAGCGAGAACTCCTCCGGGGTCTCCGGGACGATCGGCCCCTCGTCGGGCGTGAGCACCTGGGACACGCAGGTACCGGACGACACGAGGATGGAGTTGTCGGCCATGCGCGGCCGCACCTCGCGGCCGCGCACGGTGTCACCCCAGACCCAGACGACGCGGCCGTCCTCCAGCACCGCGGTGGTGCCGACGTCGGACTGCTTCCAGTAGGGCAGGTTCATCTCCGCGAACGCCGTGTTGAGACCGTCGGCGGTCACCGGCTGGGCCGGGTCCGCCGGCGGGCACGCCGGCTCCAGCCGGGACTCCGCGGCGTCCTCCGGGACGGGCAGCGACCGGAGGGCCGGCTCCGCCGCCGCCGCGGGGGACGGCGCGGGGGCCGGCGCCTCCAGCGCGGCGCAGCCGGTCAGCAGCAGCCCGAGGACGGGTGCGAGGACAGCAGATCGACGGAGCACTCCCCCATGGTGACTCACGTGCGCCACCTCGCCGCCCAGCTGGAGCGGGCCCCGGGGGCGGTCGTGGCACGTGGGGCCGCTGGGAGCACCCCGGCGAGCACGGCGGCGAGCGCGACGACCGACAGGGTCTGCGGGCCGGTGACCGCACCCTCGGGGTCGAGCAGCACCATCGCGCCGGCGGCGAGCAGGGCCCCGGTGGCGATGACGCCCAGCACCGCGTGCCCGCGCGCACCGACGACCTGGCGGAGCAGCCACAGCACCGCCAGCGCGGCGAGCCCGAACAGGCCCCCGTACAGCGCCGTGCCGAACAGCACCGCCCCGGGGACGAAGAGCGCCCCCAGCACCGTGGACGCACGGGACAGCACCCCGGACGCGCGCGCGGGCAGCCGGATGCCGCGCCAGGTGCGCCCGCGCGAGGCCCGCGCCGGCAGCACCGCCACCAGGACGAGGAGCAGCACGGCGACGGCGCCGACGGCGAGGGCCGCGCGGTAGTAGGGCCCTGGCCGGAAGTCCAGCTCCACCGTGCCCGCGGCGCCCGCCGGCACGATGTAGCCCTGCTGCCACCCGTCGACGGCGACCTTAGCGAGCACCTGCCCGTCCAGGGTCGCCCGCCAGCCGGGATTGGTGTTCTCGGGGATGACGAGCAGCGTGTCCTCGCCGCGGTCGCCGAGCTGCACCGTGCGGCGCTCGGCGTCCCAGCCGGTTGTGTCGGCGGCCACCCGCACGCCGGGATCGGTGTCGCGGGGCCAGCCGACCCGCGCGAGGGTGACCGAGTCGATGCTCAGCAGCTGGCTGCTGCGGGCGCGGAGCCGGTGCTCCCCCGCGGTGACCTTGACGGTCGGCAGGGCGCCGCAGAACTCCAGCGCCAGGGGCTGCTGCGACTCCAGCGCACCCAGGGTGGTGCGCACCGTGGTCAGCATCGTCGCCCCGTCCAGCCGGACGTCCGGCCCGCTGCCGCACTCGGGCACCACCGGGGTGCCCGGGTCGGCGACGACGTTCGGGCCGCCCACCTCCAGCTCGCTCACGCCGACCCCGAGGCGCGTCTCCCAGAGGGTGTACGGGTCCAGCGACTCGACCTCGTCGGGCAGCAGGAAGGTGACCGACAGCCGGTCGGTCACCACGGGGGCGAACGACGCGGTGCCGTCGTCGGCGAGGCGCACGGTGCGCGACAGACCGCCGGCGTCGACGGAAACCGCGGTCGCCGTGGCGGCGGCCAGACCGTCCTCGGTCACCACCCGGAGGGAGTCCACCGTGCGCGGCTCGGGCCAGGTGAGCTCCAGCGTGGGCCGACGGTCGTCCCCGCCGGCGATCCAGGCCGTGGTCGGGTCGCCGTCGACGGCGGCGGCAGCACTGCCCCGGGGGTCGGGCACGGACTCGCTGCTGGCGACGACCAGCGGGGTCCCCCGCACCTCGGCGAGCAGGGCGTCCAGCGTCCGGCCGGGACGCGCCACCGCCGTGCCGAACAGCTCGTAGTCGAACCACGCGGGCGTGGTGAAACCGCGGTCCAGCCAGGTGGCCTCCTCGGCACCCTGGACCAGGCCGGACGCGCACAGGGACGCGTCGTCGGCGCCGGTGACGCACCCGGAGCGGCCACCGACGGCGTCGAAGGCGTACACGCTGACCGGGCCGGCGGCCGGGGTCACCGTGGAGCGGCTGACGTTCAGCCCGGGCACGCGCACCTCCGCCAGCGAGAGCGACGGAGCGCCCTCCCCAGCCGGAACCGTCGAGGCGATGGTGATCTGCGACGTGTTCCCCTCCGGCAGCGGAACCGTCTGCTCCTCGCCGGTGTCCTCGACCGGCACGACGACCGATCCGGCGTCGGTGGTGATCCGCAGCTCCGACGGTCGCGCGACGCCGGGCTCCTGCCCGAGCGCCACGACCATCTCCCCGGCCACGGTCTGCAGGTCGGTGTCCAGCCGCCACCACGGCGGCTCGCCGCTCTCGTCCCACGGGGCGGGCCGCCAGGCGGTCAGCGGGTCGCCGTCCACGGCCGCCCAGGCCTGGGTGTCCGCCCGCGCCGGGGTGAAGCCGTCGGGGTCCGAGGCCGAGCTCGACGCCGTCGGCGTGCCGCCGCTGTACTCGATGACGCTCTCCGAGGCGCCAAGCGCCGGGATCACGTAGTCGCGCGCCGGGTTGTCCATCCGCAGCCGGTCGTCGACGGTCAGCCCGCCGGAGGTGGCCCCGAGCAGCCGGCCGTAGTTGCGTTCCCGGCGGAGCAGCGCGTCGCTGACCATGGCCGGTTCGGCGGGGGCGCCGGGGGTGCCCGCCATCAGGACCGGGCGGTCGGTGACCAGACCCCGGTCCTCGAGCGCCAGCACCGCCTCGGGGCCGCCGTGCACGGTGACCGCCTCCGACAACGGCGTGGTCCAGGCCGACGGCGCGACGTCGGCGACCGACCAGACCTCGATCGCCGGAGCCGACTCCTCGAGCCCCGCGTCGACGACCGAGCCGTCGCGCACGTCGTCCGCCTCGGACACGGGCCCGAAGGTGGCCACCTGCTCGATGCCCGGTGACTCGCGGAGCGCCTCGCGCACCAGCGCCGGGCGCGTCGCCCCCGCTGCGCCGGTGTCCAGGTCGTTGCGCAAGACGAGGTGCGAGATGCCGGCGCGCGCGAGGTACCGCGTCAGACCCTCGGACCCCTCGCCCGTCGCCAGCCGCGCCTCGATGGCGTCGAGCATGCGGATGTGACCCTCGGGAGTCAGCGGGATCGCGTTGCGGACGTCCCACGGCGACTCGGCGAGCGCCTGCATCGGCTCGTCGATCGGCGTCCCCCACTCGTACTGCGGGAAGGACGAGCCCGGCACGAGCAGCGCCCGCCCGCTGGGCTGCTGCGCGGCGAGGAAGTCCGCCGTCTCCTCCCAGTACTCGGGCACGTCGGAGAACGCGCCGGGCGGCGCGAGCCGTCCCGCGAGCGCCGGCGAGACCGACGCCACCAGCGCCAGCACGAGCCCGAGGAGCGCCGCCCGCGACCCGAGCGCGACGGCCCGTCGGCGCCCCGGCGCGTCCCCCGCACCCGCGGCACGCGATCGCTGCACCCACCGGACCGCGACGCCGCCGAGGTGCGCCAGCCCCAGGACCAGCGGCAGCCGGACGACGGGGTCCCACTTGTGCACGTTCCGCAGCGGGGCCAGCGGCCCGTCCAGGGCGTCGTGCAGCCGCTCGGCGAACAGCCCCTGGACGTCGGAGAGGTGGCCGAGGGAGACCAGTCCGACCCCGGCGAGCAGGCCGAGCGCCAGCCACGTGCGCTCGGGCAGGTCGCGCCGGCAGAGGGCGGCCAGACCGGCGGCGGCGAGGACGACGGTGCCCAGGACGGGGACCACCTCGTGCACCAGTGCCCACCCGGCGGGCCAGTTGGGACCCGACGGCGAGGCGAGCTCCGCCAGCCAGTGGGAGGAGCCCCGCAGCACGCTGAGCACATCGGTCGGCCCGGTGGTCGCGTCCGCCGTCTCGATGTAGTAGAGGAAGGAGGAGCCGAAGCGGCCGAGCAGCAGCAGGGGGCCGGCCCACCAGGCGGTCGCCAGCCCGACGGCCACGACCCACCAGGCGATCAGCCGGCGCTTGACCGGCCCGGCGGGCCGGGTGAGCAGGTACAGCACCGCCAGCGGGAACACCGCGGCGGTGGCGACGGCGTTCACCCCGCCGACGCAGAACACGGCCAGACCCGACAGCGCCGCGGCCCGGCGCACGGAGCCCCGCTCCACCGCGCCCACGAGCGGCACGATCACCCAGGGGGCGAGGGCCAGCGGGATCGTCTCGACCGAGATCGCGCCGAGCTCGGTGACCATGCGCGGCGAGAGGGCGTAGGCGATGCCGGCGACCAGCGCCGTGGCCGGCGTCCCGATCCGCAGCCGGCGGGCCAGGACGACGACGCCCAGGAACGCCACGCTCATCAGCGCCGCGAACCACAGCCGCTGGACGATCCAGGCCGGCACCCCGGCCAGCTGGCCCAGGGCGAAGAACGGGCCCATCGGGAAGAGGTAGCCGTAGGCCTGGTTCTGGATCTGACCGGCGGCGCCCTCGGGCTCCCACAGGGTGAGGGCACGCCCCAGGAAGGCCAGCGGGTCGACGACCAGGTCGGACTTGGTGTCGCCGAGGATCTTCCCCGGCTCCTGCAGCATCGCCAGGACCACGAAGCCGGCGCTGACCAGCGCCAGGCGCCAGCGCCCCAGCAGCGCCGGGAGCCGGCGGCGCACCGGTTCCCGTTGTGCCCCCGACGACGTCGGGTCGGCAGGTGCGGGTCCGGCGGACGTGCCGGTGACCATGGTCGCCATGTGCTGCGTTCCCCCGTCGCCTCAGGCGCTCGGGACGGGAACCCGGGCGGGCTCGTCCCGGGCATCGTCGGATCGGGTGGAGGTGCCGCGGGCGGCCAGGAGGGCGCCGAGGACCAGCAGCACCGCGCCGGTCCCGCCCGCGCCCCAGCGCACCGCGGTCCGCAGCTCGCCGCACTGGGTACGGACGTCCTCGGCGCGGGCGAGCGCGTCGGCCACCGAGGCCTCCGTCCAGCCGAACGTGCCGGCCAGGAGGACCGCGCCGTCCGCGCCGTCGGGACTCCGCAGCGCCGTCACCGGGCTCTCCTCCTCCGACACGACGACGCCGCTGACCGGCTCGACGAGCACCGTGCGGGTGCTGCGGTGCACGACCTCGGCCTCGACCTCGTCCGCACCGGCCGCCACCAGGGGGCCGGGCACGGGCACCGACCGGATCACCTGCTCGGGGACCTCCTGCTCGAAGCGGTACACCTGCACGCCGTCGAGACGCTCGGCACCCACATAGCGCGCCGGCAGGGGCTGCCTCGACGTGGGGTCCCAGAGATCGTAGTCGCGCTCCTGCGTGTCGGCCGGGAAGCGGACCGTGAGCCCGCGGACGTCGGTCGGCTCCCCGTCGACGGCCTCGCCGACGCAGTCCTCGGCCTCGGCGCTGCGACGGTCCAGGCACACGACGGTCGTCCGGGTGTCCACGAGCGTCCCGTCCGCGTCGCCGGTCTCCGAGGTGAACTCCCAGACGGCGGTGTCGTCGTCCGCAGCACCGGTGTCCTCGTCGCCGCGCACGCGGACCGACACCGTGACCTCCGCACCGGTCACCTCGGCGAGCCGTGCCGGGTCCAGGTACCGGACCTGCTCCCCCAGCGACTCCGTCTCGAAGCTCGCGTCGAGGGGCAGCGGGGCGGGGGTCAGCGGGACCCAGGCGTCCGCGGTGACCGCCGCGACGACCGCGAGGCCCCCCAGGACCGTTCCGACCAGCCCGACGACGCGCGTCCGCATGCAGCTCCCCTCGCCGCTACGCCACGCGCGGCACGGGACCCGACGGTACGTGACCCGGGCCCCCGGCCCCGGCCGACGCCCCGGGGACCTCGCGCCGGATCCGCCCACCTCGCGGCGCGCCCACGACACGCCCGGGAGGCCCGGGGGGCCCGCGGGCCGGATGAGGGAGCCGTGCCCGCCGGTGCCCGTGGTGCGGGAGCGGCGCGCCGCTCCCGCGTCAGCCGTGCTTGCGCAGCACCAGGACGATGTTCCAGCTGGCGAACTCCCGCAGGCCGGGGACGCGCGCCACCCAGGTGGCCCACCACGGGTGGTACCGGGGCAGCGCGGCGACGAGCTCGGCGTCCGGGCAGGCGCGGGCCCACTTGAGGGCCGCGCCGGCAGACGTCGCGAACAGCGACTCCCCGAACTTGTTCTTCGGCTCGGCCCCCATGCGCTTGCGGTACCGGCGGCGGGCCCGGTGGCCGCCCAGGTAGTGCCACGGCGCCGTCTCGTGCCCGCCCCACGGCGAGAACCAGGGCGTGAAGGAGAGGAAGACGGTGCCCCCGGGTTTGGTCACACGCACCATCTCGTCGGCCATGGTCCAGGGCCGCCGCACGTGCTCCAGCACGTTGGAGGAGTAGCAGACGTCGACGGCGCCGGTGCGGATCGGCAGCTCCTCGCCGCTGGCCCGCAGCGTGCCCGGCTCGGGCTCCCCGCGCGCGGCCATCTCCCCGGCGTCCGGCTCCAGCCCGACGTACCTCGCGCCGGCCCCGCGGAAGGCGTCCGCGAAGTAGCCCGGACCGCCCCCGACGTCGAGCACCGTGGTGCCGGAGAGGTCCACCCAGCGGGACAGCTGCGCCACCGAATCGGCAGCCAGGACGCTGTAGAAGCGCTCAGGATCGTCCTGCTCGTGCAGGAAGGCCTGGAACAACGAGACCGACCGGGAGAGGGTGGCCGATCGGTTCATCCGTGTACTCCAAAGGGTCGTGGGCGCTCGTCGTGGGTCGATGCCGCTGCTCGGGTGCATTAGTGTGCCGCGGGTGTTGTACCGAACGACGGACATCGATGTTCTCTTCGTGAACTGGCGTGACGTCAGCCACCCGGAGGGCGGCGGATCGGAACGGTACGTGCAGCGGATCGCCGAGGGTCTGGCCGCTGCCGGACTGCGCGTCACGCTGCTGTGCGCCGCCCACGGCCGCGCCCCCCGCGAGGAGACCGTCAACCGCGTCCGGATCATCCGCCAGGGCGGACGGTTCAGCATCTACCCCCGGGCCATGGCCTTCGTCCGGAAGCACAAGCCGCGGCTGGTCGTCGACATCCAGAACGGCATCCCCTTCTGCAGCACCCTGGTCACCCGCTCCCCCGTGACCACCGTGGTCTTCCACGTGCACAAGGAGCAGTGGCCGATCGTCTTCGGTCCCGTCGGTGGCCGCATCGGCTGGTGGCTCGAGTCGGTCCTGGCGCCGAAGATCTACCGCCGGGTCCCCTACGTCACGATCTCCGACGCCACGGGCCGCGAGATGAGCGGTCTGGGCATCGATGCCGGGCGCATCACGCTGGTCCCCGTCGGCACCGAGCCGATCGTGCAGGTCGACACGCCCCGCTCCCCGACCCCGCGGCTGGTCACCCTCGGCCGGCTGGTGCCGCACAAGCAGGTCGAGCACTCCCTGGAGATCCTCGCCCGGCTGAGCGACCGCTGGCCCGACCTCACCCTCGCCGTCGTCGGCGAGGGGTGGTGGGAGGACACGCTGCGCGCCGAGGCCGAGCGGCTGGGCGTGGCCGACCGCGTCGAGTTCCTCGGTTTCCTCGACGAGACCGCCAAGCACGAGCAGCTCGCCGCGGCCTGGGTCTTCGTCTGCCCCTCCATCAAGGAGGGCTGGGGCATGGTGGTCATCGAGGCCGGCGGCCACGGCGTCCCCACCGTCGGCTACCACTCCTCCGGCGGCCTCCAGGAGTCGGTTGTGGACGGCGTCAGCGGCGTGCTCGTCGACGACCTCGACCAGATGACCGAGGCCGTCGCCCGGCTGCTGGAGGACGACGCGTCCCGCCACGCGATGGGTGAGGCGGCGATGAAGCACGCGGCCACCTTCGAGTGGTCGGCGAGCGTCCGCGAGTTCGCCGGCGTGCTCGCCCGCTCGGTCCGCGAGTCCTCCCACGCCGCCGTCCGCGAGGACGCCGAGCTGCTCGAGCAGCTGGAGCGCATCCAGCAGGGCACGGGCGACCTGGGGGCGGATCCCGGCGCGCGCGTCGACGTGTCCGCCGCCGGCTCGCCCTCCTCCCGGAAGATCGCTTCCTCAGGGGTGCGGTGAGCGGCAGCGGCCACCCCGACGCCCGGCAGCGAGCAGTCCCCCCGGACGCTCGGTGCGGGGTGCGGCGATGACCGCCACCGAGGCACCGCCCGCACCCGGTTTCCTCCGCCGCCGTCGCGCGGCCGCCATCCCGGCCGCCCTGGTCTCCCTGGCCCTGCTGGGCGTCAACGGGCTCGCCTACGTCATGACCGTGGTGGCGGCCCGCCTGCTCGCCCCCGAGGCCTTCGGTGAGCTGGCCGCCCTGCTGGGCGTCATGTTCATCGGCGTCGTCCCCGCGACCGGCCTGCAGACCGCGGCCGCGCTGACCCTGGGGGCCAACCCCCGCGACCGCGCCGCCGTGGTGGCCCGGCTGCACACCGCGACGTGGGTGGGCGCGGCCGCGGTCGGCGTCCTCGGCCTGCTGGCGGTGGTGCCGCTGGTCTCGCTGCTGCACCTCTCCGGCGCCTCGACGGTGCTCTGGCTGATCGCCGTCCTCGTGCCGCACACGCTCGTCGGCGGCTACGACGGGCTGCTCCAGGGCACCCGCCGCTACCGGCGGCTGGCGCTGGTCAACACCACCTTCGGCCTGCTGAAGTCCGGCGGCGGCATCGCCGGCCTGCTCATCGGCGGGACCCCCGAGGCCGCGCTCATCGGGATGGCCGTGGGCTGCGCGGGCAGCGCCGTCGTCGGCTGGTGGTTCACCGGCCGGCCGGGCTTCGCCCGCGGGCTGCGCGCGCACGTCGTCTCGGCCACCAAGGCGTCCGGCGCGCTCCTCGGGCTGGTGCTCATGGTCAACCTCGACCTGCTGCTCGCCCGTCACCACCTGCCCGCCGACCTGGCCGGCGAGTACGCCGTCGCCTCGATCTTCGCCAAGGTCGCCTTCTGGCTGCCGCAGGGCGTCAGCGTCGTCCTGCTGCCGCGGCTGGCCAACGCGGGTGGACGACGACGGCTGCTGCCGGTCGCCGCCGCCCTCGTCGCCCTGGTGGGCGCGGTCATCACCGCCGCCACGGCCGTGCTCGGCGCCCGCGCCCTCCCGCTGGTGGGCGGCGCGGAGTACGGCGACGCGCTGGGCGGGGCCGTCTGGGTCTTCGCGATCCTCGGGACCCTCTTCGCCCTGGCCCAGCTGCTCCTCTACTCCGGCATCGCCGCCTCCGACCGCGTCGCCGCGGTCGCCGTCTGGTGCGCGGTGGCGCTGGAGGCGATCGGCGTCGAGGTGCTCGCCTACCGGGACGGGCTGACCGTGCTGACGGTGGCCGGCACCGCGGTCGCCGCCACCGTCCTGCTCGTCGGCACCGGGCTCATCCGGGTCTGGCGCGCCCACGCCGGACCCCCGGTGGCGGCCGGGCGGCCCGCCGCGGCCTGACGACGCTGCGGGCTCCGCGGCGAGCAAGATCAGCAATACGGGCGAACGAGGACTACTCCTCCGGCTGCGCGGGCAGGACCCTGCGCGGTCGCCCGTCCGGTCGCTCCGGCGGGCTGCTCAGCAGAGGAGTCGAGACGAGAGGAGCGCCGTCCATGGCGTCCGTCATCCACTACACGATCGCCACCGAGGCCGAGAAGAGCCCCGACTTCCGTCGCGTGCTCTGGACCGGGAAGCACACCCAGCTCGTCATCATGACCATCCCCAAGGACGGCGAGATCGGCGAGGAGATCCACGAGGTCGACCAGATCCTCACCTTCGTCAGCGGCACCGGCAAGGCCGTCATCGGCGGCTCGGAGAAGGCCGTCGCGCAGGGCGACCTGGTCGTCGTGCCCGCCGGGAAGAAGCACAACTTCCTGAACACCGGCGAGAACCCGCTCATCCTCTACACCGTCTACGGCCCGCCGGAGCACGCCGACGGCGCGGTGCACAAGACCAAGGAGGAGGCCGACGAGCTCGAGGAGGCCGGCAAGGACGAGCCCCCGACGTCCGGCTGATCCCGCCCCGGAGGGCCGCCGTCCTGCCGACGGCGGCCCTCCCGCAGGTCGGCGTCCCGACGGGTGGGCACCCGGTGGCCGGCGGCTGAGACGGCGAGGGAGACTCGGGGCCATGACCACCACCTCGCCCGGACCGCTGCGCACGGGGGACGACACCGGTCCCGAGCTCGCCGCTGCGCTCCGCCGCGCGGGGATCGACGACGTCGACGACTCCGGTCTGGCCCGCGCCCTCTACTCCTCCGACGCCTCCCTCTACCGCGTCCACCCCCGCGCCGTGGTGCGCCCCCGCGACGTCGACGAGGTGCTCGCCACGCTCGCCGTCTGCCGCGAGCTGGGCGTGCCGCTGACCGCCCGCGGCGCCGGCACCTCCATCGCGGGCAACGCCGTCGGCACCGGCGTGGTGCTGGACACCAGCCGCCACCTCAACCGCGTCCGGTCCATCGACGCCGAGGCGCGGACGGCGGTCGTCGAACCGGGCCTGGTGCAGGCCGCGCTGCAGACGGCGGCCCGCCCGCACGGCCTGCGCTTCGGCCCCGACCCGAGCACCCACAACCGCTGCACGATCGGCGGGATGATCGGCAACAACGCCTGCGGCTCGCGGGCGCTGGGCTACGGGCGGACGTCGGACAACGTCGTCGGCCTGGACGTCGTCACCGGCGACGGCACGCGGCTGGCCCTGGGTCCGGGCACGACGCCCGACGCGGGCCCCCTGGCCGACCTGCACCGCCTCGTGGCCGGCTCCCTCGGCACCATCCGCACCGAGCTCGGCCGCTTCGGCCGGCAGGTGTCGGGCTACTCGCTGGAGCACCTGCTGCCCGAGCGCGGCTTCGACGTCGCCCGCGCGCTGGTGGGCAGCGAGGGGACTCTCGGGCTGGTGCTGGGGGCCACCGTGCGGCTGGTGGCCGACGCCCCGTTCCGCGGTCTGGTCGTCCTGGGCTACCCCTCCATGGCCGACGCCGCCGACGCCACCCCCGGGCTGCTCCCCCACCGGCCCACGGCGGTCGAGGGCCTGGACGAGCGGATCGTGCAGCGCCTGCGCGACGTGCCCGCCGCCGTCGTCCCCGACCTGCCGCGCGGTGCGGGCTGGCTGATCGTCGAGCTGACCGGCGACACCGTCGCCGAGATCGAGGACAAGGCGCGCGGCGTGCTCGCCGACGCCGGCGCGCTGGACTCCCTCGTCGTCACCGACCCGGCGCACGCCGCGGCCATCTGGCGCATCCGCGAGGACGGCGCCGGGCTGGCCAACCGCACCTCCGACGGGCGCCCCGCCCACGCGGGCTGGGAGGACGCCGCCGTCCCGCCCGAGCGGCTGGGCGCCTACCTGCGGGAGTTCGAGACGCTCCTCGACCAGCACGGCCTGCAGTGCGTCCCGTACGGGCACTTCGGTGACGGCTGCGTGCACGGCCGGGTCGACTTCCCCTTCGGTGCCGGGGACGAGCCGGACCGGGGGCGGTCGCGGTACCGGGCGTTCGTGGAGGACGCCGCGAAGCTGGTCGCCGGCTACGGCGGCTCGCTGTCCGGCGAGCACGGCGACGGCCGCGCCCGCAGCGAGCTGCTGCCGGTCATGTACACCCCGGCCGTCATCAGCCTGTTCGAGCAGGTCAAGGCGGTGTTCGACCCCGCCGACGTGCTCAACCCCGGCGTCCTCGTGCGGCCGGCGCCGCTCGACGCCGACATCCGCATGGCGGAAGCGCCCGTCGTGCGCCGTGACACGACCCGACCCACCCTGGCGCTGGCCTACCGGCACGACGGCGGCGACCTGTCGGCGGCCGTCCACCGCTGCACCGGCGTGGGCAAGTGCCGGGCGGACCTGCAGTCCTCCGGCGGTGTCATGTGCCCCTCCTGGCCGGCGACGCGGCAGGAGAAGGACTCGACCCGCGGCCGGGCCCGGGTGCTGCAGGAGATGCTGGCCCCCGGTGGCCCGGTCACCGGCTGGCGCTCCCCCGAGGTGCACGACGCCCTCGACCTCTGCCTGTCCTGCAAGGGCTGCTCCTCGGACTGCCCGACCGGGGTGGACATGGCGTCGTACAAGTCCGAGGTGCTGCACCAGTCCTACCGGCGGCGGCTGCGCCCCCGCCCGCACTACACGCTGGGCTGGCTGCCGCGGTGGGCCGACCTCGCCGCCCGGGCGCCGCGGCTGGTCAACGCCGTCCTCGGCTCGCGGGTGGGGGGCCGGCTGGCCAAGTGGGGTGCCGGCATGGACCAGCGCCGCCAGGTGCCCCCGTTCGCCGTCCGCACCTTCCGCCAGCAGTGGGCCGACCGGCCGGCCCCGGCGGGGACGGGCGCCCCGGTGGCGCTGTGGGTGGACTCGTTCACCGACCACTTCGACCCCGACGTCGCGCTGGCCACCGCGGAGGTGCTGGAGGCGGCGGGCTACCGCGTGCAGGTGCCGGGCGCCGATACCTGCTGCGGGCTGACCTGGATCACCACGGGCCAGCTGGACGCCGCGCGCCGGATCCTCGGGCACACCGTGGCCGAGCTCGCCCCGATCGTCGACGCCGGCATCCCGGTGGTCGGCGTGGAGCCCTCGTGCACCGCCGTGCTGCGCAACGAGTCCCTGGAGGTCGTCGGAGGACCGGAGGCCGAACGGGTCGCCCGGGGCACCCGCACGCTGGCCGAGCTCCTGGCCGAGACGCCGGGCTGGACACCGCCGTCGCTGGACGGCGTGCAGGTGGTCGCCCAGCCGCACTGCCACCACGCCTCGGTGCTGGGCTGGTCGGCCGACGCCGCGCTGCTGCGCAAGGCCGGCGCGGAGGTCACCCGGCTGGGCGGCTGCTGCGGCCTGGCGGGCAACTGGGGCGTCGAGAAGGGCCACCACGACGTGTCGGTGGCCATCGCCGGGCAGCAGCTCCTGCCGGCGGTCGAGGAGCTGCCCCCGGGCGCCGTGGTGCTCGCCGACGGGTTCTCCTGCCGCACCCAGCTCGACCAAGTGGCCGGCCGGAACGGTCTGCACCTCGCCCAGCTGCTGGCCGGGCGCCCGCGCTGATCAGGCGGCGGTCCGGTCCCGGCGGGAGCGGGCCGCGTCGAGGACGGCGGGCACCAGGGCCGCGGCGATGCGGGCGTAGCCGGCCGACGACGGGTGGAAGCGGTCCGCGGCGAACAGCGAGGGGTCCGAGCCGAAGGCCCGGTTGACCTCGGCGACCGAGACGACGGTGGCCCCGGCCGCCGCGGCGACCGAGACCTGCCGCTGCCGCAGCTGGGCGCAGGCGGCCTGGACGAGCGGGCGGAAGGCCGGGGGCACCGCGGGCACGGAGGACATGTCCGGCGCCGGCACGAGGACGACGTCGGTGCCGGCGGCGCGCAGCACGCGCAGGGCCTCGTCCAGGGAGGCGGCGGCCCGCCCGGGCGGCACCAGGCGGGTGAGGTCGTTGGCGCCGATCACCACGAGCGCCAGGTCGGCACCGACGTCGGCGGACGTGCGCGCCTGGCGCGGGAGGTCCGCGGAGACCGCGCCCGGCACGGCGCGCACGTGGAGGTCGACGTCGAAGCCGTCGGCGGTGAGCGCGGCGGCCAGCCGGGATCCCAGGGTGTCCTCGGGAGACCGGGCGCCGGTGCCGTGGGCGATCGAGTCGCCGAGGACGAGGAGCCGGAGAGCAGAGCGGGGCACGGACAGCTCAACGCCGTCCGTGCCCCGCCGATTTCGTGCACCCCGCGCGCCGCGCGGGGTCCGTGCTCAGGCCTTCGGGCCACCCGCGGCGTAGACGACCTGGCCGGAGACGAAGCCGGCGCCCTCGCTCACGAAGAACGAGACCAGGTGCGCGATGTCCTCGGGCTGGCCGACGCGCTGCACCGGGATCTGCGAGCCCGCGCCCTTGATGAAGTCGTCGAAGGGGATGCCCATGCGGTCGGCGGTCGCCTTGGTCATCTCGGTCTGGATGAAGCCCGGGGCGATGGCGTTGGCGGTGACGCCGAACTTGCCGAGCTCGATGGCGAGGGTCTTGGTGAAGCCCTGCAGGCCGGCCTTGGCGGTGGAGTAGTTGGCCTGGCCGCGGTTGCCGAGCGCCGAGGTGCTGGACAGGTTGACGATCCGGCCCCACTTCTGCTCGATCATGTGCTTCTGGGCGGCGCGGGTCATGAGGAAGGCACCCCGGAGGTGCACGTTCATGACGATGTCCCAGTCGGAGTCCGACATCTTGAACAGCATGTTGTCGCGCAGCACGCCGGCGTTGTTGACCAGCACGACCGGCGCGCCGAGCTCGGACGCGATGCGGTCGACGGCGGCCTGGACCTGCTCGGCGTCGCTGACGTCGGCCCCGACCGCCAGGGCCTTGCCGCCGTCGGCCTCGATGGCGTCCACGGTGTTCTTGGCCGACGCCTCGTCGAGGTCCAGGACCGCGACGGCGAAGCCGTCCTTGGCCAGCCGCTGCGCCGTGGCGGCACCGATGCCGCGGGCACCGCCGGTGACGATGGCCACCCGGGTGCTGTTTGCCTCGCTCATGAACTTTCCTCTCGTCAGGTCTACTGCTGCGCCGGTCCCCGGCCGGGCGGGGACGACGAGCTTCCCGGCACCTTACGGCCACCGCGTGAGGTCGCCGTCACACGGGCCGATCCGCGGCCGCTACGGCCAGATCGAGGCCACGATGATCGCGGCCACGGCGAGCTGCGCGGCGGCGCTGACCAGGCTGGCCGGGTGGAAGCGCACCTGCACCAGCGCGCTGCCGAGCGAGCCGGGGGTGACCAGGTTGAGCGCCAGGAAGGCCAGCGCCTGCAGCAGCACGCCCAGCACCCCGAAGACCACCGTGTACCAGAGCGCCTCGCCGAAGCCGTTGGTCGCGTTGGTCCAGATGGTGGTGAAGGCGATCGCGCCCTGGCCGAGGAAGCCGGCCGACAGCACGATGCCGGCGTTGACCGAGCCCTCCTCGTAGATGTGCCGGGCGAGGTGCCCCGGGGTGAGCAGGTCGAGCGCCACGAAGCCGAGCGCGAGGAGCGCGATGCCCACGCCCGTGTAGGCGGCGGCGTAGCCGATGCTGGCCAGCACGAGGAGACCTCCGGAAATCGGGGACGGGCGTGCCGTGTCTACCGCACCGGGCCCGGCGCGCACGCACCAGGCCGGGCGACGTCGCGGCGCGCCGCGCTCAGCGCACCGGCGTCCCGGCGTCCCCGGTCGGTGCGGCGTCCGTCGGTGATGGATCGGTCGTGGTCGCGTCGGTCGTGGTCGGGTCGGGTGCCGGGCCCGGCGCCCGGCGGGGGTGGTGCAGGCGCCGGACCGAGGCGAGCGCGGACCGCCGGGCGGCCATGCGGCGCCGGGCACGGGAGGTCCGGGGCGCCCGGGGTTCCTCCCGGAGCAGCGCGTCGAGCCAGTGACCGCGCGGATCGACGTCGACCAGCAGTGCCTTGACCGCGAGCGTGAGCGGGATGGCCAGCAGCGCGCCGAGCGCACCGAGCACCCAGCCCCAGAACAGCAGCGCGATGAAGGTGACCGTCATCGACAGCCCGACGGAGTCGCCGACGAACCGCGGCTGGATGAGCGTCTGCACGACGAAGTTGAGCAGCGTGTAGATGACGAGGATGGCGGTCAGCTCGCCCCAGCCGCCGGCCAGCAGACCGAGGAGGGCGGGCGGGACGACGCCGAGCACGAAGCCGATGTTCGGCACGTAGTTGGTGATGAACGCCAGCAGTCCCCACAGCGGTGCGGCGGGCACGGACAGGATGGCGAGGGCGACGGCGTCGCCGACCGCCACGATGGCCCCGAAGACCGTGCTCACCAGCAGGTAGCTGCGGGTGCCCTGCGCGAAGAGGCTGAAGGCCACCGGCAGGTGCGGCCGCTCCCTGCCGACGAGTGCGAGGCGCCGGCCGAAGCCGCTGGACTCGATGGTCATGAACACCAGGGCCGAGAGCAGCAGGACCAGCGTGCTGGCGGCGTCGGTGAGCTGGCCGAGCAGGCCGGTCGCCAGGTTGACCACCTGGGTGTAGTCGATCTGCTCCACGAGGTCGGAGAACTGGCCGGAGACCAGCCCGGCGTCGTTCAGGTCGGCCACGACGCCGTCGATGAGCGCCTCGGCCCGCGGCGCGTAGTCCGGGAGCAGCGCGGCGAGCTGGGCGACGCTGACCACGAGCAGCGCCACGAAGCCGAGCAGGACCGCCCAGACCAGGACCAGCAGCACCGTCGTGGCCACCCAGCGCGGCGCACCGTGGCGACGCAGCCAGCTGGCGACCGGCCACAGCCCGACGACCACCACGAGCGCCAGCAGCAGCGGCGCGACCAGCCAGGCGACGGCGCGCACGCCGGCGACGGCGATCGTCGCGGCCGCCGCCCCGGCGAGCAGCAGCAGCCAGCGCGGCAGCCCGCTGGACGTGCCGTCCGGGTTCCCGGTCGCGATGGTGGTCTCGGTCGCGATGGTGGTCTCGGTCGCGGTGGTGGTCTCGGTCGCGACAGTGGTCTCGGTCGCGGTGGTGGTCTCGGTCGCCCCACTGGTGGTGTCGACCGCCGGTGTCGGCTGCGTCGCCGCCGGGTCGGTGGACAGGGCGGCGGTGGGGACGTCGCCGGGGGCGGCCTCGACGGCCGGCGACGCGCTGCGGTCGAGCCCGCGGGACGCATCCCGTCCGCTGCCGTGCACCGCCGGTCGCACCACCGCAGCCCACCTCCCCTCTCGTGCGCCCCCCTACCCCCGGAGTCTCCACCCAAGCCCCGTGCGGTCTCCACGCTCCCGCCCGCCGCGGCGCGGGAGTTCCGCGACCAACGGCGGCATGCCGGCGCCGGCACGTTGGCGGCATTCGCTCCCCCGCGACGAAGCCGGGCGGCGCCGACGCAGTTGAGGACCACCACGCCTGCTCCGCCGGTCACCTGACGGCCGAGGCCGGTCCCCCGGTGTCGGCCGCCCACCCGGAATCGGTGCCGGCTGACCGGAGCCGGAGAGAACTGTCGTACCCCGAACGTATGTTCGATGCATGTCAGTGGCCGAGCTGGACCCCTCGCCCGAGGGCGGGCTGGTCGAGTGGTGGCTGTGGCGTGCGCCGTCGGTCGAGCGGTTCCCGGTCGAGCAGCTGTCGGCCGAGGAAGTGACCCTCGAGCTCCAGCGGGTGCAGGCGCGCAAGGCGATGGACGCCGCCTACGAGGCGGAACTGGTCATGGCCCTGGCCGCCGCCCGGCCGGACGCCGACGACCCCCCGCCCGGGCATCCCGGTGCGCGGCGGCGGGCCCAGGGCTCGCCGGTGCCGGGGACGTCGGAGTTCCTGCCCGACGAGCTGGCGCTGGTGCTCAACTGCGGTCGCCCGTTCGCCACCCAGGTGCTGTCCGATGCCCACCAGCTGGTGGAGCGGATGCCGGCGGTGCACGCGGCCCGTGCCGCCGGACAGCTGGACGACTACCGGGCCCGGGTGTTCGCCGACGTGCTCGGCACCGCCTCTGACGAGGTGGTCGCGGTCGTGGTGCCGGCGGTGCTGCCGCTGGCGGCGGGGTTGTCAGCAGCAACACTGCGCAGGCGGCTGGTCGCCGCGGCGGAAGCAGCCGACGAGGAGTTCGCCGAACGGCGGCGGGTGGAGGCCGAACGGCGGGCGGCGGTACGGCTGTACCCGACCGCCGATGGCATGTCGGTGCTGGCCACCGAGGCGCCTGCGGCGGTGGCGGCGGCGATGTGGTCGACCATCGACCAGGCCGCCCAGCTCGCCCGCACCGGCGGGGACGACCGGCCGATCGGAGTGCTGCGCACCGAGGCGCACGCCGCGCTCGTGCTGCGCCCCTGGGACACCTCCCGCCCGACGATGACCGGCCACCTCACCCTCACCGCCCCGCTGTCCGCGCTCCGCCCGCCGGGACATCCGCGCGCCGCGGCCCACCCCGCGGCGGGCCAGCCCGCCACGGCGGACGAGTCAGGAGCACCGGGCGAGGCGGACGAGCGTGTCGCCCGGGCGGCCGCGGGCGCGGCAGTACCCAGCGTGCAGGGCACTCCGATCACCGCCGCGCACCTGCGCGAGCTGCTCACCCAGCTCGGCGCCCTCGGCGTGACCGCGCCGGCCGGCGGCAGCCTCGCCGTCGCCCTCACCGACGACCAGGGCACCCTGCTGGCCACCGCCACCGCCTCCGAGCTGGCCGGCCTCGCGGGCCGCGGCTGCGCCCAGCAGCACCCGGATCTCGACTGCGACTGCCCGGTGCTCGGCCCACCCCCCGAGGTCCCCGGCTACGCACACACCGCCGCGCAGGAACGTTTCGCCCGGCTGCGGGACCGCACCTGCCGGCATCCCGGCTGCGGACAACCCGCCGGCCGCACCGACCTCGACCACGTCCTGCCCTACGACTGCGGCGGCCGCACCGCCTGCCAGAACCTCTGCTGCCTGTGCCGGAGCCACCACCGGCTCAAGACCTTCGCCCGCAACTGGCGCTTCCGAATGGGTCCCGATGGCACCCTCACCGTCACCACCCCGTCCGGGATCACCCGCACGACCCGACCACCGGGTCTCCACGAGCAGCGCGCACTCCCACCGCCTCGACCGGCACCGGTCGACGAGAGCCCACCGCCGTTCTGAACCGAGCGGGGTCAGTGCGGCGTGGGGTCAGCGAGGACCGTCGAGGAGCTCGGTCATGGCGGGCAGGCCGAAGAAGTGGGCCGTCATCCGGGCGTTCATCTCGCCCAGGTCGGGGTCGGCGCCGGCGGCGAGCAGGTGCTCGACGGCCTCCGCGGACTGCTTGAACACCGCCGCGGCCAACGCCGTCTGCCCCTTGTCGTTGACGCGGGAGTGGTCGGCTCCCCGGGCCAGCAGGGCAGCCACGGTGTCGCCGTGCGCGTAGTAGGCGGCGAGCAGCAGGAGCGTGTCGCCCGCGGTGTTGGTCAGGTCGACCGGGACGCCGGCGTCGATGTAGGCCGCCAGCTCCTCGGTGGCACCTGAACGGGCGAGGTCGAACAGGTGGCCGGCGGGGACCGTGCCGCGGGACGAGCTGCCCTCGGTGCTCATGGAGCGACACCCTAGGAGCACCGGGGACAGCGGCGACAGTGCCCGGACGGCGGGGATCAGCGCGGCGCGTCGAGCAGTTCGGTCATCGCGGTGAGCCCGAAGAACTGCGCCGTCGCCCGGGCGCTCTGGCCACCCAGGTCCGGATCGGCACCCGCGGCCAGCAGGTGGCCGACGGTCTCGGCCGACTGTTTGAACACCGCCGCGGCCAGCGCCGTCTGCCCCTGGTCGTTGACCCGCGCGTGGTCGGCCCCGCGCGCGAGCAGCGCCGCCACCGTCTCCGCATGGCCGTAGTAGGCCGCGAGCAGCAGCAGCGTGTCGCCCTTCTCGTTGGTGAGGTTCACCGGCGCCCGGCGGTCGATGTAGGACACCAGCTCCTCGGTGTGGCCGAACCGCGCCAGGTCGAACATGCGGCGGGCCACCTCGAGCAGCTGGGGATCCATCGGTTCGCTGGTCACGGGCACACCCTAGGAGCCGTCGAGCGTCAGCTTGAACCCCGTGTGCGACGCGACGAACCCCATCCGCTCGTAGAAGCGGTGCGCATCGGCGCGCGTGCTGTCGCTGGTGAGCTGCACCAGCGCGCACCCCCGTCGGGCGGCCGCGGCGACCGCCCAGCGCAGGAGCGCCTCCCCCACCCCGTCCCCACGGCGGTCGGCACGGACGCGGACGCCCTCGACCTGGGCCCGCAGCGCACCTCTGCGGGACAAGCCGGGCAGGAACGACAGCTGCAGGGTGCCGACGACGTCCTCGCCGTCCGCCACGACGACGAGCAGGTGCGCCGGATCGGCGTCGACGGCCGCGAAGGCGCGCGCGTACGGGGCCAGGTCCTCACCCGGCGCCTCCCGGGCGGCACCGAGGGGGTCGTCGGCGAGCAGCGCGACCAACGCGGGCAGGTCGGCGGCGCCCGCCCGGCGCACGGACGCACCGTCGATGCCCGGCAGCGGTCCCCAGCCGACGTCGTCCATGCCGCGAGTGTGCCGGGGCGCAGCACCGACGTACGGCGCCGCACCCCGCCGGAGTCAGCCCGCGGCCGGCCGGATGCCGCGCTGGTCGGCGTTCGGCGCCGCCTTCGCGACCAGACCGGGGAGGACGTCGTCGAGCTCCTCGACCGTCCACCGCGCGCCCTTGTCGACGCCCGGACCGGCCTGCCACCCCTCGGCCACGCTGATCATGCCGCCGCGCACGTTGAACACCCGCCCGGTGACCTCGCGGGCCGCGGGTCCGGCCAGCCACACCACCAGCGGCGCGATGTTGTCCGCGGCGGACGGGTCGAACGCGTCCGGGTCCGGCCTCTCCCGGTCGGGCCGCAGGTTCTCCGTCATCCGGGTCAGGGCCGCCGGCGCGACCGCGTTGACCGTGACGCCGTAGCGCCCCAGCTCCATCGCGGTGATCACGGTGAACGCGGCGATCCCGGCCTTGGCCGCGCCGTAGTTCGCCTGCCCCTGGTTGCCGTAGATGCCCGACGACGACGTCGTGTTGATGACCCGGGCGTCGACCGGTCGGCCCGCCCGGTGCTCCTCACGCCAGTAGGCGGCCGCGTGGCGCAGCGGGGCGAACGTGCCCTTGAGGTGCACCCGGATGACCGCATCCCACTCCTCCTCGGACATGTTGACCAGCATCCGGTCGCGCAGGATGCCGGCGTTGTTGACCAGGACGTCGACCCGGCCGAACCGGTCGATCGTCGAGCGCACGAGCTGCTCGGCGGCCGCGAAGTCCGAGACGTCGTCGCCGTTCGCGACGGCCTGACCGCCCAGGGCCCGGATCTCGTCGACGACCTCGCCCGCGGGCCCGGTCGAGCCACCCGTGCCGTCCACCTCGGCACCCAGGTCGTTGACCACGACGGCGTAGCCCTGCCGGGCGAACTCGAGGGCGTGCCCCCGGCCGATCCCCCGGGCCGCACCCGTCACGATGACCACGCGTTGCTCGTCGGATTGCATCGGGCAGCCTCCTTCTCGTCGGTGCCCCCTAGAATCGGGTTCCAGGATTGCCGGAGTCAACCGCCTGGGCCGCCCGAGAGGCGGCGACCCGATCGCCGAGGGGACGCATGGCCACCGACGCACGCAGCACCAGCAGCGAGGTCGCCGTGGCCCCGACGCCCGCACCCGCGGAGGTTGGCCCCGAGGAGGCGCCCGACGAGCGCGCGGTCATGACAGAGGCCTGGCGCACCCTCTCGGTCGTCAGCCTCGCCAGCATCTTCTCCGGCATGTCCGGGAGCGCGCTGAACGTCGCGCTGCCCACCGTGGTCCGGCACTTCGACGCCAGCGCGACGGCGGCCAGCTGGATGCTGCTGGCCTTCATGCTGGCGAACACCGGCCTGATGATCTTCTTCGGCCGGCTCGCCGACATGTTCGGGCGCCGGCAGATGTACCTGATGGGTCTGGCGACCTTCACCCTCGCCAGCTTCCTGTGCGGCCTGGCGCCCAACGCCTGGACGGTGGTCGGACTGCGGGTCCTCCAGGCCGCGGGCGCGGCGATGCTGCTCACCAACAGCGCAGCGCTGGTCACCGCGGCCTTCCCCCGCGCCCGCCTCGGACAGGGCATGGGCATCTACCTGGCGTCCTTCTCGGTGGCCCAGCTGCTCGGCCCGACCGTCGGCGGGGTGCTCGCCGAGCACGCCGGCTGGCGCTGGGTGTTCTGGTTCAACGTGCCGATCGGGCTGCTCTGCCTGGCCTGGGGCGCCTGGGCCCTCCCCCGCGTCGCCCGGTCCGGCCAGCGCCAGGGCATCGACGTGCCGGGCAACCTGCTCGTCATCGTGGCGCTGGGCAGCGGTCTCGCGGCGCTGTCGCAGGCGACGACCCTGGGCTGGACCAGCTGGGTGGTCATCGGCGGCCTGGTCGTCTTCCTCCTCGGCATGCCGACCTTCGTGCTCTTCGAGCGCCGGGTGACCCACCCGCTGGTCGACATGACGCTGTTCCGCGACCGGCCGTTCGCCCTGGGCCTGCTCGCCTCGTTCCTCAATTCCACGTCACAGGCCGGCGTCCTGCTGCTCTTCTCGCTGTACTTCCAGGCCGTCCAGGGCGTCGACCCCCTGGACGCCGGTCTGCGCGTGCTGCCGCTGGCGGTGTCGACGCTGGTCTTCTCGTCGTCCTCGGGCTTCTTCCACCGGCGCATCTCCCCCCGGGCGCTGGCCGTGGTGGGCAACCTCTGCACCGGCGCCGGCCTCGCGGTGCTCGCCTGGTCGGTGATCACCGATGCCGGCTACGTCGCGATCGCCGCGGGCCTCGTCCTGGCCGGCGCCGGGTCCGGGCTGTTCATGCCGTCCAACACGACGGCGCTCATGGGCGCCATGCCGAACGACCGGCTGGGCATCGCCAACGCGATGCGGCTGATGCTGCAGCAGAGCGGGTTTGTCGTCGGCACCGCCGTCGTCCTGTCCGTGCTCACCGCTCCGCTGGCCCCCGAGCTCCGGCAGTACGCGTTCGCCGGCACGTTGTCCGACGTCTCCGCCGACGGGCTCGCCGACCTCCTGACCGGCTACCGGCTGACCCTGTTCACGATGCTCGCGCTCAACGCGGCCACCGTGCTCACCTCGCTGGCGGCGCTGCGCGCCAGCCGGCGGGCGGAGGCGGCCCTCAGCTCTCCGTCAGGTCCGCCAGCCGGCGGATGATCACCAGGGCGCTCTCGGTGACCGCGACGGCCTGCTCCTCGGTCTCGCAGCCGATGATCTGGCGCCCCGCCTCACCCATGGCCGCGGTGAGGATCGAGACCAGCAGCCGGTCGGCCGGCCCGGTGCCGACGGCGAGCAGCACCGCGTTCTGCCGCACCCAGTCGTTGCGCCGGCGGCTGCGCACGAGGAAAAACCCGGGCGGGCCGTCCCCGTCGAGGAACAGCCGGGCCAGCGCCCGGCGCTCCCACGTCGTCTCCAGGTAGGCCCGCGCCCCCACGAGGAACAGCTCGGCCGGCGACGTCGTCCCGGCCCGGCGGGCGACGGCGACGGCGGTGGCCGCCCGCTCCTCGTAGGCGGCCTGGTGGTCCTCCCACACGGCCAGGAACAGCTCGGACTTGCCCCCGTAGTGGTGGTAGAGGCTGCCCACCCCGAGCCCGGCGCGCTCGACGACGTCGGCCACGCTGCACTCGGCGAACCCCCGCTGGGCGAACACCTCGCCGGCGGCGGCGATCAGGGTCTGGCGCGTGTCGGCGGTCCGGCTCCATTGCCAGGCGCTGCCCTGCGACTGCCCGCTCCCCTGCACCGGCCCACCCCTCGACCCGACCACTCGGGAACGCCGGAACAGTACTGGCGCGTAGTGGCCTGCGTCACCTCACGGGATCGGCACGGCCGTGCGCGAGGAGTCGCGGAGCCTCTTGCCAAAGAACTTCGAACCCTGAATGGTTAGCCATTGTGATCGAAGCCACCGGCGCCCGGACGGTCGCCCGTCTCGCCCGGCACGTCGAGGTGGCCCTCGCCGGCTGCGATCTCTCCGTTCCGCAGTACCGGCTGCTCAGCCTGCTGTCGGAGGGCTCGGTCAACGCCTCCACGCTCGCCCAGCGGCTGGTCGTGAGCCGCCCCAGCGTGACCGCGCTCGTGGACGGCCTGGTCGCCCGCGGGATGGTCGAGCGCGGCACGGACCCGGCCGACCGCCGCCACGTCACCCACCTGGTCACCGAGCTCGGCGAGCAGGTGCTCGCCGAGGCCGACCGCGCGGCGGAGGCCCGCCTGCGCGACCTGGCCACGCACCTGGCCCCCGACGACGCCCCGGACGCCGCGGCGGGGCTGGCCGCCTGGGGGCGCGCCCTGGACTCCTACCGCGACACCGCAGCCCGCGCCCGCCACTGGCCCGACCGCTCCCCGTCAGGAGACAGCATGCCGCCGACCGCACCCCAGGACGAGGCGAGCCGGACCCCCGACGAGGAGGTCACCGAGGCCGAGGCCCGGACCGAGGACGATGCCGCCGCGCGCCAGGCACTCGTCGAGCGGGCCACCGCCACCGGGATGCTGAGCGCCCTCTGGGCCACGGTGCAGCCGGACGCGCCCGCGGTCCGCTCCGCCCAGGGCGACCGGACGTTCCGGGAGCTGAACGCGCGCACCAACCAGCTGGCCCGCGCGCTCCGCGGCCACGGCCTCCAGGCCGGCGACTCGATCGCCCTCATCTGCGCCAACCGGCCCGAGTTCGTCGAGACCCTCCACGCCGCCCAGCGCACGGGGCTCCGCCTGACGCCGGTCAACTGGCACCTCACGGCGGAGGAGATCAACTACATCCTGCGCGACTGCGGCGCGGCCGCCGTCGTGACCGAGCGCCGCTTCGTCGACACCGTCGCCGCCGCCCTGGACGGCGTGGACGCCCGCGCCCTGCTCCTCGTCGACGCCGCGGGCGAGGACCGGCCCGCCGGCTTCGACGACTACGAGCAGGCGCTCGCCGGCCAGGCCGGCGACGACATCGACGAGCCGGTGCTCGGGACCACCATGGCCTACACCTCGGGCACCACGGGCCGACCCAAGGGGGTCCACCGCGCGAGCGTCGCGGTGTCGCCGTTCACCGCCCTCATCGGCGAGGTCTCCGGCTACGTCGCCGGCAAGGACCTGAACCTGGTCACCGGCCCGCTGTACCACTCCGCGCCGCTGGCCTTCTCGCTGAGCCTCCCGATGACCCGCGGCGCGGGCGTGGTGCTCATGGACAAGTGGGGCGCCGAGGAGACGCTGCGGCTGATCGAGGAGCACCGGATCACCCACACCCACCTGGTGCCGACCATGTTCCACCGCATGATCTCGCTGCCCCAGGAGGTCAAGGACCGCTACGACACGAGCAGCCTGCGCCACGTGTGGCACGGCGCGGCCCCCTGCCCGGTGCCGGTCAAGCAGGCCTTCATGGACTGGCTCGGTCCGATCGCGTGGGAGTACTACGCGGCCACCGAGGGCTTCGGCTCGGTCGTCGGCCCGCACGAGTGGCTGGCGCGTCCCGGCACCGTCGGGCTGCCCCCGGCCGGGCACATCCGCATCCTCGACGAGGCCGGCGAGGACCTGCCCGCCGGCGTCCCGGGCACCATCTACCTGAAGGCCCCGGACACCAACCGCTTCGTCTACCTCGGCGACGAGGCCAAGACGGCGTCCTCCTACAAGGGCGACTACTTCACCCTCGGCGACGTCGGCTACCTCGACGAGGACGGCTGGCTCTTCCTCACCGACCGCAGCGTCGACCTGATCATCTCCGGCGGGGTCAACGTCTACCCCGCCGAGGTCGAGGCCGTGCTCATCACCCACCCCTCGGTCGGCGACGTCGGCGTCATCGGCGTGCCCGACCCCGACTGGGGCGAGTCGGTGAAGGCCGTCGTCGAGCTCCAGCCCGGCTACGAGGCCACCCCGGCGCTCGCCGAGGAGCTCACCGCCTGGGCCCGCGAGCGGCTGGCCCACTTCAAGTGCCCGCGCACGGTGGACTTCGTCGACGAACTGCCGCGCACCCCGTCCGGGAAGCTCTCCAAGCGGACCCTGCGGGAGAGCTTCCGCCGGCAGGCCGCGGCCACCGGCGCGGACGCCTGAGAGGCACAGACTCCGGAGGACATGACATGCCCCTGACCGTGCGGCCCATCCCGACGCTCGACGACCGGATCAACGACATCCGCTTGCGCACCGCGGAGATCGTGAACGACGACATCCTCCCCAACGAGCGCAACCTGTGGCGCTCCGCGCACGGCGGCGCCGTCGAGACCGAGCCCTCGGTCATCGACGCCAAGGAGCTGCGGGAGCAGATCAAGCAGAAGGTCCGGACGGCCGGCCTGTGGGCTCCGCACCTGCCGCAGGAGTACGGCGGCATGGGGCTGGACTTCCTCGCGCACGCCTACATGAACGAGGTGCTGGCCTACGCCATGGGCGCGGCCGCGCTCTTCGGCGTCGTCGCCCCCAACTCGGGCAACCAGACCATCCTGCTCAAGTACGGCACCCCGGAACAGAAGGAGCAGTGGCTCCGCCCCCTGGTGGAGGGCGAGCTGGAGTCCGGCTTCTCGATGACCGAGCCGGAGAACCCGGGCTCGGACCCGCGCTCGCTCACCACCACCGCGGTCCGCGACGGCGACGAGCTCGTCCTCAACGGGCACAAGTGGTTCACGTCCAACGGCAACGCCGCCGACTTCTTCATCGTCATGACCCGCGTCGTCGACGCCGACCACGACCCGGCGACCGGCCGCGGCCAGATGGCCCAGCTCATCGTCCCCACGGACACGCCGGGGGTGCGCATTGTGCGCGGCGTGGGCATCTGGGGCCGGCCGACGTCGGACCACGTCGAGGTCCGCTACGAGAACGTCCGGGTGCCGGCCGCCAACCTGCTGGGCGCGGTCGGTCAGGGGCATCAGGCCGCGCAGGACCGGCTGGGTGCCGGCCGCGTCTTCCACTGCATGAACTCCATCGGGCAGATGTGGCGCGCCTTCGACCTCATGGTCGAGCGGGCCAGCACCCGCACGGTCCACGGCGGGCCGCTGCAGGACAAGCAGTTCATCCAGGGCTTCATCGCCGACAGCTACCTGGACATCACCGCCGCCCGGCTGATGACCATCCAGGCCGCCGAGCGGGTCGCCCGGAACGACCGCGGCGCCCGGACCGACATCTCCGCGATCAAGGTGTTCGTGCCCGCGGCCTACTCCCGCGTCGTCGACCGCGCCATCCAGGTCTGGGGCGCGGCGGGGGTCTCCAGCGACCTGCCGCTGTCCGGCATGTACCTCGGCGCCCGCACGCTTCGGTTGGCTGACGGCCCGGACGAGGTGCACAAGGTGCTGATCGCCAAGCACGTGCTCGACCGCTACGCCACCGAGGGCGGCTGGGACTTCGGCAACTGACCCACCGTCTCCGTCCGCGATCGTCTTGTCCCGTCCGTACGACTCCTGAGAGGTTCACCCCATGCTGATGCAGTTCGACAAGGAGCAGGAAGAGCTGCGCCGCACCCTGCGCCGGTTCCTGGAGACGAAGTCCTCCTCCGAGGAGGTCCGCCGCCTCATGGAGACCGAGGAGGGCTACGACCCGGCCGTCTGGAAGCAGATGGCCGAGCAGCTCGGACTGCAGGGCCTGGCCATCCCCGAGGAGTTCGGCGGCTCCGGCTTCAGCATCCTGGAGACCGCGCTGGTGACCGAGGAGATGGGCCGCGCCCTGCTGCCGGCGCCCTACCTCGCGACCGTGCTGGCGGCCAACCTGCTCCAGCTGTCGGACGACCAGCAGGCCCAGGCCGACCTCCTCCCGGGCATCGCCGACGGCACGACGATCGCCACCGTCGCGCTCGCCGAGGCCGACGGGAAGTGGACCGCGGAGAACCTGCAGACCAGCGCCACCCCGTCCGGCGACGGCTGGACCCTCGAGGGCTCGAAGTCCTTCGTCCTCGACGGCACCACGGCCTCGCTGCTCCTGGTCGTCGCGCAGGCACCCGGCGGCCCCAGCGTGTTCGCCGTCGACGGGTCGGCGTCCGGCCTCACCCGTCGCGGCCTGACCACCCTGGACATGACCCGCAAGCTCGCCGAGGTCGGCTTCTCGGGCACCCCGGCCCGCCTCGTCGGCGCCGAGGGCGACGCCGCGACGCTGATCCCCCGGCTGATGCGCATCGCCGTCGTGCTGCTCGCGACCGAGCAGGTCGGCGGCGCCCAGCGCTGCCTCGAGCGCACCGTCGAGTACGTCAACATCCGGTACCAGTTCGGCCGCCCCGTCGGCAGCTTCCAGGCCGTCAAGCACCGCTGCGCCGACATGCTGCTCGAGGTCGAGTCCGCCCGGTCCGCGGCCTACTACGCCCTCTGGGCGCTGGCCGAGGGGGCCGACGACGCCGAGATCTCCGTCGACCTGGCCAAGGCGTACTGCTCGGAGGCCTACTGGATCGCGGCCTCGGACTCGATCCAGCTGCACGGCGGCATCGCGTTCACCTGGGAGCACGACGCCCACCTGTACTACCGGCGCGCGAAGTCCACGAGCCTGCTGTTCGGCACCCCGACCGAGCACTGGGACGCGGTGGCCGAGCAGCTGCTCTCTCGCTGACCCCTGCGCCACGACCCCTGCACCGGCCCGCGCGGCCGGTGCAGGGGTCGTCCTCCGTCCGGGGTCGGCCACCGGGCGGTGGCGACGGCGACGCGCTAGAACGAGGTCCATGTGCCATGACCACGACAGCCGCCCGCCCGCCCCGCCCCGCAGCGGGGCCGTGGCCGCCCGGGAATCCCTGACCCTGACGTCGGCCGACGGGACCCCGTTCGCCGCCGCGTACGCCGCTCCCGAGGGCACCCCGGGCGCCGGCGTGGTGGTCCTCCCCGACATCCGGGGGCTGCACCCGTACTACGTGGCGCTGGCCGAGCGGTTCGCCGAGGCGGGCGTCGCCGCGGTGGCCGTCGACTGGTTCGGCCGAACCGCCGGCGTGCCCGACGGCGGCACGCGCGGCGAGGACTTCGACTGGCAGGCGCACATCCCGCAGACGACCGCCGACGGCATCGACGCCGACATCGTCAGCGCCATGGCCGCGCTGCGGGAGCGGCACGGCGCGGACCTGCCCGTCGTCACCGTCGGCTTCTGCTTCGGCGGCAGCCACTCCTGGCGGCAGTCCGGCGGCGACCTCGGGCTGGCCGGCTGCGCGGGCTTCTACGGCCGGCCCTCGCTCGTGGGCGACGCGGCCGACCGGGCGCACCTCCCCACGGTGATGCTGATCGCCGGCGCGGACCAGGCCACCCCGGTCGAGGACCAGCTCGCCCTCGCCGAGCGGATGCGCGACGCCGGTGCCGACGTGGACGCCCCGGTCTACGACGGGGCGCCGCACTCCTTCTTCGACCGTGCCTACGGCGACTGGAGCGAGGCCTGCCAGGACGCCTGGGCGCACGTCCTGGCGCTCACCGACCGCGTCGCGCGCCGCTGACCCGGAGCGCAGCAGCCCCGGGCCCGCGAACGGCCGCGGCCGGGCGGACCAGTTCCCTGGTCCGCCCGGCCGCGCCGTGCTGCTCGCTCCGGGATCAGGCCGACACCGCGGTGGCGCCGGCCGCATGCCGACCGCCCTCGGAGGCCTGGTCGCCCACCAGTGGGAAGTGGCACGCGACGTACTGACCCCCCGCGACCTCCCGCATCTGCGGCTCCTCCAGCTCGCACCGCTCCGCCGCCCGCGGGCAGCGGGTGCGGAAGCGGCACCCCGACGGCGGGTTCACCGGCGAGGGCAGCTCACCCTTGAGGCCGGCGTCGGTGTGCGTGGCCTCCGGGTCGGGCTCGGGGATCGAGGCCAGCAGCGCCGCCGTGTAGGGGTGCGCCGGGTGCGCGTACAGGGTGTCCGACGGCGCGACCTCGCAGATCTTGCCGAGGTACATGACCGCCACCCGGTCGCTGATGTTCTTCACCACGGCCAGGTCGTGGGCGATGAAGACCATCGTGAGGTTGTACTCCTCCTTGAGATCCTCGAGCAGGTTGAGGATCTGCGCCTGCACGGAGACGTCCAGGGCCGACACCGGCTCGTCGCAGATGAGCACCTCGGGCCGCATGATCAGCGACCGCGCGATCGAGACGCGCTGGCACTGACCACCGGACAGCTCGTGCGGACGGCGCGTGCCGGCCCGGTCGGGGTCCAGGCCGACCGCCGCGAGCAGCTCGGCGACCCGGGGGTCGTCGCTGCCCTTCCCCTCCCAGATCGAGAGGCCCTCGGCCACGATGTCCTTCACCCGGCGCCGGGGGTTCAGCGACGAGATCGGGTCCTGGTAGATCATCTGCAGCTTCGTGCGACTGCGGCGCAGCTCGTCGGCCGACAGCCCGCTGAGGTCCTTGTCGTCGAAGAGGATCTTGCCGCCGGTCGGGCGGGGCGCCTGCATGATCGCCCGCCCGGTCGTCGACTTGCCGCAGCCGGACTCCCCGACCAGGCCCAGCGTCTCGCCCTTGGCGATGTCGAAGCTGATGCCGGAGACGGCGTGGACCTTCTGCCCCCGCTCCAGCGGGAACTCGACGACGAGCCCTTCGACGCGGAGGACGATGTCGTCGGAGTCCCGCAGGTGCGCGGTGCCGCTGCCGGCCATCAGGCTGCTCCTGCCGTTGCGATCAGTGTGCTGTCCAGGGGGGTCCCCGCGGCGGTGCGCCCGGCGGCCAGGTTGCGCTCGAGCGCTTCCTGACCGGCCGTCGTCCCCACCGGGAAGTGGCAGGCCGCCTCGTGCCCGGCGGCGTGCGGCGCCAGCAGCGGCGTCTCCGTCAGGCACTTGTCCTGCGCGTAGTTGCACCGCGGCGCGAAGCGGCAGCCCGCCGGCGGGTCGATCAGCTCCGGCGGCCGGCCCGGGATGGCCTGCAGCCTGGTGTGGCTGGGCTGGTGCAGCCGCGGGATGGACCGCAGCAGACCCTCGGTGTACGGGTGCCGGTTGCGGGCGAAGAGCTCCTTCGTGGGCGCCCGCTCGACGATCCGGCCGGCGTACATGACGGCGATCTCGTCGGCACGACCGGCGACGACGCCGAGGTCGTGGGTGATGATGATCAGACCCATGTTCCGCTGGTGCTGCTGGGACTCCAGCAGGTCCAGGATCTGGCGCTGCACGGTGACGTCCAGCGCCGTCGTCGGCTCGTCGGCGACCAGGAGCTTGGGGCCGCAGGCCAGCGCGATGGCGATGGTCACGCGCTGGCGCATACCGCCGGAGAGCTGGTGCGGGTACTCCCCCAGCCGCCGCTCGGCCGCCGGGATGCCGACGGACTTGAGCAGCTCGACGGCGTGCGCCCGGGCGGTCTTCCCCTTCTCGCCCAGGTGAATGCCGAGGGACTCGGTGATCTGCTCGCCGATCTTGGTGACCGGGTTCAGCGAGGTCATCGGGTCCTGGAGGATCATCGCCAGCTCGGCGCCCCAGATGGTGCGCATCTCCTTGTTCTTCATGGTCGTGAGCTCACGACCCTCGAAGCGCACGGAGCCCTCGCGGATGGTGTTGTTCTTCGGCAGCAGGTTCATGATCGACCGCGACAGCACGGTCTTGCCGGAGCCGGACTCACCCACGATGCCGAGCGTCTTGCCGCGGTCCACCCGCAGCGAGACCCCGTCCACCGCCTTCACGACACCGCGAGGGGTGTCGAAGTAGGTGCGCAGGTCGTCCACCTCGAGGAGGGGCTCGTCGACTCGGCCGTCCAGCGGCCGCGCGGTGCTCACAGGTTGCTCCCTCGGACGTCGAAGCGGGTGCGGAGCGCGTCGCCGACCAGGTTCAGCGAGAGCACCGTCAGGAACATGGCGATCGAGGGGATGAGCACGACGTGGGCGGCCTCGTTGATGTACCGCTTGCCGTCGAAGATCATCCCGCCCCAGGTCGGGGCCGGCTGCTGGACGCTGAGCCCCAGGAAGGCCAGCGTCCCCTCCAGCACGATCACCACGCCCATGGCCACCAGTCCGAACGCGGCCACGGGCAGCACCACGTTGGGCAGGATCTCCCGGGCGAGCACCCGGGAGTTCTTGGCGCCCATGGTCCGCGAGGCCCGGACGAACTCCCGTTCGGCGACGGCGAGCGTCGTCGCCCGGGCCACCCGGGTGTAGATCGGGATCGAGAGGAACCCGACGATCAGCGAGATGACGACCAGGCTGCGGCCGACGAAGGCCAGCAGGACCAGCAGCAGCACCAGGGCCGGGAAGGCCAGGATGATGTTGATGATCGTCATCAGGACGGTCTCGGTCTTGCCGCGGAAGAAGCCCGCGATGATGCCGAGGAAGCCGCCCACGACCATGCCGATGGTGACGGCCGTCACGCTGATCACGACCGAGACGCGCGCGCCGTGGACCAGCCGGGCCAGGGTGTCACGCCCCAGGCCGTCGGTGCCCAGCCAGTGGTCGGGTCCAGGGTAGGCCAGCTTGTTGATGACGTCGGGCGTCAGCGGGTCCTTGACCGGCAGCAGGTCGGCGAAGACGGCGCAGATGAGCACCACCACGAGCCAGCTCGTCGCCAGCCAGAAGACCAGGCCCAGGCCCCGCTTCCGCTTCTTCTTGCCGGGCGCCGCGGCGACCTCGGTGGTCTCCGCGATCAGCCCGTCGGAGACCGTTAGCTCGGACGTCGCTCCGGGGTGGGGAGCGCCGAGGTTCGGCACGGGCGTGCTCATGCTTCTCCCTGTGCGGTTGATCCGTGCACGGCGGGCGGGGAATCAGACTCGTGCCGCAGAGCGTCCATGCGAGATCCTCGGGTCGAGATACGAGTACAGGATGTCGACGGTGAAGTTCACGACGACGTAGCTGACGGCGATCACCAGAGCGACGCCCTGGACCATGAGCAGATCGCGCTGGACGACCGAGTCCAGCAGCAGCCGGCCCACGCCCGGCAGGGCGAACAGCGTCTCGATGACCACCGAGCCGCCGATGATCGCCCCGACCTGCACGCCCGCGACCGTCATGAGCGAGAACGACGACGGACGCAGGGCGTGCCGGAAGAGGATCCGCCGGTTGGAGACGCCCTTGACCCGGGCCATGGTCACGAAGTCCTGCTGGAGCGTCGCGATCATGTCCGTGCGGAGCAGCCGGGTGTAGACCGCCATCTCCGCGATCGCCAGGGACAGCGCCGGCAGCAACGCCGACCTCAGGTTCTGCACCGGGTCGTCGGTGAAGTTCACCCAGCCCGTCGCGGGCAGGATCCCGAGCGTCACGGAGAAGATCAGGATCAGGAAGATCGCCACCATGAAGTTCGGCACCGCGAGGAGGCCGAAGCTCGTGCTGCTGATGATCTTGTCGGTCCGCGTGCCGGCCCGGTAGGCCGACAGCATCCCGACCGGGATCGCGACCAGCAGCGCGATGATGATCGCGAGGATCCCGACCTCGGCGGTGACCGGCAGCCGGTCGATGATCGCCTCGGCGACCGGCTCGCTCGTCCGGTAGGAGCGACCGAAGTCGCCGGTCAGCGCGTCACCGATCCACGCCAGGTAGCGCACCGGCAGCGGGTCGTCCAGGCCGAGTTCGGCTCGGACTTCCGCGATCGCCTCCGGGGTGGCGTTCTCCGCTCCCAGGATCTGCAGCGCCGGGTCACCGGGCAGCAGGCTGGTCATCAGGAACGTCAGCAGCGACACCGCGAACAGGGTCGCGAGCAGCGACGGGAGCCTGCGGAGGACATACATGGGCGGTTACTCCGTCGTCCAGACGAAGCCCCACATGGCCTGCGCGCCAGGGACCCCGTCACCCTCGGTGCCGTCGGGGAACGTCCAGCCGTCGACGTTCTTCACCACGTCCCGCACCGCGATGTCGGTGAGGGTGTAGCCGGTGAACAGGTTCGGCACGTTCTCCGAGATGTCCAGGCTGATCTGCGCGACCGCCTCCTGGCGCTCGGCCAGGTCGGTCGTGGTGCGCAGCGTCTCCAGCCCGTCGGCGATCTCCGGGCTGGTGTAGCCGGTGAAGTTGAGCGGGCCCTCGGTGAACGCGTTCTTCAGCGTGACGTAGGGGTCCTGCTCGTCGCCGACCCGCCAGCACTGCACCTCGTAGTCCTTGGAGATGCCGTTCTGCACGTGCGCGGCCTGCTCGACGGTCTCCAGCGAGACGTCCATGCCCAGCTGGCTCCAGAAGTTCTGGTAGAGCTGGGAGAGCTCGTTGAGGGTCGGGTCGGGCGGGCAGCGGTAGGTGAACGCGAGGTCGGTCCCGACCGGCTCGCCGTCGGAGCGCTGCGGGTCGTTGATGTAGTCGTCGTACAGCTCCTGGGCCTGCTCCATGTCGTACGTCGGGAAGGCCTCGGCGGCCTTCTCCGAGTAGAAGGGGCTGTCCGGGCTGAAGTACTGGGTGGCGGCGGGGGTCAGCCCGGTACCGCCGATGACGTCGATGAGCGCCGGCTGATCGATGGCGTAAGCCAGGGCCTGCCGCACCCGCAGGTCGTCGAACGGCGCGATGGACGAGTTGATGATCGACCCACCGGCGTTGTTGCCCAGGTACTCGTAGTTGTCCACGCCGTCGAGGTCGCGGGCGCGCTGGACGGTGCTCTGCCGCAGCGTCTGCATGGCGTCGATGTCGCCGCTCTGCAGGCTGGAGACGCGGGTGTCCTCGTCGGGGATCGGCCGGAAGGTGATGCCGTCGAGGTGGGGCAGCCCCTCCTGCCAGTAGTTGTCGTTCTTCTCGACCACGAAGGCGCTGTCGCGCTGCCAGGAGACGAACTGGAACGGTCCCGTGCCGACCGGGTTGGCGCCGGCGTCCTCACCGGCGGCCGCCGCGGCGGTCGGGGAGAACGGCCAGCCCGGGGAACCGGTGAGGACCGAGGGGAAGGCGGCGTTGGTCTGGGCGAGGACGTACTCGACGGTGAGGTCGTCCACGACGTTGAGCGCGGTGACGTCGGCCAGCGTGTTCTTCACGTTGGACGTCGGCGCGGTGAGGTACTCGTCGAAGATCGTCTTGAGCGCCTGCGCGTTGAGCGGGGTGCCGTCGTGGAACTGCACGTTCGGGCGGAGCTTGAGCGTCCACACGGTCAGGTCCGCGTTCGGCTCCATCGACTCCGCGAGGTAGGGCCGGAAGTCGCCCTCCGCCGTCCGCTTGATCAGCGGGTCGTAGATGGCATAGGCGACCGTCGTGCCCGAGTTGCTGAAGCTGCCCTCGCCGGGCAGCCAGCTGTTGGTCTCGGCCTCCAGACCGACCGTGATCTCGCCGCCCTCGACGGGGTCGCCCTGCTCGGAGACGTCCTCGACGGTGCCCTCCTGGGCCGGGCCGTTGTCGTCCCCGTCGCCGCCACCACAGGCGGCGCTCCCCAGGAGGAGACCCACGAGACCCACGGAAGCGAGAACCCGCTTCCCCGAGACCCGCACCGGACGCCGATGTCCTCGCATGTATGTGCTCCTTGACCAGTTCTGTTCCGGCACAGCGACGAGGCCGGCGAAGGCGCGTCGATGTGCGAGCGCCCACAGCGCGTGCTGGGAGTCTGTCCTACGGGAGTGGGCTGCGTCACTAGGCGCCTCGCCACTTACCCCGGGCGCCGGACTATGCGGTGCGCACAACGTCGTCGCGACCCCTCGGAGGGGCCGGGCGGTGCGGCGTCCCCGGCCGGGACACCGCACCGCCCGGGACCCGCTACTCGACCGTCCAGACGTGGCCCCACATGACCTGGGCGCTCTCGGCTCCGTTGCCCTTCGTCCCGTCCGGGAAGACCCAGCCGTCGAGGTTCTTCACCACGTCCTCGGCCGCCATCACCGTGAGCGTCCCGCCCGCGAACGTGTTCGGGACGTTCTCGTTGATGACCAGGCCGATGGCCTCGACCGCCGCCTTGCGCTCCTCGATGTCGGTGGTGGTCCGCAGGACGTCCAGCTGCGCGTCGATCTCGGGGCTCTGGAACGCCGTCATGTTCAGCGGGCCGTCGGTGAAGGCCGCGTCGAAGACCAGGTACGGGTCGCGGTCGGCGCCGACGCGGGTGCACCCGGTGTCGTAGTCGCGGGTGAGCATCTTCTGGATCCAGGCCGCCTGCTCCACCTGCTCGAGCTCGACCTGCGCGCCCAGCGCCGCGTACAACGACTGCACCAGCTGGGCGACCTCGTTCAGCGTCGGGTCCGGGGGGCAGCTGTACGTGAAGGAGAGATCCGTGCCCACCGGCAGGCCGTCGGAGCGGTCCGGGTCGTTGACGTACTCGTCGTAGAGCTCCTGCGCCTTCTCCGGGTCGTAGGACGGGTAGGCGTCGGCGACCTCCTCGGAGTAGTACGGGCTGTCCTCGCTGTAGAACTGGGTCGTCGGCGGCGTGACGCCGGCTCCCCCGAGGACCCCGATGATCGCCTCCTGGTCGAGGGCGTACGCCAGGGCCTGGCGGACCCGGACGTCGTCGAACGGCGGCTTGCTGGTGTTGACCGTCCCGCCGCCGGAGTTGCTGCCGAGGTGCTCGTAGTTGTCGACGCCGTCGAGATCGCGGGCGCGGATCACGGTGCTCTGCCGCAGCGACTGCATCACGTCGATGTCACCGCTCTGCAGGCTGGCCAGCCGGGTGTCCTCGTCGGGCATCGGGCGGAAGGTGATCCGGTCCAGGTGCGGCAGCCCCTCCTGCCAGTAGTCCTCGTTCTTCTCGACCACCAGCTGACTGTCCCGCTGCCAGCTCACGAACCGGAAGGGGCCGGTGCCGACCGGGCTGGCGCCGGCGTCCTCACCGGCAGCGGCCGCGGCCGTCGGGGAGAACGGCCACCCGGGCGGGGACACCAGGAGCTCGGGGAAGGCGGAGTTGGCCTGCGAGAGCCGGTAGACGACGGTGAGGTCGTCGACGACGTCGAGCGAGGTGACCTCGGCCAGCGATGCCGCGGTGTTCGCTCCCGGCGCCTTGAGGTAGTCGTCGAAGATGGTCTTCAGCGCCTGGGCGTCCAGCGGCGTCCCGTCGTGGAACCGGACGCCCGGACGCAGCGTCAGCGTCCACTCGGTGAGCTCCGCGTTGGGCTCCAGCGACTCGGCGAGGTAGGGCTCGAGCGCACCGTCCTCCGTGCGGTGCACGAGCGGGTCGTAGATCGCGTAGGCGACGTTGACCCCCGGCTGGTTGAAGACCCCCGACCCGGGCAGCCAGCTGTTCGTCTCCGCCTCCAGGCCGACGGTGATCTCCCCGCCGTCGACGGGGTCCCCGGTCTCCGAGGTGTCGGTCACGGCTCCCGCCTGGGCGTTCCCGCCCTCGTCGCTGCCGCCGCAGGCAGCCCCGCCCAGCAGGACACCCACCAGCCCGACAGCGGTGACGGCCCTCGCCCAGGGACCTCTGCCCGGGCGCCGATGTCCTCGCATGCGTTGTTCTCCCCGTCCGAAGGTGCGAGCCGACCGGCCGGCCACCGGCCGTCGGCACACGCGCGCCTCTGCGCGCCGTCGGATTGTGGACCACGCAGTGGGCTGCGTCACCCCTGCCGCCGGGAGCCCACGTGCCGGCGCGGCGCGCACCGGCCGGACGACGCACGACGGCCCGGGCATCGTGCTCGCCCGGGCCGCCGTGGTTCCGCCTCAGCTCAGTCGGTCACCCACACGTGACCCCACATGACCTGCGCGCTGGCGGCGCCGTTGCCCTCGGTGCCGTCGGGGAAGACCCAGCCGTCCAGGTTCTTCACCGCGTCCCGCGTGGCCATGACGGTCAGCGTGCCCCCGGTGAACGTGTTGGGCACGTTCTCGTTGAGGACCTCGCCGATGGCCTCGACCGCCGCCTTCCGCTCCTCGATGTCGGTCGTCGTCCTGAGGACCTCCAGCTGCTCGTCGATCGCCGGGCTCTGGAACGCCGTCATGTTCAGCGGGTTCTCCTGGAAGGCCTGGCTGAAGACGATGTACGGGTCGCGGTCGGCACCGACACGGGTGCAGCCGGCCTCGTAGTCCCGCGCCAGCATGTCCTGGATCCAGGCGGCCTGCTCGGTCTGCTGGAGCTCGACCTCGGCGCCCAGCGCGGTGAAGAAGGCCTGGTAGAGCTGCGAGAGCTCGTTGAGGCTCGGGTCCGGCGGGCACTGGAACGTGAACGAGATCGGCTCGCCGACGGCCTTGCCGTCGGAACGCTCCGGGTCGTTGACGTACTCGTCGTAGAGCTCCTGCGCCTTCTCCACGTCGTACTTGGGGTAGCTCTCCTCGAGCGCCTCCGAGTAGTACGGGCTGTCGGAGCTGAAGAACTGCGTCTGCGGCGGGGTGACGCCGGCACCGCCGAGCACCTCGATCAGGCCCTCCTGGTCCATGGCGTGCGCCATGGCCCGGCGCACCCGGACGTCGTCGAACGGCGGCTTGCTCGTGTTCATCGTCATGCCGCCGGAGTTGCTGCCCAGGTGCTCGTAGTTGCTGACGCCGTCGAGCTCGCGGGCGCGCACGACGGTGCCCTGCCGCAGCGACTGCATGACGTCGATGTCGTTGCTCTGCAGGCTGGACAGGCGGGTGTCCTCGTCGGGGATCGGACGGAACGTGATCGTGTCCAGGTGGGGCAGCCCCTCCTGCCAGTAGTTCTCGTTCTTCTCCACCACGAGGTTGCTGTCGCGCTGCCAGCTCACGAACTTGAAGGGACCGGTGCCCACCGGGCTCGCGCCGGCGTCCTCACCGGCGGCCGCGGCCGCGGTCGGCGAGAAGGGCCAGCCCGCCGCGGTGACCAGTTCGTCCGGGAACGCCGCGTTGGGGCCGGAGAGGCGGTAGACCACGGTCAGGTCGTCGACGACGTCCAGCGAGGTGACCTGCTCCAGGCTCGCGGCCAGCCGCGACGCCGGCGCGGTGAGGTACTCGTCGAAGATGGTCTTGAGCGCCTGCGCGTTCAGCGGGGTGCCGTCGTGGAACTGCACGCCGGGCCGCAGCGTCAGCGTCCACTCGGTGAGCTCCGCGTTGGGCTCCATCGACTCGGCGAGGTAGGGCTCGACCGACCCCTCCGCGGTGCGGTGCATCAGCGGGTCGTAGATCGCGTAGGCGACGTTCGTCCCCGGCTGGTTGAAGGTGCCCTCGCTGGGCAGCCAGCTGTTCGTCTCGGCCTCCAGGCCGACGGTGATCTCGCCGCCCTCGACCGGGTCGCCGGCCTCGCCGACGTCGCTGACCGCGCCGGCCTCGACGTCGCCGTTGCCGTCCGAGTCGCCGCCACCGCAGGCTGCGGTGCCCAGCAGGAGACCCACGATCCCCACCGAGACGAGCGCGCGCTTCCACGGGCCCCGCATCGGGCGCCTGTGCTGTTGCATGTGTCTGTACCCCTCGACCTGTTGCTCGTGACGCCCCGACGCCGGGCCTGGGAGAGGGCACGCCAGGGCGCGGGCGCACGGAGGCGCCCGGTCGAAGTGTCCCCGGGGGCCTGCGGAGAGTCATTGGGCGGGCCGCCACCGTCACCGACGGTGAGACCCGGCGCCCCGCACAGGGGGGTCGGTGTGCTAGCCGCCACGCAGCACGGCGGCCCGGGCGAGGATCCGCCCGAGCCGCCGTGGAGTGCGGGACGTGCTACTCGGTCGTCCAGACGTGGCCCCACATCGCGGTGCCGTCGGGTGTCCCGTTGCCCTCGCTGCCGTCCGGGAAGACCCAGCCGTCGACGTTCTTCACGACGTCGCGTACCGCGACCACCGTGAGCGTGCCGCCGGTGAAGGTGACCGGCACCTCCTCGGCGAGCACGAGGCTGATCTGCTCGGCCGCCGCCTTGCGCTCCTCGACGTCGGCCGAGCCGCGCATCGTGGCCAGGGCCTCGTCGATCCGCGGGTCGGAGAACTCGGTCACGTTGATCGGACCGGGCGTGAAGGCGCGCTGGAAGACGTAGTACGGGTCCCGCGCGGCACCGTGCCGCGTGCAGCCGGCGTCGTAGTCGCGGGCGATGGCCTGCTGGGTGTAGGCCGCCTGCTCCACCTGCTCCAGCTGGACGTCCATGCCGAGCCCGTTCCAGAAGGACTGGTAGAGCTGGGACAGCTCGTTCAGGCTCGGGTCGGGCGGGCAGGTGTAGGTGAAGCTCACCGGGTCCCCGACCGCCTTGCCGTCACTGCGCGCCGGGTCGTTGACGTACTCGTCGTAGAGCTCCTGCGCCTCGTCGGGCCGGTTCGTCGGCCAGGCCTCGGCCGCCTCCTCCGAGTAGAAGGGGTCCTCGGGCCCGAAGAACTGGGTCGACGGCGGGGTGAGCCCGGTGCCGCCCAGCACCTCGATGAGCGCCTCCTGGTCCAGGGCGAGGGCCAGGGCCCGGCGCACCCGGACGTCGTCGAACGGAGGCCGGCTGGTGTTGAAGTTCGACCCGCCGCTGTTGTTGCCGAGGAACTCGTAGTTGTCGACCCCGTCGATCTCCCGCGCACGGGCGACGGTGCTCTGCCGCAGCGACTGCATCGCGTCGATGTCGCCGCTCTGGAGGCTGGACACGCGGGTGTCCTCGTCGGGGATCGGGCGGAACGTGATCCGGTCCAGGTGCGGCAGCCCCTCCTGCCAGTAGTCCTCGTTCTTCTCCACGACCAGCTGGCTGTCCCGCTGCCAGCTGACGAACCGGAAGGGACCGGTGCCGACCGGGCTGGAGCCGGCGTCGGGACCGGCGGCGGCCGCGGCGGTCGGCGAGAAGGGCCAGCCGGCCGGGTCGGTGAGCAGGTCGGGGAACGCCGCGTTGGGCGCCTTCAGCGTGTAGGTGACGGTGAGATCGTCGACGACGTCGAGCGACTGCACCTCGGCCAGGTTGGCCGCGAGGTTCGAGCCCGGGGCGACCAGGTAGGTGTCCCAGATCGTCTTCAGGGCCTGGGCGTTGAGCGGGGTGCCGTCGTGGAACACCACGTCGGGACGCAGCGTGAGCGTCCACACGGTGAGCTCCGCGTTCGGCTCCATCGACTCCGCGAGGTAGGGCTGCGGCTCACCCTCGGGCGTCCGCTTCATCAGCGGGTCGTAGATTGCGTAGGCCACGTTGTAGCCGGGGTTGCCGAAGTTCGCCGTGCCGGGCAGCCAGCTGTTCGTCTCGGCCTCCAGCCCGACGACGATCTCCCCACCGTCGACCGGGTCGCCGGTCTCCGAGACGTCGACGACGGCACCTTCCTCGCCGTCGCCACCCCCGCCGTCGGAACCGCAGGCCGCCGTCGCCATCAGCAGGCCCACGATGCCCGCGGAGACCACGGCGCGGCCCGGCCGGAGCCACCGGCTCCCGGGTTGCGAAGAACTGCGCATGTCCACCCCTCGACGTCGCTCGTCAGCGGGGAGACCAGGCGTGCGAGCGGCTGCTCCCCCGGCTGTGCGCGCTCTCCGCGCTGCCGGAAAGTGTCCTCCCTCACAGTGACCGGAGTCACTAGACGTGATGTCGCTGTCACGGGGTCCCCGGCTATGCGAACCGCACAACGGCCGCCGGTGGCGGGCCCTCCGGTCAGGCGCTGCCGGCGTTGCCCAGCACCGAGGGGTCCAGCAGCCGGAGGGCCTCGACCGCCACGAACAGCCGCGCCACGCTGCGCGGGTCCTCCAGCGACTGGCCGCTGAGCTGCTCCAGCCGGGCGAGCCGGTTGCGCACGGTGTTGCGGTGGCAGAACAGCAGCCGGCCGGTCTCGGTGGAGTTGCCGTTCGTGGCCAGCCAGGTGGCGAGCGTGGCCAGCAGCGTCTGCTGCTCGGCCTCGGGCAGCTCCATCACCGCCCCCAGCAGGAGACGGGACACCTCGGTCGAGGTCTCGACCGACGAGGCCAGCAGCGCCGCCACCGGGTCGTCGTCGATCGAGGTCACCCCCACGGCGCCGGCCGGCAGGCAGCGGCGGGCCACCACCGCCCGGGCCACGGCGACCGAGGTCTGCAGCGCGTCGGTGTAGGAGCGGCTGAGCCCGACCCGCCCCGTCGCCATGGTGCCCAGCAGCTCGCGGATGGAGGTGACGGTCCGCCACTCCCCGATCGCCACGACGCCGACGGTGCCGTCCACGGTGCTCCGCCAGGCGGAGCGGACGCCGTGGCCGGCCAGGAAGTCCTCCACGCCGGCCAGCGCGGGGGCGCCGGCGGCGTCCCGCTCGGCGGAGACCGCGACGTAGGGCCCCTCCTCGGGCAGGCCCAGCCGCGTCAGGCTGCCGCCGAGGCGCGACCACTCCCCCAGCCGGCCGTCGACGAGCGCGTCGAGCAGGAGCCGCCGGCGTTCGCGGTCGGCCTCGGTCAGCGCGGTCAGCCCCTCGTCGTACCCGGTCGCCAGCGCGCGGGACTGCTCGTCGAGCACCGTCCAGAGCGACCCCGCCTGAGCCAGGAAGGCGGCCGTCTCCGCGGGCGCCCGGACCGCCGCGCGCGCGGCCAGCTCCCGCCACAGGACGGCGGCCGCCGCGCGCAGGCCGCGGAGCGCCACCGGCAGCGGGACGTGCTGCTCGGCCCGGCGCCGGCCGACCGCGGCGCACCCCGCGTCACCGGCCGGGCCCCCGGACCGCTCGTCGGAGAGCCGGACCAGCATCGCGGCGAGGTGGGCAGCGACGTCGGTGGTCAGCTCGCCGTCCCCGAGGCGCCGGTAGGCCGGCTCCTCGCTCCGGAGCTGCTGGGCGACCGCGCCGGCCAGCGCGGCGAGGTCCGCGTCGAGGAGCTCCCCGGCAAGGGCGGCCAGCACCGGCGGCGACGCCGCGTCACCGGCACGGCCGGGAGCGCAGGGTCGCGACCGGTCGGCCTCGTTCCGCTCGGGCACTGCGCCTCCGGGGATGCGTCGGGCGAACAGCCCATTAGTTAGAGCCTTGCACTTTTCCAGAGGAGCACTAGGTTCGGGTCCATCCGAGCGCCCGAAGGAGTGCGTATGGCCACCGAGTCCGCCACGGCCGAACAACTGGACACCCCGAGCCAGGTCCGCAGCGCCGTCAGGGCGTTCATCGACGAGCACTGGGACACGTCGCTGTCGCTCAAGGACTGGCTGGGCCGGCTGGCCGACTCCGGCTGGGCGGTTCCGCAGTGGCCTGCGCAGTGGTACGGCAAGGGTCTGACCAACGACCTGGCCGCCGAGGCCTACGACGAGTTCAAGAAGATCGGCGCCGTCGGGCCGCCGCCCGGGCTGTCCCGCATGCTCGCCGCGCCGACGATCATCTCCCACGGCACCGACGAGCAGCGCACGGCCTACATCCGGCGGATCCTCGTCGGCGAGGACGCCTGGTGCCAGCTGTTCAGCGAGCCCGGCGCCGGCTCCGACCTCGCCTCCCTGCAGACGAAGGCCGAGCTCGACGGTGACGAGTACGTCGTCAACGGCCAGAAGGTGTGGACGTCGGGCGCCATGGGTTCCGACGTCGGCATGCTGATCGCGCGCACCGACCCGGACGCGGTCAAGCACGCCGGCATCACCTACTTCGCCATCGAGATGAACCAGCCGGGCATCGAGGTGCGTCCGCTGCGGCAGATCACCGGCGAGGCGCACTTCGCCGAGGTCTTCCTGACCGACGCCCGCGTCAGCGCCGACAACATCATCGGTGGCCTGAACAACGGCTGGAACGTCGCCCGGACCACGCTGGCCAACGAGCGCGTCGGCCTGGGTGGCGGCGGATCGCTCGGGTTCCCGCTGTCCGCGCCCGGCGGTCGTCGCTCGGCGCAGCTGCTCGAGCAGTCGGTCGGCGAGTTCATCGACAACCAGAAGCGCCAGGCGTCCGGCGGGCGCGTGCCCGCCATGATGATGGTGCGCAACGGCGAGGCCCTGGCCAAGCTGGCGAAGAGCATGGGCCGCGACCAGGACCCCTCCGTGCGCCAGGGCATCGCCCGGGTGCACGCGCTGACCTCGGTCAACCGCTGGAACACGCTGCGGGCGCGGGCCGCGGTCGAGGCCGGTGGCCGCCCCGGCCCGGAGGCGTCGCTGGGCAAGCTGATGGTCTCGCGCATCACCCGCCTGTCCCGCGACGTCGGCATGGAGATCGCCGGGCCCGCGGGGATGCTCGCCGGCGAGGACGGCCCGCTGAACGGCGCGCTGGCCCTCCAGTTCCTGGGCGCGCCCGCGCCCTCGATCTACGGCGGGTCCGACGAGGTCCAGCACAACATCATCGGGGAGCGGGTGCTCGGCCTCCCCCGCGAGCCCGACGCGTCCAAGGATGTCCCGTTCCGCTCGCTGCGCACCGGCACCCAGGCGCAGTAGGCACCGCGCACGAGCACGGAGACCCGTGGTCCGGCCCGCGAGGGCCGGGCCACGGGTCTCCTGCGTCCGGGTCCGCTCAGGTGTCCGCGGCGTCGCTGGCGGCCTCGGGGCGGCCGCCGAACACGTCGGCGGCGACCTCGCGACGGGCCTCGGCGAGCCAGGTGTGCTGGTCGTCGGCCTGGTCGATGAGCCGCTCGAACAGCGCGACGTCGATGCGCCGGTCGACCTCGCCGAGGGCACGCAGCGTCTCGAAGCCGGCCCGCTTGGCGAGCACGGCGGTCGCGATGAACTCGAACTCGATGACGTCGCTCAGCGGGGAGCGGGACACCAGCCGGCCGTTGAGCTTGGCGCGGGTCAGCTTCTCCCCCACCCAGGTGGCGAGCTGCTTGTACTGCCGGACCGGCAGTCCCAGCGAGGACATGGTGGCGCGCAGGCCGCTGCGCTCCTCGCGCAGCTCGTCGAGCAGCTTCTCCAGGTGCGGCTCGTACGGCGTGCCCCGCCAGCGGCCGAGCATCCGGCTGACCAGCTCGATGCCGCCGGTGGCGGCGGCGAGGTGGTCGTTGCAGTAGACGCCGAGCAATTCGGGGTTGCGCAGCGATCCACCGGTGGACGACTCGGTCACGGTGCCTCCTGACGACGACGGGCTCGGAAGCATTGTCGTCGCCGGACCGCGAGGCCGCTCGCGGGAGCCGCCGGTCAGCCGCGCAGGAGCAGCACCAGGCCGGCGCAGGCGGCCGCCCAGAGCGCACTGGCCAGGGTGCCGACGATGAACCGTTCGGCGGCCGCCGGGGAGCGCAGCTCGGCGAACCGGCCCAGGCCCTTCACGGCGAGGACGACGGCCAGCCCCTCGGGCCAGCCGGCCAGCAGCGTGCCGGTGAGCGCGGCCCGTTCCAGCACGCCGATCCAGGCTCCGCCGCGCAGGATGTCCGGGTCCTGGGCGCCGCCCCCGACCCCGACCGCCGCCGGGTCGGCCGCGTGCAGGACGCCGATGGCCACCGGGCCGCCGCCGGCCACGGAGGCGAGCACGGCCAGCACGGTGGCCAGCCCCAGCTCGGTGTCGGTGGCGTCCCCGCCGGCCCAGGCGCTGGCCGCCGCGGCCGCGAGGAGGACGGCCATGGCGGCCGCCCGCCCCTGCGGGGCACCGCGGCCCGCCAGCGCGAACGCCAGCCCGGCAGCGCCGGTGAGACCCAGCAGCACCAGAGCGAGGACGTTCATCCCACCGCCCGGGCCAGCAGGCGCGCCGCGGTCGGTCGCAGTTCGCGCTCCAGGTCCCACAGCCCGGCCGCCAGGCGCTGGCCGACCGCCTGGCGGGAGATGCCCAGCGACGCCGCCGCCTCGGCCTGGGTGCGACCGTCCGCGACGAGACCGATCGCCTCCCACGCCTGGGGGCTGCGCCGTTCGACGACGGCGGCCAGTGCGCTCAGCACCGCCTGCGCGTCCTCGGCGTCCGCGGCGTGCGCGCCGCGGACCGCCACGTGCCCGGGACGCTGCTTGGCCGCCTCCACCGCCCGGCGGGCGCTGAGGAACGCCGGACCGGCCGCGGCGCGCGTGCTCGCCGGGAGCGGCGTCTGCACCGGCCCGGCACCGACCCCCACGCTCCAGGTGCCCTCGCGCAGCAGCTGGACCACGACGTCCACGACGACGCCCGGGTCGTCGAGGACACCCTGGAACTCGTCACCCGCCGTCCGCTCGAAGGACAGCACGGCGGGCACCGCTGCCTCGAGGCGGCGCAGCACGTCGGCGACCCGGTCCGGGGAACGCCGGCTGGCACGCTGGTCGACGGTCAGCACGAACGGCACCGGGCAAGCCTGACAGCTTTCATCGCTGGATGCAAGCCTTAGAGCTTGTCGACGATGTCCGGCGGGAAACCGCCCGTCGCGATCGGACCCCATCCGGTGACGGTGATCCGCAGCAGCGACTTCCCCTGACGCTGCATCGCCGCGCGGTACTCGTCCCAGTCCGGGTGCTCCCCGCTGATCGCGCGGTAGTACTCGACCAGCGGCTCGAGCGCCTCGGGCAGGTCGAGCACCTCCGCCTCGCCGTCCACCTGGACCCAGGGCCCGTCGAAGTCGTCGGACAGCACGCACAGCGACACCGCCGACGTGCGACGGGCGTTGGTGACCTTGGCGCGCTGGGGATAGGTGGAGATGACGATCCGCCCCTCGCCGTCGACCCCGCAGGTGACCGGCGAGAGCTGGACGCCGGCCTCGCGCCGGCGGGTGACCAGCACCGCCTTGTGGCGCGGTCGGAGGAACTCCAGCAGGGCATCGCGGTCGACGCGGTCGACGGTGGCGGTCTTCGGCATGGCCCGACGCTACGACGGGGGTGTGACGATCGCCGTCCGACCGGTCGGTCCGCCGCGGGTGTGCTCTGATTTTCCCCATGAGGCTCCGTGTGCCAGGTCTGAAGCTCCCTCGCCGGGACGACGCCGCCCGCACGGCCGAGGCGCCCCACCCCCCGGCGCCCCACCCCACCGGCGTGACCGCCGCACCGGTGACCGACGGCGTGACCGGCGGACCCCGCACCGAGGCGCCCGCCCCGGACGAGGGCCGGGGCGCCCGGATGCAGGCCGCCTCCCGGGTCCTGGCCACCGCCTCGGCCCAGTTCCTGCTCATCACCGCCGCGGTCGTCGTCCTCGGCTACGTGCTGGGCAAGCTGTGGGTGATCCTGCTCCCGATCGTCCTGGGGCTCCTGATCGCCACGGTGCTCTGGCCGCCCACGCGGTTCCTGCGCCGGCATGGCTGGCCGCCGGCCCTGGCGGCCAGCGTGGTGGTCGTCGTCTTCCTCGGCGCGTTCGGCGGGCTCATCGCGGCCATCGCACCGTCGGTCGCCGACCAGGTCGTCGAGCTCGGGGACCAGGCCTCCGGCGGTCTCCAGGACGTCCAGGAGCGGTTGCAGGGCCCCCCGTTCAACATCGACGAGCAGCAGATCGGCGACGCCGTCGACTCGGTCATCAACAACATCCAGGGCAACGCGCAGAACATCGCCAGCTACGTGGTGTCGGGCGCCTCGGCGGTCGGCAACGGGCTGATCAACCTGCTGCTGGCGCTGCTGCTGTGCTTCTTCTTCCTCAAGGACGGCACCCGGTGGGTGCCGTGGCTGTCGGCGCAGACCGGGCCGCGGGCCGCCCGCCACGTCGCCGCGCTGTCGTACAAGACGTGGTCGACGCTGTCGGAGTTCATCCGGCAGCAGGCGCTGGTCGGCTTCATCGACGCGTTCTTCATCGGCATCGGGCTGTGGATCTTCGACGTGCCCCTGGTGCTGCCCCTCGCGGTGCTGACCTTCTTCGGCGCGTTCATCCCGATCATCGGGGCCTTCGTCGCCGGCGCGTTCGCCGTCCTCATCGCGCTGGTCGACGAGGGCCTCACGACCGCGCTGATCATCCTGGGCATCGTGCTGCTCGTGCAGCAGCTCGAGGGCAACGTGCTGCAGCCGATCATCCAGGGGCGGGGCTTCAACCTCCACGCCGGCGTGGTCATCCTGGCGGTCACCGCGGGCGGCAGCCTGGCCGGCATCACCGGGGCCTTCCTGGGCGTGCCGGTGGCCGCGCTCATCGCCGTGGTCTACCGCTACATCCGCGACGAGCTGGACGGCCGGAACCCGGAGGTGCATCCCGGCGGCACGCGCGCCCGGCTCGAGGGCGGCGAGAACGGGGCCGTGCTGACCTCCGAGCAGGCGCCACCCGACGCCGACGTCCCCACCGGACCGGCCACCTCCGGTTGAGCGGTACGGGTGGTACCGGGAATGCCGTGGCGCGCCGGGAGGCTGCAGCGAAAGTGGTTTCGACGACGGAGGTATGACCGAGTGACGCAGCGACCCGAGGACCTCGTCGAACTCCTCCCCGCAGCCGACCGCTTCCTCGCCCGCGAGGAGGCGGCCGGTGGGCCCGAGGGCCGCCGCGGGCTGGTGCTCGTGCACGACATCGCCGGGGACTTCGACGCGGCGCACGCCGGCGCGCTGGCCGGCTCGCACCTGCTGGCCGGCCTCCCGCACGAGGTCATCGCCCGCTTCGACGCTGACGCGCTGGTGGACTACCGGGCGCACCGCCCGCGGGTGACCTTCAGCGGTGACCGGTACGAGACCTTCTCCGCGCCGGAGATCCAGCTCTACGCCGTCGAGGACGACGGCGGCTCCCCGTTCCTGCTGCTGCACGGCACCGAGCCGGACTTCCAGTGGGAGCGCTTCGTCGCCGCCGTCGGCCGGCTGGTCGAGCGGCTGGGGGTGACCTCGGTGGTGGCGCTGCACGCCATCCCGATGCCCGTGCCGCACACCCGCCCGGTCACCGTCACCGCGCACGCCACCCGCCGGGCGCTCATCGAGCACTACCCGATCTACTGGGGCGAGATGAGGATCCCCGGCAGCGTGGCCTCGCTGCTGGAGATCCGGCTCGGCGAGGCCGGCGTGGACGCCCTCGGCGTGGCGGTGCACGTGCCGCACTACCTCGCCCAGGCCACCTACCCGGCGGCCTCCCTGACGCTGCTCGAGCACCTCGAGCAGCTCACCGGCCTGCACGTGCCGGTCGAGTCGCTGCGCGAGGCCGCCGAGGCCCACCGCACCGAGGTCGACGAGCAGATCGCCCGGTCGGCCGAGAACACCGCGGTGGTCGCCGCCCTCGAGCAGCAGTACGACGCGTTCACCAGTGCGCGGGAGAACAGCGACCTGCTCAGCGAGGAGGGCGCGGTCCCGACCGCGGAGGAGATCGGCGCGGAGTTCGAGCGGTTCCTGGCCGACCAGGACCGCAAGCACCCCCGTGGCGGCGAGTGACCCCGCCGCCCCGGACGACGCCCGCCTGACCGGACGGGTGCAGGCCCGCTTCGACGACCTGGTCACCGGTTCCGCGCTGGCCTTCCCGGACGCCGACCGGGTCCTGGTCGCGCGGGAGCCGGCCGACGTCGTCCCCGTGCTGGCCGAGGTGGAGCGGGCGACCGCCGCCGGGGCCTGGGCGTTCGGCTACCTGGCCTATGAGGCCGCCGCGGGGCTCGACCCGGGCGCCGCGGTGCCCGACCGCTCCCCCGGCGAGACGCTCCCCCTGGTGGTCTTCGGGCTCGCCGGGCGGGCGCAGACGGAGCCACCGATCGCTCCCCCACCCGGCCGGCGGCGGGACTACGCGGCCGGGCCGTGGCGACGCGGGTGGACCGCGGCCGGCCACCGGGACGCCGTCGCCGCCGTCCGCGCCTCGATCGCCGCCGGTGACACCTACCAGGTGAACCTGACCGTGCGGATGCACGCGCCGGTCACCGGGGACCTGGAGCAGCTCTACGCCGACCTGGCGTACGGCCAGCGCGGGTCGTGGGCGGCCTACCTCGACCTCGGCAGCCACGTCGTCGCCAGCGCCAGCCCCGAGCTGTTCTTCGACTGGACCGGCGACCGCCTGCTCACCCGGCCGATGAAGGGGACCGCCCGCCGGGGCGCCACCACCGCGGAGGACGACGAAATCCGCCGGACGCTGCTGGCCAGCGACAAGGAGCGCGCGGAGAACCTGATGATCGTCGACCTGCTGCGCAACGACCTGGGCCGCATCGCCGAGGTCGGCACCGTCGAGGTGCCCGCGCTGTTCCGGGCCGAGCGGTACGAGACGGTCTGGCAGCTCACCTCGGACGTGACGGCGCGGCCGCGGCCCGACGTGGGGCTGGTCGACGTGTTCCGAGCCCTCTTCCCCTCGGGCTCGGTGACCGGCGCGCCCAAGCACCGCACGATGCAGCTGATCCGGGAGCTGGAGGACGGCCCCCGCGGCGTCTACTGCGGGGCAATCGGCGTCGTCGCTCCCCCGGGCCAGGCCTTCCGCGCCCGGTTCAACGTGGCGATCCGGACGGTGACGGTCGAGCGGGCCACGGGCACGGCGGTCTACGGCACCGGCGGCGGCATCACCTGGTCCTCCGACGCGGACGCCGAGCACGCCGAGCTGCTGGCCAAGGCGGAGATCCTCGGCCGGCCGTACGAGGAGTTCGCCCTGCTGGAGACGATGGCCCGACTGCCCGGGGGCGCTCTGCGGAACGTCGAGGGACACCTGGCCCGGCTGGCGGGGTCGGCGGACTGGGCCGGCTTCGCCCTCGACCTCGACGAGGTCCGCCGCGAGATCGCCCGCGTCTCCGGGGACCCGGCGCCGGCCCGCGTGCGACTGGTCCTGCACCGCGACGGCCGGCTGGAGGTCGAGGTCGGACCGCCACCGGCCCCGGTGGACGGTCCCGTACGACTGGCCGTGGACCCCGAGCCGGTCGACGCCGACGACGTCTGGCTCCGGCACAAGACCACCCGGCGGGCCGTCTACACCGAGCGTGCCGCCCGGTGGCCCGACGCCGACGACGTCGTCCTGACCTCCTCGCGCGGGGAGGTGACCGAGACGACGATCGCCAACCTGGCCGTCCGGACGGGCGGCCGCTGGTGGACGCCGCCGGTGACCTCCGGGTGCCTGCCCGGCGTGGAGCGCGGCCGGCTGGTCGCCGCGGGCCGGCTGCACGAGCGCCCGCTCACGCCGCAGGACCTGGCCACCGCCGACGAGCTCGCCGTCGTCAACTCGCTGCGCGGCTGGCGCCCCGCCGTCCTCCTCTGAACGCACGACGGGCCGCGACCGGTAACCCGGTCGCGGCCCGCCCGCTCCGTGGCTGTCAGCCGACGGTGACGTGCTCGTTCGGCACGCAGTGCGTCATGTCCCTGCCGGCGACGTCCCGCGGGCCGTTCTTGCCGAGGTTGGCCGCGCGCTGCAGCTCCTCCTCCGACAGCGTCTGCGTCTGCAGCGGCTCCAGCCCCCGGACGTCGTCCGCGGTGATGCCCAGGGCGTCGCCGACCCGCTGGCCCCACTCGTCGTCGGCCATGAAGAAGTGCCACACCATCCGCTCCTGGATGTCGCGGCGGCACTGCTCGAGGGCACCGACGAGGTTGGCGACCAGCTCGTCCTTCTCCCACTGCTCGGAGAGCTGGTAGCGCTCCCCGGCCTGCTGGTAGTCGTTGGTGCGCGGGATGCGGGCGCGGGTGAGCCGGCCGGTGATCACCGGGCCCTGCTCGTCGTGCGTCGGGTACTCCGCCTCGCGCAGCCCACCGAGGACCGACGGCTCGTAGTTCACGTGCGGGTTGGTGCCCTCGGCCCGGTCCACGCCGTAGGCCATCTGCCCGTCGCGCTGGTTGGTGGCGACCTTCGCCTTCGGCTGGTTCACCGGCAGCTGCAGGTAGTTCGGGCCGATCCGGTAGCGCTGGGTGTCGGAGTAGGAGAACGTCCGGCCGACCAGCATCTTGTCGTCGGAGAAGTCCAGCCCGTCGACCAGCACGCCCGTGCCGAACGCGATCTGCTCGTTCTCGGTGAAGTTGTCCACCGGCATCCGGTCCAGCGTCATCGTGCCGACCTTGCGGACCGGGAAGAGCTCCTGCGGCCAGGTCTTGGTGTCGTCCAGCGGGTCGAAGTCGAGCTCGGGGTGCTCGTCGTCGCTCATGAGCTGGACGTAGAGGTCCCACTGCGGGTGGTCGCCCGCGGCGATGGCGTCGTGCAGGTCCTTGGTGTGCGTGCCCAGGCTCTTCGCCTGCGCGGCCGCGGCGTCCGCGGCTCCCCAGGACTTGACGCCCTCCTTCGGGTACCAGTGGTACTTGACCAGGACGGTCTCGCCCTGGGCGTTGACCCACTTGTAGGTGTTCACGCCGAAGCCCTGCATGTGCCGGTAGTTCGCCGGCGTGCCGCGGGGGCTGAAGACCAGCGAGATCATGTGCAGAGCCTCGGGGGTCTGGCTGAAGAAGTCGAACGCGCGCTCGGCGACGTTGGCCTCGAAGGTGACCGGGTCGGGCTTCTGCGAGTGGATGAAGTCGGGAAACTTGATCGCGTCGCGGATGAAGAAGACGCCCAGGTTGTTGCCGACGAGGTCCCAGTTGCCGTCCTCGGTGTAGAACTTCACGGCGAACCCGCGCGGGTCGCGGGCCGACTCCGAGGAGTCCCGGCCGCCGGCGACGGTGGAGAACCGCACGGCGACGTCGGTGCGCTTGCCCTTCTCCTGGAAGAGCTTGGCGCGGGTGTACGTCGCGATCGGCTCGTCGCCGACGGTGCCGTCGGCCTCGAAATAGCCGAACGCGGTGATCCCGCGGGCGTGCACGACGCGCTCGGGGACGCGCTCACGGTCGAAGTGGCTGAGCTTCTCGAGGAACTGGTAGTTCTCCAGGGTCGCCGGGCCACGGGCGCCCACGGTCCGCTGGTTCTGGTTGTCGTAGACCGGGTGGCCCTGGCGGGTGGTCAGGACGGGGCGGTCGGACTCGCTCGGAGCCGGGCCCTGCGATGCGACGTCGGTCATGCGGATGCTCCTCCTCGGGTTCGCATCCCACCCCACACCATTGTTTTGAACGAGTCAAATCAAGGTGACCCGGATCGCCCCCGTCCGGGGTCAGGCGAAGACGATGGTGCGCGGCCCCTCGACGATCACGCGGTCCTCGACGTGCCAGGTCACCGCCTGCGCGAGCACCTGCCGCTCGACGTAGCGGCCCACCCGGCGCATGTCCTCGACCGTGGCGCGGTGATCGACCCGGGCGACCTCCTGCTCGATGATCGGGCCCGCGTCGAGCTCCGGGGTCACGTAGTGCGCCGTGGCCCCGATGAGCTTCACCCCCCGGTCGTGCGCGGCCCGGTAGGGGTTCGCGCCGACGAACGCCGGCAGGAAGCTGTGGTGGATGTTGATCAGCCGCTCGGGGAACCGCGCGCAGAACCCCGGCGACACGATCTGCATGTACCGGGCCAGCACGACCAGGTCGACGTCGCCGATCAGCTCCAGGGCCTGCGCCTCGGCATCGGCCTTGGTCTCCGGCGTCACCGGCACGTGGTGGAACGGGATGCCCGCGGCCTTCGCCACCGGCTCGAGGTCGGTGTGGTTGGAGACGACGGCGGTGATCTCGGCGCGCAGGTCGCCGGCCCGCACCCGGTAGACCAGCTCCTGCAGCACGTGGTCGGTCCGGCTGACGAAGACGGCGACGGTCGGCCGGTGCGCGGCCTCGGTCAGCCGCCAGGTCATCCCCCACTGGCGGGCCAGCAGCTCCAGGGCGCCCTCGAGCTGCGGACGGCGCGCGGCGAGCTCGGGCAGCACGAACTCCAGGCGCAGGGTGAACGTGCCGCCGAGCGGGTCGGAGGAGTGCTGCTGGGACTCGGTGATGTTCGCGCCGACGTCGGCCAGCAGCCGCGACAGGACGGCGACGATCCCCGGCTGGTCCGGGCAGCGCACCACCAGCCGCCCGACGTCGGTGGTGCTGGGGTCGGGCGGGCCTGCGTCGGACATGGCCGTCATCGTCCCTCGCGAACCTCCGGCAACGCCGCGCGGGTGGCGCCGGCGACGTCGAACAGGTCGCCGTACTCCTCGACCCGGGCCAGGACCTGATCGGTGGTGAACCGCAACTCCGCCGGGTCCAGCGAGCCGTCCCGCACCGCGTCGACCTCGTCCCAGCCGATCGGCGTGGACACCGTCGCGCCGGCCCGGGCGCGCAGCGAGTAGGGGGCGACGGTGGTCTTGGCCGGGTTGTTCTGGCTCCAGTCGATGAGCACCTTGCCCGGGCGCAGCACCTTCTCCATCCGCCAGACGACGTCGTCCGGCGTCTCCGCGGAGAGCTCCTGGGCCAGCGCCTTCGCGTAGCGGCTCGGGTGCTCGCGGTCGGTGGGGGCCTCGATCGGCGCGTACACCTGCATGCCCTTGGAGCCCGAGGTCTTCACCACCGGGTCCAGCCCGTCGGCCTCCAGCCGCTCCCCCAGTCGCTCGGCGACGAGGCAGCACTCGTAGATGCCGGTGTCCGGCCCGGGGTCGAGGTCGAGGACGAGCAGGTCGGGCAGCTGCGGCACCCCGTCGTCGTCCACCCGCCACTGCGGGACGTGCACCTCCAGCGCGGCGAGGTTCGCCGCCCAGGCGAGGTCGGCCACGGACTCGAGCACGACCATGTCGAGGGTCTCGCGACCACGGGAGCTGCCCGGGCTGGGGATGGTCACGCTGCGCACCCACCCGGGCGCGTGCCGGGCGCTGTTCTTCTCGAAGAACGTCTGCCCCTCGACGCCGTCGGGCCACCGGGTGAAGGTGACCGGACGCCCCGCCACGTGCGGCAGCAGCACCGGGGCGATGCGCACGTAGTAGTCGATGACCTGCGCCTTGGTGAACCCGACCTCGGGGAACAGCACCTTCTCCAGGTTGGACACCGACAGCGTGCGCCCGTCGATCTCCACCCGCTGCTTCGCCGGACTCACGGCTCCCTCACCACGTCGTCGGGCTCCAGGTCCTCCCGCACACCCCGCCACGACGGGTGCCGCAACCGGTCGTCGGCCGTCCAGACCGCGTAGGCCACCTCACCGACCAGGTCCGGCTCCACCCACCGCGCGTCGCGGGTGACCTCCCGCGGCAGCGCGTTCTCGAACGGCGTCGACGCGCGGGGCGTGAGGGTGCGCTGCAGGTGCCGCAGGTCGGCGTCGCTGAAGCCGGTGCCGACGTGCCCCACGTAGACCAGCCGGCCCTCGTCGTCCGGCACCCCGACCAGCAGCGAGCCGATGGTCCCCTCGCGGCGGCCCTGCCCCGGCCGCCACCCGCCGACGACGACGGCCTGGGTGAAGAAGTTCTTGACCTTGCGCCAGTCGGGGCTGCGCACCCCCTCGCGGTAGGGGGACCCGAGCCGCTTGGCGACGACGCCCTCGAGGCCGTTCTCCTCGCTGGCGGCCCGCACGTCGGCCCCGCCGCCGCGGAACCACGGGGTCAGCACCCAGCGGTGCCCGGCCGGGGCCAGCTCGTCGAGCAGCTCGCGGCGCTCGGCGTAGGGCCGCGCCCGCAGGTCCTCGCCGTCGAGGGCAAGGAGATCGAAGACCAGGTAGGTGACCGGTGCGGCGGCCGCCATCCGCGGCACCTCCGGGCCCGTCCGGTGCATCCGGTTCTGCAGCGCGCCGAAGTCGGGGCGGCCGGCGGCGTCCATCATCACGATCTCGCCGTCGACGACGGCGTCGCGCCCGGCGAGCGAACCCGGCAGCCGGGCCACCTCCGGGTAGCGCACGGTGATGTCGGTGCCCTTGCGGGAGGAGAGGGACAGCACCCCGCCGCGCACCGTGGCCACGGCGCGCACGCCGTCCCACTTGAACTCGTAGCCCCAGCGGGCGTCCTCGTCGACCGCCGGGAGCGCCCCGGCGGTGGCCAGCATGGGCACCGGGGCGGGCGGCGGTTCCGGCGGCGCGGTGGCGTCGAGCTTGCGGATGTTCCAGCTGCCGTCGGCGAGGGGGAACAGGGCGTACCGCCCGGTCAGCCGGTGGCCGTCGAAGGTGACGATGACGTGCCGCTCGTCCCACTTCTCCGTCGCGTAGCGCCCGGCGTCCCAGATCGTCACGGCTCCCCCGCCGTACTCGCCGGCGGCGATCGTGCCGGCGAAGGAGGCGTACTCCAGCGGGTGGTCCTCGGTGGGGACGGCGAGCCGGTTGCTGCCCGGCTCCAGCGGCGGCCCCTTGGGCACCGCCCAGCTCTTCAGGACGCCGTCCCGCTCGAGCCGCAGGTCCCAGTGCACCCGCTCCCCCGTCCGGCCGCGGGGCGTGTGGTGCTCCTGGACGACGAAGGTGTCGTCGTTCCCCTCCGGCAGCGGCTGCCCCGCGGGCGGGACCGGCTCGGCGGTGCGGGCCGGGTCCCGCTTGGCGCGGTACTCGGCCAGCGGGTCGGACGACCGGCCCGGCACGTCAGGCGCTGCGGCGGGCGCGCTTGGCCGGGGGCTTGTCGGCGCCCGCGCTCGTCTTCTTCGCCGCGGTGGTCTTCGTGGCGGTGGCCTTCTTGGCAGCAGCCTTCTTGGCGGGCTTCTCCGCGGCCGCCTTCTTCGCCGGGGCGCGCTTGGCGGGGGCCTTGGTCGCCGGGGCGTCGTCCTCCGCCGTGGAGTCGTCGGCGTCGTCGTCAGCTGCTGCGCCACCCTTGGCGCGCTCGACGCTGCGGCGCAGCGCGCTCATCAGGTCGACCACCGCGGCGCCGTCGTCGGCGACCTCCGGCGGCTGGGCCACGTCCCCGCCGCTCTGCTTGGCCTCCAGCAGCGCGGTCATGGCCTCGCGGTAGTCGTCGGTGAACTGACCCGGGTCGAACTCGCTGGTCATGGAGCCGATCAGCGCCTCGGCCATCGTCAGCTCCTGCGGCCGGACGGCGATGTCCTCGTCGAGGAACGCGAAGTCGGGACGGCGGATCTCGTCGGGCCAGCGCATCGTGTGCATGACGAGGACGCCGTCGCGCACCCGCAGGACGGCGAGGGACTCCCGCTGGCGGATGGCGATCTTGGTGATGGCCACCTGGCCGGCGTTCTCGAGGGCGTCGCGGAGCAGCACGTAGGGCCGGGCGGCCGGGCCGTCGGGCTCCAGGTAGTACGACTTCTCGAACATGATCGGGTCGATCTCGTCCTGGTCGACGAACTCCAGCACCTCGATCTCGCGGCGGGTGGTCAGCGGCAGCTCGTCGAAGTCCTCGTCGGTGAGGATGACGACCTGGCCGTCGGGCAGCTCGTAGCCCTTGGCGATGTCGCTGTACTCGACCTCCTCGCCGTCGATCGAGCAGACCCGCTTGTACTTGACCCGCCCGCCGTCGGCGGCGTGCACCTGGTGGAAGCGGATGTCCTTGTCCTCGGTGGCCGAGTACAGCTTCACGCCGATGCTGACCAGCCCGAAGGACACGGCTCCGCGCCAGATCGATCGCATGCCGCCCCTTCCCGAGGGGGACCCGAGGTGGGCCCCGTGCGACCCGTTCCGGGTCAAGATCACACGATAGGTCCGCGGGGCCGGTCCCGGCAGGTCGACCGGCTCCTCGTCTCCCCCGGTCGGAGGACGTCAGGCCTCGACGCCGTCGGCCTCCGCCGACCCCTGGGACGGCGACGGCCCGCCGTTCTGGATCGCGTCGTAGACGAACTGCAGGACGTCGGAGCCGGCCACCATCGTCATCGTCAGGGCGGCCAGCCGGGTGGCCTTGGGCGCGGCGACGTAGCCGAACACGAACCCCGTGCCCACCCACTGCGCCAGGCAGAACGGGCAGGTGAGCAGCTCCCCGACCGCGTGCTTGACACCGCCGTGCTCGCGCACCTCCTCCGCGATCTCCGCGTGCCCCGACGGCCCCTCGAAGCGGACGAACGGCGCCCGCAGCGGCGCGGTCACGGGGTCCTTCGCGATCCGCCGGGCCAGCCGGAAGGTGGCCACGGTCATCAGCGCGGCGTCGCCGAACGGGATCCGCTCGGGCAGCTCGGCGCGCGAGGACCGCACCGCCGCAGCAGCCGCCGACACCAGGCCGACGTAGACGCCCATCGCGCCCAGGTCCGCGCCCAGTGGGCGGGCCTCGCCCTGGGTGTACTCGCGCTTCTGCGTGCGGGCCCACCGGCGGACCGGGGCCCCGATCCGCTGCACCTCGTCTGCGATCTCCATGGGGCGGCGCTACCCCCGCCGTCTCCCGGCGAACCCGGGGGCGCCGTGCCGCACCGCACATCAGGCATGTCGGCGGGGGTCACGGGTAGGGGCGAGCCACGACGCCGGCCCCCTGGACCGGCCCACCGTCCCCCCGGGGACGACGAGCAGCGGGTGCGCCCGCGCGACGAACGGAGACGCCCATGACCGACCCCGGCACCACCGACGGGACCACCCAGACCGAGGGCCAGACCGCCCGCGACATCTTCCCCGAGGACGACGGCATCCCCGAGGTGGCGCAGGACGACTCCCCCACCATGGAGCGCGCCGAGGACCCCCAGTTCCAGGCGCTGCCCGGGGAGAGCCCGACCGCGTCGGCCGACTTCGGCACCACCGCCGCCGAGCAGGCCGAGGGCGAGTCGCTCTCCGGCCGGCTGGCCCGCGAGATCCCCGACGACGTCCCCGACGTGCGCCCCGCCGAGGACCCGCAGCGCGCGGACGTCCAGCTCGAGCAGGACCTGAACACGACCCCGGACAGCGACTCGGGCACCAACCGCACGGCCGACGACATGGAGGCCACCGGGGACGCCGCGATCGGCGGCGAGGGCCCCGAGGAGTCCGCGGTCCACCTCACCGACGGCTGATCCCGGGGTCCGCCCCCGGACCGGCCTCTGGACGCGACACCCGCCCCGAACTGCCGGGGCGGGTTGGCGCGCGCCCTCGGCGTTGTCTACCTTTGGTCCGCGGTTGAGCAGGCAGCCGTACCGGGGACGGTTCCCACGAGGATCCGGCTCCGGCCGCGTCGACCATGCGCGGCGATCCGGCCGTCCGCGCGCTGGACGCGCAGCGGTAGATTGACCGGGCGGTGTGCCCCTGCGCCGCCGCCGAGAGGAGCACCGTCCGTGACCACTTCCGACCTGCCCGCCGAGGGGCAGCCCGACGTGTCGACCGAAGGCACCGAGGCGCCCTTCGACGACGTGATCACGCTCTCCACCTCCACCGACGAGGACGGCGTGGTGACGGTGAAGGTCGTCGGCGAGGTGGACACCTTCACCGCTCCCGTGCTGCGCTCGACGCTGGACAGCCAGCTGGAGCAGTCCCCGCGCGAGCTGGTGATCGACCTGTCCGGCGTCCAGTTCCTGGGTTCGGCCGGCCTGGCCGTGCTCGTGGAGACGCAGAAGTCCGCCCGCAGCCGTGAGGTCGCCCTGCGCCTCATCGCCACGACGCGCGCCGTCACGCGCCCGCTCGAGGTGACCGGCCTGATCGACCTCTTCACGATCGCCGACAGCACCGCCCGCTGAACGGGGGCCTCGTCCCGAGGCCGATGACGACAGGCTCCTGCTCCGCAGGGGCCTGTCGTCGTTCTACGCCGAGAGCAGCTGGCAGACGGCCTGTTCCAGCACGCGCTGCACGTCCCGGTCGGCCCGGGCCTGCTCCGCCTTCCCGAGCGCCGCGGCCACGGTCTCGCCGTGCTCGAACCGGTCCACCACCCGCGGGTCGACGTAGCTGGCCTTGCACACCGCCGGGGTGTTGCCCAGCTGCTCGCTGACCTCCTTGTAGGCAGCGCTCACGATCTTCTTCCGCGCGGTCCGCGAGCTGGCCGGCGGCGCCTCGGCCAGCTTCGCGGCCATGAGCACCGTGGCGTTCCAGGTCCGGAAGTCCTTGGCGGTGATCTCCGCGCCGCTGATCTCCTTGAGGTAGGCGTTGATCTCGCCGCTGGTGACGTCCCGCCAGGTGCCGTCCTCCACCTGGTAGGCCAGCAGCTCCTCCCCCGTGCCCTCGGGCCGCTCCACGAGCTGGCGCACCACCGTGGCCGTGGGCCGGTCGGTGAGCTCGACCTCGCGCTCGATCCCGCCCTTGGCGGTGTAGGAGAAGTAGGTCCGCTCCCCCCGCACCCGCACGTGCTCGCGGCGGAGCGTGGCCAGGCCGTAGGTGCCGTTCTCCTCCGCGTACTGCTCGCTGCCGATGCGGAAGGCGCCCAGGTCCAGCAGCCGGATCGCCGTCGCCAGCACGCGCTCGCGGTTGAGCCCGCGGGTCCGCAGCGCCGCCACCACCTCGTCGCGGACGTCGGGCAGCTGGTGGGCGATCTCCAGCACCCGCTCGTGCTTCTCCGCGTCGCGCCGGACCCGCCACTGGTCGTGGTAGCGGTACTGGCGCCGTCCCGCGGCGTCGACCCCGGTGGCCTGGATGTGGCCGTTGGGCCACGGGCAGATCCACACGTCGCGCCAGGCCGGCGGGATCGCCAGCCCGCGGATGCGGTCCAGCCGGTCGTCCTTGATCAGCGCGCCGTCGTCGTCGTAGTAGGCGAACCCCCGGCCCGCCCGGCGGCGCCGGTACCCGACTCCGTTCACGTCACTCCGCCGCAGCCTCACGGACCGAAGATGGGCACGCACGGCCGGGCGCAAACGCGGGACGGCGAGCCGTCACCCGTCAGCGCAGGTCGACCAGCCCGCCGAGGCCGCTGACCTCGAGGACGTGGCGGGTCACCCCGCGCTCGGCCGCGTGCACCACCAGCCGCCACCCCTCGTCGCGGGCGATGCGCGCCACGGCCAGCACCACGCGCACGGCGGCGCTGCTGAACAGCGTCACCGCCTCGAGGTCGAGCTCCACCCGGGCGGTCCCGCCGTGGCTGGCCTCGAGCAGCCGGATCCGTAGCTGCTCGGCGTCGGCCTCGTCCACCGGCCCGGCCGCGCGCACGACGGGGCGCTCGCCGGACCGGTCGACGACGATCGTCGTGCCCTCGGCGCCCCCGCCCGGGGCGGGCTCGTCGTCCGGGGCGTGCCGCAGCCGCACCGTGAGGGTGACCGTGGTGCCGTCCCGGTCGTCCAGCGCGACTCCGTCCACGAGCTGCCGCATGATCAGCAGCCCCCGCCCCCGGTCGCCGGGGTCGTGGTCCGGCGGCCGCCAGGTGCCGTCGTCGTGGACGGAGACGGTGAGGACGCCGTCGGCGTCGACGTGCGCGCGCACCGACATCGGCCCGGGCTCCGTCCCGCGGTAGGCGTGCTCCGCGGCGTTGGCGCAGGCCTCGCCCACGGCGGCCATGACGCCGACCCGGTCGTTCTCGTTGATCCCCAGCTCGGCGAGCCAGGCGCCGAGCCGCCGCCGGATGCCGGGGAGGGAGGCGGGGACGGCGAGCAGGTCCAGCCGGAGCGGCTGGAGGCTGGCCGCCCGCCGGTGGGCGACCAGCACGGCGACGTCGTCGGGCGAGTCCTGCGGCGGCCGCACCAGCTCGGCGATATCGACGGCAAGGGTCGACGCCGTGGCGGGGTCGCCCGCGCCGGGGCGCCCCAGCACCTCGCGGGAGGCGGCGACCAGCCGGTCGAAGGCGTGCGACCAGTCCTCACCGGCCCCGGCCAGGGCGCCGTTGGAGAACAGCACCAGCGTCGCGCCCTGCTCGAGCACGTACTCGTGCACCGGCGTCCCGGAGTCGGGGAGGCTGCCCAGGGGCGGCCGCGGCGTGACCGGCAGGAACGAGGCGGTGCCGTCGCTCCCCACGGCCAGCGGCGCGGGGTGGCCGGCGGTCGTGTACGAGAGGTGGCCGGTGGTGGAGTCCAGGACGCCGTAGAAGACCGAGGCGCCCTCGACGTCGTCCATGAGGGTGGCGAAGGCGTCCAGATCGGCGAGGACGGCCGGGGGCTCGGGGTCGCGCAGCGCCGTGGAGCGCATCGCGCCGCGCAGCCGGCTCATGGCGCCCGCCGCGGGCACGCCGTGCCCGACCGCGTCACCGACCACGAGGGCCAGCCGGCCGTCGCCGAGGGGCACCGCGTCGTACCAGTCGCCGCCGGCGGCCCGGATCGACGTCGCCTGGTGGTAGCTGCCCGCCAGTGCCAGGTCGGGGAGCATCGGGAGGAACGGCGGGAGCAACGAGGACTGCGCGGCCTCGACGGCGTGCGCGGCCGGTGCCGGCCAGGGGGCGGCGCCGTCGTGCTCGAGGATGACCAGCGCGCCGATCTCCCCGGCGACGGGCAGCGCCCGCACGACGACCGTCACCGCGGGCCCGCCCTCGCCCAGCGGGCCGCGCAGGATCTCGGCCAGGCCGGTGGCGGTCACCTCCGCCGCCACCGAGGGCAGCGGTCGGCCGTCGACCGGGGGCACCTGATCGAGCCCGCCGCCGAGCCCACGGGCGCTGGCGTTCGCCCACTCCGTCCGCCCCGAGCCGGACAGGCAGTAGATCGCCGCCGCCGCGCCCTCCAACGCCTGGAGCAGCACCGCGGCCCCGTCCGGGCCGTGTGCCTGCTGAGGGTGTGGCTGCCCGTCGCTGTCGGTGCTCATCGATCGCCAGGGAACAACAGGCCCCGGACCTCGGCAACCGCGCCGCGGCAGGCCAGGTGGCTCGTTCCGGCGGCACGTTTGTCGGCACACCGCGAGCGGGTAGCAGTCGCCGTCGGCCCTTCCGGCGCCGAGGGCCGTGCGGCCCCGCCCGGGGCCGGGGGGAAGATGGACGCCACACGGCAGACGGCCGGGCGTCAGAACGAAGGAGCAACAACGGATGGTGGACTCGAGGGGCGCCCTCGCGCAGGACGGTCGGCGCGCGGAACGGCTGGAACTGCGTGTGCCGATCACGGCCATGCAGCTGCCCGCGGTCCGGGCGATGGCCGGTGACCTCGCCATCCGCATGGACTACGACCTCGACAGCGTCGAGGACCTCCGGCTGGCCGTCGACGAGGCGTGCGCGACGCTCGCCAACATCGTCGAGGGCGACGCCCGCATGACCGTCGTCTTCGAGACGACGCGCTCCGGGCTGCACATCGAGGCCTGGGTGCCCACCGCCGAGGGCGTGGACGTGCCGCGTGACGGGTTCGGGTGGGCGGTCCTCGCCACCCTCGTGGACGCCGTCGAGGGCCGGCCGGCCACGCAGGCCGAGGTCCCGGGCGGCGACGGGTCCGGCTCGCCCGTGGCGGTGATCGCCATGGACAAGTACCTGCCGGGGCAGCGGCCTCCGGAGCTCGCGAGCGGGCAGAATCTCTCGGTGGCCCGGTGACCCGGTCTCCCGCCACTGATCCGAAGTTGACGGCCATCCCCCGCGACGGCGGGACCCCCGAGCCCCGCGAGGCTCCGGAGGAGACACCCGCGGCCGAGCTGCCCGTGACCGGGGACTCCACCGAGGAGTCCGCCGAGGACTCCGCGACGGACGAGACGCCCGCCGGGGAGGCGCCTGCCGCCGAGGACGCGGCCCCCCTCTCGGACAACCGGCGTCGCGCCCAGCGCACCGCACCGCTGTTCGCCGAGCTGGCGACCCTGGACAAGGACGACCCGCGCCGGGAGCGGCTGCGGGAGATCCTGGTCGAGGAGCACCTGCCGCTGGTCCGGCACTTCGCCCGCCGGTTCAGCAACCGTGGCGAGCCGTTCGACGACCTGCTGCAGGTCGGCACCCTGGGCCTGATCGCCGCGATCGACCGGTTCGACCCGACGCGCGGTGTGGAGTTCCTCTCCTTCGCCGTGCCGACGATCACTGGCGAGATCAAGCGGCACTTCCGCGACCAGGGCTGGTCGGTGCGGGTGCCGCGCCGGCTCCAGGAGCTGCACCTGTCGCTGAACGCGGCGGTCGGCGAGCTGGCGCAGAAGAACGGCCGGGCGCCCACGCCCAGCGAGCTGGCCGAGCACCTGGGCATCCCGCGCGAGGAGGTCCTCGAGGGGCTCGCCGTCGCCAACGCCTACCGCAGCAGCTCGCTGGACGAGCGCCTGTCCGGCGACGACGACTCCCCCACCCTGGCCGCGACGCTGGGCGAGGAGGACGCCGCGCTGGAGGGCGTGGAGTACCGGGAGTCGCTGCAGCCGCTGCTGGCCACCATCCCGGCCCGCGAGCGCCGCATCCTCATCCTGCGGTTCTTCGGCAACATGACCCAGTCGCAGATCGCCGCCGACATCGGCATCTCGCAGATGCACGTGTCGCGGCTGTTGAGCCAGACCCTGGCCAAGCTCCGCGAGGGCCTGCTCAAGGACTAGGACACCGCGGTCCTTCGGACCGCACCGCGACCAGGAGCCGTCCCCGACCTGACATGAGCCGTTCCCCATGTCCCGGTCGGGGACCCTCCGGGCCCCGCGACCGGTCCACGTCGCTCGAACCCCTCTGGCAGATCTCCTGCGGTGGCTGGCGCCCGGGGCTCTCGTGCCGGGCCGCCCGGGCGGCGAGGGTGGCCGCATGACCGTCACCACCCCGCCCGACCAGGACGCGATCGCGCACTTCGCCGCGCGCCTGCGCTACGAGACCGACCCCTCCGACGTCGCCGCCGCGCGCACGGCCGGGGCCGACCTGCTGCTGATCGACGTCCGGAGCCGCGCCGCCTGGGACCAGGGACACGTCCCGGGGGCCCGCCACCTCCCCCTGCCCGAGCTGGTCGAGCGGCTGGGCGAGCTCCCTCCGCCGAAGGACGACCCGCACCTGGTCGTCTACTGCTGGGGCCCGGGGTGCAACGGCTCGACCCGGGGCGCCCTCGCGCTGGCGCGGGCCGGCTACCGGAACGTGCAGGAGATGATCGGCGGCTTCGAGTACTGGGCGCGGGAGGGGCTGGCGGTCGGCACGGCGACCGGGCGCACCCGGCACCCGGTCGACCCGTTCACCGCTCCGGTGCCCTGATCTACTCGGTGCGGGGCTCCCCGTTCTGCGGCAGCTCGGGGGTGATCTCCGACAGCGGCGGGGGCGTCGGCACCAGCGGGGTCGAGTCGGTGATGCTGGTCAGCTCGATCTTGGCCTCGGGCTGGTCGGCGGCGCTGGGCAGCTGCGACTCGAACCAGCTGCTGGTGTCGATGCCGCCGTCGGCAGCAGCGGGGCGCCCGTCCACGGGGGCGTCGACGTCCAGCCAGCTCTTGCCGTCGCCGGCGCCGCCGAGGTTGGCCAGGCCCTCGAGCGCCTTGCTGAACTCGCTGGGGACGATCCACATCTTGTTGGCGTCGCCCTGGGCGATCTGCGGCAGCGTCTGCAGGTACTGGTAGGCCAGCAGCCCCTGGTCGGGCTTGCCGTCGTGGATCGCCTGGAAGACGGTCTCGATCGACTTCGCCTGTCCCTGCGCCTGCAGGAAGAGCGCCGCGCGCTCGCCCTCGGCCCGCAGGATCCGGCTCTGCCGCTCCGCCTCGGCTTCCAGGATCGCGGCCTGCTTGCGGCCCTCGGCCGAGAGGATGGCCGAGGCCTTCTCGCCCTCCGCGGAGGTGATGGCGGCCTGCCGGTGCCCCTCGGCGGTGAGGATGACCGCGCGCTTGTCGCGGTCGGCGCGCATCTGCTTCTCCATGGAGTCCTGGATCGAGTGCGGCGGGTCGATCGCCTTGATCTCCACCCGGGCCACCCGCAGCCCCCACGGGCCGGTCGTGCCGTCGAGCACCTCGCGCAGCTGGCTGTTGATGCCGTCGCGGCCGGTCAGCGCGCCCTCGAGGTTGAGCCCGCCGACGACGTTGCGCAGCGTCGTGGTGGTCAGCTGCTCCATGCCGGTGATGTAGTTCGCGATGCCGTACACGGCCAGCTTGGGATCGGTGACCTGGAAGTAGACGACCGTGTCGATGCCGACCTGCAGGTTGTCCGCGGTGATCACCGGCTGCGGCGGGAAGGAGACGACCTGCTCGCGCAGGTCGATGGTCGCCCGCACGCGGTCGACGAACGGCACCAGGATCGACAGCCCGGGGGTCAGCGTGCGGCTGTAGCGGCCCAGCCGCTCGACCACCTTGGCCTGCGCCTGCGGCACGATGGTCACGCTCTTGGCCAGGACCAGGACCAGCAGCAGCGCGAGGACGATCAGGGCGATGAGTGCGGGTTCCACGGGGGCCTCCTCCATCGGGGCGTTCCTGACCGACCCTTCCACGTCGGCCCGGTCCAGTCACGGGGCCTGTGGACGGTTCACTCCAGGGCGTCGCCCACGACGGCGGTGGCGCCGTCGATCTGCAGGATGCGCACCGTCTCGCCGATGCCGAAGGCCTCGCCGCGGTGCTGGGTGCGGGCCGACCACTCGTCGGCCCCCATCCGGATCCGGCCGCCGGCGGTGTCGACCGCGCGGGTGACGACGGCGGTGCGCCCGACCAGCCCGTCCACCCCGTCCAGCTGCAGCGGGGTGCTGCTCTCCAGGTGCCGCTTGGCGATCGGCCGGACGACGGCCAGCAGCGCCAGGGACACCACGATGAACGCGATCAGCTGGAAGGCGACCGCCCCGCCGGCCAGCGCCACGGCGGCACCCCCGAGCGCGCCACCGGCGAACATCAGCAGCACGAGATCGAGCGTCAGCATCTCCCCGCCGGCGAACAGGCCGGCAGCGATCAGCCAGAGCACCCAGGCAGCCATGGCCGGAGTCTGGCAGAGCAGGAGCCGGCACGCGGCGCGCCGGTCGATGACTCACCGGCCGCGGCGACGCCGTCCCTGCGCCAGATCGCGACGCACCGCGGCCAGGTGCTCCTCGAGGACGGTGGCGCTCCGCCGCCGGTCCGCCCGGAACCACAGGACCTGCACGGCGACCAGCACGCCCAGGAAGGCGACGACGGAGGCGGGGATGTACCAGTCGGCCTGCGCGCGGAAGGTCGCCTGGCTGAAGCGCCAGTCGTGCGTGTTCCTCGGCGGGAGCCACACCGTGAGCACCCACGCGCCGGCCGAGACGACGAACGCCCGGACCGGGATGCGCGCCCACCGCCAGATCCGCGGCACCATGTACAGGGCCGAGGGCGAGGCCGCGGCAGCCCCCACCAGTGCCCCCACGCCGGCGCGCTGCCACCCACCGAGCGACTCCAGCCAGGGCCCGAGGACGTCGAAGGTCGGATCGTCTGCCAGCCACACCACGGCGAACACCCCGACCACCCCGAGCAGGCCGCCCCAGTTCGTCCTCCGGCCGGGCGGCGGCGCTGCTTGCGCACGACGTCGCGCCACGCCGCCCCTCCCTGTCGCTCCCGGGAGGAGCACTCGCGCCGATCCTGCCATCGGCGCCGCCGGTCGTCGGCGACGTAGCCTCGCCCGGTGCACGACTTCCCCGCCGGCCGCCTCGCGGCGTGGGCCACCGCCTGGCTCACCGGCCGCACCTCCTACGACGAAGCCCTCGACGCCGTCACCGGCGACACCGCCCACCGGGTGAGCGGGCTCCCCGGCACCGACGGCGCCGTCCCCCTGGGCGAGGCCCTCTCCGCCCTGCGTGGTCTCGGCGAGCGCCGACTGCGCCTGGTGCTGCCCGCGCCCGGCGACGTCCGCGGGCTCCCGGCGGTGCCGGGCCTGGCCGCCGCCGCCCTGGAGGCCGGGCAGGCGGCGGTCGGCGACGCCGTGGTGCTCGTGCCCGAACCGCTCGGCCCGGAGGTCCTGCAGTGGACGGCGTTCGGGCTGGACGGCGTGCCGCCCCCGCCCCCGCCGGTCGAGGGGACGCTGCGGGCGGCGTCGGGCGCGCTGGACCTCGCCGTGAGCGGCTCCGCCCGCACCCTGGCCGAGCTCGACCTGGCGCGCTGGCACCCCGAGGTGCCGGAGCTCCTCGCGGGGCTGGCCCGGCCGACGCCGTCCCGGGGCCTGCCGCCGGACTCCGACCCGCTCGCGCTGTCCATCCTGGGCCGGGCGCTGCGCGTCGCCGCCGTCCTCGACCTGGCGATGGCCGACGCCCCGGGTGGGGCGGTGAACCAGGCCCAGGCGGCCCGGCGCGACGCCGTCCTCCGGCCGCTCTCGGCAGCCGTGCGCGAGGCGGTGACGGCGGCCTACAACGCGCTGCCGCGCTGACCCCGGACCCGGTGCTGCATGGTCATGCAGAGTCGTGAATACTTGTGCTCGTGTCCAAGGTCCTCACGTCCCTCCCGGTCGGCGAACGCGTCGGCATCGCGTTCTCCGGCGGCCTCGACACGTCGGTCGCCGTGGCGTGGATGCGCGACAAAGGCGCCGTCCCGTGCACCTACACCGCCGACATCGGCCAGTACGACGAGCCCGACATCGACTCGGTCCCCGGCCGCGCCGCCGCCTACGGTGCCGAGCTGGCGCGCCTGGTCGACTGCCGGGCCGCGCTGGTCGAGGAGGGGCTGGCCGCACTGACCTGCGGCGCCTTCCACATCCGCTCCGGCGGGCGCAGCTACTTCAACACCACCCCGCTGGGCCGCGCGGTCACCGGCACGCTGCTGGTGCGCGCCATGCTCGAGGACGACGTCCAGATCTGGGGCGACGGCTCGACCTACAAGGGCAACGACATCGAGCGGTTCTACCGCTACGGCCTGCTGGCCAACCCGGGGCTGCGGATCTACAAGCCGTGGCTGGACGCCGACTTCGTCACCGAGCTCGGCGGGCGCAAGGAGATGTCGGAGTGGCTGGTCGCCCACGGCCTCCCCTACCGCGACAGCGCCGAGAAGGCCTACTCCACCGACGCCAACATCTGGGGCGCCACCCACGAGGCCAAGACGCTCGAGCACCTGGACACCGGCATCGAGAGCGTCGAGCCGATCATGGGCGTCCGCTTCTGGGACCCCGCGGTGGAGATCGAGCCGGAGACGGTGACCATCGGCTTCGAGCAGGGCCGGCCGGTCACCATCGACGGCAAGCCGTTCGCCTCCGCCGTCGACCTGGTGATGGCGGCCAACGCCATCGGCGGCCGGCACGGACTGGGCATGTCCGACCAGATCGAGAACCGGATTATCGAGGCCAAGAGCCGCGGCATCTACGAGGCGCCGGGCATGGCGCTGCTGCACATCGCCTACGAGCGGCTGGTCAACGCGATCCACAACGAGGACACCCTGGCGACCTACCACTCCGAGGGACGTCGCCTGGGCCGGCTGATGTACGAGGGCCGCTGGCTGGACCCCCAGGCGCTGATGCTCCGGGAGTCGCTGCAGCGCTGGGTCGGCATGGCCGTGTCCGGCGAGGTGACGATCCGGCTGCGGCGCGGGGAGGACTACTCGGTCCTCGACACGACCGGCCCCTCGTTCAGCTACCACCCGGACAAGCTGTCGATGGAGCGCACCTCGGACTCCGCGTTCGGGCCGGTCGACCGGATCGGCCAGCTGACCATGCGCAACCTGGACATCGCCGACTCCCGGGCCCGCCTCGAGCAGTACGCCCGGATCGGGATGGTCGGGGGCTCGGTGCAGGCCGCGATCGGGGCCGCGCAGGCGGCGTCCACCGGTCTCATCGACGCCTCGGTCCAGGGTGGTGCCGAGGCGATCGCCAGCCGCGGCCGGGTGTCCGAGCACGACGAGCTGCTCGACCGCGCGGCGATGGAGTCCGGCACCGACTGACGCCGACGCCCGAGGAACGCCACTTCCCGGGCGTTCCTCGTGCTCTGCGGGTCCTGCAGAACCCGCAGAGCACGAAGAACGCCCGCAGAGCAAGGGCGAACGGCGCGCCTCAGCTGGTGGGACGCGGGCGCGGGGGCACGAAGCAGCAGTTCGCCGGGCAGTTGGTGCCCAGCCTCGGCTCTCCCCCGGCGCGACGCTCGGCCAGCAGCTCGACCAGCGAGCCGACGAAGGCCGGGTGGGTACCCGCCGTCGCGGCGCGGGCGAAGGCCAGCCCCAGCTCCTCGGCGGTCTCCTTGGCCTCGTTGTCGAGGTCCCAGATCACCTCGAGGTGGTCGCTGACGAAGCCGACCGGGAAGAGGACCACGGCCTTCTCCCCCGCCTCGGCGAGCGCCCGCAGGTGGTCGTTGACGTCCGGCTCCAGCCACGGCACCGACGGCGGGCCGCTGCGGCTCTGCCACACCAGGTCGACCGGGCGCCCGGGCGCGACGCGGTCGACCACGATGCGCGCAGCGGCCTCCAGCTCGGCCTCGTAGGCGTGCCCGTCCGGCCCGGCGACGGCGGCCATGACGTCGGGGATGCTGTGCGCGGTCGCGACCAGCCGGGCGCCGTCCCGGACGCCGTCGGGGAGCCCGTCCAGCGCGGCGGCCAGCGCGTCGGCGTTGGCGCGCACGAAGCCCTCGGCGTCGAAGTAGTGCGGCAGCTTCTCCGCCGTCGGACCGCCGGGCGCCGCGGCGTCCCCGGTCATCGCGGCGCGGGCCCGGGCGACGTCCTCGTGGTACTGCCGGCACCCGGAGAACGAGGCGTAGGCCGACGTCGCCAGGACGTAGACGTGCTCGATGCCGTCGTCGGCCATCTGCTGCCAGACGTCCTCGACGTAGGGCGCCCAGTTGCGGTTGCCCCAGTAGACCGGCAGGTCGATGCCGGCGGACCGCAGCCCGTCCTCCAGCGCGGCGAGCAGCGCCTTGTTCTGGTCGTTGATCGGGCTGACGCCGCCGAAGTGGTGGTAGTGCTCGGCGACCTCCTCCAGCCGCTCGCGCGGGATGCCACGGCCGCGGGTGACGTTCTCGAGGAACGGCATCACGTCGTCGTGGCCCTCGGGGCCGCCGAACGAGAGGAGCAGCAGCGCCTCGCGGCGGCCGGCCGGGGCGGGGGCGGACGACGGCTCGACGCCGCCGTTGTTGCGGGCGGCCAGCGAGGGGTCCTCGTCGGGGCGCTGACCGGCAGGGGTGATGTCGACGATGGCGCGGGGCACGAGCTTCTTTCCTGTTGCGGAGCGGTGCTGGATGCGAGGGTCGGGGACGTCACACGCCGACGGCGTGGAAGCCCCCGTCGACGTGGACGATCTCGCCGGTGGTGGCGGGGAACCAGTCGGACAGCAGCGCGACGACGGCCTTGCCCGCGGGGGCGGTGTCGGTGACCGACCAGCCCAGCGGCGCCCGGCCCTCCCAGGCCTCCTCGAACTGGGCGCTGCCAGGGATCGACTTCATGGCCATGCTGCGGAGCGGGCCGGCGGCGACGATGTTGGACCGCACGCCCTGCGGCCCGAGCTCGCGGGCGACGTACCGGCTGGTCGACTCCAGGGCCGCCTTGGCCGCGCCCATCCAGCCGTAGACCGGCCAGGCGACGGAGGCGTCGAAGGTCAGGCCCACGACCGAGGAGGGGTTCGCGAGCAGCGGCCGGCAGGCCTGGGTGAGCGAGGCGTAGGACCAGGCCGACACCTGGAAGGCGGTGGCGGCGTGCTCCCAGGCGACCTCGGGGAAGCCCTCGCCCATCGCCTCCTGCGGCGCGAAGCCGATGGAGTGCACGACGCCGTCGAGGCGATCGACACCCAGCTCGCGGAGCCGGTCGGCCAGCGAGGAGAGGTGGTCGGGGTCGGTCACGTCGAGCTCGACGACGGCCGCCTCCTGCGGCAACCGCTTGGCGATCCGCTGGCACAGCGACAGCGCCCGCCCGAAGTTCGACAGGACGACGGTGGCGCCCTGCTCCTGGGCGATGCGCGCAGTCGCGAACGCGATCGACGCCTCGGTCAGGACGCCGGTGACGAGCACCTTCTTACCGTCGAGAATCCCGCTCATCAGTGACCCATCCCCAGTCCGCCGTCGACCGGGACGACCGCCCCGGTGATGTAGCCCGCCGCGTCGGAGGCCAGGAAGCGCACGACGCCGGCCACCTCCTCCGCCGAGGCGTACCGCCCCAGCGGCACCTGCCCCAGGATCTCCTGCTGCCGGGCCTCGGGCAGCGCCGCGGTCATGTCCGTGGTGACGAACCCGGGGGCGACCACGTTGGCCGTGATGTTGCGGCTCCCCAGCTCCCGGGCGATCGAGCGCGCGAGGCCGACCAGGCCGGACTTGGACGCCGCGTAGTTGGTCTGGCCGGCCGAGCCGAGCAGGCCGACGACGGAGCTCACGAAGATCATCCGGCCGGAGCGGGCGCGGACCATCTTGGCAGTGGCCCGCTTGGCCACCCGGTAGGCCGCGGTGAGGTTGGCGTCGACGACGTCGGCGAAGTCCTCCTCCTTCATCCGCATGAGCAGCCCGTCCCGGGTGATGCCGGCGTTGCTCACCAGCACCTCGACCGGGCCCTGGTGCGCCTCGATCTCGGAGAAGGCGCGGTCGACGTCCTCGCTGCTGGTGACGTCGCACTGCACGCCGAACAGCCCGTCGGGTGCGCCGCTGCCGCGGTGGGTGACGGCCACGGCGTCGCCCTGCTCGGCGAAGGACCGGGCGATCGCCAGGCCGATGCCTCGGTTGCCGCCGGTCACCAGCACCGATCTGCCCACGTGCACTCCCCTGCCGACGACGCCGCTGTCCTGCGTCGAACCTATCCCGTGGCTCCGCGCCGCACTCCCTACCGGCGGGTACCGCCCGGGGCGTCGGCACCGCGCCTGTCGCGCCGCAGCCAGCCGCCGCCGTACAGCGCCCACAGCACGAGCAGCGGCTGGAAGAACAGCCGGACCAGGCGCGCGCGGTCGGTGTCCAGGCCGAACGCGTCGGTGCCCTCCAGGTACTGCGCGACGTTGCCGGGGAAGATGGCGACGAAGAACGCAGCCAGCAGCCCGCCGATCAGCCGCTTCCGCCCGGGCAGCACGACGAAGGCGGCCCCCAGCGCGATCTCCACGACGCCGGAGCCGAGCACCGTGAGGCCCTCGTCCACGGGGAACCACGCGGGCACCTGCGCCCGGAACTCCTGCCGCTGGGTGGTCAGGTGCAGCACGCCCGCCCCCACCATGGCTGCGCCGAGCAGCAGCCGGGCAGCGGTGCGGGCCGGGGCGCTCATGGCCGCAGCCTAGGGACGCCGGTCGGCGGGCACCGGGCGCGCGTTGACACGGCCGTCGTCCCGCCCGTAGACAGCCCAGATGGCATCCGAGGACCCGCACCGCGTAGCGCTGGAGGTGGCCGACGGCGTCGCGACCGTCCGGCTCGACCGCCCCGACAAGATGAACGCCCTGGACACGCCGATGTTCGAGGCGATCGTCGCCACCGGGCGCGAGCTGATGGAGCGGGACGACGTTGGCGCGGTGGTGCTCACCGGCGCGGGGCGCGCGTTCTGCGCCGGCCTGGACTTCAGCGGGTTCGCGGCGATGGCCGAGCAGAGCGGGCCGCGCCAGGTCACACCGCGGGAGCCGCTCGGGGCGGCCGGGGCGCTGGCCCAGCAGGCCGTGCACGTGTGGTCGCTGGTGCCCGCACCGGTGATCGCCGCGGTGCACGGGTACGCGTTCGGCGGCGGGCTGCAGATCGCCCTGGGTGCCAACATCCGGCTGGTCGCCCCCGACGCGCAGCTGTCGCTGATGGAGATCCAGTGGGGCATCTGCCCCGACATGTGCGGCACCCAGCTGCTGCCCGAGCTCGTCGGCCGCGACGTCGCCAAGGAGCTCGCGCTGACCGGGCGCCGGGTGTCGGGCACCGAGGCGGTCCGGCTGGGGCTGGCCACCCGCGAGGAGGCCGATCCGCTGGCTGCCGCGCTGGCACTGGCCGCCGAGATCGCCGGGCACAGCCGCACCGCCACCCGGGCGGTCAAGCGGCTCGTCGATCTCGCCGGGCGGGTGCCGCTCGCCGAGGGCCTCGCCGCCGAGCAGCGCGAGATCGGGCAACTCATCGGCTCGCCCGAGCAGGCCGCCGTCGTCCGGGCCCGCCTCGGCGGCTGACCGCTCAGAGGTTGCGGCCGCAGGTGGGCCAGGCGCCCTTGCCCTGGGTCGCCAGCACCCGCTCGGCGACGGCGATCTGCTCCTCCCGCGTGGCGAGGTCGGCCCGCGGGGCGTAGGCGCCGCCGCCGTGGCCGGTCCAGGTGCCGGCGGAGAACTGCAGGCCACCGTAGTAGCCGTTGCCGGTGTTGATGGACCAGTTGCCGCCGGACTCGCACTGCGCGACGGCGTCCCAGTCGCGGCGGGAGACCGGCACCGGCGCGGGCGCCGCCGGTGCCGGTGCCGGTGCCGGCGCGGCGGCGACCGACGGCCGGGGCTCCGGAGGAGCGGGAGCGGGCTCGGGGGCCGGCGCGGGCGCCGGGCGGGCCGCTCGCGAGGCGGCCTGCTCGCGCTGCAGGTCCACGATCTCCGCGCGGGCCGACTCCAGCCGGGACCGCAGGTCGGCCTGCCGCGTCTGGAAGGCGGCGGACGCCTGCCGGGCCTCCGCCTGTGCCTCCTGCGCGGACGCCAGCGCGGCCGCGGCCTCCCGTTCGACGTCGGCGGCCTCGGCCAGCGCCCCGTCCGCGGAGGCGGCGCTCTCCTCGGCGTCCTGCTGCACGGCGGTGAACCGGTCGAGGGCGGCGCTGCGCCCCTGGCCGGCGGCATCGAGCAGCGCCGCGCGCTCGAGCATCTGCGCCGGACCGGTGGCGGTCAGCAGCGCGCGCATCCCGGCCGACGCGGTGCCGTCGATGTAGCTGCGCCGCGCGAACGCGGCCAGCTCCGTCCGCGCGGACTCGACCTCGGCCGCGGCGCCGTCGGCGGCGGCGCGGGCGCGCCCGGCGGAGGCCCGGACCTCCGCCAGCCGGGCCTGCTCGGCCTCGTACCGGCCGAGTGCGGCCGCGGCGTCGGCATCGGCCCGGTCCAGCGCGGCCCGCACGCTGCCCTCCTCGGTGAGCAGCTCGCCCACCTGGGCGGCGGCCGCGTCGGCGGCCTGCTGGGCGGCCGCGACGTCGTCGTCGGACGGGGCCGCGGCGGCCGTTCCGGTGGCTCCCGCCACCCCGAGCACGAGTGCGACGGTGACCACGACCGCCCGGCACCTCGCTGGTCGTGATCCGCTGATCCGCTGCACCCGCCACCCTCTCGTCGGCCGTCGCTCCCGGACCAGCGTCCCTGCGTTCGGGAGTCCGTGCACAGCTCGGCGCCGGCCCCGGCGCCCGTTTCGGCGGCCTGGCCTGGTCCTTCGCCGACCGGAAATTTCGCTCCGCCACGGGATGGCCCCGGGCGCGCCGCCGCCGTCCGCGGCCGGAGCGGCAGCGGACGACGGCGGCCGGGTTCACGGCGTGTAGGTGACCTGCTCGGCGATGAGCAGCATCTGCTCCCGGGTGAGCTCCTGCGGGCCCACGAGCAGGAACATCGGGCCGTCGGGGATCTGGCCGACCAGCTGCCAGAAGTCCGGGTTGCCCTGGCCCGCCACGAGCCTCAACCGGCCCTCGAGGCCCTTGACGGTCACCGGCTCGACCGGGGCCGCCAGTTCCGTGCCGGTGAGCGCGGTGTCGACCGTCAGCCCGCCCTCCCGGCCGATCAGGCTCAGGCGCAGCAGCAGCTGCGGATCGGTGTCGCTGACCAGGTCCAGGCTGCGGCTCTCCTCGTATCCCCCGATCGACCAGCCGGCCGGTGCCAGCCCGAACTGCAGCCCCACGGGCTGGGGCCGGTCGACGACGGACTTCGCCACGCCGACCGCCGCGGCAGACGTGCCGTAGACCCCCTCACCGAGCAGCTGGACCCACGTGCCGTCGCCCCGTTCCCAGAGCAGGGTCACGTAGCCGTTGCCGCCCCGGACCTCGGCCGGCGGGCCGTCGACGGTCACGGCCGCGGTGCCGGTGACCGGCTCGTCGAGCGACCAGTCGTCGGCGTCCGGCCACGTCCGTGGGTCCTCCTGGAAGAGCCGGACCAGGACCCGGTCGCCGTCCGGGGAGGAGTAGTCCGCGCTGTGGACCAGGGGTTGCCCGGGGTAGTAGGCGACCCCACCCCACCGGCTGAACGTCGCGGTGAGCCCGGTGGGCACCGGGTCGAGGGAGAACGGGAAGGTGGCCTGCTCGGCGGCCACGAGGCTGAGGCCGGCCGCGGGCGCCTCCGCCGTCGGGGACGGGAGCGCCTCCCGGGTCGCGGGCCGGTCGGCCGGGGTGACCAGGACGGCGACGGCGAACGTCGCGGCGATGGCCGTCACCGCGCCACCGGCGCGCAGGAGGACCTTCCGACGCGGGCGTCGCCGCACGTGTGCGTCGGCCACCAGCTGGCGGGCGGCGAGCACGGACGCCGGCTCGTCGGCCGTGGTCCGGAGCTCGGCGAGGAAGTGGTCGGGCAGGGCGGGCAGGTCGGTGTCGCGCACGACGGCGGCCCCGTCCAGGAGGGCGTCCAGCTCGCGGTCGGTGGTCATCGGAGGTTCTCCTCGGGGGAAGCGGACAGGGCGAGAGCGGTGCGGAGCCGGCCGCGGGCGCGATGCAGGCGCACCCGGACGGTGCCGGCGGGGAGGCCCAGCGCGGTGGCGACCTCGGCGGGGCTGAGCCCTTCCCAGGCGACCAGCGTGAGCAGCTCGCGGTCCTCCTCGGACAGGGCCAGCAAGGCGGTGCGCACCCGCCGGGCGTCGACGGACTGCTCGTGCACGACCGCCGGGTCCGGTACGGCGCCGGGATCGAACGCCGCGGCCAGGCGCTCGCCCAACCGGCCGGCGCGTCCGGTGCCGCGCAGGGAGTTGGCCAGGCAGTTCCGCGCGATGCCGAACAGCCAGGGGCGGGCGTCGCCGGGATCGGGCGGCAGCTCGGTCCGGCGTCGCCACGCGGTCGCGAACGTCTCGGCGACGACGTCGAGTGCGTCCTCGCGGGACGCCGCGCGCCGGAGCGCGTAGCCGAGGACCGCGGTGCCGCACGCGCGGTACACCCGTTCGAAGTCGTCACCGAGCTGGTCGGGGCGGGTCATGTCTGGTGGTGGCCCTTGCATCGCGATCACGTGGAGTACATGTCCGGTTGCGCTCCAGCGTTACAGGGCGGTCCCGGGAACTCCTCGCCGGGCAGCTCACCCCCGGACGGCGGCCAGCAGTCGCCTCCGGGCCTCCGCCAGCGAGGGGCCGTACCAGGTGAGGTCGCGCCCGGAGACCAGCACCGTCCGGACGCCGGGGAACGCCTCGGGCCCGTCGTCGGCGGTGAAGGCGTACGGCTCGTCGGGCAGCAGCACGGCGTCCAGACCGGCGTCGCGCAGCCGGGCCGGGTCGACGCGGGGGTAGCGCTCGGCGTCGTCGGCGAAGGCGTTGCGGAGCCCCAGCCGGGCCAGCACGTCCCCGGCGAAGGTGCGGCTGCCCACCACCATCCAGGGGTCCCGCCAGATGGGGACGGCGACCCGCAGCTCCGGCTCCGGTGCGGGCTGCGCCCACTGCGCCGCGGCGGTGCGCAGCCATTCCGGCCCCCCCACGTCCAGCACCTCGGTGACCAGCCGGCGCATCGAGGTCAGCGCCTGGTCGAGGGACTCGATGACGGTGACCCATACCGGGATGCCGGCCGCGCGGAGGCGCTGCACGTCCAGCTGCCGGTTCTCCTCCCGGTTGGCGATCACCAGGTCGGGGGCGAGCGCGGCGATCGCGGCGCGGTCGGGGTTCTTGGTGCCTCGCACCCGGGCCACGTCGAGGCCGGCGGGGTGGGTGCACCAGTCGGTGGCGCCCACGAGCCGGTCGGGCACCGTGACCGCCAGCGCCTCGGTCAGCGACGGCACGAGCGAGACCACCCGCCGCGGCGGCCGAGGCAACCCGACCGCCGTCCCCAGGTCGTCGTGGAGGCCCGTCATACGTTGCGGCGGTACTGGCCGCCCACCTCGAAGAACGCCTCGGTGATCTGCCCCAGGCTGCACACCCGGACGGTCTCCATCAGCTCGGCGAAGACGTTGCCGCCCTCCATCGCCACTCGCTGCAGCCGGGCCAGCGCCGCGGGTGCCTCCGCGGCGTGGGCCGCGTGGAAGGCCGCCAGCCGGTCCAGCTGCGAGCGCTTCTCCGCCTCGGTCGCCCGCGCCAGCTCGACGGGGGCCGGCGGGGCGTCGCCGCGGTCGGGCGCCAGGAAGGTGTTGACGCCGATGATCGGCAGGCTGCCGTCGTGCTTGCGGTGCTCGTAGAGCATCGACTCGTCCTGGATGCGGCCGCGCTGGTAGCCGGTCTCCATCGCACCCAGCACTCCCCCGCGCTCGGCGATCCGGTCGAACTCCGCCAGCACCGCCTCCTCGACCAGGTCGGTGAGCTCCTCGATCACGAACGAGCCCTGCAGCGGGTTCTCGTTGCCGGCCAGCCCCCACTCCTGGTCGATGATCCTCTGGATGGCCAGGGCCCGGCGCACGGACTGCTCGCCCGGCGTCGTCACCGCCTCGTCGTAGGCGTTGGTGTGCAGGCTGTTGGCGTTGTCGTAGATGGCGCACAGCGCCTGCAGCGTGGTGCGGATGTCGTTGAAGTCCATCTCCTGCGCGTGCAGCGACCGGCCCGAGGTCTGCACGTGGTACTTGAGCTTCTGCGACCGCTCCCCCGCGCCGTACTTCTCCCGCATCGCGACGGCCCAGATGCGGCGGGCGACGCGGCCGATGACCGAGTACTCGGCGTCCATCCCGTTGGAGAAGAAGAAGGAGAGGTTGGGCGCGAAGTCGTCGACGTCCATCCCGCGCGCGAGGTAGCTCTCCACGTAGGTGAACCCGTTGGCCAGGGTGAAGGCGAGCTGGCTGATGGGGTTCGCCCCGGCCTCGGCGATGTGGTAGCCGGAGATGGAGACCGAGTAGAAGTTGCGGACGCCGTGGTCGATGAACCACTGCTGGATGTCGCCCATGCAGCGCAGCGCGAACTCGGTGGAGAAGATGCAGGTGTTCTGGCCCTGGTCCTCCTTGAGGATGTCGGCCTGCACCGTGCCGCGGACGGTGGCCAGCACCCAGGCGCGGATCTCCTCGGCCTCGGCGGCGTCGGGCTCGCGCCCCTCCTCCTCGCGGAACCGGGCCAGCCGCTGGTCGATCGCGGTGGTCAGGAACATCGCCAGGATCGTCGGCGCCGGCCCGTTGATGGTCATGGACACCGACGTCGTCGGCGCGCAGAGGTCGAAGCCGTCGTAGAGCGCCGTCATGTCCTCGACCGTGGCGATCGAGACCCCCGAGGTGCCGACCTTGCCGTAGACGTCCGGGCGCGGGTCGGGGTCGCGGCCGTACAGGGTCACCGAGTCGAACGCGGTCGACAGCCGGGTCGCCTCGCTGCCGGCCGACAGCAGCCGGAACCGCCGGTTGGTGCGAAACGCGTCGCCCTCGCCGGCGAACATCCGGGCCGGCGCCTCCCCGGCGCGCTTGAACGGGAAGACGCCGGCGGTGAAGGGGAAGGCGCCGGGCAGGTTCTCCGCGCGGAGGAAGCGCAGCAGCTCGGCGTCGTCCCGGGTGCGAGGCAGCGACACCCGGCGGACGGCGGTGCCCGACAGCGTGGTGCGGGTCAGCGGGGTGCGGACCTCGGTGCCGCGGACCGCGTAGCCGTACTCCTCCCCCGCGTACGCCTCGACCACGGCGGGCCACCCGTCGAGCAGCCCGCGCACGTCGGGCAGCAGCTCGGCCGCGGCCGCTTCCGCGGCGAGGCGGGCGGCCTCGGCGGCGGCCCCGTCGAGTACCTCGGCCGCGGTGGTGAGGTGCTGCCGGCGGCGCGCCACGTCGGCCTGCGCCGCGGTGACGGCGCGGTAGCCGCGCACCGCCTCGCTGATCTCGGCCAGGTAGCGGGACCGCTGCGCGGGGACGACGCTGGTCAGCCCCGACGAGGCCCGGACGTCGACGTGCGGGAGGACGCCGGTGCCGACGGGCAGCCCGGCGTCGGTCAGCAGCCCGCGCAGGTGCTGGTACAGCGCGGTGACGCCGTCGTCGTTGAAGCGCGCGGCGCTGGTGCCGAAGACCGGCATCTCCTCCCACGGCACCCCGAACGCCTCGCGGTTGCGCACCAGCTGGCGGGCGACGTCGCGGCGGGCGTCCTCCGCCCCCCGCCGCTCGAACTTGTTGATCGCCACGACGTCGGCGAAGTCGAGCATGTCGATCTTCTCCAGCTGCGAGGCGGCGCCGAACTCCGGCGTCATGACGTACAACGAGACGTCGCTGAACGGGACGATCGCGGCGTCGCCCTGCCCGATGCCCGGCGTCTCCACGATGACCAGGTCCACGCCGGCGGCCTGGACCGCCGCGATCACGTCGCCGAGGTGCTCGGGCACCTGGGCGCCGGCGGTGCGGGTGGCCATCGAGCGGAAGAAGGTGCGGGAGCCGGCGACGTCCAGGGCGTTCATCCGGATGCGGTCGCCCAGCAGCGCCCCGCCGCCCCGCCGCCGCGTGGGGTCGACGGCGAGGACGGCGACGCGCAGCTTGTCCTCCTGGTCCAGCCGCAGCCGGCGCAGCAGCTCGTCGGTCAGCGAGGACTTCCCGGAGCCGCCCGTGCCGGTGATGCCGAGGACCGGGACGCGGCGACGCGCGGCCGCGGCGCGGAGCTCCTCGGCCAGCCGGGGGGAGCGACCGCTCTCGAGCACCGTGACGGCCCGGGCCAGGGCGGCGGGGTCGCCCGCGAGCACCGCGTCGACGTCGGGCTCCCGAGCCGCGAGGTCGACGTCGCAGGCGCGGATGAGCTCGTTGACCATGCCGGGCAGGCCGAGGCGCTGGCCGTCCTCGGGCGCGAAGATGGTGACGCCCCGCGCCCGGAGCGCGGCGATCTCGTCGGGCACGATGACGCCGCCCCCGCCGCCGAACACCTGCACGTGTCCCGCCCCGGCCTCGGCCAGCCGGTCGACGAGGTAGCCGAAGTACTCGACGTGCCCGCCCTGGTAGGAGGAGAGGGCCACGCCCTGCACGTCCTCCTCGAGTGCCGCCCGGACGACGGCGTCGACGCTGCGGTCGTGTCCGAGATGGACGACCTCCGCGCCCTGGCTCTGCAGCATCCGCCGCATGATGTTGATCGATGCGTCGTGCCCGTCGAAGAGGCTCGCTGCGGTCAGGAAGCGCACGGGGTGGACCGGCGTGTGCAGGGGCGGCGCCTGGCGTGTGGTCGCGGTCACGTCCGCACCGTACGGCGGAACTAGTAGGACGTCCACGTATCTCCGGCGTGCCGTCTCTGGCCTCACTCCCCGGTGCAGCCGCGCGGGCCGACGTTCCGCCGGGGTGAGGCGCGGCGGAACGTCACGTCGAGCGGCTGGACCCCGGCTCCCGGGCAAGGGCTCAGCAGCGCTGGACGATCGGAGGGCGCCCGGCACGGATCGCAGAACCAGAGCGGCGTTCTAGCAATGCGGGGATCGCCCGCGTAGGTTGCGACGTACATCACGTGCCCCGCAGGGAGTTGCCCATGACCACCATCGAGGCCGCCGCCGGCTCCGCTCCGACCTCCGACGTCCAGCACGTCGACGTGCTCGTCGTCGGCGCGGGCATCTCCGGCATCGGCGCCGCCTACCACCTGCAGCAGGAGCAGCCGGGGCGCAGCTTCCTGCTCCTCGACGCGCTCGACGCGCGGGGTGGCACGTGGCGGACGCACCGCTACCCCGGTGCGCGGTCCGACAGCGACCTGTTCACCTTCGGGTACGGGTTCAAGCCGTGGCGCGGGCCCTCGATCGCGACCGCCGACGAGATCCTCGCCTACCTCGACGAGGTGATCGAGGAGAACGACCTGGCGCAGCACATCCGCTACCGGCACCGGGTCACCGCCGCGAGCTGGTCGTCGGAGGAGCGCCGCTGGACCGTCGAGGTCACCCGGGAGGACACCGGCGAGCAGCTGCGGTTCACCACCGACTTCCTGTGGATGTGCCAGGGCTACTACGACCACGACAAGCCCTTCCAGCCGCAGTGGGAGGGCATGGACGCGTTCCGCGGCCAGATCGTGCACCCGCAGAAGTGGCCCGACGACTTCGACGCCACCGGCAAGCGGGTCGTCGTCATCGGCTCGGGCGCGACCGCGGCGACGCTGATCCCCGCCATCGCCGAGACCGCCAAGCACGTGACGATGCTGCAGCGCTCGCCGACGTTCTTCCTCGCCCGGCCGAAGGTTTCCGAGCTGCTCGAGCAGCTGCGGGCGCTGGACATCCCCGACGAGTGGATCCACGAGATCATGCGCCGCGCCTCCTTCAAGCTGGGCGAGGAGCTGTGGCGCATGTCCATCGACACCCCGGACGCGCTGCGCGAGTACCTCATCGGGGAGATGCGCCCGCAGCTGCCCGAGGGCTTCGACATCGACAAGCACTTCAACCCGACCTACCGCCCGTGGCAGCAGCGCCTGGCCGTCGTCCCCGAGGGCGACATGTTCACCGCGCTCCGCGAGGGCCGCGCGTCCGTCGTCACCGACACCATCGAGCGCTTCACCGCAACAGGCATCCGGCTGACCTCGGGCGAGGAGCTCGAGGCCGACGTCGTCGTCACCGCCACCGGGTTCGACCTGTCGCTGTTCGGCAACGTCGCCTTCACCGTCGACGGCGAGCCGGTGGACTTCACGCAGCAGGTCACCTACCGCGGCCTCATGATCACGAACGTGCCGAACATGGCCTACGTCTTCGGCTACTTCCGGGCCAGCTGGACGCTGCGCGCGGACCTGGTGAGCCAGTTCGTCTGCCGGCTGCTGACCAAGATGGACGAGCAGGGCACGCCCGTCGTCGTCCCCCAGCTGCGGCCCGAGGACGCCGACATGCCGCTGCTGGACTGGTCGGACCCGGAGAACTTCAACCCGGGCTACGTGATGCGCTCCCAGCACCGGATGTTCAAGCGCGGCGACCGGGAGCCCTGGACGCACCACAAGGAGTACACCGAGGAGCGCGCCGTCCTGCCCGCGGCCGACCTCGACGACGGGCTCGTCTACCGCCGCTGATCCCCCGCCACCCCACGTCCCGACCCACCCTCCAGGACAGGAGAACCACCCGTGCCGGTCGACCCGCACATCGCCGCACTGCTCGCCATGGCCGAGCAGTCCGACCTGCCGCCCATGTACGAGAACGCGCCGGACGTCGGCCGCGCCCAGTACCTGGCGATGACCGCCGGGCTGCGCAGCCCCGAGCACGTCGTCCCCGTGGCGAGCACCGAGGACATCACCGTCCCCGGCGCCGAGGGCGACCTGCCGGCGCGGGTCTACCGGCCCGAGGGCGAGGGCCCCTTCCCCACCGTGGCGTTCTTCCACGGCGGCGGCTGGGTCATCGGCGACCTGGAGACCCACGACAACATGGCCCGGCACGTCTGCCGCGACGCCGAGGCCGTCGTCGTCTCCGTGGACTACCGGCTGGCCCCGGAGCACCCCTTCCCGGCCGCCGCGGACGACGCGATCGCCTCGGCGCGGTGGATCGCCGCGAACCGGGACCGCTTCGGCGGGGACGACCGGCTCGGCGTCGCCGGTGACAGCGCGGGCGGCAACCTGGCCGCCGTCGTCGCGCAGACCCTGCACGCCGAGGGCACGCCGCTCACCGCGCAGCTGCTCATCTACCCCGCCGTCGACGCCGAGGGCGAGTACGCCTCCCGGGTCGAGAACGCCCGCGGCTACTTCCTCGAGCAGCCGACCATGGACTGGTTCTACGGCCACTACGCCGGAGCCTGGGAGGACGCCAAGGACCCGCGACTGGCCCCGCTGCACGCCGACCTGACCGGCCAGCCGCCGGCGGTGATCGTGACGGCGGAGTTCGACCCGCTGCGCGACGAGGGCGAGGCCTACGGCGAGGCGCTGAAGGCCGCGGGCGTGGAGGTCGACGTCACCCGGTACGACGGCCTGATCCACGGCTTTTTCGACATGGGCGGCCTCTCCCCCGCCGCGAAGTCGGCGATCGAGGAGAGCTGCGGGAAGTTCCGGAAGCTCCTCCACGGCTGACAGCAGGACCCCGTCAGTCGCCGGTGGTGGGCGGCTCTGCACCAGGCCTCTGCGGCGGGGCCGCCCACCACCGGGCACGCCAGTCCGGCGCGTCCCATCCCTCGAACACGTAGATCGACTCTGCAGCCACCTTGTCGCCGCGGAACTCGAGGATGTCGAGGGCCTGCTGCCAGGGCCCGCCGTCGTACCGGAACAGCAGCTCGGCGATCCAGACGTCGGCTGCCCCGCGGAGGCGCCGCACCTGGTACTCGACGCGGGCCGGGTAGCGGCTGCGCCAGGGGAGGAAGGCGGCCACGCCCTCGAAGCGCTCGCCGGACTGCGGGAACTCCAGGACGGCGTCGTCGAGGTAGATGCTGTGCGCGGCCGTTTCGTCGCCCGCCGCGCTGTGGGTCAGGTAGTGGTCGAGCACCGCTCGGACGGCGGCATGTTCCATGGGCGGCGATGGTCCTCGCGCCGCCCGCCGCGCTCAATGTCCGCGGTCGCGGGGTCGCGTCACGCCTCGGCCGAGGTCTCCCCGGCCCGCCACGGCTCCCCCGGACCGGCGGCGGTGAGGATGCGCCGGCTGATGTCGACGAGCTGCCGGCGCTGTGCCGCGGTGAGGGGCGAGAGCACCAGCTGCCGGACGGTCGCGACGTGCCCGGGCATGGCCTGCTCGACGGTGTCCTGGCCGAGGTCGGTGAGGGTCGCCAGGGTGTAGCGGCCGTCGGTCGGGTCGGTCGCGCGACGGACCCACTGCCGCTGCTCCAGGCGGGTCACGGCGCGGGACAGCCTCGTCAGCGAGCTGTTCGCGTAGCCCGCCAGCACGCTCAGGCGCAGGGTGCGCTCAGGGGCCGTGGAGAGCGCGTACAGCACCCCGTACTCGAAGTGGGTGAGCCCGGCGTCGCGCTGCAGCTGGGCGTCGAGCAGGGGCGGCAGCCACTCCAGCACCGTCGCCAGGCCGGACCACGTCCGCAGTTCGTCGTCGGTGAACGCACCCGGGCCGGCGGCCTCAGCCATGTCGTGGGCGGCGGGGACGGCACATGCCCCGAGCCTAGTTCACTTGCTCAGGCAAGTCACCTGTAGCTTCACTTGCCTGAGCAAGTGATCGGGACGAGGAGTGGACATGGATCTGCAGCTGGCGGGCAAGCGGGCGTTCATCAGCGGGTCGACGCGGGGCATCGGCTACGCCGTCGCCCGCGCCCTGGCCGCCGAGGGCGCGGCGGTGGTCCTGCACGGCCGCACCCCTGACGGCGTCGACGACGCCGTGCGCCGTCTCCGTGCGGACGAGAACGGCGCCGAGGTGACAGGGGTCGCCGGGGACGTCGCGGACGACGACGAGGTGCGCCGCCTCGTCGGTGCAGTGGGCGACGTCGACGTCCTGGTGAACAACGTCGGAGTCTTCGAGCTCCGGGACTTCACGGCGAGCACGGACGAGGACTGGCGTCGCGTGCTGGACGTCAACCTGATGAGCGCCGTCCGGCTGTCGCGGCAACTGCTCCCCGGGATGCTCGAGCGGGGGTGGGGGCGCATCGTCATGGTGAGCAGCGAATCGGGGGTCGACGTCCCTGCGGACATGATCGACTACGGGGTCAGCAAGGCCGCGCTGCTCGCCCTGGGCAACGGCCTGGCCAAGCTCACCCGCGGCACCCAGGTCACCGTCAACTCCGTCCTCGGGGGCCCCACGTACAGCGACGGCGTCGCGGCCGCCGTCCGCCACGTCGCCGAGCTGCAGGGGCTCTCGGAGGAGGACATGAAGGCGGCCATCGCCGCCGGCAACACCAGCTCGCTGGTGCAGCGCTTCCTCCAGCCGGCCGAGCTGGCCAGCCTGGTCGCCTACCTCGCCAGCCCGCTGGCCTCGGCCACCAACGGCGGCGCCCTCCGCGCGGACGGTGGCCGCCTGGTGCAGATGCTCTGAGGAGGACCACCACGGGACACATCGCTGCTCGATCCGCACCGCTGCATGCCCAGGGCGGGCCGTCCTGCCAGGATCACCGGGTGCATGACCACGAGCGCCGAGCGCGACGGCACCCGCGGATCCGGTTGTCGTTGGTCCTGGCAGCCGTGCTGGCGGCGGGCGGATGCACCGACCCGTCTGCCGAGGCTGACGGCGCCGCGACGTCGAGCGCGTCGGGAACGGCGCCGTCGACGGCGTCGGACTCCTGCCCGGCCTCGGGGGCGCGGGTCGGCGTGGGGCCGGTGGATGCCGCGACGGGCGAACGGGCGGTGACGCTGTCGCTGGTCAACTGCGGCTCCGCTCCGCACCCGGTTACGGGCTATCCCGGCCTCGAGCTGCTCGACGAGGAGCGGCAGCCGATCGAGGTGGAGGTGGTCGAGACCCCGGACCCGATCGGCACCGGTGCGGTCACCGGTCCCACCCCGCTGACCCTCGGGCCCGGCCAGCGGGCGCAGGCGGTGCTGCTGTGGCGGAACACGGTGGAGCTGGGGGCGGCGAATACGCCGGGCTCGTACCTCGCCGTCACGCCGTCGCCGCAGGAGCAGCTGCAGGTCGTGGCCCTGCAGGTCGACCTGGGAACCACCGGGCGGCTCACCGTGGGCCCCTGGACGCCGGCGACCTGACGAGGAACCGGTCGAGCAGCGGCGCCAGCCGCCCAAGGCCCCTGAACCGGTGCCGTTCCCGCTACCTTCGCCTCGTCACCGCCGAGCGCGAAGGAGCTCCCGATGCCGTCTCGACTCAACCCCTACCTCGGCTTCGCGGGCAACGCCCGGCAGGCCATGGAGTTCTACCGGGATGTCTTCGGCGGTGAGCTGGCGGTCGACACCTACGGCGGGAGCGGGATGGCCGCTCCGGGCGACGAGGACAAGGTCATGCACGCTCAGCTCGAGACGCCCTCGGGCTACACGCTCATGGCCTCCGACGCACCGGCCGGCATGGAGGCCCGTGGCGGCAGCGACATCTCCGTCAGCCTCAGCGGGGACGACGCCGAGCTGCGCGGCTACTTCGAGAAGCTCTCCGACGGCGGTTCGGTCACCATGCCGCTGGAGAAGCAGGTGTGGGGCGACGAGTTCGGCATGTGCGTCGACCCCTTCGGCGTCCAGTGGATGGTCAACATCAGCTCGACCGCGTGAAACTGGGCGTCGGCCGCGCTGGTCCCCGCCGGTGAGCCCGGACCGGACAACGCGGTCACCGTCGGGCCTGGGTCGACGATCCGGACGCAGGACGCGGAGGTAGCGTGCGGTCACCGACGGGAAGGGCTGGGCGATGACTGTCGCGTTCCTGGTGACGACGCTGGTGGTAGTGGCCACGCCGGGGACGGGCGCGGTGTACTCGATCGCCGCCGGCCTTGCACGCGGCGCCAAAGCGGGCCTCGTGGCCGCTTTCGGGTGCACGCTGGGAGTCGTCCCGCACATGGTCGCTGCGATCACCGGGTTGGCGGCGATCCTGAACGCCAGCGCGGTCGCCTTCCAGACGGTCAAGTGGCTCGGTGTCGCCTACTTGCTGTACCTGGCATGGCAGACGATCCGTGAGACGGGCGCCATCACGACCGACACCGACGCCCGCCCGGTGCCCTCGTGGCGGGTGATCCGCACCGCGGTGCTGATCAACCTGCTGAACCCGAAGCTCACGATCTTCTTCTTCGCCTTCCTGCCGCAGTTCGTGCCCGCGGGAGCCGCCAACGCCGCCTGGCACATGACCGGGTTGAGCGTGGTCTTCATGGCAGCCACGTTCGTCGTGTTCGCCCTGTACGGGGTGTTCGCCGCCACGATGAGAGCGCAGGTCATCAGCCGCCCGAGGGTGATGGCCTGGCTGCGCCGCAGCTTCGCCGCCACCTACGTGCTGCTGGCCGGCCGCCTGGCCGTGGAGGGCCGCTGAGCGATCCTTACTCGGGCACTTGACGGCCAGGCCCACGTTGGGTCGTCTGTTTTTCCGCAGCCGCCCAGCCTGCCGAACAACCCGGCTGGTGCCGGCAGGCAGACTCAATCGCTCATGCTCGCGCTGAGCGCCGCAGTCCGGGGGACGCTCAGATAGCTCGGCGGTGCTGCGCCAGCCCAGCCGGAAGAGGGTTGGTTGCTGGAGGATTCTGTACGACATTTGTCGAACGCTCGGTAGAGTGAGCCCATGCCTCCATCGATCGGCTTTCGTCCGACGCCTGACGACGAGCGCATCCTGCGTGAGGCGGCGAAGCCTGGCGAGAGCACCTCCGACACGCTGCGCCGCGCGCTACGGCTCCTAGACCACGAGCGCTGGTTGACACAGTTCCGCGCTGACAGCGAGGCACTGAAGGGCGAGGACGTCAACACGGAGCCAGAGGCCTGGTGATCCGCGGGGCGGTCTACCGGATCGATCTGGGTCGCCCGCGAAGCCACGAGCAGGGTGGGAGGCGATTGGGCTTGGTCCTGTCCCCGTCGGACTCGCCGTTGTCCGTGGTCACCGTGATCCCGACCTCCACCTCCGCTGGCACGTCCATCCATCGTCCTGAGCTCGAGATCGCTGGTCGGCTCTCGCGCCTGCTGGTCGACCAGATCCGCTCGATCGACGTGGCCTACGTCATCGGCGACCCCGTCGACTACCTCACTCGGGATCACCTCGCCGAGGTCGAGTTGGCGGTAGCCCACTACCTCGGAGTACAGGCCGCCAGCCCACCCCAGTCCCCATAGGTCGTCGCCCGTCGAGAGATCTTCCACCGGTCACGCACTCCAAGCCGCGAATGCGTGGAAAGTTCAGACCCAGCCGTTCGCGGTGGGCGACGACTCGATCGTTGAGAGCCGACGACTGTCGCAGGAACGGGTTCAGAGACCCTCGATGAGGAGCTGCTCGAGGAAGTCGGGCGCGGAGACCACGACGAAGCCGGCGACGGTCGCGCCGACGGTGAGCAGCAGAGTCAGCAGCGAGCCGCGATTGCGCCGGGTCGCGACCGTGAACAGGACGATGGCCAGCACGATGTCGGTAGCCACGGCCACGTCCATCCCCCAGCCGGACAGCCGCCGGTAGGCATCCCCGAGGAGCAACCCGAGCGGCACGGCGGTCGCGACAGCTCCTCGCCAGTCTGGGCGGCCGGCAGTGGAGCCGATCAGTCCAAAACCGACACCTGCGACGGCGGCGAGCACCAGCCACAGCTGGATGTCGCCCCAGTTGATATGACGCTGGCCGAATCGCCCCAGCGAATGTCGTGGCCAACCTTGAGGCCGATGAAGAAGGTGACCACCCCGGCGGCAAGCGACGTGACGGAGGCGCCGATCGCCACCATGGGCGGCCGGCCAAAGGCGACCGCAACGGCCAGCGCCACCCACGGGCCCAAGACGTGCGCCAGCGGCCGCCACGGGTCGTTGTAGTAGGCGTAGACGACCACGACAGCCAGGGCCACCGCGACCAAGGCCGCGGGCACGAGCGCCCGAACCAGCTCGCCCGCACGGCTGAATCCTGCCCGCCGCGCGTCTCGACTTGTCTCCATCACGGGCCCCCGTTCACGATCCGTGGCCGTGTTCGCCATCCCGCATAGGGTGGCAGGGCCGGCCCGCACGGGTGAGCGTGCAAGTCGCACAGCAGTCACTACAAGACTGACCGGCCTTGCTTGCGTCCCGTGACGCCAGGCCTACGGCCTCACGAGCGGCTGAGCGCACGCACCTGAGGCTGTACTGAACATGGCGGGAGAGACCGGGCCCCGTCGTTGACGGGGCGTGCCCACCACCTTCGAGGTGTACCGCACGCCGATCGTCCATGAGGACGGCCCCGGCAGTACGAGTAGGGGCCTACCCTGCACGGATGACGCTTGACGGCCGCGCTGTACTGGTCACCGGGGTCAGCCGTAGCGGCGGCATCGGTGCGGCGGTCGCCAATCGTCTGGCGGCCGATGGGGCGACGAAGTTGTTCTTGACCGGTTGGGCGCCGCACGACAGTGGCCAGCCCTGGGGCGAGGATCCCGGCGGTGGCCAGGGTGTCGCTGAGGTGCTGCGCGGCGACGGGGTCAGCGTGGAGTTTCTGTCAGCGGACTTTGCAGACCCCGACGCCGCGCAGCAGGTGATGGCGGCGGCTACCTCGGCGTTCGGGCGAGTGGACGCGCTGGTGGCCAACCATGCGCGCAGCTCGCGGCAGTCGCTGGCGACGCTGACCGCAGGCGAGCTGGACGCCTCTTTTGCAGTGAACGCCCGTGCGACGCTGCTGCTGATGCGTCACTTTGTCGAGCAGCACGATGGGTCGCCGGGCGGGCGGGTGGTGCTGTTCACCTCCGGGCAGTACCACGGGGCGATGCCTGAGGAGCTGCCCTACATCGCCTCCAAGGCAGTCGTCCAGCAGCTAACCGCCTCGCTTGCGGTTGAGCTCGCGCCACGCCAGATCACCGTTAACTGCGTCAACCCCGGGCCCAACGACACGGGCTACGCCACTGGGGAGCTGCGCCGCCGAGTGGAGCACGCGATGCCCGCAGGACGGTGGGGGCGACCGGAGGACACCGCGCGCCTCGTCTCTTGGTTGCTCAGCGACGAGGCAGACTGGGTGACCGGCCAAACCATCGCCTCCGACGGCGGTTGGTCTGCCCGCGGCTCGAGCTGACCGCGCCGTAGGCCGAACCCGCTACGGCCACGTTCTGCGCGACTTCAGCAGCGCGACTCGCTGTCTCGCCGGGGATCGCTCAGCGGGAATGGTCAGGACCCGGAGGACGAGGCGGTCCAATACTCGACGAACCGGCCGTCTGCCACGCGCAGGATGTCGTTGCCGAAGAAGGAAATGTTGCCCTCCGGGGTGACGCCGCGACCGGTCCAGCGAGCGGCGACCAACTCCCCGTCGATGATGGGCCCCACCGCTAGCTCAAAGGTGAGCTCGGTGAACATGCCGCGGGTCTCGGCGATGGTGGCGGCCAGTTCGTCGGGCCCGTGGACGTCCCGGTTAGGCCAGTGCCCGACGAAGTCCTCACCAACGAGTTGCTCGGCTGCGCCTGGATGGCCGGCCCAGAGCTCATCGAGCCACCGGCGGTACAGATCCCGGGCTGAAGACGAGGTCATGGGGCCAGACCACCGGAGCGGCGGTTGCCCCGCAAGCCGAACCCTGCTGCGGCGGTGTGTCCGCGGATGAGCGCTCCGGTGACGACCGGTCTGCCGGCCATGCCGGTGGCACCAAACACGGCGAGCGTCATGGGTGGCGTGGGCCTTTCGTGAATGGTGCAGTCTGCTGCCCGGCGAGAAGGGCGGCTAGGGCGAGGACGAAGCCGGTGGACTGCAGGGGCGTGAGTTTTTCGCCGAGCAGACACAGCCCGAGGGCTGCGGCGACGAGCGGAGAGAGCAGGACGAGCAGGGCCGTGGCGGTCACGGGGAGCCGGCGGATGCCCGCGAACCAGAGGGTGTAGGCGAGGAGTCCGCCGACCAGCCCGAGCCACAGGTACCCGCCGATCGCGGGCGCGTCGACCTGACCAGGGACGCCCTCTAAGAGCAGGCTCGGGAGCAAGGCCAGGCCTCCGGCGGTGAGCTGCCATCCGGCGAAGGTGAGTGCGCCGACACCGTCGGGGCGGCCCCAACGCTTGGTGAGCGTGATGCCCAGGCCCACGGACGCCGCGCCGGCCAGGCCAGCGAGGACACCGATCGGGTCGAGCGCGGCGTCGGGCCCGAGGACGACCAGGGCCACGCCGAGCACGCCGACGACTCCCCAGCCCACCCGCCAGCCAGAGAGTCGTTCGCCGAGGACGACGACGGCGAGAAAGGCCACGATGATCGGCTGGATGGCTCCCAGCGTCGCCGCGGCGCCGCCGGGCAGCCGCTCCGCGGTGACGAAGAGCAGCGGGAAGAAGGCGCCGATGTTGAGCGTGCCCAGCACCGCGGCCTTCCACCACCAGTCGCCGTGGGGCAGGGTGCTCGAGATGGCTAGCGCCAGGAGTCCGGCCGGCAGGGCTCGGACCAGCGCGGCAAACATCGGATGACCGGCCGGCAGCAGCTCGGTGGTCACAATGTAGGTGGTGCCCCACACCGCCGGGGTGACGGCGGTGAGCACCGTCAAACCAGCGCGACCTGGGGCTCGGGTCTGGGCCTCAGGGGCCGTCGTGGCGCTCACCCACTCATCGTGTTGCCGCCCGCACCGATGAGTCCAATGCATTGTTGTCATCGCATCGATGTACCGGCACGATCATCCGGTGGAGTTGCGGCAGCTGAGGTATGTGGTGGCGGTGGCGGAGGAGGCCAGCTTCACGCGCGCCGCTGCACGGTGCTTCGTCGTACAGTCAGCGCTCAGTCACCAGGTCAAGGCTCTCGAGACGGAGCTGGGTGTGGCGCTGTTCGCCCGCACCAGCCGGCGGGTGGAGCTCACCGCCGCGGGTGAGGCGTTCCTGCCCGCGGCGCGGGTGAGTCTGCAGGCCGCGGATCGCGCCGCGGTCGACGCGGCGGCCGCGGCCGGACAGGTGCGCGGACGCCTGACGGTCGGCGTCATCCCGACGGTGACCGCCGTCGACCTGCCCGCCACGCTGGGACGCTTCTACCAGGCGCACCCGCAGGTCCGGATCACCCTGCAGGTCGGCGGCAGCGATGACCTGCAAGCAGCCATCGCACGCGGTGAGGTCGACGTGGGCCTGCTCGGGCTGCCGAAGAGTCGGGAACCAAGAGGCGTCGCCTGGCGACTGCTGGCCAGCGACCAGCTGATCGCCGTTGCCAGCCGCGACCACCGGCTCGCCGAACGCCACGAGGTGCGGCTGGCCGACCTCGCGCAGGAGGTCTTCATCGACTTCCCGGCCGGAACCCCCGGACGCGTCCAGAGCGACCTGGCTTTCTCCGCGGCAGGACTCGACCGCGACGTCGCCTTTGAGGCCATGGCCACCGACCTCATGATCGGGCTGGTTCGCCAGAACCTGGCAATCACGCTCTTGCCCTCGAAGTTCTCACCCACGGAACCCGGGCTGGTCGCAATCCGCGTCGTCGACGGGCCCGCCCGCGCCGAGTACCTCGCCTGGAGCGACTTCAACCCCAGCCCCGCCGCCCGAGCATTCCTCGCCGTCATCGAGCCCCCGAGCCAATCGCCGTGAGCTGCGGGACACTCCAGCCGTGGGTCGCCTGCCCCGAGGTGGCGGAGGTAATCGCAGCGACCACCGTCTACCGGTGCTGGCTGGGCGGTGGCAGCCCGGCAGGGTGGTGGAGTATCGATAACCCGCACCGACTGATTCGCGCACCGCCGCGAGGATCGCCTCGGTATGGCCCGCCGCGGCCAAACCCGGCAGGCTCGACCCATCAACGCGCCGGGAGGCCGCGATGCCGCATACGCGGATGTTCGACGAGGACGACCCGACCCTGGCCCGGCTCAGGCACCTGGCGCTGGCATTCCCAGACGCCGCCGAGAAGGTGTCGCACGGGCGCCCAACATTCTTCACCACCAAGGTGTTCGCCTACTACGGCGGGTCGGTCAAGCGGGCCGGCGGCCACGAGCAGCACGACACGGCGGCGATCGTCCTGCTCGACGAGCACGAACGTGAGGCCGTCCTCGAGACCCCACGGTTCTTCGTGCCCGCCTATCTGGGTCCCTACGGGTGGGTCGGTGTGGACCTGGACGAGGCGGCGGACTGGGACGAGGTCGGCGAGCTGCTCGACACGTCCTACCGGCTCACCGCGGGGCCGCAGCGGGTCGCCGCGCTGGACGCCGGTCAGCGGGCCGGGTCGGCCGAGCCGGTCCGGCCGCCGGTCAGGTCCCGCCGGACGAGAATCTCGCCATCCTCGTCGACGTCACCAAGGGGCACCAAGCCGAGCCAGTGGTAGAACCCGGCCGGCCCGCTCACGCCGCACGATCCCTCGGAGAGGCCGTCACGGCTGGCCCGGCGGTCCCGTAGGGGATGAGCTAGCGGGACGGCATGCTGTGCGCTGTCGCGCGAAGGCCGGCTTCGGGTGTTCCGAGCCCAGAGTGCGGCGCCCTCGCCGGAGGCGGCTACAGCATCCTCGATCGCGGCCGGCGTCCGCGATGTCGCTCATGGAAGTACTTCGTCGTCCGCGTGCCGTCCGAGCCCACGGGCGTACTTGCGCATGATGTCGCTCATCCCTTCCGTATTGCGGTCGACCTGAAATGCGGTGCGAGGGAAGTCGAGCGGCTTCTGCAGGGCCCAGATCTCGTCGTGGCGGTCGGGTGGGTAACAGGTGGCCGGGTCGCCGACGGCGACCCACGAAATCGGTACTGTCTCCCCTTGGGGGATGCGGGTATTGATGTGGACGACAGCGTTGATTCGCAACTCGGTATCTGCCTCGATGCAGGCGCCGTTGAGCACGGTCACGCCGCGAGCGATGTAGGCGCGGTCCCGCACCTCGCATCCCGAGAGGTAGGCATGCGGACCGACGAGCACGTCGTCGCCCAGCGAGAGAGGTGAACCGGGGGTGCCGCGCAGCACGGCCCCCTCCATGACAATGCAGCCGTTCCCAAGGGTCACCGGCCCGCCTTCGGCGGTGAGCACAGCCCCGTAAAGGACGCGGCAGCCCGGCCCGACGCTCACGTCCCCGGACAACACGACGTTGGGCGCGACGTAGGCCGTGGAATCAACAGCCGGGGTGCCACCTCGGTGCCTGACGTGCACTGTGAGCCTCCAGATCTCGGGCATGGTGAGCGGATGGGCGCCTCGGAAGAGGCAGGACAGCGCCTCAGGTCGGGGCGGGTATGCCTGTATTTTGAACCGCGCCGGGACTTATGAAGGCTTGGAAATGCCCTCGGCTCGGTCATGTTTCAAACGACTCGTCACAAGGCTGCGGCGCTCGGTGCGAGCATGAGCGGTTGAGTCCGGCCGCCGGTACGAGCCGGGCGTTCCGCGGGCTGGACCGCTGGGAAACAACCCGACGACCCATCGCGGGGCTGACCGCCAATGTCGAGGAGGGTTCCTCTGCGGGACGGCAGTCGAGGTCTCGTGTTTGCTTGTAGTCAGGACGGTGGTGGCAGGACCGCAGGGCGGGCGCCGGGCCGCTCCATGAGCGTGGAGCCTGGCGGAGCGAAGCCGAAGTCGGCGTATAGGCCGTGGGCGTCAGCGGTGTGCAGCAGCCATCGGAAACCCCGGCCTGCGCCGCGTTCGATCATGGCGTTCACCAACCGGCGGCCTAGCCCACGTTTCCGGTGCTCTGGTAGGACGAAGACGTCTGCCAGGTAAGCGAAGGCAACCCCGTCGGATATCGCACGGGCGAATCCGACCATGTCCTGTCCCCGGTAGGCCCCGACAACTCGCCAGGCGCCGCGGACCTGGCGGGCGACGTCGTCGCGTGTGCGCCAGCGGCCCCAGTAGGCCGCACTCGAGAGGAAGTGCCACACGACGTCGAGGTCGACGCGGGCGGGGTTGTCGTCGATGGCGTAGTCCGCCGACAGTGGCTGCTGCACGTCTGTACCTCGCTGCTTCGTGGCGCTCAGCGGCCGGCGCCCGAGGGCGCGAAGATCGCCTCGCACAATTGGGTCTGGGTCCGTTGCGCCGCCATCGTCGGCTGACGAGCCCCGAGGTGCCTCGGGGATTGCCCTGGCGCCTGTCGTTAGCTGGGCCGATTGCGGCGTCACTCGATCGCGGAAAGCCTTCATGCCGATTGGTGGAGCGGCTTCCAGAATCGGGCACCTCGGTCGCACACGTCCTCGTACCCGACGTGGCGGTAGACGGTGTGGGCTTGCTCGCGACTGCGGTGGCTGGTCACCTCCATCCCGTCGCACTTCCATTCTCGGGCAGCCGTCTCCGCGGCCTTGAGCAGAGCACTGCCGACCCCGGTGCCGCGGGCGGACTCGGTGACGACCAGGCTCTCGATGCGCGCCCAGCGTCCGTCTCGCTCCAGATAGGGAACGGCATGCACCGACAGACAGCCCACGACCTGTTGATTTGCTGTGGTGGCCACCAGCACTCGGCTGTGCCGATCACCCAGCCAGGTCGCCAGGCGCTCGCGCACGCGCTCCGGCGTACTCGGATACCCAAGCTCGCCGAGCAGAGCGGCGACCCGCTCGGCGTCGCCAGCTTCGACCTCACGGATTAACGTGACCACGGCTCTGTTCCTCCCGCTGCGGTGACCGACGTCCGTGCCGCGGACCTGACTGGATCGGACTTCGGGTCCTTGCGACACGGTGTCGGCGAGGGGAGGACCACGGGCTATGGGGTGGGCTCGGTGGTGATGCGTCCGGTGGGTCCGCCGCGCGCTGGCGCTGCGCCCGGCCCGAGGTGAGGTGGCCGGCGGCCAGCACCGTCGCGGCGACGGTTCGTCTCACGGTCGCCAAGGTTCGGCCGAGCTCGCGGACGGCGACCTGCGTCGTGGGAAGGCTCGAAGTAGGAGCCGGTACACCCACAAAGCCACGAGTCGAACCAGGCGGTAGCAGTGAACGCTGACAGCCAGTAGCACTACCATTAGCTGACATGGTTGACGGTAGCAGCAGTACCGCTCGGGTCGCTGCGGACCTGCGCAACCGGGCCGCAGCGACGCAGCCGGGTACTCGTCTGCCATCCTCTCGAGCGCTCATGGCGCAATTCGGCGTCGGCCCGGGCACCGTCGCGCGGGCCGTCGGCCGCCTGATAGCGGAGGGCGTCCTCGTCACCGAACCCGGGCGGGGCACCTTTGTGGCTCACCGGCTCAGCTCGGCGTCGCGACAGGCGCATTCAGACACCGACTGGCAGACCGTGGCTCTCGGGGAGGCTCCGGTCGACGGCCGGGACGTGGCCGCCCTCAACCAGCCTGCGGCCCCGGGCGTGCTCGTGCTTTCCACGGGCTACCCGTCGGCTGACCTGCAGCCGCTGGCCGCCCTCACCGCAGCTGCCGTGCGCGCCGCGCGCCGGCCCGGCGGGTGGGCGCTCGCCCCTGCCGCAGGGCTGCCCGAGCTGCGCTCCCTGCTTGCCGCAGCAGTGGGTGCCGACCCCGGTGACGTTCTCGTAATCCCCGGCGGGCAAGCCGGGCTATCCACGGCGATGCGCGCGCTCGCCCCGCCGGGCGCGCCGGTACTGGTCGAAGTCCCGACCTACCTCGGCGCGCTCGCTGCCGCGCGAGCCGCGGGACTACATCCCCTCCCGGTGCCTACCGACGCCGGCGGGTTGCGCGCAGACTTGCTGCCCGCAGCATTCGCGACCACCGGCGCGCGGCTGCTCTACGTCCAGCCCACCTACGCCAACCCAAACGGCACGGTGCTCGAACCTGAACGGCGCCAACAGATCCTTGCCGCCGCGCGCGACGCAGGGGCGTTCGTCCTCGAGGACGACTGGGCGCGATACCTGGCCCTCGACGCGCCCGCCCCACCACCCCTCCTCCACGATGACGTCGACGGGCACGTGGTGCACCTGTCTTCGATGTCCAAAGCCGCCGCCCCCAGCCTGCGCATCGGCGCGCTCGTCGCCCGCGGCCCCGCCGCCGCCCGCCTTGCCACGGTGCGGCTCGTCGACGACTTCGGCGTGGCCCGCCCTCTGCAAGAAACCGCCCTGCAACTCCTCGGCGCCCCCGCGTGGCCGCGACATCTCAATCAGCTCACCACGGCGCTACGCCGACGGCGGGACCACCTCAGCGCCGAGCTGTACCGGCACCTACCGCAGCTGTTACCGCCCGTCCTGCCGCGCGGCGGCCTGCATCTGTGGTCGCGGCTGCCACCCGACGTCGACGACGCCGAACTAACAGCCCGCGCCCGCGCCCACAATTTGCTCATCGGAGCGGGACGGCCCTACTTCGTCACCGAACCGCCCGCACCCCACTTGCGCCTGACCTACGCCGGCGCCAACGAGGAGCAGCTCACTGCGGGGGTGCGACGCCTCAGAGAACTCATCCCGTAAGCCGAACGCCGACCGGTGACAGCAGGCGCGGCGTGCCACTCAAACCATGACGTCCCGATAGACCCGCCCGGTGATCTTTCCGGAGACGGGACGTCATACGGACAAGTCGCCGCAGACCAACCGAGGTCGGCAGCGGAGTGCGGCACGATCCGGACTCGGGGCGGTTCTCGCCGGGCTCTCGCCAGTCAGCGAATCAGCGGGCGGCCGGCGCCGGGGGCTTGGCGGGGAGGGCCTTGATCTGCTCGACGAACTGCTCGAAGTCGACGTCGCCCGCCGTCAGCGCCCGGCGGCTGGTGACCAGTGACTTGGGCCAGTTCACCGTCACCGAGCCGATCAGCCGGCCGTCGTCGTCGGAGTAGAGGACCGCCGCCCGCGCCGGGTCGGACCCCAGGTCACCGACGACCTCGTACCGCCCACCGCGCGCGGCATGCCCGACGATCTGGAGCTTCCAGTCGTACTGGTCGCTCCACACGTACTCGAGCGGGCTGTAGGGCTGCAGGTCGTCGGGGTGCACCATGTTGTGCGCGACCGCGGCGGCCTGCTCGACGGCGTTCGTCCAGTGCTCGAGGCGCACGTCGGCCGGGTAGCGCGGGTCCTGCCAGCGGGCGACGTCGCCCACCGCCCAGACCCGCTCGGAGTCCACCGCCCGGCAGTACCGGTCGCAGACGACGCCGTTGTCGACCAGCAGCCCCGAGTCGGCCAGCCACCCGTCGTTGGGCACCGCCCCGATGCCGACGAGCACCGTGGCCGCACTCAGCGTCGACCCGTCGGTGAGCCGCACGGCCAGGTTGCCGGCGCTGCCGTCGATGCCCTCGACGCCGACGCCGAAGCGCGTGTCCACGCCGTGCCTGCGGTGCAGCTCCTCCAGCGGTCGGCCGACCTCGGGGCCGACCAGCCGGGCCAGCGGCGTCGCCAGCGGGTCGACGACGGTGACGGCGTGCCCGAGCGTGCGGATGGTGGCGGCCGCCTCGGCACCCACGACACCACCGCCCACGACGACGACCGCTCCCCCGGTGGCGAGGTCCGCCCGGAGCGCGTCGACGTCGGCCAGGGTGCGGATGACGTGCACACCGGAGTCCGCGGGCCACGGTGAGGGCCGGGCGGCGGCCCCCGTGGCGACGACGATGTGGTCGAAGTCCAGCGCCGTGCCGTCGGCGAGCAGCACCTGCCGCGCCGCGACGTCGAGGCGCACGGCCGCGACCCCCAGTCGCAGCTCGATCTCCGCGCTCGCCGCCGCCTCCGGGGTGATCAGCGCGAGCCGGTCGAGCTCCCACTCCCCCGCCAGGTACTGCTTGGACAGCGGCGGCTTGTCGTAGGGCTCGTGCGGCTCCTCACCGACGAGGACGATCCGGCCGGCGAAGCCCTCGCGGCGCAGGGCCTGCGCGGTGCGCACCCCGCCGGTCGACGAGCCGACGACGACGACGGTCTCCGTGGTCACGGGTGGAACCCACTCTCTGGTGCAGGGCGGCGCTGGACGTGCCGGAGCCCCGGCGTCCGTGAGAGCACGACCCGCCGGGGCTCCGAGTACATCAGCCGATGGTGATCGGCAGCATCCGGGGACCACGGATCTGCCCGGTCGACCAGCGCATGGGCGCGCCCTCGGCCAGGGAGAACTCCGGGATCCGGTCCAGCCACACGTCGAGGGCGACGCGCAGCTCCATGCGGGCGAGGTGCGAGCCCGCGCAGCGGTGGATACCCAGGCCGAACGCGGCGTGCCGGTTGACCTCGCGGTCGATGACGACCTCGTCGGCCCGCTCGAACTTCTCCGGGTCGCGGTTCGCGGCCGGGAAGGGCAGAAGGACCCAGTCCTCCTTCTTCATCTCGACGCCACCGAGCTCGACGTCCTCCTTGACCAGGCGGGCCATGGTCACGGGGGCGTAGGCCCGGAGGAACTCCTCCACCGCTGTCGCGCGCAGGGCCGGCTCCTCCACGAGGCGCTTGCGGTCCTCGGGGTTCTTCGCCAGGTGCCACAGCGAGGCGCCGATGGCGCTCCACGTGGTGTCGATGCCGGCGATGAGCAGCAGCGCCATCGTCCCCACCACGTGCTGCGGGGCCAGCTTCTGGCCGTAGAGCTCGGCGTTGATGAGGTAGGTCGTCAGGTCGTCGCGCGGGTTGTCGATGTGGTCGCGGACCTGCTCCAGCAGGTAGGTGAAGAGCACCTCGGTCGAGGCCTCGCGCTCCTCCGGCGAGCGGTTGATGCCCTCGAGCGCGTTCTCCACGAACACCTTGAACCTCGGGGTGTCCTCGGTCGGGAAGCCGAGCATGTCGGCGATGACCCGGATCGGGATGTGCATCGCGTACTCGGTGGCGGCGTCGACGAGGTCGCGGCCCTCGAAGGCGTTGATCAGCGAGTGGCAGAACTCCCGGGTGGTGACCTCCTGCTTCGCGACGTTCGCCTTGGTGAACGCCGGCAGCAGCAGCTTCCGGGCGTCGTGGTGGAATGGCGGGTCGGACGAGATCGGGGGCACACCGCCGACGGGAGCCAGATCCAGCGGGGGCCGGTAGTTGCCCACGATGATGGCGCGCGAGGTGAAGTGCTCGGTGTCGTAGGCGATCGCCTGGACGTCCTCGTACCTCGTCGGCAGCCACGCGCCACCGAACCGCTCGGTGTGCGCGATCGGGCAGCGGCCACGCAGGTCGTCCCAGATCTCGTGGGCGTTCTCCGCGTACTGCTCGTCCATGTGCGAGAAGTCGGTGGCCCAGTCGGAGACCGGGCCGTCCATCACCTCGAACCGGGTGAGCTCGGCGGGATCAGCCTTCTGGAACGGCGAGTCGGTGAACCTGTCATCGACGGTCATTCAGTGCCTCCTCAAGGACGAGAACAGCGGACTCGGGGCAGTTGGCTGCCGCGAGACGGATGTCGCCCTCGCGACCCTCGGGCACGATGCCGTCGGCCGTGAGCGCGGTGAGCGTGGCGTAGCCCTCGTCGTCCTCGCCGAAGAGGTCGGGGGCGAGGTCGTAGCAGCGACCGTGCCCCTGGCACAGCTGCGCGTCGATCTGGACCTTCATGTGCGGATTCCCATCTGTTCCTCGGTACGGGCGATGCTCGTCACGACCCGGGACAGCAGCGCCGTCCACTCCTCGTCGCCGACGTCGTGCAGATCAGGGGTGAGCAGGGTGCTGCCGATGGCCAGCGCCGTCGCCAGGTGGGCGATGGCCCGGGCGGACACGGTCGCGTCGATCTCGCCGCGCAGCTGTGCCTGCTCGATCAGGCCGGTCATCCACTCGGCCCGCTCGCGGACGTAGCCGGTCATCGACGCGGCGACCTCCGGGTCGCGCCGGACGGCGATGAGCGCCTCGATGACCAGGTAGCGGTCGGCGTCCGGCCGCTCGGTCAGGCCGACACCGGTGCGCATGAGCATGTCGACGATCGAGCGCCGGGGGTCGGCCGCGACCATGTCCTCCAGCGGACGGCGGCCGTGCGTGCGCAGTGCTCCGACGAGGAGCTCGGCCTTCGACGTGAAGTAGGCGTAGAGGGCGCTGTTGCTCAGCCCCGCCTCCGAGGCGATGTCGGCGACGCGCGTGCCGTCGTACCCCCGGCGGGCGAACACGTCGGCGGCGGCACGCAGCAGGCGCTGCCGTGTCCGTGCGCCCGTCGCGCCCGCGATGCGTCCCACGCCACGAATTGAATAGTGATTCACTTAACAGGTCAAGAGGGTGGGCGTGAAGGGGTCGAAGTTTCGTGCAGGGTGAGGAGATGCAGGTCAGCGGCGAGCTCGAGCCGGACGTCGTCCGCGACGGCTGGGCGGGTGTGCTGCGGATCTCCCCCACCGGGGACGACGGGTTCCGCGCCGGCCCGCGGCGCCGGTCGCCCGAGCGCTCCTTCGGCGGCGCGGTCGTCGCGCAGTCGCTGCTGGCCGCCGGCGCCACCGTCGACCCGGGCCGGGCCGCGCACTCCTGCACGCCTACTTCCTGCGCGCCGGCGAGGCGTCGGCGCCCACCGGTCTCCGGGTCGAGCGGGTGCGCGACGGCGGGTCGTACAGCACCCGCCGGGTCACCGCCGAGCAGTCCGGCCGGGCCATCCTCGAGCTGACCGCATCCTTCCAGGTGGCCGAGGCCGGCTTCACGCACCAGGTCCCGCAGCTGCTCGCCCCGGAGCCAGAGTCGCTGCCCACCGCCCAGGAGGCCGCCGCCGAGATCGACGGCCCGCTGCGCGAGTGGTTCGAGCAGCTGACCCGGCGGCACCCGTTCGACATCCGCTTCGACGGCGAGCTCCCCCGCGTCGCGGCGTCCCGGGGCGAGCCGGCGCCGCCGCAGCAGCGGTTCTGGATGCGCTCCCTGGAACCGCTGCCCGACCAGCCGCTGGTGCACGCGGCCGCGCTGGCCTACGCCTCGGACATGCTCATGCTCTCCACCTCGCTGGCGCCGCACGCCCGCGCGGTGGGCGCGCCCGACGTGGCCGCGGCCAGCCTCGACCACGCCGTGTGGCTGCACTCCCCCGCGCGGGCCGACGAGTGGCTCTGCTTCGAGCAGGAGAGCACCTGGGCCGCCGGCGGTCGCTGCCACTGCTCCGGGCGGCTGTTCGACCGGGCCGGCCGGCTGGTCATGACCGTCGCGCAGGAGGGCATGGTCCGCCCGCTCGGCCCGCGCTGAGGACGGCCGCAGCTCTCAGGCGCGCCGCACCGCCCGGCGGGCACCCAGCGAGCAGACGATGGCCCCGAGGCAGACCAGCAGCAGGGTGACCGCCGTCCACCGGTAGCCGGTCAGCAGGTCGGCGAGGCCGGCGTCGGAGACCTCGGAGATGGTCCCGGAGAAGACGTAGCGCCGGAGCTCCCGCGGCAGCGGGCTGGTGAGCACGGTGAGGATCACCGCGGTGCCCAGGACCGCGCCGGTGTTCTGCAGCATCAGCCGCATGCCGTTGGCGATGCCGAGCCGCTCGCTGGGCATCGTGGCCAGCAGCACCTGGGTGTTGGACGGCATGAAGAAGCCGGAGCCCGCGCCGGTGAGGACCAGCCCGATCAGCACCGCGGCGTCGTTCACCTCGGACCCCAAGAGCAGCAGGACGCCCAGGCCGGCGGCGGTGGCGGCGTTGCCCAGCACGGTGAGGGTGTGCGCCTCGACCCACCGCTGGAAGAAGCCCGACGCCGCGGAGAAGATCAGCGCCGACACCGCCAGGGGCAGCACCTTGAGCCCCGCCGACAGCGCGTCCTCCCCACCCACGGCCTGCAGGTAGAGCGACACCAGCAGCACGACGCCGAAGTTGCTGATGGCGTTGAGGAACGAGGCGCTCAGCCCCCAGGAGAAGCTGCGGTCCTCGAACAGCCGGGTGTCCATCAGCGGGTCGCGCACCCGGCCCTCGACGAGCAGGAACGCCGGCAGCAGGACGGCGAAGGCAAGGAGGCCGCCCACGACGACGGGGTGCGACCAGCCCAGCGAGGTGACCTGCGAGAGGGCCACCAGACCGCAGCCCAGTCCCAGGAAGGCCAGCAGGTTGCCCGGGACGTCGAGGGCCAGCCGCTCGCCGGAGCGGGGTACCGGCGGCAGCGCCACGATCCCCCACACCAGGCAGCCGATGCCGACCGGCACGTTGGACCAGAACAGCCACTCGACGCCGACGTGCTCGGCCAGGAAGCCGCCGAGGGTCGGCCCGACGAGCTGGGCGACGGAGAACGAGGCCAGGTAGATGCCCATGCCCTGGCCGAGCCGGTGCCGCGGGAAGGCGCCGGTGACCAGGGCGGCGCTGTTGGTGAGCAGCATCGCCGCGCCCGCGGCCTGCAGCACCCGGCAGGCGACCAGCCACCACGCGTCCGGCGCGAACCCCGCGAGCAGGTTGCCCACGGTGAACACGGCCAGGCCGGTGAGGTACATCGACCGGCGTCCGAAGAGGTCGGCCAGCCGCCCGAAGGACACCATGAGCAGCGTCTGGGTGAGCATGAACGACAGCAGGATCCAGCTCGACGCCGTCGCCGAGGCGTCGTACTCCCGCGCCACCGCGGGCAGCGCCACGTTCAGGGCGCTGTTGGACATCCCCGAGAACATGCTCGCCAGGCCCACGACGGACAGCACCCGCCAGGCCTCGCGCATGACCGCCGGGTCGTCGGTGTCGCGGGCCGGCTCGGGATGCGGAACGGGGGGCAACGCCGGTTCGGGGCTGTCCGTCGCCGCCGAGGTGCCGACGACCGGTTGCTCGAGCCCGTCGGGCCGCGAGGCGGTCGACCAGGACATCCGCCCTCCCCACTGTCCCGGCAATACTAGAACAGGGCTCTAGAGCTGAGGACGGCGGTGCGGCATGCTGGCCGGGCGGCGCAGAGCAGCGCCAGGAGTCGAGGAGAGGCGTACCCCCATGCCACTGGACCCGTCGGCGATCGGTCGCGAGGGACCCGTCCACGAGCGGAGCTGGTCGTCCAAGGACGCCCTGCTCTACGCCGTCGGCGTCGGGGCCGGGCTCGGGAACCCCGCCCAGGAGCTGCCGTTCACCACGGAGAACAGCCACGGCGTGGAGCAGCAGGTGCTGCCCACCTTCGGCGTGCTGCTCGCCCAGGCCCCCGGGCCGGGCATCGGCGACTTCGACCGCACGATGCTGGTGCACGCCGAGCAGGCGATCCGGCTGCACCGGGTGCTGCCCGTGGAGGGCACCCTGCGCGCGCAGGCCCGCGTGCAGTCGATGGAGGGCAAGCGCAGCGGCGCCCTGGTCACGTCGTCGTCCACGGCGACCGACGCCGACGGCACACCGCTGATCACCACGCGCAGCTCGATCTTCATCCGGGGCGAGCAGGTCGAGTCCGGCGCGCCCGCGGCGGCCGACGACTGGACGCAGCCCGACCGGGAGCCGGACTGGGAGGTCACCCTGGCCACCCGGCCCGAGCAGGCGCTGCTGTACCGCCTCAACGGCGACCGCAACCCGCTGCACTCCGACCCGGCGTTCGCCGCGCGCGCGGGCTTCGAGCGGCCGATCCTGCACGGGCTCTGCACCTACGGGATCACCGGCCGCGCCCTGCTGATGTCGGCCATGGGCGGCGACCCGGGGCAGTTCCGCGCCATGTCCGGGCGGTTCAGCTCGCCGGTGCTGCCCGGCGATGAGCTGACCGTCCGCATCTGGCGCCAGGACGGCGGCCCCGAGGGCGCGCTGCTGTTCCGGACCCTGCGCGGCGACGGCACGGTCGTCATCGACCGCGGCCGGGCGGAGGTCGGCGCCCCCGAGTGACCTGCGGTCAGGCGCCGGCGATCGCCGTGCCGGCGCCTGGCTGCGGCAGCTCGTCCCGGGACGCGGAGTCCTCCGGGGCGGGAGCGTCCGGCTGGTCCAGGAGCTCGGCCTCCTCGGCGAGGACGCCGAGCCGCTCGATCATCTCCACGGCGGCGTCGACGATGGCCTCCGCCTCGCGGCGGGTGCGGCTGGCCATGACCTCGCGGCCGGCCTCCCCGATGACGGTGGTCAGTACGGAGACGGTGACCCGGCCGATGGCGTCGTCCCGTGCGCGCAGCAGCAGCGAGTTCTGCCGCAGCCACTCGTGGCCGCGGGTGCGCCGCATGAGCTCGAAGCCGGGCGGGCCGTCCTTGTCGACGAACAGGCTGCCCAGGCTGCGGCCCTCCCACGAACCACGCAGGAAGCCGCGGGCACCGGCGACGAACAGCGCCAGCGGGCGCTGCTCCCCCGCCCGCCGGGCGGCCGTGACCGCTTCGGCGGCGCGCTGCTCCTGGCTGCCCTGCCAGTCCTCCCAGAGGGCGAGGAACAGCTCGCTCTTGCCGCCGAAGTGGTGGTACAGGCTCCCGACGCTGGAGCCGGCCCGCTCGACGACGTCGGCGACGCTGGAGTCCGCGAAGCCGCGCTCGGCGAACACCTCGCGGGCGGCGTCGAGCAGCACCCGGCGGGTCTCGCCGGTGCGGCTCCACTTCCACGCACTGCGTCCGGCGACCGGACCGGCGTCGCGCGGCATCGGGCCTCCCTTCGGCGAGCTAGAACGAAGTTCTAGAACAGCGTAGGACACGGAGTGCGGATGCCGGCCACCCTCCGCAGCGGAGGGTGGCCGGCCCACGGCTCAGCGGGGTGACTTCCCCAGCACCAGGGTGGCGCCGGCCATGAACATGCCGCCGTTGCCCATGACGACGCTGCGCTCGACCCCGTCGACCTGCGCGGCCGCCTCGCCGCGGACCTGGCGCACGGCCTCCTGGATGGCGAACATGCCGTACATCCCGGTGTGGGTGTAGGACATGCCGCCGCCGTTGGTGTTCATCGGCAGGCGACCGCCCGGCGAGGTGTTGCCCTCGGCCACGAAGGCACCGGCCTCGCCGCGCCCCACGAAGCCGGCATCCTCGAGGCCGTAGATCGGCACGTGGGCGAAGGCGTCGTAGATCATCAGGTGGTCGACGTCGGAGTGGCCGATGCCGGCCTCCGCGAACGCCGCCGCGCTCGAGCGCTTGAAGGCGCCGAACGAGGTGAGGTCGGGCATCTGGCTCACCATCGGCGAGTCCGCGGCCTCGCCGGCACCGAGCAGGTGCACGAGCGGCTTGTCGTACCCGCGGGCCTCCGCCTTCTCCCGCGTGGTGACCACGAGCGCGCCACCGCCGTCGGTGACCAGGCAGCACATGAGCAGGGTGAACGGCCAGGCGATCATCTTGGAGTTCAGGACGTCGTCGACGGTGACGAGGTCCTGCATGAGCGCCCGCGGGTTCTTGTTCGCCCAGCGGCGCTGCGCGACGGCGACCTCGGCGAGCTGCTCGAGGGTCGTGCCGGTCTCCTTCATGTACCGCAGTGCGGTGAGCGTGAAGGAGGTCGGCGGCCCGAAGACGCCGTAGGGCGCCTCGAACTGGCCCTGCAGCGACTGCGGGCTGCGCCCCCAGGCCGGCGCGTCCACCCGCGACCGGCCGGACTCGCCGTGCGTGATCAGGACGGTCTCGGCCAGCCCGGCGCGGATGGCGCCGGCGGCGTGCCGCACGTGGAAGAGGAACGACGTCCCGCCCACGCCGGTGCCGTCGAGCCAGCGCGCCTCGATGCCCATGGCGTGGCCGATGGCCACCGGGCCCGGCGTCTGGACGGTGGCGATGCCGTCGATGTCCGCGGGGGTCAGGCCCGCGTCGGCCAGCGCGTTGCGGGCGCCCTCGAGGTGCAGGCTCAGCGTCGACAGGTGCGGCAGCTTGCCGAGCTGGTCGGTCTCGGCGGCACCGATGATGACGATGTCGTCCTTGGCGCTCATGCGGCACTCCCGGCAGGGGCGAAGAGCGGCAGGTGGACGTCGCCGCGCGGCTCGAAGACCACCCGCAGCGGCATGTCCAGCGGGAGCTGCTCGGGGTCGGCCTCGACCTGGACGAGGTTGGTCATCATCCGGACGCCCTCGGGGAGCTCCACGATCGCGATGACGTAGGGCACCTCCTCGGCGAACCCGGGGGCGGCCCGGTGGCTGATGACGTAGGAGTGCAGCGTCGCGGTGCCGTCGCTGACGACCCACTCGAGCTCGGTCGAGGAGCAGTGCGGGCACGCGGGCCGCGGGTAGAAGACGTGCTTCCCGCAGGACGTGCACCGCTGGATCCGCAGCTCCCCGGCGGCGCAGCCCTCCCAGAAGGGCAGGGTCTCCGGGGTGGGGACGGGGGCGGGCTTCGTGGGTGGCGGCACCGGCGTGGCTCTCCTCAGCTCGGAACGGGGTCGGGATCGGTCTGCACGTGGGCGAGCACCGCCTCCACGGAGATCCGCGCGGCGACGCGCAGCTCAGGATGCAGGTCGGGATAGAGGTGGTCCACCAGGTCGTCGGGGTCCTCGATCCCCGAGGCGACCGCGTCCACGACCTGGTCCACCCGGCGCAGCCGGGCCGCGCGCCGCCGCTCGATCTGGGCCAGCGGGTCGGGCAGGGCCGGCCCGTGGCCGGGGAGGATCACCGAGCCCGGGGCGGCGAGCACCTCGCTCAGCCGGTCCAGGCTGTCGAAGAACTGGCCCAGCCGCCCGGGCTTCACGATCGGCGAGCCGCCACCGAGGACGGTGTCCCCGGTGAGGACGCTGCCCTCGTCGGGGAGCAGGAAGCAGAGGGAGTCGCCGGTGTGGCCGGGGGTGTGGAGCACCCGGACGGTCAGGGCGCCGACCCGGAGGACGTCGTCGTCGCGGAGCGGCTCGTCGGTGAGGCGGTGGTGGGCCGCCCGCACGGGCGCGCCGGTGACCGCGGCCAGCCGGGGCGCCAGCTCGGCGTGGTCGGGGTGGGCGTGGGAGACGAGGACGGCGACGACGCGGCGCTCCCCCGCGGCGGCCAGGATCGCGGCGAGATGGTCGTCGTCGTCCGGACCCGGATCCAGCACGGCGCAGACGTCATCGCCCGGCTCGGCCAGGACCCAGGTGTTGGTGCCCTCGAAGGTCCACGCGCCCGCGTTGGGCGCCAGGACGAGGGTGGCGCGGTCGGTGGCCGGCGACGGGACGCCAGGGCGCGGGGGCGCGGTGTCCCGGGTCCACACGTCGAGCGCCTCCTAGATCGCGGTTCTAGAATCAGCCTCGCACCCTAGACCATGCGGTCGGCTCCCCCGGTCCGCTCTCCCGGCCGCTGCGCGCGCCCCCGGACGCGCCCGGTCACCACGCCGCCTGGACGCGCGGATTCGTCGTGCAGGATCATGGACGCAGCGGCGGTTGCCGCCGTCCGACGCGGGAGTGCGGACCCGGATCGACGGTGGGAGGCGTGGTGGGTGCCAGACGGCCCGGGCCCTCCGCTCCCGTCCCGGGATCCGGGCCGGTCGACGGCTCTGCTGCCGACGCGGCGCGGACGCTGCTCGCCGAGGGCCGCCTGGCCGCCGTCCGGCAGCTGCACGCCGACGAGTCGGTGCCCGCCGCACTGCAGGGGCTGGTCGAGGTCGCGTGCCGCCTGCTGGGCGCGCCGTCAGGGCAGGTGTCCCTGCTGTCCGAGGTCCAACTGGTCGCCGCCGGGACGGGCGCGGCGGCGGCCTCCGTGGGCACCACCGGGCCGCTCGACGACTCGCTGTGCACCCTCACCGCGGCCGACAGAGAGCCCCTGGCCCTGTCCGACGCCCGGCTCGACCCGCGGGCGGCCGCCCTCGGTCCGGTGACCGGCGGAACGGTCCGGGCCTATCTCGGCGTCCCCCTGCACGACGCCGACGGCGAGGTGCTCGGCTCGCTGTGCGTCTTCGCGCCGGAGCCCCGCGACTGGGCGCCCGGCGACGTCGCCACCCTCGAGCTGCTCGCGCGGGCCGTGGTCAACGAGCTGACGATCGCCGGCCGGATGGTCGACGCCGAGGCCGAGCGGCTGCGCTGGACGCTGGCGGTGGACGCCGCCGGGGTGGGCAGCTTCGACTACGACCCCGTCAGCGGACAGCTGGCCTGGGACGCCCGGCTGCAGGAGCTGTTCGGGTACACCGAGGGCGAGTTCGACTCGACGCTCGACGCGTTCAACGCACGGCTGCACCCCGACGACGTGGAACGCGTGGCGCAGGCCATCGAGGCCACGGTCCGGGGCGACGGGGACCTCGACGTGGAGTACCGGGTGCTGCTGCCCGACGGCAGCGCCCGGTGGCTGCAGGGACGCGGCAAGACGCTGCGCGACGAGAACGGGACCGGCGTCCGCCTGCTGGGGGCGGCGTACGACACCACCGACGTCCACGAGCCGCGCACCAGCCGGTTGCTCGAGGCGATGCCGTCGGGCTTCCTGTCGCTGGACACCGAGTGGCGGTTCACCGTCCTCAACACCGCGGCCGAACGGCTGCTCGGCCACCACCGGGACGAGCTCCTCGGCCGGACGATCTGGGAGGCGTTCCCGGGCACGGTCGGCAACGAGTTCGAGGAGGCCTACCGCACCGCGGTGGCCACCCGAACGCCGCGGACGATCGAGGCGTTCTACCCCGCGCCGCTGAACACCTGGTACGAGGTGCTGTGCTGGCCCACGCCCGACGGGTTGTCGCTCTACTTCTCCGACATCACCGCCCGCAAGGCAGCGGCCGCCGAGGCGCAGGCGGCGTCCGCCCGCCTCGCGCTCCTCGCCGAGGTCAACAGCGCCCTGCTCGCCGCTGACGACGTCCCGGCCGAGGTCGCCGCGCTCCCCCGCCGGCTCGTCCCGCTGCTGGCCGACACCTGCTTCGTCACGCTGCTGCAGGACGACGGCCGCCCCCTGGACGTCGGCTCCTGGCACGCCGACCCGGCCCGCCGCGAGGCGCTCGAGCAGTACGTGGCCCGCCGCCTCGACGCCATGCCGACGGGCTCGCCCGTCGCCCGGGTGCTCGCCACCGGCCAGCCGGTGCGCAGCGACGCCGACGAGATCCTGGCGCTGCTGGCGCCCGGCCCGGTTCGCGAGCTGTTCGACGAGCTGGCCAGCCGGGAGGGTCTGGCGCTGCCCATCCACGGCCGCGGGCGGCTGGTCGGGGTCCTGTCGCTGTTCTCGGACGCCGGGCGGGCGCGCGGTGCCGACGACGAGGCGACGGCCCAGGAGATCGCGTACCGGATCGGCCTGGCGCTGGAGAACGCCCGGATGGCCCGGGCGCAGTCGCAGATCGCCGAAGGGCTGCAGCGCAACCTGCTCACCCCGCCGCCGGAGCGCGACCGGGTGCAGATCGTGGTGCGGTACGTGCCGGCGAGCGAGTCCGCCCGGGTCGGCGGCGACTGGTACGACGCGTTCCCGCAGCCGGGCGGCTCCACGATGCTGGTCATCGGCGACGTCGTCGGGCACGACGTGGAGGCCGCCGCGGCGATGGGCCAGCTGCGCAGCCTGCTCCGGGGCATCGCCACCTACGGCGGGGACGGGCCGGCGGAGGTGCTGCACGGCCTGGACGCCTCGATGGACCTGCTCGGCACCCGCACCCTGGCGACCGCCGCCGTCGCCCGCCTCGACACCGGCGACGACGGCGCGACCCGGCTCGTGTGGGCGAACGCCGGGCACCTCCCGCCGCTCGTGCTGCACGCCGACGGCCGGACGGAGTTCCTCGCCGGCGGGCGGCCCGACCTCCTCCTGGGCGTCGAGCCCGGTGCGCGACGGACCGAGCACGTCCGCGTGCTGGCCGAGGGCAGCACGGTGCTGCTGTACACCGACGGCCTGGTCGAGCGGCGCAGCAGCGACCTCGACGCGGGCCTGCAGCGGTTGCGGGCGGCGGTCGGGGACCTGGCGGGGAGCACGCTCGACGAGCTGTGCGACGGCGTCATCGAGCGGCTCGTCGAGGGCCGACCGGAGGACGACGTCGCGCTGGTCGCCATCCGGCTGCACGGCCCGGGCATGGCCGGCCGACCGGCCGGGCACAGCTCGCCGGTGCGCGAGATGGACCCGAAGGACCCCAGCACCCTCTACAGCGAGGGGCCGGTGGCCGCCGAGCCGCCCGACGACGACGTGCCGGAGACCTCGCCCGTGCCCGACTCGGGCGGGGTCGGGCCGGGCCCGGACGACCTGGACTGATCGGCCCCCGTCAGGCGGTGCCGCGGCGGGCGCGCACCGCCTCGGCGAGCTTGGCGAGCATCACCTCGGTGGTGGCGAGGTCGACGCAGGCATCGGTCACGCTGCATCCGTAGACGAGGCGTTCGGGGTGCCGCTGGTCGAGGTCCTGCCGGCCCTCGACCAGGTTGCTCTCGACCATCACTCCCCGGATGGCCCGCTCCCCGCCGGCGATCTGCCCGGCGAGGTCCCGGACGACCTCGATCTGGCGGCGGTGGTCCTTCTGGCTGTTGCCGTGCGAGGCGTCGACCACGACCACCTCCGGCAACCCCCGGGCGGCGAGCTTCTGCCGGGTCGCGGCGATGTGCGCGGCGGAGTAGTTGGGGCCCGCCTTGTCCCCGCGCAGGATGACGTGGCCGCTGTCGTTGCCCGTCGTCGACAGCTGGGCGCTCACGCCGTGCGCGTCGACGCCGAGGAACTCGTGCGGGGCGCGGGCCGCCACGACCGCCTGGATCGCGGCGTCGATGCTGCCCTCGGGCGAGTTCTTGAAGCCGATGACCGAGGAGAAGCCCGACACCCGCTCCCGCGCCGTCTGGTCGGTGACGTTGCGGGCACCGACGCCGTTGTAGGTGACCAGCCCGTTGACGTACTGCGGGGTGAGGGCGTTGAGCGGCTCGGCGGCCACCGGGACGCCGAGGCCGGTGATGCGGCACATCAGCATGCGGGTGGCCACCAGGCCGACGCTGATCCGGCTGGACCCGTCGAGGAAGGGGTCGTACGCGAAGCCCTTCCAGTCCACCTCGGTGCGCGGCTTCTCGGTGTAGGTGCGCATGAGGATCTCGAGATCGGCGCCGTGCCGCTCGCGCATGCGGGCGAGGAACTCCGCGTACTCGAGCGCCGCAGCCGGGTCGTGGATCGAGCAGGGCCCGGCGATGACCGCGAGCCGGTCGTCGGCGCCGGCCAGCACGCCGGTCACCGCGCGGCGGGCGGCCCGGGTCGTGGCGACCGACGCCCCGGACAGCGGGACGACGGAGGCGACCGCCGCCGGGGTGACGACGACGCTGAGCCCGGTGATCCGGGCGTTGACCAGGTCCCCGAGGTCGACCGGTGGCACGTCCGCCAGGCCCAGCTCGCGCTGGACGCCGGGCAGCAGCTCGGCGAGGGCCGCGTCGATGCGGGCGTTGACCTGCGTCTGCACGTCGACGAGCAGCTCCGCGATCCGGGTCGCCTCGGCCAGGATCCGGTCCGGGGAGACGGCGAGCTCCTGCGTCGTCACGGGGTCCTCCTGCTCGTCGACGGTGGCGCGGTCCGGCCCGCACAGCATCGTCCCGCGCCCGTCCGGCGGGCATCCCGGTGGGGTGCCGACGAGCGCGCCCCCCGCCGGAACTCCGGCGAGGGGCGCGATCCGTCCGGTGCGGCAGGTCAGGCCTGCTGCGGCTCCAGCTCCCCGCGCAGCTCCCGCTTGAGGAACTTGCCGGCCGGGTTGCGCGGCAGCGCGGTGGTGCGGATGTCGATCACGGTCGGGATCTTGAACGCGGCCAGCCGCTCGCCCAGGAAACCGACCAGTTCGTCCTTGGTGAGCGAGGCGCCGTCGTTGAGCACGATCACCGTGGCGACCTCCTCGCCGAGCCGCTCGTGGGGCACGCCGAGCACGGCGGCCTCCATCACGGCCGGGTGCTCGTAGATGGCGGCCTCGACCTCGGCGCAGTACACGTTCTCGCCGCCGCGCAGGACCATGTCCTTGAGCCGGTCGTCGACGTACACGAGGCCCTCGTCGTCGAGGTGTCCGATGTCGCCGGTGCGCAGCCAGCCGTCGACGATGGTCTCCGCGGTGGCGTCGGGACGGTTCCAGTACCCCCGGATGAGGTTGACCCCGCGGAACCAGATCTCGCCCCGCTCGCCCACCGGCAGCACCTCGAAGGTGGAGGGGTCGCGGATCTCGGCCTGCATGGGCAGCGGCACCCGGCCGGCGGCCATCGGCTTGTCCAGCGCGTCCTGCCCGGCGAGGCTCGGACCGAGCGCGTTGGTCTCGGTCATGCCGTAGGAGAAGCCCGGGCTCGCGGCCTTGAAGGCGTTGTCAATGTTGGCGATCAGCGCGGGCGGCGTCGGGGCACCGCCACCGCCCACCGACAGCAGGCTCGAGGTGTCGTACTCCGTGAACCGGGGGTGCTGCAGCATGTCGATGCTCTGCGTCGGCACCCCCACGAAGGCGGCGAGCTTCTCGCTCTCGATGAGCCGGAGCGCCTCCTCCGGGTCCCACTTGTACATGATCGCGAGCTTCCGGCCGGCGACCAGCGAGCCCAGCATCACGGCGACGCAGCCGGTGACGTGGAAGAGCGGGACCGCGAGGATCGCGCCACCGGGCGGGGCGTCGGGGTCCTCCGGGGGCGTGACCAGCGCGGCGATCATGCCGCGGGCCAGGAAGCCCATCACCGTGTTCACGAGCGCGCGCTGCGTGGAGACGGCGCCCTTGGGTCGGCCGGTCGTGCCCGACGTGTAGAGGATCGTCGCGTCGTCCTCCGGATCCACCACCACGTCGGGCAGCGCGGCGCCGGCGACGACGACGTCCTCCCACCGGTCCGCGCCCTCGACCGGGGCGGAGGCCCGGACCACGACGATCCGGGCGCCCAGCCGCCGGGCGGAAGCCGCGGCCAGCGTCGCCCGCTGCTCGTCGGCGACGACGACGGTGGCCCCGGAGTCCTCGAGGGCGAAGTCCAGCTCGTCCTCGGTCCACCAGGCGTTCATCGAGACGCTGATCGCACCGATGGACAGGACGGCGATGAAGGCCTCGACCCACTCGGGGAAGTTGCGCATCGCGATCGCGACGCGGTCGCCCTTCTGCACGCCGTAGCGCTCGACCAGGGTGGCGGCGAAGGCGTCCGCCTCGGCGAAGGTCTCGGCGAAGCTGCGGCGCTCGTCCCCGAAGACGAGGTACGGCGCGTCCCCGTGGGCACGGCAGAGCGCGAAGATCTCCCGCATGCTGGGAGGGGCGTGCGTGAAGACCTCGTAGGTGACGCCATCAGGCCGGGTCCACGGCGCGAGCTCGAACATCTGCCCCGGGCTGGTGACCTGCGCCACAGCCTCCTGGTGACTCAACGACACGGAAGACGCCTCCTCGGCGGTTGTGCGACGGGATCGCCGAGCAGTGACCTCGGCAACATCCGAGACACTTTCATGCTCGAAGCATTCCGGGCAACAATCGCGCGGGCGGAGGGGCCCGGCACGATCGCGGCCCACGGCTCGCCCGGAACGCAGCGCACGGTCAACATCTGCCGAAGCGGACCGGTCCGTCTCGTCCCGTCTCCCCCTCGCGCGCTGCTCCCCATCCACTTACTTTCGGTAGCAGCACGGGCGCACAACGTCGCCGATGCGCTGCCTCCGCCACCGCGGACCACACCGAGGAGTACGACGTGTCCCTTCCCCAGCGTTCCGCCGCCCCCGCTCTCTCTGCCACTCCCACCCGCCCTCACCATGCCGGCTTCGGCCAGCGTCCCGTCCACCGCTCCGCCGCCCCGGGCGCGCGCCCGGCGGTCCAGCACCCGATGGCCGGCCGCCCCGTCGGTCTCCGCCCCGAGGCCGGCCAGCCGATGGCCGCCGCCCCGGTCGCCCAGCGCCCCGCACCCCGCACGGTCTCGTTCCTGACCGTCACCGAGGTCGCCGCGATCATGCGGGTCTCGAAGATGACGGTCTACCGCCTGGTCCACGGCGGTGAGCTCTCCGCCGTCCGCGTCGGCCGCTCCTTCCGCGTCCCCGAGCCGGCCGTGCGCGAGTACCTCGCCGGCGCTCGCACCGACGTCGCCTGACGCTCCGCCGTCCCTCGGGACGGCCGCACCGGCAGGGCCGACCGGACGGCGCACCCGCCGCCGTCCGGCGCCCGCGGTTCCCACGGCACGGCCGTGTACACGCCGGGCGGGTCGGTGTCCTCGCTCACCTTCCTCGCCGGAAAGGTTGTGCACAACGGTCCCGGTTCGGGAGAATGGAGCCGGGCTCTTCCGGCCGAGGCGCTCGGTGCTCCGCCCCATCGGACGGAACGGCGAGGAAGGCTGCTGTGAGCGACTCCGTGCACCCCGCCGTCGTCGACGAGCGCGAGGCCGACCGGCTCCGGGGCGAGCTGGCGATCGCGGCGGCCGGGATCGGCACGTTCGACTGGGACCTCGTCACCGGCCGGCTGGCCTGGGACCCCCGGCTGATCGAGATGTTCGGCTACGACGCCGACACCTTCGACAGCACCATCCACGGCTTCAACGAACGGCTGCACCCCGACGACGTCGACCGCGTCACCCAGGCGCTCCAGGTCACGATTGAGACCGGACGGGACTTCGCCGCCACCTACCGCGTGCGGCTGCCCACCGGCGACACCCGCTGGATCTCCGCGCGCGGCCGGAGGCTGGTCGGCCCCGACGGGACGCCGGTGCGCCTGCTCGGCGCGGCGTACGACGTCACCGACCAGCGGGACACCGAGGCCCAGGTGACCCGGGTCCTGGAGGCCATGCCCGCCGGCTTCTACTCCCTGGACCGCGAGTGGCGGTTCACCCACGTCAACGCCGCCGCCGAGAAGCTCCTCCTGCGCACCCGCGACGAGCTGCTGGGCCGGGTGCTCTGGGACGAGTTCCCCGCTGCCGTGGACTCCGTGTTCGACGAGGGCTACCGGCGCGCGGTGGCCACCGGCCAGCAGGTGTCCTTCCCCGCCTACTACCCCCCTCCCCTGGACGGCTGGTACGAGGTGCGCGCCTGGCCGAGCCCCGAGGGGCTGTCGGTGTACTTCCTCGACATCACCGCCCGGCGCCGCGAGGAGGAGCGGGCCGGGCAGGTCGCGACGCGCCTGGCGCTGCTGGCCGAGGTGACCGAGCAGCTCGCCGGCAGCATGCAGCCCGAGCGCACCGTCGCGCTGCTCGCCCAGCTCGTGGCTCCCGCGCTGGCCGACTTCTGCATCGTGACCCTCGTCGACGACCCGCAGTTCCGCCTCGGGCGTGGCGTCCGCGACGCCGGCTGGTGGCACGCCGACGACGCGATGCGGGAGACGCTGGCGCAGTACTCCGCGGCGCGCCTCCCGGCGCTGCGGGAGCAGTCGTACCTCTTCCGGGCGCTCAGCACCGGCGAGCCGGTGGTCGTGGAGCAGGACGCCACGCGGGCCATCCGCGACGTCCTGCACCTCGGCCTCGCCCACCGGCTGATCGGTGAGCTGGCACCGGAGTCGCTGGCGGTGCTCCCGCTGCACGGGCGCGGACGCACGGTGGGCCTGCTGAGCCTGTTCAACGGACCGGGGCGCGGCGCCCTCTCCCCCGCCGAGCTCACGACCGCGGTCGAGGTCGCCGGCCGCGCCGGCCTCGCGCTGGACAACGCCCGCCTCTACAGCCAGCAGCGGGCCCTCGCCGAGCAGCTCCAGCGCAGCTTCCTCACCGAGCCGCCCGAGCCCGACCACGCCGAGATCGTCGTCCGGTACCTGCCCGCCGCGACGTCCGCCGCCGTCGGCGGGGACTGGTACGACGCGTTCCTGCAGCCCGACGGGGCCACCATGCTCGTCATCGGTGACGTCGCCGGGCACGACACCGCCGCCGCCGCCACCATGGGCCAGCTCCGCAGCCTGCTGCGCGGCATCGCGACGTCCCACGACGAGGCCGGCCCCGCGGCCGTGCTGTCGAAGCTGGACGCCTCCATGTCGCTGCTGCGGGTGGGCACCCTGGCCACGGCCGCGGTCGCCCGCTTCGAGCAGGACCAGGGGGAACTCGAGCGGGGGGTCACCCGCATGCGCTGGTCCAGTGCGGGGCACCTGCCACCGGTCGCCATCGGCCCCGACGGGACGGTCACCGTCCTCGACATCCCCGGTCCACCGGAGCTGCTGCTGGGGGTCGACCCGGGCTCCGGGCGCACCGAGACGGTGGTGACCCTGGACCGCGGCACGACCGTGCTCATGTACACCGACGGGCTGATCGAGCGCCGCGACTCCGACATCGACGCCGGCATCGAGCGCCTGGTCGCCGCGCTGGCCGGTCTCCACGACCTGCCGCTCCAGGAGCTGTGCGACCGCGTCGTCGCGCGCATGATCGGCGGCCGGCCCGACGACGACGTGGCGCTCGTGGCCGTCCGCCTCCACCGGCAGGATCTTCCCCGTCCCGGGACGGCCGGCCCGCGGATCCCGCAGCTGCCCGTCCCGCGGGCCCCGGGGGCGGAGTGACCGGGGGAAGCGGTGGGCACCTCGCGGTGTTCACCGGACGTGCTCGACACGAAGGAGGCACGACGTGACCACTGAGACCGCGATCCTCGCCGGCGGTTGCTTCTGGGGGGCGCAGGAGCTGCTGCGCAAGCGGCCCGGAGTGATCTCGACCCGGGTCGGCTACTCCGGCGGGGACACCCCGAACGCCACCTACCGGAACCACGGTGACCACGCGGAGGCGGTCGAGATCGTCTTCGACCCCGACGTCATCTCGTTCCGCGAGCTGCTCGAGTTCTTCTTCCAGATCCACGACCCGTCGACGAAGAACCGGCAGGGCAACGACATCGGCCGCAGCTACCGCTCGGCGATCTTCCACACCAGTGACGAGCAGCGGCAGGTCGCGCTCGACACCATCGCCGACGTCGACGCCTCCGGCCTCTGGCCCGGGAAGGTCGTCACCGAGGTGGAGCCCGCCGGCCCGTTCTGGCAGGCCGAGGAGGAGCACCAGGACTACCTGCAGAAGATCCCGTTCGGCTACACGTGCCACTACGTGCGGCCGGACTGGGTCCTGCCGCGGCGCGCGCAGCAGCCCGCGTAGGAGCAGGCGACGAGGGGGGCGGGGAACCGACGGGTTCCCCGCCCCTCTCGCGTGCGGTCAGCGGGGCTTGGCCAGGCAGGCCCAGACGAGCTTGCGCTCGGGCTCGTAGTGGACGCCGTGCTCGACGGTGAGGTCGGCGATCACGTACAGCCCGTATCCGCCCTGGCCCGCGGGCCGCTCCCTGGCCGGGGTCGGCGCACGGTCGGGCGCGCCGTCGGTGACGATGACGATCCACCGTCCGTCGTCGTCCCCGATGTGCAGGCTGGACGGCGGCGAGCCGTGCCGCAGCGCGTTCGACGTGAGCTCGTCGATGACCAGGACGGCCTGGCCGACGGCGTCCTCGATGGGCACGGGCACGTCGTCCTCCCGCGCGAAGTCCAGTGAGGACAGCAGGAACTCCTGCACCTGCCGACGGACGGTGCTGAGGGCGCGCAGCGACCCCAGCTGCAGGGAGAGCCGGGTGGTGGTCGTCGCCGGGACGGGGCTGTCGCCGTGCCAGGACGCGTACGCGGCGGCGTAGTCCGCCGGGGTCCGGGGCTCCCCGCTCACGTGCCTGCCCCCTGGTCCGGACGGCGACGAGGGCGACGTCGTCGGACGGGCGCCCGTCGACGAGCCGGTCGAGGAGCTGGTCGCAGAGCTCCTCCAGCGGGAGGCCCACCAGCTCGGCGGCCAGCCGGTGCAGCCGCTCGACGCCGGCATCGAGGTCGCTGCCGGGCCGCTCGACCAGCCCGTCGGTGTACAGCAGCACGGTGGACCCCGGGAGCAGCTCCACCACGATCTCTCCGCGGGTGCTGGTCCGGTCGACGCCCAGCATGAGCCGGCCGCGCGGGGCGGGGACGGGAACGAGGCCACCGGCCGCGTCGAGGACGACCGGAGGCGGGTGCCCGGCGCCGGCCCACCGCAGCCGGGTGACGCCGCACGCCCGCTCCCCCTGGGCGCGTTCCAGCCGGCCGACGCCGACGGTGGCGTAGGTCTGCAGCCCGAGCTGGTCGATGGCCGCGTCCAGCGTGTCGAGCACCTGCCCGGGGCCGGGCGCGCCGGCCACCGCGATCCCGCGGAGCAGGCTGCGCAGCTGGCCCATGGTCGCCGCCGCGGCGATGTCGTGGCCGACGACGTCCCCGATGACCAGGTTGACGGCGCCGTCCGCCTGCTCGAATGTGTCGTACCAGTCCCCACCCACCTGACCGGCGTCCGTCGCGGGCAGGTACCGGACGGCGATCTGGCAGTGCTCGGTCCGGACGGGCCGGCTGAGCATGCTGCGCTGCAGCTGCTCGGCGAGCCGGCGGTTGCGCTCCGCCGAGCGTCGCTCGCGGGTCAGCGACTCGATCCGGTCCAGGGCCTGGGCGCACTGGGCGGCGAAGGCCTGCACCAGGTCGAGCTCGTCGGCCGAGAACGTCCGCTCCACCCTCCAGCCGGCCAGCAGCGACCCGAGCACCCGGCCGCCGACGGACAGCGGGACAGTGACCCAGGAGCGGTGGACGGACTCCCGGAAGGCGTCGGCCAGGCCCGGTGACCAGGCCTCCGCCTGGGCCAGGTCCTCCAGCACCAGGGTCTCGCCGGTGCGTGCCACCCAGGCGGCGGGCAGCCGGGTGTCCAGGTCGATGGTGGCGAACCGGCGCTGCGCCCCTGCTCCGAGGGAGGGCGTCATCGTCAGCCGCACGGACCGTTCGGCGCCGTGCCGGAGCGCGATCGCCCCGCCGTCCGCACCGATCGCCAGACCCTCATCGGCGAGGATGCCGGCGACGTCCGCGACGGACTCCGCCGCCGCGAGCTGCAGCACCACCTGGGCCATGGCCGCGAGCCGGCTGGTCGCCGCCTCGCGGGACGCGACCACGGCCTGGAGCTCCTGGGTGCGGGCGAAGAGGTCGGCCTCCAGCAGGTCGAGGCGCGCCCAGCCGCCGTCGTCCCTGCCCTCGGCGAGCCGCTCGCGCTCGGCCAGGTACTCCGAGACGTCCTCCACGCGCTGCAGCACCAGGCGGGTCCGGCCGTCGGGCCCCGGGACGGGCGCGCTGATCAGCGACCAGGCCCGGTCGACGGGGCGGCCGGTCGCCTGGTCCAGCACCTGGTACCGGAACAGCGGCATGAGATCGGGCCGGCCGGTGTCGCGCGCCCGCTCGAAGGACAGCTGCAGCGGGTTGGCCCCGGTGTCGTCCAGCGTCTCGGGAGCCGGCGGGAAGGCGTCGAAGACGTAGCAGCCGATCAACTCGTCGCGGGTGCGGCCGAGCAGCTCCAGGTACGCGGGGTTCGCCTCGACGATGGTCAGGTCCGGGGACATGACCAGGTAGGCGGTCGGGAGGGCGGCGAAGATCGCCGCGAACTCCTCGGCGGTGACGACGTCCCCGCCGTCCACGTCCGTCGACCCCGCCACGAGGGCGCCACCTCCGTACAGCGACGTGCCACGGAAGGTGGCGCACGACAGGACCGTCCCCATCATGCGGCATGCCCCCGCCGATCGCTGCCGACGGCCACGGTGCGGACTCCTGCGTCGCCCCCGGTCCGGTCAGCGGACCGGTGCGCCGACCGGATCGGGGACGACGGCGGTCGCCGGCTCCGCCGGCCGCTCCCCCAGGCGGACGAGCACGATCCCGGCCAGGACGACGATGCCGCCGACGAGCTGCACCGTCCCCGGCCGCTGGGCCAGCGCCAGCCAGGCGAACACCACCGCGAAGAGCACCTCGCCCAGCCCCACGAAGGAGCTGAGCCGCGAGCCCAGCAGACGCACGGCGGCGATCCCGGAGGCGTAGGCGAACGCCGCCGCCAGCAGCGACAGCCCGAGGACCGGGACCAGCCAGCTGGTGGGCCGCCCGGCGAACTCGACGTCGGACGCCACCGTCCGCCAGGGCACGGCACCGAGCAGCGCGGCCGCGCCGAGCAGCAGCGCGCCCACGACCAGGCCCGCCCAGGCGCTGACCAGCGGCGGGAGCGCGCCCTCGGTCCGGGCCGAGAGCACGAAGTAGGCCGCCAGCCCCAGTGCGGCCACCAGCCCCCAGACGACGCCGACCGGGTCGAGCTCCGCACCGCTGGCGACGTCGAGCACCAGCACCAGCCCGGCGATCGCGACGGCCACCCCGGCCGCGGTGACCGCGCTGGGCCGATGGCCGAGCCGGGCCCACGTCCACAGCACCACGAGCAGGACGGCGGAGTACTCCAGCAGCAGGGCCACGCCGACCGACAGCCGGGCCACCGCAGAGAAGTAGGCGAGCTGGGGCAGCGCGACGGCGAGCACCCCGAACGCCAGGACGGCGCCGGCGTTGGCCCGCAGCAGCGACCACCGTCCCCGCAGCTGGAGGGCCGCGGGGACGGTCAGCGCGAGCGCCGCGACGCCCATCCGCACGACGACGGCGGCCCCGGCGCTCCACCCGACGTCGAGCAGTCCGGCGGCGAAGACACCGGACGTGCCGAACGCGGCGGCCGACAGCACCGCCAGCAGCAGCCCGAGCAGTCCCGTCCGACGATTCCCCACGTCGGGCGACCCTAGGAGGGGTCGGTCAGCGGTTCTTCCACTGGGGCGCGCGCTTCTCCGCGAAGGCGGTCGACCCCTCGCGCGCGTCCTCGCTGGCGAAGACCGGCGCGATGATCGTGGCCTGCTCCTCCCAGCCCTGCCGGAACGTCCAGTCGGGGGCCGAGCGCGCGATCTGCTTGGTGGCCGCCACGGCGAGCGGCCCGTTCGCGGCGACGACGGCGGCCAGGGCGAGCGCTCCCTCGAGGGCCTCACCCGGCGCCGTCACGCGGTTGACCAGGCCGACCTCCGCGGCGCGGGGCGCGCTGATCGGGTCGCCGGTGAGGAGGAGCTCCAGGGCGATCGCCTGCGGGATGCGCCGGGGCAGGGCGAGGGCGGCACCGCCGGCGGCCACCAGGGAGCGCTTCACCTCGGGCACGCCGAACCGGGAGTCCTCGGCGGCGACGATGAGGTCGCAGGCCAGCAGCAGCTCGAAGCCACCGGCCAGGGCCCAGCCCTCGACCGCGCCGATGAGCGGCTTGCGGGGCGGGGTCTCGGTGATCCCGCACAGCCCGCGGCCCGGGATGCTCGGGGTCTCACCGCGCAGGAAGGCCTTGAGGTCCATGCCGGAGGAGAAGGTGCCGCCCGCGCCGGTGAGGACGCCGACCCGCAGGTCGTCGGACGAGTCGAGCTCGTCGGCCGCCGCCGCGACCGCGTCGGCCACCGCCTTGTTGAGCGCGTTGCGCGCCTCCGGCCGGTTGATGGTGATGATCAGGACGCCGTCCCGGCGGTCCAGGAGCACCTCGTCGGACACAGCCATCTCCTTCGGTGGGTCGGTCGGTTCCGCGTCGTCGCGGGGGGCGTGCGGTCGTGCGGGTGCCGGCCGGGGGCGCCATCGCTGCGCCCCCGGCCGGGACGTCACTTGGGCTGCAGGCGGGCCCCACCGTCGAGGCGGATCAGCTCGGCGTTCATGTAGCTGTTGGCCAGCACCTCGACCGCGAGGGTGGCGAACTCCTCGGAGTAGCCCAGGCGCTTGGGGAAGAGCACGTCGCGCTTGAGCTTGTCCTTGAACGCCTCCGACGCCTCGCCCGTGCCGTAGATCGGCGTGTCGATGAGGCCGGGCGCGATGGTGTTGACGCGCACGCCGATGGCGGAGAGGTCGCGGGCGATCGGCAGCGTCATGGAGACGACGGCGCCCTTGGAGGCCGAGTAGGCAGCCTGCCCGATCTGGCCGTCGAGCGCGGCGACGGAGGCGGTGTTGAGGATGGAGCCCCGCTCGCCGTCCTCCAGCGGCTCCTCCTGGGCCATGGCGGTGCCGACGATGCGGATGCAGTCGAAGGTGCCGATGGTGTTGATCTCGAGGACCCGGCGGAAGGTGGCGAGGTCGAACGCCGTCTCGTAGCCGCCGCGGCCGACGGTCCGGCTGGCCGAACCGATGCCGGCGCAGTTCACCAGCACCCGCACCGGGCCGATCGTCTTGGCCAGCTCGGTGGCGGCGATGATGTCGTCGGTCTTGGTGACGTCGACGTGGGCGAACGCGCCGTCGATCTCGGTGGCGAGGGCGTTGCCCTTGTCGTCGGCGATGTCGGCGACGACGACCTTGGCACCCCGGGCGGCGAGGGCGCGAGCGGTGGCCGCCCCCAGTCCGGACGCGCCTCCGGTGACGATCGCGGACACATTCTCGAGCTGCACGGGGACTCCCTGGTTCGGACGACGGCTGTGGCGACGGGCGGCGGTGCCGGCCTCCGGCTCGCGGGCCGCCGGCACGTCGCTCCGGTGTGCAAGCTAGCCAGCCCGGGTTCTTTCTTGCAACGCTGTGTCGCAGAAAAGATGGGACGGCGCCGCTCTCCGTGCGACGCTGCCCGGGTGGGCGGGACGACGAGCCGCGGACGGCCGCGGGGGCTGAGCGAGCGGGTGCGCCAGGAGGTGCACGCCGCCGTCCGCCGTCTCCTGGTCGCCGAGGGCTACGCCGCGCTGCGCCTGGACGACGTCGCCGCCGCCGCAGGCGTGCACAAGTCCACGCTCTACCGCCAGTGGGCGACCAAGGCCCAGCTCGTGCAGGACGTGCTGCTCACCGGGGAGCTCGAGCACTACCCGCGGGTCGACGAGGGCAGCCTGGCCGCCGACATCGAGGCGCTCGTCCGCGGCCTGGTCCGGCTGTTCCGCGACCCGACCACCGTGGCGTTCGTGCAGACGCGGGCCGCGGCCGACGACCCGGCGCTGCGCTCCGGGCTGCACGAGCTGGCCCGTCAGGACACCGACTTCGTCCGGCTGCCGTTCGAGCGGGCGATCGCCCGCGGCGAGCTCCCGGCCGACGCCGACGTCGGCATGCTGGTCGAGCTCCTGGTCGCGCCGCTGCTCGCGCGGGTGGCCGTCACCGGGCAAGCGGTGGACGACGAGTTCGGCCGTCGGCTGGCGACCACCTTCCTCGCCCTGGCCGCCTCCCACTCCACTAGCCGGCCCTGAGCGCCACCAGGGCCTCCGGCAGGTCGTCCACCACCACGGCGTCCGTCCCCGCCGACACCAGGAACCGGGCCGACGCGACCTCCGGGCACCAGACCAGCAGCTGGCGGCCGCACCGGTGGAGCACGGCCAGCAGGCCCCCCAGGACGTCGGGGTCGATCTCGCCGTCGGCCCCGCTCCCCCGCAGCGATCCGACGTGCAGCGCCAGCACCTCGACGTCCATGTGCACGCACGCCGCCACGGCCATCTCCACCGGGAACCGGTACCAGGTCAGCAGCCCGAGGGGCACCCGCGGCACCGCCGCGCGCAGGAAGCACAGGGCCGACGGGTCGAACGACGAGACCATCAGCGGCCGCCGCGCCACCTCCGCGGCCACGACCGGCGCCAGCAGGCCCGCGGTGGTGCGCTCGGGCGGCCGGAGGGAGTCCCCCATCGAGGACTTGAGGTCCAGGTTAAGCCCCACGTGCGGCGGCAGCGCGTCCAGCAGCGCGCCCAGCCGCAGCGTGCCCCGGCGGTCGGCCTCCGCCGCCGCGACGTCCTCGAGCCGGGTGTCGTCCGGGTAGGCGGCGTCGTGCGCCACCACGAGGACGTCGTCGCCCAGCCGCCGGACGTCGGCCTCCAGCCATCGCGCGCCGCTGCGCACCGCGGCGGCGAAGGAGCCGAGCGTGTTCTGCTGGTGGCCGGCGACGACGCCGCAGCCGAGCCCGCGGTGCCCGATGACCGCCGACCCCACCCCGAACACGTCCGGATGGGCAGGGCCGCGGGATCGTGCGTGCGCTCGGGCCGCCACTCCCCCATGATGCCCCCGCTCGCCGCCCGTGACGTCGGTACGACTGCCGATGTCCGGGCGCTGCCGCAATGGGCAGTCCTGCCGATCGACGGTGCCCGCCGGCTCCGGTCTCCTGGTCGCCTCGGGCGCCACGAGGCGCGGCACGGACCGAGGTCGCGCGGTGGCACGGGAGGGAGGCCCGGTGACCCCCTCACGCCTTCCGGACGCGCAGCGCTGCCGTGATCACGTGCCGGCGCCGCGCGTTGAGGTCGGCGAACAGCCGGGGCGCCTCGTCGAACGGGACGACGTCGGTCACCAATGCCTCCCGGATCCTCGGCCCGTGCACGTCGAGCAGGGCGAGCGTCTCCGCCGAGAGGCGACGGCGGTCCCAGCGGTGCGCCAGCCCGCGCGGCACCCGGCCGATCTGGGCGCACCGGAGCGACAGCCCGTTGTGGTGGAACTCCTCGCCGAGGGCCACGTCGTCCGCGCCGCCGGTGTAGAACGCCAGGTCCACCACGGTGCCCTGGGGGCGGAGGCAGCGCAGCGCGGTGGCCAGCGCCGCGCCGGTGCCCCGGCACTGGAACACCACGTCGGCGCCGTGGTCGCCCGGTCCGTGCCGCCACCGAGTCTTGAGCTCGCGCGCCGGGTCGGCGGTGTCGTCGACGGCGTCGAGGCCGAGCGCGACCGCGGCCGCGCGACGCTCCGGCGTCGGATCCACGACGACGACCTCCGCCGCACCGTGCAGCTGCGCCAGCACCCCGACCAGCAGGCCGATCGGCCCGCCGCCCGTCACCACCACCAGCCGGCCGCCCGCCCCGTCCCGGAGCTCGCTGCCTCCGGCGTCCGCGGCGGCGTGCAGCAGACCGTTGACGCAGATGGGCCCGAGGTGGGCCGCGTAGATGCCCAGCAGCGGGTCCAGTGCCGGGGGCAGCGGCACGACGTGCTGGGTCAGCGGATCCCCGTGCACGGCCGTCGCGTGGCCGTAGGCCATGGCCACCAGGGCGCCCTCGGGCACCGCACGGGTCCGGCTGTCGGTCACCCGGGCGACCTCCATGTAGCCCAGCCGCCGCACCGGGAAGGAGTCGGTGGGCCGGTCGCGGTCGAACAGCCCCAGCTCGGCGTCCCAGCCGGCGCGGAGGTACGGGCTGGTCCCGCGGTACCAGGTGAGCTCGGTGCCGGCCGAGACCCCGCTGACCAGCGTCTCGCCGAGGAACCGGCCCTCCGGGAGCGGGGGCAGGAGGGACTCCTCGACCTCGAGCTGCCCGGCCCGGGGCACCACGAGCGTGCGGACCGGCACCCCGCTGCTCATCGGTCGCCCACGCGGACGGTGCGCCCGGTGCGGGCGGCCTCGGAGACCGCCCAGGCCAGCCGGTGCGTGCGCAGCGCCTCGGCCACGTCGACGACCCCGGGTGCCGCGCCGCCGCCGGAGAGCACGTCCACGAAGGCCCGGTCCACGGCCGTCCGGGCATCGACCTCCGGCTCGGCGCGCACCTCGCCGTCGCGGGTGCGCACGCGGACCGCCGTCTCGGTGAGCTCGACCTCGACGCCGTCGCCGATCAGCTGCAGCCCGGCAGCGGCCGGCGCGGGGAGCACGCAGGAGACGCTGACCGTGCCCACGCCGCCGGAGGCCAGACGGAGCACCGCCACGCTCGCGTCGGGCACGTCCCGTCCGCCGGCCGACGACAACGCGGACGCGCCGGTCACCTCGACCACCTCCCCGGCGAGCACCCGGACGAGGTCGAGGACGTGGGTCGCCTGTTCCACGACCTGGCCGCCGGACCCGTCCAGCCGGCTCCACCAGGCCGGTGGCGGGGTCGTGCCCCACCACCGGGCGTCCACGAGGCGGACCGCGGTGTCGCCGAGCGCCGCGCGGGCCCGGCCGACGGTGTCCAGGTGCCGCCAGTGGTACCCCGTCGCCGTGGGGAGCCCGGCCTCCGCGACCGCCGCGGCCACGTGCTCGGCGACGCGCAGGTCCGCCGCCAGGGGCTTCTCGACGAAGAACGGCATCCCGGCGCGCACGAGCGACAGGTCCAGGTCCCCGTGCGCGAACGGCGGCACGCACAGCCAGACGGCGTCCAGCCCGAGGGACAGCAGCCCCTGCAGGTCGGCGACGTCCCGCGTCCCCACCTCGTCGGCCAGCGCCTCGGCGGCTGCCGCCACGGGGTCGCAGACGGCGACGAGGTCGACGTCGTCGAAGCCGGTCAGCGTGCGGGCGTGCCGGGCACCGACACCACCCGCCCCGACCAGGCCCACCCGGACGGTCACGAGAAAGAGGTGCCTTCGGCGATCGTCACCGTTCCGATCCTGCCCTCCGGACCGCATCCTCGGGGAAGCGCGACGCGTCCCCGTTGCCGGCATGCGGCGACCCGGTCGTCGCCCGACCGGAAGGACAGCGCATGCGCGTCGACGTCTCCCAGTGGCTGCGCCGCCGGACCTACACCGCCTCCGACTACTCCGCGGCCCGGCTGGCCGCCGCCAAGCGGGCGCAGGGCCGGACGGTGAGCGTCGTGCTCCCCGCGCTGAACGAGGAGCGCACGGTGGGCGCGATCGTGGCGACGATCCACCGCGAGCTGGTGCACCGGCACGCGCTGGTGGACGAGCTCGTCGTGGCGGACAGCGGGTCGACCGACCGGACGGCGGAGACCGCCAGGCGTGCCGGGGCCCGGGTGGTGCGGGTCGACGACGTCCTGCCCGAGCGCGGCCACGTCGCCGGCAAGGGCGAGGCGCTGTGGAAGTCGCTGCACGTGACCGACGGCGACCTCGTGGTCTTCATCGACTCCGACCTGATCTCCTTCGACCCGCAGTTCGTGGTCGGCCTGCTCGGACCCCTCCTCGACGACCCCACCGTCGGCTACGTCAAGGGGCTCTACGACCGGCCGCTGGCCACCACCGAGGGGCTGGTGCCCAGCGGCGGCGGGCGGGTGACCGAGCTGACCGCCCGGCCGCTGCTGGCGGCGCTGTGGCCGCAGCTGTCCGGCTTCGTCCAGCCGCTGTCGGGCGAGTACGCCGGCCGGCGCGACCTGCTGGAGCAGGTGCCCTTCGTCTCGCACTACGGCGTGGAGTTCGGTCTGCTGGTCGACCTGGCCGAGCTGGCCGGGGTGGACGCCCTCGCGCAGGTCGACCTCGGCACGCGGCAGCACTCGCACCAGCCCGACGCCGCGCTGGGCCGCATGGCCGGCCAGATCGTGCAGACCGCGCTGGCCCGCTGCCACGGCGTCGCGGTGCCCAGCGACCAGCTGGTCCAGTACGTGCGGACCGACGGCGGGATCGAGGGCGTGACCTGGGACGTCGGCGTCGTCGAGCGGCCACCCATGCGGACCGTCCCCGCCTATGCCGCCCGCCGTGCCGCCCGCACCCCCGGCTGGTCGGCGTGAAGATCCTGATGGACGCCGGTCCGTGGCTGGCGGTCCCGCCCCGGGGCTACGGCGGGCTGGAGACCGTCGTCGCCACGCTGACCACGGAGCTGCGCCGCCGCGGTCACGACGTCGTCCTCGCGACCGTCGGGGACAGCGAGCAGGACGCCGACGGCCGGGTGTCGGCCTACCCCGAGGGGCAGTTCGCCCGCCTGGCGGCGCCCTATCCGGAGGTGGTCGGGACCGCGCACGCGCACGCGCAGGTCGTCGTCGAGGAGATCGCCCGGCACGCCGCCGCCGGCCGGCCGTTCGACCTGGTCCACACCCACCTGGAGGTGGTCGGCCCCGCGGTGCTCGGCGCCCTGGGCGACGCCGCTCCGCCCGTCCTGCACACGCTGCACTGGGACCTGCACCGCAACGCCGACTTCTACGCCGTTTTCGACGGGCACGGGCGGGTCTTCTTCGCCGGCGTCTCGGACTCCCAGATCGCGCGCGGGCCGGCCCGGCTCCGCCGTCAGACCCTGGGCTCCGTACCGCTGTCGGTGCCCATCCCCGACGGCGCGCCGGCGGCACCGGAGGAGCGGACCGACTCCGTGCTGGTGCTGTCCCGGCTGTGCGAGACCAAGGGCATCGACGTCGCGGTGCGGGCGTGCCGCGCGGCGGGGGTGCCGCTGGTGCTGGCCGGACCGGTCGGCGGCCAGCCGGACCGCGCCGCCCTGGAGGCCGCCCTCGCGGACCCGGCCAGCCCGGTGCGCGGCTATCCCGACGTGCGCTGGTTCCTCGAGCACGTCGACCCGCACCTCGACGGGCACGCGGTCCGGTGGATCGGCAGCGTGGCCGGGAGCCGCAAGGCGGAGCTGCTCCGGCGGTCGCGGGCAGTGCTCTTCCCCATCCGCTGGGAGGAGCCGGGCGGCACCGCGGTCTGCGAGGCGCTGGCTGCCGGGACGCCGGTCGTGGCCATGGCCCGCGGGTGCCTCCCCTCGCTCGTCCAGCACGAGGTCACCGGATTCCTGGCCGAGGACGAGGCGGAGTTCACCGCGGCGCTGGGCCGGCTGGCCGAGCTGGATCCCGCGGCCTGCGCGGCGGCCGCCCGCCACCGGTTCAGCCCCGGCGTCATGGCCCGCGGCTACGAACGGCTCTACGCCGAGCTCCTGACCCGGACCGCCGGCAGGGCTCGGCACGCCGTGGCGGACGGGGCCGGGCCGGTCCCGACGGCACGGCGCGAGCTGACGGAACGGGGCCCGCAGCGGCCCCTCGACGGAAGGGAATCGACGAGATGAGCACCAGACGGAAGCTCAAGGGACGCCGGATCGCCGCCCTGGCAGCCGACGGCTTCGAGAAGGTCGAGCTGGTCGTCCCGATGCGGGCCCTGGAGGCAGCGGGTGCCCGGGTCGACGTCGTGTCGCTGCGACGGGGACGGATCCGCGGGGTGAACCTGCACATGCCCGCCACCCGGGTGCACGTGGACCGGACCGTGGAGAAGGCCGATCCCGCCGACTACGACGGGCTGCTGCTGCCCGGCGGGTTCATCAATCCCGACCTGCTCCGGCAGTCCGCTCCGGCGCGCGAGTTCGTCCGCGCGTTCGCCACGGCCGGCAAGCCGATCGCCAGCCTCTGCCACGGGCCGTGGGTGCTCGCCTCGGCGGGCCTCCTGGAGGGACGGACCCTCACCTCCTGGCCCGGGATCCGCGACGACCTGGTGAACGCCGGGGCGACCTGGCTCGACCAGGAACTCGTGCAGGACGGGAACCTCACCACGAGCCGAGGGCCCCAGGACATGGCCGCCTTCGTCCCCGGGATCCTCGACGCCTTCGCCGCGACCTCACCGCAGCCGGTGCGGACGGCGACGCGGCGCGAGTCCGACCGGCAGCCCGACAAGCCCGTCGGCTGGGCCATCGGGGCACTGCGCTGGTCGCCGAAGCCGTCGGCCGTCGCGGTGGCGGGCGTCGGCCTGGCCGCTGCCGCCCTCCTGCGCGCCCCGGCCGCGAAGCACTGACGACGGGACGGCGGACGGACATGGACGGCGAGAGCATCCACCCGCGGGACGACGAGGTGGACATCCGGCTCCCGGACGATCCGCGGGTACCGCGGCCCGAGGACGCCGACCCGACGAAGAGCAAAGAACTCGGCGGAGCGGCTCCGGCCGTGGGCCCCGGCCCTTCGTCGAGCACGGACCCGCCGGCGGCGCATGACGAGGGCTGATCCTGCGTCCGTCGCTCACAGCGTGTCGGCGAACCCCCGGATGTCGCGCACCGCCGCCTTGTAGGCCTCGGGCACCGCCGCGCGGAAGGACATGTCCGCCGCGTGGGTGAGGCCCAGGTTCACCCGGCCGACCACGGGCACCCCGGCCCGCTGCAGCAGCCGGAAGTACGCGATGCCCTCGTCGCGCAACGGGTCGAGCTCGTTGACCGTGATCACGTGCGGCGGCAGACCCGTGACGTCGTCCTCGGTGGCGAAGTAGGGCCAGGCCAGCGGGTTCTCCGCGTGCTCGCCGGTCGGGTCGTAGAGCGCCACGAGCGTGTCCATCATCTGGCAGTTGATGTAGTGCCCGTCGTTCTCCACCATCGACGGCAGCTCGCGCAGCTTGCGCTCACGGCTCCAGCCGTAGCCGCCGCTGATGTACGGGACCATCGCGTAGACGCCGTCGACGCGGTCCAGCCGCTCCTCCCGCTTGGCCTTCAGCACGGTCGCCAGCACGAGGTTGGCGCCGCCGGACTCCCCCTGCAGCACGATCCGGGTGATGCCGAGGTCGGCGCGGTGCGCGTGCACCCAGTCCAATGCGGAGCTGCAGTCGTCGAGCCCCGCCGGGAACGGGTTCGTCCCCTGCTCGGTCCAGGCGTTCCGGAAGCCGACGGTGACCACGACCATGCCGGTCAGCGCGAGGTCCTCGCTCCAGCGGCGGTGCACCACGTTGTGGGCCTCCAGGATCGTCATGCCGCCGCCGTGGATGTAGACCAGGCACGGCAGCGGGCCCTCGACGCCGGCCGGGCGGAACACATGCAGCGGGATCTCGTTGCCGTCGACCCCGGTGACCGTCTCCCGGCGGTAGTCGACGTCGGCGCGCACCTCGTCGGGCCAGTCGCTGGGCAGCGCGGCGTACAGCCCCTCGAACGCGGCGTGCGAGGCGCCGACCATCTCGGCGATCGCCTCCGGCGGGGACGTGCGGTCGACCGGTGGTGGGGCGGCGTGCCCGTCCAGCTGGAACGCCGCGAACGTGGCCCGGAGACCGGGGTGCAGCCGCGGGTCGGTGCGGAGCTCGACGTCGGGGTCGGCCAGCCGCCCCTCCTGCCGCGCCGTGGACTCGTGCGTCATCTCGGCCATGGGTCTCTCCGATGCGCGGGTTCCGGAGGTGAGGCGCAGCAATGTCGTCCCGGTCACCGCCGGTGTCAAGGAGTCCGGGAGCGCCCGTGCTGCGGAGTCCAAGAGAGGGACCAGCAGCGTGCAAGTGGCTGCCGCCAGGGTTCCGGCCATGACGACCTCCCTGGAGACCCAGTCCCCCGCCCGTCGCGCGCCGCAGGGGTGGCGGTTCGCCCTGCTCGCCTCCGGAGCCGCGCTGCTCGCCGGCGGCCCGATGCACCCCGACTCCGACGCGTCCGGATCGGTGCGCGAGGAACTGGCGACGATGACCGCCGACGACATGTGGGTGCCCGGGCACACGCTCGTGGTGGCCGGCACCGTGCTGCTCGCCGTCGGCCTGTGGCTGGCGCGCCGCCACGGGGTCTGGCCACCGGCAGCCGCGCTCCCCCTCGCCGTCGCCGTCGGAGCGCTCTCCCTCTACGCGGTCGAGACGGTCGTCCACCTCGCCGCCGTCGTCGACAGCGACGCGCTGCACGCCGGCCACGACGCCCCGGTCGCCTTCACCCACCTGGGCCTCGCCGCCGTGCTGTACCCCGTCAGCGGCCTGGCCGTCGTGTACCTCGCCGCGACCCTGGCCCGGCTCCAGATCGGGCTGCGTCGCGTCGTGGCGCTCGTCGGCGTCGTGGGCGGGCTGGCGCACGCCGTGGTGGTGCCGCTGACGTTCCTGTCGCCCGACACCGGGTTCACGCCGCTCTTCGCCGTCGCGGGCGTGCTGCTGGCGCTCTGGGCGGCGGGCACCGGAGCGGCCGGCGCGCGCGCCGAGCAGACCGCCGCCCCCGAGGAGCTCGCCGCCGTCCGTTGACCGTCGACATCGGTCCAGGCGGCGCCCGGGAACGCGGTGCTAGAGCGGGTCGAGCAGGCGCTGCAGGAACTGGCGGGTGCGGGGCTCGCGCGGGTCGACGAGAACCTCCGACGGCGGGCCCTGCTCGACCACCACGCCGCCGTCGAGGAAGAGCACCTGGTCGGCCACCTGCCGGGCGAAGCGCATCTCGTGGGTCACCACGACCATCGTCCAGCCCTCGGCGGCCAGCGACTGCATCACCTGCAGCACCTCGCCGACCAGCTCCGGGTCCAGCGCGCTGGTCGGCTCGTCGAACAGCACCACCTTCGGCCGGGTGGCCAGCGCGCGGGCGATGCCGACCCGCTGCTGCTGTCCCCCGGACAGCTGGACCGGGAAGGCGTCGGCCTTGTCGGCAAGCCCCACGCGGGCGAGCAGCTCCCGGGCCTCCTGCTGCGCCTCGGCGCGCGGCCGGCCCTGCGCGAACACCGGCCCCGAGGTCACGTTGTCCAGCACCGTCATGTGCGGGAAGAGGTTGTGCGCCTGGAAGACCATGCCGCTCTGCCCGCGCAGCCGGGCCACCGCGCGGGCGTCGGGCCGGGTCGCCCAGTCGACGGCGACGTCGCCGACCCGGACCGTGCCGACCTCGGGATGCTCCAACCCGTTGAGGCTGCGCAGCACCGTCGTCTTGCCCGAGCCGGAGGGCCCGATCAGGCAGGTGACCGACCCGGCCGGCACCACCACGTCGATGCCGCGCAGCACGCGGTTGGCGCCGAAGGACTTCTCGAGCCCGCGGGCCTCGAGCAGCGGGGCGGTCATGCGGCCACGTGCCGCGACAGCCGGGTCTCCAACCGGGTCTGGCCGAAGGAGAGCACGAGGCACACCACCCAGTAGTAGACGGCGGCGACGCCGTAGAGCGTGAAGTACTCGAACGTCTGCCCCGCGATGATCTGGGCCTGACGCAGCAGCTCGGTGACGGTGACGACCGCGACCAGCGAGGTGTCCTTGACCAGCGAGATGAGCGTGTTGCTCAGCGAGGGGACGGCGATGCGGGCGGCCTGCGGCAGCACCACGCGGCGGAGCGTGGTCACCCGGCTCATCCCGACGGTCATCGCCGCCTCCCACTGCCCGCGCGGCACCGCGAGGATGGCACCGCGCACCGCCTCGGAGGCGTAGGCCCCCACGTTGAGGGTCAGGCCCAGGATCGCGGCCGGCCACGGGTCGAACTTGATGCCGAGTTCGGGCAGGCCGAAGAAGATGATGAACAGCTGGAGCAGCAGCGGGGTGCCGCGGATGACCGAGACGTAGGCCCGGGCGGGCGCCGAGATCAGGCGGTTGCCCGACAGCCGCATGAGCGCGACGAGCACGGCCAGGGTCAGCCCCAGCACGAAGCTGATCGCCGTCAGCGGCAGCGTCCCGCGCAGCAGCTCCCGGGCCAGCGGCCAAAGGCTGCTCCGGACCAGGTCCCAGTCGATCGCGCTCACTCCGCGCTGACGTCCTCGCCGAAGTACTTCTCCGACAGCTCCGCCAGGGTGCCGTCGGCACGCAGCGACTCCAGGGCCTCGTTCACGCGGCTCTGCAGATCCGCCTCGTCCTTGCGGAACGCGAAGGCCGACTCGCTCTGCTCGCCGATCTCGGTGGCGATCTTGACGTCCTCGTCACCGGTGGTCTTCTGGTACTCCAGGAAGGCCAGGCTGTCGTTGATGGTGACGTCGACCCGCTCCTGCTTGAGCAGCGTGATGGCCTGGGTGAAGCCCTCCACGGCCTCGATCCGCGCGCCGGCCTGGGTGGCGATCTCGGCGAAGTTGCTGGTCGTCGACTGGGCGCTGGTCTTGCCCTCGACGTCGGCCGGCGAGCTGATGCTGTCGTCGTCGGCCCGGGTGATCACGACGCCCTCGGAGTAGGTGTACGGGGTGGAGAAGAGGTACTTCTCCTCGCGCTCCGGGTTGACGCCGATCTGGTTGGCGATGACGTCGTACCGGTCGGCCTCGAGCCCGGCGAAGATCGCGTCGAACTGCGTCTCGCTGAACTCGACCTCCATGCCCAGCTCGTCGCCGACGGCCCGAGCCACCTCGACGTCGTAGCCGGTCAGCTCGTTGTTCTCCGGGTCGTGGAAGGAGAAGGGCGCGTAGGTGCCCTCGGTCGCGACGCGGAGCACGTCCTCGGAGCCGCCGCCCCCCGCGGAGTCGGAGTCCTCGCCGCAGGACGTCAGCAGCAGGGCGGTGGCGAGAGCGATCAGGGGCAGGCGGGTGCGCACGGCGGGCTCCGGTTCAGGGGGTCGAGGCGGTGGGTGTCCGGCAGGTCGGTCTCCTGCCACGAGGAGGAACCGCTCCCACCCGGAAGCATTCCGCCGGGTCTCCGGCCGCACAACACGACCGCCCGGACCTCATCGACCTCCGGGGCCCCGGTGAGCCGGAGCAGCGCCCCTGCCGGGCAAGCTGATCCTGTGCAGCACATCGGGATCGACCTCGCCTGGGGGCTCAGGCAACCCACCGGCCTCGCCGTGCTGGACGACGCCGGCCGGCTGGTGCACGTCAGCGCGGTGCGCACCGACGAGGAGATCGAGACCGCGTTGGCCCCGTTCGCCGCCGGCCCGTGCATCGTGGCGATCGACGCCCCGCTGGTGGTCACCAACGCCACCGGGAACCGGGCCGCAGAGCGGGCGCTCAACGCCGACTTCGCGAGGTTCGAGGCCGGAGCGCACCCGACGAACACCGGCAAGGCCGAGTTCACCGATGGTGACACCCGCGGCGGGCGGATCGGCCGGCGCTTGAAGCTGGACCTCGACCCCCGCTCGGGGCGCGACCGCCGGGCGATCGAGGTCTACCCGCACGCGGCGACGGTGGCGCTGTTCCGGTTGGGCCGCACGCTGAAGTACAAGAACAAGCCGGGCCGCACGCTCGAGCAGATGCGCGCGGAGCTGCTGCTGCTCGTCGACCTGCTGGGTGCGGTGGCCGAGCTCGACCTCGGTGAACGGTTCGCCGCGCTGCGCCGGCAGGTGCAGGCCGCCACCCGCAAGAGCGAGCTGCGGGTGGCGGAGGACCAGGTCGACGCCGTGGTGTGCGCCTACGTGGGATGGATCGCCGTCCACCGCCCGGACGAGGTGACCACCTACGGTGACGCGGCCGGCGGCGCCATCGTGACCCCGACCCTGCCGCCGGATCTGCAGCCCGGCCCCCGGGTCGCCGCACCCGCGCCCGACCCGGTGCAGCAGGCCATCCAGGCGTACGCCGACGGCCGCCCCGAGACCGTGGTCGCCGGGGCGCAGGCGCTCGCGCTCGTCACCGGGTTGCTCGACGACGCCGGGATCAACTACCTGTCGGTGACCGGGCGGACCAAGACCATCGCCTCGTTCGCGGAGAAGGCGGCGCGCACGGTCGACGGCGTGCCTGCCTATCCGGACCCGGCGCGCGACATCACCGACCAGATCGGCGTGCGGGTGATCACCTACGTGCAGAGCGACGTGGAGGCCGTCGCCGAGCTGCTGGCCGAGCAGGTGCGGGTGATCGACGACCGCGACATGGGGCGGCGCACCGCGCAGCAGGGCCGGTTCGGTTACTCCAGCCGGCACCTGCTGATCGGCGTGGACCCGGGCCGGGCGGCCGAGCTGCCGGAGTTGGTCGGGCGCGTGGTGCAGGTGCAGGTGCGCACGGTGCTGCAGCACGCCTGGGCCGAGTTCGAGCACGACATCCGCTACAAGGGCACGGTGCCGGACGAGCACGCCTCCGAGTTCGACCGCCGGTTCACCCTGGCCGCCGGGTTGCTGGAGCTGGCCGATCAGGAGTTCACCGCGATCCGCGAGCGCCTGCGGGCACCGGTTCCCGCCGACGAGGCCGACGACGTGGACCCCGACGACCCTCGGATCGCGCCCCGGGAGCTGGCCGCGTTCCTGGCCGGGCAGTACTCCGACGCCGGATGGTCGCGCCCGGATCACTACAGCTGGATCTCCGGCCTGCTGCTCGAACTGGGCGTGACCAGCCTGGTGGAGCTGGGCGAGGTGCTGCGCGGCGTCGACGACAGCGCCATCACCGCCCGGATGGACTACCGCTATCCCCCGGGTGCCGTGCGCCGGCTGGACGACACGCTGCTGGCCGGCTTCGGGCAGCGGTACGTGGACCTGCACGGCAACGCGCACCGGCGGGCCGCGCTGACCACCCGGCTGCAGCGGCTCGCCGGCGGCTGACCGGAGGGCCGGCCGGAACGACCGTCGGACGTAAGCAGGTCCTAGCCTCACCCCCATGCGCGCAGTCCAGATCACCGAGTTCGGTGGCCCCGAGGTCCTGACCGTCGTCGACGTCCACGAGCCGGAGACCGGCCCCGGCCGGACCCTGCACGACGTCTCGGCCGCCGGCATCAACTACGCCGACACCCACCACCCACGGCGTGCGCACTAGACCTCCCGAGGCCCCCGCTCGCTGAACGGTGCATGGCGCCGTGCGCAGGTCCGCCGTGGCGAGGTCCCTCAAGCCCCAGGTCCAAGCCGACGGCGTCTGCCGCTTTGATCACGCGCCAGGGACTGGTGAGGTCCATGGCGCACCCTCGCCGCCCACTGACTCCTTCAGGCCCAGGAGCCGTCGAGCCACGCGCGCAGGGAGTGCTCACTACATAGCCACTTCGTTCCGATGCGATTGCCCGGCAGCTCTCCGCAAGCCATCGCACGCACGACCTCGACTCGCTCGACTCCCAGAAGCAGCGCCACATGATCGGCGCTGAGGATCTTGAGCTCCGTGGGAGCCGAAGAGGCAGGGGCCTGCGGCGCACCTAGCCGAGGCTGTGCCTGGCGCCCGTCGTGATCTGCACCGCCCGACGGCGAACGGACAGGCTCCGTCGCGGGCACCTTACGGACGCCATGGTCGCCACTCGGCGGCTCCGTCGCGGGCACCTTGCGGACGCCTTGGTCGCCACTCGGCGGCTTCGTCGAGTCAGCCCCAGCCGCATCGGCCCGGTCGTCTGATTTCAGCGGCGCAGACAGGTTTGCCTTAGCAGGGCCCGCAGGTCGTAGGACGAACACAAGGAGCCCGAGGACCCCGATCGTCCACAGGACAAGAGCTTCGAGCGGGCCGCCGGCCAAGCCCCCAGCTATCGCCATCCACGCGAGTGCGACGGCTCCGACAGACCACGGTGACCGCATCAGCCTCCTTGTCTGGACTGCCCACGGTGCCCAAGCGCTGGATCGAGGCAAGTCTGCCGCCGAACCCCAGCATCGATCGTGAGTTGGGAGCGTGTCGCTGGACCTGGGTGGCTCTATGCTCGCAGCCCAACCGATCGGCGGTGAGCGGCATGCAGCGTGCGTCTTACCTCGTTCAGGCAACGCGCTCGGAGAAGGCATCATGACGTTCTTCGGCACCGGCGGAGGTCACGACTGGGTCACCCTGCAGTCAGGACCCAGTGCCGGGAAGGTCTTCAGTTGCCCCACGTGCCAGAGAGTCGGTCGCGCCCCGCGGGCGCCTCAGTGCCTCGGATCCGAAAAACATCCCCATAGCCCCGTTAAGGCGAGGATCGCCTCCGAGCGAGACGCAAGCCGGATCGATCCCGGCGACCCGCCCGTCTATCGGTGACCCGGTGGCGGCAGAAGCACTTGCGGGCCGGGCGTCGTCGCGCTTCCTGTTCGTCACGCTCGTGCCCAATGCGCTTCTTGCGCTGGTTGTAGGGACCCTGCTGGCGGCGGGCGCGCCCAACCAGAGCCCCTCGCTGTCAAGAGCGCGGGACGTCCTTGGCGCCCTGTCGATTGGCGACGCTATTGGCATCGCATCCCTACTCGTCATAGCGGCTGTCGCTGTTCACCCGATCCAATACCCGCTGATCCAACTACTGGAGGGGTATTGGCACCCCCTGCCTTGGGGGTCGATCCTCTCGGAGGCTGCTGCTCAACGATACGAGAGGAAGTACTTCGCACTCAGAGCGGCGGAGCGAGAGGCCGATCCGTCCACTAGGAGCGGCTTTGCCACGGCGTCGGCGGCCACCGCAGGGCTCCTTTGGCTGCCAGACGACGAAGTGAAGCTCCTGCCTACTTCTCTCGGGAACACCCTACGAGCAGGCGAAGAGCGGGCTGGAGCCAGGTATGGACTGGACATCTCGTTAGTGATGCCCCGTCTTGTCCCGCTGATCGCTCCGGACATTCGCGAAAGACTCGCTGACCGTCGAAATCAATTGGATGCCGCTGCGAGACTGTGCGTCGCCAACTTAGTTGCCGTCGTCGTCTCGGCGGCACTCCTGCTTCCTACTGGCGACTGGCTCTATGTGCCACTCCTCTTGTTTGGCGTCGCATGGATTTGCTACCGCGCTTCCGTCGCCGCAGCGCAAGGCTACTGCGTGGAGATGGCTGCCGCCGTGGACTTGTACCACAGGCAGCTATGGCATGCGCTTGCGCTACAACCGCCATTGAACTTGAAGCAGGAGCGAGACCGCGCAGAGATCATCAACGCTTATTTGCGTGGCGAAGAGATCGGTGACAACGCGGCGCGATCCATAACTTGGAACGACCCCACGACACGGGGCCAGTGACGTCCGGGTGTTGACCGAGCCACCGGAGGGTGTCCGACCTTAGTCCTCGCCGCGAACCTGTGCCGCCGGCGGAAAGTAATCCTTCGAGTAGCCCCATGCCCGCCACCACCCGTCATCGCACGCCACCACGGTGAGCACGTAAACCTCGTCCAGCGGGGCGTCGCCGACGGCCTGCATCGTGTACCCAGTGCCGCGCATGAAACGCACGTACGCGATTTCGTCGGGCGCGTCATCACACGGGTAGACGTTCTGCATCATCGACCACCCGTCCAAGTCCTGAGCTGTCTGCTCGAAATCCCAGGCCTGCGGGGACCAGGTGAGGCGCTGCAGAGCCACCGGGTACTTGTCCTGTTGCAGCAGAGCCGACCACCACATGAAGGCGGCACCGAGTGGCGTCTCCGGAGTCGGCTCTCCCTCGGGGAAGAAGGCGGCCAGAGCATCCTCCGAAGAAGCGATCACCAGCGGCGGCGGCATTTCAGCTTCTAGGACGCTCGTCACGCGTTTGTGCGCTTGAACCGCCAGCCACTCGGCCGCCTTCGCGACGGTGCGGTCGCTCCACGCGCTGACCGCCACAGCCATGACGAACGCCTCCGCCTCAATGTCCGAGATGTCCCGCAGCTCCATCCCGTTCAGCTCGAGGAAGACGACGGTGGACAACCAGGCAGCTCGCTTGTTGCCGTCCTGGAAGCACTGGGTGCTCGCGATGCCGTGCAGCAGAGCCGCGGCCTTGTCCACGAGATGCGGGAAGGCGTCCTCGTCGCCGACGCCGGCCTGGCATCGTGCTACCGCGCCTTCGAGGGTCGACCTGTCGACAATCGCGACCGGCTCACCGGCGAGAGCGTGGAGTTCGATGACCCGATCAACGTCGAGGTAGACGGTCACTCCGCGAGGCGCTTGAGCAGGCTCCCCCAGCGAGCCGCGGCACGCTCCCCAGCCACACGAACCTCGTCCGCTGTGGCCACACGGTCAGCAAGCACCGACTTGGCCGAGTCAGCAGCCTCGACATTCGCGTCCCCGCGGTGTTGGAGCTTGGCCGCCCGGTTCGCTTGGCGGGCGCGCACGACGTCCTTGCGCGTGCGGGGTTTGGTGGCCATCCATCGACTGTACGGCGGTTAACCCTCGTCAACCAGACAGCGCGCGACAGCGATCCCCCGGCCGGGTCACCCAGAGTGGGCCGCTTTGGGACGCTCGGCGGCTAGGGGGCGGATGACGTCGCCATGAGTTCGGACTCCGGGCCGCAAGCCATCTACGGCCCAGGGTCACGGCATGCGCGCAGTGCAGATCACCCGCTTCGGCGGCCCGGAAGTCCTCGATGTCGTTGACCTGCCCGACCCCACCCCCGGCGAGGGCCAGCAGCTCTACGAGTCAGCTCCGCAGGAGTCAACTTTGCCGACACCGCGCCGACCACACTCCGACAGCCCGGGCTCCCAGTCCGCCCCGGTCCGCAACAACGGGCCACTGACCGCGGTTGGCGCGACACGTTCTCAAGGCTTGATGGCTAGGAAGTTCGGATCTCCATAGACTAACGTCGCCTGCGAATAGTCGAAATGGAGATCAGTTGCCACCCTCATACGACCCGAACGACTGGATAAAGAGCAACATTGAGAGTCTACCCGTGGTGCCACGACAGGTCCAACGGATGTTCTTCAGTGAGTTGATCGTCCGCGACCCAGAGACGCGAAACTACTTTTCGCGACAGGCCAGCGAGCGGACCGATATCGCGAAGATGATGGTCCTCTCGGACCGCGCCTGGGTACGCACTGACGAGTGGACCGGCCTCGCCGGGTGGTCAATCATCGCAGGAATGGCATGGGAGGCTGCCGCGGATCTTCCGGCGGAAGCAACCATTCCGGCCAGCGTCGTCACTGGCGCTCTAGCTCAGTTCAAGCGTTTCGTCCCACTCAGCCGAGAGCAACGCGACGTCATCATCGCTTGGCGAGTTTGGTTGGGTCACAAGAGCATCTACACGACGACTGTCGGCGCAAGCGGCATCGCCGAGATAGACAAGCGCCGGGCTATCAATACGAGCCCCATCGACGACGTGCTGTACGAACTCAAGAAGAAGGGCGTCATCGATGAGAAGCCCAGTGGGTGGCATGTCGTCAGGTGAATCGATAGGGGTGGGAAACCGAAAAAGCTCGGCCGTGACCGAGTAAAGAGTGAACTGCGCGGATTCCCGACCCCCGCCCGGCAGTGCTGTGGTTAGTGCTGTGCGCCACGAGTCGCCACCCGGTCGAAATCGCAAGAAAGGCTGCTGAGTACGCTGCCCGGGGCGCCGCCGCCTGCAAGCCACTAGCCGGCGACTGGTGCTCATCGAACGCGTTGAAGGACCACTCGAAGTCACCGTGGTACAACTCTTTCACCAAAACCGCTCAGGTCCGTCGCGAAGCCAGAATCTCACCTCATGCGCGCCGTGCAGATCACCCGGTTCAGTCGCCCGGCGTCTTGGACCTGGTCGCCCTGGCCGACCCAGTCCCGGGCGAAGATCAGCGAAGAGCGAGGGGAGCTCTAAGCGTTGGCGCTTGCCGCTTGCCGCTTGCCGCTTGACCTGATGACCTTCACCGCCGCCGTCAGCCCGTTCGAGAATGAACTCGACTCCGCGACCGACCTCGCCGAGCGGCTCGACCTTTACCCAAGCCGCGCGGCCAGCCAGGACCGCGAGCAGCCGGGAGGTCGTCCAGGCACCCCCCCATAGCGGTTTCCGATCTTGTCGGCCTCGCCGCCTGGCCGTGGGCTCATGACACCCCCCTGTCGACGACTGCTAGCCGCTCCGCCTAGTCGAAGAAGGACTCGAAAGGCCACTGATCAGGTCCAGCGGGCAGTCGGGCGGTCGACCGTGGAAGCACCACAACCCTAAGGTCCATCGCATGCGTGCCGTGCAGATCACCCGCTTCGGCGGTCCCGAGGTCCTCGAAATCGTCGACCTTCCCGATCCCACTCCGGGCCCAGGCCACCAGCTCTACGAGGTGAGCTCCGCCGGAGTTAACTTCGCAGACACCCACCAGATCGAGAACTCCTACCTCGCGGCGCAGCAGCTGCCGCTGATCCCCGGGGCGGAGTTCGTCGGCACCCCGGTCGGCGGCGGGCAGCGGGTGGTCGGGCTGCTCGACGGCGGCGGCTACGCCGAGCGGGTGGCGGCCAACGACCGGCTCACCTGGGCCGTGCCGGACGGCGTGACCGACGAGCAGGCGCTGTCGCTGGTCCTCCAGGGGACCACCGCCTGGCACCTGCTGCGCACCAGCGCGCACCTGGCCGAGGGCGAGTCCGTCGTCGTCATCGCCGGCGCCGGGGGCGTCGGCTCGCTGGCCGTGCAGCTGGCCCGCCGCTGGGGCGCCGGTCGGGTCATCGCCACCGCCTCCAGCCCCGAGAAGCGGGCGCTCACCGAGGAGCTCGGCGCGCACGCGACGGTCGACCCGGCACTGGCCGACGACGACCCGAAGCAGTTCGCCGCGGCCCTCCGCGAGGCCAACGAGGGCAGGCCGGTCGACATCGTGCTCGAGATGACCGGCGGCAACGTCTTCTCCGGGTCGCTCTCGGCGCTGGCCCCGTTCGGCCGGCTGGTCACCTACGGCATGGCCGCCCGCCAGGAGACGCCGGCGGTGCCCCCGGGCGCGCTCATGCAGCGGAGCCGCGCCGTCATCGGGTTCTGGCTGGCGCACTGCATGGCCCGCCCCGACATGCTCGACGCCGCGATGACCGACCTGCTCGCGATGACCGCCGACGGGTCGCTGAAGCCGGTCGCCGGTGGGCGGTACCCGCTGTCCAACGCGCGCGACGCCCACCAGGACCTGCTTGCCCGCCGCACCACCGGCAAGCTCGTCCTCGACCCCACCCGCTGAGCCTGCTTCTCCGCGGAAAAGCGGCCTGCCTTTCCGCGGAGAAGCAGGTCACACCAGGCGGTTGGTCCAGAGCAGGCTGAGGACGGCGCCGACGATCAGCACCAGGACGCCGACCCGCACGAACCGCGGGCTGATGTCCTGCGGCTCGGTGGTGTACCCGATCTGGCTGCCCAGGTCGGCGTACACCTCCTCGAGCTCCTCGGCGCTGGCCGCCTCGCTGTAGCTGCCCCCGGTCTCGTCCGCGATCCGCTCGAGCGTGGCCCGGTCGACGGGCACCGGCACCGTGTCGCCGTCCAGGTCGAGCGTGCCGTAGTCGGTGCCGAACGCGATGGTCGAGACCGGGATGGACACGTCCTTGGCCGCGTCGATCGCCTGGGTCTCGTCGCGGCCCACCGTCGGGTAGCCGTCGGAGAGCAGCACGATGCGGGCCGGAGGCGCCTCCTCCCCGGACTGCTCCAGCGAGGACTGGAAGTTCTGGATCGCCGACAGCGAGGTGAAGATCGCCTCGCCGATCGCCGTCGACTCGGCCAGCTCCAGGTTGTCGATCGCGCCGCGCACCTGCTCGCGGTCGGTCGTCGGCGGCACCAGCGACGTCGCGGTGCCGGCGAAGGTCACCAGCCCGAGGTTGATGCGCTCGGGCAGGACGTCGACGAACTCCTTCGCCGCCTTCTGCATCGCCTGGAAACGGCTCGGCTCGACGTCGCGGGCCTCCATCGACAGCGAGACGTCGACGGCCATGATCACCGTCGCCCGCTCGCGCGGCACCCGCACCTCGGTGCTCGGCTGGGCCAGCGAGACCACCAGCGTCGCGATGCCCAGCGCCACCAGCCCGAAGGCCACGTGCCGGCGCCAGCCCGGCCGCTTGGGCACCAGCGACCCGAGCAGCGCCACGTTGGTGAAGCGGGCGGCGTAGGCCTTCCGGCGCAGCTGCAGGACGACGTAGTACGCCACCAGCGCCGCGACCACCAGCAGGCCGAGCAGCCACAGGGGTGCCTGGAAGGTCATCGCGACGCTCCTCCGCTCCCGGCCCGGCGGCGCTCGCCGACGAACCGGACGACGTCCATGAGCCAGTCGCGGTCGGTGCGCAGCCGCAGGTGCCCCGCACCGGCCCGGCGCAGCCCGGCGGCGATCCGGGCCCGCTCGGCGGCCGCCCCCTCCGCGAAGCGCGCCCGGAACGCGGCGTCGCCGGTGGGCACCTCCAGGGTCTGCCCGCTCTCCGGGTCGACGACGGTCAGCAGGCCCACGTCGGGCAGCTCCAGCTCGCGCGGGTCGACCACCTCGATGGCCAGCAGCTCGTGCCGGGTGCCCAGCGCGCGCAGCGGCCGCTCCCAGTCGCTGTCGCCGAGGAAGTCCGAGATCACCACGACCAGCCCGCGGCGGCGCTCCGGCCGGCGCAGCGTCTCCAGCGCGGCGGCGAGGTCACCCCGGCGGCCGCCCTGCGCGCGGGGGGTGGCCACGACGGAGCGCAGCAGGCGCTCGGCGGCGATCCGGCCCGGGAGCGCGGGGTGGCGATCGACCCGCTCCCCCGTCGTCACGACCGCGCCCAGGCGGTTGCCGCCGTGCACCGTGAGGTGCCCGACCGCGGCCAGCCCGGCGATGGCGAGGTCGCGCTTGAGGCAGTTCGCGGTGCCGAAGTCCAGGCTGGCCGACAGGTCGACCACCGCCCACGTCTCCAGCTCGCGGTCGGCGATCGTCTCCCGCACGTGCGGCACCTGCGTGCGCGCGGTGACCGGCCAGTCCATCCGGCGGACGTCGTCGCCCGGGTGGTAGGTGCGGGAGTCACCGGCCTCGGACCCGGACCCGGGCACCAGGCCCAGGTGGTCGCCCTGGAGCAGCCCGTCCAGGCGGCGCCGCACGGTCAGCTCCAGGCGGCGCAGCAGGACGTCGGCTGGGCCGTCGGTGAAGCGCGGGGGTGCGCCGCCGTCCCCGCCGCGACTGGCGCCGGCGTCGTGCAGCAGGAGGCCGGGGTGCGCGGAGCCCGCCGGGGAGGGCTCGGCGCCGCGGCGGCGCCGGATCACGCCGGGTGCGGCCCGTGCCCGTTGGCGCCCGGACCGCCGCCCATGCCCTGCCCCTGCCCCTGCCCGCCGTAGGCGGTCGAGCCCTGACCCGGTGCCCCCTGGCTCGGCCCGCCGTGGCCCGGACCGACCGGCATCGGCACGCCCTGCGGCGGGCCGTACTGCGGCACCTGCGGGCCGCCTCCGGAACCCGGCCCGAAGCCGCCGGCGTTCTGCCGGGGCGCCACCTGGGGCAGCGGCACCGTCTGCACGATGCGCTTCACGATGTGGTCGGCGGGCACGCCGTCGGCCAGGGCGTCGTAGGAGAGCACCAGGCGGTGGCGGAGCACGTCGGCGGTGATGTCGAGGACGTCCTGCGGCAGCACGTAGTCACGGCCCCGCACCAGCGCCAGCGCGCGGCTGGCCGCGATCAGCCCGAGCGACGCCCGGGGGCTCGCGCCGTAGGACACCCACGTCGCGACGTCCTCCATGCCGTGCTCGCGCGGCGTGCGCGTGGCGACCACCAGGCGGACGACGTAGTCGACCAGCGCGTGGTGCACGAACACCTGGGAGGCGGTCTGCTGCAGCCGGCGGAGCTCCTCGGGGCCGAGCACGGTCGCGGCGACAGGCGGCTCCGAGCCCATCCGGTAGATGATCTCCCGCTCCTCGTCGGGGCTCGGGTAGTCGACGAGCACCTTCATGAGGAAGCGATCGCGCTGCGCCTCGGGCAGCGGGTAGACGCCCTCGGACTCGATGGGGTTCTGGGTGGCCAGCACCAGGAAGGGGTCGGGCAGCGGGTGGGTGACCCCGCCGATGGACACCTGGCGCTCGGCCATGACCTCGAGCAGCGCCGACTGCACCTTCGCCGGGGCGCGGTTGATCTCGTCGGTGAGGACGAAGTTGGCGAACACCGGGCCGAGCTCGGTGTCGAACGCGTCCTGCCCCGACTTGTAGATGCGCGTGCCGATGATGTCGGCCGGCACCAGGTCCGGGGTGAACTGCAGGCGGGCGAACTTCCCGCCGACGGCGGTGGCCAGGGTCTCGACGGCGAGGGTCTTGGCCACGCCGGGGACACCCTCGAGGAGCACGTGCCCGCGGGCCAGGAGCGCGACGAGCATCCGCTCGACGAGGCGGTCCTGCCCGACGATGACCCGCTTGATCTCGAACAGGACCCGCTCCAGCCGGGCCGCGTCGGTGGCCGGCGGCACCGGAGTGCCGGCCTGCGCGGACGAGTTCTCGGTCGGCGTGCTGGCAGCGCTCGTCACGGGGCTCCCTGGTCGTGCCGGGCCGCGGCGCCCGGTTCGTGGGCGGCCGTCGACGAGGGCGGCAGAGCCGTCCCCGTCGACCAGTGTCCTACACCTTGCTAAACAGGAGCTGAACGCCGTCGGCGGTCCTCCGGAGAAGTGCGAACACCTCCGATGTGACGCGGCGAGACCGCTGCCCGAGAGCCTCCGGGCTGCTAGCCTGAGCGGTGCGTCGGGCAGCTCCCCCCGTGGCTGCCCGACGCCTCGTCTGCCGGCCCCGGCTTCAGGCCGAGGGCCGCACCGCTCCCGCGTAGTGGCCCCAGCGCATCGCCGTCGTCCGGACGGTCTTGCCGCTCTCCGGGGCCTCCAGGATCCGGTCGCCGCCGAGGTAGATGGCCACGTGGTGGATCGTCGAGGGCCGGCTCGGGTCGGTCGCCCAGAACACCAGGTCACCCGGGCGCAGCGCGGCGCGGCCGACCTTCGGCAGCTGGGCGTACTGGGCCCGGCTGTTGCGCGGGATCGCGATGCCGGCTCGCGCGTAGGCGTACTGGGTCAGCCCGCTGCAGTCGAAGCCGATCACGCCGCGGTCGGGGTCCTGACCGGGGCCGGGACCCCGCGACCCGCCGCCGCCCCAGGCGTAGGGGGTGCCGATGTAGCGCAGGCCGGCGTCGATCGCGGTCTGCGCCGCCGACGACGAACCGGGACCGGGCGCCGGAGCAGGAGCAGGGGCGGGCGCCGGGGCCGGTGCAGGAGCCGGGGCGGGCGCCGGGGCCGGGGCGGGCGCCGGTGCGGGGGCCGCGTCGGGGGCCGGCGCGGTCGGTGCCGGGGCCTCGGGCGCGGGCTGGTCGGCGACGGACGCCTCGGGCTGCACGGGCTGCCGGGCGGCGCGCTCGGCGGCGGCCCGCTCGGCGGCCTCCTTGGCTCCGACGAGGTCGGTCAGCTCCTGCTCCGCGGCCTCCATCTCGGCCTCGAGCGCGGTCTCCTGGGCGCGCACCTGCGTCTGCTGGGCGCGGGCGGAGATCTCGGCGTCCTGCGCGACGGCGAGCTCCTGCTCCGCCTGGTCCTTGAGCTCGTCGGCCTCGGCCACCGCGGTGCGGGCCACGATGTCGGCCTTCCGCGCCTTCTCCTGCAGCACGGTGACGGTCTCGAGGACGTCGGTGCGGTGCGAGCCGGCCGCCTCGAGCAGCGCAGCGCGCTCGATCAGCTGTGCCGGGGTGCCGGCGGTGAGCAGCGCGCTCGCGCCGGGGGCGGTGCTGCCCTCCATGTAGGTCCGGCGGGCGAAGGCGACGAGGTCGTCGCGGGCGACGCCGAGCTGCTCGGTCGTGCGGGCGGCGGTCGTCGCGGCGGCCCGGGCGTGCTTGCGCGCGGCCTCGGCGGCCTCCTCGGTGGCCTGGTACTGGTCGAGGGCGAACAACGCCTCCTCGCGGGCACTGTCGACGGCGGCCTGCGCGGCGGTCAGCTGCCCGTCGAGCTCACCGATCCGGGCGGCGATCGCGTCGGCCCGCGCCTGGGCGCTGGAGATCTCGCCGTCACTGGGTGCGCCGGGGGTCGCCTGGGCCGCGCCGGGCACCAGCCCGACGAGGAAGGTGGCGGCGATCGCCGTCCCACCCGCGCGGAGCGCTCCGCGGTGCCACGCCGGGCGGGCCGGGCTGTTCGGGGTACCGCTGTGCACGTCGCGACCTCTTCCGACTTCTCGACGAGAGGCACCCGGAGGGGTGCCGTCGGAAGGGGGATCGGTCGGCCGGACTTCGTCGTTGAGGGGCGTCTCACCCCGAGGGGTGAGACGCCCCGCTCAGGTGACGCCCGCTCGCTGCCGAGTGCGGGGTTGCTGTCGGCGACACGGCGGGACCCGCCGGCCGGAGCGTCAACAACCCCGCACTCGGCGAGGTGCCGCCCTTCAGTTCACCTGGCGCTCGGACCCCGCCCAGAAGGACTCACGGAGCTTGAACTTCTGGATCTTGCCGGTGGCGGTCCGGGCCAGCTCGTCACGGAACTCCACCCGCTTGGGGATCTTGTAGCCGGCGATCTTGCCGCGGCAGTGGGCGACGATGTCGGCCTCGGTGACCTGCTCACCCTCGGCGACCACCACGATCGCGGTCACCATCTCGCCCCACTTGTCGTCCGGGACGCCGATGACGGCGACCTCCGCGACGGCCGGGTGGCTGAACACGGCGTCCTCGACCTCGATCGACGACACGTTCTCGCCGCCGGTGATGATCACGTCCTTCTTGCGGTCGGAGATCGTCACGTAGCCGGCGTCGTCGATGCTGCCGCCGTCCCCGGTGTGGAACCAGCCCCCCTCCAGCGCCTCGGCCGAGGCGTCCGGGTTCTCCCAGTAGCCGGCCAGCACGGTGTTGCCCTGCGCCAGGACCTCGCCCGACTCGCTCACCGACATGCGGGTGCCCAGCGCGGGGACGCCGGCCCGGGCCAGCTTCTTGGCCCGCTCCTCCGGGGAGAGGTCGTCGTACTCGGCGCGCGGCCGGTTGATGGTGAGCAGCGGAGCGGTCTCGGTGAGGCCGTAGATCTGGTTGAACTCCCAGCCCAGCTCGGCCTCGACGCGGGCGATGGTCTTCGACGGCGGGGGCGCGCCGGCGACGACGATGCGGACCTTGTCGCGGCCGGGGATCGGGCCGTTCCAGTCGGCGGCCGCCTCGAGCACGGCGTTCCACACCGCGGGCGCCCCGGCCATGATCGTGACGCCGTGCTGCTCGACGCGGCGCAGGATCTCGGCGCCGTCCACCTTGCGCAGCACGACCTGCTGCGCGCCCAGGCCGGCCATCGTGTACGGCAGGCCCCAGCCGTTGCAGTGGAACATCGGGAGGGTGTGCAGGTAGACGTCGCGGTCGCTGACCTGCATGTGCATGCCGAACGTGACCGCGTTGACCCACAGGTTGCGGTGGGTCATCTGCACGCCCTTGGGCCGGGCGGTCGTGCCGGACGTGTAGTTGATGGTGGCCGTCGCGTCCTCGTCCGGCTCCGCCCACGCGCGCGGCTCGACGTCGTAGCGGAGCAGCTGCTCGTACTCCTCCCCCGTGCCGAAGCGGTGCTCCGCCGTCACGTTCTTGAGCGTCGACTCCAGCTCCGGGTCGACGAAGAGCACCCGCGCGCCGCAGTGCCCGACGATGTACTCGACCTCCTCCGGGGAGAGCCGGAAGTTGATCGGCACCGCCACGCGGCCCGACGAGGGGACGGCCAGCAGCACCTCCAGCAGCCGGGCGGCGTTGTGGCTGACGATCGCCACCCGCTCGCCCTCGCCGATGCCCAGCTCGTCGAGCGCGGCCTGCAGCGCCCGGCCGCGGCGGGCGACGTCCCGGTAGCTGACCTCGCCCAGGGACGGCGCGGGCTGGTTCGGCTCGTCGACGATGCCGACGCGGTCGCCGTAGACGAGCTCGGCCCGTTCGAGGAAGTCGCGGGTGGTCAAGGGCACGCGCATGCCGGCTCCCTGGGGTGCGTGGCCGGCCCGGCGCCGGCCGCTCGACGTGGTGGCCGTCACGCTAACCGGCAGCGCGGACGGCCACGAGGGAACCCGGCGTACGCGGCGGTGAGCATCAGGTGGACGACGAGCAGCCTCACGGCGCCGGCTTCGGCGGTCTGCCGCGCCAGACCAGGCTCTGCGCGTCCAGTTCGCGCAGCAGCGGGTCGCCCTCGGCGAGGACTCGCTCGGCCAGGTCTACCGCGGCGGCCAGCTGCTCGTCGTCCAGCTGGGCGAAGGCCGGCGAACGCCGCCGGTCGAGGACGTCGTACCAGCGACCGCCGACGGCGTGGTCGAGCACGATGCGGCCGAAGCAGTGGTCCTCGTGCACCACCCAGTGCCCGTCGCGCGCCCGGCGCGGCAGTTCGCCGAGCACCAGCTCGCGGTAGCGGGCGAGCAGCTCCGCGCGGCTCACCCGCCGACCAGCCGCGGCAGCGAGGTGCCGATCGGCTCGCGGACGACGAGGTCCGCGACGTCGTCGTAGGGGGTCTCCTCGGCGTTCACCACGACCAGCCGGGCACCCGAGCGGACGGCGACGTCGGCCAGCCCCGCGGCGGGCCACACCTGCAGCGACGTGCCGACGGCCAGGAGGACGTCGCAGTCGGCGGCAGCCGCGGTGCACGCCGCGACCACGCGCTCGTCGAGCAGCTCGCCGAAGTAGACGGTCGCGGTCTTGAGGATTCCGCCGCACACCCGGCAGGCCGGGTCCTCCTCTCCCCCGGCGACCCGGTCGAGCGCCGCCCGGATCGGCATCCGGTCGCCGCAGTCGGTGCAGACCACCTGGGCGACGGTGCCGTGGATCTCGTGCACCAAACCGGTGCTCGACCCCGCGGCCTGGTGCAGCCCGTCGATGTTCTGCGTCACCAGGGCCCGCAGGCGCCCCTGCCGCTCGAGGTCCACCAGCGCGCGGTGCCCGGCGTTGGGCTGCGGATCGGCGTCCTGCATCGCCTGGCGCAGCAGCCAGGAGCGACGGCGGATCTCCGGGTCGGCCAGGTAGTAGGAGAGCGTCACGAGCTTCTCGGCGTCCGGATCCCGCGTCCACACGCCCTGGGGGCCGCGGTAGTCGGGGATGCCGCTGTCGGTCGAGATGCCCGCACCGGTGAGCACGGTGATCCGCCGTGCCGCCGTCAGCCAGTCGGGCAGGGGCTCGGGGACGGCGCCGGTCACGCGCACCACGGTAAGGGTCGCCTCACCCGGTGGGTATTTGCATCGGCTGGGATGATCGGGAGCGGACGCGAGCGCGACGAACCAGTCGCGACGAACCAGCGAGGGGTAGGCGCAGAAGTGGCAGCCAGCAAGGACAGCTTCGGAGCCCGGTCGACTCTGTCGGTCGAGGGCACGGACTACGACATCTACCGACTCGACGCGGTGGAGGGCTCCGACAAGCTGCCCTTCAGCCTGAAGGTCCTCCTGGAGAACCTGCTGCGCACCGAGGACGGCGCGGACATCACCGCCGACCACATCCGCG
>NZ_QOHH01000019.1 GCF_003319105.1 Blastococcus sp. TF02-09 | reverse complement strand
CTCGACCGGTGAGTGCAAGCGAGCCCCGCAGCGGACCGAACCGACAGATCCCGTTGAAGACCCGAAGTCAGTCAGTCGGTGGGTCAGGAACGACCGCTGCGGGGCTCGCCCACATCCTCACTGTCAGTCGGCGACGGACTCGTCCCGGGCGTGCCGGTCGGCGCGCGGGCGGACGGTGTAGACCCCGGCTCCGTCCGCGAGCGTCTGCAGGTCGTAGCGGTGCACCACCTTGGGTCCGCCGTGCAGGTGCACGTGGGTGACGGTGGGCAGGGGGTCGCCGTGGCGGGCCGGGCGGATCTCCACCCGCCCGTCCAGCGGTCCGCCGACGAACAGCAGCACGGCGTCGTCGTCGCCCGGCTCGGCCCCGGTTCCAGCGTGCTCGGACAGTTCAGCGCTCCCTCGGTCGTTCCCGCAGCCAGCCAGGGTAGGCCCGGAACGGGGAGCGGGTCGTGCGCGGAGCCGTGCCGGTCGGGCACGGGGAGTGCCGGGCCGGTGCTCGGCGGGCGGGCGGGGTGGGCGCGTCTGCGATCCTTGGACGCCGTCCCCGCGTCCGAGGAGTTCCGCTGAGCACCGATCCCGCCCCGTTCGCCGGCACGCTGCTCGGCGACACCATCGCCGCGATCCGCCCACGGGACGCCGGAGCCGAGCGCGCCGCCCGCGAGCGGCTGGACCGGATGACCAAGCCCGTGGGCTCCCTCGGCGTCCTGGAGGACGTCGCCGCGCAGCTGGCCGGCATCGCCGGCCGGTGCCCCGCTCCCCTGCCCGAGCCCGCGACCGTGGCCGTCTTCGCCGGCGACCACGGGGTGCACGCCCAGGGCGTGACGCCGTGGCCGCAGGAGGTCACCGCCCAGATGGTGGCCAACTTCGTCGCCGGCGGCGCCGTGGTGAACGCCTTCGCCGCGGGGCTGGGTGCGCGGGTGCTCGTCGTCGACGTCGGCGTCGCCACCCCGCTGGACCCCATGCCGTCGCTGCTGGACCGCAAGGTGCGCCCGGGGACGGCCGACCTGTCCGCCGGCCCGGCCATGACCGTCGACGAGGCGCGGCAGGCCCTCGAGGTCGGGATCGAGGTGGCGACGACGCTGGCCGCCGACAGCGGCTGCCTGGTCACCGGCGACATGGGGATCGCGAACACCACCGCCTCGGCCGCCCTGGTCTGCGCCTTCACCGGCGCCACACCGGCGACGGCGACCGGGCGCGGCACCGGCATCGACGACCCCACGCTGGCCCGCAAGATCGAGGTCGTGAGCCGCGCGGTGGCCCGGGTGCCGGCGCGCCCGACCACCCCCGAGGCGGCCCTGGCGGTCCTGGCCGAGCTGGGTGGGCTGGAGCACGCCGGCCTGGCCGGGTTCGTGCTGGGCGCGGCCGCCGCCCGCGTGCCGGTGCTGCTGGACGGCGCGATCGCGGGCTCCGCGGCGCTGGTGGCGGCTGCGCTGTGCCCGACGGTGCTGGACTACGCGCTGGCCGGGCACACCTCGGTCGAGCCGGGCCACGCGGTCGCGCTGCAGAGCCTCGGGCTGCGAGCGCTCCTCGGGCTGGATCTGCGGCTCGGCGAGGGCACGGGCGCGCTGCTGGCCCTGCCGCTCGTGGCGAGCGCCGCTCGCGCGCTGCGGGACGTGGCCACCTTCGACTCCGCCGGCGTCACCGAGAAGAGCTGATGACCACCGGGAGTGCGGGCACCGGCGCCGGTGCCCCGGCTACCCCGCCGGCCGGCGCCGTCTACCCCGTGGGGCTGCGGCTGCTGGACCGGCGGGTGGTGGTCGTCGGCGGCGGGCAGGTGGCCCACCGCCGGGTGGCCGGGCTGCTCGAGGCGCGGGCGCAGGTGACCGTCGTGAGCCCGGAGGTGACCCCGGCGCTGGAGGCGCTGGTCGCGCCCGGGTCGCTCACCTGGCTGCGCCGGCGCTACGAGCCCGGGGACCTCGACGGCGCCTGGTACGCCGTGGCCGCGACCGACGACCCCGACGTGAACGCGGCCGTCGCGGCGGAGGCCGAGCGCGGCCGGATCTTCTGCGCCCGGGCCGACGACCGCGCCTCCTCCAGCGTCTGGACCCCGGCGACCGGCCGGCACGGCGACCTCGTCGTCGGCGTGCACGGCGGCGGCGACCCGCAGCGCGCCATCGCCGTCCGCGACGCCGTGGTCTCCGGGCTCACCGACGGCACCGTGCCCGACCGCGTCTCCCGCGCGTCGACCACCGGCCGCGCCGGCGCCGTCGTGCTGGTCGGCGGCGGCCCGGGCGACCCGGCGCTGATCACCGTGCGCGGGCGGCAGGCGGTGGCGCAGGCCGACGTCGTCGTCGCCGACCACCTGGCGCCGCTGTCGCTGCTCGCCTCGCTGCCCGAGGACGTCGAGGTGATCGACGCCTCCAAGCTGCCGCGCGGCCGCTCGATGGCGCAGGAGCAGATCAACGAGCTGCTGGTCTCCCGTGCTCTGGCCGGCAAGCGGGTGGTCCGCCTCAAGGGCGGGGACCCGTTCGTGTTCGGCCGCGGCATGGAGGAGGTGGAGGCCTGCCTGGCCGCCGATGTGCCGGTCGAGGTGGTGCCAGGGGTGACCAGCGCGATCTCCGTGCCCGCGCTGGCCGGCATCCCTGTCACCCACCGCGGGATGACCCACGAGTTCGTCGTCGTCTCCGGTCACCTGCCGCCCGGGCACCCGCAGTCGCTGGTCGACTGGTCGGCGATCGCGCGGCTGCGCGGCACGGTCGTCGTCCTCATGGGGGTGGAGACCGCCCCGGCCATCGCCGCGGCGCTCGTCGAGCACGGCCGTGCGCCCTCGACGCCCGTCGCGATCGTCAGTGACGGCTCGACCCCCACGCAGCGCACGGTCCGGACGACCCTCGCCGAGCTCCCCGCCACGCTGGCGACCGCCGACATCCGGCCGCCGTCGGTGTGGGTGGTGGGCGACGTCGTCTCGCTCGCCCCGGCGCCCGGGGCACACCCCGCCGGAGCAGCCGACGGTTCTCGCTGATCCCACGCCGCAGTTCCCCCGCTCGGCTCAGAATGGCGGTGGGCTCTCGTCGACCGGTTCCGGTCGAGGGGGTGGGAGTGCGCGTTGCCCGTGCAGGCCGGGTGGTCGGGTGGTGCGGGTGATGCCGGAGGGGGTGGTGACGGTGAGGGTGCCGTCGGGACCCATCCGGAACCGCCAGTTGCGGGCGAAGGTCTTGAGTCGGTGGTGGCTGCGGCACAGGCAGCAGAGGTTCTGGCAGGTGGTGCGGCCGCCGCAGTCGTAGGCGAGGACGTGGTCGGCGTCGGTGCGGCCGGCGGGTTGTCCGCAGCCGGGGTGGCGGCAGGTGCGGTCGCGCAGGCGGATGAACCGTTCCTGGGCCGGCGAGTGCTGGTAGCCGTCCATCTCGGCGGGTGGGCCCAGGACGGGGCAGGCGCAGTCGGCGGCCGGCCCGTGGGTGCGGCAGCCGCGGGTGGCCAGGCGGGTGAGTTCGGCGGGGCCGGCGGTGGCCAGCAGCGCGCCGTCGTCGTCGGTGAGGGCGATGGTGAGGCTGCCGCCGGGTGGGGCCTGCACCGCGAGGGCGTCGAGCTGGGCCAGCAGCTCCCGCAGGTGCGCGGTGGTGATCGGGGTGCCGTTCAGCGTCGGCAGGTCCCCGCCCGAGGTGGCCTTCTTCGCGCCGCCTTCCTCGCCCGCGGTGGCGTCGTCCCGGGGCTGCAGTGCGGACAGGGGTGCGGTGAGGGTGAGGTGGCCGGTCATCGTCGGGCGGGAGGTGTCCCAGGGGCGCAGCACGAGCGCGGCGTGGGCCTCGGTGCGCAGCACACCGATCGGCCGGTCGTCCCCGCCGGTGCGGGCGAGCTGGGCGGCCTGGTCGATGGTCGACCACATCGCCGCCGCCACCGCGGAGGGCGCTTCGGTCGTGAGGGTCGACATGCCGTCCCGGGTCGGATGCAGCCGTACCGCCGCCCGCCGTTCGGCTTCCTGCCGGCGCTGTTCTCCGAACTGCTCGTCGGCGGCGACGGCCGCGGCGATCAGCCGGTTGCGCAGCTTTCCCGACGACAGCCCCGCAGCCTGCGGCAGCACCGCCGGCACGACGACGGCCACGACCGCGTCGGAGGCGGTGCCCAGTACGTCGGCGAACACCCGGGCCCGGTAGTCATCCATCCGGCCGGCGGCACGGGCTGCGTGCACCGCAGGCATCCGCTCCACCAGCTGATGGGCATCGAACAGCACCTGGGTGGCGAACGGGCGACCGCAGTTCAGGACCAGCGCCAGCTCGTCGGGCAGGAACTCCGAGGTGCCGGGCACCGGGGAACCGGCACCTCGGCGCCGTGCCCCGGGATGACCGGGAGGTGGGTCGTCGGTATCGGGCCGGGCGGCGGCCAGCGCCATGACCAGCTCTGCCTCGTAGGCGGCGTCCATCGCCTTGCGCGCCTGCACCCGCTGGAGCTCGAGCACCGTCTCCTCGGCCGACAGCTGCTCGACCGGGAACCGCTCGACCGACGGCGCACGCCACAGCCACCACTCGACCAGCCCGCCGTCGGGAGCGGGGTCGACCTCGGCCACTGACATGCATCGAACATACGTTCGGGGTACGACAGTTTCTCCGGCGGTGCGTCGGCCCTCGATCGACGTCCTCAGCTGACGACGGACGCGAAGACCACCGTGTTCTCCGTGCTGGTCCCCGCGTCCTCGACGAACTCGCCGCCGCAGGTGACGAGCGCGACGTCGGCTTCCGCCGGGTGGCCGTTGAGGGTGTCGGCCAGCGCCGAGGTGGCCTTGTCCAGGCCGGTGACCGGCGCGCCCAGGACCTGCAGGCGCAGCACCGCGCCGTTCCCGTCGCGCAGGCTCACCTCGTCACCCGGCCGCAGCGTGTGCAGCCGGTCGAAGACGGCGCCACCACTGTTCTGCTGGTGGCCGAGGATGACCGCCATCTGGCCGGAGCCGGGCTGCGGCCCGTCCGACCACCACGACGTCGTCTTCATCGACTCCGGGACGCCGTAGCCCTCGACCGGCGCGCCGGTGAAGGGGTTCTCGTACTGCACCGTGCCGCGGGACTCCACCACGGTGTCCACGTCGATCGCCGGGATGCTCAGCCGGGCCGGCTGGATGGCGCCGGTGGCGACGATCTCGCCCGCCGGCACCGGGGCGTCGCTCGCCAGCGGTGCGGACGCGGCCGGGGCGGCCGGGCGCGGAGCAATGTCCGCGTCCGGCCGCCCGACGACGACGAACAGCAGTGCGAGTCCGGCCGCCAGGACGACCAGGAAGGCGCCGACGGCGCGGAGATCAATCCCGCGTACGAACCGCACGGCCCCGCATCCCGTATCCAGCAGCGCCGGCGGCAACGAGCACCAGGCCGCCAGCGAGGGCGGTCATCGGCACGGAGGCGTCGTCGGCCTGTGCCGAGTCGGCACCGGTCGGCGCGTAGCCGGGGTAGGAGACCGGCTGGGCCACCGGCGCAGCAGCAGGGTGCTCAGCGACCGGGGGCGCGGGGGTGCCGTTGTCGACCGGTGCCACCGGGGTCCCGCCCTCGTCGGTCTCGGGCACGCAGTCCTCGGACAGGGTCTTCACCAGGAGCTCGATGCCGGCGATGAAGTCGCCACCAGGAGCGCCCTCCTCGCCCTCGGGGAGCTCCGTCTCCATGGCCTGCGCGTCCGCGGCGAGGTCGTCCATGGCCAGGGCACCCACGAGCCCGGCGTCCTCACCCTCTGGGAGCCCACCGCTCAGGTCCTCGAGCGTGAGCCCGAAGTCCCCGAGCAGGGACTCCAGCTCCGCGATGATCGCCTCGAGCTGCTCGGGGTCGAGTAGCCCACCGATGATGAGCTCGACGCTGTCGGCGATGCCGTCGACGCAGCTGTCCGGGATGCCGAGCTGGCGGGTCAGCTCCTTGAAGGCCTCCCGCTCGTCGTCGCCCACCACGAACACCGGCAGCTCGCCAGTGTCTCCGCCGGTCTCGGACTCGTCGCCGGTCTCGGTCTCCTCGGCGATATCGGCCTCGCCGCTGGGCTGGGTGTCGTGGCCGATCTCGTCGTCGCCGCTCGTCTCGGACTGGTCCTCGTCGTTCTGCAGGTCGCCCAGGTCACCCAGCGAGGGGTTCGGGTCAAGGGGACCAGCCTGGGCCAGCCCGGCAGGAACCAGCACGAGGGCGGCTGCCAGGCCGGAGGCCATCAGGGCGCGGCGCCCGTGGCGCGGAAGGGTGGAAGAACGCAGAGACAAGTGTGACCCCCGGTTACGAACAGGTGAGTGAGCGCACTCACTGTCCGGAGGGGCCCCCACCCTCGCCAGTCCGGACCTGCGGTTTCGTCGTCACCAGAGGCGTGCCGTTACTCAGGGCGGCGAGACTGTGACGGATCGTTCCCACTCGTTCGGGGGACAGATCAGATGTTCGCGCCGTCGGGCGGTGGCTCCAGCGGCAGCGCGGCCGCTGTCCCCGATCCGGCGGACACCGGTGCACCCATGCCCACGGTGTAGGCCGTCATCGACAGCGAGCCGTAGGCGTAGCCGTCGACCAGCACCTCGGCCTGCGTGCCGGCCTCCCCGGCCAGCCCGGCCAGGTACAGCAGCGGCAGGAAGTGGTCCGGGGTCGGGACGGCGAGGTCGAAGTCCCGGTGCCCGTCGAGCCGGACGGTGTCCGCCGGATCGGTGAGCATGCGCTCCATGGCGTGCTGGTCGAACCGCTGCGCCCAGTCGAAGCCGGCGTCCGGCATCGCCCGGCTCACGCCGCCGAGGTTGTGCACGACGTTGCCGCTGCCGATCACCAGCACCCCGCGCTCCCGCAGCGGGGCGAGCGCGGCCCCCAGCTGGAGGTGGTAGTCGAAGGACTTGAGCGCGTTGAGCGACAACTGCACCACCGGGATGTCGGCGTCGGGGAAGGCGTGCATCAGCACCGACCAGGTGCCGTGGTCGATGCCCCAGCTGTCGTAGTCGGCGCCGACCCACGTCGGGTGCACGACCTCGGCGATCTCGTCGTAGAGCTCGGGGAGCCCGGGCGGCTCGTAGCGGACGTCGAACAGCGCGCGCGGGAAGCCGTAGAAGTCGTGGATGGTGCGCGGTCGCCGCATGGCGGTGACCGCCGTCGCCTGCATGTACCAGTGCGCGGAGACCACCAGGATCGCCCGCGGACGCGGCACGGACCGGCCGAAGGCGCGCCACGCCTCGGTGTAGCGGTTCCTCTCGAGGGCGTTCATCGGGTTGCCGTGGCCGATGAACGCGGCCGGCAGCACCGTCATGCGACCTCCCCCGGTCGACGCGCCCCCGATCATGCCCCCGGTCGAGGTGCGCCCGCGAGAGGAGCTCAGCCCGAGGCCCGCTGCACTACGAGCGCGGCACCGAAGAGCTGGATGCCCCGGGACGACCGGGGGTCGACGCCGGTGAGCTCGGCGATCCGGTCGAGGCGGTTGTCCACGGTGTTGGCGTGCACTCCGAGCGCCCGGGCGGCGCTGCGCCGGTTCAGGTCGGCGTCGAGGAAGGCGCCGAGCGTGGGGAGCAGCTCCGCGTGCCCCGCGAGCGGGGCGAGCACGGCCACGAGGTCCGCGGCGCTGTCGACGGGATGGGTGAGGTGGTACTCCAGCAGCACCTCGCCGAGCGTGTGCACCCCCGGCCGGCCGGCGACGGCGGCGATCCGGTCGGCCCGCTCCGCGGCCGCGGGCACACCCGCCGGTGAGGACGCCGTCGCGACCCCGACCACCGGCGCGACGCCGTCCGCGGTGGGGAACCGGCGCGCCAGCTCCCCGAGCGGGAAGGCGGCCGGCAGCAGCACGAAGCCGCCGAGGTCGTCGCGCAGGCTCAGCGCCCGGCCCTCGGCACGGACGGCGGCGTGCCCCAGCACCCACCGCAGCGCGGCCCGGCCGGCGGCCGGGTCGCCGTCCCCCGTGCTCCGGACGCGCAGCACCAGGTAGCCGCTCTCCAGCGGCAGGCCGTAGCGGGCGGCGACGTCCTCGGGGCCCTCGCCGCGGAGCAGCGCCCAGGTGAGCTCGCGGACGGCGACGTGCTGGCCGCCCGCCCCGGTCAGGTACGCCTCGGTCACCTGGGTGACGGCCGCTCCCACCGCGCGCAGCTGCTCACGGGTCAGCCGCAGCAGCGCGGCCTCCTCCCCCGGCCCGGCCGCCTCCGCCAGTGCGTCGACGACCACCTCGGCGCCGACGGAGTAGGTCTGGACCAGCGCCGACAGCGGCACGCCCTCCTCCGCCCGCTGCACCGCACGCCGCCGGGAGAGCCCCGTGTCCCGGCCGGGCAGGCCCTGGGCGTGCTCGAGGAAGGCACGGATCGCCGCGCGCGCGGTCGCGGCCACCTCGACGTCCTGCACCTCGCTGGGCAGCCGGTCGAAGCCGGGCACCTCGGCGCGGATCCGCTCCACCACGCGGCGGGCCAGCCGCGGCACCTGCGGCACCAGCCGCGCCGCCAGGGCGGCGGCCTGGGCGTCCACCCCGGGTTGTGACATGTCACAACGCTAGCGCTCCGTCACTGGTCGCCCGGCTGGTTGCCCGTCGTCCTCCGGACCGCCACGGTGGGAGGCATGACACGCTCCCTCACCGAGTACGCCGACGAGGTCTGGAACGGCGACGCCGACGACAACATCGCCGCGGTCGGGTCCGGCGGGACGGGCGTGCTCGACATCGCCGACGGCGTGGGCTTCCACCCCGGCTTCGGCAACGTCATCGTCTTCCGGGCCGGCGGCGAGCTCGTGCTCTTCGACAGCGGCAACCCGATGGGCGCCGCGGCGCTGCACTCCGCCGTCCGGCAGTGGAGCCCGGACCCGGTGAGCACCGTCGTCTTCTCGCACGGGCACATCGACCACGTGTTCGGCGTGGGGCCCTTCGACGCCGAGGACACCCCCCGGCCGACCGTCGTCGCCCAGGAGCTCATCGGCGACCGCTTCGACCGGTACGTGCTCACCAACGGCTACAACGCCGTCATCAACCAGCGGCAGTTCCAGGCGCCGAACCTCACCTGGCCGACCGAGTACCGCCGTCCCGACGTCACCTACCGCGACGCCATGACGCTCACCCGCGGCGGGCTGACCATGGAGCTGTTCCACGTCCAGGGCGAGACCGACGACGCCACCGTCGGCTGGCTCCCGGAGCAGCGCATCCTGCTGCCCGGCGACATGTTCATCTGGGTGACGCCGAACTGCGGCAACCCGCAGAAGGTGCAGCGCTACCCCCGCGAGTGGGCGATCGCGATGCGCCGCATGGCCGCGCTCGGCGCGGAGACCATGCTGCCCTCGCACGGCGCGCCGATCTTCGGTGCCGACCGCATCCGCCAGGCGCTCACCGAGACCGCCGAGTGGCTGGAGAGCCTGGTCGAGCAGACCCTCGACGGGATGAACGCCGGCGCCCGGCTCGACGAGCTGGTGCACGCGGTGACTCCCCCGGCGCACCTGGCCGACCGGCCCTACCTCCGGGCCCGGTACGACGAGCCGGAGTTCATCGTCCGCAACCTCTGGCGGCGCTACGCCGGCTGGTACGACGGCAACCCGGCCAACCTCAAGCCCGCCCCCGACCGGCAGCTCGCCGCCGCCGTCGCCGAGCTCGCCGGCGGCTCGACCGCCCTGGCCGACGTCGCCCGCCGCTACGCCGACGCCGGGGAGCTGCGCCTGGCCGCGCACTTCGCCGAGCTGGCCGTGCAGGCCGACGACGCCGACACCACCGCGCACGCCGCCCGCGCCGAGGTCTTCGAGGCCCGCGCGAAGGCCGAGGAGTCGCTCATGGCCCGCGGCATCTTCACCTGGGCGGCGGCCGAGTCGCGCAAGGTGACCGACGGGACGGACCAGCAGGCCGGGCCCGCGGCGCGGCTCCTCGCGCCGAAGCAGGACTAGTGGGGCGCTGGCCGGCACGGGTCTACGGGGAGGGCGCCGAACCGGACCCGCGGTTCACCTTCGCCAACGAGCGGACCTTCCTCGCCTGGCTGCGGACCGCGCTGGCCCTCGTGGTCGCCGGCGTGGCGGTCGACGTCCTCGCCGAGTCGGCGGACGATGCGGCGGGCGCGTACCGCCCGCTGGCCGCAGCCCTCATCGTCCTGGGGATGGCCGCCAGCGCGGCGGCCTTCGCCCGGTGGATGGCCAACGAGCGGGCGATGCGCCGGCGGGAGCCGCTGCCCGGCCTGGGCCTGGGGACGGTGCTGGCCGGGGGCATCGCGGTGGTCGCCCTCGGCCTGGTGCTCCTCATCGTCCTGTGACGGCCCGCCCGGCCGACCGCCCCGGGCTGCCCCCGTGGGACCCGGGCCTGCAGCTGGAGCGGACGACGCTGGCCTGGCGCCGGACGGTGCTCTCCGGGTACGGCGCGTCCCTGCTGATCGGCCGCCTGCTGCTGGACCGCTCGCCCGTCGTGGCCCTGGCGATGGCCGCCTGCTCCACGGCGCTCGTCGCGGTGATCGGTGCCCGGGCCACGCTGCGGTCCCGGACGGCCGACGCGCGCCTGCGCCGCGAGGAGGCCCTGCCCGACGCCCGCCTCTACGTCGCGGTGGCCGCGCTGATCCTGCTGGTCGGGGTCATGGCGCTGACCATGGTCGTGCTGCGCCCCTGACGCCGGTCCTGCGACCTGGTAGGACGGCGGGATGAGCAGCGACGACGACGTCCGCGGCGCCGTCCGCGCCTGGCTGGCCGAGCACTGGGACCCGGCCCGCGACCGCGCCGGGTGGCTCACCTCCGTGGTGGACGCCGGGTACGCCGTCCCGCGCTGGCCGCGCACCGCCTTCGGCCGGGAGCTCTCCGACGAGCAGGCGCGGATCGTCGAGGCCGAGTTCGCCCGCGCCGGCGCACCGGGCACCGGCCAGGACCGGACCAACCTGTGGGCCAACACGCTGCTCACCCACGGCACCGACGAGCTGCGCGGCCGGCTGCTGCGGCCGCTGCTGGAGAACCGGGTGCGGATGTGCCTGCTCTACAGCGAGCCGGGCGCCGGGTCCGACCTCGCGGGCGTGCGCACCAGCGCCGTCCTCGACGGGGCCGACTACGTCGTCGAGGGCCAGAAGGTGTGGACGTCGAACGCGGCCGGCGCCGACTACGGGATGCTGCTCGCCCGCACCGACCCGGCAGTGCCCAAGCACCGGGGGCTGAGCTTCTTCTTCCTGCCCATGGACCAGCCCGGGGTGCAGGTCCGGCCGCTGCGGCAGATCACCGGCGAGGCGCACTTCAACGAGGTCTTCCTGACCGGCGCCCGGGTGCCCCGGGCCTTCCTGCTGGGCGGGCCCGGTCAGGGCTGGCGGGTGCTGCTGACCGCGCTGGCCTACGAGCGGGTGGCGCTGGGCCAGGCCAACCTGGGCGCGATGACCCGCGCCTCCGGTCGCGCCGAGGCCGACCTGGTGGACCTCGCCCGGCGGTACGGCCGGACCTCCGACGTGGGGCTCCGCCGGGACCTCGCCCGGGTGTTCGCCCTGCGGTCGGTGAACCGCTGGACCAACCAGCGCGCGCAGGCGCAGGCCGAGCAGGGCAGCTCCTCGCCGCTGGCCTCGCTGGGCAAGCTGGCGATGTCGCGGATCGTGCACGAGACCGGCCGCGTGCAGTCGGCGATCGTCGGACCGCAGGCGCTGCTCGAGGGGCCGGAGCACCCGGACGGCGACGACGCGAACTTCGCCTCGATGAACGCCTACTTCACCTCGATCGGCGGGGGCACCGACCAGATCCAGCGGAACATCATCGGTGAGCGGCTGCTCGGCCTTCCCCGCGAGCCCGAGGTCGACCGCGACGTCCCCTTCCAGGACGTCCGGCACTGACCTCCTCCGGACTTTCTGTACCGGAAGTCCGGAGGGGCCCGGACTTCCGGTACCGAAAGTCCGGTCAGAAGCGGGACGACAGGCGCTGGAGGAGGGCCCGCCGCTCCTCCGGGGGACGGCGGGGGCAGGACGTGCACATCGATCCGGACGGCAGCTCGCAGATCAGGCAGCACGACGCCCGGCGGGTGAACCGCACCCCGCCGACGTCCTCGTACCGCGGCACCGGGAGGGGCTCGCCGATCGCCGCGGCCAGGGCGCGTGCGCGCTCGCTCGCCGCCGCCGGGTCCCCCGCCACCCGGCCGAGGTCGAGCAGGCGGTTGGCCAGCGAGTCGGTGGCGATCGCCCACAGCGGCCGCTCGCGCATCCCGCCGGCCTCGGCGACCGCCGCGACGACCGCGGCGAGGGACGCCCGCAAGTCCTCGGTGGGGTCCGCGACACCGGCACCAGCCAGGGCCGCGATCGGCACCGCCCCCGGGAGCAGGGCCACGGTCAGGTCCTCCAGCCGCGCCGAGAGCGGGATGCCGGCCACCAGCCCGGCCAGCGGCGGCGTCACCAGCACCGAGGAGGCCGAGTACCACCACACCGTCGCGAGCACCCGGCGGTCGACCGCCCGGCCCCCCGGGGCGCGCCGCTCGAGCACCTGCGCCGTCCAGGCGGGGTCGGCCAGGAGGGTCGCGGGCACCGTCGTCGCCCCCGGCGGGACGACCAGCCCGAAGGCGGCCGAGCCGGGCAGCCGGGCGGCGACCACCCGCTGCACCGCGTCCTCCGCCACGGTGCGCAGTCTGCCGCTCCGGGGGCCGGAAGCCGCTACCGACGGGTAGGGAGACACCGGGAGTGCCTGGTCATACGGTGGGGCCGAGCCCGGCGCGGACGGGCCGGTGCGACGCCGAGCAGCGGAGGGACGCATGAGCGACAGCCAGTCGACGACCGAGAGCCGGACCTTCCCCCCGCCCGAGGCGATCACCGCGCGCGCCAACGTCGGCCCGGACGTCTACGAGCGGGCCGCGGCCGACCGGCTGGCCTTCTGGGCCGAGCAGGCCGGCCGGCTGTCCTGGGACCGCCCCTGGGACGAGGTCCTCGACTGGAGCAACCCGCCCTTCGCGAAGTGGTTCGTCGGCGGCCGGCTCAACGTCGCCTACAACTGCGTCGACCGGCACGTCGAGGCCGGCCACGGCGAGCAGGTCGCCTACCACTGGGAGGGCGAGCCCGGTGACACCCGCACGATCACCTACGCCCAGCTCAAGGACGAGGTCTGCCGCGCCGCGAACGCGCTGACCGAGCTCGGCGTGCAGGCCGGCGACCGCGTCGCCATCTACCTGCCGATGATCCCGGAGGCGGTGATCTCGATGCTGGCCTGCGCCCGCATCGGCGCCGTCCACATGGTGGTCTTCGGCGGCTTCTCCGCCGACGCCCTGGCCAGCCGGCTCGACGACGCCGGCGCCGTCCTGGTCATCACCGCCGACGGCGGCTACCGGCGCGGCGCACCCAGCGCGCTCAAGCCCGCGGTGGACGACGCGGTCGGCCGCTCCCCCGGCGTCCGCAACGTGCTGGTGGTCAAGCGGACCGAGCAGGACGTCGAGTGGACCGAGGGCCGCGACCTCTGGTGGGACGACGTCGTGGGCCGCCAGTCCACCGAGCACACCTGCGAGTTCTTCGACGCCGAGCACCCGCTCTACATCATGTACACCTCGGGCACGACGGCGAAGCCCAAGGGCATCCTGCACACCTCGGGCGGCTACCTGACCCAGGTCAGCTTCACGCACTGGGCGAGCTTCGACCTCAAGCCCGACGAGGACGTGTTCTGGACCGCCGCCGATGTCGGCTGGGTGACCGGCCACAGCTACATCGTCTACGGGCCGCTCTCCAACCGGGCGACGTCGGTCATGTACGAGGGCACCCCGGAGACCCCGCACCGCGGGCGCTGGTGGGAGATCGTGCAGAAGTACGGGGTCACCATCCTGTACACCGCCCCCACCGTCATCCGGACGTTCATGAAGTGGGGCCCGGAGGTCCCCGCGGGCTTCGACCTCTCCAGCCTGCGGGTGCTCGGCTCGGTCGGTGAGCCGATCAACCCCGAGGCCTGGCTCTGGTACCACGAGAACATCGGTGGCGGCCGGTGCCCGATCGTCGACACCTGGTGGCAGACCGAGACCGGCGGCCACATGATCAACCCGCTGCCGGGCGTGACCACGCTGGTCCCCGGGTCGGCGCAGGTGCCCTTCCCGGGGATCTCCGCGAAGGTCGTCGACGACGAGGGCAACGAGCTCGCCGACGACTCGACCGGGCTGCTCGTGCTCACCGACCCGTGGCCGTCGATGCTGCGGACGATCTGGGGCGACGACCAGCGCTACGTGGACACCTACTGGTCGCGGTTCGCCGAGAAGGGCTACTACTTCGCCGGGGACGGCGCGAAGAAGGACGCCGACGGCAACATCTGGCTGCTCGGCCGGGTGGACGACGTCATGAACGTCTCCGGCCACCGGATCTCGACCACCGAGGTCGAGTCCTCCCTCGTCGGCCACCCGACCGTCGCCGAGGCCGCGGTCGTGGGCGCCAGCGACCCCACCACCGGCCAAGGCATCGTCGCGTTCGTCATCCTCCGGGAGAGCGGCGTGGACTCCGGGGACGAGCTCGTGCAGACGCTGCGCAACCACGTCGCCCGCGACATCGGCCCGATCGCCAAGCCCCGCCAGATCATGGTCGTCCAGGAGCTGCCCAAGACCCGCTCGGGCAAGATCATGCGGCGCCTGCTGCGGGACATCGCCGAGAACCGCGAGCTCGGCGACGTCACCACGCTGACCGACTCGTCGGTGATGAACCTGATCAAGGAGAAGCTGCCCGCCGCTCCCTCGGAGGACTGAACACCGCCGTCCCCGTGTCCCCTCCGGGGGACGCGGGGGCGCGCGCCCGGCCGACGTGCGGCACGATTCCTCTGACCAGCTGAACCGATCGAAGGAGGAGCCCCCGTGGCCCACAGTGTGTCGCCGTCCCGCCGGGACGCGACGGCCGGACCCGAGGAGCCCTCCGTCGGGACCCTCGTCCAGAGCGCCATGGCCGACATCTCCACCCTGGTCCGCAGCGAGATCGAGCTGGCCAAGGCGGAGGTCGGCCGGTCGGCGAAGAAGGCTGGCATCAGCGTCGGCCTGTTCGGCGCCGCCGGCGTCCTCGCCGCCTTCGCCGGCATCTACCTGTTCGTCACGATCGCCGAGGCGCTCACCGCGCTGGGCCTCCCGCGCTGGGTGTCCTACGGCATCGTCACGCTCGTCCTGCTGATCCTGGCCGGCATCTGCGCGCTCATCGGCAAGCGGATGATCTCCCGGATCGAGAAGCCCGAGCGCACCCTGGAGACCCTCTCCGACCTGCCCGAGGTCCTGCACCGCGAGGCGCCGGGGCAGCGGCACCGGGCCGTGCCCGAGGTCAGCAACGGGCGGGTCGCCCTGCGCGGCAACGAGTCGTACAAGGTCTGAGTCCCCGGTGACCGTCCCTCCGGGCGGGCAGCCGGACGCGACCAGCGTCCTGCTGCCCGGACCGTGGACCCACCGCGACATCTCGGCCAACGGCATCCGGCTGCACGCCGCCGAGGCCGGCGAGGGCCCGCTCGTGCTGCTGCTGCACGGGTTCCCGCAGTTCTGGTGGACCTGGCGGAGCCAGCTGACGGCCCTGGCCGAGGCCGGGTTCCGGGCAGTCGCGCCGGACCTGCGCGGCTACGGGGCCAGCGACAAACCCCCGCGCGGCTACGACCTGCCCACCGCGGCGGCCGACGTCGCCGCGCTGGTGCGGGCCCTGGGCGAGCGCGACGCCGTCGTCGTCGGGCACGACTGGGGTGCGCTGGTCGGCTGGACCATGGCCGCGCTGCACCCGCGCAGCGTCCGCCGCCTCGTCGTCCTCTCGATGGCCCACCCGCGACGGCTGCGCGCGGGGATGGCCGACGCCGCGCAGCGCCGGGCGTTCCGCTACTTCCTGGGCGCGCAGCTGCCGCGGCTGCCCGAGCGCCGGCTCACCCGCGACGACGACGACCCGGTGGCCGAGCTGCTCCGCACCTGGTCGGGACCGGACTGGACCCGGACCGCAGACTTCGCCGAGTCTGTGGCCCGCTACCGCGCCGCCGCCCGCATCCCGCAGGCCGCCTACGGCTCGATGGAGTACTTCCGCTGGGCCGGACGCTCCCAGCTGCGCCCGGACGGCCTGCGGTACGCCCGGCGCATGTCCGCCCCCATCTCGGCCCCGACGCTGCAGCTGCACGGCGGGCTGGACAGCTGCGTCCTGCCCGCCACCGCCCTCGGATCGGGCCGCTACGTGGCCGGCACCTACGAGTGGCAGGAGCTCCCCGCCCTCGGCCACTTCCTCCCCGAAGAAGCCCCCGACCGCATCACCACCGCCATCGCCCATTGGGCCAAGCCCTGACCAGCGGCAGCTCACCAACCAACGCGACCGGCCCCGCTGCAGGGGCCCGCACCGAGCGGAGCGAGGTGTGGGGGGCGGCGGGGTCCTTCTACTCGCAGGGGCCGGTGTCGACGGTGTTCGCGGCGTTCACGCCGGCCGTGGCCGCTTCCTTCACCGTCGGGCCGGTGAGCGCGTAGCCGGTGTTCGGGTCGTCGATGGCCGAGGCGAACACGACGCCCAGCACCTGCCCGTCGGGCGCCAGCAGCGGACCGCCGGAGTTGCCGGCCCGCACGCTGCCGAACAGCGAGTACACGTCGCGGACGACGGTGCCGGTGTTGCGGAAGTTCGGGCCGCTGATCTCGCCCTGGTCCCGGATCCGCGCGGCACCCACGAAGAAGTCGCCGCCCCCGGGATAGCCCATGATGATCGCGTCGTCCCCGGCGACGGCCCCCTCCTCGGTGAACAGCAGCGGGACCTGCGGCAGGTCCGGGACGGCGAGGACGGCGACGTCGACGGATTCGTCGACGTACACCGGCGTGGCCTCGTACGTCTCCCCCTCGGCCTGGACCGTGGGCTCGGTGACCCCGGCGAGCACGTGGGCGTTGGTCATCACCCGCTCCCGGGCGTAGACGAAGCCCGAGCCGTCGATCTGGCGCGAGCACGAGGGCGCGACGCCGGTGATCTTGACGACCGAGCCGCGCACCTGGCCGACGACCGGGGTGCCCTCCAGCGCCGGGTCGGGCGCCGGCACGTCCCGGACCTCGGTCGGGGTGAGCGGGTCGAGCACGTCGGGCAGGCCGCGGCGGTCGATGGCCTGGCGGAGGTTGTCGTAGACCGACCGCACCCCCGAGGGGACGGCGTTGTCGACGGCCTGGACGAGCGCCGACTGCCGCACCTGCCCCGCCACCTCGGGGAACGGCGAGGTGGCCAGCGGCGAGGCGACCATCCAGGCGACCAGCAGCACGGCGGCGGCAGAGACGACCGCGCCGGCCACCGAGTCGAGCATCTTCGCCGGTTCCCAGGTGACCTTGCGCCGCACGGCCCGGCCGATCGCCCCGGCCAGGATCTGCCCGAGCAGCGCGCCGGCCAGCACGACCACGAGGGCGGCGAACACCCGGGTGACGCTGGAGCCGTCGATCCGCTCGGCGACCGGCCCGGACAGCTGGGCGCCGAGCACCGCACCCCCGAGGAAGCCGGCGATCGAGGTGGCCGACACCAGCAGGCCCTGCCGGAACCCCGACAGCGCGAAGGCCAGCGCCAGCACGATCAGCACGACGTCGACGAGTGACACGGTCAGCCCTCCTGGCTCACCGTCATGGTGCCCACCTGGCCGAGCTGGGTGTGGAAGGTGCACGTGAACGGGTGGTCGCCCGGCACGGTGACGTCGAAGTCGATGGTCATCTCCTGGCCGGGGGCCAGGAAGTCGATGCCGGTCTCGATCGGCTCGGGGCCCTCGCCCTCGTCGAACTTGAGGTTGTGCGTCATCTGCTCGGCGACGTTCACGACCGTGAGCCGCACCTTCCCCGGTGCGACGGTGAAGCGGTCGGGCGTGAAGACGTAGTCGTCCTGGGTCTGGAGGGTGACCTCCTGGACCCCGTCCTCCGCGACCGTCACGGCGCCCAGGTCGGAGGACGCCGACGACGACGTGTCCCCGCCGCCCGAGCTCTCGTCGCCACTGCACCCGGACAGCACGACCACCGCCGCGGCGCCCAGGGCCGCCATCCGCCGCCGTCCCCGCCCGTTCATCGGGGCCGAACCGTACGCGTCGCCGGCCCGTCCGGTGCGGGATCGGCCACCGTCGGCGCGGCGGCGTCCCCGGCCGGGTCGTCGTCCCCGCTGCCCGGGAGCGTGTACGGGCTGCGCTGCGACTCCCCGAGGGAACGGACGTCGGTGGTGTCCCACGGCCGGGCCAGGCCAGCCGCCTCGAGGATCGCGTCGACCAGGCCGGCGGTGAAGCCCCAGATCTCCATGTCGGCGACCGCGAAGGCCGGGCCGATGTAGCCGGAGGGGTGGCGCAGCCGATAGCGGTTCGCCGGGTCGACCAGCTCGGTCAGCGGCACCCGGGCGACGCGGGCCACCTCGTGCGGATCGCCCACGCTGACGTCGCGCGGGTCGTCCCACCAGCCGACGACCGGCACCACGAGGCGGTTGGACGGCGGCAGGTACAGCTCCTGCAGGGTGGCCAGGACCCGGACGCCCTCGGGGTCGACGCCGGCCTCCTCCTGCGCCTCCCGCAGGGCGGTGCCGACCGGGAAGTCGTCCCCGCTCTCCACCCCGCCGCCGGGGAAGGCGGGCTGGCCGGCGTGGCTGCGCAGGTGCGCCGACTTCTCGATGAACAGCAGGTCCGGCCCGTCCGGGCCCTCGCCGAAGAGGATCAGCACCGCCGACCGGCGGGCGGTGGCCGACGGCTGCGGCATCCGGCGCGCCAGCGGCAGGTCGTCGGCCTGGTCCAGCAACCGCCCGAGGTACTCCGGGATCCCGTCGGTGTGCATGTCGCCGGCCCGGGCGGTCACAGCTGCACCCCCAGGTGCTCGGCGACCAGGCCGCGCAGCTCCTCGGCGGAGCCGACGTCGCCCACCTGCGTGTGCACCAACCCGCCGTCGGCGTCCAGGAAGTAGGTGAAGGGCAGCACGTTGAGGCCGAGCTCGCCCATCAGCTCCCCCTCGCCGTCGAACGCGCTGGGGAACCCGACGCCGATCTCCTCGGCGAAGGACTCCGCCTGCGGCCGGCCGTCCTTGCTGATCACGCCGACGACCCGCACCCGGTCCCCCGCCTCCTCGGCGAAGTCCTGCAGCACGGGGAGCTCCTCGCGGCAGGGCGCGCACCAGGTCGCCCAGAGGTTCACCAGGGTGGGCACACCGGGCGCCCGTCCCAGGTCGAGCGTGCCGCCGGCCGGGCAGTCGAGGGAGAGGGTGGGCATCAGCTGCCCACCTTGCGCCGGGGTGTCGGCCTGGTCCGGGCACGGCACGAGCACGCTCTCCTGCGGCGCGGACCGGAGCTCGGGCTCCTCGGCGTCGCCGGTGCACCCCGCCAGGGCGAGCAGCGCCACGGCGGCGAGCGCCGCACGCCGCATCACTCGGTGTCCGAGGCGGCGGGGGTCTTCACGAGCTTCGCCGCGGCCTCCGGGTCGACCGGGCCGATCCCGTAGGAGGGACACCACTTGGCCAGCCCGCACGCGCCGCACGCGGCCTTCTTGGCGTGGCACACCCGGCGCCCGTGGAAGATCACCCGGTGGGAGAAGTCGGTCCACTCCTTCTTCGGGATCAGCTCCGCGACCTGCGCCTCGACCTTGACCGGGTCCTCCTCCTCAGTCCAGCCGAAGCGGCGGACCAGCCGGCCGAAGTGCGTGTCGACGGTCAGCCCGGGCACGCCGAACGCGTTGCCCAGGACGACGTTGGCGGTCTTGCGGCCCACTCCGGGCAGGGTCACGAGATCGGCCATCCGCGGCGGCACCTCGCCGTCGAACCGCTCGACCAGCGCCTGGCTGAGGCCCAGCACCGAGTTCGCCTTGGCCCGGAAGAAGCCGGTCGGCTTGAGGATCGCCTCCAGCTCCTCGCGGTCGGCGCCGGCCAGCGCCACCGCGTCGGGGTATTTGGCGAACAGCGTCGGCGTCACCTTGTTGACCATCTTGTCGGTGGTCTGCGCCGAGAGGACGGTGGCCACCAGCAGCTCGAAGGCGTTGGTGAAGTCCAGCTCGCAGTGCGCGTCGGGGTGGATGACCGCCAGCTCGCGGGCCATCCGCCGGGCCCGGCGGGTGCGGGCAAGCGAGCTCTCGCCCGGGTCGAACGGGGACGCCCCCGTGCGGGCGGCCACGGTGGGCCGGCGGACCGGGACGGGGCGCGCGTAGGCCGGCGTCGGAGCAGGGGCGGACACGCGACCGAGCGTAGGCGGCCCGGCTGACAGCGAGCGTCCGTGCCATCATCGAGGGCGGTCGGGCTCCGCCGGGAGTTCCCACGTCGGGTGGCAGCACAGCGGAGGAGGTCGCGTGGTCGCGCTGAGCGTCATCCTCTTCCCGCCGCTGCTGATCGCGTTCCTGCTGGTCATGGAGCGCGTCGAGGAGCCGCTGCGCCGTCCCGCCAGCCCCCGCGAGGTCGGCGAGTTCCTGGAGACGGCCACCGCGGACGAGGTCGACACGCTGGCGAACTCCGGCATCCGGCGGGCGCTGTTCCGCTGGCGGCGGCGCCGTCGCCGGAGGCGCACCACCAATCCTCCGATGGTCTAGTCCGCAGCTGTGAGCGAGGACGCACTAGCCCGGAGGAGGGACGTCTCGCCCACCGAGCGGGTGACCCGGCGCACAGCCCCCTAGACTCGCTGCGGACACGGGAGCTCTGCGTCCCGTCATCGGCAGTGGGAAAGGACGTGCAGTGGACGAGGTGCTGGCCCAGTCGGGGCTCTTCCAGGGGCTCTCGGAAGACGCGGTGGACCCCGTCCTCAGCCGCCTCGAGATCGTCACGCTCCCCCGCGGTCGCGTCGTCTTCAACGAGGGCGAGCCCGGCGACAGCCTCTACATCGTGATGACCGGCAAGATCAAGCTGTCCCGCCGCGCCCCGGACGGCCGCGAGAACGTGCTGGCCGTCATGGGCCCCTCCGACCAGTTCGGCGAGCTGTCGGTGTTCGACCCGGGCCCGCGGACGGCGACGGCGACCGCGGTCACCGACGTCCGGCTCGCCCGCATGCCGCAGTCGGTGCTGCGCCCGTGGATCGAGGCGCACCCGGAGATCGGCGAGCAGCTGCTGCGCGTGCTGGCCCGCCGCCTGCGCCGCACCAACGACTCGGTCGCCGACCTGATCTTCACCGACGTCCCCGGCCGGGTGGCCAAGGCGCTGCTGCAGATGGCCGACCGCTTCGGCAACCGCGAGAGCGACGGCCTGCGCGTCAAGCACGACCTGACGCAGGAGGAGCTGGCCCAGCTGGTGGGCGCCTCCCGCGAGACAGTGAACAAGGCGCTGGCCGACTTCGTGCACCGCGGCTGGATCCAGCTTCAGGGCAAGTCGGTCGTCGTCCTCGACGAGGACCGCCTCCGCCGCCGCGCGAGGTGACCGAACGCTGAACGTCAGAGGCCCAGGACCGATGCGGTCCTGGGCCTCTCGCGTTCACTGCCTCGTGGGCGCGACCAGAGGGACGCGGTCCCCGTTGGGGAGGACGGCGAACCGGCCCTCGGCCGTGTCCTCGAACCCCGGCATGATCGGCTCCAGCGGGTCCGGCGGGGAACCGGCCAGCGCGGCGGCGACGTCGGCGAAGCGGCCCAGCTGGGCCAGGGTGTGCGACGTCGGCGGCAGCATCGGCCGGGTGCCGGCGTGGTGCTCGGCCAGCGCGGCGGCGGGCGCCAGCCACGCGGCCTCGTCCGCCTCGCCGGAGACGTCGCGCGCCTCCTGCCCGGCCGGCAGCGCCGCGACGAAGAACTTGGTGTCGTAGCGGCGGGACTCCATCGGCGGGGTGATCCAGTGCGCGAAGGGCCGCAGCAGGTCCGACCGCAGCACCAGCCCGCGGCCGGCGAGTAGCTCGGTCAGCGACAGGTCGCGGCTGAGCAGCGCCTGGCGCTGCTCCTCCCAGTCGTCGCCCGAGACGTCCGGGACGACGGCGCCCTCCGCGGGCCCGGCGAGCAGCACGCCGGCCTCCTCGAAGGTCTCCCGGACCGCGGCGCAGACCAGCTCGCGCGCCAGCCGCTCGTCGCAGCCGAAGGCGGCCGCCCACTCCGCCGGCGACGGGCCGGCCCAGCCGATCTCGGTGTCGGCGTCCCGCTCGTCCACCCCGCCGCCCGGGTAGGCGGTCATCCCGCCGGCGAACGGCATCCCCGTGGTGCGGCGCAGCAGGTACACCTCGAGGCCGGGCGCCCCGTCGCGGACGACGAGGACGGTCGCCGCGTCGCGGATCCCGTCGGTCACCGGAGCTCCACGGTGAGCTCGACCTCCACCGGGGAGCCCAGCGGCAGCTCGGCGACGCCGATCGCGCTGCGGGCGTGCCGGCCGGCGTCGCCGAAGATCTTGGCGAGCAGCTCGCTGGCGCCGTTGACCACGCGGGGCTGGCTGGTGAACCCCTCGGCGCTGGCCACGTAGCCGACGACGCGGACCACGCGCGCCACCTCGTCCAGGCCGACCAGGTCGTCGATCGCGGCCAGGCCGTTAAGGGCGCACACCTTGGCGTCGGCCGCCGCGGCCTCGACGTCCACCGAGCCGCCGACCTTGCCGGTGCGGCGCAGGCCGCCGTCGACGAACGGCAGCTGGCCGGAGGTGAAGACCAGCGAGCCGGTGCGCACGGCGGGGACGTAGGCGGCGACCGGTGCGGCCACCGGGGGCAGCCGGATGCCGAGCTCGGCCAGCCGCGCGTGCCAGCCGGGAGCCGCCGCCGTCACGCCGGGCGCTTGAGGTAGGCCACGAGCTGGTCGGACCCGCTGGGGCCCGGCAGGACGGTCACCAGCTCCCAGCCGTCCACGCCCCAGGAGTCGAGGATCGCCTTGGTGTTGTGGATGAGCAGCGGGATGGTGGCGTACTCCCACCGCTGGCGCGCCGATTCGGTCATGCGCGCGACGCTAGCGCAGCTATGTTCTCGCCGAGCGGCCCCGTGCAGGGGCCCGCTCCGAGCCTGCGAGGAGTGGGGGGCACGGGGTCCTTCTCATAGGCTGGAGGAGTGAGCACCCTCCCGACGTCCGCACGGCTGCACGTCGTCTCCGGCAAGGGCGGCACCGGGAAGACGACGGTGGCCGCCGCCCTCGCCCTCGCACTGGCCGCCGACGGGCGCTCGGTGCTGCTCGTCGAGACCGAGGGCCGGCAGGGCATCGCGCAGCTGTTCGACACCCCGCCGCTGCCCTACGAGGAGCGCCGGGTCGCGGTGGCGCGCGGCGGCGGCGAGGTCAAGGCGCTGGCCATCGACGTCGAGGAGGCGCTGCTGGACTACCTCGACATGTTCTACAACCTGCGCCGGGCCGGCCGGGCGCTGCGCAAGATGGGCGCCATCGACTTCGCCACGGCGATCGCGCCGGGGCTCCGCGACGTCCTGATCACAGGGAAGGTGAAGGAGGCGGTCACCCGCCGCCATGACGGGAAGCACGTCTACGACGCCGTCGTCGTCGACGCCCCGCCCACCGGCCGGATCACCCGCTTCCTCAACGTCACCAACGAGATGGGCCAGCTGGCGCGCTCGGGCCCCATCAAGACGCAGAGCGACGGCGTCATGGCGGTGCTGCGGTCGCCGCAGACCGCGGTGCACCTGGTCACGATCCTGGAGGACATGCCCGTGCAGGAGACCGCCGACGCGATCGACGAGCTGCGCAAGGTGGGCCTCCCGCTCGGCTCGGTCATCGTGAACCTGGCCACCGACCCGGTGCTCCCGGCCGACGACCTGGCCCGGGCCGTCGACTCCGGCCTCACCGGGGCGGACCTCGCGCCCGCCCTGGCCGCGGCGCACCTGCCCGCCGACGACGCGGTCGCCGAGGCGCTGGCCGCCCAGACCGTCGAGCACGCCCGGCGGTGGAGCGCGCAGGACGCACTGCGCGACGACGTCGAGGCGCTCGGCCTGCCGACCGTGGAGCTGCCGCTGCTCACCGGCCCGATGGACCTCGGTGCGCTGTTCGAGCTGGCCGACCGGCTGGACGAGCACCTGCGGACGGAGGTGGCCGCGTGAGCGCCGCACCGGTGCCCGAGGACGAGACCGCCCACCCCGGCCGCGCGCGCCCCCAGGCGCCCGCGCTGGACCTCGGCTCGCTGATCACCGACCCGGCGACCCGGATCGTGGTGTGCTGCGGCGCCGGCGGCGTGGGCAAGACGACGACGTCGGCCGCACTGGCGCTGGCCGCCGCGGAGGCCGGGCGCAGCGTCGTCGTCCTCACCATCGACCCGGCCCGCCGGCTGGCCCAGTCCCTCGGCCTGACCGAGCTGGACAACGAGCCGCGGCGGGTCGAGGTCCCGGGGGCCGCGGGCGAGCTGCACGCGATGATGCTGGACATGAAGCGGACGTTCGACGACGTCGTCGCCGCGCATTCCACGCCCGAGCGGGCCCAGCAGATCCTGGACAACCCCTTCTACCAGGCGCTGAGCTCCTCGTTCTCCGGGACGCAGGAGTACATGGCGATGGAGAAGCTGGGCCAGCTGCGGGCCACCGAGCAGTGGGACCTGATCGTCGTCGACACCCCGCCGTCGCGGTCGGCGCTGGACTTCCTGGACGCCCCCAACCGGATGAGCCGCTTCCTCGACGGCACGATGATCCGGCTGCTCATGGCGCCGAGCCGGGCGGGCTTCAAGTTCGCCAGCGCGGGCTTCCTGCTGTTCAGCCGGATCGTCTCGAAGATCCTGGGCGGCCAGCTGCTGCGCGACATCTCCGCGTTCGTGGCGGCGCTGGACACCATGTTCGGCGGCTTCCGCGAGCGGGCCACCGCCACCTACGAGCTGCTCCGCCGGCCGGGCACCTCGTTCGTCGTCGTCGCCTCGCCCGAGCCCGACGCGCTGCGCGAGGCCTCCTACTTCGTGGACCGGCTCTCGGCCGACACCATGCCGCTGGCCGGCCTGGTCGTGAACCGCACCCACCCGCCGGCGACGTCGGCGCTGTCGGCCACCCGGGCGGCCGCGGCCGCCGAGGCGGTGCTGGAGGCCGGCGGTCCGGACGCCGACCTCGCCGCCGCCGCGCTGCGGGTGCACGCCGAGCGGATGACCCTGGCCGCGCGCGAGCAGCACCTCGCCGACCGCTTCACCAGCGCCCACCCGGAGGTGGCGGTCCGCACCGTGCCCGCGGCCGCCGGCGACGTCCACGACCTCGACGGCCTGCGCACCATGGCCGCCGAGCTGACCGGCGACGACGCGGACACGCCGACCGGCACACCGCGCACGCGCATCCTCCCCGCGCGCCGCGGCTGACCAGGGCCGGAGGGGCAGCGCCCGCCGTACATTGGGGAGCGATGTCCGAGACCGCGCGCCTCCGCTCCCGCATCATCGGCAAGCTCGCCCTGACGATCGTCGTCGCCGGGGTGCTGCTCGCCGGTCTCCTGCTGCCCTGGGTCGGCGGCGGCGGGCTCGTCGCGCGCAACTCCGCCAGCCTGCTGGACGCGCTGCCGGTGGAGCTCACCGACGCGACGCCGGCCGGCATGACGCGCGTGCTCGCGGCCGACGGCTCGCTGATCACCAACGTGTACGAGAAGAACCGCACGCCGGTGACCTCCGACCAGATCGCCGACGTGATGAAGCAGGCGCTGGTCGACATCGAGGACTCGCGGTTCTACGAGCACAACGGCCTCGACGTCCAGGGCACGATGCGCGCGCTGGTGAAGAACCTGGCCGCGGGCTCGGTCCAGGAGGGCGGCTCGACCCTCACCCAGCAGCTGGTGAAGCAGACCCTGCTGCAGACGGCGGACTCCTCCGAGGGCCGCGACGCCGCCACCGAGCAGACGCCGGCGCGCAAGCTGCGGGAGGCCCGGCTGGCGCTCGCGCTCGAGGAGACCTACGATAAGGACGAGATCCTCACCCGCTACCTGAACATCGTCTACTTCGGGAAGGGCGCCTACGGCATCCAGGCCGCTGCCCAGCGGTACTTCAGCGTGAACGCCGCCGATCTGACCCTGCCGCAGGCCGCCATGCTGGCCGGCCTGGTGCAGAGCCCGTTCTACGACGACCCGATCGACAACCCGGAGAACGCCCAGCTGCGCCGCAACCAGGTGCTCAAGCGGATGTTCGACCTGGAGCACATCACCGAGCAGGAGTACCGCGACATCTCGGCGACGCCGGTGGAGGTCGCGCCCGGTCTGCCCCCGGCCAACGGCTGCATCGACGCCTCGCTCGGCGGCTTCTTCTGCGCCTACACGCTCGACCACCTGCGGCAGGACCTCGGCCTCACTGACGACCAGGTCAAGAACGGTGGTCTGACCATCCAGACCACGCTGCTGCCCGACCTGCAGCGCTCCGGTGACCAGGCCGTCCTGCAGTCCGTGCCGATGGGCGACTCGCTGGCGGGCATGTTCACCGCCGTCGAGCCGGGCACCGGCAACGTGCTGGCGATGAGCATCAACCGGCGGTACGGCTGCGAGGGGCCGCCCGAGTGCGAGTCCTACGTGCTCCACACCGCGGCGAGCAAGGGTGCCGGCTCGACGTACAAGACGTTCACCGCGGCCGCCGCCCTCGAGGCGGGCATCCCGGCCAACACCAGGATCACGACCCCCGGTGACCGCTACACCTCGCGGATCTTCCTCGGCCCCGCCTGCGGCGCCGCCGACCGCAACGGCGCGAACGAGCGCGGCAAGTACTGCGTCGAGAACGTCGGCAACTACCCGGACACCCTCGACATGGTCGGCGCGCTGGTCCGGTCGTCCAACACCTACTTCGTGGCCCTCACCGACAGGCTGGGCAGCGTCGAGGGCCCGGTGCGCATGGCCGAGCGCATGGGCATGACCTTCGACCGGCCCACGCAGGACAGCGCCGAGAAGATGATCGACGGGTCCCCTCCCGGCTTCGGCGGCTTCACCCTCGGTTCCCAGGCCACCAGCCCGCTGGAGCTGGCCAACTCCTACGCCACGCTCGGGGCGGAGGGCACCATGTGCACCCCGGTGCCGGTCACCGAGGTGCTCGACCGCAACGGCGAGCCGCTCACCGGCGACGACGGAGAGCCGGTGGTCACGGGCGACAACTGCACCCCGGAGTCCATCCCGGCGAACATCGCCAACACGCTGAGCACCATCCTCGTCGGCGACGTCGCCACGTCGGCCGGCACAGGTACCCGGGCGGCCATCCCGGGCCGGACGATCGCCGGCAAGACCGGCACCGCCCAGGAGAACCAGTCGGTCGCCTTCGTCGGCTTCCTGCCCGAGTACTCCGCCAGCGTCATGGTGTTCAACCCCACGGACGAGGAGACGGTCCCCGGCTTCGGCGGCAACATCCCGGCCACCGTCTGGCGGGCCGCCATGGCGCCGTTCCTCGAGGGCAAGACCACCACGGCGTTCCCGCCCGCGGACCCGAAGCTGATGGGCCCGGAGCGCCCGGCCCCGCGGCCCCAGTCCACCCGGCCGCAGCGCGACACGGACGACGAGGACGAGCGTCCGGCCGAGGAGCAGCCGGCCGAGGAGGAGCCGGCGGACGAGCAGCCCACCGAGGAGAGCCCGGCGCCCGCCCCCGCCCCGGCGCCCGCCCCCGCTCCGGCGCCCGCGGACGGCTGAGCGAGGGGCCTGCGCGGGCCTCAGCCCAGCTGGCGCCGGACCTCCGCGGCCACCCGCGCGCCGTCGGCCCGGCCGGCGACGACGCCGTTGGCAGCACCCATCACCTTGCCCATGTCCTTCATGCCGGCGGCACCGGTGCGGGTGATCGCGTCGGCGACGATCGCGGCGAGGTCGGCGTCCTCCAGCTGGGCCGGCAGGTAGTCGGCGAGCACCGAGCCCTCCGCGCGCTCCCGCTCCGCCTGCTCGGCACGGCCGGCGCCGGCGAAGGCCTCGGCCGCCTCCCTGCGCTTCTTCGCCTCCCGGCGCAGCACCGCCTGAACCTCGTCGTCGGACAGCTCCCGGGACTCCTTGCCCGAGACCTCCTCGGCGCTGACCGCGGTGAGGACCATGCGCAACGTCGCGGTGCGCAGCTCGTCGCGGGCCTTCATGGCGGTGGTCAGGTCGTCGCGCAGCTGCTTCTTCAAGTCCGACACGGTCCCAGCCTGGCACGACGCCGTCCGGGCCCGCGCCCGTAGGCTCCCGGTGTGCGCTGGTACACCGTCCCTGCCGCCGTCTCCGCGACGGGCGCCGGCATGCTCGCCTACGCGAGCCTGTACGAGCGCACCCGCTGGACGCTCCGCCGGTTCGACGTCCCCGTCCTGGCCCCCGGCTCCCCGCCGCTGACCGTCCTGCACCTGTCCGACCTGCACATGACCGCCGGCCAGCGGTCGAAGCAGGAGTGGGTGGCCGGGCTCGCCGCGCTGGAGCCGGACCTGGTCATCAACACCGGCGACAACCTGGCCGGCTTCGACGCCGTCCCGCCGACGCTCAAGGCGCTGGGGCCGCTCATGGAGCGGCCCGGTGCGTTCGTGCTGGCCAGCAACGACTACTACGCGCCGCGGCCGAAGAACCCGCTTAAGTACTTCTTCCCCGGCCACAAGCGGGTGCACGGCGACGAGCTGCCCTGGCGGGACCTGCGCGACGGGATGCTCGACCGCGGCTGGCTGGACCTCACCAACGCCGCGGGCGAGCTGGTCGTCGACGGACGCCGCATCGTGTTCGCCGGCGTCGACGACTCGCACCTGAAGCGGGACCGGTACGACGTCGTCGCCGGGCCGGCCGACCCCGCCGCGGACCTGCGGCTGGGCCTGGCGCACTCCCCCGAGCCGCGGGTGCTCGACCGGTTCGCCGCCGACGGCTACGACCTGCTGCTCTGCGGGCACACCCACGGCGGGCAGCTGCGGGTGCCCTTCCACGGCGCGCTGGTGACCAACTGCGGCATCGACCGCGACCGGGTGCGCTGGCTGCACCGCTGGGCGGAGCCGTCGCCGGAGCACCCGAACGGCACCTGGCTGCACGTCTCGGCCGGCCTGGGCACCAGCCCGTACGCGCCGGCGCGGTTCGCCTGCCCGCCCGAGGCCACCCTGCTGACGCTCACCGCACGGGCGGCCTGAACCCGCCGGGAGGAGCCGTGACCAAGGGCGCTAGACTGGCCGGGCGCACCTCGGGGTGTGGCGCAGCTTGGTAGCGCGCGTCGTTCGGGACGACGAGGCCGCAGGTTCAAATCCTGTCACCCCGACCAGAAGTACGAAGTCGGAACATCAGCAAGGCGAACGCCGCCGGGCCCCTGGGTCCGGCGGCGTTCGTCGTTTGCGGGGGCGTACGTGCGCTGATCCTGTAGAACTGTCGCTGGCCACAACGCCACCGCCACGGCCCGCGAACGCATGCTGGCGGTCAAAAGCTTTCTTCTCTTATTCCTGTCTTCTTGGGGGCGCCGATACGGCGGAAAGAAAGTGACCCGGGGCATCGATGCAGACATAGGCGGCCCTTTCGAAGAAGGGCGGCCTGGCCTAGAGGTCGGGTTCCCGCATCACGTTAGGAGGCTGGGGGCCCGCTGATGAGATGTCGTGGTCCCCTTCGTTGTCGACGGCATTCATTCGTCTTCGTCGTCGTAGGTACAGGCGGGAATGCTGCGACTTCAGTTGACACTCGTTCTGCGGGATTTTGTCCCGTGGCAAGGATGTCGCTGTGCTCAAGAAGTTCCGCCGGTGTTCAAGCGAGACGTCGTCCGCGTGGCCCGTCGCGGTGATCTGAGCCAGACAGAGGTGGCTGCTAACTTCGACATCTCGGTCGAGTCGGTGCGCCGCTGGGTGCGCCAGGCCGACATCGAAGACGGCGTCGTCGATGGCCGGACCAGCGCCGAGCAGAACAAGCTCGTCCAGCTGTGCCGGGAGAAGCGCCGGCTGGAGATGGGAAACGAGTTTTTGAGCCGGGCCGCGGCGACGCCTGGCTGTCTGCTCCGGTGCGCCAACCCGATCTTGCGGACGCCTACCTCACCAACGCCCTCGTCGACGCAAACACCGATGACCCGGAGTTCGGCTACCGACTGCTGACCGACGAGCTGGATCGTGCCGGCCATGTCGTAGGCGAACCGCGCATCTGGCGACTGTGCTCGCAACAGAAACTCTGATCGACCACCGTGCCCAAGGGGCGGCGAGGTGCGGCAAGAGCCCAGGCCCGGCGTGCACGACGACCACGTGCAGCGGAACTTCACTGCGGCCGCCCCTCACCGGGTCTAGCTGACCGACATCACCGAGCAGCCGACCGCCGGGAGCAAGCTCTACTGCTGCGCGATCAAAGACGTGTTCAGCAAGCGCATCGTCGACTACGCCATCGATGAGCGGATGACCGCCCAGCTCGCCGTCACCGCACTACGCACCGCCGTGGCCGTCCGGCGTCCGGGCGGGGTCGTGGTGGTGCCCAGCGACCACGGATGCAGTTTCGAGCACGATCCAGGCCGTGCTCACCGCCGCCAGGCTCCTGGGGTCGATGGGCCGCGTCGCCTCCGCGGGCGGATAACGCCGCCATGGATTCCTGGCGCGCACTGCGGCAGAAGAACGTCCTGGAACGCCGCCGCTGGCGCACCCGCGACGAACTCCACGCCACGATCGTGTTCTGGATCTGACACACCTACAACCGCCGATGGCGCCTGGGCGCCCTCGGCAAGCCCCCCACGTCGAGTACGAACTCGCCTTCACCACTGAAGCCGCAATGGCGGCATGATCAGTCCTAACCGCCGTCAACCGAGGCTGCAGCATTTCCTTCGGTTCGAGAGTTGGCCGCGTCAGCGGGCCGATTCCCAACTGGCCTTGTCGCGGCTTGTACCACTCGATCCTGGGGTCTGATCTTAAGGCCTTTGCGCGCTGGCTAGCGTGAATACAGAGCTCAGAGCCAGTTGGAGCGTTGGCTGCGACGGGCTTGTGATGACTGACAACAGCTGAACGTATATGTAGCACTGGTCAGAACCGTTTACGGTTGCCCTTGGGCCGCGCATCACGACCAACTTTGTTCGAGCGCACAGCAATATGGTGTGAGTAAATGCCCACTACGACACCGGACCATCGTAGACCGCGACTCTCCGTAATAGAGACATAATCCCCCATTGTGAAGTTTGGTGGCTCAATCGCTGGGGGTTTCCAGTCGCCTGTTTCCGCATCAGGCCCAGATCGCCCACCATGGCTCGACATTGTGCGCACAATGACGACTTCAGACGAGTTATCTGGATCAGGAAGCACCGCGGCCCAACGCGCATCATAGTCGGGCGTCTCGTCGTACAACTCGGCGAGTCGCGTGATCACACCCAGATACAGCGCGTCAGCGTGCTCGGATGCTGGGTCGTCTCCGACGCCTCGGCGCAACAGATCGACCACTTCGTTCAAGAGGGCTGACTGCTTCATGACCCTCATGGGGCTCCAGCGCTCAATATGGTCGGCCACCAATGAATCGAGCCTATTGCTAGTCGCAGCCCTCATGTCGTCAGCATCGAGATAAGGCGGATCGACTTGAGCAGCCAAGTATCCATCCTCATACACCTTCGCCTGGATGAAAGAGAGCATTCGTTCGATCTGCTCACTGCCCATGGTGGCCAACCCTTTCGTGGCAGAGTCTTGCCTTGATCCAGGATTTTCAAACCCAGTCCCCGTACGTACTCCCACCCTTTCCTATTGTAATGAGCCCCCCCTTCGGAACGACGTGACAGTGTCGCTTGTAGTGACCCTTCGGGACGTGCCTGTTCGCGTCTTTTTGGGCAGCCTTCACCGCCTTCTCGCGCGTGTTCCCTTTACCAAAGCCGAAGACATAACCAGTCACCGTTCCTCTCACATAGTGGACAACTTGACATTTCACAGTGACTCGGTGCGTCTTGAGCCCTGTGCCGTCAGAAGCGTTGCAGGGGTCGTTTTCCGAGTAAACGTACGCGTTGGCCTCTTGTCCGCTCGGATCGGGTTGCGTGAAGCGCCCTAGGGCGGGGTCGTAGTATCGCGCTTCGAGGTGATACAAGCCGGTGTCTTCGGCAAAACTCCCCCCGATGTACCTGAAGGGATTGTTCACCGATTCAACCAGGCCGCGCTCGGCCCCAAATGGCTCGTACGAATAACTGTTGGCGACGCTGCCGTTAGCGGCAACCAAGGCGATGGTGCTGCCTTGGCGATCGGCGATGAAGTAGTAGCTATTCCCGTTGGTTCGGAGGGCCACGGGCGTGCCATTGGGTTCGCGGATGATAGTAGCTGCGTCAATGCCGGTCTGGGAGGTGAGGCCCACGGCAGTGTGCTGATATCCGCGGTTGTCAAAGCCGAGGCGTTCCTTGTTGCCCTCGCCTGCGTAGGCGTACGTGTGTGCGTTGCCGTTGGCGGTGAGCCCGGTCAGCTGGCCCCGCGGGCTCCAGGTCCCGTTGGTGCGGCTGGTGGAACCGACCGCGCGGACTTCGGCGCCATTGTCGTCGTAGGCGAAGGCATTGGCAGGTTGGCCGGCGCGTCCTATCAAGGCGTCAGTTGCGTCGTAGGTGTACGTCGGAGCTGGCCCGTCCGGCTGTCCAGGACACAGCACGGTGGCTGCAGTGGAGGTGGAGTCGTACGTGCGATTGCCGTTGGGGTCGTAGCAGTAGGACCACGAAGCGGTGACGTTGAGTCCGACAGTCTCCTTGGCGCGTGTGAGTCGGTTGAGACCGTCGTAGCTATACGGGCTCTTCGTACCTGCGGTGGGTGTGAGGGACTCGCGCGTGGGAGCTGAGGCCGGGAACGGGTCGAGGCCTTCCAAGATCGGAAGCGACCAAGCTGCCCGACCGGAAGGCCTCGACGGTGTCCGAGC
>NZ_QOHH01000018.1 GCF_003319105.1 Blastococcus sp. TF02-09 | reverse complement strand
TTACTTGGCACTGACTTTCGGCACGCTGTTGAGTTCTCAAAGAGCGGACGCGCAGAAAACCCACCCCGAAGAGGCTTCGTCCCTGGCCGGATGTCCAACACTACGCCGGTTTCCGGTCGACCCACCACCGGCGGGCCCCGGTCCGGCGGCCCCTCAGGGCCGCGCGGCGCAGAGAGAAAGTTACGCACGTCCTCGGTCCGTGTCAAACCGCTGCGGGCGTGACGCCGGACACCGGATCGTCACACGGGGCACATCCGCCGGTCACACGACGACGAATCCCTGGTCAGGCCGCTCGATGCACCCCGGCGACGGACCGCTTCCCCCGGCGGAGCACCAGCCAGCCCCCCGTGAGCCAGGCGTCCTCGGCGGGCACGGCGTCGGCGTCGGTGACGCGCTCGTTGTTCACGTAGGCGCCGCCCTCCTTCACCGTGCGACGCGCCTCCGAGAGGCTGGCGACCAGCCCGGTCTGCTGGAGCAGCTGGGCGATCGTGGGCACCTCGCCGTCCACGGTGACGCTGCCGGCCTCGGTCAGCGCGGCCGTGAGGGTGGCGGCGTCCAGCGACGCCAGGTCGTCGCGGCCGAAGAGCGCACGCCCGGCGGCCTCGGCCTGGCGGAGCTGCTCGGGTCCGTGCACCAGCAGGGTCAGCTCCTCGGCTAGGGCCCGCTGGGCCGCTCGCGACGCGGGGCGCTCGACGCTCTCCGCGATCAGCGCGGCCACCTCCTCGGCCGGCCGCTCGGAGTACAGCGGTAACCAGGCGCGGGCGTCAGCGTCGTCGGCGTTCAGCCAGAACTGGAAGAAGGCGTAGGGCGAGGTGAGCGTCGGGTCCAGCCAGACCGCGCCACCCTCGGACTTGCCGAACTTCGTTCCGTCGGACTTCGTCACGAGCGGCGTCGACAGGGCGTGCACCTTCGCGCCCGACGTCCGGCGGACCAGGTCGATGCCGGCGGTCAGGTTGCCCCACTGGTCGGAGCCACCGGTCTGCAGCGTCACCCCGTGCCGCTGGTGCAGCTCGCGGAAGTCGTTGGCCTGCAGGATCTGGTAGCTGAACTCGGTGTAGCTGATGCCGGCCTCGGAGTTGAGCCGGGCGGAGACCGCCTCCTTGGCCAGCATCTGGCTCACGCGGAAGTGCTTGCCGATGTCGCGCAGGAAGTCGATGGCGGAGACCGGCGCGGTCCACTCGAGGTTGTCGACGTAGACCGGAGCCGCCAGCCCGTCCCGCTCGGCCGGCAGGTCGAGGAAGGGCGCGACCTGCTCGCGGATGCGCTCCACCCACCCGGCCACGGTGTCGCGGTCGTTGAGCTGCCGCTCCGCCGTCATGCGGGGGTCGCCGATGAGCCCGGTCGCGCCACCGACGAGGACGACGGGGCGGTGGCCGGCGCGCTGCAGCGCCCGCAGCACCATGAACTGCACGAGGTGTCCCACGTGCAGGCTCTGCGCGGTGGGGTCGAACCCGGCGTAGAACGCGACCGGCCCCTCGGCGAGGTGGGCGCGCAGCGCCTCCTCGTCGGTGCTCTGGGCGATCAGCCCGCGGCGGTGCAGCTCGTCGATCACTCCGACGTCGGAATCAGCGGTCACGGGGACCCATCCTGCCCGGCGGTCCGGCGGCGCGGCTTCCCGCCCGCCCGGAACACGCTCACCGACGGTGCACCGGTCTCCCAGAACCGCCACGGCAGATCGGTGGCCACGCTGATGCCCACCCGTGGCCCGGCCGAGACCGATGCCGGCGCCGGCCCCCGGTGCAGCCGCACGGAGGACGCCGCATCCAGCAGGTCGGTGCCGAGGTCGTCGCGGCCGATGGCGAGGGCCTGGGTCAGCCGCGCCGGGCCGCCGGCCAGGTCGCGCGGCGAGCGCGCCGCAGGGCGGCGGGACCGGGCCAGCGCCTCCCCCACCACGACCTCGCCGGCGCGCAGGAGCACCGCCTCGCCGTCGCCCTCCGCTCCGATGACGACGTTCGCGCACCAGTGCACGCCGTAGGAGAAGTAGACGTAGAGCCGTCCCGGCGGGCCGAACATGATCGCCGCCCGTGGTGTCGGTCCACGGTGCGAGTGCGCCGCCGGATCGATGCCCGAGCCGGAGTACGCCTCGACCTCGGTCAGCCGCAGCGCAACGGTGCCCTCCGGTCGTTCGCTGACCAGCCAGCAGCCGAGCAGCGTCGGGGCGACCTCGTCGGGTTTCCCGAGCAGCTCGGCGGCCGCCAGCAGCGGACCCGGAGTGCTCAGAGCGCCGCCGCCACGGGCGAGGACGCGGCCCACTCGGCGTGCGCGGTGGCCTGCGCGGTGAGGCCGGCGATCTGCTCGGCCACCCGCTCCGGCGCCGTCCCCCCGCGGGTGCTGCGGGCGGCAAGCGCGCCGCGGACGGAGAGCACCGCCCGGACCTCCGGGGTGAGGCGCTCGTCGATGGCCGCGAGCTGGGCGTCGTCCAGCTCGTCGAGCTCGAGCCCCGCCTGCTCGCAGAAGGCGACCATCGCGCCGCTGATCTCGTGCGCCGACCGGAAGGGCACGCCCTGGCGGACCAGCCACTCGGCGACGTCGGTGGCCAGCGCGAAGCCCTGCGGGGCGGCGGCCTCCAGCATCTCCGGGCGCAGCGTGAGGGTCGCCACCATGCCGGTGACCGCGGGCAGCAGGAGCAGCAGCTGGGACAGCGAGTCGAAGACCGGCTCCTTGTCCTCCTGCAGGTCGCGGTCGTAGGCCAGCGGCAGCCCCTTGAGCATGGTGAGCAGCCCGGTGAGGTTGCCGACGAAGCGGCCGGACTTGCCGCGGGCCAGCTCGGCGATGTCCGGGTTCTTCTTCTGCGGCATGATCGACGACCCGGTCGCCCAGGCGTCGTCGAGCCGCGCCCAGCCGAACTCGGTCGACGTCCAGAGCACGACCTCTTCGCCCAGCCGGGAGAGGTGCACGCCGATCATCGCCGCGACGAAGCAGAACTCGGCGGCGAAGTCGCGGTCGCTCACGCCGTCGATGGAGTTGTCGGTCGCCCGGTCGAAGCCCAGCTCGGCGGCGACGGCGTCGGGGTCCAGCGGCAGCGAGGACCCGGCGAGCGCACCGGAGCCGTAGGGGCTGACCGCGGTGCGCCGGTCCCAGTCGCGCAGCCGGTCGACGTCGCGGGCGAAGGAGTGCGCGTGCGCGAGCAGCTGGTGGGCGAACAGCACCGGCTGGGCGTGCTGCAGATGGGTCATGCCGGGCGCGGCGACGTCGGCGTACCGCTCCGCGAGCCCGAGGATGGCGCGCTCCAGCTCCGCCAGCTCGCCGGCCAGCGCGCGCACGTGGTGGCGCAGGTAGAGCCGCAGGTCGGTGGCGATCTGGTCGTTCCGGCTGCGGCCGGCGCGGAGTTTGCCGCCCAGCGCGCCGAGCTTCTCGGTGAGGCCGCGCTCGAGCGCCTCGTGCACGTCCTCGTCGGACTCGATCGCGGTGAAGGTGCCCGCCTCGACCTCGTCGGACAGCGCGCGCAGCGCCCCGAGCATCTGCTCCAGCTCGTCGTCGGCGAGCAGCCCGGCGCGGTGCAGCACCCGGGCGTGCGCCCGCGAGCCGGCCAGGTCGAAGGGCGCCAGCGCCCAGTCGAAGTGGGTCGACTTCGACAGCGCCGCCATCGCCGGCGAGGGGCCGCCGCCGAAGCGACCGCCCCAGAGCCGGGTCTGCGATGCGGGTGAGGTGGTGCTCACGTGCCGGGTTCCTCTTCCAGGTCGTCCTGCAGTTCGGGGTAGACCGCCGGGGTGCGCTCGGCGAGCGCGCGCAGCCGGTCGGCCAGCGCCGCTCCGCCGTCGGGATCGCGGGCGACGACCAGCAGAGTGTCGTCTCCGGCGATCGTCCCCAGGACGTCGGGGAGGCCCACCTTGTCCAGCGCCGAGGCGAGGAACTGCGCCGCGCCCGGCGGGGTGCGCAGGACGGCGAGGTTGGCGCTGCCCTCGGCACCGGTGAGCAGGTCGGCCAGCAGCCGGGTGAGGCGGGCGGGCGCGGTCTGCGCGGGGCGCAGCGGGGCGTTCTCCGGCGGCAGCACGTAGGACGCCGGGGCGCCGTCCGAGCCGCGCATCTTGACCGCGCCCAGCTCGTCGAGGTCCCGGGACAGCGTCGCCTGGGTGACCTCGATGCCGGCGCCGGCCAGCAGTGCGGCCAGGTGCGTCTGCGAGGTCACCGATTGCGCTTCGATGAGTTCGCGGATGCGGGCCTGGCGCGCGCTGCGGCTCGGGACGGTCATCGTCGCTCGCTCACGCGTGCTCCAGCAGCCAGATGAGCACGGCCTTCTGCGCGTGCAGCCGGTTCTCCGCCTCGTCCCACACCGCGCTCTGCGGGCCGTCGATCACCTCGGCGGCGATCTCCTTGCCGCGGTAGGCGGGCAGGCAATGCAGGACGACGGCGTCGTCGGCGGCGCGGGCCAGTGCGGCGTCGTCGACCGCGTACGGCAGGAAGGGAGCGATGCGGGCGTCGTACTCCCCCTCCTGGCCCATCGACACCCAGGTGTCGGTGACCAGCACGTCGGCGCCGTCGGCCGCGGCGTCCGGGTCGGGTGTCCACGCCACCGAGCCGCCGGTCTCCGCGGCGATCTCCCCGGCCCGCTTGAGCACGCCGGGGTCGGGCTGGAACTCCTCCGGCGAGCCGATCCGCACGTGCATGCCGGCGGTCGCCCCGCCGAGCAGGTAGGAGTGCGCCATGTTGTTCGCGCCGTCGCCCAGGTAGCTCATCGACCGGCCCGCCAGCGAGCCCTTGCGCTCGATGACCGTCTGCAGGTCGGCGAGGATCTGGCAGGGGTGGAACTCGTCGGTGAGCGCGTTGACGACCGGGACGCTGCTCGCGGCGGCCATCTCCTCGATCCGCTCCTGGCCGAAGGTGCGCCACACGATGGCGGCGACCTGCCGGTCGAGCACGCGCGCGGTGTCGGCGATCGGCTCGCCGCGGCCCAGCTGGCTCGTGGCGGCGTCGACGACCAGCGGGTAGCCGCCGAGCTCGGCGACGCCGACGGAGAACGAGACGCGGGTCCGGGTCGAGGGCTTGTCGAACAGCACCGCCACCCCGCGGGGCACCCCGTTGGCCGCCCGCAGCGGGGTGGGGGCCTCGGCCGAGTGCCGGGTGGCCTTGAGCGAGGCCGCCAGCGCCAGCACCTCGGCCTGCTCGGCGGGGCTCAGGTCGTCGTCCCGGAGGAAGTGGCGGGTCACGAGGGGTTCTCCTGGAGGGCGGCGTCGAGGGCGGTGGGGAGCGCGGCGACGAAGGCGTCGATCTGCGCGTCAGTGAGCACCAGCGGCGGGGCCAGCCGCAGCACGCCCGGCGCAACGGCGTTGGTGAGGAACCCGGCGGCGCGCAGCTGCGCCTCCAGCGCGGCGGCGACGTCGGCGGTGAGGACGACGCCGAGCAGCGCGCCCTTCCCCCGGACGCCGCTGATACCGGCGTGGCCGAGGCCCTCGATGCCGGCGGTGAACCGGTGCTCGATCTCCTTGGCGCGCTCCAGCAGGCCCTCGTCGCGGATGGTGTCCAGGACGGCGAGCGCGGCAGCCGCGGCGATCGGGTTGCCGCCGAAGGTCGAGCCGTGCGAGCCGGCGGTCAGCAGGTCGGCGGCGTCGCCGAACGCCAGCATGGCGCCGATGGGCAGCCCGCCGCCGAGCGCCTTGGCCAGGGTGATGACGTCGGGGTGCAGCCCGTCGGCCTGGGAGGCGAACCAGTGCCCGGTGCGGCCCATGCCGGTCTGCACCTCGTCGAGGGCGAACAGCGCGCCGGCGTCCGTCGCCGCGGTCGCGCCGGCGGCCAGGTAACCGGCGGGCGCCGGCACCACGCCGCCCTCCCCCAGCATCGGCTCGAGCAGCACCATGGCGGTCCGCTCGGACACCGCGGCGGCCAGGGCGGCGGCGTCGCCGTAGGGGACGTAGGAGACCCCGCCCGGCAGCGGCGCGAAGGCCGCGGCCTTGGACGGCTGGCCGGTCAGTGCCAGCGCGCCCATCGTCCGCCCGTGGAAGGCGCCCTCGGCGGTGATGACCTCCGGCCGGCCGGTGAGCCGGCTGAGCTTGAACGCCGCCTCGTTGGCCTCGGCGCCGGAGTTGCAGAAGAAGACCCGGCCGGGGCGCCCGGCGAGCTCGAGCAGCCGCTCGGCCAGCAGCACCCCGGGCTCGTGCATCGCCAGGTTGGAGACGTGCCCGAGCGTCGCGGCCTGGGTGGTGATCGCCTCGACGACCTTGGGGTGTGCGTGGCCGAGGATCGTCGTCGCGATGCCGCCGAGCAGGTCGGTGTACTCGGCCCCGTCGACGTCGGTGACGGTCGCGCCGGAACCGGAGGCCAGCGCGACCGGCGGCGTCCGGTAGTTGCTCATCATCACGGCCGACCAGCGGCGGGCCAGCTCCTCCGTGTGCGTCATGGTGCTGTGCCCTCCTTCGCGGTCGGCAGGCCCGGGACGACCATCGTCCCGGTGCCTTCGGTGGTGAACATCTCCAGCAGCAGCGCGTGCGGCGTGCGGCCGTCGACGACGGTCGCCCGCTTCACCCCGCCCTGGACCGCCCGCAGGCAGGCGGCCATCTTCGGCGCCATCCCGGCGTCCAGGTCGGGCAGGATCTCGGCCAGCTCGGCGACGTCGATCTGCTGCACGAGCGAGTCGCGGTCGGGCCAGTCGGAGTAGAGGCCCTCGACGTCGGTGAGGACCACGAGCTTCACGGCGCCCAGCGCGACGGCCACGGCGGCGGCCGCGGTGTCGGCGTTGACGTTGTGCACGACGCCGTCCCGGTCGGGGGCGACGGTGGCGATGACCGGGATGTGCCCGGCCTCCAGCAGCGCGCGGACCGGGGTCGGGTCGACCTCGGCGACGTCGCCGACCAGCCCGATGTCGACCGGCTCGCCGTCGACGACCGCCCGGGTGCGCTCGGCGGTGAGCAGCCCGCCGTCCTCACCGGACAGGCCCACGGCCAGCGGGCCGTGCTGGTTGATCAGCCCGACGACCTCCGGGGTGACCTGCCCGGTCAGCACCATGCGGACGACGCCGATCGTCTGCTCCGTGGTCACCCGCAGGCCGCCCCGGAACTCGCTCTCGATGCCCAGCCGGCCCAGCATCTCGGTGATCTGCGGGCCACCGCCGTGCACGACGACCGGCAGGATCCCGCAGGTCCGGAGGAAGACCATGTCGTCGGCGAACGCCCGGCGGCACTCCTCGTCGACCATCGCGTGGCCGCCGTACTTGATGACGACGACGTTGCCGTGGAACTCCTTGAGCCAGGGCAGCGCCCCGGTGAGGACGGCGATCCGGCGGGCGTCGCCCTCGGGGTCGTGGGTGCGCATGACCCGGTGCGTGCCGATCCGCCGCGGGGGCGTCGCCTGGTCGACCGCGACGTCGGGCGGGGTGGGGTCCTGCGCGGCGTCGTCGTGCGCCGTGGTCACGTGCGGCTCCGGTTCGGGGGTGCTCACGTCGAGTACGCCGAGTTCTCGTGCACGTAGGCGATCGACAGGTCGTTGGTCCAGATCGTGGCCTGCTCGGTGCCGGCCCCGAGGTCGACGTCGATGGTGATGGCCCGGCCGGTGAGGTCGACGCCCTCGCGCGGGTCGCCGATCGATCCGCCGCGGCAGACGGTGACGCCGTTGATGGTCACGTCCACCTGGTCGGCCTCGAACGCGGCGTCGGTGGTGCCGATCGCGGCGAGAACCCGGCCCCAGTTGGGGTCGTTGCCGAACAGCGCCGTCTTGAGCAGGTTGTTGCGGGCGCAGGCCCGGCCGGCGGTGAGCGCGTCGTCGACGGTGGCGGCGTTGCGGACGGTGATCGCGATGTCCTTGGTCGAGCCCTCGGCGTCGGCCAGGAGCTGCATGGCGAGGTCGGTGCACGCGGCGGTGAGGGCCTCGGTGAGCTGCTCCTCGGTCGCGGTCACGCCGCTCGCACCGTTGGCCAGCGCGATGACCGTGTCGTTGGTGGACAGGCAGCCGTCGGAGTCGACCCGCTCGACGCTGACGGCGGTGGCCTGCTTCAGCGCGGCCTGCAGGACGTCCGGCTCGACGACCGCGTCGGTGGTGAGGACGACGAGCATCGTGGCCAGGCTGGGGGCCAGCATCCCGGCGCCCTTGGCCATGCCACCGATGCTCCAGCCGTCGCGCTGCTGGACGGTCGTCTTCGGCACGCTGTCGGTGGTCATGATCGCGCGCGCGGCGTCGGCCCCGCCGTCCTCGGACAGCTTCTGCGCCGCGGCGGTGACGCCCGCGGTCAGCTCGTCCATGGGCAGCCGCATGCCGATGAGCCCGGTGCTGGCGACGGCGACGTCGATCGCGCCCAGCCCCAGCTCCTCGGCGACGTGCTCGGCGGTGCGGTGGGTGTCGGCGAAGCCCTCGGGACCGGTGCAGGCGTTGGCGCCGCCGGAATTGAGGACGACCGCCCGGCACCGCTGCCCGGCGAGCACCTGACGGCTCCAGACGACCGGGGCGGCCGGGAAGCGGTTCGTGGTGAAGACGGCCGCGGCGACGTCGTCCGGGCCGGTGTTGAGCACCAGGGCGACGTCGAGGTCCCCGCTGGACTTGAGGCCGGCGGCGACGCCGGCCGCGCTGAACCCCTGCGGGGCGGTGACGGTCACGGTGCGACTCCTACGAGCGGGAGGCCGGTGGTCTCCGGGAGGCCGAGCGCGAGGTTGGCGCACTGCAGCGCGGCTCCTCCGGTGCCCTTGGTCAGGTTGTCGACGGCGGCGACCACGACGAGTCGGCCGGCGTCGGCGTCCACCGCGATCTGCAGCGCGACGGTGTTGGCGCCGAGCACCTGGGCCGTCGTCGGCCACTGGCCTTCAGGCAGCAGATGGACGAACGGCTCGTCGGCGTAGGCCTTCTCGTAGGCGGCCCGCGCGCTCTCGGCGTCGGCACCGGGGGCGAGCTTCGCCGAGCAGGTGGCGAGGATGCCCCGGCTCATCGGCACCAGCGTCGGCGTGAAGCTGACGGTCACCGGTGCGCCGGCGGCCTGGGTGAGGTTCTGGATCATCTCCGGCGTGTGCCGGTGCACCCCGCCGACGCCGTAGGCGCTGACCGAGCCCATGACCTCGCTGCCGAGCAGGTGCGGCTTGGCGGACTTGCCGGCACCACTGGTGCCGCTGGCCGCGACGACGACGACGTCGGGCTCGACCAGGCCGGCGGCCAGGGCGGGGGCCAGCGCGAGGGTGACCGACGTGGGGTAGCAGCCGGGGACGGCGATCCGCCGGGCGTTCTGGAGCTTCTCCCGCTTGCCGGGCAGCTCGGGCAGCCCGTACGGCCAGGAGCCCGCGTGCTCGTTCCCGTACCACCGCGCCCAGGCGGCCGGGTCGGTCAGCCGGTGGTCGGCGCCGCAGTCGATGACCACGGTGTCCTCGGGCAGCTGGGCGGCGACGGCCGCGGACTCGCCGTGTGGCAGGGCCAGCACGACGACGTCGTAACCGGACAGGCTCGCGGCGTCGCTGGGCTGGACGACCAGGTCGGCGTAGGGCAGCAGGTGGGGCTGCAGCTCACCCAGGCGTCGGCCGGCGCTCGAGTTGGCGTGCACCCCGGTCAGCCGGAGGTTCGGGTGCGCGGCCAGCAGGCGGCACACCTCTCCTCCGGCGTACCCGGTGGCGCCGGTGACCCCGACCGTCCACGTCTGCCCTGTGCTCACAATGCATGACCATACACGGTCATGCATGACCGCTCACTCCACTATCCGATCCGAACCAGGTCGCCTCCAGGACCCGGCCGGGACTTTCTGTACCGGAAGTCCCCGTGCGGCGGGTGTTCCGGTAGGAACACCGCTGATGATCCTTCCGACGTTGCGCGACCCGCGCCTGATCGCCATCCGGCGCGGCGGCACCCTCACCGACGCGGATCACCACCTCCTCGCGATGTGGGCCGCGACCTGCGCGGAGCACGTCCTGCCGCTGTTCGAGGCAGTGCGCCCGCACGACGACCGGCCGCGCGCGGCGATCGAGCACGCCCGGGCCTGGGTGCACGGTGAGGTGCCGATGATGGTGGCCCGCGCCGCCGGCGGTCACGCCATGGGCGCCGCGAGGGACCTGCGCGGCGCCGCACGGCACGCGGCCTACGCGGCCGGACAGGCCGGCGTCGTCCCGCACGTCGCCGAGCACGACCTGGGCGCCGCGGCGTACGCGATCAAGGCGGCCATGGCCGCCGCCCCGCCCGGCGAGGCCGAGGCGGCACGCCGAGCCGAGTGCGCTTGGCAGCGCGACCAGCTGCCGGAGGCCGTCCGCGAGCTCGTCTTGGAGGACCAGCACGCCCGCAACGAGATCTGCTGGTCGGTCTTCGACTGCTGAGCCCGCGGGGGCCGGTTAGCGGACCCCGGCCTGGGCAGGGAGCGGCGGTGGCCGCGTTCGACCGGATCGTCATCATCTTCAACCCGAACAGCACCGGCAACGCGCGACAGTCGGCCGAGGAGCTCCGGGACGACCTCGCGGCCCGCCTGCCCGACGTGCCGGTCGCCCTCTCACCCACCCAGCACGCCGGGCACGCCCGCGACCTGGCCCGGGACGCGGCCGCGGTCGGCAGCCCGCTCGTCGTCTCGGTCAGCGGCGACGGCGGCTACAACGAGGTGGTCAACGGCGTCATGGACGCCGGCAACCCTCGCGCCGCCTGTGCGGTCCGCGCGGCCGGCAACGCCAACGACCACCGCCGAGTCACCCGCGAACAGCCGCTGGCCGACGCGATCGAGGCGGGCGAGATCCGGCGACTGGACCTCCTCCGGCTCACCGTCGGCACGGGGTCGTCCGCGGAGGTGCGGTACGCGCACTCCTACATCGGCGTCGGGTTGACGCCGGTGATCGCGGTCGACCTCGAGAAGGGCGGCAAGGGGTCGTGGCGGGAGATCGCCTCGGTCGTCCGGGGCTTCGCGCGCTTCCGGCCCTTCCCCATCCGGCTCGAGGACGGACGGCGGCGCAGGATCGACAGCCTGGTGTTCGCCACCATCGACGAGATGGCCAAGCACGCGCGGCTGAGCGAGGGCGGCTCCCCGGACGACGGACGGTTCGAGGTCATCACCCAGCGGCGGACCGGGAAGCTCCGGGTCCTCGCCACCGCGATCCGGGCGGCGACCCGCGGCCTCGGCCCGCAACCCAGCGCCACCCACTACGCCTTCACCACGCTGGCCCCGATGCCGCTGCAGCTGGACGGCGAGCTGATCGAGCTCGACGCGGACACCCCGGTGACCGTGGACATCGCTCCCCTGGCCCTGCGCACGGTCGTCTGACCGGGCCGGCCTCGGAGATCCCCGTCGGCAGGCGACAGCGTGGATGTCATCCGGCCGTGCGCCAAAAGGGCCTCTGACCAGCACTTTCCCCTTGCCGGAGTAGCCCCCGACCGGTAGACTTCGAACATACGTTCGAGTGAGCGGCCTTGTCGGGAGGAGGTGCCATGAGTCTGGACGAGGGCTTCGATCCCTTTCCGGATGCGGGCACCTTCCGGCTCGACAACCCGACTTCGGCGCCTGCTCCCCGCGCCACGGCCGGTCGGAAGACGGCCTCGGGAGCGGCTCGAGCGAAGTCCGACCGCGAGGCTGACCGCGAGGCAACCCGGCAGCTGTCGATGGTGCTGCCCGACGACGTCGCCGCCGTGTTGGCCGACGCGGTCGAACTGGCCGACGCAGAGCTGTCCGGCGGTCAGCCGGCAGCGCAGGCGCCGGCCCTCCTGGCGCGGGTGCGCGGTCTGGTGCAGCTGCAGAACGTCATCGACGCCGCGCTCGCCGGCGCTGTGCGGGCTGCGGACAACGCGCTGGCCGCGCAGTTCGACGGCCACAAGTCCATGCGCTCCTGGCTGACCGGGCACCTCAACCTCTCCACCGGCACCACCGACCGGGTACGGCGAGCCGGGCGAACCTTGGAGCAGCTGCCCCGCTGGAACGAGGCGGCCCGGGCCGGCCGGGTCACCCCGGACCAGACCGAGGTGGTGGCCAAGGTCGCCACCCCCGCCCGGCTGGCCGCCGCGGCCGAGCTCGGCGTGGACGTGCACGGGGAGGACGGCGTCGACGCGATGCTGTTGGCCTGCGCCAGCGGCGACCATCCGGAGACGCTGCCCGGAGCGGTCGAGCGCATGCTGAACTGGATCGATCCCGACGGGCCCGAGCCCGATCCCACCCGTCAGCGGGAACTGCACCTGACTCCCTCGACGTCGCCCGGAGGTGGCGGCACGATCCACGGCCGCCTCGACGCCGCGGGCTACGAAAAGGTCTCCACCGCGCTCACCGCCTATCAGCAGGCGGGCCGGGTTGCCGACGACGACCGCAACCACGCCCAGCAGATGGCCGACGCGTTCGTACAGCTGGCCGACAACGCCCTCGCCTCGGCCGACACCCCGATGCTGCGCAAGCACCACGCGCAGGTCGCGGCCACCATCTCCGCCGAGGACCTGCTCGACCCGGACGTGATCGCAGGCGCTGCCCGGCTGGGGTCCGGTCAGCGTGTGTCCAACGAGGTGGCCCGGCAGCTGGCCTGCGACTCGATCGTCACCCGGGTGCTGTTCGGCCCCGACGGGATGCCGCTGAACATCGGCCGCACGCAGCGTCTGGTTCCCCCGCACATCCGCAAGGCGTCAGAGGCACGCGACGACGGTTGCATTTTTGCTGGCTGCTCGGCGCCGACCTGGTGGTGCGACGCCCACCACGTGCAGGAGTGGATCGCCGACCACGGTGAGACATCGGTCGAGAACACGGCGTTGCTCTGCGAACGCCACCACACCAAGGTCCACCACGGCTTCTCCATCGCCTGGGACCCGGCCGAGAAACGCTGGCGCACCTACCGCGAAGACGGCACCGAGATCATCGTCGGCTACCCACCGGGAGAACCGGTCCCACGGGAACAGCCGGGTCGTCCAGCCCTGTCCGGGATGCCGGTTGCGCCGACACGGCGCCTTCAGGCCACGGGGTCCGCATCGCCGTAGGGCTGCAGCCGCAACTGCCGGGCGTCGTCCTGCGGCGTGGTCGCGCGGAGGACGTCAAGGTCGTCCCGGCCGGCGCGGACGAACCGGCCCGCCCACTGGTCCAGCTCACCCGCGGCGATCGCCGCGACCAGCTCGACCACCCGCTCGGGCGGCGTCCAGTCCTCGAACCCCTCCCACATGTGCATGGAGCGGGTCATCGGGGTGTCGACGACGCCGGGCGCGACGTCGAAGGCCCGCACGTCCGACCCTTCCAGCGCGCCGGCCAGCGACTCGGTCAGCCGCATCAGCCCGGTCTTGGCCACCGAGTAGGCGGAGTAGTCGGGGGCGCCCCGGGTGCCCATGCCGCTAGCGATGTTGACGATGCGCCCGCGGTTGCGCAGCACCATCCACGGGACGACGGTGCGCACGGTCAGCAGCGCGCCGCGCACGTGGCTGGACACGACGTCCCACCACTGGTCGGGGTCGGCCTCCCAGACGGGTACCTCGAACTCGTCGATCAGCCCGGCGTTGTTGATCAGCAGGTCGATCGGGCCGAGCTCCTCGCGCACGAGGCCGACCGCCTCCTCGACCAAGGCGCGGTCGGTGACGTCGGCGGCCACGGCGAGGGTGCGCCCGCCGGTGGCAGCTGCGACCTCGTCCATCGCCGTCCGCAGCCGGTCCTCGCTGCGGGCGAGCCCGGCCACCGCCATGCCGCGGGCGGCCAGGCCCTCGGCCAGGTGGCGGCCGATGCCGGTCGACGCCCCGGTGACCAGGGCGACGCCCGAAAGAACTGCTGCCTGTCCGGCCCCGTCCCGGGTCCCGCCCTGAGCCTGCGAAGGGTGGGGAGGACGGGGTCCTTCGTCAACCACGGAGCTCGGCTCCCAGGCCTCCCTCGACCGCCGCGATGACGTCGTTCCGCACGGCCGCGACCTCTTCGCCGCTGAGCGTCCGGTCCGGGGCGCGCAAGGTGAGGGCGTAGGCCAGCGACTTCCGGCCCTGCGGCACCGACGCGCCGGTGTAGACGTCGAACAGCCGCAGGCCCTCCAGCAGCGCGCCGGCGCCCGCGCGGATCGTCCGCTCCACCTCGGCGGCCGGGACCTCGTCGTCCACCACGAAGGCGAGGTCCACGAACACCGGCGGGAAGGCGGAGATCGACGGACCGACCGGCACGGGCGCCGCGGGCAGCGCGTCGACGTCCAGCTCCATCACCGACGTGCGGGCCGGCAGCTCCAGCGCGGCGCACACCCGCGGGTGCAGCTCACCGGCATGCCCGACGACGACGTCGCCCACGAGCAGCTCGGCGCAGCGGCCCGGGTGCCACGGCGCCCGCTCCCCCGCCCGGACGGTCAGCTCGACCCCGGCCGCGGCGGCGACGCGGCGGGCGGCCTCGACGGCGTCGGCCCACAGGGCGGGACGCCCCGGCCCCCACCAGCCGCGCGGCTCGCGGTGGCCGGTCAGCGCCACGGCGACGTGCCACGGCTGCTGCGGCACCGCACCGAGCACCGCGGCCAGCGTCTCGTCGTCCGGACGGGCCTCGACGCCGGGGATCGGCGCGGGGGTGCGCACCCCGCCCGGGAAGACCGCGCCGTGCTCGAACAGCGCCAGGTCGCGCTGCCCGCGGGAGAGGTTGCGGGCCAGCGTCGCCAGCAGGCCGGGCAGCAGCGTCGTCCGCAGTGCCGGCTCCTCCTCCGACAGCGGGTTGCGCACGACGACGACCGCGCGGCGCTCGTCGTCGTCGGCCAGGCCGAGGGCGTCCAGCGCCGGGGTGCCGACGAAGGGGTAGGACGGCGCCTCGACGTAGCCGGTCTCGGCCAGCGCCCGGCCGATCGCGCGGCGGCGGCGCTGGACCTCGGTCAGCCCGCGACCGGGGGGCGCGGTCGGCAGCACCGAGGGGATGTCGTCGTAGCCGGCCAGCCGCACGACCTCCTCGACCAGGTCGGCGGGGTCGGTCAGGTCGGGGCGCCAGGACGGCGGGGTGACCTGCAGGGCCGGTCCCTCGCCGTCCACCGTGCAGCCCACGGCGGTCAGCAGCTCGACCACCTGCCCGGGCGGGTAGGCGACCCCGGCGGTGCGCGCCGGCCGGTCGACGTCCAGCGCGATCCGCGGCCGGGCGCCCCGGGTGTCGACGTCGACGACGCCGCCCACGACGGTCGCCCCGCCGTACTCGGCCAGCAGCTCGGCCGCCCGGGCCAGCGCGACAACGGTCATCTCCGGGTCGACGCCACGCTCGAAGCGCTTGGCCGCCTCGCTGGGCAGCCGGTGCCGCCGCGCCGTGCGGGCCACCCCGGTCGGCTCCCAGTGCGCCGCCTCGAGCAGCACCGCCGTCGTCCCCTCGCCGATCTCGGTGGAGGCACCGCCCATCACCGCGGCCAGGCCGATCGGGCCGGTGTCGTCGGTGATGAGCAGGTCGTCGCCGGCGGCGAGGGTGCGCGTCGTGCCGTCGAGGGTATCCAGCCGCTCGCCCTCGCGGGCCAGCCGCACGCGGATCGGGCCGGTGACCCGGTCGCGGTCGAAGGCGTGCATCGGCTGACCCAGCTCGAGCATCACGTAGTTGGTGACGTCGACGGCCAGCGAGATGCTGCGGATCCCGGCCTGGGTGAGCCGCCGGCGCAGCCACCACGGGCTGGGCGCGGTGGGGTCGAGGCCCTCGAGGGCCAGCATCGAGAAGCGGTCGCAGCGCTCGGGGGCCTCCACCGACACCTGCCAGGCCGGTGCGCCCGACCACGCCGGCGGGGTGACCGCACCCGGGTCGCGCCACGGGGCGCCGAGGCCGGTGCCCATCTCGCGGGCGATGCCGCGCATGGCCAGGCAGTAGCCGCGGTCGGGGGTGACGGCCAGCTCGATCACGACGTCGTCCAGGCCGGTGACCGGGCCGGCGGGCGTGCCCGGCGGCGGGACGTCGGCGCCCTCGCTCCCCAGCACGAGGATGCCGGCGTGGTCCTCGCCGAGGCCGAGCTCGCGCACCGAGCAGATCATGCCGTCGGAGATCCGGCCGTAGGTCGTCCGGCTGGCGATCTCGAACCCGCCGGGCAGCACCGCGCCGGGCAGCGCGACGACGACGGTGTCGCCGGCGGCGAAGTTCCGGGCGCCGCAGACGATGCCGCGCGGCTCCTCCTCCCCGACATCGACCTGCGTGTACCGGATCGGCTTCTTGAACTCGGTGAGCTCCTCGATCGCGAGCACCTTGCCGACGACGAGCGGACCGGTGACGGGCTCGGGCCGGTGGATCTCCTCGACCTCCAGGCCCAGGCGCACGAAGGCGGTGTCGAGGTCCTCGACCGTCGTCCCGGCGGGGACGTCGACGTACTCGGCCAGCCAACCGATGGGGACTCTCACTGCTCGACTCCGAATGCTCGTGTGAACCGGACGTCGCCCTCGACGATGTCGCGCATGTCGCCGACGCCGGAGCGGAACTGCAGGGCGCGCTCGATGCCCATCCCGAACGCGAAGCCCGAGTACTCGTCGGGGTCGATGCCGCAGGCGACCAGCACCCGCGGGTTGACCATCCCGCAGCCGCCCCACTCGACCCAGCGCGGGCCGTCACGGTGCTCGGGGAACCAGACGTCGAACTCGGCCGACGGCTCGGTGAACGGGAAGTACGACGGGCGCCAGCGGGTGATGGCGTCGGCGCCGAAGAGCGACCGGGCCAGGTGGTCCAGCGTGCCGCGCAGGTGCGCCATGGTCAGCCCGCGGTCGATCGCGAGGCCCTCCACCTGGTGGAACACCGGGGTGTGCGTCGCGTCCAGCTCGTCGGTGCGGTACACCCGCCCCGGCGCGACGACGTAGATCGGCGGGGTGCGCGAGAGCATCGTGCGGGCCTGCACGGGGCTGGTGTGCGTGCGCAGCACCAGACCGGAGTCCTCAGGTGCGACGAAGAAGGTGTCCATCATCGTGCGGGCCGGGTGGTCGCGGCCGATGTTGAGCGCGTCGAAGTTCAGCCACTCCGCCTCGAGCTCGGGGCCGTCGGCCACCTCGTAGCCCATGCCCACGAAGATGTCGGCGATCCGGTCGGTGAGCGTGGTCAGCGGGTGGCGGGCGCCGCGGGGGGTGCGGTCCCAGGGCAGCGTGACGTCGACGCGCTCCTCGGCCAGCACCCGGGCGTCGCGCTCGGCCTCGAGCTCGGCCAGCCGCGCGTCGTACGCCGTCTGGACCGCCACGCGCGCGGCGTTGACCCGCTTGCCGGCGTCGCTGCGGGCCGCGGGCGGCAGCGCGCCCAGCTCGCGGCGGGCCAGCAGCACCGGCGCGCGGTCCCCGAGGTGGGCGGGCCGGACGGCGGCCAGCGCCTCGAGGTCGCCGGCCTGCGCGAAGGCCTCCTGCGCGGCGGCCACCGCGTCGTCGAGCGCCTCCGGGGAGAGGGCAGCGACCTGCTTGGGGTCGTAGGGATCGTTGGCGCCAGACACGGGAGGCCATTCTGCCCGCCGGGGTGCCGCGTGCGCGTCTGGGTTCCCGTTGGCAGATCGCGCCGAGGCAGGTGCCGTGGATTGCGCGTCGACGCCGGCTGCTACAACGAGGAGGTGGCGGTCCTCCTCGCGCTCTCCTCGGCCGTCGTCTACGGGGCGTCGGACTTCCTGGGCGGGCTGGCCAGCCGGCGGACGTCGGTGTTCGGCGTGGTCGCCCTGTCCCAGCTCGTCGGCCTGGTGGCGCTGCTGGTGCTCCTCCCCTGGCTCGGTGGGCCGGTGGACGCCGCGGACCTCGGCTGGGGCGTCGCCGCCGGCCTCGCGGGCGCCGCCGGCCTGGTCGTCTTCTTCCGCGCCCTGGCCGGCGGGGTGATGAGCGTCGTCGCGCCGGTCACCGCCGTCACCGCGGCAGCCGTCCCGGTCCTGGTCGGCCTCGCGAGCGGGGAGGAGATCGGGACGTGGGCCGGCGTGGGCATCGCCCTGGCCCTCGTCGCCGTCGTCCTCGTGTCCGCCGAGAGCGGCCTCGCGGCGCTGCGCGCGGCCCGGCCGGCCACGCTGGCGCCGGCGCTGCTGGCCGGCGCCATGTTCGGCCTGTTCTTCGTGCTGCTCGACCGCACCTCCGCCGACGCCGGTCTCACCCCGCTGGTGACCGCGCGCCTGGCCTCGGTGAGCCTGGTCGTCGTCCTCGCGCTCGCCGGGCGGCAGTCGCTGCGGGTCACCCGCTCCGCGCTCCCCCTCGTGGCCGTCTCCGGCGTCGGCGACATGACGGCCAACGCGCTGTTCCTGCTCGCCACCCAGGCCGACGGCCAGCTGGCCATCACCGGCGTCCTCGCGTCGCTCTACCCGGTCAGCACCGTCGTCCTGGCCCAGGTGGTGCTGCGCGAACGCCTGGTGGGTGCCCAGGTCGCCGGCCTGCTGGCGGCCGCGACCGCCGTCGTCCTGATCACCCTGCCCGCCTGACGGCTCCCCCCATGGGAGGGGAGACGGGCGGCCCGGCTCACATCCGGTGCTCCCGCGGCCGATGAAGACGCGTGGACCTCTTCTCGGAGAACACGGCGAGCGCGCTCGACGCAGCGTTGGCTCCCGGCGGCGTGCGCAGCGTCTTCCAGCCCATCGTGGAGCTCGACACCGGCCGGGTGGTGGCCTACGAGGCGCTCGCCCGCGGGCCGCAGGGCCCGCTCGAGCGCCCCGACCTGCTGTTCGCGGCGGCCCGCTCGGCGGGCCGGCTGGCCGAGCTCGACGAGCTCTGCCGCGCCGCCGCCTTCCACGGCGCGGTCGAGCAGGGGCTGCTCGCTCCGCTGACCGTCTTCGTCAACGTCGAGCCGGAGGTGCTCGACACCGCGCCCCTGGACGACCTGCTCGCCATCGCCGAGGGGGCGCCCCGCAACCTGCGGATCGTCATGGAGATCACCGAGCGCGCCCTGGCCGCCCGCCCGGCCGAGCTGCTGCGCACCGTCGAGCGCGTCCGGAGCCTGGGCTGGGCAGTGGCGGTCGACGACGTCGGCGCGGACTCGATGTCGCTGGCCTTCCTGCCGCTGCTCTCCCCTGACGTGATCAAGCTGGACCTGAGCCTCGTGCAGAACCGGCCCGGACCGGCGATCGCGGAGATCATGAACGCGGTCAACGCGCATGCCGAGCGCACCGGGGCCCTCGTGCTCGCCGAGGGCATCGAGACCCAGGCGCACCTGGACACCGCCCGCGCCCTCGGCGCCACCCTCGGCCAGGGCTGGCTGTTCGGCCGCCCGGGGCCGGGCGTCGCCCCCGGGCTGCCCTCCGGCGAGCTCGTGCTCGCTGCGGCCCCGCCCGAGGCGGCCCTCGACGTCTCCCCCTTCGCCTGCCTGCCCGCCGGGGTGCCGCTGCGCCGCTCGGTGAAGTCGCTGCTGATCGAGCTGAGCAAGCAGCTGGAGCGGGAGGCGATGCGCCTGGGCGAGACGTGCGTCGTGGCGGCGACCTTCCAGGAGGCCCGGCACTTCACGCCCTCGACGATCCAGCGCTACCGCGACCTGGTCGAGCGCACCGGCTTCGTCTGCGCCCTCGGCGAGGACCTGCCGGCCGAGCCGCTGCCCGGGGTCCGCGGCGCCGCCCTCGACCCGGCCGACCCGGTGCGCGGCGAGTGGGACGTCGTCGTCCTCAGCCCGCACTTCAGCGCCGCGCTGCTGGCCCGCGACCTCGGTGACGACGGCCCGGACCTGGACCGCACCTTCGAGTACGCCCTGACCTACGACCGGGACACCGTCATCCGGGCCGCCCACGCGCTGCTCACCCGTGTCGTCCCGCGGACGGTCACCGAGCTCCCGGCCGCCGCGCCGAGCGCGGCGCCGCCGGTGCTCCGCCCGACCGCCGCACCGGACCGGGTGCACCTCGGTGCCGACGGCGACGCGCTCCTGCGCAGCGCGCTGGCGGCGACCACCAGCGGGGTCGCGATCGCCGACATGCGGCTGCCCGACCAGCCGCTGATCTACGTCAACGACGCCTTCGAGTCGCTCGCCGGCCTGTCGCGCGACGAGGTGCTGGGCCGCAACTGCCGGTTCCTGCAGTCCCCCGACGCCGACCCCGCGGTCGTGGCCCGCATCCGGGCCGCCATCGACCGGGGCGAGGAGTGCCGGGAGACCCTGCTGAACGTGCGCGGAGCCGACCGCGAGCCGTGGTGGAACGAGATCCACCTGGCGCCGGTCTTCGACGCCGACGGGGTGCTCGTGCAGTACATCGGCGTGCAGCACGACGTCACCGCCCGGGTGGTCGCCGAGCGCGCGCTACTGCAGGAGCGCGACCGCAACCGCGCCTTCCTGGAGCGGATCGAGGAGCTGGCCTACACCGACCCCCTCACCGGGCTGCCCAACCGGCGCCGGCTCGAGGAGCGGGTGGAGACCGCGCTCTGGGACGCCCGCAGCGGATCGGACACCGTCGCCCTGCTCTTCGTCGACCTCGACGGGTTCAAGGCGGTCAACGACGAGCTGGGTCACGCCGCGGGCGACGAGCTGCTGCAGGAGGTGGCCCGCACCCTGCGGACCCGGCTGCGGCGCGGTGACCTGCTGGCCCGGCTGGGCGGCGACGAGTTCCTCGTCGCGCTGACCGGCCTGGACCCGGAGCACGCCGCCGCCGAGGCCCGGCGAGTCGCCGACGAGCTGTCGGCCACCGTCGCGGTGCCCATGCCGGCCGCCGGCCGCGAGGTCACCGTCGGCGCCAGCGTCGGGGTGGCGGTGTACCCGGCGGACGGCGAGGAGTTCGCCGCGCTGCTGCACCGCGCCGACATGGACATGTACGCCCGCAAGACGACGGTCCGGGGGCTGGTCTCCCCGCGCTGACCCGCCCGCGCCGGCCTCCCCCTTCGGGGTGGGGCCGGCGCGCTCGGCTTGGCCCCGGCCCGCCCGCAGCCGATGGGTAGCCGTGGACACGGACTCCCCCGACGCCGTCGGCGCCGCCCTCGACCGGGTGCTCGACGGCGGCGTGTGCAGCGTCTTCCAGCCGATCGTCGACCTCGACAGCGACTGCGTGGTCGCCTACGAGGCGCTCGCCCGCGGCCCCGAGGGGCCGCTCGAGCGCCCGGACGCGATGTTCGCCGCCGCCCGCGCCGCGGGCCGGCTCGCCGAGCTCGACGAGGCCTGCCGGGCCGCCGCCTTCCGCGGCGCGGTCACCCACGACCTGCTGGCCCCCACCACGGTCTTCGTCAACGTCGAGCCCGACGTGCTCGACAGCGCGCCCCTGGCCGATCTGCTGGCCATCGCCGACACCGCCCCCCGCGAGCTGCGCGTCGTCCTCGAGGTCACCGAGCGGGCCCTGGCGGCCCGGCCCGCGGAGCTGCTGCGCACCGTCGAGCGCGTCCGCGCCCTCGGGTGGGGCATCGCCCTGGACGACGTCGGCGCGGACCCCATGTCGCTGTCGTTCATGCCGCTGCTGCGCCCCGACGTCGTCAAGCTGGACCTGCGCCTCGTGCAGGGCGCCCCCGGCCCCGAGGTCGCCCAGGTGATGAACGCCGTGAACGCCTACGCCGAGAGCACCGGCGCCCTGGTGCTGGCCGAGGGGATCGAGAACGCCGGACACCTGGCCACGGCCCGCTCCCTGGGTGCCAGCCTCGGCCAGGGGTGGCTGTTCGGCCGGCCCGAGGCCGCGCCGTCGCTCGATCGCCCGTCCACCGAGCTGTTCCTGCCCTCCCCCGAGCCGGCCGACCTCGACGCGGCCGGCGCCGGGTCGCCCTTCGGCTGCCTGCCCGAGAGCACCCGGCTGCGGCACGCCCCGAAGTCGCTGCTGGTCGAGCTGAGCAAGCAGCTGGAGCGGGAGGCCGTGCGGGTGGGCGCGACCTGCGTCGTCGCCGCCACCTTCCAGGAGGCCCGCAACCTCACCCCCGCGACCGAGCGGCGGTACGCGGAGCTGGCGGAGGCCACCGGCTTCGTCTGCGCCGTCGGCGAGGGCCTGACCACCGAGCCGCTGCCCGGCATCCGGGGCGCCACCCTGGACCCGGCCGACCCGGTGCGCGACGAGTGGGACGTCGTCGTCCTCGGTCCGCACTTCGCCGCGGCGCTGTTGGCGCGCGACCTGGGCTCGACCGGCCCGGACCTGGACCGCCAGTTCGAGTACGCCCTCACCTACGAGCGCACGACGGTCGTGCAGGCCGCCCGGGCGCTGCTCTCCCGCGTCGCGCCCCGCCCGACCGCCGTGCTGCCGCCGCCCCCGCCGCCGTCGTCCGCGCCCGCCCCGTTCATCCCGTCGCCGCGAGTGCCGGAGGCCGACCACCGCGCGCACCTCGAGCACCTGCGGACCACCGACGCGGTCACCGGGCTGCCGGGGCGGCTGCGCACCGAGAGCCTGCTCGAGGTGGCCACCTGGAACGCGCGCTCGGCCGGCGACGCCCTGGGCGTCCTGACCGTCGACCTGACGGGCGTGGACGCCGTCGCCGACCGGTTCGGCGGCGCGGCCGCCGACGACCTGCTGCGGGCCGTCGCCCAGCGGCTGCGCGGGCGGCTCCGCCACGGGGACCTCGTCGGCCGGCTGGGTCCGCGGCGCTTTGCCGCCGCCGTCCCCTGGCTCGCCCCCGTCACCGCCGGCCGGGAGACCGCACGCATCGCCGCCGCCCTCGCCGAGGCGCTGAGCGGGCCGTTCGTCGTCGCCGGTGAGGAGGTCGTGCTCGGCGTCCGCGTCGGGCACGCGCTCTGCCCCGCCGACGCCGACGACGTGGCGGGCCTGCTGGACCTCGCCGGGACCGGCACGACGGCCGTCCGGCGCTGAGCCGGGTCAGACCTCCGCGGCGCCGTCGAGCAGCTCGACCGGGAACGGCGGCCGGTCGACGCCGGTGACGCGGGTGTTGCCCCAGGGGTCGGACTCCGTCGCCTCGGCCCACCCGCTGCCGTGCGGCGTCGTCACCTCGACGCGGGTGCGGGCGGGGAGGGCCAGGGCGATCCGCCCCGACCACACCACCGAGCCGGCCAGCGGGTCGAACCGGGCGCCGAGCACCGCACGGGCGCGACAGGGCGGCTCGCCGTCGACGAGGACGGTGACCTCGCCGTCGTAGCCCTCGGGTTCCTCGTGCTCGCTCATGGACGTCCTCCGTCGCAGGTCGGGTGCGGGTCGGTCAGCGGGTCGGGGGCAGCAGCGTGCCGAGCCCGCCGTGGGCCAGGTCGGTGAGCTGGTCGACCAGCTGCGCCGAGGGCACCGTCCGGGTCGCCGACCACCAGTGCGCGGCGAGCTGCACCATGCCCACGACGCCGTAGGCCCAGGTCAGGGCGGGGTCGGCCGGCCGGCCCGCGGCGGTGAGCCGCTCACCCATCAGCACGCCCAGCGCCTCGGCGATCTCCCGCTCGGTGGCGGCCACCAGGTCGGCCCGGCCGGAGCGCCCGGCGTGCGCGTAGGCGAACCGGTAGAGGGCGGGCTCGTCCTCGATGAGGGAGACGAAGGCGGCGATGACGGCGTGCAGCCGGGCACGGTCGTCCCCCCGGTCGGCCGCCAGCTCGCCGAGCAGCCGAGGCAGCAGGATCGCCTCGGAGATCCGCCCGAGGACGGCGTCGACCAGCTCGTCCTTGTCGCTGAAGTAGCGGTAGATCACCGTCTTGGAGACCCCGGCGCTGCGGGCGACGTCCTCGACGGCGAACTCCGGGCCGGCCAGCCGCACCGCCTCGACCGCGGCGGTCACGAGGTCCTCGCGCCGGGCCCGCCGGTGCTCCGTCCAGCGCGCACGCCGTCCGTCCGGGGGTGCGGACTCCTCGCGCGCGGACGCCGAGGGATCGTCCAGCGCGGTGGGTTGCATGTGTTTCACCGTAACAGTTACCTTTCCCAGCACGCCCCACTCGACGTTCGAGGGAGACCGCTCATGACTGCCACCCTGCCTTCCGACACGGTCGCGCACGAATCCGCCACGCGGAAGGCTCCGGTCGACCGGGAGGCGTTGTCGACGCGACTGCTCGGCTCGGCGGCGAAGAAGTCCTACGACCCGGTGGTCGACATCGACTGGGACGCGCCGATCCCCGACCACCTGTACGGGCTGTCCCCGGAGTGGTCGAGCCTCTACGGCACCGAGCTGTGGGAGGGGCTGAGCGAGGAGCAGCGGGTCACGCTGACCGTCCACGAGTACTGCTCGATCTCCGGCGTCGGCATCTGGTTCGAGTGCCTGCTCATGCAGCTCGTCCTGCGCGATGTCTACGGGGACGACCCGGCGCAGCCGCACGTGCAGTGGGCGCTGACCGAGATCGCCGACGAGTGCCGGCACTCGGTGATGTTCGCCCGCACGGCGCAGACCTTCGGCGCGCCCTCCTACCAGCCGCCGGCGCGGATCCTGCGTCTGGGCAAGGCGTTCGCGGCCAAGGGCGACGGCCCCGCCGCCTACGCGGCGATCCTGGTCGCCGAGGAGATCCTCGACATCTTCCAGCGCGACCTCATGAAGGACGAGCGGGTCCAGCCGCTGACCCGGGCGACCAGCCAGATCCACGTCGTCGAGGAGGCGCGGCACATGCGCTTCGCGCGCGAGGAGGTGGCGCGCCGCACGCCGGAGCTCTCGCGGTGGCAGCTGCGCAAGCACCGCACGATCGTCGCCGCGGTGGCAGCCATCGTGGCGGAGAACCTGGTGCAGCCGGGGGTGTACGCGTCGGTCGGGCTGGACCCGGAGAAGGCCAAGGCAGCGGCCCGGGCCAACGAGCACTACGCGGCCAAGCTGCGCGACGCCTCCACCGGCCTGGTCGACTTCCTGCGCGGCGTCGGCCTGATCGGCGACCCCTCCGAGCGCCTCTGGAAGCGCGCCCAGCTCATCTGATCCGGCCCCGCCTTCCCCCGGACTCTCGGTACCGGAAGTCCGGGCGGAGGCGTCAGCGCTGGGCGAGCTGGGTCGTGTAGAGGCAGATCGCGGCGGCCGCGGCGAGGTTGAGGCTCTCCGCGCGGCCCCGCATGGGGATGCGCACGCGGGCGTCGGCCAGCGCGGCCAGCTCGGCCGGCACCCCCCGGGCCTCGTTGCCGAACAGCCACAGCACCGGCCCGCCCAGGCCGCCGTCGGCAGCCAGCTCGTCCAGGGCACCCTCTCCCCCGCCGTCGGCGGCCAGCACGGTCCCGCCGGCGGCCTGCCAGGCGGGGAGGAACGACTCCAGCGGGACGCCTCGGACGACGTCGAGGTGGAAGACGCTGCCGGCGCTGGACCGCACGGCCTTGCCGCCGTAGGGGTCAGCCGACCCGGCGCCGAACACCACCGCGCCAGCGCCGCACGCGTCGGCGGTGCGCAGCACCGTGCCGGCGTTCCCCGGGTCGGCGAGCTCCGCGAAGGCGACGGCGAGACGCGGCAGGGTGGCCAGCACGTCGCGCGCGGGGACGTCGCGCAGGGCGCAGACGGCGACCAGCCCCTGCGGCGTGACCGTCTCCGACAGGGCCGCGGCGGCCTTCTCGGTGACCAGTCGCACGGGGACGGCGCTACCGGCCAACAGCTCGCAGTGCGCCGCGGCGGCGCTCTCGGTGGCGAACACCTCGCGGACGCCGGCGGGATCGGCGAGCGCCTCCACGACGGCCTGCCGCCCCTCGGCGAGGAACAGCCCGGCGGCGTCGCGCCCGGTGCGGCGGACGAGCTTGCGCGCCGCGACGATGCGGGCCGACCGCTCGGTCAGCAGCTCGCTCATGAACTCCTGCTCCTTCGTGGTGCGGGGCGACGGCACAGACGACGACGCCGCCGGTGCCGACCCCGGAGGGCCGGTCACCGACGGCGTCGGGTTATGTGCTGGAACGGCCTCCCTGCAGGGACCCGCGCCGAGCGTGCGAGGCGTGGGGGGCAGGGTAGTCCTTTGTCAGGCGGCCTGGGCGCCGGTGGCCTGCGGGTTCGCGGCGAGCGCAGCCCGGGCGGACTCCACCAGGCTGGCGAAGGCGGCCGGCTCGTTGACGGCCAGCTCGGCCAGGACGCGACGGTCCAGCTCGATGCCGGCGAGCTTCAGACCCTGCATGAACCGGTTGTAGGTCATGTCGTTCTGACGCGCCGCGGCGTTGATCCGGGTGATCCACAGCTTGCGGAAGTCGCCCTTGCGGACCTTGCGGTCGCGGTAGTTGTAGGTGGCCGAGTGGAGGATCTGCTCCTTGGCCTTGCGGTACAGCCGCGAGCGCTGCCCGCGGTAGCCGCTGGCCTGCTCGAGGACGGTACGGCGCTTCTTCTGGGCGTTGACCGCCCGCTTCACGCGTGCCACGGAAGTGCTCCTGTCGTTCTAAGGGTCAGTGGGAAGGGGCGCTCAGAGGCCCAAGAGCTTCTTCATCCGCGGCGCGTCGGCCGGGGACAGCACGCCGACCCCGCTCACGCGGCGCTTGCGGCTCGAGGACTTGACCTCGAACTTGTGCTGGTTGTTGGTGTGCTCGCGCACCAGCTTCCCGGAGCCGGTCACGCGCACGCGCTTGGCCGTGCCCTTGTGGGTCTTCTGCTTCGGCATGTCCCTCGTCCTCGTTCGTCTGGATGTCGGTGCCGGCGGCAGCGGTGAGCTGCCGCACGGCACCGGCCGTCTGCGGTCGTGCGGTGGAGCCGGCGCCGGCTCAGGCCTTGGCGGCCTGGTCCTCCGTCGCCGTCCCGGAGGGCGTGGCCTTCTCCTGCTTCGCGGAGCGTCGCGCAGCGTCGGTGGCCGCCTGGTTCCGGTGCGGGGCGATCACCATGACCATGTTCCGCCCGTCCTGCTTGGGGTTGGACTCGACGACGCCCAGCTCGCTGACGTCGGCGGCCAGCCGCTGGAGCAGCCGGTAGCCCATCTCCGGTCGCGACTGCTCGCGCCCGCGGAACATCACGGTGATCTTGACCTTGTCGCCGCCCTTGAGGAAGCGCTCGACGTGGCCCTTCTTGGTCTCGTAGTCGTGCGGGTCGATCTTGAGGCGCAGCCGCATCTCTTTGATGACGGTGAGCGCCTGGTTCCGCCGGGCCTCGCGGGCCTTCTGGGCGGACTCGTACTTGAACTTCCCGTAGTCCATCAGCTTGGCGACCGGCGGCCGGGCCATCGGAGCGACCTCGACGAGATCGAGCTCCGAGTCTTGGGCCAGACGCAGCGCTTCGCCGATCGACACGACGCCGACCTGCTCGCCCTCGGGTCCGACCAGACGGACCTCGGGGACGCGGATACGGTCGTTGATGCGGGGCTCGGTGATGGCCTCTCCTCTGCTCTTGCCTGGGAGGAGCCGCCCGTCCCGGCCCGGAGAGCAGTCAGGCCCCGTGAGCGTCAGCTCACGGGGCCCACTCTCCGGTGCCGCGCGCGTCGCAGGACACGTGCGGGGTGCAAAGACCGGCCAGGGCCGGTCCTCGCGATCCGGGGACCTGAGTGCCTGGACGACATCAGGTGGGAGCGGGCTCCTCTTGGATCAGCGGCCCGGGGCGGGGCCGCTGGATGGTTCGCGCGCCTCATGTAGCGGGGGGAGGCACGCCCACCTTACAGCGTCTCGCCCCCGGGAGTCATTCCCCCCTGACGTAGTTCCGACGGCCGCCCTTCAGGGACCCGCGCCGAGCCTGCGAGGGGCGGGGGGAAGGGTGGTCCTTCATCAGTTGTCATAGAGGAGCGGAGGGCGCACCGGGTCGTTCGCGCGGGCTGCGGCGTGCAGGGCGCGGAGCCCCTCCACCGCCCGCGCCGCGTACTCGCCGTCGACGGCCTGCAGACCCAGCAGCGACACCTCGTCACCGTTCTCCAGCGCGAGCGAGCCCCACGCCGACTTCCGCTCGAACCGGACCGCCCGCACCGACTGCCACGGCAGGTCGTGGCGGACCAGCAGGTTGCGCACCCGCACGCCCGAGGCGTCGGCGTCCACCCGGGACCGGCCGAGCAGCAGCACGCCCACCGCCAGGAGGATCCCCAGGCCGGCGAGCGCGGCCTGGTCGACGACGCCGTAGGCCACGACGGTGTTCGTGGTCGACGGCAGCGTCAGCACGACGACGGCGGTGACCACCAGCACGACCCCGGCCACGAGCGCGAGCAGCAGCTGCAGCCGGCGCGCCACGGCGGAGACGGTGGTGGGGACGACGGCGGCAGGAGGAACGGCGCCAGGACCGGACATGACCCCATGGTGACAGGAGGCCGGCCGCACGCGGCTGGCAGAGTGCCCGGACGTGGAGATCTCCGGCACCGCCCAGCACGAGGCCTGGCAGGCCCGCGTCCTGCCCCCGGTCGAGCAGCTGCGGGCGGATCTGTGGTCGATCCCCGTGCCGATCCCGCACAACCCGCTCCGCTACAACAGCATCTACGCCTTCGCCCTCGACGGCGGCGGCCTGGGGCTGATCGACACCGGCTGGGGCAGCGACGAGGCGTGGGCCGCGCTCACGGCGGGGCTGGCGGCCATCGGCGGGGACGTCGCCGACGTCCGCGGGGCGCTGGTCACCCACCTGCACTTCGACCACCTCGGGCTGGCCGGCCGGGTCCGCGACGCCAGCGGGGCCTGGATCGCCATGCACCCCGCCGACGCCACCGCCGTCCGCAGCCTGACGACCGACGGCGCGCAGCACGCCGTCGACACCGAGGTGGAGTTCCTCGTCGGGCTGGGCGCCGACCGCGACGAGGCGGTGTCCGACGTCGGCCCCGCCGAGAACTTCGGCGACTGGACCAGCATGGCCGTCCCGGACCGGATGCTCGAGGACGGCGAGCACGCCGACTTCCCCGGGTGGCGGCTGCGCGCCGTGCACACGCCCGGCCACACCCCCGGGCACCTCTGCTTCGCCGAGGAGGCCACCGGCCTGTTCTTCTCCGGCGACCACGTGCTCCCCCGCATCAGCCCGAACATCTCGACCAACGCCCGCGGCGGCGATCCGCTGGGCGACTACCTCGACTCGCTGGCCGCCGTCCGCGACCTGGACCCGACCGAGGTGCTCCCGGCGCACGAGTGGCGCTTCCGGGGGCTTGCCGAGCGGGTGGACTCCCTCACCGCCCACCACGAGCACCGGCTGACCGAGCTGCTCACCGCGATCGCCCAGCACCCCGGCTCCACGCCGTGGCAGCTGGCCGCACACCTGACCTGGTCGCGCCCGTGGGAGCAGTACGAGCGCAGGATGCGCATCTTCGCGGTGACCGAGACCGACGCGCACCTGCGGCTGCTGGCCGGCCGTGGCCTCGTCGTCGGCAGCGGTGGGCCGGTGCCCACCTGGACCCTGGCCGCCCGCTGACCGCGACGACGTCCGCCGCCGTCGCGGCCGGGATCAGGGCGGCCGCGCCGCGCCTGGGCGGCACGCGGCTGGTCTGCGTCGACGGGCCGGCGGGCTCGGGCAAGACGACGTTCACCGGGCGGCTGGCCGCCGCCCTCGGGGACGACGCCGAGCTGGTGCACATGGACGACCTCTACGCGGGCTGGACCCTGACCGGGGCGGTCGCCCGACTGGAGGCCGGCGTGCTGCGACCCCTCGGCGAGGGCAGGCCCGGGGCCTACCACCGCTTCGACTGGCACGCGGACCGGTTCGACGAGGTACCCGTGCCGGTCCGGCCGGCGCCGGTGCTCCTCGTCGAGGGCTGCGGAAGCGCGCCGCGCCGGCTGGACCGGTGGACGACGCTGCGCGTGTGGGTCGAGGCGCCGCCCCCGCTGCGACTGGAACGCGGGCTGGCCCGGGACGGCGCCGCCATGACCGCGCACTGGCGGCGCTGGGGAGCCACCGAGGCGGCGGAGTTCGCCCGCGAGGACACCCGGCGACGGGCCGACCTGCGCGTCGACGGGACCCGCGGTGGCGACCGGGGCGACGTCGTCCTGCTGGACCGGTGACCACGGCCGTGAGACGCCTCACTCCCGGCTGCGCCGGACACATCTGCGTAATGCCGTTGCCGCACCATGGGCCAGCACCTGCCGAGGGGGGAACGTGACCGAGCTCGACCAGGAAAAGGCGCCGGCGGAACTCCCGCTCGCGGGCTACACCGTCGCGGTGACCGCTGCCCGCCGCAAGGAGGAGCTCGGCGCCCTGCTGGACCGCCGCGGCGCCCGGGTGGTCTACGCGCCCGCCATCCGCATCGTGCCGCTGTCGGACGACACGGAGCTGGTCGCGGCCACCCGCCGGGTGCTGGAGCGGCCGGTCGACCTCGTCGTCGCCACCACCGGCGTCGGCTTCCGCGGCTGGATGGAGGCGGCCGACGCCTGGGACCTCCCGCTCGTGGAGCACCTCCGCGGGGCCCGGGTGCTGGCGCGCGGCCCGAAGGCACGCGGCGCCATCCGCGGCGGCGGGCTGGTGGACGCCTGGTCGCCGGAGTCGGAGTCCTCGGTCGAGGTGCTCTCCCACCTGCTGTCCGGCGCCGAGGGGCCGCTCGAGGGACGCCGGATCGCGATCCAGCTGCACGGCGACCCCCTGCCGGACCTCGTCGCGGGGCTGCGGGCCACCGGCGCCGAGGTGCTCACCGTGCCGGTCTACCGATGGGTGCTGCCCGAGGACGTCGCCCCGGTGCACCGCCTGGTCGCCGCCGTGGTCGCGGGCGCGGTCGACGCGGTCACCTTCACCAGCGCGCCGGCAGCCGCCAGCCTGCTCGCCGTCGCCGGGGAGCTGGGCCGCGCGGACGAGCTCGTGACCGCGCTGCGCGACCGGGTGCTGGCGGTGGCGGTCGGCGCGGTCACCGCCGGGCCGCTCGAGGCCGCGGGCATCCCGACGCGGCAACCGGAACGGGCCCGGCTCGGCGCGCTGGCCCGCGAGGTGGTCGCCCGGCTACCCGAGCGCGACCCCGTCCTCGCCCTCGGCCCGCACACGCTGCAGGTCCGCGGTCACGCCGCCGTCGTCGACGGCCGGGTGGTCGAGCTGCCGCCGGGGCCCATCGGCGTCCTGCGCGCCCTGGCCGACCGGCCCGGCACGGTCGTCTCGCGGGCCGACCTCGTCCAGCACCTGCCCGGCGGCGGGGACGAGCACGCGGTGGAGATGGCGGTCGCCCGGCTGCGCGCCGCGCTCGGGGCACCGCTGATCGGCACCGTGGTCAAGCGCGGCTACCGCCTGGCCGCCTGATCTCCACAAGACCGCGAGATCTGCACACTCGGGGCGATCAGCGTGCCGATGGCCCGAGTGTGCAGATCTCGCGCGCTCAGACCCGGTGGGCGGCTCCCGGGCGCAGGTACACGGCCCAGGTGACGACGACGCAGACGACGTAGAACGCGATGAACACGAGGTAGGCCGAGTCGCCGGTGCCCGTGCTCAGGAACGACTGCCGGAACGCCAGGTTGACCAGCACACCGCCGAAGGCCCCGACCGCGCCGGCGATGCCGATGAGGGCGCCGGACATGCGCAGCGCGTGCCGGTCGGCGGCCTCGGGATCGCCGCCGTCGGCCACCCGCTGCAGCGCCTGCGACCGGAAGATCGCCGGGATCATCTTGTAGGTCGAGCCGTTGCCCACGCCGCTGAGCACGAACAGCAGCACGAAGCCGACGACGAACAACGGCAGCGACTCCACCTGGCTCGCCGACCACACGACGCCGGCCCCCACCGCCATCGCGACGAAGGTCCAGCAGGTGATGCGCGCGCCGCCGAACCGGTCGGCCAGCGCACCGCCGACCGGGCGGATCAGCGAGCCCAGCAGCGGGCCGAGCCAGGTGAGCGAGGCCGCCGCCAGCGGGGTGGCGAAGGACTCGGTGAACTGATTCTGCAGCACCTGGCCGAACGCGAACCCGAAGCCGATGAACGAGCCGAAGGAGCCGATGTAGAGGAAGGACATGATCCAGGTGTGCGGCTCGCGGGTCGCCTCGCGCATGGCCCGCGGCTGGTTGCGCGCCGTCGTCAGGTTGTCCATGACCAGGGCCGCGCCCACGGCGGCCACGACGATGAGCGGGATGTAGACGAGCAGGATGATCCGCGGGTGCTCCGCTCCTGCCGTGGCCAGGACGAGCAGGCCGATGAGCTGGACGACGGGGACGCCGAGGTTGCCGCCGCCGGCGTTGAGCCCGAGCGCCCAGCCCTTGAGCCGGTCGGGGTAGAAGGCGTTGATGTTGGCCATCGAGCTCGCGAAGTTGCCGCCGCCGACACCGGCCAGGCAGGCGACGACCAGCAGCGTCGTGAACGAGACACCGGGCTCCAGCACGATCGCCGTGGCGATGGTGGGGATCAGCAGGAGCGCGGCGCTGACGATCGTCCAGTTGCGGCCGCCGAACTTCGCGACGGCGAAGGTGTAGGGCAGCCGGACGAAGGCGCCGAGCGCCGTCGGCAGTGCGGTCAGCAGGAACTTGCCGGCCGGGTCGATGCCGAACACCGGCTCGGGCAGGAACAGCACCAGCACCGACCACAGGCTCCAGATCGAGAAGCCGATGTGCTCGCTGAAGACCGAGAAGAAGAGGTTGCGCCGGGCGACGCGCTTGCCGGTCGACTCCCAGAACTCCGGGTCCTCCGGGCGCCAGTCGTCTATCCACCTCCCGGGACGCGCCGGGACGTCGGACTGCGGGAGCAACGCGGGGGATCGGGTGGGAGCGGCCATGCCGGAACGGTGGCCGGTGATGATTTCCCCGGCGTCGCCCCGCGGGTGTTCTCGTGTTCCGTTCCGCTCACCGGCGCTGCCCCGCTGTGGTGAGGTCCTCGCCACCGGCGTGCACGATCACCGCCCCGCCGGAGATGATCACCCGGTGACCGCCCCCGAGGAGACCGCCGAACTGCCCGGCCGCACGCTGATCGAGCAGGGCGCCCCGGTGGCCGGGTCGATGAGCCGGGCGGCGGCGACCGTCGTCTTCGAGCCGTCGGCGGCGAAGGTGACCATCAGCGCCTCCTTCGCCGCGAGCCTGCGCACCGTCGCCACGGAGGCGGCCGGCCTCCCGGCGCCCCGCGAGCAGGTGCGCGCGGGAGCGGCCCTGGCCTTCGCGGTGGAGTACGCGGCCACCCAGCACCGGGCGGGGCGCGCGGCGCGGACCGACGGCTGGTGTGATGGGCGCGCGGGCGGCCGGCCGGCGGCCGAGGACCTGGCCGAGGCGGTGGTGGCCGCGGCCCGCCGGTCGACCGACGAGCGGCGGGTGCGCCACCTGGGCTACCTGCTCGCCGAGATGTCCTGCTCGCCCGACCTGGACGCCGGGCTGGCCGGGCGCGCGCTCCGGTCCAGCGAGGGCCTGAGCTGGCGTCAGCTCGCCCTGCTGGCCGGGGTCGGCCGCCGTGACCGGGTTCCGCTGCCCATGGCACCGCTGCCGGACGCGCCCCGCCCGTGGTCGGAGTGGGGCGCCCGCGAGGACGTCGCCGACCTGCAGCGCGCCGGGCTGGTCGATCCGCCGATGAGCGCGCCCCGTCCCGCGGCCACGCTGCCCCGGCTGCGGGCCGCCGACCTGCGGCTGACCCGCAGCGGGGTGCTGGTGCACCGCCTGCTGGCCCTGGACCTGCTGCACGAGGACGCCGTCACCGAGGCCCTCGCCGCGCTGGGGCTCCCCCGCTCCTGACCTACCGGCGGCGCGCGACCAGCACGGTGTCCGGCACCGGGTTGCCCGTCCGGTGGGCCGCGTCCGGATCGCGGTCGCGGGTCTCGGTGACCACGTCGGTCCACTGCGCCGGGTCGAGCACCGCCGCGACGTCGTCGGCCGAGTAGAGGGCGCCGGGCTCGTGCGCGTGCCCGTGGCCCCACCCCTCGCCGTGCTGGTGGCCGACCACGAGCAGTGTCCCGCCCGGTGCCACCGCGGCGGCCAGCCGCCGGAACATCGCCTCCCGGTCGGTCCACGAGGAGTGCAGGTAGTGGGCGGTGACCAGGTCGAAGGCGGCCTCCGGCGGCGCCCACGTGTCCAGGTCCTCGTGCCGCCAGTCGATCCGGTCGGCCAGGCGCAGCTCGGCCGCCTTGGCCGCTCCGCGCTCCAGGGCCACCGGCGAGAAGTCGACCGCGGTCACCCGCCAGCCGCGGGAGGCGAGCCAGAGCGCGTCGCCGCCCTCCCCGGCCCCGGCGTCGAGCGCGGTACCGGGCGGCAGGTCGGTGGCCTCGCGCACGAGCTGGCCGTTGGGCCGGCCGGTCCACACCGCGGGCGCGGAGCGGTAGAGCTCGTCGTAGGAGTCGCGGGTGGTCGCGGGCTGCCGCGTCGTCCCGTGCTGGTGCTCGCTCATGCCGCCACGCTCCGCTTCCCGGCCACCGCGCGGGCGGTGTCCTCCTCGACCAGGTCCATGTTGATCATCGCGCCCGCCTTCAGCCCCTGGGCCGCGGCGACGATCACCTGGGCGCTGAGGTCGCCGGCGTTGCCGGCCACCCAGACACCGGGGACCTCCGTGCGCCCGGTGGGATCGGCCGGCAGGTAGCTGCCGACGACCGCACCGTTCACCTCCATCGGCACCGGCGTCGCCCCGAGCCCGGCCAGCAGCTCGGCGTTGGCCACCATGCGCGTCGTCACGACGACGGCGTCCCGGGCCACCAGCTCGCCGTCGGCCATCCGGACGTCGGCGCCGCCCTCCAGCCCGGCCACCCGCCCGTGCACGACCCGGACCCCGCGCGCCGTGAGTCGCTCCAGCTCGTCGGCCGTCGGCTCGGCGCCGGTGTGCACGAACAGCACCACGTCGTCGGTCCACTGCCGCCACAGCGTCGCCGCGTGCACGCCCATCGGGCCGGTGCTCACGATGCCCACCGCCCGGTCGCGCGTCTCCCAGCCGTGGCAGTAGGGGCAGTGCAGCACCGCGGTCCCCCACCGCTCGGCCACACCCGGCAGGTCGGGCAGCTCGTCGACCAGCCCGCTGGCCAGCAGCACCCGCCGGCCGTGCACCGCCTCGCCGCCGTCGAGGTCGAGCCGGAAACCGCCGTCCTCCCGGGCCAGCCCGGTCACCCGACCCGGGCGCACCGTCGCGCCGTAGCCCTCCACCTCGCTCCGGCCGAGGGCGTACAGCTCGGCCGGAGGCGTGCCCTCCCGGCCGAGGTAGTTGTGCACGTGCCCGGCGGGTGCGTTGCGGGGCACGCCCGCGTTCACCACCAGCACGCTGCGCCGGGCGCGGGCGAGGGTGAGCGCTCCGCTCAGCCCTGCCGCGCCCCCTCCGATGACCACCACGTCGTATCGCTCCGTCATGCCGACCACTGTCGAGCTTTACACCACTGACTGGCAATCACCTTTGCCGGGATGGCAAACTCGGGTCATGACCGACGACGACGTGCTGCGGGACGTGGGCCGGCGACTGCGTGCGCTCCGGACCGAGCGGGGCGCCACGCTCACCGACGTCGCCGGGACGACGGGCATCTCGGTGAGCACGCTGTCCCGGCTGGAGTCCGGCGGGCGCCGTCCGACCCTGGAGCTGCTCCTGCCGCTGGCCCGCACCTACGGCGTCTCCATCGACGACCTCGTGGACACCCCGGCGCCGGCCGATCCGCGGGTGCACGGGCGGCCGGTCGAGCGCGCGGACGGCATGACGACGGTGCCGCTGACCCGCCAGGCCGGCGGGCTGCAGGCGCACAAGATGCTGCTCCCGGGCCGGTGGCGGGTGCAGGAGACCGACCAGAAGACGCACGAGGGCTACGAGTGGCTCTACGTGCTGTCCGGCCGGATCCGGCTGCTGCTCGGTGCCCGCGACTTCGTGCTCGAGCCGGGCGAGGTGGTCGAGTTCGACACCCGGGTGCCGCACACCTTCTCCAACCCGTTCCCCGAACCGGCCGAGGCGCTGGTGCTCTTCGGTCCGCAGGGCGAGCGGATGCACGTCCGCGCCCGCCCCGCTGACCGCTGACCGCTGACCATCCTGCTTTTCCGCGGAAAAGCAGATCGCCCGGCATCATCGCCGGTATGGCGGACGACGGCGCGCGTGTGCCGGTGACCCACGAGCACCACGACCACGTGCCGGGACCCTTCTTCCACGGCACGCGGACGGTGTTCGCGATGGGCGACGAACTGGTGCCCGGCCACGGCTCCAACTTCCACGCCGGCCGGGTGTCGAACAACGTCTACTTCACCGCCGTGCTGGAGACCGCCGTGTGGGGGGCGGAGCTGGCGACGGCGCTGGCCGGCACTCCGGAGCGGGGTCACGTCTACGTCGTCGAGCCGCTGGGCTCGTTCGAGGACGACCCGAACGTGACCGACAAGCGGTTCCCGGGCAATCCCACGCAGTCCTACCGGACCCGCTCCCCGCTGCGCGTCGTCGGCGAGGTGGACGACTGGGAGGGGCACGCCCCCGAGGTGCTTCAGGGGATGCTCGACAGCCTGGCGCGGCTGCGCGAGCAGGGCCTGGACGTCATCGAGGACTGACCGACTGCTTCTCCGCGGAAAGGCCGGCTGCTTTTCCGCGGAAGAGCAGGGATGCTCCTATGGATCGTCAAGAGGTCTTGGGTGAGGTGAGCAGGTAGTAGAGCTCGCGGGCCATCAGGCGCTTGAGGCAGCGGATGATGTCTTTCTTGGAAAGTCCTTCGGCGGTGCGTCGTTGC
>NZ_QOHH01000017.1 GCF_003319105.1 Blastococcus sp. TF02-09 | reverse complement strand
CGTAAACGGCCTCATCGAGCTCCACCGCCGCATCGCCCGCGGCTTCCGCAACCGCGACAACTACCGCCTACGCATGCTCCTGATCGCCGGCGGACTGACCAGCCCCCACCTCAAGTAAGAAGAGCCGCTATACGCCTGTACGGCATTGCCTGGAACGGTGGCGTCGGTGCGGGTCTGCAGTAGCCCAGTGTCGCCGGACGAGTTTGCGAAGCTATAGCGCAAGTCCATAACGACGTGCCCGCCGGCCGTAGACCTGTGCCTTAGCGCCCGGCCCGCGGCGTCGATATCAAGCATCTCCACGACCGTCCCGCCCGGATACATGATCTTGGTGCGGATGTCATTGCTATCGTAGGTATAGGTAGTGCAGCGAGAGATTACGCCAGTGCACGATCCGCCGGGTTCGGCCAGATTGACAAGATTCTCGCTCGCGTCGTAGCCGTAGCGGGTGGTGCCGGTCGCGTCTGTGAAGGTCAGCAGGTTGCCGGCCAGGTCATAAGACATGCCGCTGATCTGCGACCCGCCACCGGAGGCCGCAGGGCTCGCTTCCTCGGTGAGTCGGTTGAGGCGGTCGTAACCAAAGGTGGTGGTGCCGGCAGCGTCGCTGCGGGTGGTGAGGTTGCCATTGCCGTCGTAGGTGTAACGCTGGCAGTCGGCCGGGGTCAGGCACGAGCTGGCGCCGTCGTAGCGGATCTGGGTGACCCGGTCTGCGCCGTCGTAGACGTACGTGGTGACCTGCCCCTTGCCATCGGTCATCGTCTTGGGGCGGCCAGCGTCGTCGTAGGTATAGGTGGTGGCCTTGATGACCCCAGCCGGTGGGGTCACCGTGCGCAAGTTGCCGGCGCTGTCGTAGCTGAAGGTGGTGACGCTCCCTCGGCCGTCTGTTTGCGTACACGGCTGCCCGGCCTTACCGCCGCCATTGCAGACGGCGGCCTGCCCGACCGGCGGGTTGTAGGTGGTCGAGGTGGTCACTCCCCCGGAGGTCTGACGCGTTGGGTTGCCAGCCGCGTCGTAGGACAGGTTGGTGACATTGCCCTGCGTGTCGGTACTCGAGGTAGGCAGGTAGCGCAGCGGCCCGGTTCCTGTGCCGGGATAGGACGCGCCGGTGGGCATGCTTACCCCCGTGGGGGTGAAGCCACCGTCGGCCCCGTTGTAGCTGAAGGTGGTTGTGTTGGCCGCGAGCATGCCGTCCACCGCAGCGACCACGTCGTTGTTGGGCGAATAGGTGGCCTTCTGGGTGTGACCCTGCGGGTCGGCGACGTTGAGGATCTTGCCGAACACGTCACCGCGATAGGTCGTGACGTTGTTGTTCGGGTCGGTCACCTTGACCCGCAGCGCATTGCCGTCGGCGTCCCAAGCCAGCCTGGTCGTCGAGTTGATGCGGCCGCTGCCGTAATCGGCGACGTACTGGGCGACGCGGTGACTGGTGTCGTAACTGACCGCGTGCACCCCACCGGCCGGGGCAGTGATCCGGGTCAGGTCGTTGCCGGTCCAGGCGAACTGGGTGGTATCGCCGGCCGGGTCGGTGATCGAGGTCAGCTGATCGTTGGTGTAGCCGAACGCCACCGAGCGAGTGGACCCGCCGACGGTCTGCGACGTGCGGGCCAGCTTGCCGGCGGGCACGCCGGTGCCGCCGTAGGTGAAGGTGACCGCCGATCCGCCGCGGGTTCCGGTGATACCCGTGAGCTTGCCGCTCGAGTCGTAGGTGAACGTTGCGGAGAGGCCGTTGCGGTCGGCGTCGGTGATGAGCAGCCCGTCGGAGGAGCGGAAGGTCATCTTCCGGTTGCTGGCCAGCTCGGTGAGCACCCAGTCGTTGGCCGCATTGCGCTCGAGACGCCAGCCGCCGTCACCGACGGTGTTGTCGTAGCGGTTGGCGGAGGCGTTCCACTCGAACACAGCAGCCCGGCCGGTGGCGTCCAGGTAGCGCACCGAGCTGTCCGAATAAGGGATCAGTCGCATATCGGGGGATTCGGTGAGCCGGAACCCTGGGCCGAGCAGTCCGGTGGGGTCGACCGAGCCGATGGCGGTGTGCAGGGAGTTGTAGACGACGCCGATGCCGCGGTTTCCACCTACGCCGGGCACGGCGAGACCGGCGACGGTGAGGTTGAGGTTGCCGGTGCCCACGTTGACGTCGGCGGTGATGCGGTCGGTGGGCAGAAAACTCAGGTTGGTTGCCCATCCCGGCTGGCCGGCCCACGTCGAAGGACCGGCACCCCATTGGGTGGCGTTAGTCTCGGCGTCCTGCGTGATTTGCCCGCCTTGGAAGTCGCTGCGCTGCCCGCCGAGCACGTTGTAGGGGTCCGAGGTGGGGAAGCCGAGGTAGGACTTCTCCCAGCCCAGCGCGCCGAACTGGTCGCGGATGGGGCCCTTCACGTAGTAGGCCGCCGGCGCGCCCGCGGCCAAGTACATGATCGCCTCGCCCTCGCCGTCGCCGGCGAAGGTCTGGAAGGCGTTGCCCCCGGCCAGGCTCCGCGGGCCGGACGTCGGGTAGCCCAGCGGGCCGCTCTCCCGGCCGGTGGCCTCCCACTTGTCCCGAATCTTGCCCGCGACATCCCATGCGCCGGTGCCCCAGGACACGTAGGTCGATCCACGCTCGAAATGCTGCTTGCAGCCGCCATCGCGCAGGCCGCAAAGCTCGTCACCTATCGGGTAGCCGACTGGACTCTTCTCCCAGCCGACCTGTGCCCACCGGTCCCTGATCGCGCCCTTGACGATGTACGTGCCCGCGAGGGAGTTGTAGATCGAGCCGCCCTGGAAGTGGTTGTAGGCGCCGAGATAGATGGGCGTTTCGCTGGTCGTCGGCATCCCCAGCGGACCGCTCGGGCCGCCGGACGCCAAGTACTTGTCGCGGATGGCACCACACACGCGATAGCCGTTGTAGAGCGAGCAGTTGCCGTCGAAGGTGAACGTGAAAGCAGGGCCGGCCATGCCGTTGCCCGAGCTGAACTTCTTCCACGTGACGTTGTCCCGCTCGTTCTCGACGGTGACCGCTAGGTGCATCGTGTTGGGCCGGTTGTTGCGGTTGTCGGCGAACACCCGCGCCCAGTTCGTCATGTCGAAGCCCATCCACCCCGCCGGGCAGGCCGAGCTGAAACCCATGGCCCCGTAGTGGTTGGCCACGATGCCGCCCAGGGCCGGCTGGTTGTTCCAGGTGATGGTGTCCGGGTTGAACGCCGGCACGTCACGGATGTCGGTCCAGCGAGGCGTGCAGGACCAGGAGTGGAAGTTCCACAGCGACAGCGTCGCGGACTGCACATCCCGGTTCTTCAACGCTGAGACGTCGAACCGCAGGTAGGACCGGGCGACCGTCGCGCCTCCGTCGTAGGTGCCCGTCCGCAGCTCGGTCGCCCCGCCTTGGGGCGTGGTGGCGATGTTGGACTGCACGAACGAGTCCCCGATCGCTCCCAGGGTCTGCGTCGGGTCGATGGTCACCGGGTAGACGGTGTCCGGTGCGGTGAACAGGCTCATGTCCGGCTCCAGGACCAGCGTTACCTCCTCGCCCACCGCCTCGGGGCCGCCCGCGATCACCGGAGCGCCGGTCTCGTCCTCGACCGCCACCCCCATCTGTCGCAGCGCCACCGGCTCGTCGGTGCGCGGGTTGACGCGCGCATCCCACATGAGCGGGGCGGCCGCCACACCCAGCAGCTCACCACTGTCTTCGTCCTGTACCTGCAGCTGGCCGCCAGCGCCTTCGACCAGGTCAGCGCCGGTCGTGACCACCGGGATGTCCAGCGTGGACAGCGTCTCCGCTGTCGCCGCGTCCGGCCGACTGTTGACCACCAGCAGCTGGGAGAAGCCCAGCGGGTTGGCTGTCAGCACCAGGTCCACATCTGGCAGCACGTCGGGATAGGTGGCGGTGTCACCATCCAGCACCGGCTCCGGGAGCTTTCCGCCAGGCCAGGTCATCGTCACCGAAGTGCCTTCGCCGTCACCCAGCGCAGCGAGCAGGTCATCGCCACCGGCGGAGAACAACGTGTCACCCGGCACCATCTTTGGTGCCACGCCGTTCTCGGTGACCTCCAGCGTCGTGTCCAGCTCGGCCCACGAGCCGTCCTCCTGCGCCACCCGCTTCGGCCCGGAAGCTGCCTCCACCTCGACCATGCCGTCGGGCTGGGCGACGAGAATGGTCGACTCCGTGGTCAACTCATCGATCACGACCGGCGCGCCGGTGTCCGCTGCCTTCTCCACCGCGACAGCTACCGGATCGGTCTTCTCGGGATCACCCACCGGAGCCGGGATCTCCGCGGGAGGTACCGCCCCCCGGGCCGCATCCTGAGAATCAGCATCCGAACTCGGCACCGGCGACTCGACCGAGGGAACCTCGCCTTGCGGCGACAAGGGAGTTGCTGCGGAGCCGCCCAGATCATCCGGCGCGGGGGCGGCGGTTGCCGTTCCCGTGACCCCGACGGTCAGCGCCGCAGCAACGGCCACGGCCACCACGGGCCTGCCCACTCGACGAGAAAAGGACCGGAACGTCCGCAACGACCACACAAGCGCCTCACCAAGGTCATGGAGCCTGGCTCGCTGAAGGCAGAATGTGATGTGCCTCACGCGACGTGGCAGCAGCTTGGCCTTGAGCAAAGACCGCTCTCGGAAATGTGACGAGTCTTCACACAATCGCAAAGAACCTCTCGCGGACGACGTCCGGGTGGCGGAAAGCGTTCGATTCAGTGCCGCTTCACATGTGCTGCCACCTGATCGGCTTATGACCGCGAATCTGGCCGAAGTCAGGAATTGCAGACCTGACGAAACTCGGTAGCAGCGCCAGCGCAGCGCTCGAGCGCGGCGGCAAGCATGGACTAGGCGAATGGCGGCGGCCCCTGAGTCGTTCCGAGGGGTGGACGCCACAGGCGCTGTCCGGTTGAGCGCCCCGCCGCGGGGGCACCGCAGGCCCGATGACCGAATGGCTCCTCCTCCTCGCGGCGGTCGTGCTCACCGCCGCCACCGGCTTCTTCGTGGCCGCCGAGTTCTCCCTCACCACCGTCGACCGCGGGCGGGCCGAGCAGGCCGCCGCGGACGGCGATGCGCGCGGGCGCTCCGTCGTCCGCGCCCTGCGCACCCTGTCCACCCAGCTGTCCGCCGCTCAGTTCGGCATCACGATCACCACGCTGGTCGTGGGCTACCTGGCCGAGCCGGCGATCGGCGAGCTGCTGCACGGGCCCTTGGAGGCACTCGGCCTCCCGCAGGCGACGGCCACCGCGGTCGCGCTCGCGCTGGCCATCGCACTGGCCACGACGCTGCAGATGCTGCTCGGCGAGCTCGGCCCGAAGAACCTGGCCATCGCCGAGCCGATGGGAGTCGCCGCCTTCGTCGCCCCCGGCATGCGGGCGTTCACCCGGGTCACCGGCCCGGTCGTGGGCGCCCTGCAGCGGCTGGCCAACTGGATCGTGCGCCGGCTGGGGTTCGAGCCGCGGGAGGAGCTGGACACCGCGCGGGGCGCCGAGGAGCTGGTCTCGGTGGCCCGGCGATCGGCCGAGGAGGGCGACCTGTCCCCCGTCGCGGCCCGGCTCCTGCAGCGCTCCCTGGGGCTGAACGGCAAGCTCGCCGTTGACGTGATGACCCCGCGCACCCGCCTCTGGACGCTGCGGGCCAGCGCCACCGCCGCCGACGTCATCGCCGCGGCCATCGAGTCGGGCAACTCCCGCTTCCCCGTGTACGGCTCGGACCTCGACGAGGTCACCGGGGTGGTGCACGTCAAGCACGCGGTCTCCGTCCCCGAGGACGAGCGCGGCACCCGCACCGCTGGCGAGCTCGCCGTCCCCGTGCTCGCCGTCCCCTCGTCGCTGCAGCTGGAGCGGCTGCTGGACCTGCTGCGCGACCAAGGGCTGCAGCTGGCGCTGGTCGTCGACGAGTGGGGTGCCACCCACGGCGTGGTGACCCTGGAGGACATCGTGGAGGAGCTGGTGGGCGAGATCGCCGACGAGACCGACCGGCCGCTGCGCACGATGCGCCGGATCGACGGCGACACCTGGGTCCTCTCGGGCCTGCTGCGCCCCGACGAGGTGCTGGAGCGCACCGGCGTCACCATCCCCGAGGGCCGCTACGAGACCGTCGCCGGGCTGCTGGCCGAGCGCCTGCAGCGGCTGCCCGAGCCGGGCGACTCGGTGACGCTGGACGGCGCCGAGCTGACCGTCGAGACCGTGGAGGGACGGCGGGTCGCGCGGGTGCGCGTGCACCGCCTCGACCCGCCGGACGACGCCGCCGACGCCGGTGCGGACGACCGGGCCCGCGAGGAGGTGCCGGCATGACCGCCGTCAGCCTGCTGGTCCTCGTCGTCCTGCTGCTGGGCAACGCCTTCTTCGTCGCCGCGGAGTTCGCGCTGGTCTCCACCCGGGCCGACCAGATCGAGCCGCGCGCCGAGGCGGGGTCAGCGCGGGCGGTCAAGACCCTGGCGGCGATGCGCAACGTCAGCGAGATGATGGCCGGCGCGCAGCTGGGCATCACGCTGTGCTCGCTCGGGCTGGGCGCGGTCGGGGAACCCGCGATCGCCCACCTCATCGAGGTGCCGCTCGAGACCGCGCACGTCCCCGAGGGGCTGCTGCACCCGATCGCGCTCGCCATCGCCCTGGCGATCGTGACCGTCCTGCACATGGTGCTGGGCGAGATGGTGCCGAAGAACATCACGCTGGCCGGGCCCGACCGCGCCGCGCTCGTGCTCGGCCCGGCGCTGGCCGCCCTGGTGCGCCTGCTGCGGCCCTTCATCTGGTTCTTCAACACGCTGGCCAACGCCTTCGTCCGGCTGTTCGGCGTGCAGCCCACCGACGAGGTGCGGGCCAGCTTCGACCAGGCCCAGATCGCCTCGATGGTCGTCCAGTCGCAGCGCGAGGGCCGGCTGGGCAGCGAGGTCGGCGAGCTCGCGGCCGGCGCGCTGACCTTCGAGCAGGGCGAGATCGACGCCGTCCTGCTGCCCATCGAGGACGTCGTCACCGTGCCGCGCAGCACGACGCCGCGGCAACTGGAGGCGGTGGTGGCCGAGTACGGGTTCAGCCGCTACCCCGTGCGCGGGGACCAGGGCCTGCTCGGCTTCGTGCACATCAAGGACGTCCTGGACGCCGACGCCCGCGACCGGCCGATCGCCGAGGAGCACATCACCCCCTTCGTCGAGCTGAGCGCCGGCGCCGCCCTGCCCGAGGTGCTGGCCACCATGCGGCGCGAGGGCACGCACCTGGGCCGGGTGGTCACCGACGGGCGGACGACGGGGCTGGTCGCGCTGGAGGACGTCCTGGAGCAGCTGATCGGCGACGTCCGGGACGCGGCGGTGACGGGCGCTGCGGGGGCCGTCACCGGCGCCGGGGGAAGATGATCGGGTGACCGAGCCGACGCCCTCCCCCGCCCTTCCGCCCGAGGTCACCGCCCGCTGGCAGGCGCGGTTCCGCGCGCCGCGGGTGTCGCTGCCGGACTGGGCGTTCGACGCCCCGCACCGCAGCCTGTACGCCTCCGACGTCAGCGGCGTGATCGAGCAGTACGCGTGGGACCGCTCGACCGGCGCGCACCGCCAGGCCACCGACCGGCCCAACGGCACGCTCATCGGCACGCTGAGCCCGGACGGCGAGACGATCTGGTGGTTCGCCGACACCGACGGCGACGAGTTCGGCGTCTGGATGACCCAGCCCTTCGCGGGCGGCGAGGACACCCCGGCCGTCCCGGAGGTCGGCCCGGCGTACCCCGCGGGGCTGGAGATCGGCGACGACCTGGTCGCCGTCGGCCGCTCCACCGACGACGGCAGCGAGCTGTGGCTAGCGCCCCGGGGGCAGGCGCCGCGGGTCGTCTACCGACACCCCGACCCCGCCTCGGTGGACGCGCTCACCCACGACGGCGACCTGCTGGTCATCTCGCACTCCGAGCACGGTGACCCGCGCTACCCGGCGCTGCGCGTGCTGCGGACCGCGGACACCACCGAGGAGGCGCCCGCCGTCGTCGCGGAGAAGTGGGACGGCGAGGGCCGCGGGCTGCACGCCTCGGAGTTCGCCCCGCTGTCCGGCGACACCCGGCTGCTGGTGGGCCACGAGCGCCGGGGCCGCGAGGAGCTGCTGATCTGGGACGTCGCGGCCGACACCGAGACCGAGATCGTGCTGGACCTGCCCGGCGACGTCACGGCGGGCTGGTACCCCGACGGCTCGGCGCTGCTCGTCGGCCACGACCACGCCGCCCGCAGCGAGCTGTACCGCTACGACCTCGCCAGCGGCGCCCTGGAGCGGCTCGACACCCCGACCGGCGTCGTCCGCGGCGCGACCGCCCGGCCCGACGGCACCGTGGAGCTGGCCTGGTCGAACTCCGAGCTCCCGCCGGTCATCCGCCGCGCGGACGGCCCCGTCGTCCTCTCGGTGTCGGACGAGGAGCCGCCGGCGGCCTACCCGGTCGAGGACCGCTGGGTGCCCGGCCCGGGCGGCGACGTGCACGCGCTGCTGGTGCGACCGGCCGGCCCCGGCCCGTACGCGACCGCGTTCCTGGTGCACGGCGGGCCCGAGGCTGCCGACGACGACTCCTACCGCGCCCGCCGGGCGGCGTACGTGGACGCCGGCTACGCGGTGGTGCACGTGAACTACCGCGGCTCGACCGGCTACGGGTCGGCCTGGCGGGACGCGCTCACCGGCCGCCCGGGGCTGACCGAGCTCGAGGACATCGGCGCGGTGTACGACGCGCTGGTCGCCGAGGGCGTCGTCGACCCCGCCCGCGCGCTGCTCACCGGCGGCTCGTGGGGCGGCTTCCTCACCCTGCTCGGGCTGGGCACGCAGCCGGAGCGCTGGGCGGCCGGCATCGCCGAGGTGCCGGTGGCCGACTACCTGGCCGCGTACCAGGACGAGATGGAGGGCCTGCGGGCCTACGACCGGGCGCTGTTCGGCGGCTCACCGGAGGAGAAGCACGACGTCTACGTCCGGTCCTCCCCCATCACCTACGTCGACGCGGTGGCCGCGCCGGTGCTCGTGGTGGCCGGCGCGAACGACCCGCGCTGCCCGATCCGGCAGATCGACAACTACCTGACCCGGCTCGAGGAGCTGGGCAAGGAGCACGAGGTGTACCGGTTCGACGCCGGCCACGGCTCGCTGGTCATCGAGGAGACGATCCGCCAGGTGGAGATCGCGCTGGCGTTCGCGCTGCGGCACGTCACTCCCTGACGGGGGCGCGCGCGGGCAGCAGGAGCACGAGCGCGAGGGTGACGAGCAGGTAGGCGTTCTGCGGCACCATCCCCGCCCAGCCGTCGTCCCAGTGGTGGGGCGAACGCAGGTCGAAGGCCCAGACCACGGACGAGGACCAGATCAGCACCACCGCGGCGAGCCCGGCGGCCGCCGACCACCGGGCACGGGCCGCTCGGCGCACCTCGCCGGCCCGGGGCCGGCCCGCCGCGAGGTCGAGCAGCACCACGCACGCCGGGAGCAGCCACACGAAGTGGTGGGTCCAGGAGATGGGGCTGACCAGGCAGGCGGCCAGGCCGGTCAGCGCGATGCCGGCCAGCTCGTCGCCGGCCCGGACGGCGCGGGCGGCCCGGGTGAGGGCGACGGCCAGCACGACGACCGCGAGCACCGCCCAGAGCGCCCGGGACGGCTCGTCCGGGTCCGCCAGCCGGGCCAGGCCCCCAAGCAGCGACTGGTTGGCGACCTTGTCGACCTGGCCGACCCGCTCGGTCTGCCAGAGCGTCTCGGTCCAGAACTGCCACGAGGTCCCCGGTGTCACCGCGAAGGTCACCAGCGTGGCGGCGCCGGCGACCGCGACGGCCGTGCCGGCGGCCCGCAGCCGGCGGGTCACCAGCAGGTAGAGCACGAACACCGCGGGGGTCAGCTTCACCGCGGCGGCCAGACCGGTGCCCGCGCCCGCCCAGCGCCAGCCCCGGCGCAGCGCCACCACGTCGGCCAGCACGAGCCCCGCGAGCAGCAGGTTCACCTGCCCGAAGCCGAGGGTCTCCCGGACCGGTTCCAGCAGGAACGCCAGCGGCAGGGCCGCCAGCCAGGCGAACGGCAGCGCCCACCCGTGCCGGCGGGCCAGCGGGGTGATCAGCCACCGCACGAGCAGGACCAGCACGGTCGCGGACGCCACCGTGTGGACCACCACCATGGCCGGGAACGACAGCAGGGTCGAGGGGACCAGCAGCAGCCCGGCGAACGGCGGGTAGGTGAGGCCGTACGGCGTCGCGTTGTAGCGGAACTCGTACAGCGGCCGCCCGTCGAGCCACCACTGGACCGCACCGTGGTAGACGCGCAGGTCGAAGAAGTCGTGCCAGGGATCGGACTTGGCCGGCAGGGCCAGACAGATCCCCGTCACCAGGCCCACGAGGCCCAGCAGCACGCCGGCCTGTCGCAGCGTCAGGACCGGGGCCCGCGCCGCCGTCGCTCGCTGGAGCGTGCTGTCGACGCCCGCTGCCTGCTCCCCGTCCACCACCGTCGCACCGGTGATGTCAGCGGCTCGCGGCCAGCAGCTCGGCGATCTGCACGGTGTTGAGGGCCGCGCCCTTGCGCAGGTTGTCGTTGCTGACGAACAGCACCAGGCCGCGGCCGCCGTCCACGCTCTGGTCCTGGCGGATCCGGCCGACGTAGCTGGGATCGCGGCCCGCGGCCTGCAGCGGGGTCGGGACGTCGGAGAGTTCCACGCCCGGCGCCGCGGCGAGCAGCTCGGTGGCCCGCTCGACGCTGATCGGCCGCTCGAACTCAAGGTTCAGCGAGAGCGAGTGCCCGGTGAAGACCGGGACGCGCACGCAGGTGCCCGAGACCCGCAGGTCGGGGATGCCGAGGATCTTGCGGCTCTCGTTGCGGAGCTTCTGCTCCTCGTCGGTCTCGAAGCTGCCGTCGTCGACGACCGAGCCGGCCATCGGCAGCACGTTGAAGGCGATGGGCGCGACGTACGTCACCGGGTCGGGGAAGGGGACCGCCGAGCCGTCGTGGGTGAAGGCGTCGGCCTTGTCGACGACGGCCTTCGCCTGCCCGTGCAGCTCCTCGACGCCGGCGACGCCGCTGCCGGAGACCGCCTGGTAGGTGCTGGCGACGATGCGGACCAGGCCGGCCTCGTCGTGCAGCGGCTTGAGCACCGGCATCGCGGCCATGGTGGTGCAGTTCGGGTTGGCGATGATCCGGCCGTGCGCCTGGGCGATGTCGCCGGGGTTGACCTCGCTGACGACCAGCGGGATCTCCGGGTCGCGGCGGAAGGCCGAGCTGTTGTCGATGACCGTGACGCCGGCGGCGGCGAACCGCGGCGCCTGCGCGCGGGAGGTGGTGGCGCCCGCGGAGAAGATCGCGATGTCCAGGCCGGTGGGGTCGGCGGTGGCGGCGTCCTCGACGGTGATCTCGCCCCCGGCCCACGGCAGGGTGGTGCCCGCCGAGCGCGCCGAGGCGAAGAAGCGGAGCTCGGCGAGTGGGAAGTTCCGCTCGGCGAGGATCTCGCGCACGACGCGGCCCACCTGGCCGGTCGCGCCCACGATGCCGACCCGCAGGCCGCTGGCGTCGAACGCAGTCATCGTCCGGTCCCTCCGTAGACGACGGCCTCGACGTCGGAGCCGAGGTCGAACGCGTCGTGCACCGCGCGGACGGCGATGTCGACGTCGGTGTCGCGGCAGACCACGGAGATGCGGATCTCCGAGGTGCTGATGAGCTCGAGGTTCACGCCGGCGTCGGCCAGAGCGCCGAAGAACTTGGCCGAGACGCCCGGGTGCGACCGCATGCCGGCGCCGACCAGCGACACCTTGCCGATGTGCTGGTCGAAGCTCACGTCGGTGTAACCGACGGTGTGCTTCACGCGTTCCAGGGCGGCCAGGGCGGCGGGGCCGTCGCTCTTGGGCAGCGTGAAGGAGATGTCGGCGAGCTTGCTGGCCTCGGCCGACACGTTCTGCACGATCATGTCGATGTTGATCTCGGCGTCGGCCAGGACGCGGAAGAGCTGGGCGGCCTCGCCCGGCCGGTCCGGCACCCCGTAGACGGTGATCTTGCCCTCGGAGCGGTCGTGCGCGACGCCCGTGATGATCGCCTGTTCCACCGGGAGGTCCTCCATCGAGCCGGACACGGTCGTGCCGGGGAGCTGTGAGTAGGAGCTGCGGACGTGCACGGGGATGCCGTAGCGGCGGGCGTACTCGACGCAGCGGAGCATGAGCACCTTGGCCCCGGACGCGGCCAGCTCGAGCATCTCCTCGTAGGTGATGGTGTCGAGCCGCTTGGCGTTCGGGACGATGCGCGGGTCGGCGGTGAAGACGCCGTCGACGTCGGTGTAGATCTCGCAGACGTCGGCGTCCAGCGCGGCGGCGACGGCCACGGCCGTGGTGTCGGAACCGCCGCGGCCGAGCGTGGTGATGTCCTTGGTGTCCTGGCTGACGCCCTGGAACCCGGCGACGATCACGATCGAGCCCTCGTCCAGCGCCGACCGCAGCCGGCCGGGCGTCACGTCGATGATCCGGGCCTTGCCGTGGCTGCCGGTGGTGATGACGCCGGCCTGCGAGCCGGTGAACGACCGCGCCTCGTAGCCGTGCGTGGAGATGGCGATGGCGAGCAGCGCCATCGAGATCCGCTCGCCCGCGGTGAGCAGCATGTCGAGCTCGCGGCCGGGCGGCTCGTCGGTGATCTGACCGGCCAGGTCGAGCAGCTCGTCGGTGCTGTCGCCCATAGCGGAGACCACGACGACGACGTCGTCGCCGTTCTTCTTGGCGGCGACGATCCGCTCGGCGACACGCTTCATGTGCTGTGCGGAGGCGACGGAGGAGCCGCCGTACTTCTGGACGACGAGGGCCACGGGTTCAGGCTACCTTCGCCCCGTGGAAGCCCCGGAGGACTGGCTGCTCAGCGCCGAGGAACGGGGCAACCCCGCCACGAGCCTGCCCGCCTGGACGACGGGGAACCTCGCGCGGCCGCTGTTCCACGGGGCGGCGTACTTCGACCGGCTGGTCGAGGCGGTGGAGCTGCTCGACGAGGGTGACCACCTGTGGTTCACCGACTGGCGGGGAGACCCCGACCAGCTGCTGCGCGAGGGCGGCCCGACCGTCGCCGAGCTGTTCACCGGCGCGCTGCGGCGGGGGGTCTGCGTGCGGGGGCTGGTGTGGCGCTCGCACATGGACCGGGCGTCGTTCAGCAAGGAGGAGAACCGGGCGCTCGACATCGAGATCGAGCACGGCGGCGGCGACGTCGTCCTGGACCAGCGGGTGCGCCGCGGCGGCAGCCACCACCAGAAGTTCGTCGTCCTGCGGCACGACCAGGACCCGAGCCGGGACGTGGCGTTCGTCGGGGGCATCGACCTGTGCCACAGCCGCCGGGACGACGCCGACCACCGCGGTGACCGGCAGACCGTGGCGATGGCCAGCGCCTACGGGCCGACGCCGCCGTGGCACGACGTCCAGCTGGAGCTGCGCGGTCCGGCCGTGCACGTGCTGGACACGGTGTTCCGCGAGCGGTGGAGCGACCCGACCAGCCCGGACAGCGACCATCCGATCGCGTGGCTGTACGACAAGCTGCACCACCGCCAGGTGCAGGGGGACCCGCTGCCGCCGCAGCTCCCGCCGCCGCCGGAGGCCGGCCCGCACGTCGTGCAGAACCTGCGGACCTATCCGTCGATCCGGCCGCGCTACCGGTTCGCCCCCGAGGGCGAGCGCTCCGTGGCGCGCGGCTACAGCAAGGCGGTCCGCCGGGCGCGCCGGCTGATCTACCTGGAGGACCAGTACCTCTGGTCGGGCGAGGTGGCGCAGCTGTTCGCCGAGGCGCTGCGGGACAACCCGGAGCTGCACCTGGTCGTGGTGGTGCCGCGCGTCCCCGATCAGGAGGGCGCGTTCGCCGAGCGGCCGCAGTACGTCGGCCGGTGGCAGGCGCTGCAGCTGGTCCGCCGGGCGGGTGCCGGCCGGGTGCACGTCTTCGACGTGGAGAACCACGAGGGCACGCCCGTGTACGTGCACGCCAAGGTGTGCGTGGTCGACGACACGTGGGCCAGCGTGGGCAGCGACAACTTCAACCGGCGCTCCTGGACGCACGACAGCGAGCTCTCCAGCGCCGTCCTGGACACCACGCTCGACCCCCGCGAGCCCCGGGACCCGGGCGGGCTCGGGGACGGCGCCCGCACGTTCGCCCGCGACCTGCGCCTGGAGCTGGGCCGCGAGCACCTCGACCTGGCGGCCGACGGCAGCGAGGACGACGCGCTGCTGGACCCGGACCGGTTCGTCGCCACGCTGGCCGAGCGCGCCACCGCCCTCGACGCGTGGCACGCCGGCGGCCGGCAGGGCCCCCGCCCGCCGGGGCGCCTGCGGGTGCACTCCGCCGAGCCGCTCCCGTGGCGGACCCGGCTGTGGGCGACGCCGGTCTACCGCCTCGTCGACGACCCCGACGGCCGCCCCCTCCGCCTGCGCCTCCGCAAGCAGTTCTGATCACTCACCCCGCCGGCCGGGCCCCGCGGCACCCCAGAAGTCGGACCCCGCGGCACCCCAGAAGTACTGCGCCGCACAGTCGGCCCCTGCCCACACCTGTGGGCAGGGGCCGACTGTCCACAACAGCACTCGTGCGCTCCCCAGCGGCGCGGTCGGACCCGAAGCTGGAGCGTGTCCTTCGAGCTTTCCGGCTGGCTCCGCCGCATCCGCCGCGCCGCGGACCTATCGCAGCGTCAGCTCGCGGAGCGGCTGGGCGTTCCCAAGTCGACGCTCGCTGCAGCGGAGGCGGGGGTCCGCGATCTTCCCGCGCGCCGATTGGCGGACGCAGCTGCCCTGGCGGGCCTCCGGATCGCCCTCGTGGACGCCGACGGCAGGGAGCTATCGCCCATGACCCCGGACGGGGCGCGTGACGCTGCCTGGCGACACCTGCCGGCCCACCTCGACAGCCTGCACAGCGACGAGGTCCCCGACCGCTGGGAGCACCGCCCGGATCGGCCGCAACCCTGGTTCACCTTCGAACTCGATCGGTCCGCCCGTGACCGGCGCCGCGCAGGGTGCGGCGTCCCCGAGGACCACGACGTGGCCGTCGCCGGCGACTCACCGTCGGACCGGGCGGCGGCTCGTCGACGCGCCGCCGGGCAGCGGGCCCGAGAAGAACGGGAGCGGCGTGTGGCAGCCGGTGACGTGGGTGGGGCGGAGCCGTTCACCTGCACCTGCCCGCCGGCGTGCGACGAGGTCGACGACTGGTCCGGTCGCCCGGTCCACGCCGAGCAGTGCCCGTGCTGCTGCGACGTGGGCTGACCCGCTGCTACCGTGGGCCCGTGCGCGGCAGCCTCCTGCTTACCCGCCGCGGCGAGGCCCTCTCCTAGGTCGGCCCCCTCGCCGCGGTGTCTGCCGTGACCGAGCGCGTTCCCGGCGCCGCTGACCGCCCCACCGGAGCTGAGTCCAGCCCGCGCCAGAGGAGCCCTACCGTGTCCGAGCAGCACCCGCACGTACGCCATCCGCAGCAGCCCTCCCGGATGCCGATCCACCGCTACGCGCCTTTCACCCCCGTCGTCCTGACCGACCGCACCTGGCCGGAGAAGGTCACCACCCAGGCCCCGCGCTGGTGCGCTGTCGACCTGCGCGACGGAAATCAGGCCCTCATCGACCCGATGACGCCCGACCGGAAGCGCCGCATGTTCGAGCTGCTGGTCCGGATGGGCTACAAGGAGATCGAGGTCGGCTTCCCCGCGGCCAGCCAGACCGACTTCGACTTCGTCCGCCAGCTGATCGAAGACGACCTGGTCCCCGACGACGTCTGCATCCAGGTGCTGACCCAGGCGCGCGACGAGCTGATCGAGCGCACCTTCGAGTCCCTGCGCGGCGCGAAGCAGGCGATCGTCCACCTGTACAACTCCACGTCCACCCTGCAGCGCCGCGTCGTCTTCGACTCCGACCGCGCCGGGATCGTCGACATCGCCGTGCACGGGGCGCGCGTGGTGCGGAAGTTCGCCGAGCAGATGGGCGACACCGACATCCGCTTCGAGTACTCCCCCGAGTCGTTCACCGGCACCGAGCTCGACTTCGCCGTCGAGATCTGCAACGCCGTCACCGACGTCTGGGAGCCCACCCCCGACCGGCCGACCATCCTCAACCTGCCGGCGACGGTCGAGATGGCCGAGCCGACGGTCTACGCCGACCAGATCGAGTGGATGCACCGCAACCTGGGCCGCCGGGACTCCGTCGTCCTGTCGCTGCACCCCCACAACGACCGGGGCACCGCCGTCGCCGCCGCCGAGCTGGGCTACCGCGCCGGCGCGGACCGCATCGAGGGTTGCCTGTTCGGCAACGGCGAGCGCACCGGCAACGTCGACCTGGTCACCCTCGGCCTGAACCTATTCAGCCAGGGCATCGACCCGCAGATCGACTTCTCCGACATCGACGAGATCCGCCGCACCGTCGAGTACTGCAACCAGCTGGGCGTCCACGAGCGGCACCCCTACGGCGGCGACCTCGTCTACACCGCCTTCTCCGGCTCGCACCAGGACGCCATCAACAAGGGGTTCAAGGCCCTGGCCGCCGACGCCGAGGCCGCCGGCAAGCCGGTCGAGGACATGCCCTGGGCGGTCCCGTACCTGCCGATCGACCCCAAGGACGTCGGCCGCAGCTACGAGGCCGTCATCCGGGTGAACAGCCAGTCCGGCAAGGGCGGCGTCGCCTACATCATGAAGACCGAGAACCACCTCGACCTGCCCCGCCGGCTGCAGATCGAGTTCAGCGCCGTCATCCAGCAGCACACCGACGACGAGGGCGGCGAGGTCACCGCCCAGCAGATGTGGGCGGCGTTCTCCAACGAGTACCTGCCCGACCCCGACGCCCCGTGGGGCCGGTTCGGCCTGACCGGCCACCGGCACACCGCGACGGGGGACCAGACCGACGAGATGGTCGTCGAGCTGGTCGACGGCGGCGTACCGGTGACCCTCGAGGGCAGAGGCAACGGGCCGATCGCCGCGTTCGTCGACGCCCTGCGCAGCATCGACGTCGACGTCCGCGTGCTCGACTACGCCGAGCACGCCCTCTCCGCCGGTGGCGACGCCCGCGCCGCCGCCTACGTCGAGTGCGCTGTCGGCGACCGGATCCTCTGGGGCGTCGGCATCGACGCCAACATCGTGACCGCCTCGCTGCGCGCGGTCGTCTCCGCGGTCAACCGCGCCCAGCGCTGACCCGCGGCGGCGGGGACCTCCTGCTCAGCCGGGCGGGAGGTCCCCGTCCTCGCGGCGGCTCTCCACCAGCGCCCGCGCGGGATCCTCTGGCGGGGCGTCGGCCGGCTCGTCCCCGCGGTACAACCGGTCCGAGGCCTCCCCGGTGCGCAGCTCGTCGACCAGCAGCAGGTCGCGGCGCACGTGCCGGCGGCGGTAGGCCACCCGGCTGACCATGTGGGCGCTGACCGGGGCGGTGAGCATCTGGAAGACCGCCACGAGCAGCAGCATCCAGGTCGCCGACCAGCCCTCCAGCCGGATCGCTCCGCCGACCATGATCAGCAGGATGCCCAGCACCTGGGGCTTGGTGCCGGCGTGCATCCGGGTCAGGACGTCGTGGAAGCGCACCAGCCCCAGCCCGGCGGTGAGGCACAGGAACGACCCGGCGAGCAGCAGCCCGACGGCGACGACGTCGCGGACGCCCTCGATCTCGCTCATCGCTCCCCCTCCGCGGCCCGCGCCGCCCGCTCCTCGGCGGCCAGCGGGAGCCCGACGTCCTGCCCGTCACCGGTGGAGGAGACGAGCATGCCGCCGATGTAGCGGGCCACCGACACCGAGCCGACGAAGGCCAGCAGCGACACCACCACGAGCACCGGCACCACGGTCGGATCGCGCTCCAGCGCCGCGTGCACCGCGAGCCCCGCCGAGATGATCACCAGCAGCACGTCGGTGGCCACCACCCGGTCCAGCAGCGACGGGCCGCGGGCCAGCCGCACCAGGGTGAGCAGCGCGCCGCCGCCGAGCAGCAGGTAGGCCGCGTAGAAGACGGCGTTCACGGCGTCCTCCTCCCCGTCCCGGCCGGCGCCGCCCCGGGCGGGTGGGCCAGCGCGGCGATCTCGTCCGGGGACCCGAAGGCCCGCACCACGCGCTCCTCCTCGGCGAGCACCGCCGCCCGGCGCGCCTCGACGTCGGCCATGTCGCGCACGTGCAGGACGTGCAGGGACAGCGTCCGCTGCTCCCGGTCCATGTCGATGACGACCGATCCGGGGACGAGCGTGAGCGACTCGGCCACGATGGTCAGCAGCAGGTCGGAGTCGGTGCGCAGCTGCACGCGGATGATCGCGCTGTTGCCGATGCCCTGCGGCCGGATGGTCTGCCAAGCGACGAGCGCCGCCGAGCGCACCAGGTCCATCGCGAAGTAGCTGACGTAGACCAGCAGCCCCATCGGGTGCACCCGGGTGCCACCGATCACCGGGGGCAGCGGGAGCAGCACGGTCACCGCCAGGGCCAGCAGCGACCCGCTGATCAGGTTCGCCCAGGACCAGGTGCCCCACAGCAGCATCCAGACCAGCACCAGCCAGGCCATGAGCGGGATCTGGTGCCGCAGCTGGTGGAGCAGGCCCTCGCGGCGGGGTTCCGCGCTCACGGGACCTCCTCCCCGCCGAAGACCGACGAGATGTAGGGCGTGCGGTCGCGCAGGTCCCCGGCGGCGCGCTCGGCCACCCCGTACAGCGGGCCCGCCACGACGGTGAGCCCGACGGTCACCACGACCATCGCCGCCGTCGACCCGACCATGACCCGCGGCAGTGGACGCAGCGGCCGGCGGCCGGCCGCACCGTCCCCGTCCAGGCCGTCCTCGGCCGGGGCGGTCGCGGTGGCGACGGCGGTGTGCCGCTCCCAGGCGGCCCGGCGCGCGGCCTGGCGATCCTGCGGGAGGGGCGCGTCCTCGTCGCCGACGTCCACGACCGTGGAGCCGCCGTGCCCGTCCGCGGCGACCGGGGCGGGCCGGCGCTCCGGTCCGGCGTCCGCGGCGGCCGCGCGGGCGGTGTCGTCGGCCGGGGCCTGCGCGGGCGGCCGCCAGAACGCGCGGCTCCACACCCGCGAGACGGCCACGAGGGTGAGCAGGCTGGTCATCGCACCGCCGGCGACGAGCACCACCGGCAGCCACCCGCCGTCGGCGATCCCGGCCTCCAGCAGGCCCAGCTTGCCGATGAAGCCGGAGAACGGCGGGATGCCGGCGAGGTTCATCGCGGGCACGAAGTAGAGGACGGCGAGCAGCGGCGAGGCCTTGGCCAGCCCGCCCAGCCGGTCCACCGCCGTCGATCCGCCCTGCCGCTCGACCAGCCCGGCGACCAGGAACAGCGTGGTCTGGATGGCGATGTGGTGCACCACGTAGAAGATCGCCCCGGCCAGGCCCGCCGTCGTCGCCAGGGCGATGCCGAACACCATGTAGCCGATGTGGCTGACCAGCGTGAACGACAGGATGCGCCGGATGTCGGTCTGCGCGACCGCGCCCAGGATGCCGATGACCATCGTCGCCAGCGCCGCCCACAGGAGGACGTCGTCCAGCGCACCGCCCGGGAACAGCAGCGTCTGGGTGCGGATGATCGCGTAGACGCCGACCTTGGTCAGCAGGCCCGCGAACACCGCGGTGACCGGGGCCGGTGCGGTCGGGTAGCTGTCGGGCAGCCAGGCCGAGAGCGGGAAGACCGCGGCCTTGATGGCGAAGGCGATGAGCAGCATCGACTGCAGCAGCAGCTGGGTGCCCTCGGGGAGCTCGGCCAGCCGCACGGCCAGCTGGGCCATGGTGACCGTGCCCGTCGCGGCGTACACCAGCGCGATCGCGGCCAGGAAGACCAGCGAGCTGAGCAGGCTGACCACGATGTAGGTGATGCCCGCGCGGATCCGCGGCGCCGAGCCGCCCAGGGTCAGCAGCACGTAGCTGGCGGTCAGCAGCATCTCGAAGCCGACGTAGAGGTTGAACAGGTCGCCGGCGAGGAACGCGGCGGCCACACCGGCGATGAGCACCAGGAACGTCGGGTGGAAGATCGAGATGGGCGTCTCCTCGTCGCCGTCGGCCGAGCCCTGCCCGACGGCGAACACGAGCACGCCCAGCGCGACGGTCGCCGCGACGACCAGCATGAGCGCCGACAACCGGTCGACGACGAGCACGATGCCCAGCGGCACGACCCAGTCGCCCACCGAGACCGCGGCGGCACCGTCGCGGTCGGCGATGACGAGCAGCACCACCGAGACGGTGAGCACCGCCGACAGCACCAGGATGCTCAGCGTCCGCTGGATGCGCGGGTGCCGGCCGCCCACGAGCAGCGCGGCCGCGGCGCCGAGCAGCGGAAGCAGCACCGGCAGCGGGGTCAGGACGCTGATCACCGCTCGCCCCCCTCGCCGACGGGGAGCCCGACGTCGTCGGACGGGACGCCGGGACGCCGCTGCGCCAGCAGGGCCTCGACCTCGGCCTCGGACTGCAGGCTGTCCGCGTGGCCGGCGGGCCGGTCGGCGGGGTCCAGGTCGTCGGGGTCGATCTCGTCGGAGTCGGTGCTCGAGCGGCGGGCCACCCGGCGGTCCTCCTCGTCCACGCCGACGACCTCCTGACGGACCAGCCGCCAGGACCGGTAGATGATCGCCAGCAGGAACGCCGAGACCCCGAACGTGATCACGATGGCGGTCAGGATCAGCGCCTGCGGGATCGGGTCGCTCATGTCCTCGGGATCGGCGTAGCCGAGGATCGGCGCCCGCCCGCTCGGGCCGCCGGTGGACAGCAGCAGCAGGTTCGTGGCGTTGCCGAGCAGCAGGACGCCGAGCAGCACCCGGGTCAGGCTGCGGTCCAGCAGCAGGTAGACCCCCGCGGCGTAGAGCCCGCCGATGATCACCGGCAGGACGACGGTGGGCGTCATCGGACGATCACCTCGTCGGGCGCCGCGTCGATCGGGTCGTCCTCGTCCACCTGCCGGTCGAGCTCGGCGCCCAGGCTGCGCAGGATGTCCAGCACCAGCCCGACCACGACCAGGTACACGCCGATGTCGAAGAACAGCGAGGTCACCAGCTTCACGTCGCCCAGCACGGGCAGGGTGGTCTCGAGGATCGCCGTCTGCAGCACCTCGGCCCCCAGCGCCAGGCCCACGACGCCGGTGCCGCCGGAGAACAGCAGGCCCGCGCCCAGCAGCAGCCCGGGGTCCACCGGCGCGGCCTCGCCCAGCTCGTACCGGCCGCCGGCGAGGTAGCGCAGCACCAGCGCGAGGCCGGCCACCAGCCCCCCGGCGAACCCGCCGCCGGGCTCGTTGTGCCCGCTGAACAGCAGGTAGACGGAGAAGACGACGATGGTGTGGAAGAGGACCCGGGTGACCACCTCGAGCACCACCGAGCGCCGCTCGGGCGCCAGGGCCGCCGAGGCCGCCAGCCACTGACCGCGGGGGGCCCGGCGCAGGTTGTCGGTGCGGCGGGCCAGCTGCACCGGGTCGATCCGGTCGACCCCGCCGGTGCGCCGGCGCAGGAAGACCAGGCTGGCCACGCCGGTCGCCGCCACTACCAGCACCGAGATCTCGCCCAGGGTGTCCCAGGCGCGGATGTCGACCAGCGTCACGTTGACGATGTTCTGGCCCCCGCCGAAGCGGTAGGCCTCCTCCGGGTAGTCCACGGAGACCGGCGTCGCGGTCCGCGCGCTGAGGGCGACCGCACCCACGCAGGCCATGAGCAGCCCGACGGCGACGGCGATGACCCCGCGGGCGGCGCGCTCGCGCGGGCGGTGCCGGTCGGTGATGTCCTTGGGCAGCTTGCGCAGCACTAGGACGAAGACGACGAGGGTGAGCGTCTCGATGAGGAACTGGGTCAGCGCGAGGTCGGGCGCCCCCTGCAGCGCGAAGAGGACGGCGATCCCGTAGCCGGTGACGCCGACGACGAGCACCGCGGAGAGCCGCTGCCGGATGCGCAGCGCCAGGACCGCGGCGATGAGCACGACCGCGCCGACGAGGGCCTGGATCGGGGTGTCCCACGCCCGCCACTCCCCCGGCCACGGCGCCCGGAAGAGCAGCACCGACCCCGGCAGCGCGAGGACGACGGTGAGGATCGTGCCGAGGTAGGCCGGCAGCGAGCCGCGCTGGGTGGTGCCGGTGACCAGCACCGACAGCCGGTCGAGGCCCTGCAGCACGTTCCAGTAGCCCTCGTCGGCCGAGGCGCCCACGGCCATCCGCCGCTGGAAGCGGTTGATCGGCACGCGGAGGGCGAAGATCCCCCAGCCGCCGAGCAGGGTGAGCGCGGACAGCGCCAGCGCGGGCTGCAGCCCGTGCCAGAGCGCCAGCTTCTCGGCCTCGGGAGCGATGAGCGGCAGCGCGTCGGCGTAGCCGGCGGCCAGCGGCTCGAGCAGCGGGCTGGCCGGGCCCAGGACCAGGCTGGCCAGTGCCAGCGCGACCGGTGCGGCGAGCAGCAGCGGGCCGGGCGGGTGCTCGACCTCGGTGTCCGCGCAGCCGGGCTTGCGGGCGAAGGCGCCCCACAGGAAGCGGAACGTGTAGGCGGCGGTGATCACCGAGCCGAGCACCAGGCCGGTCAGCTCGAGCAGGGCGACGGTGCGGCCGGGCAGCCCGCCGTCCAGCAGCGCGGTGAACGCCGCCTCCTTGCCGACGAAGCCCAGCAGCGGCGGGATGCCGGCCATCGAGGCTCCGGCCAGCCCGCCGGCGACGGCGAGCACGGGGAGGCGGCGGCCGAGCCCGGACAGCACCCGCAGGTCACGGGTGCCGGTGGCGTGGTCGACGACGCCGACGGCGAGGAACAGCGTGGACTTGAACAGGGCGTGCGCGACGATCATCGCCAGCCCGGCGGCGGCCATCTCCCGGCTGCCCGCGCCGACCAGCACGACGAGGAAGCCCAGCTGGCTGACGGTGCCGAACGCCAGCAGCAGCTTGAGGTCGTTCTGCCGGATCGCCCGGTAGCCGCCGACCAGCATGGTGGCCAGCCCCAGCCCGAGCACGATCGGCCGCCACCCCGGCACCTCGGCGAATCCCGGGGCGAACCGCGCGACCAGGTAGACGCCGGCCTTCACCATGGCCGCGGCGTGCAGGTAGGCGCTGACCGGCGTCGGCGCCTCCATGGCGGCGGGCAGCCAGAAGTGGAACGGGACGAGCGCGGACTTGGTGATCGCCCCGACCAGCACCAGGACCGTGCCCGCGACGAGGAACGGTCCGTCGCCGGGGTTCGCGACGACCTTCGACAGCAGGTAGCTGCCGCTGGTCTCGCCGATCATGATCAGCCCGACCAGCATCGCCAGGCCGCCGGCGGTGGTGAGGACCAGCGCCTGGCTCGCCGCCCGCCGGGCCGCCAGACGGGTGCCCGAGCCACCGATGAGCAGGTAGGAGAAGACGGTGGTCAGCTCCCAGAAGACGTAGAGCAGGAGCAGGTCGTCGGCGAGGACCAGGCCCAGCATGGAGCCCGCGAAGGCCGTCATCACGCCCGCGAAGCGGCCGATGCCCTCGTCGTCAGGGGCGAAGTAGCGGGCGCAGTAGAGCAGGACCAGCGCGCCGACCCCGGTGACCAGTGCCGCCAGCGTCAGCGACAGGGCATCCAGCCGGAGCGCGACCTCCAGGTGCAGGGCCGGCACCCACGGCGTCGTCTCGCGCACCTCGCCGCCGTCGGTGACGGTGCCCAGCTGGGCCAGCACCCAGGCGAAGCCCGCGGCCGGGACCAGGGCGAGGACGAGGAACGCCTGCCGCCCCCACCAGCGCACGAGGACCGGCGCCGCGAGGGCGGCGATCAGGTGGGCCAGGAGGAGCGCTGTCACAGGTCTCCGGGAGTCGTGGTGGGCTCGGGGACGACCACAGACGGCGAGGGCTGACCGGCGGCGGTGACCCCAGGCTACCGGCCGTCTCCGGGGCCTGCTCCCGCGCTGGGATCAGGTGACCTGATCCCAGCGCGTCCTCCCTCACGGTGCACGGTGAGGGAGGACGCTCCGCGGTGAGGGAGGACGGCGACGGGTCACCCCTCGGCGAGCTCCGCGGCGGTCAGCCAGGCCTCCTCGACCGCGTCCTTCTCCGCCTGCAGCGCCCGCAGCTGGGCGTCGAGCTCGGCCGCCCGCGCGTAGTCGGTCGCGGCGGCGGCGAGCTGCTCGTGCAGCTTCTGCTCGTCGGCGTCCAGCTTGAGCATGCGGCGCTCCAGCCGGCCGACCTCCTTCTTCGCCGCGCGCGCCTCGGCGGCCGAGACGGCGGACTTCGCGGTCGACGGCGCACCCACCGGACGCGGCCCCGCGTCGCCGGCCGCCGTCGTCAGGGGGGCACCGCCGGCCGCCCGGCGCCGCAGGTACTCCTCGACCCCGCCGGGCAGCTCGGCGAGCGAGCCGTCACCCAGCAGCGCCACCACCGTGTCGCAGACCCGGTCCACGAAGTACCGGTCGTGGCTGACGACCAGCACCGTGCCGGGGAAGGTGTCGAGCAGGTCCTCGAGCGCGGTGAGGGTGTCGATGTCCAGGTCGTTGGTCGGCTCGTCGAGCACCAGCACGTTCGGCTCGGCCATGAGCAGCCGGAGCAGCTGCAGCCGCCGCCGCTCGCCGCCGGAGAGGTCGCCGACCGGCGTCCACTGGCGGCTGGCCGCGAACCCGAACCGCTCGGCCAGCGACGACGCCGAGATCTCCTGGTTGCCGATCCGGGCCAGCCGGGCGACGTCCTGCACCGCCTCCAGCACCCGCGCCTTCGGCGGCAGCTCCGCGACGTGCTGCGACAGGTAGGCCGCCGCCACCGTCTGACCGACGACCACCCGGCCCGAGTCGGGCTCTGTCTCCCCCACGAGCAGCTTGAGCAGCGAGGTCTTGCCCGCGCCGTTGACGCCGACGATGCCGATCCGGTCGCCCGGGCCGACGTTCCAGGTCAGGTCCCGGAACAGCGTGCGCGGGCCCTGCTCGGTGGGGACGGCGTAGGAGACGTCCTCGACGTCGTAGACCGTCCTGCCGAGGCGCCGGGCGGCGAAGCCCTGGAGCGCCATGGTGTCCCGCGGCGGCGGCTCGTCGGCGATCAGCGCCTGCGCGGCCTCGATGCGGAACTTCGGCTTGCTGGTGCGGGCCGGCGGGCCGCGCCGCAGCCAGGCCAGCTCCTTGCGCACGAGGTTGAGCCGCCGCTCCTCGGTGACCGAGGCGATCCGCGCCCGCTCCGCCCGGGCCAGCGTGTACGCCGAGTAGCCGCCGTCGTAGGCGTGCACCGCGCCGTCGGCGACCTCCCACGTCGTGGTGCACACCTCGTCGAGGAACCAGCGGTCGTGGGTGACGACGACCAGCCCGCCGGGGCGCGAGCGCACGTACTCGGCCAGCCAGGCGACGCCCTCGACGTCGAGGTGGTTGGTCGGCTCGTCGAGCACGAGCAGGTCCAGCGGGCGGATGAGCTGGGCGGCCAGGGCCACGCGGCGCCGTTCGCCACCGGACATCGGGGCGACCGGGGCGTCCAGGCCCATCCGGTCGAGCTCCAGCCCGGCGAGCACGCTGCGGACGGCGGGGTCGGCGGCCCACTCGTGCTCGCTGGCGAACAGGGTCGTGGGGAGGACGACGTCGCGCACCGTCGTCCCCTCGGGGAGGGTGCCCAGCTGGTCCAGGACGCCCATCGCGAGGTCGCCGCGGCGGGTGACCCGGCCGGAGTCGGGCTCGTCAATACCGGTGAGCAGGGACATCAGCGTGCTCTTGCCGCCGCCGTTGCGGCCCACGACCCCGATCCGCTCGCCCGCGGCGACGCCCAGGGAGACGTCGTCGAGGACGACCGTCGTGCCGAATGCCTTGTGCACCCGCTCGAAGTTGACCAGGTTCAGCGGTGCGCTCATCGCCACCAGTATCCGCCCCCCTGCTTTTCCGCGGAGAAGCAGGATCAAGCGAGGCGGGTGACCTCGACGGTGACCGTGTGCCCCTCGCTGCGCGGCCCGGAGAACAGGCCCTTGAAGGGCGGGACGTCGCCGTAGTCCCGGCCGCGGCCGAGGGTGACGTGCCGGTTGCCGATCGGGACGGAGTTGGTCGGGTCGAAGCCGTTCCAGCCGCCGTCCCACCACTCCACCCACGCGTGGCTCTCGCCGGTCACCGCGGCGCCGATCTCGCCGTCGGGCCGCGGGTGCAGGTAGCCCGAGACGTAGCGCGCCGGTATGCCCAGCGCGCGCAGGATGCCGACGGTGACGTGGGTGATGTCCTGGCAGACGCCCAAGCCCCGCCGCCAGGCCTGCATCGCGTTGGTCTTCACGTTCGTGGAGCCCGACAGGTACTCCATGTGGTCGTGCACGAACCCGCACACCAGCGGGCCGGCGTCCTGGGGCCGGCCGTCGCCCACCAGGTCCCGGGCGGCGGCGACGACGTCGTCGTCGATGGCGGTCAGCGCCGTCGGGGCCAGCAGCTCGCCGAACTGCTCGCGGACCTCGCGCCCGGCCAGCGCCGCCCAGCCCAGCCGGTCGTGCGCGGCGAGGTCGGGCCCGGCCTCGACGATCGACGTCCCGGTGACCACGAGCTCCGCGTGCGGCGTGTGCAGGTCGAAGGCGGTGACCGTGGAGTCCCAGTAGTCGCGGTAGGGGTAGGCGGTGGCCCCGGGTTCGATCTCCACCCGGGAGCGCAGCGTCGTCTGCCGGGCGCTGTTATCCGGCGTCAGCCGCGCCTCGTTGTAGGAGGAGCGCACCGGGCCGCTGTAGTGGAAGCGGGTGCGGTGCACGATCTGCAGCCGCCACCGCGAGCCGGGGGTGCGCGCGACCGGCGCCTGCGCTTGGAACTGGGTCATCGCCGCCTCACCCGACCTGCTCGGGCACCCACACCTGCGGGGCCTGCTCGGTGAAGTAGCGGTGGGTCACCGCGGCGCTGGCCGCCGAGGAGGTGCGCTGGAGCTCCTCCAGCCGTGCGGGCAGCTGCGCCAGCAGGTCGGGCGTGCTCATGAACTCCAGCATGGTGCGGGCCCGGCCGACGATGCGGTGCGCCTCGCCGGCCACGCCGACCCGGGCGGTGTCCCGGACCGTGGAGCGCTGCAGCTCCGCGAGGCACGCCTCGGCCTGCTCGAGCGAGGCGAACACCGACCGCGGGAAGAGCCGGTCCAGCAGCAGGAACTCCGCGGCCCGGCTGGAGTCGACGACGCCGCGGTAGGTGCGCAGGTAGGGCTCGTAGGCGCCGGTGGAGCGCAGCACCAGCGTCCAGGACGGCGCGGCGTCCCCGGCGAGCACGCGGGTCGACAGCATCCGGGAGGTCATGTCCACCCGCTCGAGCGACCGGCCGAGGATGAGGAACAGCCAGCTCTCGTCGCGGCTCATCGTGGCGTCGGCCAGCCCGAACACCATCGCCGAGCGCTCGCGGACGAACCGGAACAGCGAGTGCGGGCCGTACCGGCGGGCCATCGTGCGCTGCTGCGGCAGGGCGTTGTGCGTGACGTTGAGCGACTCCCAGATCTCGGCGCTCAGCACCTCGCGCGCGCCCCGGGCGTTCTCGCGGGCGGCCGACAGCGCGCCCACGATCGAGCTGGGGCTGGTCCGGTCGAAGGCGAGGGTGGCGAGCACCCGCTCGGTGTCGGCCTCCGGTTCGGGGACCGGCGAGCCCATCAGCGCCAGCAAGTTGGCGCACGCCCGCCGCTCGTCGATCCACGGGTCCTCGACCAGGCGCTGGGTGTGCACGTCGAGGATGCGGGAGGTGTCGTCGGCGCGCTCCACGTAGCGGCCGATCCAGAACAGCGACTCCGCGATCCGGCTCAGCATCCCGCGCCCCCCTGCGGCTCGGACAGCTGTTGTTGCTGCTGGGCCTGGGCGAGGGCGTTGTCGTTGAGCGGGCCGGGGTCGGGCACCGACGGCTCGTCCGGCAGGTCGGCCGGGGTGAACTCGACGGTGGTCAGGTCGCGCGCCGGGTCTCCGACGTCGCCGTCGCCCACCGGCCGCGGGGGGCTGAGCACCCAGGTGTCCTTGGAGCCGCCACCCTGGCTGGAGTTCACCACCAGCTCCCCCTCCGGCAGGGCCACCCGCGTCAGGCCGCCGGGCAGCACCCACACCTTTTCGCCGTCGTTGACCGCGAACGGCCGCAGGTCCACGTGCCGCGGCGCGATCCGGCCGCCCACCAGCGTCGGGCACGTGGACAGCCCGATCGGCTTCTGCGCGATCCAGTCCCGCGGGGTGGCGCGCACCTTGACGGCCAGCTCCACCAACGTCTTCTCGTCGGCGCGCGGACCGATGACGATGCCCTTTCCCCCGGAGCCGTCCACCGGCTTGAGCACCAGCTGGTCGAGGGACTCCAGCACCCACTCGACGGTGTCCCGGTCGTCGAGCCGGTAGGTCTCGGCGTTCTGCAGCACCGGCTCCTCGCCCAGGTAGTACCGGACCAGGTCGGGCACCCAGGTGTAGAGCAGCTTGTCGTCGGCGACGCCGTTGCCCACCGCGTTGGCGATGGTCACCCGGCCGGTCCGGGCGGCGTTGAGCACCCCGGCGCAGCCGATCACCGAGTCGGGGCGGAAGTGCACCGGGTCGAGGAACTCGTCGTCGATGCGCCGGTAGATGACGTCGACGCGTCGCTGCCCGTCCGTCGTCCGCATGCTCACCTGGTTGCCGGCGCAGACCAGGTCGCGGCCCTCGACCAGCTCCACGCCCATCTGCCGGGCCAGCAGCGCGTGCTCGAAGTAGGCGGAGTTGTAGACGCCGGGGGTGAGGACGACGACCGTCGGGTCGGCGACGTTCGAGGGCGCGGACGCCTTGAGCGCGGCGAGCAACCGGGTCGGGTAGTCGTCGACCGGCTGGATGCGGTGGTCGGCGAAGAGCTCCGGCAGCACCTGGCTCATCGCCGCCCGGTTGGTGATGACGTAGCTGACCCCCGACGGGGAGCGCAGGTTGTCCTCGAGCACCCGGAAGTCGCCGGCCTCGTCGCGCACCAGGTCGATACCGCTGACGTGCACCCGCACCCCGTTGGGTGGCACCAGCCCGTGCGCCTGGCGGTGGAAGTGCGCGCTCGTCGTCACCACGCTGCGCGGCACGACCCGGTCGGCGAACACCTGGCCGGCGCCGTAGACGTCGGCGAGGAAGGCCTCCAGCGCCAGCACCCGCTGGGCGACGCCGCGCTCGATGACGTCCCACTCGTCGGCGCCGATGACCCGCGGCACGATGTCCAGCGGGAAGGGCTGCTCCTCACCGGCGTGGGCGAAGGTGACCCCGGCGTCGCGGTAGGTCTGGCTCAGCAGGTCGGCCCGGGCGGCCAGCTCCTCGCCGTCGATCGGCTGCAGCGAGGCGAACAGGCCCGCGTAGGCCGGACGCGGGTCCCCGACGGCGCAGAACATCTCGTCCCACTGCTGCCCCAGGACGTAGCCGTCGAAGAGGTCCGCCATGAGCGAGAACCTAGTTCGGGGATGTGTCCCGCGCGTTTCGGACGGTGACGACGGCGGTGGCGACGGCGAGCCACGGGCGCAGGGAGCCGTCCGACAGCAGCCGGCCGACCCGCCCCGAGTTCTCCTGCGCCTGGCGGAAGGCCGGGTCCTGCCCGTGCCGGCGCTCGACCTCCGCGTCGACGGCGTCGGCCGCGCGGGTCCACTCCTCCGGGCTGTCGGCGAGGTCGGCCTCGGTGGCCTCCAGCACCTCGAACCCGGCCGCGGCCAGGAGCTCGCGGGTCTCCGCCTCGGACGGGAACTCGTTGCCCTCGGGAGGCGCCGAGCCCAGCGGCCCGTCGGCGACGAACACCAGCAGGCCCAGCCGGGCGCCGTCGGTGAGCACCCGGCGCAGCTCACCCAGCGCCCCAGCCTTGTCCGAGGTGGTGCACAGGACCCCCAGGCAGACGGCGGCGTCGAACGAGGCGTCCGCGAAGGGCAGCTGCTGCCCCATGGCCACGACCGCCCGCAGCCCGAACAGCCGCCGGGAGGCGCGCACCGCGGCGGCCATCGGCTCGGCGCAGACCGGGTGCACGCCCCGTTCGGCGGCCAGCCACGCGGCCGGGCCGCCCACCCCCGCGCCGGAGTCGAGCACCCGGACCCCGGGCCGCAGCTCCAGCCGGTCGGCCAGCCAGCGCAGCGCACCCTCGCTGCCGCTGCCCCGGCAGCCCGCCGGGATCGCGGTCTGGGCACCGAGCGCCCGCACCGCCTCCTCGGTCCACCCGGCGACGGTGTCGAACTCCGCCTCCATCGCCTCGCTCTCGAGTTCGGTCATGCGGTCCCCCTCAGTTCCGTCGCGACGGCGGCCTTCACGCGGGCACCGTCGTCCTCACCTCTGCCCGAGCCCAGCCCGGACAGGTTCACCCCGACGACGCCGTCGACGGCCAGCAGCGCCCGCGCCTCCTCCACCGCGGCGGCGATGCCGGCCGCCCGCGGGTCGGGCGCGGCCAGCACCTGCTCGACTCGGTCGTCGTCCAGCTGCAGCCCGGGGAAGCGCTGCAGCACCCGGGCCGAGCGCTCGTCGGTGTAGACGGCGACCCCGGCGACGAACGGCAGCGTCGCCCCGGCCGCCCGCGCCGCGTCGACGAACTCGGCCACGCGTGCCGGCGTGCGCACGTGGTTGAGCACGCAGAGCTGCGCGCCGGCCCGCTGCTTGACCGCGACCCGGGCGGGCCGCGCCGCGACCGGTGGCGCCTCGGGCGACTCGGGCACCGCGACGGCCAGGCCCGTGGCGGCGGCGAGCGCGGCCAGCCGTGGCCCGTCGAGGTCGAAGACCTGGCTGACCCCGGGCCGGACACCGGGGCCGCGCGCGTCGCCGGTGACGCACAGGACGCCGTCGACGCCGAGGGACGCCAGCCCGGCCAGCTCCTGCTCGAGCACCACGCGGTTGCGGTCGCGGCAGGCCAGCGTCGTCCACAGCCGGCCCCCGGCGTCGTGCACCCGGGCGGCCATCATCGTGGGCGGGACGTCGGGCCGGTTGGCGTGCTCGCCGGCCAGCAGGGCGTCGGACACCGGTGCCAGCACCTCGACCACCCGGCGCACCGAGTCGGCGTCGTAGGGCGCCGTCGACAGGTCGGTGAGGACGACGGGGCCGCGCGCGGCGGCGGCGAGCAGCGCGCTGGCCGCCCCCGCTGCGACGGGGGGCTCGGGCCAGGCCGGCAGCGGGGCGTCGAGGAAGACGCAGTGGTGCTCGGCGACCTCGCACCGACCGTCGCCCCGTACGCCGCCGCACGGGCCGAACACCATGCGCTTGGGGCAGCCGAGCCGGGGTGGGAGGAGGTCCGGCACGGTCCAGCCCTGTCCGCTGCGGAAGCCCCCGAAACCCGGACCGCGCCGCGTGACCTCGGGCCCTGGGGAAGCAACGGTCGACGGCGTGGGTCGACGACGCCGCTAGTTGAGCTCTCAACCGAGGAGGCCAGCATGCCCGCCGTCATCGTCGAGGACACCACCACGCTGGCCCGCGTCCCGCTCCCGGCACCGCGCACGGTGCGCCGCCGGACCCGCTCGGTCACCACCGCCCCCTCGGGCTTCGAGGGCGAGGGTTTCCCGGTCCGCCGGGCCTTCGCCGGCGTGGACCTGCGCGACCTGGACCCCTTCATCCACATGGACCAGATGGGCGAGGTGGAGTACGCGCCCGGTGAGCCCAAGGGCACCTCGTGGCACCCGCACCGCGGTTTCGAGACCGTCACCTACATCATCGACGGCACCTTCGAGCACGCCGACTCCCACGGCGGCGGCGGGACGATCAGCAACGGCGACACCCAATGGATGACCGCCGGCGCGGTCATCAGGTTAGGGCACGTCCTCCCGGAAACAGACGCTTTCTGACACTTAAGCTCCAAAGAACGAAAGGCCCCCGTCCAGAGGTTCCTGGACGGGGGCTTCTACTTCGTCTCCTGCTACTCGATGCGATCTAGGATCCAGAGCGCGGCGTCCTCGACGTCGAGGCGACCGCTCTCTACATCCAGCACAAACTGCCCTGCCTCTTCGGCGGCAAGGTCGCGGAAGCGGAGACCTCCATGACCGAGAAAGGTCACGCAGGCGATCCAGGCCGTGCGCTTGTTGCCGTCGCGGAAGGCGTGAGCGGCGACAATCCCCCGCACCAGCACGGCGGCCTTCGCATAGATCGTCGGGTAGAGGTCTTCACCTCCCCACGTCTGAAGGGGCTGCCCCAGCGCGGACTCAAGTTGACCCCGCTGAAGAACAGTCGTGACCCCAGCCGTGACAGCGCGGTTGATCTCCACTACTGCCTCGATGTCGAGGCAGTAGCTCACCTAACAGCCAGCCAGTCCAAGGTCGGACGCCACCGCTTGATCTCCGCCTCAGCGAGTCGGACGGTCAGCTCTGGGTCGACCAAGTGGGTGCTGGGGCGCCGGATCGGCGCCTTCGCTCCCTTCAGCGCCGCACGCGCATAGAAGTTGCGCATGCTGCGCTGACTGATCTCCTCGTCGCAGTGAGCACCCTCCGGCAGGTCGCCTCGCGCCTCCTGCCAAGGGGCGTCCTCGTGCGTCATCCGGCTCAGAGTGTCGCCATCACAGGGGCCGTAGAAGGCAAGCACGGCCTCGACAACGTTGATCTCGTCGTCGGTGAGGGAGTCCGGCTTCACGCCCGGCATGCTGCCCACCGTGAACTGCCCGCGGTGGGAGTTCCATACGGACTTCGTGACCGGGCCGTCGCGCCACGCCTCGATGCGATCCTCGAACAGCGGGCGACCGTCCCAGGCGAGCGACCATGCCTGGGCGTAGTACGTGAGCTTCTGAAGCTTCCGCGCAGACATGGGACCGAGGCGATCAAGGATGTAGGCAGCGACGTTCCGCGCCGTCGTAGTGCTCATCTCGACCTCCTCGCCTGTGGATAACCCGTGCACGGTTTTGTGGATACGTCCCACAACGCCGAATGGTAGCGGCACCTTCCGACATTCGGCTCGCAGGCCAAGGCTCTCAACCCGAAGTCGCTACTTCGAGGGACGGGGACGCGCGGGTCCTGCCGCTAGGCTCCTGCGTCTTCTCCATGGGTCACGGAGTGGAGCCTAGCGGCAGGAGTCAAGCGGCAGGAGCGAAACCGCTGGTCAACCGCCAATTGCGCCCGCTGCCAAAAGGGCGGCGGGTCGACCGCGAGGGCGTAGGCGACCGGGTCGAACGTGGGCTCCGGCTCGCCGAGGCGTGCCTCGATCTCCTGACGGACGAGGGAGTCGGGCGAGGCGGCTCCATCCCGGCCACCTACGGCCGCCGCGAGCCGGTACCGCACGGCGGGGTCGCCGGCGAGACGGGGCAGAGCACCCCCCGGCCGCCTCGCGGCGAGCCGCGGACTCCTGAGCTCCGGTCCCCCGGTGGCCACGGCCGCCGGGGGACCCGGTACGACCCGGCTCAGTCGCCGGTCAGCTCCATGACCGAGAACGCGGCGCCCCAGGGGTCCTCGAGCACGGCGAACCGCCCGAACGGGGAGTCCTCGGCGGGGTGCAGGACCTTGCCGCCGCCGCCCTCGACCGTGGCGACCGCGTCGTCGGTGGAGGCCACGGCGAAGCACACGGTCCACCCCTTGGGCAGACCCGGCTGCACCTGCCCCAGGCCGCCCAGCGGACGGTCGCCGGTGCGGAAGGTCGCGTAGTCCATGCCGTCCATCGCGTCCCACTCGAAGCCGAACACCGCGCTGAAGAAGCGCTTCGCGCCATCGGTGTCCTCGACGGCCGCCTCGTTCCAGACCAGGGTGCCGGGCTCGTTGAACCGCTGGACACCGGTGTGCGTGCCGGACTGCCAGAGCCCGAACGCCTGCCCCTGCGGGTCGAGCGCGATGACCATCGTGCCCATCGGCCCGACCTCCATCGGCTCGACCACGACCGTGCCGCCGGCCTCGCGGATCCGGCCGGCCGTCGCCGCGGCGTCGTCGGTGGCGAAGTACGTCGTCCAGGCCGGTGAGTCGCCCTCGCCCATCAGCGGGCCGAGGCCGGCGACCTGGGAACCGTCCTTCTCCGCGTTCCAGTAGCCGCCGTACTCCGGGTCACCCCCGGTCCAGCTCCAGCCCAGCAGATCCCCGTAGAACCCCTTCGCGGCGTCCGTGTCGCCGGCGCCGTAGTCGATCCAGCAGGGGGTGCCGGCCGGCCAGGCGGTGTCTCGAGTGGGCATCTCGCTCCTCCTCCATGTGTGAGGGGGGTCACGGTGCCATCGGGGTCCGACAGTTCCCAGGACTCCCGGCGCGGGGGCTCAGAAGCGACCGCCGGCCGATCCGCCGCCGCCGAAGCCACCCCCGCCGCGGCCGCCCCCGCCGCCGTAGCCGCCGCCGCCGAACCCCCCGCCGCCGAACCCGCCGCCGAACCCACCCCGGCTCCCGCCGGCCAGGATCCCGCCGAGCACCAGGCTGCCCAGGTCCACGCCGCCGCGCCGGTACCCGCCGCCGTAGCCGCCACCGAACCCGCCGGGACCGCCGCCGTAGCCACCGCCGTAGCCGCCGCCGTAGCCGCCCCAGCCCGCCAGGTCGTCCTGGGCCCGCTCGAGGGCCGAGCGCGCCAGCGACGTCGCCTGGTGCGCCTGCTGCAGTGCGGCCACCGGCTCGTCGCGCCCACGATCGACGGCGGCGTCGAGGTGCCGCTGCGCCTCGGCCAGCCGGGTGCGCGCCTCGGGCCCCACCGCCCCGCGCCGGGTGGCGATGAAGTCGGCGGCGGCGTCGATCTCCGACCGCGCGGTCAGCACCGCGGACTCCAGGGCGCCCGCGGCCCGGCGTCGCTGGGTCTCCGCGTCCCGGGCGACGACGAGGGCCTGCTCGAGCGCGATGTCGGCCTCCTCCAGCTGCCGCAGGGCCGCCAGCGGGTCGGGGCGATCCCCGGCCATCAGCTCGTCGGCCGCGGACAGCGCGGCCTCGGCGCGGGCGACCTGGGGGCGCAGGCCGCTCCGGTCCCCCGACGCCGCGAGCGAGCGGGCCTCGGCGAGGTCCTTCTCCGTCTCGGCCCGGACCGCCGCCACCCGTCCGCCGGCGGCCTCCAGGTCCGCGCCGAGCCGGCCGACGGCGTCGAGCAGCGTGGCGGTCTGCGCGACGGCGTCCTCGGCCGCCCGGATGTCGCCCACGGCGTCCCCGGGACGCCCGGCGCCCAGCGCGTCCAGCGCCTCGTTGACCTCGGCCTCGGCGGCGGCCAGGCGCGCCTGCGCCTCGGTCACGTTGCCGCGCACCGGTGCGACGGCGGACTCGGCGAACCGGGCCGTGAGCCCCGCCAGCCGCTGGTCCTCCTGGGGGATGCGGGCGCGCAGCTGGGCGATGCGCGGTGCCAGCGCCTCCAGGACCTGGGGTGCGGTGTTCTCCAGGTCGCGCAGCTCGGCGAAGGCCCCGGCCTGCTCGTCCAGCCGGGCGGATGCCGACTGCGTGAGCCGGAGCATCTCCCCGAGCATCTGCCGCGTCGTCGGCTCGTCCTCCGGCACGTCGTCGTCGAGCTGCTGCCGCAGCGCGAAGGCGCGCGACAACTCGTCCCGCGACGCCGTCAGCGCCGCGTCGAACCCGGTCACCGCCTCGTCGCCGTACTGGGCGCGGGCGTAGTCGAGGTCCAGCTGGGAGGTCTTCATCGCCTCGTCCAGCTCCAGCAGCGCGGTGCTGGCCCGGCCCTGCAGCTGCTCGGTCGACTCACCGGCGTAGGGGTCGGCCCGCTCGATGCGGGTGACCGGCGGGGGCGCCGCGGCCGCCTTCCGCCGTCGGTTGCGGCTCACCAGGTAGGCGCCGCCACCGACGACGGCGATCGCGCCGAGGACGAGCAGCGCGCCACCGCCACCGGAGTCACCCGAGCCGCCCGAGTCGGGCGCCTCGCCGGTGCGCAGGATGTCGGCGAACGCGACAACACCGGCCTCCCAGTCCCCCTCGGCGAACTCCGGCTCGACCGCCTGCCCGGCCAGCGTCTCCGCCTCGGCGCGGCTGACGTCGGCGATGTCGGGCACGAAGAAGCCGTACTCCCTCTCCTCCTCGGCGACCGCCAGCAGGGCGTCGTTCCCGCCCAGCCCGGACAAGGCATAGGTGTCCTGGGTCCACTCGTCCGCGGTGCCCGGCTCGAAGGAGTCGACGAAGACGACGAAGAGCTGGATGCCGTCCTCGGTCCGCAGCTCCCCGATGGCCCCCGCGAGGTCGTTCTGCTCGCTCACCGTGAGCGCATCGGCCCGGTCGTCGATCTGCTCACCCAGCCGGAACGGCTCCTCGGCCAGGGCCGGCCCGGCTCCGACGGCGAGCACCGCGGCGGCGCCCAGGACCACGAACAGCCGGCGGACGGCTCCCTCGACACGGATCACCGATCGACAGTACCGACGACACGGTGGGTCCGGCGGTCGTGCGCTGGGTAGGGGCGCGCGGTAGGTCCCCACCACACCGAAGGAGCGCCCGTGCCCGACGACGACCGGATCCCCGCCGCCGACCTGCCGCCGGGGGCGGTGCGCCGGGTCGGCGACTGGGCCGTCGGCAACCGCGGTCCCGGCCCCGACGGGGAGGACCGGCACTTCGCCGTCTCCCGCCGCTGCCGGCACCAGCTCGCCGACCTCTCCGAGGGGACCCTGGACGCCGACGGCTGCCTCGTCTGCCCCTGGCACCAGAGCCGCTACGACGTCCGCACCGGCGAGATGGTCGAGGGGCCGCGCGGCTTCCTCGGCTACCACGGCCCGACGCCGGGCTACACCCAGCTGGTGCGGCTGCTCGGCTCGGTGGCCCGCTTGCGCGTCCGCCGCGCCGTCCGCCGCGGCGACGACGTCGTCCTCGACTAGGGGCGCACTCCCGGCTTCAGCTGATCATCGGCATCTGGCTGCCCTCGTCGGCGTGGCGACCAGCCAGCTGACGATGATCAACTACCGACGAGGACTAGGTGTACTGCCCGGTGACGTTGGTGCAGCGTGTGATCGGCGGGAGGTTGCTGAGCGCTGTGTGGGGCCGGTGGTGGTTGTAGTGGTGCAGCCAGCCTGACAGAGCAGCCCGGCGAGCGGTCTCGGAGGT
>NZ_QOHH01000016.1 GCF_003319105.1 Blastococcus sp. TF02-09 | reverse complement strand
CCTGGCCTACTTCGACACCGGCCGGGCCAGCAACGGCGGCACCGAAGCCGTAAACGGCCTCATCGAGCTCCACCGCCGCATCGCCCGCGGCTTCCGCAACCGCGACAACTACCGCCTACGCATGCTCGTGATCGCCGGCGGACTGACCAGCCCCCACCTCAAGTAAGAAGAGCCGGATAAGGGGCGACGTGTCTCAGGCCTCAGGCTGACCAAGGAGTGCTTCTGCGACAGAGCTGGCGTCCCCGATTTCTGCCCGCCAAGCGGCGTCGTCGTGGCGGTGCTCCGCGAAGACGTCCGCGATAGACCGACCTTGCAGGATCGCCTCTAGGGCGGTGGCCACCACGGCCTGGGCCTGGCGGTTGGCAAAGCGCTGCACCGTCTGGGCGACGTCCAGGCTGATCGGCCCGCCGTGAATCAGGGAATCGCGGCAGCGCTTCAGTCGTCGGACGCGCCGCTTGTAGTCCTCGATCGCGGCTTCCACCCAGGCCTGAAGGGCGGCAGGGTCCGCGCACGCCGCGGCGACCGTGCGGATGCGCCGTCCGCCGGCGTGATGTGTCGGCATTGCTTGGGCCAGTGGCTCTAGAGCTGCCAGGGCAACGTCAATCCGCAGCTGGTAGCGGTGGTGTCCGCCCGGCAGGTACTGCTGCAGGTCGTTTGGCTCAGGCAGGTCTGGGACGTGGGCCTTGAGCTCGCTGTTGCTCGTCATCGTCCAGACGGCGTTGAAGACATCCAGCCGGGCGGCTTGCCGCACGGCGTCGATGGCGAGGTTGTCGATCAGCAGGTCCTGCCACGCGGTCGAGCAGCGACTAGCGACCAGCTCGATGGCGCGCACATCTTGAAGCAACGTCGTTGGATCGGCGGACTCCTCGCGGTCGTGTACTAGCGCGGACACCTGCAGCAGCTCCGCTAGAAGCGGGTCGGTTACCGGCAAGTGGGGCTGCAACCGCGGTGCCAGGCGGAACAGTTCCTCGTCGGTGTAGTCGTGCAGGTGGCGACGGCGATCGAACGGTGGACCGAAGGGGAAGGACGAGCCGCGCAGCTGCCCATCCTCGACAAACAGGTAGCCACTGAAGCGTTCCCAGGCAGTGCCCCGCGCATGGAAGCCAGCGACCTGGACAAGCGCCTCAACCTGCTCCCAGGCAGTCCGCACTGGGTCGGCGTAGCGGCGCGTTCCGAGGTCTACCCGCACCGCGACCCACCGTTCAACATCTTTCGGCCAGGTCAGATCGCGGCGGGCAGGGTCGCCCAATTCCGGGTCGGCCCAAATTTCCTCCGGGAGGTCCTCGCGCCGACCACCGGTCCCATCACGTACCAGGTCGATGAGTCCAAGCATGGCCGGGCCGTCGTAGAAGGTCACCGGCCCGAAGTCGACACGCCAGCCGGCGGCAGCCAGTCGGGCCCGCCCGTAGACCACCCAGATGGCCTGGCGACCCGGGGTGCGTTCTTGCTGCAGGAGGGCATGACACAGCGCGACCCGCTCATCCGGGGTTAGGCCGGCACTGTCGAGCTTGGCTTGCCGGCTCGGCGCCGGCAGCGGCGTGCCGTCCAGCTTCCGGCGTGCGACGGCGATGTCGAAGGCCGCGTCATCTAGGACGCCCGCCAGCAGGCTGCCTTCGCTCCGCAGGCTGCGACCGGTCATGGCCAGCGCTGACTCCAGAACGCGCAAACGAGCGGCCACAGTCTCCGTCGTGGCCGCCGGATCGCGGACGGCCGCCAGTAGGTCATCGAAGGCGGCGACGCTGGCCTGCCCCCACTCCACCTGCCCGCTACGCAGGAAATCGCCGGCCTGTTGTCGAACGTCCGGCTTGGCGCCCAACTTCGGCGTCGAGAGGAGCTCCTTGAGCTTCGACAGCCCGGGCGTTGACGCGCGCAGTCGTGGTCCCCGGGTCGCGATGACCTGCTGGACGTCCTCGGCCATGTGTTGCCATGGCCAGCGGTGAAAGCCTGGGTCATACGGTCGGGGGTCGGCCAGCCAACGATCAAGCTCGTCGAGCGCGACGCTCAGACTGAGCGCCTCGTCAGCATTGCGGTCGAGTCTGAGATCAGAGCTGTGCCGGCTAATAAGTAGGGCCAGTTCCTCTTCCGCAGACGGAGGCCAATCACGGGGAGCGCCAAGAATTCGCATCACCACCATCTTAGCGCGAATTGCCGATGCAGTCTAAGTCATCCCGCGGCGGAGATGTTCCTTAATTGTGAACGGATATGACCGACGGGTGCATAGCTCGGGTTAGTCTCCAGCCCTTTCTTGGTCACCTAGACCGCAGCTGCACGCCGGCCTGGCGGAGGGTCCTTTGGATGGTGCTCGCGCCGAAGCCGAGTGCCGTGGCGATTTGCAACGTCGACTGCCCTGCCTCGTACATCGCTCGTGCTCCTGCAACCTGCTCGGGGCTGGGACTTCTCCGCCGAGCCATGATGCCATGGCGTTTGAGCAGCTGATTGACCGAGCTGTGTGCCAAGGCGAAGCGCTTGCCAATCGCCCGGGTGGTCGAGCCCTCGGCATAGGCGGCGAGGATTGCGGCCACCGTCTCGTCGCTCAGCCGCTGGCTCAGCTTGGTGGGGCGGTAGTCATGCCGAGGCGGTCTGGAGGCAGCTGCCACTGGGCGCTCAGCGAGGTGCCTACTCAGGCGGCCGACCCGCTGGACCGCTCCGTAGTTGTTCGAGTGTCGTCGGAGTACCTCCACCAAGGTATACCTAGAACAGCTTACTCCAACTCTATATCGCTATTGACGTAATGCGGCATCGAGCTCGCGGAGCAACTCGCCTGTACGCCCGCCTCCCGAAGGCGCAGCGGGATAACGAGCAAGAATATCCGAGACCGTAGCTGGAGCGTGTTGAATAGCCCAATCACGTTCTGCTGCACCGACCTGCGAATTATTGTCGGCGTCTAGTTCGGCCGCTCGTGCGGCGTGCGCAGCCGCACCCAGAATATGGGCCACCTGATGCGCCTTCGCCAATGGGTGAAGAAACGCAGCTCCGACTGTTTGAGTGGCCGCCTTAGCTGCCTCCGCTGCCGCAGGTGTAGCCGCTGAGCCAGCCGCTTTAAAGGCTGCTATGCCGCATGCTCGCAATGCGTTTGAACGCTTTTCACCTTGCGAAAAGGCGAGTGCCGCCTCGATGGCCTCCCTGGGGCGGTTATCGCCAGGCATGTGCCGTTCGAAAATAAGCAAAGCCCTACATGCGCATTCCACTGCAAAGCCAGCAATTTCACGAAGCTCATCCATGCTGAGCTCGATTTCATTTGACTCGCTTGGCACATGTTCGCTCGTGTCTCTAGTCTTCTGCATATTGCCCCAACTATAATTGAGTGGACAACCGCCCGCAAGTCGCATGTCATCGAGTCAACTCCGAGTGCCACGGCGCCTAAGGACAACTTCCTCTTGTTTCAATAATTTATTCACTGAACTGTGTGCCAAGCCGAATCGCTCGCCAACCTCGCGGGTTGTAGCGCCAGCCTTGTACAAGGCGACGATGGCGGCCACAGCCTCATCGGATAGGCGCCGGCTGAGCTTGCTCGGCCGGTATGCAGGCCGCGCCGTCAGTGACGCTTCGATAACAGGGGCCTCGGCCAGGTGCCGGGCCAGCTGCATCACCCGCTGCGTGACGCCGTAGTTGTTCGAGGTTCGTCGGAGCACCTCCACCAAGATCATCTTTTTTCGCTTTATCTCCCCCTGTAACAGGGGTCATTTTGTGTCCGGTCGGTACGTAACCGGCGGGACCCTGTGCGCCGAACCACCTCTGTTATTTGAGTTCGAGTCCAGTTAGGTACGTTCTCATCGGTACATGATTTCGTCATCAGACGCACAACAGAATAACAGGTTAAGCTTGTACCGACGTATCCATCCTACATGCGATTAGCAGCGTATAATACAGAGCAAGGAGGTCCTATGCAGTCGAGTAGTGAAGATGTGGTACAACAACATCTAGTTCGCTTACCGAACGGAATCGAAATCACCGAGAATGGCCCGGTGGTTATTGTCGGACCCAATGGGTCAGGCAAGTCACGCCGTTCGCGTGAGATCACAAGTACGGTTCACATTGAGGTAGTAAGCGCCCTTCGCAACACAAAGATCAGTCCACAATTGCAACCGATGGCCTTGCAACAAGCGAAAGCCAACTTTCAATCACAGAGGGAGACGGCACGCACGCAACCATATGAGCTTACGAACGATTTCGACTACATGCTCACGGCACTAATAGGCGAGGCCGCCGAGAGTTCCCTTGAGTTCTTGCGTATTGCCCGATCTGGCGTAATGCCCCATCTCCCTCCCCTGACATCCCTCGAGAAGATTCAGACCCTATGGCACGACCTCTTTCCTGGTCGTGAACTGAGATTCCGCGACTATATGCCGATGGTAATCAATACGGTTGCCGTGGGTGACGAACCGGCAGAGTACTCAGCGTGGCAGATGAGTGACGGCGAAAAGGCGGCGCTTTATTTGGCCGGACGCACTCTAGGGGCGGACCTAGGTGCCGTTATCCTAGTTGACGAACCTGAGACACACTTTCATTCATTGCTGGCGGTCCAGTTCTGGGATGCAATTGAAAACGCACGCCCGGACTTGAGGCTCATCTACGTGACCCATGACATGACATTTGCAGCATCACGCCAAGCCGTCAATTACCTGCTTGCTAACCCCAAGGAAGGCTTGACGCCAATCGAGCTAGCTGCTGATTCAAGTGACTTGGCGGCTATTCTACTGGGCACGGCAACGTTGTCCTTCTATGCCACGCATGTGATCTTTTGCGAAGGTGATAGCGACGCCCTTGATGCCCGTTTATACAAGGCGTGGTTCAACACGAAGGAGACAGTCGTCCACGCAGTGGGTTCCTGCGATATGGTGCTTCGAAGCGTGTCAGCTTTGTCGTCATCGAAGCTTGTCCAGAACCTAACCGTCAAGGGAATCACTGACCGTGACTTCCATTCCGAGGCGCACTTGAATAGCCTAGTTGCTGGCGTCCTCCCACTCAAGGTTCATGAGGTCGAGACGTTATACTGCTTACCTGGAGTAGTGGCCGCGGTCGCTAAGCACCTTGGTGTCAAGTTCGATAGACCAGCTTACGAACAGAAGGTCATTAGCACTTTCACGGATGGTGACAGGCATAAAGTAGTACTTGAACGATGGAAAGTGTTGATCGATGCGGCCCTTACTGGGGTGGTTTCATCTGTAAGCACTAAGACAGCATCCCTACAAGCAATCGCCGGTTCCATTCCTGCAATCTTCGACCAGAGCAAGTGGAGCTTTTCGCCCCAAGCGTTGATGGCTGACGAAAAGACCAAGGTCGAGAGCCTGTTTCAGTCGAAACCCTTAGACCTGGACGAACTCCTTAAGGTGATGCCGGGCAAACAATTGCGGGGGCTGCCGGCGGGCGCACTCGGTATCTCGCCTAAGACGTATGACAACCTCTTAATAAATGCGATTGGCGGCGAAGACCCGAAACTAGTTGAGCTTGGAGCAGAACTGAGGGTTGCTCTGAAGCCTTATATGCCCTTCTAGACTCTTACTCAGTTTGACGGTGACGCTCCGTCATTGACGAGCGGGGGGGGGGGGGTAATCTAATTGCAGATGCCCCGCCTCGATTACCAACAGTACTACGAACGCCACACCTTGCTCGGCATCCTGGCGGCAGATCGCAATCGAGCGCTCAGTAGGCTACGCCCCGTTGAGATTAGCGATCTTCATGTCTACTTCGCGCCGGCGGTCGCCGATATAAATTTACGCATGCATCGTCGCAAGATCACACAGCGGCACCCCTCTCTGCCACAGCGGGCTGGTCGGGCTTGGGCAAAGTTGCAGCGCCTACGTGATTTGGCCGCCGTACCGATTGTTGGCAGCAAGCGAAGGCCGCGACATGCAATCGTGAGCGGCGTGGAGCTGCGGCCGCAGCCCGACTATGACAAGTTCGTTCGAGCGTTGTTACGGGCCATGCGCGACAACATGAAGTCTTAATTAGCAGTAACATAGCGATCGCCTGGGCGGCTGATTCAATAAATGCTACAGTGGAACCTACATTCTATAAACAATTTACATCATGGCAGCACAATCCTCAAAATCCGATAAAACTATAGGCAAGTCCACTCAGACGTTCGTGTGGGTGGACTCGTGGCAGCAGCAATGCTGCGGCGACGATTTCCGTGTCGGCTCGCATGTGAAATGGCAAGTACGGCGGACGGAGCCAAGCGCCGACTGGGTCGCTACCTTGTTAGGGAAGGAGTGGGGCGATAAAGTTTGCTTTGCCGAAGAACACCATGATAATAGCGCCGATGCTGAGCTCAATGGCATGGTTCAGTCAATCCAAGCCGTAACCTGCGATCGACAATTAGAGAAACAATCGCCAAGGCTCGGGAGTCAAAAAGTATGGGTTCCGATTCCTGGGAGCGGCCAGCTTCGTAAAGTAGAGACTGCTGGCCTCACAGAAGAGACATACGACCCCAGCCATACGTTCGATGGTTGGATCGTTGGGGTGCACGTCGAGCAGTTGACGTAGAGCTGGGTCGCGTCACTAAATGAATCTCTGTGAGAAGATGCTGTAATCTGACTCAACTCAGCGGCTTTGGCGCTCGTCTTCGCAGTGCAACACCCTGCTGCTTAAGCAGCTTATTGATTGAACTGTGAGCTAGGCCGAAGCACTCACCGACCTCCCGCGTCGTCGCGCCGGCCTGGTAGGCAGCCAGAATCTCCGCCACCGTCTCCGCGGACAGCCGCTGGCTCAGCTTGCTTGGCCGATGCGTGGGTCGCACCGTCACTGACACTTCGACAGATGGGATTTCGGCCAAGTGCCGGGTCAGCCGCGACACCCGCTGCGTGACGCCGTAGTTGTTCGAGGTTCGTCGGAGTACCTCCACCACGTGGTCCTGGCGACATGCCAGGCCCGTAACCCTCGGGAAGCCGGGGTCACCGCGGACAGCGGTGGCCCCGGCTTTCGCCGTGTTCGAGGCCCCAGGCGGGCACGAGCCGCTCCGTCCGGTCGACCGGGCGCGGGCCTGCTGCATCCGCAGTAGTCGAGGAGCCTGCGTCGGGACGACGCGGTGAGCCCTGCGCCCCGGGCAGGCTGGTCGCCGAGTCGCCCGAAGCCGACAGGCGCGGCGAATCGATGACGACGGAAGAGGTGCCGAGATGGCGAGCACGAAGACGTGGAAGCGGTGGGGCAGCGGAGCCGGCCTCGTGGCCGCCGGCCTGATCGCCGGCGGTGTCCTCGCCGGAACGGTCACCGCGAGCGCCGAGGAGGACGGTACGACCGGGACCAGCGCGTCGTCCGACGAGCAGCCGCTGACCGGGGACACGAAGACGCAGGTCGAGGAGGCCGTGCTGGAGGCCTACCCCGGCGCCACCATCGAGCGCAGCGAGACCGACGACGGCGGGGTCTACGAGGCCCACATCACCACCGCCGACGGCGAGGAGCTCACCGTCGAGGTCGGCGAGGACTTCACCGTCACCGGCACCGAGACCGGCGGCCACGGTCGAGGACACCGCGACGGGGGCGGCCAGGGTGAGCAAGCGCTGACCGGGGACACCAAGACCCAGGTCGAGGACGCCGTGCTGGAGGCCTACCCGGGCGCCACCATCGAGCGCAGCGAGACCGACAACGGCGGGGTCTACGAGGCCCACATCACGACCGCCGACGGCGAGGAGCTCACCGTCGAGGTCGGCGAGGACTTCACCGTCACCGGCACCGAGACCGGCGGCCACGGCGGCGGACACCACGGCGACCGCGACTCCAGCGACGACTGACCGTCCGGCACACGCCCCCGCGGCTCGTGCCAGCCCTCCGGGCGGGGCGGACCGGCTGGCTAGGCTCGAGCCCGTGGTCCGGTTCGCCTCGCTGTGGCGCTGGCTGACCCGCCACCCGCTGCTGGTGGACGCGGCGCTCGCCGTCGTCGTGTTCGTCGCCGCGATCTGGGACCCGTTGTTCGACGGCGGCCACCGCGGGCCCGACCGCGGGCGCGGGGGTCCGGCGTACCAGACGATCGCCACGTTGGACGTCCCCACCGTGCTGCTGCTGGTCGTCGGGGCCGGCGCGCTGGTGTTCCGGCGCACCCGCCCGCTGCTGGTCTGGGCCGTGGGCCTGGCGGTGGCCGTCGCGCTCATCGCGCACACCGGTGACCCGGCGTCTCCCGTCGTCCTGTCGCTGCTGACGCTCTACACGATCGGCGCGCACACCTCGCTCGGCACCACGGTGCTGGCCACGCTGACCACCGCGGCGGTCTACACCGTGTCGGTGGCCGCGGCCGAGGGCTTCCTGAGCGACCGCAACCTCACCCTGGTGGCGACGACCGGGGCCGCGGCGGCCGTCGGTGTCGCGGTCCGCGCCCAGCGGTCGGCGGTCGCCGCGGCCGAGGCGCGGGCCCGGCAGGCCGAGGCCACCAGGGAGGAGGAGGCGGAGCGGCGGGTCACCGACGAGCGGCTGCGGATCGCCCGCGAGCTGCACGACGTCGTGGCGCACCACATCTCCGTGGTCAACGTCCAGGCCGGCGTCGCCCGCCATCTGCTCGACACCCGTCCCGATCAGGCCAAGGAGGCCCTCGGGCTGGTGCGCGAGGCCAGCCGGACCGTGCTCGCCGAGATGTCCACCGTGCTCGGGCTGCTGCGCACCGGGGAGGACGAGCAGGTGCCGACGGCGCCCGCCCCGGGGCTCGACCAGCTCGACGCCCTGGTGGAGTCGACGAGCCGCGCGGGCCTGGACATCACGCGGCGGACGACCGGTGACCCCCGGCCGCTCGCGCAGCTGGCCGACCTCGCCGCCTACCGGATCGTGCAGGAGTCCCTGACCAACGCGCTCAAGCACGGCGACGGCACCGCCGACCTGCTCGTCGACCACCGGCCGGACGCCGTCGTCCTGGAGGTGCGCAACCCGCTGCGCACCGACGGCGAACCCACTCCGGGCACCGGCCACGGGCTGGTCGGCATGCGCGAGCGGATCGCCTCCGTAGGCGGCCGGCTGGACGCCGGTCCCGGACCCGGTGGCTCCTTCATCGTCCGTGCCGAGATCCCGAGGAACACCCCATGACGCTGCGCGTGCTGCTCGCCGACGACCAGGTGCTCATCCGGTCCGGGTTCGCCGCGCTCATCGGCAGCGCCGACGACCTCGAGGTGGTTGGTGAGGCCGGGAACGGCGACGAGGCGGTCCGGCGGACCCGCGAGCTGCGGCCGGACGTCGTCCTCATGGACATCCGCATGCCGGGCACCGACGGCCTGGCCGCGGCGCGGGCGATCACCGGGGCGCCGGAGCTGTCCGACGTCAAGGTCATCGTGCTGACCACGTTCGAGGCCGACGACTACGTGCTCGAGGCCCTGCGCTCGGGGGCCAGCGGGTTCCTGGGCAAGAGCGTGGAGCCCGAGGAGCTGCTCGAGGCGATCCGGGTCGTCGCCCGCGGCGAGGCGCTGCTGTCGCCGCGCGCGACCCGCAGCCTGATCGCGCGTTTCCTGGCCCAGCCGCAGGACGGCGCGCCCGATGTCGTGCCCGGCGCGCTCGACGTGCTCACCGACCGGGAGCGGGAGATCGTCGCGCTGGTGGCGCTCGGGCTGAGCAACAGCGACATCGCCGGCCGGCTGTTCCTGTCGCCGCTCACCGTGAAGACGCACGTCAACCGGGCCATGTCCAAGCTCGGCGTCCGCGACCGGGCCCAGCTCGTGGTGATCGCCTACCAGACCGGTCTGGTGCGGGCGGGCGAGACCGACCCGCGCTGACGTTCTCCGGTGGCTGCGGCGGCGCCCGGACCACCGGATCGGCCGCGAGTACGGCGGCCGGAGTAGGCGGCGGAGCCTGCGCGCGGACGACGCGGGAGCCCCGGGACGCGATGGAGGCTGGATGCCAGGACAGCGGGATCCCCGCGGTCCAGCCGGCCATCCCGACCTGAGGAGCATCGATGCCCGACCGCGGACGCACGACGCCGGCGCGTCCCGGTGGGTACGCGCTCCTGATCGCCTCCCTCGTCGGCGTGGCAGCGGCCACGCTGACGCCCGAGGGGTCGGGATGGGCCTGGGGCTCACCGGCGACGGAGACGCGCTGGTACCTGACCGGCCTGGACTCGTCCGCCACCCTGCTGCAGCTCCTCGGCAACCTCGGCCTGCTCGTGGTGCCTGCCGCGCTCGCGGTCCTGCTCTGGCCGTCGCTGCGGCGGCCCACCGCTCTGCTCGCGGGGGCGCTCGCCGCCGGCACAGCCATCGAGCTGCTGCAGTGGGCCCTGCCCCTGGGTCGGGTGGTCTCCCCGCTGGACGCGGCGCTCAACGCCGCCGGGGCCGTCGCCGCAGGACTGCTGACGAGGTCGCTCGATGCGCCGATCCGCGGCCTCGCCCGGGTCTGACGACGCCCAGCCGCCCACCCCCGAGAGAGGAACCCCGATGCCCGAGGACGACCGCAGCCATCCGCGCTGGGAGATCCCACCCGCCGCAGCGGCCGCACACCCGTCCGCCGAGCCGCCGGGCGTGCCGCCTGCCGCGACACGCACGCAGGGCGGTCCCGGTGGTCGGCGGCGTCGCGGAGCGCCCCGGAGCCTGGTGGCCGTCGGCGTAGGACTCGGGCTCCTCCTCGGGGGTGGCGTGGCCGGAGCCGCCGTGGCCGCCGCGGGTGTCGATCCAGGAGCCGCGGTCGGCATCGTGCGCGCCGGGGACGGCGGAGCCGACGGGCACGGTCACGGCGCTCGGCCCGGTCGGCCCGACTAGTCGCGCGCGGAGAAGTGGACATGCCCCGATGAGCACCCGACACCGCGGCGACACCCCGACGCCGTCCCGGGTCGGGACGGTGCTGTTCGCGCTGGCCACCGCCTGCGGCCTGTGGTTCGGCATCACCGCGCCCGACGTCTCACCGGTCGCGCCGCCGGGCAGTCCCGGCGCCGGACCGGCCCCGGTGGCAGGGACGGGAGACCTGCCGTGACCACCACGGACGCGTGGACCTCCCCGCCGCGGACGCACCGTCCGTCCGCGTGGCCGGGTGTGCACCCGGCGACGGCCCTGTCGATCGGCGCGCTCGGTGCGCTGACGGTCGCGACCTGGCCGGTCGTCGTGGCGGGACTCGAGCCAGGAGGGCACCTCACCGCACTGGTCGCCCACGTGAGCGGCATGCTGGCGGGCTACGGCGTCCTGGTGCTGATGCTGCTGATGGCGCGCACGCCGGCCCTCGAACGAGGCGTGGGTGCCGACGTGCTGGCCAGGTGGCACGGCCGGCTCGGACGGGCCGTGGTGGCTCTGGTCCTCGTGCACGCCGCCGCGGCCCTCACCGGCTGGGCGCAGCTCACCGGCGCGGGGTTCGTGGGCGCGGCCTGGCAGGTGCTCGGCATGCCGTGGCTCCCGGCGGCGACGGTGGGCACCGTCCTGATGGTGACCGCGGGCGTGATGTCCGCTCGCGCCGCCCGACGTCGGCTGCGTCACGAGACCTGGCACGGCGTGCACCTGCTGATGTACGTGGCGGTGGCGCTGTCCTTCGCGCACATGCTGGCCGGCCCCGACCTGGCCGGACGACCGGCGCTGCAGATCGGCTGGGCGCTGGCGTACACGTACGTCGTCGCGCTCGTCCTGCGCTACCGGGTCATCGCCCCACTCCAGCAGGCCGTCCGGCACCGGCTCCGGGTCGCCGGCGTGCAGAGGGAGGCCCCCGGGGTCGTCTCGATCACGGTAACCGGGGAGCACCTGCGCGACCTCGCCGCCGAGCCCGGCCAGTTCTTCCGCTGGCGGTTCCTGACGCCCGACCACTGGTCGACCGCACACCCCTTCTCCCTGTCCGCCGCGCCCACGGACACCGCCCTGCGGCTCACCGTCAAGGAGCTCGGCGACGGGTCCCGGGACCTGCAGGCCCTGCCGGTGGGCACCTGGGTGGTCGCCGAGGGTCCGTACGGCGCCGTCACGCCCGCCCGCCGGACCCGCCGGGACGTCGTGCTCATCGCCGGGGGAGTGGGCATCACCCCGATGCGGGCGCTCTTCGAGAGCATCCCCATCGCGCCGGACGGGGATCTGCTCCTCGTCTACCGGGCCCGGAACGAGGACGAGCTCGTCTTCCGCGCGGAGCTCGACGCGATCGCCCGCGCCCGCGGCGCACGGGTCGCCTACGTGCTCGGGCCGGACCGCGCCGCACTCTCGCGGGCAGCACTCCTGCACAACATCCCCGACCTCGTCGAGCGCGACGTCTACATGTGCGGGCCCCCGGGGCTGATGACCGCCGTCCGCGGAACGCTCCTGGACGCCGGCCTGCCACCCGCTCAGCTGCACGAGGAGCGGTTCGACCTGTGAGTCCCGCGTGCTCGCTCTCTCCCGAGGGCTCGTCCAGCACAGGAATGACGCGCGTCACGTCCTCCTTGGCGAAAGCATGACGACTCTCGGACTGATCGGCAGCGGCAACATCGGCGGGGGGATCGCCCGGCTGGCGGTCGCCGCCGGCTACGACGTGGTGCTCAGCAACAGCCGGGGCCCGGAGACCCTCGCCGACCTGGTGGCCGAGCTCGGTCCGAAGGCGCGGGCGGCGACGCCGGCCGAGGCGGGGGAGGCCGGCGACCTCGTCGTCGTCTCGGTGCCGCTCAAGGCCTACCGCGACGTCCCCGTGGAGCCGCTGCGCGGCAAGGTCGTCATCGACACGAACAACTACTACCCGCAGCGCGACGGCCAGATCCCGGAGCTCGACGACGAGTCGACGACGGTCAGCGAGCTGCTGCAGGCGCACCTGCCCGAATCACGCGTCGTGAAAGCCTTCAACAACGTGCCCGCGGCCGAGATGCGCCGGTTGGCCAAGCCGGCCGGTGACCCTGACCGGTCCGTGCTCGCCATCGCCGGGGACGACGCCGGCGCCAAGGCGACGGTCACCGAGTTCCTCGACGCGATCGGCTTCGACGCCTACGACGTCGGCCTGCTGGCCGAGGGGTGGCGCTACCAGCGCGACACCAAGGCCTACGCCGTCTTCTCCCAGCCGGGCCGCCCGGTCAAGGAGGACTGGCTGCGCAGCGGCCTGGAGGCGGCGGTCCGCTACCGCGACATGTGACCGGCTACCCGGCGGGGGAGTCGAGCCCGAGAACCGCCACCGTCTGCCCGCCGCTGCTCTCCCCGGTCGGACGGAACCCGAGCCGGGCGTAGAACGGGCCGGGCCCGGACTCGTCGGGCTCGTAGCTCGTGTACATCCGGGTGCCGCCACGGCGCCGGATCTCCGCGGCCACCTCCGCCACCGCGAAGCGCCCGTACCCGCGGCCCTGCTCGTCGGCGGTGACGTTGAGCCGCCAGAGCCCGGAGCGGACGTCGGAACGGGCGCCGTCGCCGAGCCAGTCGATGTCGAGGAACGCCATCACGAAGCCGACCGGCCGGCCGGCGTCGACGATCAGCCTCGGCCACGCGACGGGGCCGTGCGCGTAGGCCTCGGCCAGCGAGGTGACGACCGGGGTGACGAAGCGCTCCTGGTCCGGCCGCACCCGGACGGCGATAGCGGCGTCGACGGTGGCGGGCGTGATCGCCTCGAGGCGGGGTCCGCTGCGCACTCCCGCACCGTAGGCGGTGACGCACCGGGCCGGCGGCAGCGCATAGGGTGCGCGCGCCCGCACGTCGAGCACCGGAGAGGACGCCGCTCATGGCCAGCCTGCAGATGCGAGTGATCTCGGGCGTCCTGCGCCTGACCCGCAAGCCGCGGACGGCGACGGTGGAACGCGCCCGCCGGCGCATCGCGGCCCCGAAGGGGTCCTCCGAGCCGCCGGCCCAGCTGCGTGCCCGGCACGGGGTGCGGACCCGCCAGGTGCAGGGCTTCCCGTGCACGACGGTCGCCCCGCGGAACGGCGGCACCGGGCGGGCCGCCGTCTACCTGCACGGCGGCTCCTACACCGGGGAGATCGCGAAGCAGCACTGGGCGCTGATCTCGTCGCTGGCCGACGCCGGCGTGCGGGTGGAGGTGCCGCTCTACGGCCTGGCCCCGCAGCACACCTACCGCGAGGCCTATCCCTTCGTCACCGAGGTCTACCGCGAGCTGCTCGCCGAGGCGGACGCGTCGGCGGTCACCATCGCCGGCGACTCCGCCGGTGGGGGACTGGCGCTCGGGTTCGCCCAGACGCTGGCCGCCGAGGGGCTGCCCCAGCCGCGCCGGCTGGTGCTGCTCTCGCCCTGGCTGGACCTGACGCTGAGCCACCCCGACCTGCCCGCGCTCGAGCCCCGCGACCCCTGGCTGAACATCGACGGCACCGTGGAGGCGGGGAAGGTGTGGGCCGGCGGTGACGACCCCACCCAGCCGAAGCTGAGCCCGATCAACGGCGAGCTGGCGGGACTGGCGCCGATGGACGTCACCGTGGGCACGCACGAGCTGTGCCTCCCCGACGCCCTGCTGCTCCAGGAGCGGGCTCAGGCCGCGGGCGCCGAGCTGCGGCTGACCGTCTGCCCCGGCGCGGTGCACGTCTACCCGCTCGTCCCGGCTCCGGAAGGCCGCGCCGAGGCGCGGCGGATCGTCGAGGAGATCGCCCGCGGGTGAGGGCGCGGCGCGACCCGTCCGGCCCTCAGACCACCGCGCCCACCATCCGCGGCAGGTGCTCGGCCCAGGGGGCGGCGACCTCCAGCTGGCGGGCCAGGCGCAGCAGCAGCTCCTCGCTGCCCAGCCGGCCGACGAACTGGACGCCCAGCGGCAGGTCGTCGGGTGTGCGGTACAGCGGCAGGCTGATCGCCGGCCGTCCGGTGATGTTGGCCAGCTGGGTGTAGGGCACCCAGCCGAGGTTGGCCTCCACCAGCTGGTCGACGATGCCGATCCGCCGCAGCACCGCGGTGGTGCGGGTGCGCAGCAGCACCTCGCTGATCCGCTGCAGGTGCGCGGGGGTGTCCAGCGAGCCGACCCGGATCGGCGGCTCGCCCAGCGTCGGCGTCAGCAGCAGGTCGTACCGGGAGTGGAAGTCGGCCAGCGCGGCGATGTAGAGCCGCCGCCGCTCGTCGGCCGCCTGCAGCTCCACGGCGCTGTAGGACCGGCCGAGCGCCGCCATGATCCGGGTGTCGACCTCGAAGCCGTCGTCCCCGGCGCCGGTCTCCCGCTTGATCCGGGCGACCTCGTTGGCCTGGTGGACGAACCAGATGGTGAGGAAGTCCCGGCCCAGCTGCCGGTCGTCGTGCGGCGGGGCGACCTCCTCCACCTCGTGCCCCAGCTCGGTGAGCAGCGCGGCCGCGTGCTCGACGGCGCACACGGCCTCCGGGTGTGGCCGGTCGCGCAGCGCGCACTCGGTGGTGACGCCGATCCGCAGCCGGCCCGGCGCCTCGTCCAGCCGGTCCAGCAGCGGCCGCCCGGGCAGGGCGGGGGCGAACGGGCTCATGGCGTCGGGTCCGGCGAGCACGTCCAGCATCGCGGCGGTGTCCCGGACCGTCCGGGAGACCACCCCGTTGGTCGCCAGCCCGTTGAGCGGCTCGCTCTCGTCCGGGCCGAACGGGACCAGCCCGCGCCCGGCCTTGAGCCCCACCAGCCCGGTGCAGGCCGCGGGGATGCGGATCGAGCCGCCGCCGTCGCTGGCCGCGGCGACCGGCAGGATCCCGGCGGCCACCGCGGCCGCCGAGCCGCCGGAGGAGCCGCCCGGGGTCCGCTCCAGGTCCCACGGGTTGCGCGTCGGCCCGAAGAGCGTGGGCTCGGTGATGCCCTTGGACCCGAACTCCGGGGTGCTGGTCTTGCCGAACACGACCACCCCGGCGTCCAGCCACCGCTGCACGACCGTGCTGGTGCGCTCGGCCCTCCGCCCGGCCAGGGCGCGGCAGCCGTCCGACGTCGGCGCGCCGGCCAGGTGCTGGTGCAGGTCCTTGAGCAGGAACGGCACCCCCGCGAAGGGGCCGGACAGCGGCTGGGCGGCCCGCTCGTCGGCCAGGTCGTCCAGCCAGGTGCAGACGGCGTTGATCGCCGGGTTCACCTCCCGGGCCCACGTCCGCGCGGCGGCGAGCAGCTCCGCGGGCGTCACCTCACCGCGTGCGACGAGCCCGCCCAGCGCCAGGCCGTCGTGCCGCAGGTACTCGTGCTGGTCCACCGGAGGTCTCCTCGTCGTCGCCCGCGTGCCGTGGGACATCATGGCCGGGTGATCACGATCGGGGGAATCCCAGGAACCGGCGCCCGCCGGGTCGCGTTGCGCCGGTCATGACCACGGAGGACGTCAGCCGGCCGGCGACGGTCGCCCGCGACGGAGCGTGGGCGGAGTGGGCGCCCAGCGGCCGGTCCGCCGTCCCCTTCATCGTCCTGCTGGTGATCGTCGCCAACGCGGTCGGCGTCGGGACCGTCGTCCTGCTGCTCGTGGGTGTCGACGACGGCAGCGGTCGCAGCGGCCGCACCGAGGTGCTCTGGACCGCCGCCGCCTACCTCGTGCTCGCCTTCCCGATCGGGACCGTGGCCGGCCTGCGCCGCCAGCGGGCGACCACCCGCTGGCTGACCGACCGCCGTGAGCCCACCGGCACCGAGGCCGCCCAGGCGCTCCGGTTGCCGCTGGACAGCGCCCTCATCGCGGCCTCGATCTGGTTCGTCGGTGCGGTGCTCACCGCCGCGGTGTCCGCGGTCGTCTTCCCCGAACCGCTGGTGGGGCTCCGGGTGGGCGTCGCGGTGACGCTCGGCGGCGTCGTCACCGCGGGTGTCACCTACCTGCTCACCGCCCGCGCCGCGCGGGCGGTCACCGCGCGCGCCCTGGCGGCGCACCCGCCGGTCGGTGCGCTGGTCCTCGGTGTGCGCCCGCGCCTGCTGCTCACCTGGGCGCTGACCAGCGGGGTCCCGCTGCTCGGCGTCGTGCTGCTGTTCCTCGACCCCAGCAACCCCGGTGGCCCGGGCGAGACCGCCGTGGTCTTCCTCGTCGTCGTCGCGCTGCTCGTGGGTGGGCTGGCCACCCTGCTCACCGCCCGCGCGGTCGGTCAGCCGCTCCGCCAACTGCGCCGCGCAGTGCAGCGGGTGGGCCGGGGCGACTACGACGTCGACGTGCTGGTGGACGACGCCGGCGAGATCGGGCTGCTGCAGGAGGGCGTCAACACCATGGCGGCGGGCCTCGCCGAGCGGGAGCGGCTGCGCGACCTGTTCGGCCGGCACGTCGGGACGACGGTGGCCCAGCAGGCGCTGCGCACCGGGGTGAGCCTGGGCGGCGAGCAGCGCACGGTCGCCGCGCTGTTCGTCGACATCGCCGGGTCCACCTCGCTGGTCCGCCGCACCGGGCCCGAGGAGATGGTCGGGCTGCTCAACCGGTTCTTCGCGGTCGTCGTCGACACGGTGGAGGCCGAGGGCGGGCTGGTGAACAAGTTCGAGGGCGACGCCGCGCTGTGCGTCTTCGGCGCCCCCACCGACCACCCGGACCCGGCGGGCGCGGCGCTGCGGGCGGCCCGCCGCATCTGCGCCGCCGTCGCCGAGGCGGGCGAGGTCGACGTCGGCGTCGGCGTGGCCTGCGGTCCGGTGTGGGCCGGCCAGGTGGGCGCGGCCAGCCGGCTGGAGTACACGGTGATCGGCGACCCGGTCAACGAGGCGGCGCGGCTCACCGAGCTCGCGAAGAACCACGCCGGCCGGGCCGTGGCGAGCGAGGTGACGGTGCGGGGTGCCGCCCCGGACGAGCGCGCGCACTGGCGTCCCGACCGGACGGTCACCCTCCGCGGCCGCGACGAGGAGACCCGCACCTGCGTGAGAGCGTGAGCTGAGCGCGAGGAGTGGGCCCGGAGGGTCCACGATCGAACGCTCGGAGCCGCCCTGCGAGGGCCGCCGACGAGTGGGCCCGGAGGGTCCGCGAGAAGGTGGCGGTGGTGCTCAGCGCAGCCGGGGAATGGCACGTGGCCGCGGTCGACGTCCGGAGGACGTCAATGTGATCGCACGACGACGAGGACGTCCTCGGGCTGCAGGGTGCCGATCAGCGGGTCGTCGAAGCGGAGCGTGCGCCCGCCGCGGGTCACCGACAGGACGATGTCGCGCAGGTCGCGCGGGCCCAGCCCCACCTCGCTGGCGCTGGCCGTGCGCTGGTGCAGGTCCAGGCCCTGCCCGCCGGTGACCAGGTCCTCGACCACGGCCACGACCCGGGGCGAGTCGGTGGACAGGCCGAGCAGCCGCCCGGAGGTGGCCGAGGTGGTGATCACGGTGTCGGCGCCGGACTGGCGGAGGAGGTTGGCGTTCTCCTCCTCCCGGACGCTGGTGGTGATCGGCACGCTGTGGTTGAGCTGCCGGACGGTCAGGGTGATGAGGACGGCGGCGTCGTCCCGGTTGGCCGCCACGATCACCGCCCGGGCCCGCTCCACCGATGCCCGGCGGAGCACCTCGGTGCGGCCGGCGTCGCCGATGATGCCGGTCAGGCCGAGGGAGTTGGCCTCGTCGATGGCCCGCGGCTCCGGGTCGACGACGACGATCTTGTCCGCCGGCGTGCCGTTGGCGATGAGCGAGCGGATGGCGCTGCGGCCCTTGGTGCCGTAGCCGCAGACGATGACGTGCTGGCGCACGCGGGACCTCCAGCGTCGGATGCGGAACTCCTCCCGCGAGCGCGCGGTCAGCGCCTCGAGGGTCGTCCCGATGAGGACGATCAGGAACATGATCCGCAGGGGCGTGATCAGCACGATGTTGATGAGCCGGGCCTCGGGCGTGATCGGGGTGATGTCCCCGTAGCCCGTGGTGGAGAGGGTGACGGTCGCGTAGTACGTCGCGTCGAGCAGCGAGATGCCCACCTCGTCGCCGTCCCGGTAGGCGTCCCGGTCCAGCCAGACGATCAGGACCACGACCACCAGGACGATGGCGGCGATCCACACCCGGCGCAGCACCTGCCGGACGGGGGAGACCTCCTCGTGCGCGATCCGGACGCCGGCGTGCTCGGTGTCGGCGCCTTCCCACTCGGTGTCCACGCCGCGGACAGTAGATGAAGGACCCTCCTGCCCCCCACCACTCGCAGGCTCGCGGCGGGTCCCTGCAGGAGGGCCGGGCAGCGCAGGCGTCAGCCGCCGACCTTCTCCCGCTCCAGCGCGGCGAGCTCGCGCTTGAGCACCTTGCCGGCGGCCGAGACCGGGATGGCGTCGATGAACACCACGTCGCGGAGCCGCTTGTAGTGCGTCACCTTGTCGTTGACGGCCTTCAGTACCGACTCCCGGGTGAGCGCGGCGCCGGCGTCGTCGGCCTTGCGGACGACGTAGGCGACCGGCAGCTCGCCGGCCTCCTCGTCGGGGCGGCCGACGACCGCGGCGCCCGCGACGCCGGGCGTGCCGAAGAGGATCTCCTCGAGCTCGCGCGGGAAGACGTTGTAGCCCTTGTAGAGCAGCATGTCCTTGGTCCGGTCGACGATGGACAGGTAGCCGTCCTCGTCGAGGATCCCGACGTCCCCGGTGTGGAACCAGCCGTCGGCGTCGATCGACTCCGCGGTGGCCTCGGGGCGGTGCGCGTACCCGCGCATCACCTGCGGGCCGCGGATGCAGACCTCGCCCCGCTCGCCCTGCGGCATCTCGGCGCCGTCCTCCAGCGACCGGATGCTGACCTCGGTGTCGAAGACGGGGACGCCGACCGTGCCGGGCTTGCGGGTGCCTGACCGGAACGAGGGGTTGCCCGTCGCCATCATCGTGACCTCGGTCAGGCCGTAGCCCTCGCCGATCGTGGCGTTGGGCAGGAGCGCCTGGAGCCGCTGGATGAGCGGTACCGGGAGCGGCGCGGCGCCGCTGGACACCCCGCGCACGCCCGACCAGTCGCCCTGGACGAACGCCGGCACCTGGAGGAGCGCCACGAAGATCGGCGGCGCGCCCCCGATGGAGGTCACGTCGTAGCGGGCCATGTCCTCGACGTACGCCGCCGGGTCGAAGCGGGGGTGGATGATCACCGTCGTCCCGCTCATGACCATGCCGTTGAGGAAGCCGACGGCGCCCATCGCGTGGAACCAGGGCGTGAGGTTGATGATCCGGGCGGTGCCCATGGGCGTCGGGTACTCGTCGGTGCCGGCCACCTGCCGGGCGGTGACGTCGCCGTGCTCGTCCAGCTCGGGCACCGCGCCGTTGCTCCAGCACACCGACTGCAGCACGTTGGTGATCACGTTGCTGTGCGGGAGCTCCACGCCCTTGCTCACCCCGGTCGTGCCGCCGGTGTAGGCGAGGTGGGCCAGGTCCGCGTCCACGTCGACGCCGGCGTCGAGCCGCCGGTCGGTCGGGTCACCGGTCAGCAGGTCGGCGGCGTCGACGTCGCCGTCGGCCAGGTCCAGGCGGGCGGCGACGTCGTGCGAGTGCGCCTCACCGGTGACGATCACCGTCCGCACGGGGGTGGCGGCTAGCGCCGGGCGCACCATCGGCAGCACCTGGTCCCAGGTGATCAGCGCGGTGGCACCGGCGTCGGTCAGCTGCGCGGCGAGGTCGGCGGCCGGGAGCAGCGGGTTGGTGGGGGAGAAGGTCGCGCCCGACAGCATGATCCCGAAGTAGAGCGCGGGGTACTGGCGGCAGTTGGGGATGTGCAGCGCGACGACGTCGCCGCGCCCGATGCCCTGGTCGGCCAGCCAGCCGGCGACGGCGTGCGCGCGGGCTCCCAGCTCGGCGTAGGTCAGCGGGAGGTCGTGCTGGACGAACGCGGCCCGGTCGCCCCAGCGCCGGACGGCGGCACGCAGGATCGACCCGACCGGCACCTCGGGGTACTCCAGCGACCGCGGCAGACCCGGGGGCCAACTCCTCGTCGTGGTGTCCGGAGCCGGCTGCGTGGCGGTCATGCGCGTCCCTTCGTCGAGGAGTCCGTCCGTCGGATCATCCACGCCAGCGTGGCCCAGACCACATCGGGTGTCGAGGGTCTGTGACCATGGGGGGCATGAGCGACCAGCGCACGGCCCTCGTCCTCGGCGGCGGCGGCATCACCGGCATCGCCTGGGAGATCGGCGTGCTGGCCGGCCTCGCCGACGCGGGCGTCGACCTGACCTCGGCCGACCTGGTCGTGGGCACGTCCGCGGGGTCGGTCGTCGGCGCCCAGGTGACCGCCGGAGCGGACCTGGAGGCGATGTTCGCCCGGCAGCTGGAGCCGCCCGCGCAGGAGAAGGTGGCGCGGATGTCGCGGTCGAACCTGGCGCGCTACGCCTGGGCGATGCTGGTCAGCCGCGGCCGCGACGAGGAGTTCCGCCGCCGGGTCGGCTCGGTCGCGCTCGCCGCCGAGAAGGCCGGGCTGACCCCGACCGAGCAGGAGCGGCTGGACGTGATCGGCTCCCGGCTGGTCGGCAGCGACTGGCCCGACCGGGAGCTGGTCATCACCGCCGTCGACGCGGAGACCGGCGAGTTCCGCGCCTTCGACCGCACCTCCGGCGTCCCGCTGCTGCAGGCGGTCGCCGCCAGCTGCGCCGTCCCCGGCGTCTACCCGCCGGTCACGATCGGCGACCGGCGCTACGTCGACGGCGGGATGCGCTCGGCGGCCAACGCCGACCTGGCCCAGGGCTACGACCGGCTGGTCGTGCTCGCCCCGATCCCGCGCGGGGTCGGCCCGATCGCCAGCGTCGACGCGCAGGTGACCGGCATGGTCTCGGCGCGCGTCGCCGTCGTCACTCCCGACGAGGGGGCGCGCAGGGCCATCGGCAAGAACGTGCTCGACCCCGCGGCCCGGGCGCCCGCGGCGCGGGCCGGGCGTGCGCAGGCGGCCGAGGTGGCTGCGCAGGTCGCCGACGCCTGGACGGGTTAGACCACCGGGTCGGCCACCAGCGAGCCGGCCGAGTGCTCCTGGCGCAGCGCCGTCTTGAGCACCTTGCCGCTGGGGTTGCGGGGCAGGGCGGCGACGACGGAGTACTCCCGCGGGTTCTTGTAGCGGGCAAGCTTGTCCCGGCACCACCCGGCGAGCTCCTCGGACGTGGGCGGGTCGTCGGGGTCGCGCGGGGCGATCACCGCCAGCGGCGCCTCGCCGTACCGCGTGTCGGGCACCCCGATCAGCGCCACCTCGCCGACCTTGGGGTACGCCGCGAGCACGTCCTCGACCTCGGCGCAGTAGATGTTCTCCCCGCCCGAGATGATCATGTCCTTCTTGCGGTCGACGACGTAGAAGTAGCCGTCCTCGTCCTGGCGCACCAGGTCCCCGGAGTGGAACCAGCCGCCGGCGAACGCCTCCGCGGTGGCCTCCGGTTTGTTCCAGTACTCCTTCATGACCATCGGGCTGCGGTAGACGATCTCGCCCACCTCGCCCTGCGGCACGTCGTCCATCGCGTCGTCCACCACCCGCACCTCGACGTTGAGGATCGGCGTGCCGACCGAGCCGATCTTGCGCAGCGAGTCCTCGCCGCGCAGCAGGCAGGTGACCGGGCTGCACTCGGTCTGCCCGAAGGCGGTGACCACCTCGGCCTGCGGGAAGGCGTCGATGAGCGCGCGGAGCAGGGTGGTGGACGCCGGGGCGGCTCCCCAGGAGACGCGGCGCAGGTGCGAGAGGTCGCGGTCGGCGATCCCCGGGACGGCGAGGACGGCCGCCCACATGGCCGGCACCAGGAAGATGCTCGAGACCTGCTCGCGCTCCATCAGGTCCAGCGTCTCGACCGGGTCGAAGGCGCCGGACCGGATGATCACGTGGGTGCCGCCCAGCAGCAGCGGCGGCATGCCCCCGGCCAGGCCGGCGATGTGGAAGAGGGGTGCGCCGGGGACCGCCACCCGGTCGGCGGGATCCCAGCCGAGGGTGGTGATCTGGCTGAACGCGTGCATGAGCAGGTTGCGGTGGGTGAGCACCGCGCCCTTGGGGCGGCCGGTGGTCCCGGAGGTGTACATGAGGAACGCCGGCTCGTCCTCGTCTACGTCCACCTCGAGGGGCTCCGCGCCTGCCGCGGCCAGCGCCTCCTCGTAGTCGTCCCCGATCACCAGCGTCGTCGTCACCGCCGGTGCCTGCGCGCGCGCCTTGGCGGCGACCTCGGCGAGCGCGGTGTCGACGACGAGGGCGACGGAGCTGGAGTCGGTGAGCACGTAGGCGACCTCGTCGGCCACGAGCCGGAAGTTGACCGGGACGACGATCGCGCCCAGCCGTGCGCCGGCGAGGTAGGTCTCCCAGGTCTCCATGCCGTTGAGCGCCAGGACGGCGACCCGGTCGCCGGTGCCGACGCCCCGCTGCTGCAGGGCGCGGGCCAGCCGGGTCACCCGCTCGTCGAGCTCGCCGTAGCTGCGTCCGGCCCCCTCGAAGCGGAGCGCGGTCTCGTCGGGTGTCTTCCGGGCGTGCCGGGCGAGCTGGTCGGCCAGGGTCATGCCCCGGCCCCGCAGGGCGGGGATCTCGACGGTCACGGGAGCTCCTCGACGGTGGGGGCTGTGACGTGCGTCATGCTGGCCGGGCCCGGTCAGGGGGTCAAGCGTCGCCGTCGAGCCCCAGCAGCCGGGCGGCCAGCCGCTTCCACAGCGGGAGGTGGGGATCGGTGGCGGCCGGCCGGGGCTCGAAGGCGTAGACCAGCGCCACCCCGCGCATGCTGGTGAACAGCAGCTCGGTGAGGTCGGCGTAGACGGGGGAGGCGGCGAACTCCGGGCCCCAGATCCCGTCCCCGACCGCGGCCATCGCCGCGCGCAGCCGTCCCTCGCCGCTGCCGAGCGCCGCGCGCAGGGCCGGGTCGGTGCGGGCGGCGGTCCACAGCTCGGTCGCGGCCCAGAACGGCGGTTCCTGGAACGTCGCCCACATGAGGTCGATGGCGCGGTCGACCCGCTCGCGACCGGTGGGCCCGTCGGCCATGAGCGCCACCGACCGCCGCCGCACCTCCTCGAGCTGCGTCGTCACCAGGTGGTCGCAGGCGGCCACCAGCAGCTCGGCGCGGGAGGGGAAGTGGTGCAGCAACCGGCCGCGGGAGATGCCGGCCCGCGCCTGGACGGCGAGGGTGGAGGCGCCGGCGTAGCCCTCCTCGACCAGGCAGTCGACGGCGGCGTCGAGGATCAGCATGCGGCTGTCGGCGGTGCGCGCGGACCGTGACCGGGCAGGCCGCGCGGTGCCCAGCGGCACGGGATCGGACGTCACCGGGCGAGCCTAGGGCCGCAGGGCCCCGGCCAACAGTCACCGTTGACCGCTCGGGCTGCGGGCTGGCACGGTGCGGCATGGATCTCACCGAGCTCCGCTACGAGGTCGCCGACCGGGTCGCCACGATCCGGCTGCACCGCCCGGAGCGGCTGAACGCCTTCACCCCGACGATGGCCGACGAGCTGGTCCGGGTGACGGCCGCCGCGGACGCGGACGACGAGGTGCGCGTCGTCGTCGTCACCGGATCGGGCCGGGGCTTCTGCGCCGGCGCGGACCTGGGCGGCGGCGCGGACACCTTCGCCGACCGGCTGACCCGGCACCGGCCGCCGGGGCTGCGCGAGGACATCGCCGGCTATCCCCGGGACGCCGGGGGAGTGGTGATCCTGGCGTTCGCCGCGCTGCGCAAGCCGGTCATCGCCGCGGTCAACGGGCCGGCGGTGGGTGTCGGCGCGACGCTCACGCTGCCGATGGACGTCCGGATCGCCGCGGAGTCGGCGCGCTTCGGCTTCGTGTCCGGCCGGGTCGGCATCGTGCCGGAGGCGGCCTCGACGTGGTTCCTGCCGCGGGTGGTCGGGATCAGCCAGGCGATGGAGTGGGTCGCCACGGGGCGGGTCTTCGACGCCGCGGAGGCGCTGCGCGGCGGCCTGGTCTCCCGGGTGGTGCCCGACGACCAGCTGCTGCCCGCCGCCGCCGCGCTGGCCCGCGAGATCGTCGCGAACACCAGCGGAGTGGCCGTCGGCGCCGCCCGTCAGCTGCTGTGGTCGATGCTCGGCGCCGCATCGCCGTGGGACGCGCACCGCGCGGAGTCACGGGCGGTGGTGGAGCTCGGCGCGGGCCCCGACAGCGCCGAGGGCGTGGCCTCGTTCCTCGAGAAGCGGCCGCCGCGCTTCACGACGCGGCTGGGCGACGGCCCGATCGCCGGTGTGCCCCGGTGGCCAGCCGCACCACCGGACGTCGTGGTCCGGGACTGAGTCCTAGGGGAGGGCGCGGGCCGCGGCCGGGTCGAGGTGCTCCAGGAGCGTCTCGCCCAGGTCGCGCATGTGCCCGACCTGCTCGGGGGTGAGCTGGTCGAACAGGTGCGCGCGCACGCTCTCCACGTGCACCGGGGCGGCGGCGTCCAGTGCGGCGAACCCCTCCTCGGTGAGGACGGCGAGCTGCCCGCGGCCGTCCTCGGCGCAGACCTGCCGGCGCACCCATCCGCGCTCCTCCAGCCGGGAGACGGCGTGGGAGAGGCGGCTGCGCGAGGAGAGGCACCGGTCGGCCAGCTCGCTCATCCGCATCATCTGCTCGGGAGCCTCGGAGAGGGCGACCAGGATCTCGTAGTAGGCGTGCGAGATGCCCGTGCTGCGGGTGAGCTCGCGGTCGAGGCGGTCCATGAGCAGCTGGGCGCTGAACAGCCATGCGCGCCACGCCCGCTGCTCCTCGGCGTCGAGCCACCGCGGTGCGGTCAGGTCGGGGGCGCCGGAGGGGGCGGGTGACACGTGCGCGGTCATGCCGACATCCTACTGGCGGAATAGTTCAGCGCTCAACTATGCTGCAGCTCGCGAAGGTCACACGCTCAACCACTTGGAGACACCATGACCAGCACCGTCCAGATCCCCGGTTACGTCGTCGGCACCTGGGACATCGACGCCAGCCACTCGACCGTCGGCTTCTCCGTCCGCCACATGATGGTCAGCAAGGTGCGCGGCTACTTCCGTGAGTTCTCCGGCGAGCTCGTCACCGCCGCCGACCCGGCGCAGTCGTCGGTCACCGCGACGATCAACATGGACTCGATCGACACCCGTCAGGAGCAGCGCGACGCCCACATCAAGTCCGCCGACTTCTTCGACGTGGGCAACCACACCGTGATGACCTTCCGCTCCACCGGCGTGCGCGCCGAGGGCGAGGACTGGCACGTCGACGGTGAGCTGACCCTCAAGGGCATCACCAAGCCGGTCACCCTGGAGCTCGAGCTCAACGGCTTCGGCCCGGACGCCTACGGCGGCACGCGCGCCGGCTTCAGCGCCAAGACCGTCATCTCCCGCTCCGAGTTCGGCGTCGACATCGACATGCCGATGGACGGCGGCGGCGTCGTCGTCGGCGACAAGATCAACGTCGAGCTCGAGATCGAGGCCGTGCTCCGCGCCGCCTGATCCCCCCGCACGACCCGTCGAGGGCCCCTGACGCGAGCTGCGTCAGGGGCCCTCGCGCGTCGGGGGCGTTCCGTCGCCGGCCTCCCCGTCGCCGGCGGGATCATGGGGCAGGCTGCCCGCGTGACCCGCGCGCGCTTCGTCGTCGGAGCCATCGGGCTGCTCGGTGGGCTCGTCGCGCTCGCCGGCGCACTGCGGACGGGCTGGTACACCCGCGTCTGGCTCGACGACTCCGCACCGTGCCAGCTGGCCGGGCAGTGTTCGCCGGCCGACATCGAGGCGGGCCTGCGGCGGCTGTGGTTCGTCGTCGGTGGCGGGCTCGGGGTCCTCGTCCTGGCTGCCGTCCTGCTCGCGTGGACGCTCTCGCTGACCCCCCGGCGCCCGGCCGCTCCGGCGCGCGCGGCGCCGGTGCACGCGCTGGTCGCGGGTCTGATCACCTGCGGGGTGGCTCTCTGCGCCGGTCTTCCGCTGCTGATCGCGGCGTTCAGCGGCCCGCACTTCCTGGCCGTCGCGCTCGTCGGCGCGTGGTTCGCCCAGGCCGGCGGGGTGCTGCTGGCCGCGCGCGTGGTCCGCTCGCAGCTGCCCACCCCGCGGCACGAGTGGCTCACGGCACTGCTGGTCAGCGCCGTCGGTGTGGGTGCGGTCGTGCTGACCTGGGTCGTCGACAGTTCCGAGTCCCTGACCGAGCTGCCGGTGGTGGACGCCGTGGCCGTGGCAGCCGCCGTGCTGGTCCAGCGGTCGCTGCAGGCCTTGCGAGAGCCACCGGCATGGCGGGCGGTGGCCGGGGGTGTCGCCGTCCTCACCGTCGGGGTGCTCCTGCTCGCGGCGCTGCTCGTCCCGGCCCCGACGGTCCCCCCGGCGTCGACCGCCCCGTCGACGGGCGTCACGCCGTCCGTCCCGGCGCCCGTTCCCGAGCCCGTCCCGGCGCCCCCTCCCGCGCCCAGTCCTCCGTCCAGCCCGACACCGGTGGTCGCCGACGTCCCCTGCGCCTCGTCGGACCTCACCTTCGCGGTGGGCGGCTTCGACGCCGCGATGGGCGCCCGTGCGGCGGCGGTGCAGGCCACCAACACCGGGACGGCGCCCTGCTGGCTGGAAGGTGTGCCGGTCGTCGTCCTCCTGCAGGGTGGCCGACCGTTGGCGCTGCAGGTGCTGCCGGGGGAGACGCCTCAGGGGGACCCGGCGTCGGTGGAGCGGGTGGGGGTCGCGCCGGGCATGTCGGCGTTCGCGCTGCTGACCTGGCGCAGCTACGGCGGCTGGGCCGATGCGGAGACGGCGCAGGTGCTCACCGTGGCGCTCGACGCGTCGTCCACCCTGACCGCGGCGACCGTCCCGGAGGACGTCGGCCCGGCGCCGTTCGACATCGCTGACGGCGGCGCGTGGGGCGTCGCCCCGTGGTCGTCGCCCTGGAACTGAGCCGCGGGACACTGGGGGCATGTCGACCAGCAGCCTCGTCCGCACCCGCTTCCCCTCGGCCGCACTGGTCGTCGTCGGCCTGGCCGCCGGCTTCGGCATCGCGCAGGGCACCGGCATCCGGGCGCTCGGCGGCGCCGTCTTCGCCGCGGCGGGGCTGGCGGCCGGCTACCTGTGGCTCCACCGCAAGGGTCCGGGGACCGCTGTCGCGCTGGCCGCCCTGTACGTCGGGGCGTTCGTCCTGGCGCACGTGCTGGCCATCGGGGTGGGGCTGCCGGCCTGGCTGGCGGTGAGTCTGGTCACTCTGACCGCAGCCGGGGTCACCTTCGGGGTGGCCGACGGCGCTCGGGAGCCGGAACGGGTCGGCTGAGCGACTACTCTGGGAAGGTCGCCGCACGAGCGGCTGTTGCACGAGATGCCGCGCGCTGACGCTGCGGCCTCCCCGAACCCCCTGAGGTGCCCTTCCGCATGCCCACTCGCGACGACCTGCGCAACGTGGCGATCATCGCTCACGTCGACCACGGGAAGACGACCCTGGTCGACGCCCTCCTCCGCCAGGCAGGTGCCCTCGGGCGCGCCAAGGGCGAGGGGACGGACAACGACTCCACGCAGGACCGCGTGATGGACTCGATGGACCTCGAGCGCGAGCGCGGGATCACCATCCTGGCCAAGAACACCGCGATCCACCTGGCCGACGAGAACGGCAACCCCGTCGTCGTCAACATCGTCGACACCCCCGGCCACGCCGACTTCGGTGGCGAGGTCGAGCGCGGCCTGTCGATGGTCGACGGCGTCTGCCTGCTCGTCGACGCCTCCGAGGGCCCGCTCCCGCAGACCCGCTTCGTGCTCCGCAAGGCGCTGGGCAAGGGGATGCCGGTCATCCTCGCGGTCAACAAGACCGACCGCGCCGACGCTCGCATCGCCGAGGTCGTCGACGAGTGCTACGAGCTGTTCATGGAGCTCATGGAGGACGCCGGCCTGGACGCCGACGCCCTCGAGTTCCCGATCGTGTACTGCAGCGGTCGCAGCGGGAAGGCCTCGCTCACCCGCCCGGAGAACGGCAGCGAGCCGGACAACGACGACCTCGCCCCGCTGGTCAAGACGCTGCTGGACACCATCCCGGCGCCGGAGTACGACGCCGAGGAGCCGCTGCGCGCGCAGGTCACCAACCTCGACGCCTCGCCCTACCTCGGCCGTCTCGCGCTGCTGCGCATCCACTCCGGGACGATGAAGAGCGGCCAGCAGGTCGCCTGGTGTCGCACCGACGGCACGATCAAGAACGTCAGGATCACCGAGCTGCTGGTCACCGAGGGGCTCACCCGCACCCCGGCCGAGAGCGCCGGCCCCGGTGAGCTCGTGGCCATCGCCGGCATCGAGGACGTCATGATCGGCGACACCCTCGCCGACCCGAACGACCCGCGCCCGCTGCCGCCGCTGACCGTCGACGAGCCGTCGATCTCGATCACCATCGGCATCAACACCTCGCCGCTGTCGGGCAAGTCGGGCAAGAAGCTGACCGCCCGCCTGATCAAGAACCGCCTCGACCAGGAGCTCGTCGGCAACGTGTCGGTCCGCATGCTGCAGACCGACCGTCCCGACACCTGGGAGATGCAGGGCCGCGGCGAGCTGGCGCTGGCCATCCTCGTCGAGCAGCTGCGCCGCGAGGAGTTCGAGCTGACGGTCGGCCGCCCCACGGTGGTGACCAAGATGATCGACGGCACGCTGCATGAGCCGGTCGAGCGGGTCACGATCGACACTCCCGGCGAGTACGTCGGCACGCTGACCCAGGCGCTGGCCACCCGTCGCGGTCGGCTGGAGAACCTGGTGCACCACGACACCGGCTGGGCGCGGATGGAGTACATGGTCCCGTCCCGCGGTCTCATTGGGTTCCGCACCGAGTTCCTCACCGAGACCCGCGGCACCGGCGTCCTCAACCACAACCTCGAGGGCTACGAGCCGTGGCTGGGCGACATGCGCGCCCGCCCGACCGGCTCGCTGGTCGCCGACCGCCAGGGCGTGGCGACGACGTACTCGATGTTCTCGCTGCAGGAGCGCGGCCAGCTCATGGTCCAGCCCGGCACCGATGTCTACGAGGGCATGATCGTCGGGGAGAACTCCCGTCCGGACGACATGGACGTGAACATCACCAAGGAGAAGAAGCTCACCAACATGCGCAAGAGCACCTCCGAGGAGCTCGAGCGCCTGGTGCCGCCGAAGATCCTGAACCTGGAGCAGGCGCTGGAGTTCTGCGCCGAGGACGAGTGCGTCGAGGTCACCCCGGCCACCATCCGCATCCGCAAGGTGGTCCTCGACCAGACCGAGCGGGGCAAGGCCAAGAACAAGAAGCCCAAGCCCGCCTGAGCCACCGCGAGAAGGGCCCCCGCGCGCACCCGCGCCGGGGGCCCTTCTGCTTTTCCGCGGAAAAGCAGCCCGCTTTTCCGCGGAGAAGCGGCGCAGTGGTTTGGGTCGTGGCGGGCCGTGCACGAGGGGTGACGACGAGCCGCGGACGGTCGCCACGCCCGTCACTCGTGCACCGGGACGCGCGCGCCACCGCGCCTACGTTCTCCTCGGGGCCATGGGTCATGGTCGCCGGGGGACGAGTGCACGAGAGGCGGCCGACCGCATGACGACGATCACCCGTATGGCTCCGGTGGAGAACCACTTCCGGGGCGGCATCGATGTCCGGGTGAGCCTGCGGGACGGCGCGGGTGACGGGAACTCCGCCTTCGACGGGGCCTGGTTCCCGCGCAGCCGCGACCTCGGCGTCGAGCTGCCCGAGCTGATCGCGGAGCTGGAGCGCCGCGGCGTCCGCATCGAGCGCTTCACCTACTCACTGGAGGCGTGGGAGCCGGCGCCGCGCAAGCTGGTCCTCCGTGACCGGCTGGTGCGCACCGGCGGCTTCCGCAGCATGGACCCGCTCGTGGTCTGCCTGACCTGGAACGGCGGCACCCAGCGCGCGGACCTGCTCGTCGTCCCGCCGGAGACCGACGTGCTCACCGGCGCCCGCGCGCTGCGGCTGTGCACCCGCCGCGGGCTGCCCCGCTCGCCCCAGATGGTGCTGGCCGCCGCCCGGTCGACGCCGCTGCCGCAGGTCCCCCAGGTGCACCGCCGCGCCGTCTGATCCGGCTACGCCGACCGCGAACCGGCTGGACGGCCGAAGGAGCGGTCCGCTGGGGTGGGGCCATGCGGCTCCTGGTCCTCGGTGGCACCCACTTCCTCGGCCGGCACGTGGTGGCGGCGGCGCTGGCTCGCGGCCACGACGTCGCCACGTTCACCCGCGGCGTGTCCGGAGCGCCCCCGGAGGGCGTGCGGGCGCTGCACGGCGACCGGGACGACCCGGACGCACTGCCGAGGGCGCTCGCGGACTGGGCGCCCGAGCTCGTCGTCGACACCTCCTGCCAAACGCGCGCCGCCGCCCGCAACGCCGCTGCGGCGCTGGCCGGTGTCTCCGGCTACGCCTTCGTCAGCAGCCTCAACGCCTACCGCGGCTGGCCGCCCGGACCGGTCGGCCGAGAGGACGACGAGCCGACCTGGGACACCGACGAGGACGACTACGGCCCGAACAAGGCCTACGCCGAGCGGGTGATCGGCGCGGCGGTGGGCGAGGGGTTCCTCACCGCCCGCGCCGGCCTGATCGTCGGCCCGTGGGACGACGTCCACAGGCTGGGCTGGTGGCTGGAGCGCATCGCCCGGGGCGACCGCGTCGTCGTCCCGGACGCGCTCGAGCAGCCGATCGCGGTGGTGGACGCCCGCGACCTCGCCTCCTGGCTGGTGACCGCCGTCGAGCAGGGAGTCTCCGGCGCCGTCAACGCCACCGGCCCGACCGGGATGACCACGCTGGGCGGTCTGCTCGACGTCTGCCGCGAGGTCACCGGCAGCGACGCGGAGTGGGTGCCGGTGCCCGAGGCGGACCTGCTCGCCGCGGACGTCCAGCCGTGGGTGCACCTGCCGCTGTGGCTCCCGCGCGGCGTCGCCCGGACGGCGTGGGACGTCGACACCACCCGGGCCCGCGAGCTGGGGTTGACCACGCGCCCGCTGGTGGAGACCGTCGCCGACACCTGGTCGTGGCTGCAGGTCTCCGGGCGGCCGCCCCTGGCCCGGATGGCCCAGCTCGCCGAACCCGGCCTGCCTGCGGAACTGGAAGCCTCGCTGCTGGCCCGCCACGATCAGGCTCCCTGATCATGAAGCGTCCTCCCTCACGGTGCGCGGTGAGGGAGGACGCTCGGGGATCAGGTGAGCTGATCCCAGCTCGGCGTGCCTTCAGTCGCGCGGGGCGCTGGGCCGGCCGGCCGTGGCCCGGTCGACGACCGGGGCGTCGGCGACGACGTTGCGCTCGGCGTCCGCCGCGAGGGCGTTGAGCTCGGCCTCCGTGGCGAGGGCCTCGGCGGCCTCGAGCGCGGCCTCCGTGCGGTACGCGCGGTAGGACCACGCCACGGCGGCGGCCCAGACGACGTAGAGCACCGCGTAGACGGCGTAGCGGGTCGCGTCGCCGGCGTCGATCCAGTCGCTCTTCAGCAGCGTCCGGGTGTTGGTCAGCAGGATCAGACCGCCGACCAGGGAGCCGAGCATCCGCGGCGGGATGTGCCGCACGAGCCAGGCGGCGAGCGGCGCGGCGATCGAGCCGCCGATGAGCAGGGCGGCCACCCAGGTGAGGTTGATGCCTTGCGAGCCCAGCGACGCCAGGAAGCCGAGGCTGGCGGACAGCGCGACGAGGAACTCCGCGGTGCTCACCGAGCCTATGACCTTGCGCGGCTCCATCCGGCCGCTGGCCAGCAGCGCCGGGGTGCCGACCGGGCCCCAGCCGCCACCGCCGGTCGCGTCCACGAATCCCGCGACCAGCCCGAGCGGGCCGAGGAAGCGCTTCCGGACCGGCTTGCCGAGGTTGCGCCGGTTGATCCCGCGCAGGGTGAACCGGATCAGCAGGTAGAGGCCGAGGGTCAGCAGAATCAGCGACATCACCGGGGCGGCGACCTCGGTGGAGAGGCTCGCCAGCACGGTCGCGCCGACGAAGGCGCCGACCGCGCCGGGGATGCCGATCTTCGCGACGACCCTCCAGTCCACGTTGCCGAACCGCCAGTGCGCGACACCGGAGGTCAGCGTCGTCCCGATCTCGGCGAGGTGGATGGTGGCCGAGGCGGCGGCCGGGTTGGTGCCGATGGCCAGCAGCAGCGTCGTCGAGGTGGCGCCGTAGGCCATGCCGAGGCTGCCGTCGACGAGCTGGGCGCCCAGGCCCACGAGGGCGAGCAGCACGAGGGTTTTCACGGGGAGACGACTCCGGATCGGGGAGGGCGCGGCCGTACGACGGCCCGCGGGCGTGGCGGGTGGGGGGCGCCCTGGAGGGCGCTGGGCTCAGCCGGCCGGACAGGCGGCCGTGCACACGCGCAGCAGATCGACGTGCAGGCGGCTCACGAGGAGCAGCTCCGTCGACCGCGTCATGACCCCATGTCTACCAGTTCGATAGGGATAGGTGGTGGGTCGGGCCCACTCAGTGGGACGAGGCGCGCAGCACGTCGTTCCGGATGGTGGCCCACGCCACCGCCCCGCCGACGGCGAAGAGCCCAGCGCAGAGGACCATCGCCGCGCGGTACCCGTCGGTGAGGGCCTCCGGATCGGCGTAGTCCGCCCCGGAGAGCCCGACCGCCACGGGCAGGGCGGCGATGGTCAGCAGGGAGGCCGCACGGGCCACGGCGTTGTTCACGCCGCTGGCCACCCCGGCGAGCGCGTCCGGCGCGGCGCCCAGGACGCTGGCGGTCAGCGGGGCCACCGTCAGCGCCATGCCCAGGCCCTGCAGGACGGCGCCGGGCAGCACCTCCAGCCAGTACGGGCTGCTGCCGTCCAGCCCGACCAGCAGCAGGGTCCCGGCGGCCGTGACGAGCGGGCCGAGGGTCATGGGCAGCCGCGGCCCGATCCGCGTGGCCAGCGCTCCCGCGCGCGGGGAGAGCAGCGTGATCAGCAGGATGGTCGGCAACGTCGCGGCGCCCGCGGCGGTGGCGCCGTAGCCGAGCACCTCCTGCAGCTGGAGGACGATGAACAGCGAGCTGCCCCCGAGCGCCCCGTAGACGGCGAGGGTGGCGAGGTTGGCGCCGGTGAACTGCCGGTCGGCGAACAGCCGCGGCGGCAGCATGGGCTCCGCCGTCCACCGTTCGCGGGCGACGAAGAGCACCCCGGTGACCACCGCGACGACCGCGGCCGCGACGACGTCGGTGCCGCCCCGCGCCCCGGCGGTGATCAGGGCGTAGGTGAGCGCGCCGAGGGCCACCGCGCCCAGCACGGCACCGGCGACGTCGAAGCGGCCGTGCGGGCCGGGGTCGCGGCTCTCCGGCACGTGCCGCCCGGCCACGACGACGACCACCGCGGCCAGCGGCACGTTGAGGAGGAAGACCAGCCGCCAGCTGGCCAGGTCGATGAGCGCACCGCCGAGGAACGGCCCGACGAGCCCGGCGACCCCCGACAGGGAGGACCACACCCCGATCGCGGGTGCCCGGTCGTCGGGGCGGAACGAGGCCTGGATGAGCGCCAGGCTGCCCGGGGTGAGCAGCGCCCCGCCGACGCCCTGGAGCGCCCGGGCGGCGATCAGCTGGCCGGGGGTCTGCGCCAGCCCGCACAGCAGCGACGCCGCGGCGAACCAGGCGACGCCCACGAGGAACACCCGCCGCCGGCCGTAGCGGTCGCCCAGCGAGCCACCGAGCAGGATGAGCGCGGCCAGCGGCAGCGTGTAGCCGTTGATGATCCACTGCAGGTCCGACAGCGAGGCGCCGAGGTCGCGGCCGATCGTCGGCAGCGCCACCTGCACCGCGGTGGCGTCGAGGAACGCCATGCCCGAGGCGAGCACGGTCGCCGTGACCAGCCACCGACCCGGCGCTGTGCCCAGCGCAAGGCCGGACGGAGCGGAGGACCCGTCACCGGTCACCCGAGAAGTATCAGCCCACCGCGAGATCGGTGAGGAAGTACGCGACCGCGGCCACGGATGCGGCGGCGGGGAGCGTCACGACCCAGGCGAGCACGATGTTGCCCGCCACGCCCCAGCGGACCGCCGAGAGCCGCCGGGTCGCGCCCACGCCCATGATCGAGGTGGTCGTGATGTGCGTCGTCGACACCGGGACGGCGAACACCGTCGCCGTCGTCACCATGATGCTCGAGGCCACCGTCTGCGCGGCGAAGCCGCCCGCGGGCGTGAGCTGGATGATCCGCCGGCCGAGGGTCCGCATGATCCGGAACCCGCCGGCGTAGGTGCCGGCGCTGATCGCGCCGGCGGCGGCGAGGACGACCCAGAACGGCACCTCGAAGCTGTCGATCTCACCGGCGGTGAACAGCGCCAGCGTGATGATGCCCATCGTCTTCTGGGCGTCCTGCATGCCGTGGCCCAGGGCCATGGTCGCGGAGCTGACGATCTGCGCGTAGCGGAAGTTGCGGTTGGCCTTGGAGACCGTGGCCCGCCGGAAGGTCCACAGGATCGCCAGCATGAACAGGTAGCCCAGCCCGAAGCCGACCAGCGGCGACAGGATCATCGGGATGATCACCTTGTCGAGCACGCCCATCCACTGCACGGAGTGGGAGGCGGCCAGCGCGGCGCCGACGAGGCCACCGATCAGCGCGTGGGACGACGAGGACGGCAGCCCGAACCACCAGGTGATCAGGTTCCAGGTGATGGCGCCGATGAGGGCGGCGAAGACGATCTCCAGCCCGTTGTTGCCCTCGGGTGGGTCGATGATCCCCTCGCCGACCGTCTTGGCGACCTCGGTCGACAGCAGGGCCCCGACCAGGTTCATGATCGCCGCGAGGGCGAGCGCGACGCGCGGGGTGAGCGCCTTGGTGGAGACCGCGACCGCGATCGCGTTGGCGGCGTCGTGGAAGCCGTTGGTGTAGTCGAACGCCAGCGCCACCAGGACGATGACGACCAGCCCGATGAAGGCCGCGTCCATCGGGGTCAGGACTCCTTGACCGCGATCGTCTCGACCACGTTGGCGAGGTGCTCGAACGCGTCGGCGGCCTCCTCCAGCTGGTCGGCCACCTCCTTGAGCTTGAGGATCTCCAGGGCGTCGAACTCGCCGCTGTAGAGGCGCGACAGCAGCCGGCGGTACAGCTTGTCCGCCTCGTTCTCGATCCGGTTGACCTCGATCCAGTAGTCGGAGAGGTCCTTGAGCGTCTTCAGCCGGGGCATGGCCTCGGCGGTGACCTGCGCGCAGCGCTGCAGGAGGGCGACCTGCTGGCTCATCTCGGCCGGGAGCGTGCCCAGGCCGGTCAGGATGACCAGATCGGCCGCGGCCTCGACGTAGTCCATGACGTCGTCGAGGTTGCTCGCCAGGGAGTAGATGTCCTCGCGGTCGAACGGGGTGACGAAGCTGGTGTTCAGCGCGCGGAAGATGGCGTGGGTCGCCTGGTCGCCGACGTGCTCCAGGTCCCGCAGCCGGACGGCGAGCTCCTCACGCCGGGCGTGGTCGTGGACGAACTCGCCGAGGACCTCGGTGGCCGCCACCAGGTTCTCCGCGGACGCGGTGAACAGGGGGTAGAAGCTCGAGTCCTTGGGAGTCAGGCTGAAGGGCACGCCCGGCAGCATAGGTTCGCCGGGATGTCACCCCCCGGCCACCTCCCCGTCACCTGCGGGCGATGCCGTCCTCGCCGTCCCCGGCCACCTCGGGGAGCGAGTCGATGAGGTCGGCCCGGCCGCGCGCCACGCGGGAGCGGATGGTGCCGACGGCGCAGCCGGCGACCTCGGCGGCCTCGGCGTAGGACAGGCCCAGCAGCTGGGTGAGCACAAACGCCTCGCGGCGGTCGGGGTCCATCCGGGCCAGCAGGTCGGCCACGCCGGCCGACTCGCCGACCGGGTCCGCCCCGCCCGGAGCGGGCACCTCGGCCAGCCCGGCGTCGTCCCGGACCACCGTCAGCCGCCGGCGGCGCCGGGTGCGGACGGCGTCGGCGCAGACGCGGCGGGCGATGGACAGCAGCCAGGTGCGCAGCGACGACCGGCCCTCGAAGCGGTGCAGCGAGCCGAACGCGCGCAGGTAGGTCTCCTGCGTCAGGTCCTCGGCCGTGCCGGCGTCGCCGAGCGCGGCGCACAGCCGCCAGACGTCGGACTGGGTCGCCCGGACGAGCGCCGCGGCGGCGAGCGGGTCGCCACCGGCGGCGTCGGCCGCGAGCGCGCCCACGTCGTCCACGCGCCCATCCTCCCGCACGACGCCGCCTCCAGGCCCGCAGCGGCTCCTCGTCAGGGTGTGATCGGGGTCTCGGGAACCCCGCGAGGCGCCCGGGCGACTACCTCCACATGTCCTGCCTCACCTTTCGCGAGGCGATCTCCGCGCGGCTCGACGGCGAGTCGCTCGGGATGCCCGCTCGCGAGCTGGAGCGCCACCTCGACACCTGTGCCGGCTGCGCCGGCTGGTCCGACGAGGCCGCCCGGGTCACCCGCCGGGCCCGGCTGGCGTCGGCGCCCGCGGTGCCCGACCTGACCGGAGCGGTCCTGGCGGCGCTGCCCCGGGAGCTGCCGGGCGCGGCCGCGGCGGCCCGCCGGCAGCTGCTGGACACCGGCCTGCGGCTCGCGCTGCTCGCGGTCGGCGTCGCGCAGGCGGGCATCGCCTGGCCGGTGCTGGTGTCCGGCGCCGGTGCGATGAGCGCACCGGCGCACATGACGCACGAGACCGGCGCCTGGAACCTGGCCGTCGCCGCGGCGTTCCTCGCGGTCGCGGCGGCGCCCCGGCTCGCGGCCGGCGCGCTGCCCTTCCTGCTCTCCTTCACGGTGCTGCTGCTGCCGGTGACCCTGGCCGACCTGGGCTCGGGGCACGTGCACGCCGACCGGGCGCTGACCCACCTGCTGCTGGTAGTCGGCGTCGTCCTGGTGTCGGCCGGCGCCTGGCGGAACCGCGCCCGGAAGCGGAGCCCGCGGGTCCTGCTCTCCCGGATCCGCGAGCGGGGGCTGGCCGCGTGAGCGCGCGCCGGAGCCGCCGGCCCCTGGCCCTGCTGCTGCTCGTCGCCGGCTGGCTGCTGGGCGGGGTCGTCCTCGCCGGCCCCGCCGCTGCGCACGCCGTGCTGGTGTCCACCGAGCCGGGCGAGAGCGCCCGCCTCGAGACCGCTCCGACGGAGGTGACGCTGACCTTCAGCGAGGGGGTGTCGCTGGGCGCCGGGTACGCCCGGGTTCTCACCGGCGACGGCGAGCGCGTGGACACCGACGACGCCTCCGTCGACGGCGAGGTCATCACCGTCCCGCTGCAGCCCGATCTCGCCGACGGCGGCTACCTGGTCACCTACCGGATCGTCTCCGCCGACTCGCACCCCATCCGGGGGGCCTTCTCCTTCGTCGTCGGCGAGGGCGAGCTCGTCACGGCCACGGCGGAGGGCCCGATCGCCGACCGGCTGGTGGAGGGCGCGCAGCAGGTGGTGCGCGCGGCCGGGTTCGCCGGCATCGCGTTCGCCATCGGCGTCCCCGTGCTGGTGCTGCTCTGCGTGCCCGGCGGGTGGTCGTCGCGACGGCTGCGCCTGCTGAGCGCCTGGGGCGCGCTCACCGCGGCCGGGACGGCGCTGCTGCTGTTCCTCCTCCAGGGGCCCTACGCGGCCGGCTCCGGCCTCGGCTCGCTGCTGGACCCCTCGCTGCTCTCGGCCACGGCCACCACCACCGCCGGGTGGGCGCTCCTGGCCCGCGCCGTCCTGGCCCTGGCGCTGCTGTTCGCGCTGCGAGCGGCGTGGCGCCGCGAGGGCCCGCCCGAGGTGCCCGAGCTGGCGGCGGCCGGTGTGTTCGCGGCGGGGGTCGCCCTGGCGACGGCGGGGACCGGTCACGCGGTCGCGGGCCAGTGGCCGGTCCTGGCGATCGCGGTCACCGCCGTGCACGTCCTCGCGATGTCGGTGTGGCTGGGCGGGCTCGTGGCGATGCTGCTGGTGGTGCTGCGGCCCGGCGACGAGGACGCGGACTTCGCCGAGGCGATGCGCCGGTTCTCCCGGGTGGCGTTCGTCGCCGTGACGGCGCTGGTCGTCACCGGCATCCTGCAGTCGGTGCGGGAGCTCGGCTCGCCGACGGCCCTGGTCGACACCGTCTACGGGCGGCTGCTCATGGCCAAGCTGACCTTCTTCCTGGTCGTCCTCGGGGCGGCCGGGGTGTCCCGGGTGTGGGTGCAGCAGCGGCTGGGGGTCCGCCGCCCGCCCGCGGGACGGCGCAGCCGCGTGACCGCGCACGCCTTCGCCGCCACGGCGGCGGAGGGCCGGCCGGACCCCGACGACGACTCGGTGGCGGCCCGCGACCGGGTGCAGTCCGACGGCGCCCGCGACCAGCTGCCCTCGCTGCGCCGCTCGATGCTCGTCGAGGCCGTGGTCGGCGCCGCGATCGTCCTGGTCTCCGCGGTCCTGGTGGGCACCCCGCCGGCGCAGGCGGTCGCGGCCGACCCGGTCGACGTGACGATGCAGCTGGAGGGCTCCGCCGGGGCCTCCGGCAGCGTCCAGGTGACCGTGGCCCCCGCGCGGGCGGGCAGCAACGTCCTGCAGCTCTACCTCTACGACGACGAGGGGCGCGCCACCCAGCCCGAGCAGATCCGCGTCGCGATCACCGAGGAGCAGCAGGAGATCGGCCCGCTCGACGTCGAGATCGCGGCCGCGGGGCCCGGCCGGTACGTCGCCGAGGACATGACCGTCCCCTCGGCCGGCACGTGGCAGCTCACCGTCACCGTCCGCCTCGACGAGTTCACCGCCACCACGGCGTCCACCACGTTCGCGGTGCGCTGACCCACCCATCCGCACCACCACCCACGAGGAGTTCCATGTCCACGTCCCGTGCCCGCTCCCGGGCCGCCGTCGTCCTGGCCACCACCACCGCGGCGCTGGCCGCGTCGGTGGTCGTCGCCTCGACCGCGTCCGCACACGTGACGGTCTCGAGCACCGACGCCGCCCCGGGCGGCTTCGGCAAGATCACCTTCCGCGTCCCGAACGAGAGCGACACGGCCAGCACCGTCGCGCTGCGCATCCAGGTGCCGGAGGAGTCCGCGCTGGCGTTCCTGCAGGTGCAGAAGGTGCCAGGGTGGACGGTCAGCGTGACCAACTCCGAGCTCAGCGAGCCGGTCGAGTCCTTCGGCGAGGAGATCACCAGCTACGTGTCGGTCGTCGAGTACCGGGCCGACGCGGGTGCCGGCATCGCGCCGGGGGAGTTCCAGGAGTTCGCCCTGTCCGGCGGCGCGTTCCCCGACGACGCCGACCAGCTCACCTTCCCGACCGTGCAGACGTACAGCGACGGCACCGAGTCGGCCTGGATCGAGCCGACCGTCGACGGCCAGCCCGAGCCCGAGCGGCCGGCCCCGGTGCTGTCGCTGACCGGATCGGCCTCGGACGGCGACTCCGCCGCGAGCGCCGGGACCGCCACCGCGGCCGAGGTCGAGGACGACGGTCCCTCCGGCGTCGCCGTCACCGCACTGGTCCTGGCGGTGCTTGGCCTGCTTGCCGGGCTCGGCGGTCTGGCGCTCGGGCTGGCTGCGCGCCGACGTACCGTGGCTCCGTGAGCCGAGCACTGCGCAGCCGTACCCGGGGAGCCCTGCCGGTGCTCCTCCTCGCCGCCGGACTGGGCCTGTCCGGCTGCGGGGGCACCTCGTCGGACGAGGAGGCGGCCCCGGCCTCGGAGAGCGGGCACGACGGGCACACCGGTGACGCCCCGGCGACCGTCGAGGGCCCGGAGGACGTCTACGCCGGGTTCGACCTGGCCGAGCCCTACCGGCGGCCGTCGTTCACGCTGACCGACGCCACCGGCGCGGCCTACGACTTCCAGGCGGAGACGGCCGGCCGGCCCACGCTGCTGTTCTTCGGCTACACGAACTGCCCGGACATCTGCCCGACGACGATGGCCGACGTCGCGGTGGCGCTGCGTTCGGTGGACCCGGCGGTCGCCGAGCAGGTCCAGGTGGTGTTCGTGACCACCGACCCGGACACCGACAGCCCCGAGGTGCTGGGGGAGTACCTGGGCCGCTTCGACGCCGACCTGCCGGTCGGGTTCGTCGGGCTGACCGGGAACCAGGAGGCGGTCGAGCAGGCCCAGCTGGCGGCGGGTGTGCCGCTGGCCGAGGACGACGGCCGGGCGCACTCCGCGCTCCTGCTGCTGTACGGCACTGACGACGCGGCGCACGTCGCGTTCGACTCGGAGAACACCAGCCGCGACATCGCCACCGACCTCGACGTCGTCGTCGGCTGACGGGCGGCTGCGGCCGGCCGGGGAGCACCCCCGGCCGGCCGGCGCTCAGCCGACGTCGGCGACGGTGTTCTTCTTGACGGAGAACAGCGAGTTGGCGCGCGCCAGGTCGGTCTCGAAGTCCACCTCGACCGCGCTGTACTGCGAGATGTCGACCGCGCGGACCTTGAGGCCCTCGGTCGCGATCGCGGTCTCGATGCCGCGCTCGAAGTAGTCCTGGTCGCCGCACGCGGCCAGGTGGTCGATCAGGGTGGCCTTGTCGGCCGAGGACACGTAGTTGATGCCCACGGCCTCGCCCAGCCCGCCGACGACGGTCTTGGACAGCTCCTGCACGTAGCCGTCGGCGTCGAGGGTGTACTTGACCTCTTCGTCGGCGACGGTGTTGGTGTCCACGCAGACGAAGCTCTCGTCGGCGGCGATGGTCGGGAGCGCCAGCTCGAGGACCGCCGGGTCGAACACGACGTCGCCGTTGAGCCACAGCACGCCGCCCTCGCGGGTGGTGCGCAGGCCGCGCAGCAGGCTCTTGGAGGTGTTCGTGTCGGCGAAGTCAGGGTTGTAGGCGAACAGCAGGTCCGGCGCGGCCTTCATGATCCGCTTGCTGCGGTAGCCGACGACGACGGTGACGCAGACGTCCTCGCCCAGGACGGCGCGCAGGCCGTCGAGCTGGCGCTGCAGGATGCTGCGGCCGTCGCGGAGCTGGGTCAGCGGCTTCGGGTCCTGGCGGCCCAGACGGGTGCCCATGCCGGCGGCCAGGATGATCACCTGCACGGACTGCGTCACGCCCCGGGGGCCGGTCGTCCGCTGCGGGAGGGGTGCCGTGCCCCGCCGTACGGGGTTGAGCACTCGATCACCGGTGCGCACCAGCATCATCTCCCTCGGTCGAACTGGTCTGCCCGGTCGCGGTCGCGTCCGGGAGGATGAGATCGAGGACCCGCCGGGTCGCGGCGCCGTCCTCGAGATGGGTGAAGAGTTCCTGGAAGCGCGCGTAGCGCGCGGCGTGCTGCTCGGCGACCCGGTCGATGTCGGCGATCGCCTCGACCAGCTCCGCGCTGGTGTGCACGAGCGGGCCCGGGGCGACCTCTTCCAGGTCGAAGTAGAAGCCTCGCAGCTCGTCCCGGTACCGGTCCAGATCGTAGGTGAAGAACACCATCGGCCGGCCGGTGTTGGCGAAGTCGAACATCGTCGAGGAGTAGTCGGTCACCATCACGTCGGCGGCCAGGTACAGGTCCTGGATGTCGGCGTAGTTGCTGACGTCGCGGACGACCGAGCCCTCCACGGGGTCCAGCCGGTCCAGCACCATGTTGTGCAGCCGGAGTAGCAGCACGTGGTCGGCGCCCAGCCGCTCGGCGAACGCCCCGAGGTCGACCGGGAACTCGAAGCTGCGGCCCTCGGCGCCCTCGAAGACGAGGTCATCGCGCCAGGTCGGGGTGTAGAGCACCACCCGCTGGTCCTCGCCGATGCCGAGGCCGGCGCGGACCCGGGCGCGCACCTCGTCGCGCTGCGGGCTGTGCAGCAGGTCGTTGCGCGGCAGACCGGTCTCGTGGATGGGCCCGGTGAAGCCGAACGCCTTGCGGAGCCGCTCGGTGGTGACCGCGTTGGGGGACAGCAGCAGGTCCCAGCGGGCGATGTCCTGGTCCAGGTAGGCCAGCCGGCCCTCGGGTGCCCACAGCACGTCGTTGTGCACCCGCTTGAGCATGGTGCCGTGCCAGGTCTGGAGGTAGGTCGTGCCCGGCCGCTTCTCCCAGTCCAGCGGGATGTGGTCGTTGGAGATGACCAGGTCCGCGGCCTCGAGCGCGGCGATGGACTCCGGGCTGCCGAAGGGGACGGTCGTGACGTCGTCGGGGAAGGTCGACTCGGTGTGCGGTGCGGACAGCCACGTGTGGGTGGCCTCGATCCCGCGGGCCCGGATCTCGGTGTACAGCGCACGGGGGCTGTCGGAGAAGTGGCCGCGGAAGGCGACGTAGACGATGTTCATCGGGCCATCTCCACGGGCCGGCCGGCGAGCGCCGGAAGCAGCAGGTCGGCCAGCTCCGACCACGAGGAGACGACGGCGAGCGCGCCCGCGTCCAGCAGCGCGGCCGACCGCTCCGCGCGCTCCTCGGGCAGCACGAACAGCAGGTTGCCGACGACGGGGCAGCCGGCGGCGACGGCGGACCGGACCCCCGCGACGGCGTCCTCGACGGCCAGGCCCTGCTCCGGTGCGATGCCCAGCTGCGCGCACGCGTGCCGGTAGACGGCCGGGTCGGGCTTGCTGGTCGGCGTGGGGAGGGAGTCCTCGGCGCTGAACCGGCGGCCGGCCGGGAGGAGGTCGTCGAGGCCGGTCGCGGTGAAGCAGACCGCCAGCCGGGCGAGTGCGCTGGAGCTGACGACGGCGAGCGTGAAGCGTTCCGCCAGGCGGCGCAGCGCCTCCTGCGTCGGCGGGTGCGGCCGCAGGGTGCGGCCCAGGTGCTCGGTGACCGCCCGGCGCTCCTCGGCGACCCACGGCTCGACGTCGACGTCGGGGTGACCGGCCTGTGCGGCGAGGGTGGCCGCCGTGGACCGGAAGTTCATGCCGGTGGCCGCCGTCCGGAGCTCGGTGGGGGTGTAGCTCCGGTCGATCCCGAGCGAGGCGAGGAAGGCGTTGGTGACCTCGGCGGAGGCCTCGAACGCCGGCTCCTCGGAGGGGAAGAGGTTGCCGTCGGCGTCGCAGAGCAGGTGGGTCACCTGCTCGGGGAGCGACGGCGGAACGGTCGGCACCGGGTGGTCTCCTGTCGATCGGTAGGGCGGGGGAGTGGTGGATCGGGGGTGGCGGCGGGCCGGCTAGCGGAGCGGCACGGCGGTGCCGGCGGCCAGCGTGGCGCGGACGCCGTCGCGGTCGAGCTGTTCCAGGGCCTGCTGGAGCTCGTCGACGAACACGGCGTCGTCCACGAGCCGGCCGAAGAGCGCCCGGAGGCCGAGCAGCGGCCGCGGGTCGGTGCCGCCGACGCGCGCCAGCGCCCGCAGCCGCTCGGCGTGCGGATCGTCGATCACCAGCGGTGTGCCGGTCTCGTCGGTGCCGCGCAGGTACCGGAACCACCCGGCGACGGCGAGGGTGAGCAGCCGGTGCGGGCGCCCGGCGGCCAGCGCCTCCTCCAGCGACGGCAGCAGGTGGTGCGGCATCTTGGTGGAGCCGCGGCGGCACAGGCGGGGGAGCCCGTCGGAGATCGCCGGGTTGGCGAAGCGCTGCAGCAGCGTGCGCTTGTAGTCGGCCAGGTCGATGCCCTCGGGCGGGGGCAGCAGCGGCGTGACCTCGTCGTCCATCAGCCGCTCGACGTAGTGGGCGAACACCGGCTCGGCCATGACCTGGTCGAGGGTGCCCAGCCCGGCCAGTGAGCCGAGATAGCCCAGCGCGCAGTGGCTGGCGTTGAGCAGCCGCGTCTTCATCAGCTCGTAGGCGCCGACGTCGGGCACGAAGCGGACGCCGACCTGGTCCAGCGGCGGGCGGCCGTTGCTGAACGAGTCCTCGATGATCCACTGCGAGAACGGCTCGGTGATGACCGGCCAGCGGTCGTCGACGCCGTAGCGACGCGCGACGGCCTCGCGCTCGCCCGGGGGCGTGTGCGGGGTGATGCGGTCGACCATGCTGCTGGGAAAGGCGACCCGGTCGGTGATCCAGCGGGCCAGCACCTCGTCGCGCAGCCGGGCGAAGCCGACCACGGCCGCCCGGGCGGCGTCGCCGTTGCGGTGCATGTTGTCGCAGGACACGACGGTGAACGGCGGCAGGCCGGCGCGACGGCGACGGTCCAGCGCCTCGACGAGGTAGCCGAAGACGGTCCGCGGGCGCGCCGGGTTGCGCAGGTCGGCCCGGATGTCGTCGTCGTCGGCGTCGAAGGCGCCGGTCGAGGGGCTCAGCCGGTAACCGCTGCCGGTGATGGTCAGCGAGACCATCCGGGTGCGCTCATCGGTGAGCAGGTCCAGCACGCGGGCCGGGTCCTCGGGGGCGAAGTGGTAGTCGATCATCACGCCGACGACGCGGGCGCGCTCGCCGTCGGGGCTGCGCTCCACGACCGTGTAGAGGTGGTCCTGGGGGGCCAGCGCCTCTTTCATGGTGCGGCTGTTGAGGCCGACGCCGACCACGCCCCAGTCGCTGCTGATCCGGCGCTCGGCGACCTCGTCGAAGTAGAGCAGCTGGTGCGCGCGGTGGAAGCCGCCGACGCTGAAGTGGACGACGGCGGGCGTGAGGGCCGCGCGGTCGTAGGTCGGCACCAGGAGCTGGTCGGTGAAGGAACCCAGGGACTGCTCGGTCAGCGGGAGGATCTCCGGCCCGGCCGAGCGGGAGGCGGGCGCGGAGGAGAACGGCAGGATCTCGGCCTGCGTCATCACACCCCTCCTTCGTCCTCGTCCGTGCTGCCGACTGCGGCGGCCGGCCGGATTCCGGACCGGTGCGGATCAGCAGTACACGGGTGCGGCCCTCGGCCGCGCAATGGTTCCGGCGCACATGTCATCAGGTCGCAACCGGAGGCAGGGCGTACGGAGAGGCGCGTTTGCTCCACGCCGGGAGACCCGACATTGCCATGCGCGGACGCTCCTAAACCGGCGGTCGCCCGGACGGGTGTGACCCCGCTCATCGACCGGGCGTCTGACATCGATGTCCGTCCCGCCTGTGACGGGTGGGACGTGAGCGACGTCTCACTCGGCGTGTCTCCGATGACACGCCGTACACCTGGTCACGAAGAAGTCACGGAATGTTTCGATGAGTGCCGGCCGCTTCCCCCGGCCGACGTCACGCTGAAACGGGCAGGTGCATGCACGCAGGCTTGGGCTCCGACACCCCGACCGACCTCCTGGTCGCGGCGGAACCGTCCCGCCACCGGGCGCCCAGCAGGCACTCCCGGCGTGCGGCCCGCCCCCGTCCGTCCCGTCGTCCCGCCGTCCTGCTCGGGGCGCTGCTGACCGGCGGTCTGGCAGCCGCGGTCGTGGGCCTCGGCGGTCCGGCCGGCGCGGCGTCGGAGAGCACGTCGGTGCTCGCCGCCCAGCAGGAGATGCTCGGCGCCGAGGAGCAGCTCGAGGTGCTGCCGCAGGCGTCGGTCACCGTGGCCGAGGCCGAGGCCCGGCTCCGGGAGGTGGCCGCGTCCCGGGCGGCCCGCGCCGAGGCGGCCGTGGCGGCGGAGGCCGCTGCGGCAGCCGCCGCCGAGGCCGCCCGGCCCAAGACGGTGCTGCCGGTCGACGGTGCCCGGCTGACCAGCGGCTATGGCAGCCGATGGGGCACCTTCCACTACGGCATCGACCTGGCCGCCCCGATGCACACCCCCGAGTACGCGGCGGCCGACGGCGTCGTGCTGCGCGCGGGCTCCGCCTCGGGCTTCGGCCTGGCGGTGTACATCCTCCACGAGAACGGCGACGTGACCGTCTACGGCCACATGGACGAGATCCTCGTGGAGCCCGGTGACTACGTGGACGCCGGCGACACGATCGCCCTGCTCGGCAACCGTGGGCAGTCCACCGGGCCGCACCTGCACTTCGAGGTGCACGAGGGCGGGATCGACGGCACGCGGATCAACCCGCTGCCCTGGCTGCGCGAGCGCGGCGTCGACATCTGAGGCGGGACCTAGGGTTCCGCCCGTGAGCCGGTCGACGGAGGAGAGCAACCGCCGGTTGCTGCGGGCGCGCGACGCCATGGACCGGCGCTACGCCGAGCCGCTCGACGTCGCGACGCTGGCCCGCATCGCCTACGTGTCGGAGGCGCACTTCATCCGGAGCTTCCGGGCGACCTTCGGCGAGACGCCCAGCCGCTACCTGCAGCGGCGCCGCGTCGAGCGGGCCATGTTCCTGCTGCGCTCCACCGACCGCAGCGTCACCGACATCTGCATGGACGTCGGCTTCGCCAGCCTCGGCACGTTCAGCCGGGTGTTCCGCGACGTCGTGGGTGAGCCGCCGAGCGCGTACCGCCGTCGCGGCCCCCTCCCTCCGGTGCCGACCTGCTTCGCGATGGCGTGGGCGCGACCGAGCAGTTTCGGAGAAGCGCCGGGGGAGTGAGCGCTCCTAGCGTTCGGCTCATGCTGACCTCGATCACCATCACCCAGATCTACGTCCCCGACCAGGACGCCGCGCTCGACTTCTACGTCGGCAAGCTCGGCTTCGAGGTCCAGGCCGACATGAACTTCGGCCCCATGCGCTGGCTGACCGTCAACCTGCCCGGGCAGCCCGACCGGGCCGTGCTGCTCGAGAAGCCGGGCGCGCCGTCGCTGAGCGAGGAGACCGCCGCGCAGGTGCGCGAGTTGATCTCCAAGGGCGCGGCCGGCGGGCACCTCTTCTTCGCGTGCGACGACGCCTACAAGACCCACGCCGAGCTCACAGCCAAGGGCGTGGAGATCACCGAGGAACCGGTCGACCAGCCCTACGGCATCGACTTCGGGCTGCGCGACCCGTTCGGCAACCACATCCGGATCGCGCAGATGAAGCAGGCCTGACACTCGTAGGCCGGTGGTGGCGGCGCGCGGTGCGGCGCCACCACCCCTGCGCGGTGCTGCGCGTCCACCCCTGTACAGTTACTCCCGGCCCGGACGCACCAGACCGGGTCGGTTCGGGGCTGTGGCGCAGCTGGTAGCGCACCACACTGGCAGTGTGGGGGTCAGGGGTTCGAGTCCCCTCAGCTCCACCCCGATGACCAGGCCGTTCCCCTTCTGGGGAGCGGCCTGAGTCGTCTCTGGTTCCAGTTCGCCCACCCTTACCTGGCGGCAGCAGGGCGCTCATCCGGTCGGCGGGTTCCCGATCCAGTTCTGACAACACGTGCCTGTAGACGGCCAACGTCGTGCGCAGCCGGCTGTGTCCGAGCAGCTCCATGACGACCCGCGGGTGTGCGCTCTCGCTCAGCAGCATGGTGTCAGCCATCGTGTAGCCGTCCTACAGGCGCTCAGCGCGGTCGCCTAATTCCGACACCACCGCCGGTCAAGCGGCTGTCCGCCCGCCCACGCTCCGATGCCCGAGAGACCCGATAGGCCCTCGAAGCGCCATCCACACGCACGAATCAGGCGAACCTTACGCGTCCATGCCAGCATCACGACAACGCAGGGCGCCGAGCCCCGATGACCAAGAGGAAGAGCCGAAAGGTGCGGATCAACGAACTCCGCATGAAACCGGTGGCCCGTGAGCAAGGATCTGGACGCAGTGCCGTCGCATCAGTTGGCGCATAAGTATCAGCTCTCACTCGAGCGGCAACCTCCAAGGCGTCGACGGTTCGTCAGCTCGAGGGGGCCGTCTAGGCTCGCGTACATAGAGCTGACCAGGACGACGGGGGTATGGTGGACTACAAGCAACTTCGGCCTGCTCAGATCCTGCTCGATCCGCAGAACCCCCGGCTTCCCGATGGCACCTCCAACGACCGAGAGGCGATCAACCGCCTCTTAGGTGAGGGGTACAGCCAACTGCTGGCGCTGGCCCGTGACCTAATGGAGCGGGGGGAGGTGAACCCCACCGAGCTGCCTATCGTCATGAAGGACGGCACAAAGTTTGTCGTGCTTGAGGGCAACCGGCGTTTTGCGGCTTTGAAACTCATCGACGATCCGAGGCTTGCGGACGACCCCGCCCACCGAAACGCTTTTGAGCGGTTGAAAAGGACCGGGGGTGCGCCGCCCAGCTCGGTGTATTGTGCGGTAGCTGCTGATCGCGACGAGGCCGACCATTGGATCACCCTGCGTCACACCGGTGCGAACGATGGTGTTGGCGTCCGTGTTTGGAGCGCCGAGCAGAATGCTCGTCATAGACAACGAATGCGGGCTCCGATCGACAGCGGGACTGCGCGGTCGATAGCGATCGCCGATGAGTTGACCGAGGCCTATCAGGCGGACCTAGACCTGGTTGACCGCATCAAACGAGTCCGTGTTGAGAAGTTGACCAACATCGGCCGCCTTTTTAGCGGCGTGATGCTTGCCCGCATGCAATTCACGATGCGACAAGTCAACGAGAACGGGCCGCAAACCCTCTGGGCGCGACACACGGCAAGCGAACTTCACGGATACTTCCGCTGGGCGTTTCAGGTGCTCGAGGAGCGATCGGTTGACGCTTTCAAGAACGACAGCGTGCGCAGCGATCTGCTTAATGAGGCTGGAGCTGTCCTTCCCGCCGCGGCGCAATCGCTTCCCGAGGCTCAACGGCTGGCCGACTACCCGTACTCGCCTCCGCGCAGGGGTAGCGACCCAACTAGAGAATCAGACGCGGCGCACGGCGGGTCCAGCTCCAATTCCTCCGCACCCGCTACCCCGCCGGTTAGCAACGACAAGGGCAAGAATGAACCTGAGTCCTCCGGTGAGACGGATACGCTCGGCGGGGGGCGGCAAAGAGACCAGAGACCTGAGCGCACGCTCTACTCCAACGTTCGATTGCCGAACCTGTCGGCCAACCTACAGCGCCTGCTTCGAGAAGCCCGACAGTTGCCAATCGAGGAGAATTACGCCGCTGCATGCGTCCTCGCTCGCGTAATTCTTGAGCTAGCGGTATCTGAACCCAAAGTATTGGCGTGGTCGGGTAAGAAGGAAAGCGATTCACTGAGGGACAAGATCCGGGGCTGTCTCGAAAGTTTAGACCCGCAAATCGACAGACCCAAGCGGACAAGGCAAGACCTCGTGCAGGCACACTTGGAGACCAGTGGCATCGGCGTCGTATACATGCATCAGTTTATGCACAATCCCTCAGCCAAGGCTGACCCCCATCTGGCAAGACGCTTTAGTGCGGCCTTCACGCCACTGCTCAACAGCATCAACGAGTCTGTGCAGTGAGCGGTCCACAATACCTCTCTCCGCTCCGCTATCCCGGTGGTAAGGCGCGTCTAGCTCCGTACCTTGCACGCGTAATGGCTAGCCAGTCGAGTCCCGTCGCGACTTACTGTGAACCCTATGCAGGCGGGGCCGGAGCTGGCTTGCAGTTACTCTACGACGGCCGCGTCTCGCGGCTAATCATCAATGACTTAAATCCGGGAATTGCCGCCTTTTGGCGTGCGGCGTTGCACGAGACTGATGCGTTCGTTCAACGTATAGCTGACTGCTCCGTGGACTTGGCGAGCTGGCACAGGCAGCGGGAGATCTACTTGACGCCTAGTGGTCGCGACGACTTAACTCTCGGCTTTGCCACATTCTTCCTCAACAGGACAAACCGGTCCGGAATTCTGAGTGCTCGTCCCATCGGAGGCCTTGAGCAAAAGGGGCAGTGGCTAATCGATGCTCGTTTCAATAAAACGGACCTGATTCAGCGCCTGAAAAGGCTTTCTGCCCTTGCTCCGCAAATTGATGTCAGGCAGCAGCGCGCTATCGACCTGATTCGACTTCTCAACCGGCGCACGAGGCCAATACTCCTCTACGTTGACCCGCCATATGTTGTACCCGGTGAAGAGTTGTATATGACCGACCACTCCTGGCTTGAGCACGCGCGTCTTCACGAGGTATTGGCCAAGTCGCCACACCCATGGATTCTGACCTATGACGCTGATGATCGGACGCGAGCTCTATATCATCAGTTCCGCTGTCTGCGCTTCGGCATCTCGCATACGGCCCAGGTGCAGAAAGTAGGCCGAGAGTACATGTTCTTTAGCCGCGGCTTACGCGTTCCTGACCGTTTCATCATGCGCGACGAGGGGGAGTGGGTAACGTCGTCTGGTCCACTCGTCGAAACGAGCGGTACCTAATAGGCGACCGCACTCGCTCCGCCGCTGGTTCCCCGGCCCCCTCTGGTATACGTGCGCCCTCACCGCAATCGCGCTGCGTCAGAGATGTTCGGTTTGCGGTCTTGTCTTAGTCGGCGACGCTCGCCCAGAGTCTGTTGACGTTGGCCGTTGTCGGAACGCGCACGTCGGTTGGTGTGCGGAGTACTAATTGGCCGCCAGAGGGGCGATCATGACGGCCCGGCAGTTTGTGTCCAGGGGTTCGAGTCCCTTCGCCTCAACCTCGATGATCGGGGCGTTCCTCCGCCGGAGGGACGCCCTGAGTCGATTCTGGTGGCATGCAGGCCGGCTCGTCGAGCGTCGGCGTCGGCACCGCTCTCGTCCGTCCCGGCGGACGGGACCTTTCGGTCAGGCTGCCGATGTCCCAGCGGATCGTCGGGGTGGGATCGTGGTCGCATGGCGGAGATCGACGTGCGTGCGGAGAGCGCCGGCGGGGACGCGCGGCGGGATCAGCGACGTCACGATCGCGACGACGCCGCCCGGCAGCGGGACGACGCCGCGGACGCGCGCGAGGACGCCGCCCGCCACCGCGACGACCGGGCCCGCGAGCGGGACGAGCGAGCCATCGACCGAGCGGTTGCCGCCGGCCGCCGGGCCACCGCCGCAGCGGAGCGCAGTGCCGCGCACGAGCCGTCGGCGTCCGCTCCGCGCACCTCGGGGGAGGAGCGCTCCGACGCGGAGGAGCAGCAAGCCGCCATCGACCGGGAGATGGAGGTGAGCCGGCAGTCGCAGGCCCGGGAGGAACGAGCGAGGGCAGCGGCTGACCGCGACGCCGACGACGCCGATCGCCAGGCCGCGCGACAGGACAGACTCGCGTCCGGCCAGGACCGGGAGCACGCCCGACTCGACCGCGAGGCGGCTGCGCGCGACCGGGCCGCGGCCTCCGCCGATCGCGAGCAGGACGAGATCGACTGGCAGTCCAGGCCGGAGCCGCAGCGCGACTGATCGACGCTCGCGCACGAACGCCCCGGTGCCGCAGATGCACGACGGCCCGGGCGGTGGTCCGCCCGGGCCGTCGTGTCCTCGGTGGTGCTTGCTACTCGGTCGTCCAGACCTCGCCCCACATCGTGGTGGCACCCGGGACGCCGTCACCCTCGGCCTCGTCGGGGAAGGTCCAGCCGTCCACGTTCTTCACCACGTCCCGCACCGCGACGTCGGTGAGGGTGTAGCCGGTGAAGAGGTTCGGCACGTTCTCGGCGATGTCCATGCCGATGGCCTCGACCGCGGCCTGACGCTCCGCGACGTCCGTCGTGGTGCGCAGCGTCTCCAGCCCCTCGTCGATCGCCGAGCTGGTGTACCCGGTGAAGTTGAGCGGGCCCTCGGTGAACGCGTTCCGCAGCGTCACGTAGGGGTCCTGCTCGTCCCCGACGCGCCAGCACTGCACCTCGTACTCCTTCGAGATGCCGTTCTGCACGTGCGCCGCCTGCTCGACGGTCTCCAGCGAGACGTCCATGCCCAGCTGGCTCCAGAAGTTCTGGTACAGCTGCGACAGCTCGTTGAGGGTCGGGTCCGGCGGGCAGCGGTAGGTGAAGGCGATGTCGGTCCCGACCGGCTGACCGTCCGAGCGCTGCGGGTCGTTGATGTAGTCGTCGTAGAACTCCTGGGCCTGCTCCACGTCGTAGGTCGGGAAGGCCTCGGCCACCTCCTCGGAGTAGAAGGGGCTGTCCGGGCTGAAGTACTGGGTGGCGGCGGGGGTCAGCCCGGTACCGCCGATGACGTCGATGAGCGCCGGCTGGTCGATGGCGTAGGCCAGGGCCTGCCGCACCCGCAGGTCGTCGAACGGCGCGATGGACGAGTTGATGATCGACCCACCGGCGTTGTTGCCCAGGTACTCGTAGTTGTCCACGCCGTCGAGGTCGCGGGCGCGCTGGACCGTGCTCTGCCGCAGCGTCTGCATCACGTCGATGTCACCGCTCTGCAGGCTGGAGACGCGGGTGTCCTCGTCGGGGATCGGCCGGAACGTGATGCCGTCGAGGTAGGGCAGGCCCTCCCGCCAGTAGTTCTCGTTCTTCTCCACGACGAAGGCGTTGTCGCGCTGCCAGGAGACGAACGAGAAGGGGCCGGTGCCGACGGGCTCGGAGCCGGCGTCGGGACCGGCGGCCGCGGCCGCCGTCGGCGAGAACGGCCAGCCCGGGGAACCGGTGAGGACCGACGGGAACGCGGCGTTGGTCTCGGAGAGGACGTACTCCACCGTGAGGTCGTCCACCACGTTGAGCGCGGTGACGTCGGCCAGCGTGTTCCGCACGTTGGACGTCGGCGCGGTGAGGTACTCGTCGAAGATCGTCTTGAGCGCCTCGGCGTTCAGCGGCGTGCCGTCGTGGAACTGCACGTTCGGCCGGAGCTTGAGCGTCCACACGGTCAGATCCGCGTTCGGCTCCATCGACTCCGCGAGGTAGGGCTGGAACTCGCCCTCCGCCGTCCGCTTGATCAGCGGGTCGTAGATGGCATAGGCGACCGTCGTGCCCGAGTTGCTGAAGCTGCCCTCACCGGGCAGCCAGCTGTTGGTCTCGGCCTCCAGACCCACCGTGATCTCGCCGCCCTCGACGGGGTCACCCTGCTCGGAGAACTCGTCGGCCTGGACGCCCTCCTCGCCGGACCCGCTCCCGCCACCGTCGTCCCCCCCGCAGGCGGCGGTGCCGAGCAGTACTCCTACGAGCCCCAGGGAAGCGAGAGCCCGCTTCCACGGGACCTCGGTCGGACGTCGATGTCCTCGCATGTGTTGTCTCCTCAGCCGTTCGCGTGCAGAGCCACCGGTACGCGGGCAGGGTGCCGCGGCGGCGGGCGCCCGTGGCGCTAAGCGCGATCTCTACCGTGCGCCGTGATGTGAGTCACTAGTTCGACCCATGAATGTTGCCCAGCTGTGATGCAAGTAACTCGATGGCGCTGCCGGGCGTCACCGGTCAGGCTCCGCAGCCGTGACGAGCAGCGACGTGTGGGACAAGGAGACGGCGGCCGGCTACGACCGCACGTCGGCGCACATGTTCCGGCCCGAGGTCCTCGACCCCGCGGTGGACTTCCTGGCCGCGCTGGCGGGGGAGGGGCCGGCCCTGGAGTTCGCCGTCGGCACCGGCCGGGTGGCCATCCCGCTGGCGACCCGGGGCGTGCCGGTCACCGGCATCGAGCTGTCGCAGCCCATGGCCGACCAGCTCCACCGCAAGCGCCCCGACCTCCCGGTCGTCGTCGGCGACATGGCCACCGCCACCGCGCCGGGCCCGTTCTCCCTGGTCTACGTGGTGTGGAACAGCCTCGGGAACGTGCGCACCCAGCGCGGGCAGGTCGAGTGCTTCCGCAACGCCGCGCGGCACCTGGCCCCGGGTGGGCACTTCGTCGTCGAGCTGGGCGTTCCGCAGCTGCGGCGTCTCGCGCCGGGGCAGACGGCGGTCCCCTTCCACGTCGGCGGGCGCCACGTCGGCTTCGACACCCTCGACCTCGTGACCCAGCAGGGCACCTCCCACCACTACTGGCGGGAGGACGACGGCACCGTCCGGTACGCCGCGAGCAACCACCGCTACGTCTGGCCCGCCGAGCTCGACCTCATGGCGCAGCTGGCCGGGCTCGAGCCGGTCCGCCGGGTGGCCGACTGGCACGGGCGGCCGTTCACCGCCGACAGCGAGAGCGCCGTCTCTGTGTGGCGCCGGCCCGGCTGAGGTCCGCTCCGCCCGGCCCCGTCCCGACGCCCCGAGCGGGACGCGCACGGCCGGACGGCATGATCGGCGTCGAGACGGGCCCCCGCCGCCGGCGCGGTAGGCGGGCCCGAGCCGATCGACCCCTCCGGAAGGACCCGCCATGCCCACCCTGGACCGCTCCGGCGACGTGTTCTTGCTCGACCTCGGGGACACCGAGAACCGCTTCCACCCCGACTGGCTGGCTGCGGTGGACGCCGCCCTCGACGAGGTGGAGCAGGCCGACGGCCCGCGGGCGCTCGTCACCACCGCCACCGGCAAGTTCTTCTCCAACGGACTGGACCTCGAGTGGCTCGCCGGCCACGAGGCGGAGCGCAGCGGGTACGTGTCCGCGGTCCAGCACCTGCTCGCCCGCGTGCTCACCCTCCCGCTGCCCACGGTGGCCGCGATCCAGGGCCACGCCTTCGCCGCCGGCGCGATGCTCACGCTGAGCCACGACGTCCGGGTCATGCGCGGCGACCGCGGCTTCTGGTGCCTGCCCGAGGTCGACATCCAGATCCCCTTCACCCCCGGGATGTCGGCGCTCATCCAGTCCCGCCTGGCGCCGCAGACCGCGCACGTCGCGATGACCACCGGCCGCCGCTACGGCGGCGCCGAGGCCGCCGACGCCGGGATCGTCGACCAGGCCGTCGCCGAGGACGCCGTCCGGTCGGCCGCGGTGGAGCTCGCGGGCGCGCTGGCCGGGAAGGCCGGCGCGACGCTCGGCACCATCAAGACGCGCATGTACGGCCCGGCCCTGGACAGCCTGCGGGCCGACTCCCCGCAGCTGGGATGAGCGCCGCCGAGGACCGCTCGGTCCTGCAGCTGCCCGCTCCCCGGCCCGACCGCGAGCTCCGGTACGGCGACCACCCCGACGCCGTCGTCGACGTTCGCCTCGGCGGGCCCGGCGCGGAGGGGCGGGCGCTCGTGGTGCTCGTGCACGGCGGCTTCTGGCGGCCCGCCTACGACCGCGTGCACCTGCGGCCGCTGACGGCGGCGCTGGCCGAGGCCGGCTGGACGACCGCGGCGATCGAGTACCGGCGGGTGCCTGGCCGGCCCGACGACACGGTGGACGACGTCGCCGCGGCCCTCCGGTACCTGGCCGGGGTGCCCGAGCTCGCCGGGGCCTGCGACGGGCGCCTGGTGCTGGCCGGGCACTCCGCCGGAGGGCACCTCGTGCTGCAGGCCGCCGCCGATCCGCGGACACCCCCGCTGGCCGGCGTGGTCGCGCTGGCGCCGGTCGCGGACCTCCGGCTCGGCGAGGAGCTCGCCCTGGGCGACGGCGCCGTGCGCGCCTTCCTAGGAGGGGCCGCGGCCGACCGGCCGGACCTCGACCCGGTGCGGCAGCCCGTGCCCGCGGCCCCGGTCACGGTCGTGCACGGCACCGACGACGCCATCGTCCCGCTCGCCCTGGGCCGGTCGTACGTCGCGGCCCATCCCTCGGCGGGCCTCGTCGAGGTCGAGGGCGGGCACTTCGCCGTCATCGACCCGCGCAGCACCGCCTGGCCCGAGCTGCTGGCCGCGCTCGCCTCCGCCTGAGGGGTCGCCCCGCCGGGCGGGCAGGCCTACCGTCGGTCCATGCAGGCCGACGGCACGGTCCCGCCCACCACGGTGGTCGTCATGGGGGTGTCCGGCGCCGGGAAGACGACGGTGGCCGAGCGGCTCGCCGAGCGGCTGGGCTGGGAGTTTGCCGAGGGCGACGACTTTCACCCGCGGGCCAACGTGGAGAAGATGGCCGCCGGGCGCCCGCTCGACGACGACGACCGCTGGCCGTGGCTGCGCACCATCGGCGGCTGGATCGACCAGCGCGAGGCGACCGGCCGCTCCGTCGTCGTCACCTGCTCGGCGCTCAAGCGCAGCTACCGCGACCTGCTCCGCGAGGGGCGGCCGTCGGTCTGGTTCGCCCACGTGACCGTCGACCCGGAGCTGCTGCGCTTCCGGATCGAGGGACGGACGGGGCACTACATGCCCGCGTCCCTGCTCGACAGCCAGCTCGCCACCCTCGAACCGCTCCAGCCGGACGAGGCGGGGGCGGAGATCTCCGGTGCCGGATCACCGGACGGGGTGGTCGACGACCTGATCGCCACCCTCGGCCGGGACCGCGCACCCCGGTCCTCGACCGACCGCCCGGAGGCATCGCCATGAACCTGCTCGCCGCCGAGGCGGTCGAGGCGTCGGGCAGCGACGCCCGGCTCATCACCGCCGCGATCCTCGGCATCGCCGCCGTCGTCCTGCTCATCACGTGGCTGAAGGTGCACCCGTTCCTCGCCCTGATCCTCGGGGCGGCGGTGCTGGGCACGGTGGGCGGGCTGGCCGCCGAGGACACCATTACCAGCTTCACCGGCGGGGTCGGCGCGACCGTCGGCAGCGTCGGCCTGCTGATCGCGCTGGGCGCCATGATCGGGGGTCTGCTCGCCGAGTCCGGGGGTGCCGACCGCGTCGTCTCGGCGTTCATCGACAACGTCTCGGCGCACCGGCTGCCCTGGGCGATGGGCGGGGTGGCCGCGCTCATCGGCATCCCGCTGTTCTTCGAGGTCGGCGTCGTCCTGCTGGTGCCCATCGTGCTGCTGGTCGCCCGCCGCAGCTCGCTCCCGGTGCTCCTCGTCGGCATCCCCGCGCTGGCCGGCCTGTCCGTGCTGCACGGGCTGGTGCCGCCGCACCCGGGACCGCTGGTGGCCATCGACGCCCTCGGCGCGGACCTGGGGCGCACGCTGCTGTTCGGCCTGATCGTGGCCGTCCCGTGCGTGATCCTCGCGGGGCCGGTCTTCGGCAGCTGGATCAGCCAGCGGATCGACCTGCCGCTGCCGGCGACGGTGGGCGGCGGACCGGCCGACGACGGCTCCTCACCGAGCCCCGCGCGGGCCGACCTGGGCACCCCGGACGAGGACGAGCAGCGCGCCGCGGTGGCCACCTCCACCGCGACGTCCACGGGGACGCCGGTCCGTCGGCGGCCCGGGCTCGCCGCCACCGTCGTCACGGTGCTGCTGCCGGTGGTGCTCATGCTGCTGCGCGCGATCGCCGAGCTCACCCTCGACGAGGGCACGCGGCTGCGCTCGATCCTCGACGTCGCCGGTACCCCGGTCGTCGCCCTGCTGGCGGGCGTGATCCTGGCGATGTTCACCCTCGGCGTCGCGGTCGGCTACGACCGCGAGCGGATCTCCTCCATCGTCGGCGGCTCGCTGCCGGCGATCGCGGGCATCCTGCTGATCGTCGCCGCGGGCGGTGGCTTCAAGCAGGTGCTCGTCGACGCGGGTGTGGGAGACCTCGTGGGGCGCGCGGCCGAGGACCTGAACCTCAACGCGCTGGTCCTGGGCTGGCTGGTCGCGGTCGGCATCCGGCTGGCCACCGGGTCGGCCACCGTCGCCACGATCACCGCCGCGGGCATCGTCGCCCCGCTGGCCGCGGACCTGGACTCCTCGACCGTCGCCCTGCTCGCGCTGGCGATCGGTGCGGGTTCGCTGTTCTTCTCCCACGTCAACGACGCCGGCTTCTGGCTGGTCAAGGAGTACTTCGGGATGACGGTGGGCCAGACCATCAAGAGCTGGTCGGTGATGGAGACGATCATCTCCGTCGTCGGCCTGCTGGGCGTGCTCGCGGTCTCCGCCGTCGTCTGACGAACCGCTTTTCCGCGGAAAAGCGGGCCTCGGGTTCAAGGGGTCGATGCAACACCCCAGCAGATCGGGGTGGTGTCGATGGGGCGTCCGCGGATGCCGAGGGAGATCGAGCGCAGGTTCTGGCGGTTGAT
>NZ_QOHH01000015.1 GCF_003319105.1 Blastococcus sp. TF02-09 | reverse complement strand
GACCAACCCTGGGCGATCAACCGCCAGAACCTGCGCTCGATCTCCCTCGGCATCCGCGGACGCCCCATCGACACCACCCCGATCTGCTGGGGTGTTGCATCGACCCCTTGAACCCGAGGCCCGCTTTACCGCGGAAAAGCAGGGACGGCGGCGAGGACCTCGTCGACGGTGATCTTCTCGAGCGCGGGGTCGAGCTCGGTGCCCCACGGGTCGCCGTCGCCGTCGCCGTGCCACAGCACGCGGTGCAGCACCCCGCCGTCCGGCGTCGAGCGGGCCGGCGGCCCCCACAGCGCGGGTGACACGGGCCCGAAGAGCACCACCGAGGGACGGCGGTAGGCGGTCGCGAGGTGGGCGACGCCGGTGTCGCCGCAGACGACCAGCGCGGCGGCCGCGACCACGGCGGCCAGCTCCGTCGACGTGGTGCGGCCGGCCAGCACGACGTCGTCGCCCAGCCCGGCGGCGTCGGCCACCGACCGCGCCAGCTCCACCTCCGCCGGCCCGCCGGTGATGCGCACGTCGTGCCCGTCCCCGGCCAGCTGCCGCGCGACCGCGGCGAACCGGGCGGCCGGCCAGCGCCGGCCCTGGTACGCCGCACCGGGGTGGACGACGGCGGCGCCCCGCACCGGGGGCGGCACCGGCGGGACGGCGAGGTCGAGGGCGTCCGGGTCGGCCGCCACGCCCAGCCCCTCGGCGACCAGCCGGCACCAGCGCCTCACCTCGTGCTCGTCGGGGTACCAGGTCGGGCCGGGGTAGCCCGGGCTGTCGAAGGTGAGCAGCCGCGCCGGCGCCAGGTCGGCCACCACCACGTGCGAGGCGGGGCCCTTCCCGTGCAGGTCGACGGCGAGCTCGGGCGCGGGGCCGGACCAGTCCAGCGGCTCGAGCTCGCGGGCGGGCAGCACCTCGTCGACGGCGTCGACCAGCCCGGCCAGCGGCGCCAGCGCCGACGTCGTCGCCAGCACCAGCCGGTGGCCGGGGACGGCGGCCCGCACCGCACGGATCGCGGGCACGCCGGTCAGCAGGTCCCCCAGCCCGAGCGGCCGCAGCACCACCGCCGTCGGAGTCTCTGCTTCTCCGCGGAGAAGCAGAGGTGACGCAGAGGCGCTCACACTCGGGAGCGCTCGACCAGGGCGGTGGTCGAGTGGCCGTCCAGGTAGGGCAGGACGACGGCCTGCCCGCCCCACGACCGCAGGACGGCGGCCTCGGGCAGGTCGGCGCCCGCGTAGTCCCCGCCCTTCGCCCACACGTCGGGCCGCAGCCGCTCCAGCACCGCCGAGGGGGTGTCCTCCTCGAACACGACGACGGCGTCGACGAACTCCAGCGCCTCGAGCACCCGGGCCCGGTCGGGTGCGCTGGTCAGCGGGCGGGTGGGCCCCTTGAGCCGGCGGACGGACTCGTCGGAGTTGATGCACACGACCAGGCAGTCGCCCAGCCCGCGCGCGGCCCGCAGCGTCGCCACGTGGCCGGGGTGCAGCAGGTCGAAGCAGCCCCCGGTGGCGACGACGGTGCCGCCGGCGGCCCGCACGCGGGCGATCACCCCCTCGGCACCGGGCTCGGCCACCGCGTCCGGCGCCTCGGCGGGCACGTCCCACGCCGTCGCCCCGCCCCGCGCCACGAACGCCCCGGCGAAGGCCACGGCCGACGACACCGCCTCCCCCGTCACCGCACCGCCGGCGAGCGCCAGCGCCGCAGCGGCGGCGAAGGAGTCACCGGCGCCGCACGGGTCGCCGCCGGTCACCGGCACGGCGGGCACGACCATCGGCGCGCCCGGGCCGTAGGACAGCAGCGCGCCGCGGGCGCCCATGGTCACCGCGACCGCGCCCACGCCCCACCGCTCGATCAGCGCCTCGGCGCGGGCCCCGACGGCGGCGAGCCCGTCGCCTCCCACGTCCGGGACCACCCGCGCGGCCTCGGCGGCGTTGGGCGTGACCAGCCGGATGCCGCGCACCGGCTCCGCGCCGCGGGGGTGCGGGTCCCAGACCACCGGGCCGCGGGCGGCGGCGAGCGCCTCCCGGACGCCCGGGTCGGCGGTCGTGCCGCGGCCGTAGTCGGCCACGAGCACGGCCGCGGCGTCGCGGATCGCCTCGGCGGCCTCGGCGGGCAGCGCGCCCAGCGTGGCCACGGGCGCGCCGCTGTCCAGCCGGGCGACGGAGTGGTCGCCCACGCGGATGCGCTGCTTGACCGCGGTGCCGCCGCCGGCCGGGATCGGGATCAGCCGCACGCGGCCCCGGAGCAGCTCGCGCAGGCGGTCGGCGCCGTCGTCGGAGTCCAGGGGCGTCACGAGGACGACCTCGCGGGAGGTGGCGCCGGCCGCGATCACCGCGGCCAGGGCGGCGCCGCCGGGCCGTTCCCGCCGCTCGACGTCCTCCACGACGGGCACCGGCGCGTCGGGGGTCAGCCGCGAGGCGCTCCCGACGAGGTCGACGTCGAGCAGCGCGTCGCCCACGACCACCAGCGGCCGGCTCATCGGGCCGTCCCGAGCGAGGGGCGGGTCGGCACGCGGGCGGGCTCGGCCAGCACGGCGGCGTCGAACGCCGCGCAGACCAGGTGCAGCGCGACGAGGTGGCACTCCTGCACCGTCGCCGTCCACGGGGAGTCGATGCAGACCGCGTCGTCGGCCACGGCGGCCAGCGGGTTCGGCGCCGGGCCGGTCATCGCCAGGGTGGTGATGCCGCACTCGCGGGCGCGGCGAGCGGCGGCGACGGCGTTCGGGGAGCGGCCCGACGTGGACAGCAGGATCAGCACGTCGCCGGAGCGGCCGTGCGCCTCGACCTGCCGGGCGAACAGCTCGTCGGCCGGGTAGTCGTTGGCGATCGCGGTCAGGGACGACGTCTCGGCGGTCAGGCAGATGGCGGAGAACGGCGGCCGGTCGGCCCGGTAGCGGCCGACCAGCTCGGCGGTGAGGTGCTGCGCCTGCGCGGCGCTGCCCCCGTTGCCGGCCGCCAGCAGCCGCCCCCGGCCCTCCCCGGTCAGGACGCCGGCCAGCAGCCGGCCCCACTCGTCCAGCACGTCGAGCTGGCCGTTCAGCGACCCCAGCGCGGCGGTCAGCGAGGCCACGTGGTCGGCGCCGGTGAGATGGGTGCAGGTACCGGCGTCGGGAACGTCGCGCTGTGCACCTGGCGCCGGGTCCTGCGCGACCACGTTCTCGAAGAAGGAGTGCGGGCTGACGCTCATCGGGCGATCTCCACGGGACGGCGGCTGGCGAGCACCTGCCGGTAGACGGAATCGGTGTCGGCCACGACGCGGCTCCACCGGTAGCGGTCGCGGGCCCGCTCGACCCCGGCGGCGCCGTACGCCGCGCGGCGGTCGTCGTCGGCGAGCAGGGCGGCGAGCACCTCGCCGAGGCGCTCCGGGTCGCGCGGCGGCACCAGGTCGCCGGTGACGCCGTCGACCACGCTGTCCTGCAGCCCGCCGACGGCGGTGGCCACCACCGGCCGGCCGCACGCCATGGCCTCCAGGGGCGTGATGCCGAACGGCTCGTACCAGGGCACCGCGAGGACGACGTCGGCCGAGCGCACCCAGGCCGGGACGTCGGCACGCGGCACGGAGCCGGCGAAGACCAGCCGGTCGGCCACCCCCGCCTCGGCGGCGATGCCGCGCAGCCGGCGCACCTCGGGGTCGGCGTCGACGCGGTCGGGCGCGGGCCCGCCGACGACGACCAGCTCGGCGTCGGGCACCGCGCGCAGCGCCCGCACCGCGTCGTCCTGGCCCTTGCGCTCGACCAGCCGGCCCAGCACGAGCAGCCGGGCGCGCTCCCCCCGCGGTGCCACCGGGCCGTCCGGCGTGAACACCGCGGTGTCGACGCCGCAGGGCACGATCGAGACGCGGTCGGTGGTCAGCCCCAGCCGGCGCAGCTCGAAGACCTCGTCGGTGCAGGTGGCCACGACGTGGGCGACGCTGCGGCACAGCGAGCGCTCCAGCTCGATCCGGTTGGGCGGCGAGGTGTCGGCGTCCCCCTGGTGGCGGCGCTTGACCGAGCCGAGGGCGTGGAAGGTCTGCAGCACCGGGATCTCCCCGGCGGCCGCCACGGAGGCCAGCCCGCTCATCCAGAAGTGCGCGTGGACCAGGTCGGGGGCGTGCCGGGCCCACGTGCGGCGGAGGTTGCTCGCGAACTCGGGCATGTGCCGGAGCAGCTCGTCCTTGGGCAGCTCGCGCGCCGGCCCGGCGGGCACGTGCGCCACCTCGTACCCGTCCTGGAGGACGACCCGCTCGGGCAGCGACGCGTCGTCCCGGCGGGTGTGCACCGTGACCTCGTGCCCGCGCTGCGCCAGGCCCGCGGCCAGCGCGGCGACGTGCACGTTCTGCCCGCCGGCGTCGACACCGCCGATGGCGGCCAGGGGGCTGGCGTGCTCGGACACCAGGTCGACCTTCATCGGGTCACCTCTTCCAGGAGTGCGTCCCAGTCGGCCAGGAAGCGGGCCAGCCCGTAGCGCTCGAGCGCTACGGCGCGGGCCGCTTTGCCGGCGAGCCGGGCGGCGTCGTCGTCGTGCAGGAGGTCCCGCACCGCCGCCCACAGCCGCTCGGGGCGGGTGCTGATCACCCCGGCCTCGGGCGGCACGGCCTCGACCACCTCGGTGGTGGCCAGCGCGACCACCGGCATGCCCAGGTGCATGGCCTCCAGCAGCGACAGGCCCAGCGAGGTCCAGCGCACCGGGTGCACGTACACGCGGCGGCGGGCGAGCTCCGCGTGCATGGCGGCCTGCGGCGGGTCGTCGAAGAGCGCGACCCGGTCGGGGTCCAGGCCGTACGCCTCGTGCAGGCCGGTCAGGCCCATGCCGAAGACGTCGACCGGCGCGACCTCGGCGAGGCCGGGGAGCAGGTCCGCGCCGACGGTGCGGCCCCGGCGCACCGGCTCGTTGGTGACGACGGCGGCGCGCGCCAGCTCGCCGGTCCAGCGCTCCCCCGGGTCGACGATGCCGTGCTCGATCACCGTGGTGGGCGCGCGGCCGTTGTCGTAGAAGAGCCGGTTGAAGTGCGTGACGTGGGCGATCGGGATGTCGCTGCGCTCGGCCATCGGGTGGCGGGTGTGCGGCACCGGGCCGTCGTCGGGCTCCAGGCCGGGCGCGTTGTGCTCGAGGAAGACCGCGGGCAGGTCGCGCCCGGGTTCGGCGCCGAGCCACTCGCGGACCAGGTCCAGGTCGCGGGTGCGCTGCAGGACGACGACGTCGGGCGGCTCCTCGCGCAGCTGCTCCGGGGGGACCTCGCGGGCGGCGGCCGGCCAGTCCCAGGTGCGGGCGCGGCCCAGCCCGTCGGGACCGCGCCCCTCGACGACGGGGATGAGGTACTCGTGCCCGCCCTGGACGAACGCGGTCGTCCAGGAGCCGTGCACGTGCCAGACCAGGACCTTCACGGTGCCCCCTGGGTTGTCGCCGCCGCCTCTCGACGTGCGGCGCGGGGTGGGGCGACGGCCGGCTGCTGGACCGCGACGAGTTCCTCGACCGCGGCGACGACGTCGTGCGCCGTCACCGAGGTGAGACAGGGGTGGCCGGGCACGGGGCACTCGCGTGCCCGGGTGCCGCGGCAGGGGGCGGACTGGTCGCCGAGCAGCACCGTGGGCACGCCGTAGGGCGCCCAGCGGGCCGCGGGGACGACGGGGGCGAACAGCGAGACGACCGGCGTCCCCACCGCGGCGGCCAGGTGCGCCGGCCCGGTGTTGCCGACGACGACCGCGGCGGCGCCGTCGAGCAGCCCGGCCATCTCGGCGAGCGTCGTCGCCCCGCCCAGGTCGACGCCGCGGGTGCCGGCGACGGCGGCGGTGAGCTCGCGCTCGGCCGGGCCGCCGGTGACCAGCACCCGGTGGCCGGCGTCCGCGAGCGCTTCGACCGCCTCGGCGCACCGCTGCGCGGGCCAGGCGCGCGCCGGCACCGAGGCGCCGGGGTGCACCACCACGTACCCCGGCTCCAGCCGCGGGGCCGGCAGGGGGCGGCGGACGTCGAGCCGGCCGTCGTCGCCCGGCGGGAGGTCGAAGCCGGCCGCGCGGGCCAGCGACAGCGCCCGCTCCGGCTCGGGCAGGTCGTCGTCCACCCGGTGGCGGACGTCGAGCAGCGCGCCGGGGTAGTCGACGCTGATCGCCGAGATGCGGGGCACGCCCGCGCTCCGCAGCAGCAGCGCCAGGGGCAGCGGCGACTGGTGGAACGACGTGGAGACGACCGCCTCGTCGGGCGCCAGCGCCCGCACCCGGTCGGTGAGCACGGCGAGGTCGTCGGCGTCCACGGGCGGCGGGTCGCCGAGGATCCACGGGCACGCCCAGGTCCACACCTCGTCGACCCCCGGCAGCAGCTCCGCGGCGGCGGCGCCGGCGGGCCCAGCGAGGAACACCACGCGCTCGGCGCCGTGGGCCAGCGCGCGCACCATCGGCCCCTGCAGGAGGACGTCGCCGGCGTTGTCCAGCCGGGCGACGAGGACGGTGCGGGCGCGAGTCACCACCGGCCGCCCAGGACGACGTCGACGGCCTCGGCCAGGTCGTCCAGCGCCCACGTCGACGCCGCGACCTCCTCGGCCCGCGTCACCGGCGTCGGCACCATGATCCCGACCGCGCCGGCCGCCTCGGCCGCCTCGACGTCGGCGCCGATGTCGCCGATGACCACGCAGCGGGCCGGATCGACGCCGAGCTCGGCGCACGCCGCCTTGACCATGCCCGGCGCCGGCTTGCGGCAGGTGCAGCCGTCGTCGGGGCCGTGCGGGCAGACCTGGAGCGTGTCGAAGGGGCCGAGCAGCTCCTCGAGCCGGGCCATGCACGCGTCGACCTGCGCGCGGGTGATGAGACCGCGGGCCACACCCGACTGGTTGCTCACCACCCCGACCTTGACCCCGCGGGCCCGCAGCGCGTCGACCGCCTCGCGCGCCCCGGGCACCGGCGTCACCAGGGCCGGGTCGCCGTTGTAGGGGTAGTCGCGCACGAGGGTGCCGTCGCGGTCGAAGAGCACCAGGTCCGGCAGGCCCTTCCAGGGGCGGACGCCGACGTGGCGGACCACCCCGCGCAGCCAGTGCCAGGTCGCCAGCGGCGGGATGGCGGCGCTCGTGACCAGCATCGTGGTGATCTCGTCGCGGGTGCGCGGCCCGGGCGCGATCCGCGCCCAGGCGAACTCCGCGGTGCCGGCGAGCCAGCCCGCCGCGGCGAGCGCGGCCGCCCGCGGACGCCGGGCGACGGCCAGCCCGACCGCGGCGAGGGCGGCGGCGGTGACCGCGGTGTGCCGGGGCCGCCGGCCCAGCGCGGCGTCGGCCCGGCGGCGCCAGTCGGGGCCGTGCAGGCGCCGCATGAGGACGTCGTCGGCGTTGCCGGCCTGCACGCGCACGCTCACCCAGCGGTCGGTGGGCCGCACCGGATGGGTGATCCAGCGCTCGCCGCGGACCAGCCGGGCACCGGTGTCCATGATCCGCAGCGCCAGGTCGGAGTCCTCGCGGAAGGCGCGGGGGAAGCGCTCGTCGAAGCCACCCACCGCCGCGAGCGCCGCCCGGCGGTAGGCGAGGTCGGCGGTGATCCAGCTGGAGGTGGCCAGGCCCGCGGTGCCCCGCTCCCAGTCGGTGGCCGCCCGGTCCTCCGGCAGGGGCACGCGCACCCGGCCCTGGCTGCCGGCGACGTCGGCGGGGAGGTCGGCGAGGTCGCGCTCGAGCCGCTCGTACCAGTCCGCGTCGGGGACGACGTCGTCGTCGAGGAAGGCGATCCAGGTCGTCCGGGCGCTGCGCCAGCCCAGGTTGCGGGCGCGGGCGGGGCCGCCGCCGCCGGTGCGGACCACGCGGACGGGCGGCAGGCCCGGGCGCTCCGGGCGGAGGGGCTCGCCCGTCGGGCGGTCGTCGACGAGGACCAGCTCGGCCGGTCGCGGGCCCGGGGCGGTCGCGAGCGCGTCGAGGAGCACGTCGAGCGACGGCCGCCCGATCGTGGGCACGACGACCGTGCACTCCGCGAGCATGGTCGGCTCGTGCCCGGCCCGGATCGGGCAGAAACACTACGGGCTTGAAGTTCTCCGCCCGGCGGTCAGACCGCTCCGGGCACCAGCTCCACCACGTCGTCGGCGAACCGGAGTTGGGCGCCAGTGCGTTCCTGCAGCTCCGCGCGCTCCAGGCCGGCGACGATCTCGCGCACGACGAGCCCGTCGGCGGTCACGTCGATGACCGCCAGCTCGGTGTAGATCCGGTCGACGACCGCGGCCGCGGTGAGCGGGAACGTGCACGCCGGGAGGATCTTGGGCCGGCCGTCCTTGGTGGTGTGCGTCATGAGCACGAGCACCCGCTTGGCGCCCACCGCGAGGTCCATCGCTCCGCCGACCGCCGGCGGGTACCCCACCTCGTCGGTGGCCCAGTTGGCCAGGTCGCCGGTCTCCGAGACCTGGAAGGCGCCGAGCACCGTCACGTCGATGTGGCCGCCGCGCATCATCATGAACGAGTCGGTGTGGTGGAAGAACGAGCCGCCGGGCACGAGGGTCACCGGCTGCTTGCCGGCGTTGATGAGCTCGGGGTCGCCCTCCCCCGGCGCGGGCGCCGGGCCCATCCCGAGGATCCCGTTCTCCGAGTGGTAGACGATCTCCTTCTCGGGCGAGACGACGTCGCCGACCAGCGTGGGCATGCCGATGCCGAGGTTGACGTAGGCGCCGCTGGGGATGTCGCGGGCCACCCGCCGGGCCATGTCGGTCAGGGAGAGCCGGGGTCCGCTCATCAGACGCCCACCTCCACGACCCGGTCCACGAAGATGCCGGGGGTCACGATGCACTCGGGGTCCAGCTCGCCGAGCCCGACGAACTCCCGCACCTGGACGACGGTCAGGGCGGCGGCGGTGGCCATCGTGGGCCCGAAGTTCCGCGCCGCGGTGGAGTAGACGAGGTTGCCCCAGCGGTCGGCCCGGCGCGCCTTGATCAGCGCGACGTCGCCGTGCAGCGGCTCCTCGAAGACGTGCCGGCGGCCGTTGATGACCCGCACCTCCTTGCCCTCGGCGAGCAGCGAGTCCGCTCCTGCTGGGGTGAAGAAGCCGCCGAGGCCCGCGCCGGCCGCCCGCATGCGCTCGCTGAGCGTGCCCTGGGGCACCAGCTCCAGCTCGATCTCCCCGGCCCGGTAGCGCTCCTCGAACCAGATCGAGCCGGTGGTCCGCGGGTAGGAGCAGATGATCTTGCGCACCCGGTGCTCGCGGAGCAGCGCCGCGACGTCGGAGTCCCCGCTGCCGGCGTTGTTGGTCACCAGCACGAGGTCGCGGGTGCCCTGGTCGAGCAGGGCGTGCACCAGCTCCACGGGGATGCCGGAGTTCCCGAACCCGCCGACGAGCACGGTCGCGCCGTCCTCGATGTCGGCCACCGCCTCGGCGAGCGACCCGACCCTCTTGTCGATCACAGGTTCCCCGTCCGCTCGTCCGCTCCGGCGCCGCCAACTCTGCCGCAGGCCCGTCGAGGCCTCGCGTCAGGGCCGGTCGCCGCCGGTGCGCCGATCGGTCGGGTCCGCGGCCGAGGAGGTGGCACCTCCGGACGCGGCCACCCCTGCGGCGCCCTCATCCTCGGCTCCCGGGGTCATCTCCTCCAGCTGCTCGGCGTACAGAGCGGCGGGCCGGCCGCGGCGCCGCCGCCGGATCCCCATCACGGTGCTGTAGACGATCACCACCGCCATGAACGCGAAGATGGTGCCCGACAGCGGCCGCGTGAAGAAGACCTCGAACCCGCCGTCCGAGGTGAGCATGGTCCGGCGGAAGTTCGTCTCCAGGATCGAGCCCAGCACGAAGGCCAGCACCAGCGGGCCCGGCTCAAAGCCGGTCTTCTTCATCAGCCAGCCGAGGACGCCGAACGCCAGCACGACCCACATGTCGAAGACGTCGTTGTTGACCGAGAAGACGCCGGCCATCGTGATCAGCACCGCGAAGGCGGCCAGGATGCCCCCGCGCACCCGCAGCAGCTGGACGAAGACGCCGACCAGCGGGATGTTGAGCGCGAGCAGCATCAGGTTGCCGATGAACATCGACGCGATGACGCCCCAGAAGATCTCCGGGTTCGTGTCGATCAGCTGCGGGCCGACCTGCACGCCGTTGATCAGCAGCGCCCCGTAGATCAGCGCCAGCACGACGTTGGGCGGGATGCCGAGGGTGAGCAGCGGCACGAAGGCCGACGTGGACGAGGCGTTGTTCGCCGTCTCCGGTCCGGCGACCCCTTCGATGGCGCCCTTGCCGAACCGGCTCGGGTCCTTGGCGCGCCGCTTCTCCATCCCGTAGCTGGCCAGGGAGGAGATGACGCCGCCACCGCCGGGCAGCACGCCCAGGAAGAAGCCGAGGACCGAACCGCGGGCGATGGCCCCGGAGGAATCGCGGAAGTCCCGGCGGCTGGGCCAGATGTTCTTGATCCGGGCCTTGATCTGCTCGGCCTTCTCGGTCTTCTCGAGGTTGTAGAGGATCTCCCCCACCCCGAACAGGCCCATCGCCACCGCGACGAAGTCCAGTCCGTCGAAGAGCTCGACCTGGTCGAAGGTGAACCGGCCGGTGCCCGTGATGGAGTCCTGCCCGATCGTGGCCAGCAGCAGACCGAGCGCGGCCATGCAGAGGGCCTTCACCGGGTGCTTGGTGCCGAGGTAGGTGACCAGCAGGATGCCGAAGAGGGTGAGCGCGACGTACTCGGGCGCACCGAACTCGACCGCGAGGTCGGCCAGCGGCGGCGCGAGGAGGATCAGCCCGACCACCGCGATCGTGCCCCCGATGAAGGAGCCGACGGCGGCGATGCCCAGGGCCGGGCCGGCCCGGCCCTGCTTGGCCATCTGGTAGCCGTCGAAGGTGGTGACGACCGAGGCCGCCTCACCGGGGAGCTGCAGCAGCACCGAGGTGATCGTCCCGCCGTACATCGACCCGTAGTAGATGCCGGCCAGCAGGATCACCGAGGTGACGGGCTCGAGCTCGTAGGTGAGCGGCAGGAGCAGCGCGATGGTGGCCGTCGGGCCCAGCCCGGGGAGCACACCGATGACCGTGCCGATGAGCACGCCGAGGAAGACGTACAGCAGGTTGGTGGGGTCCAGCGCGACCGCGAAGCCCTCACCGAGACCGTCGGCGATGCCCATGTCAGCCTCCCAGCACGATGTCGTCGGGGAAGGGCACGCCGAGGCCCTCGGCGAAGAGGAGGTGGAAGACGACGGCACCGATCACCGCCAGCGGCACCGCCCACTTCCACGGCTCGCGCGCGAAGAGGCGGAGCCAGAACAGCAGCATCAGCGTCGCCGGCACGAGGAAGCCGATCTGCTCGAACAGCACGATGAAGACCGCGAGGCTGACCAGCCCCAGCCCGATCCCGGCCGTGCCCCGGGTCCACGGCTCGTAGTCGGCCGGGTCGTCGATGACGAGCAGCACCAGCGCGGTCAGGCTGAGCAGGCTGGCGACGATGAACGGCCACAGCCCGGGGCCGGGCGCGCTCAGCTCGCCCAGCGAGAGGTCGCGCGCCTGCAGCATCGCGGTGACGCCGAACAGCAGCAGGACGAGCGGCGCTAGGCGGTACAGGTGCTTGGACATCGATCCCCTGGTCGGTGCGGTGGTGGACGGCCGTCCGCGGGCCCGGCGGTCGGCCGGGCCCGCGGAAGGGATCAGTCCTGCAGGATCGGGCCGTAGACCTCGACGATCTCGTCGATCCGCTCCTGGAAGGCGTCGGTGCCGATGAACTCGTCGGGCACGTACTGCTCGCCGAGCTGCTCGACCGTCTCCGGCTTCTCGAGGCAGGTGCTGACGGTGTCCTCGAGGGTGCCGACGACCTCCTCGGGGGTCTCGGCCGGAGCCGCCAGCCCGAACACCGAGACGCTGTTGGTCAGCTCGGGGAAGCCGACCTCCGCCAGCGGCGGGGCGTCGATGTAGTCCACCGGCTCGGGGGTGCTGACGGCCAGCGGCACGAAGTCGCCGGCCTCGATGTTGGACAGCACGTCCTGGGAGCTGTTGATGAAGACGGCGTCGACGTTGCCACCGAGCAGGGCGGCGGTCATCTCGGCGTTGCCGGAGAACGGCACCAGGGTGAGCTCGGTGTCGTACTCCTCGGCCATGCGCGTGAGCTCCATGGCCTGCGACGTCGTCGTCCCCGGGACGCCGACGTTGATGCCGCCGGGGTCGTCCTGCGCGGCCTGGAAGAACGCCTCGGCGTCGGCGTAGTCCGCATCCGCTCCCACCGCCAGCACCGAGGGGATCTCGGTGACCGCCGCGATGGGGACGTAGTCGTCGTTGGTGTACCCGACGTCCTCACCCTGCAGCGGGTTGGTGGCCGATGCCGGCACCGCGATGAGGGAGAGGGTGTACCCGTCGGGGTCCTCGGCCAGCATCGCCTGCATGCCGATGGAGCCCGACGCCCCTTCGCGGTTCTCCACGACGACCGTCTGGCCGAACTCCTCCTCCATGCAGCTGGCGATCGTGCGCGCGGCGAGGTCGGTGGGGCCGCCCGCCGCGTAGGGCACGTAGAGGTTGATGTCGTCGGTCGGGTAGTCCGCCGCGGCCTCGCCGCCGCCGGAGGAGCCGCCGTCGTCGTCGCCGCAGGCGGCGAGGGCCAGAACCGACACCGCGATCAGGGCGGGGGCGGTCCGTCGGGTGGTGCGCATGGGGTTGTCCTCCGTGTGCTCGGGTCGGTGGTCGTGGTCAGCCGAGGATGGGTTCGTAGACCTGCTGGGTCTCGTCGAGCACCTGGGCGAGGCCGTCCGCGCCGGCGAACTCCTCGGGCACGTACTGCTCGCCGATGTCCTCCCGGACCTCGTCGGACTCCAGGCACGCCTGCAGGGTGTCCTCGAGCGTGCCGGCGACGTCGTCGGGCAGGTCGGCCGGACCGGCGAGGCCGAAGGTCGAGCCCGAGAGCGTCAGCCCCTCGAAGCCCAGTTCGGTGAAGGTCGGGACGTCGGGCAGCCAGGCCAGCCGCTCCTCGGACGAGGCGATGAGCGGGACGACGTCGCCGGAGTCGATGTTCCCCGTGACGTCCTGCGACGCGTTGATGAGGACGGCGTCGACGTTGCCGCCCCGCAGGGCCGCGGTCATCTCCGCGTTGCCGTCGAAGGGGACGACGGTGACCTCCACGTCGTGTTCGTCGGCCCAGCGCTGCAGCTCGATGCCCTGCGGGGTCGAGGCGCCGGGGACGCCGACGTCGACGCTGCCGGGCTCGGCCTCGACGGCGGCGACGAAGTCCTCCGCCGACGCGTACGGGGACTCCGCGCCGACGGCCAGCACCGACGGGACGTCGGCCATCACGCCGATCGGGGTGATGTCCTCGACCGTGTAGCCGACCTCGTTGGCCAGCGGGGTCAGCACCATCGTCCCGGCGGTGACGAGCGACAGGGTGTACCCGTCCGGTTCGGCGCCGACGAGCTCGGTGGTGGCCAGCGCGCCCGAGCCGCCGGGCAGGTTCTCGACGACCACCGTCTCGCCGAGCTCGGACTCCAGGCAGCCGCCGACGGTGCGGGTGGTCAGGTCGGTGGGTCCGCCGGCGGCGTAGGGGACCAGGAGCCGGATGTCCTCGCTCGGGTAGTCGCCGGACCCGCTGTCGGCGCCGTTCCCGCACCCGGCGAGCCCGCCGGCCGCCAGCAGGAGGAGGACCGGAGCGCTGCTCGCGGAACGGCGCATCGTCGCGACCTCCCCCTGGCCGTCGACCCCCTCCCCGTTGAGGTGGCCTACGTCTCACATGCAAACACAGGTCACCGACGCCGACCGGTCGGAGGGGTAACGAAGCAGCAACGACGCCGGACCGTCGGTGACCGGCTCCGGCCGGCCCGTCAGGGCCGGGAGCGGGCCGCCGCGGACACCCGCGCCAGGGCGTCGGTGACGACGGCGGCGTCGTCCCCGAGCCGGGTGAGCAGGTGCGCCACCAGCTCGTCGTGCGTGCGCGCCGCTTCGGCGACCCGGGTGCGCCCGGCCGGCGTGAGCCGGGCGTGCAGCACCCTGCGGTCGGTGTCCCCGCGCTCGCGCAGCACGAGGCCGTCGGCGACCAGCCGGCCGACGGTGCTGGTCACCCCCGGGCGGGACAGCCCGACCGCCTCGGCGACCTCCCCCATGGAGGCCCGTCCGCCCGGCGACTCGGCGATGCGGCGCAGCGCCTCGAAGCCGGTGAGCGAGAGGTCGTGCTGGAGGTGCAGGGCCGAGTCGACCCGCCGCGTGATGCGGTCGTGCACCTGGACGATGCGCAGCCACGTCTCGGCGGGGCGGGGAGCGGCTCCGGGAAGAGCGGCGGGGTCCCGGGGGATCCCGCGCGCGAGCGCGTCCTCGGACAGGGTCACGCGGGCGGGGTCCCCGCTCCGGGGGGCGCTGAAACCGCCGGACCGGCGTTACCCGGTCAGCGGCCGGGGCGCCTGCGCACGGTCGCCGACACCAGGGCGGCGCCGGTGGCGGAGAGCGCGCCGGCGGCCAGGAGCAGGGGCAGCGACGACGCCTCGCCGGGCCGGGCGTCGGTCACCGCGGCGGTCACCCGGAGGGGGACGGCGGCGACGGCGTCCTCGTCCCCGCCGACCACGTCGAGCGCCGCCGGCCCTGCCTGGGTCGAGGCGGGGATGCGCACCTCGGCGGTGACCGCGCCGTCGTCGGCGGCCGTGGCGGAGCCCAGGACCTCCCCGCTGTCGCGCAGCGCGATGGTGACCCGCTCGCCAGGCCGGTAGCCCTCCACGCGGATCCGGACGGTCCCGCCCGCGGGCACCTCCGTGCCGCTCGCCGACGGCTCGGCCGCCGGTGCCGGCGACTGCGGGGAGCTCGGCGCGGGCGGGGTGGTGGAGGGCCGCGACGGAGGCGACGGCGTCGCCGGGGAGGACGGAACGGGCGTGGCCGGCGGCGGCGTCCCGGACGGCGGGTCGGGGTGCTCCGACGGGGTGGTCGGCTCCGGGGCCGGCGCGGGCTCGGGTTCCGGCGCGGGGGACGGCGGCGGGTCGGTGGCCGCGGCGCAGTCCTCCTCGGTCGGGCGGGTGAGCGTGTAGTCGTCGAGGTCGTCGACGAACGTCGTCCCCGAACCGTCCTGGGCGGCGTACTCGAGGCGGGCGTCGATGGTCTCGCCCGGGGCGACGTCGCCGGTGCGCAGCTCGGCGACCTCTGCGGGCTGGAGCAGCGCCTCGTCCTCGGCGTCCGGGCTGCGGGTGGTGGTCAGCCGCACCGCGTAGGGCACCGTGCCGGCGGTCACCTCGACCACCAGCCCGCCGGGGCTGCAGCTCGGCCCGTGGGTGACGCGGGCGTCGGGATGGGTCTCGTCCTCGATCGCCGCGGCCGGCCCGGCCAGGGCGACGGCGGCGGCCAGTAGCAGGAGGCCCAGGCAGGCGAGGGTGGCCGCAGACCGTCCGGTCATCGATTCCACCCCGTTACCGGACCCGGCACGGAACGGCGGCGTGTCCCCGGCGCGTCGGGCGCCCGGTACGGCACCCCGGGCTCCCCTTGACGGCAGATGTGATCTGGCTCACAGTTGGTGGCGGGGCGGGAGAGCCGGCAGAGAGTGGCCATCCACTGCTGGATGGACCGACCAACGCGGCCAGACCGCCAGGACCGACCTCCCGCCCCCACACACCTCGGGAGCGCGGCCGGCCGTGGGCGGCCGCCCCTGACCCGGGACGACGAAGCGGCCCCGCACTTCCGTCGAAGTGCGGGGCCGCTCGGTGTCTCAACCAGACGTGCACCCGAAGGGATTCGAACCCCTAACCTTCTGATCCGTAGTCAGATGCTCTATCCGTTGAGCTACGGGTGCCTGTGTTCAGTTGTCGTGCGCGGAGGCTCCGGGATTTGAACCCGGGATGGGGATTAACCCAAACCGCATTAGCAGTGCGGCGCCATAGACCGGACTAGGCGAAGCCTCCCGGGGTCCGAGTTCCCTCGAAACCGCCGACGGAGAGACTACCAGCGCCCCGAGCGCGCTCTCCACAGGGCCGGGTCCGCGCCGGACCGCCCGCTCGCCGAACCATGCGAACTCGTGGCCATCGCGGCCCGATGGCCACGAGTTCGCATGGTTCGGGAGCAGGAGCGGGGTCAGACGACGGCGGGCGTGCGGACGGCGTCGGGTGCCGCCACGCGGGGACGGCGCCCCGGCACCAGGGTGATCGCCACGGCGGCCGCCGCGCCCACGGTGGCCAGCGCGAGGCTCCCGCTCACCCCGGCGCGCCCCTCGATGAGCGCACCGCCCAGCGCCGCGCCGATGGCCGAGGCCCCCACGGTGATGGTCGAGAGCCACGTGAAGGCCTCGGTGGTCGCGTGCACCGGCGCCATCGAGCCAACCAGGGTGTTCTGCACGGTCAGGGTGGGCGCGATCGCCGTCCCGCCCAGGAAGAGCAGCGCGCCCAGCGCCCAGGGGCTGGAGATCCAGGCCAGCGGGGCGAGCCCGATCGTCACGCCGAGCAGGAGTAGCCGGTACTGGCGGGGCAGCGACATGCTGAGCACGCGGGCGCCGAACCACAGCCCGCCGATGGTCGACCCCAGCGCCCACACGGCCAGCAGGACGCCGGACATGCCGGGCGCCCCGATCTGGTCGGCGAAGGCCGGGACGGCGACCTCGAGCGCACCGAACCCGAGCATGAGCGCGGCACCGCTGAGCAGCACCCGCGGCATGCCCGGCGTGCGGACGGTCGAGAACAGGCCGGAGCGGACGCCGACCACCGGCACGTAGGCGCGGGTGGCTGCCGACGTCGCGATGCCCAGGGCACCGCCGACGGCGAGCACTCCCGCGACGCCGAGCGCCAGGGCCGGCGAGGTGAGGACGGCGAGGGCGGCGACCAGCGAGGGGCCGACGACGAAGACCAGCTCGGTGGCGGTCGCGTCCAGCGCGTAGGCGGTGGGCCGGACGCGCGGGTCGACCCGCGACCACAGGGCACGCACGGTGCCCGAGACCAGCGGGGTGGCCGCACCGGCACCGGCCGAGGCGGCGACGACCGCGGCGGTCGGCGCCCCGCCGAGCACGACGGCGATCAGCAGCGCGACCAGCAGCGGATAGGCGGCGGCCTGCGCCAGGAGCACCGGACGCGGACCGCGGCGGTCGGCGAGCCGGCCGAGGATCGGGGCCATGACCGCCGAGGCGACCCCCAGCGTCGCCGCCGCGAGCCCGGCCACCGCGTAGGAGCCCGTCTGCTGCTGCACCATGAGCAGCAGCGCCAGGGGCACCATGGCCGAGGGCAGCCGGCCGGCGAACCCGGCGAGCAGCAGGACGGGTGCGGAGGGAAGCCGCCAGACAGGCAGGTAGGCACGCACGGCAGAGCTCGTTTCAGACTTGCGGGGGGCGAGGAATCCGTAGGGGGTCAAAGTCGGTTGACCACCTACGAGTACGACGCTAGCACGAATCGGTAGGGAGTCACATGGATTACGACACCTACGGGTCGACGGCGGTGGAACTGGCGATCGAGCTGGCCAACACCGAGCGCGACGACCCGGGGTGGGTGCGTGCGTTCCTGGGCGCCCACGAGGAGTGGTTCACCGCCGGGACGTCGTTCGACCTGTCCCCCGGCGAGACCCACCGCGCCGCCGCCACCGCCGACCTGGTGCGCTCGGTCGCGCTGGCCGAGTCGCAGGCCGACGTCCTCCAGCGGCTCAACGAACTGCTGGCGCTGGCCCGGCCGCGGCCCTACGCCACCGACCACGACGGCGCCCTGCACCTGCACTTCGCCCGCCCCGACTCCCCCGCCCTCGAACAGCTGACGACGACGGTGGCCATGGGGCTGTCCCAGGTGGTCGTGCAGCACGGCTGGCAGCGGCTGGGCGTCTGCGCCGCCGAGAACTGCGACGACGTCTACGTGGACACCTCGCGCAACGCCAGCCGCCGGTACTGCTCCAACACCTGCGCCAGCCGGTCGACCGTCGCCGCCTACCGCGCCCGCCAGAAGACCGACTGAGTCCGGCGAGCGTCCGCCGGGATCCGCGCGCCGCCCGTAGCCTGCGCACCATGAGCCGGCTGCGCGTGGGGACCGCCGTCGTCGTCGGCCTGCTGTTCGTCGCCGGCGTGGCGGGCGGCGTGTGGCGCCTGACGCGGGACGAGCCGGCGGACGTGCCGCCCTGCTGGGCGGCGGTCGAGGCCGAGCGCGACCTGGGCCCCGCCCCGCTCACCACCGGCAGCCCCCGGATCGCCGTGCTGGGCGACTCCTACAGCCTGGGCCTCGCCGCGGGCGGCCCCAGGGTCGGGTACCCCGCGGTGCTCGGGGAGCGGCTCGGGGCCGAGGTGGTCGTCCACGGCGTGGGCGGAACCGGCTTCACCACCCGCGGCTTCTGCCCGGACAACCCTGTCGCCTACGGCGAACGCCTGGCCGCCGACCCGCCGGACGCCGAGGTCGTCGTCGTGCAGGGCAGCGTCAACGACGCGACGGTCGGCCGCCCGGACGACGTCGGCGCGGCAGCGGACGAGGTGCTCCAGGACCTCGAGGACGTGCCGACCGTGGTGGTGGTGGGTGTCCCGGTCATCCCGGCCGCCGAGCCGGACGACCTGCGGACCATCGACGACGCGCTGCGCGCGGCGGCCGAGGACGCCGGGCGGGCCTACGTGCCGCTGCTGGACGAGGACATCGCGATCCTCCCCGACCGCGTGCACCCCACGGTCGAGGGGCAGCAGCGGATCGCCGAGCTGGTGGCCGCCGCCATCGGGACGACCCGCTAGCGGACCCACCCCTCCGAGGGGCGCCCGCGGAGGACGGCCTGCACTACCGTCCGCGCGTGGCCACCCCGCGCAACCTGGACGCCCGGCTGCACTCGTTCGTCGGGAGGCTGCCCAGCTCGCCCGCCGACCGGTGGCTGCTCCGGCTCACCCGCTCGGCGAACCACGGCCGGCTCTGGCTGGTGCTCGGCGGGCTGCTGTCCCTCCGCCGGGGTGCCCTGCGCCGGGGGGCGGTGCGCGGGATCGGGTCGCTGGCCATCTCCAGCGCGCTGACCAACGTCGTCCTCAAGACGCTGTTCCGGCGCGGGCGGCCCCAGCGGGTCGAGCAGCCCAGCGAGCGGACCCTGCGGCGTGCGCCGACGTCGTCGTCCTTCCCGAGCGGGCACGCCGCCTCCGCCGCGGCGTTCGTGACCGGGCTGGCCATGGAGTCGCTGCCCGCGGGGGCCGCGCTGGCACCGGTCGGGCTCGCCGTCGGCTACTCCCGGGTGCACGTCGGCGTGCACTACCCGGGGGACGTCGTCGCCGGTGTCGCCGTGGGTGCGAGCGTGGCCGCGGCGACCCAGCACTGGTGGCGGGTGCGCCCGACGGAGCCGGCCCGCGTCCGCCCGTCGTCGACGGCGCCCGCGCTGCCGCAGGGCGAGGGCCTGGCCGTGGCCGTCAACCCCCGTTCCGGCCCCGACGACTACGACCCCGCCGAGGACATCCGCCGCCTGCTCCCCCGCGCCCAGGTGCTCGAGCTGTCCGAGGAGGCCGGCGGCGAGCAGCTCCTGGGGACGGCGGCCCGCGATGGGGCCCGGGCGCTGGGCGTGGCCGGCGGCGACGGCAGCGTGGCGGCGGCCGCAGCGGTGGCGCTCGAGCACGGGCTGCCGCTGGCGGTCATCCCGGCCGGCACGCTCAACCACTTCGCCCGCGACGTCGGCCTGCTCGCCCCGCAGGACGCGGTCGACGCGGTGCTGGCCGGCGAGGCGGTGACCGTGGACGTCGCCGACGTGAACGGGACGCCGTTCCTCAACACCTCGAGCATCGGCGCCTACCCGGAGATGGTGCGCCGCCGCGACCGGATGGCGGGGCGGCTGGGCAAGTGGCTGGCGCTGTCGGTGGCGGCCGCGCAGGTGCTGCGCACCGGGACGCCGGTGGAGCTGGTGGTCAACGGCCGGCCGCTGCGGGTCTGGATCCTCTTCGTGGGCAACTGCCTCTACACCCCGCGCGGGCTGTCGCCGGCCTGGCGCCCGCGGCTGGAGGACGGGCTGCTCGACGTCCAGTACCTGCGGGCCGACCTGCGCTTCGGCCGCACCCGGGCGGTGCTGGCCACGCTCCTCGGGGTGGGCGAGCACAGCCGCAGCTACGGCAAGTTCCAGGTCGAGGAGCTGAGCGTGATCTCGCGGTCGGGCCCGCAGCGGGTCGCCTACGACGGCGAGATGGGGAAACCGGCCACCCGGTTCCGGTTCGGCAAGCGCGCTCCGCTGACCGTCTACTGCTGCCGCGACCGGTGACCGGCCGGCGCGGCGGTGCGGCCGGGCTGCTCGCCCTGGCCGCGGTGGTCCTCGTGGCGGCGGGCTGCTCGGCGTCCGGACCCGCGGACGACGGCGCGACGGAACCGTGGCGGCCGGCCGCGGGCACCACGTGGCAGTACCAGCTGAGCGGGCCGCTGGACGTGTCCGCGGACGCCGCCGTCTTCGTGGTGGACGGCGCGGAAACCACCGCCGAGCAGGTGCGGCAGCTGCACGACCGGGACCGGCGGGTGGTCTGCTACGTCAACGTCGGCGCCCACGAGGACTGGCGGGACGACGCCGCGCGCTTCCCGGCCGACGTCGTGGGCGCGCCCCTCGACGGCTGGCCGGGCGAGCGCTGGCTGGACGTCCGGCGCACCGACGTGCTGCTGCCGCTGCTCGCCGCGCGCTTCGACGTCTGCCGGGACAAGGGCTTCGACGCCGTCGAGGGCGACAACGTCGACGGCTACGCCAACGAGTCCGGCTTCCCGCTGGAGTCCGAGGAGCAGCTGGCGTTCAACCGCGCCGTCGCCGACCTGGCGCACGACCGCGGCCTCGCGATCGGGCTGAAGAACGACGTCGACCAGCTCGCGGAGCTGGAGCCGTCGTTCGACTTCGCGATCAACGAGGAGTGCGCGGCCTTCGACGAGTGCGGTGCGTACGCGCCCTTCGTGCGGGCCGGGAAGGCGGTGCTGCACGTGGAGTACGCGGCGGAGTGCCCCCGGGCCGTGCGCGGGCTGTCCACGATCGTCAAGGATCTGGACCTGGGCGCACCCCTGCGCCGCTGCTGATCGCGCCCGCTCCCCGGGTGTTCCTCGCGCTCAGCGGGTCCTGCAGCACCGCAGGAGCGCGAGAAACACCCCCTGAGCGGGCCGGCCGGCCGTCGCCGAGGAGCGGACCCCGCCGGTGATCACTACGGTCGACCGCAGGGATTGCCCGCGCACCGCACCGGGCACTGCACGACCCGACTCCACCGAGGTACTGAGGGAAAGAGGTCACCATGCTGGTCCGGAGGATCGCCCGGCCCTTGCTCGCCGCCCCGTTCGTCTACGGCGGCATCAGCACCCTGCGCAAGCCGCAGGACCGCGTCCCCGGGGCAGCCCCCGTCGTGGAGAAGATCGCGGAGACCGCCGACAAGCAGCTGCCCGTGCAGGTGCCCCGCGACGTCCAGCAGTGGGTGCAGGCCGACGCCGCCGTCAAGGTCGCCGCCGGCTCGCTGTTCGCGCTGGGCAAGGCGCCCCGGCTGACCGCGCTGGTCCTGTCGGCGTCCATCGTGCCGACGACGCTGGCCGGGCACCGCTTCTGGGAGCACGAGGACCCGACCGAGCGGTTCGGGCAGATCTCGAACTTCCTGAAGAACACCGGTCTCCTGGGCGGGCTGCTGCTGGCCGCCGTCGACACCGAGGGCAAGCCGTCGGTCGGCTACCGGGCGCGCAAGACCGCCAAGGCCGCCGCCGTCGCCACGGAGAAGAGCTTCGAGAAGGCGCAGAAGCGCGCGGCCAAGGCGCAGAAGAAGGCCGAGAAGAAGCTCAAGAAGAAGCGCTGAGCGGGAGCGGACGCTGAGCACCCCGCTGGCACCCGCGGCCGCGCTCCGGAGGATCGCCTTCCTCCTGGAGCGCGCCCGCGAGCCCAGCTACCGGGTGTCCGCCTTCCGCACCGCCGCCGCGGTGGTCGACGGCCTGGGCGAGGACCAGCTCGACCTGAAGATCCGCACCAACACGCTCAAGGATCTCAAGGGCGTGGGCCCGAAGACCGCGGCCGTCATCGTGCAGGCGCACAAGGGGCAGGTGCCCGAGTACCTGACGAAGCTCGAGCAGGACCTGGCCGAGCTCGTCCCGATGGCCGACGACGTCGCCGAGTTCCGGGCCGCGCTCAAGGGCGACCTGCACCTGCACTCGGACTGGTCCGACGGCGGCTCCCCGATCCGGGAGATGGCCGAGGCCGCCATGGCGCTGGGCCACGAGTACATGGCGCTGACCGACCACTCCCCCCGGCTCACGGTCGCGAACGGGCTCAGCCCGGCCAGGCTCGAGCAGCAGCTGGACGTCGTCGCCGCGCTCAACGAGGAGCTCAGCCCGTTCCGGATCCTCACCGGCATCGAGTGCGACATCAACGTCGACGGCTCGCTCGACCAGACCGACGAGCTGCTCGGGCGCCTCGACGTCGTCGTCGCCAGCGTGCACTCCGAGCTGCGAGCGCCGAGCGCGCAGATGACGGAGCGGATGCTCACGGCGGTCGCCAACCCGCACACCGACGTCCTGGGGCACTGCACCGGCCGGCTGGTGATCGGGCGGAGGCAGCGCAACGGGGAGCAGAAGCCGCGCCCCGAGAGCACCTTCGACGCCGAGGCGGTGTTCGCCGCGTGCGTCGAGTTCGGCACCGCGGTCGAGATCAACTCCCGGCCCGAGCGGCTGGACCCGCCGCGGCGGCTGCTCACCCTGGCCACCGAGCTGGGCTGCGAGTTCGCCATCGACACCGACGCGCACGCACCGGGCCAGCTGGACTGGCAGTACAACGGCGTGGAGCGGGCGATCGAGTGCGGCGTGGAGCCCGCCCGGGTGATCAACACCCGGTCCGCCGACGACCTGCTGGCCTGGACCGAGGGCTGACCCCCTCTCTTGGGGACTGTGTTCCGCCCCGGTGCGGCGAGGACCGTTCCGGTCATGGCGTGGTGGGCGTGGCTGCTGCTCGGGTGGTCGCTGCTCGCCTGCGTGCTCGCCGTCGTGCTGGGCCGGGCGCTCCGGACGAGCGAGGACCGCGACCGGGTGCGGCGCGGCCTCCCGGACCGCCGGCACACCCGCCGCTGAGGTGTGACAGCTGGTGCCGGCGTGCCGTCCGGGACCGACGGAGACCTGATCGCTACCGAACCAGGCCGGCTCCGCATACGGTGTCGCCGACCGCGGCCTCCCCGGCCGCTCGCGCGCCGCTCGCTCCCGCCGACGGCCGACCGCCTGGAGCCGGCATGCCCCGCACCGCCCGTCCGCGCCGCAGCGCGGCCGCGATCCTCGTGACCGCCGTCGTCGCGGCCGTCCTGGCGCTGGGCGCCTCCGCCGCGCACGCGCAGACCTTCACCTCGCCGGCCACCGGCAGCCACGACGTGGGCGGGGCCATCCTGACCAGCTACCGCGCGCTCGGCGGCCCGTCCGGCCGGCTGGGCTACCCGGTCACGGACGAGCTGGCGACGCCGAAGGTCTACGGCCGCTACAACGCCTTCCAGAACGGGTCGATCTACTGGACGCCCAGCACCGGGGCGCACGCGGTGTGGGGCTCCATCCTCAAGCGCTGGGCCGCGCTGGGCTGGGAGGGCGGTGTGCTCGGGTTCCCGACGACCGACGAGCTTCCCACCCCGGACGGCGTCGGCCGGTTCAACCACTTCCAGCGCGGCTCGGTCTACTGGACCCCGGCGACCGGTGCCCGTGAGATCTACGGCTCGATCCGCGACCGGTGGGCCGCGATGGGCTGGGAGACCGGCGCGCTCGGCTACCCGACGACGGGCGAGTTCCCCATCCCCGGCGGCCGCGCGCAGGACTTCCAGTACGGCTCGATCCGCTGGTTCCCGGGGTCGGGGACGACGGTGGTGGGCGCTCCGGCCCTCGGCTTCGCCCCGCCCGGCACCCAGGTGGTCACCGTGGCCGCGGCCTCGGCGACGGCGACGACCGCGAAGCTGACCGCCTGGGAGCGGGTCGGCAGCACCTGGCGGGTCGCCCTGGGCCCGGTGACGGCCCGGATCGGCGCGTCGGGCGTGGGCGCGGCCAGCGAGGGCTCCACCCGCACGCCGACGGGCACGTTCCGGCTGACCGAGGCGTTCGGCCGCGCGGGCAACCCCGGCACGGTGCTGCCCTACCGGCGGGTGGACGGCGACGACTGGTGGGTCTCCGACGTCGCCAGCGCCCTGTACAACCGGTACGCCCAGTGCGCGCCCGGCACCTGCCCCTTCGACGAGCGGGCCGGGGAGAACCTCTACGCCCAGGGCGCGGTCTACGACCAGGCGGTGGTCATCGACTACAACCGGGAAGGGCGGCGCGGCGCGGGCTCGGCGTTCTTCCTGCACATCAGCAACAACCGGCCGACGGCGGGCTGCGTGGCCATCGACCGCGCCTCGCTGGAGAAGCTCATGCGCTGGCTGCAGCCGACCGCGAAGCCGGTCATCGCCATCGGCGTCGGCTGAGGGGGGCGCCGTCGCCGGGTTCCCGCTTGGGCACCGGCGTCCGCGGGCACTCGTCCGGACACGCCCTGCGTGCCGGTCCCGGGACGCCGCAGGGCCAGGCCCTGCCGGTCCACACCCCGGCCGGCGGGGCCGCCCGGCCGCGTCGGGCCGCCCTGCCGCTAGCGTTCCTGCGGTGCACCGCCCCTGGCTCACCGCGGGCTTCCTGGCCGCCGCGCTCGGTGTGGCGGCGCTGACCGTCGGCCCCTCCCCCGGGCGGCTGCTGTTCACCGTCGCGCAGAGCGTGCCGGGTCTCGATGAGCTCTCCGCGTCCACCGTCGAGATGGCCGCCAACGTGCTGCTGTTCGTGCCCGTCGCGCTCCTCTTCGCCGCAGCGGTGCCGCGGCTGTCCGGAGCGGCCGTCTGGCTGATCTGCACCGCGGCCTCGGCGGGTGTGGAGACCGCCCAGCTCGTGCTGCCGGGCCGGGAGTCCTCCGCCCGGGACGTCGTCCTCAACTCCGCCGGGGCGCTGATCGGCGTGCTGCTCGGCTCCCTGGCCGGCCGCCGGCGATCGCGTTCACCCGGTTGAGCCCGCCGCTGGGCCGGCCCCGTTCCAGCCACTACCGTGGCGGATCGACCGGCTGAAGGGCGGACATGCAGGACGACGTGCAGGTGGGCCGGACGCCGCGCGTCGTCCCGCCGGTGCTGATGTACCACTCCGTCAGCCCGGCGACGACCCCCGACCCGAACCTCCTGCGGGTGCACCCAGACCGGCTGCACGCCCAGCTGCGCGCGCTGACCCGGATGGGGCTGCGCGGGGTCTCCCTGCGCGAGCTGGTCCGAGCCCGTGACCGGGGCGAGGGCGCCCGGCTGGTGGCCCTGACATTCGACGACGGGTACCGCGACTTCCTCGAGCATGCCGTTCCCGTCCTCGACCGGCACGGCATGACCGGCACCGTCTACGTCGTCACCGGCCGGCTGGGTGGCGAGAACGAGTGGGACGAGGGGCCGCGGCTGCCCCTGATGAATGCCGACGAGGTCCGCGCGGTGGCTGCCGCCGGCCACGAGGTGGGCAGCCACTCCACCAGCCATGCCCATCTCGCCGGCCTCGATCCGGCCGCCCTGCGCGAGGAGGTGACCGGTAGCCGCCTGGCGTTGGAGGAGGTGCTGGGCGGCCCGGTCGACGGCTTCTGCTACCCGTACGGCGACTTCGACGAGGCCGCAGCTCGGGCCGCCCGCGATGCCGGGTACGACCACGCCTGCGTGACGCGGGACTACTCCGTCGCCGACCGGTTCACCATCCCCCGCTTCTACGTCGGCCAGCAGGACACCGGTCCGCGCCTCGCCGCGAAGCTGGGCCGGCACCTTCTCGCCCGCGCGCGCTCGCGATGAGGGTGCTGCACGTCATCACCGGCCTGGCGGCCGGTGGCGCGGAGGTCCAGCTGCGCCTGCTGCTGCAGCACAGCCGGCACGACGCGGACGTCGTGGCGCTGTACAACGCCGGTTCGGTGGCCGAGCAGCTTCGCGCCGACGGCGTCACCGTCACCGACCTCGGGATGCGCAGCAACACGCAGGTCGGGGCGGTGCTGCGGCTGGCCCGGCTGATCAGGCGGGGCCGCTACGACGTCGTGCACACCCATCTCTTCCGCGCAGGGCTCTACGGCCGGCTCGCCGCCCGGCTCGCCCGCGTGCCCGTCGTCGTGGCCACCGAGCACTCGCTGCTCGACGACCAGCTGGAGGGACGGCCGGCCACCCGCGCCGTCCGGGCGCTGTACCTGGCGGCGGAGCGGCTCGGGCAGCGGACCGTGGCGGTCTCGACGTCGGTCCGGGACAACCTGCTCCGCTGGGGCATCGCGGCCGATCGCGTCGTCACCGTGCCCAACGGGCTGGACGTCGACGCGCTGGCCTTCGACCCCGCGGCCCGGACGGCGGTGCGGGCCGGCCTGGGCATCCCCGAGGGCGCCCACGTCGTGGGAGCGGTGGGCCGCCTCCACCCCGGCAAGAGGTTCGACGTCCTGCTGGACGTGCTGGCCCCAACCCTCGGGCCGGACCGCCACCTGCTGGTCGTCGGCGAGGGCGCGGAGCGGGAGGCGCTGACCGGTCTCGCCCGCGACCGTGGCGTCGCACCGTGGGTGCACCTGCCCGGGGAGCGCCCGGTCGCCACCCATCTGTCGGCGATGGACGTCCTGGCCTCGCCGTCGCGGTACGAGACGTTCGGGCTGGCGGTGCTGGAGGCGCTCGCGAACGGCCTGCCGGTGGTCTACCGCCGCTGCCCCGCGCTGGACGAGCTCGGGACGCCCGTGCCCGGCGCCCACGAGGCCACCGACGACGAGCTCCGGTCCCTGGTCGACGACGTCCTCTCCCGGCCCGCAGGGCCGCGCGTGCCGCCGACGGAGCTGCGCGGGCTGGACGTGCGGGCCGTGGCGGCGCGGGTCGACGACGTGTACGACGGCCCGTCCGTGCACCGACGGCGCGGACGATGACCCTCGAGGAGGACCGGACCACGAGCCCGGGGGGAGCGGCCGCTGCCGCCCGGCTGCCCTCGCTCCTGCGGCGCCTGGCCTTCGTCCGGCTGGCCCTGGCGGGGCAGGTCCTGACCTTCGCCGCGATGGTCGTGCCCATCCTGCTGCGGCGGTCGGACCAGGTGCTGATCCTGGTCTTCGCGTCGGCGATCACGGTGCTGCTGACCAACGCGGCGATGCTGGCCTACCCGTTCCTCTACCCCGTCGTCCGCGGACCCCGCATGGCCCGGGTGGCCACGGTCTGGTCGCTGGTCGCGCTGGTCGTGGTGTCGGCCGCGGTCGTGCTGGCTACTCCGCTGGAACCCGTCCTCGACCTCCCGTCGGGCACCTTCCTGGCCGCCGCCGTCCTCACCGGGACCCTGGGTCTGTACGACATGGCCGTCACGCGGGTGGTGCGGGCCGACGACACCACCGGTATCGGGCTGGCCCGCCTGTACTACGGCGTGGCCGTGCTGGTCCTCACGCTGATCACGAGCCTCGGCCCGTTCGGGCCACTGGCCCTGACGTTCGGCACGAGCCTGGCCTACGCCGTGGCCGCCGCCGGCCTCGCGGTACGCCGCCAGCACTGGGGGCCCCGGCTCCCCCGGGCCTCGCGGTCGACCCGCCGCCGGCTGCGGCGGGCCTACCTGGCCCGCAGCGTGCGTCCCGCCGTCGCCAGCCTGGCCGGCGGCTGGACGGTCTTCCTCCCCGGCCTGGCGATCCCCGGCCTGGGTGCGGCCGCCGAGCCGTGGGCCATCGTCAGCCGCATCTGCGGCGGCTTCGCCACGGTGCTGTACACGATCGTCGCCCCGCCGTTCGAGGCCCGGCTCAGCCAGGCGGTGCGCGAGCGGAGGCCGGCGGAGTTCGCGGCCGCGCGCCGCCGGGCCCTGCTGCTCAGCACAGCGGTGGCGGTGCTGGCCGTCGTCGCCGGCCTCGCGCTCGCGGCGTACTCGACCGAGCGGGATGCGGTCGCCGGCTGGTTCCTGCCGCTGGCGGGAGCCACCCTGCTGTTCTGGGGCCCGCTCCTCGCGGGGGCCACGATCAACCGGCTACCGAACTTCCTCGGGCGCGACCGGTCGCGGCTCTACTGGGACGCCGGCCGGGCGGTGCTGGTCACTGGCGCGTTCCTCGCCACGTCGGGCGTGACCCGGCTGATCGGAATGGGCGCAGTCCTGACCCTCTCGGCGGTCCTCCTGCTTCCGATGAGCCGGTGGCCGGCCGCCTCCCTGCCGCGGTCCTGAGCCCGGGTGGTCAGCGACGCACGCGCCGCACCACGCGGTCGCGCATCTCCCGCACCCAGGGGGCGCGCGTCTTGACGACGGCCACTGCGCCCGCGCGCGCCCTGGCCAGCAGTACGTACGCAGGGCCGCTCATGCCGGGCCGGGACAGCAGCAGGCGCTCCTGGACGAAAGGCTCGGGGCGCCACCGGAACTTGTAGTCCTCGAGCCCGCGCAGCATCGAGTAGCGCGCGGCACCCTGCTGCACTGCGAATTCGGGGTCGTGCCGCATGACGAGTGCCGCGGTGTCCACATCCTGCCGCAGCCGCGGCGAGATGCCGGCCAGGTAGGCGGAGACGGTGCCATGGCCGAGCAGCAGGATCTGCCCGAGCCGGACCTCGCCGTCCGCGCTGTACTCCGTCAGGGTGGCCGTTCCGTCGTCGACCATGCGCGTCAACGCCGTCGTCAGGTGGCGGCGGAAGCGTTCCCGGCGGTGCTCCGGATTGCCGCCGCGACCGGTCCACTGCTCCTCGTGCAGCCGGATCAGCCGGTCCACCGCCTGAGGTACCTCGTCGGCGGGCACGTGCCGGACCTCGATGCCGGCCTGGTCGACCTTGCGGAGCTTGCGCCGCATCGTCTTCGCGGACTTCGCCGGCATGCGGTCGAGCAGCTCTGGCAACGGAAGGGCGGGGAGTTCCAGGACCGTCGACGCCGGCAGCCGGGTCACCCGTCCCGGCCAGGCGCTCGTCCAGGCCCGGGCAGCGGCATCGGGCCGGAGCTCGGGGAGGTCGAGCACCTGCCAGCCCGGTGCGTCCAGCAACGCACGACCGAGAGCGTCGAGCGCCCCGCGTTCGTCCGCCGCGACGAGCACGTCGCTGTGATCGCTCTGGGCGCCACCCAGCGGGGTGAGGACCTGCCACGGTCCTCGACGGTCGCGGAACAGGGGTGCGGCGGCGACGAGCCGACCTCGACGGCGAACCGTCACGACGAACAGCTCACCTGCCGGCACGTAGGCGCCGGCCCAGGCGGTGACCCACGCGTGCGCCTGGAACGGCGTCGCGGGCGGCGATGCAGCGGCGTACAGCCGATCCCACTCGTCCGCGAGGGCCGCGAGCTCCGGACAGGTGCGGAGGACACGCGCCTCCAGATGATCCACGTAGCGCAGGCTAGCTGTCGGTTCCGGCGCTCCAGCCCGGTCCCGCTCGTCCGAGGGGTGCCTCAGTCGCGCCGCCCGGTCATCGCCTCGCGGAGCGCTCCCTCGCTCTCCGTGCCGACGATGGAGAACCCGTCGTCGGGATCGGCCAGGGTCGTGTAGACCGTGAAGACCGTGATCCACTCCCAGCCGGCGACCAGCCGGAGGGCCTCGGCCAGGTACTCGGCCCGCCGCGGCTCCGGCACGAAGTAGAACGTCCCAGGGGTGGTGCTGTACCCGAACTCGCCGACGACGACGTCGCGCCAGATCCCCTCGTCCTCGGCGACCTGTGCGCGCAACCGCTGGATGCCGCGGAAGGTCATGTCCTTGGTGCCCGTCGGGGTCTGCACGTCCGCGGAGCCGGCGGACCGGCCGGGATCGTAGCCTCGGCTCTCGTCCCCGGCGTAGGGATGCACGCCGAGCTGGTCGTAGAAGAACCGGTTCTCCGCGTTGCCACCGCGCTCCGCGAGGGCGGCGGAGAGCCGGCTCATGAATCCGAGGTCGTTGTTGCTGAGCACCCCGCCGATGATCTGGGCGTCCGGCTCGACCTCGTCCACGGCCTCCCAGACTGCCTTGAGCAGATCGGCGTAGGCCGCGGGGTCGGGCCCCTGCTGCCAGAAGGGCTGATGGTTCGGCTCGTTCCACACCTCGTAGCCGGAGACGTCGGTGCCGAAGCGCGCGACCAGCTGGGCGAAGAGGTCGGCCCAGCGCCGGGCGTCGGCCCCCTCGGGTCCGAACCACCGCCCCCGACCGTCCATCCACGCCGGCGTGCTGTTGACGTGCAGGTTGACGGCCAGCCCGAGCTGGCCAGCGCGCTCGACGAGGGGTTCCAGCGGGGTGGTGTCGCACTCGGGCGTGGTGCACAGCCAGCGCAGGTCGGCGGTGACCTGGATGCCCGCGGCGCCCTGGTCGGCGGCCGCCTCGACGGCCTCCATCGCGCTCTGGGCCGTCTGCCGGCGGCCGTCGGGCAGGTCCCCGCCGACCGGCACCACGCTCAGGAAGACCCCTGTCGCGGCGGGGGAAGCGGTCGTGTCCTCCGTGCCGTCGTGCCGCACCGTCACCACCACCGCGACCAGGGTCAGGATCAGGACGAGCGCCGCGCTCCACCACACCACCCGCGGTGTCGGGTGCACAGCACGGTGTCGGCCGGTCACCCGCACGGGGGAGAACCTCCTGAACACCTCGTACGCGACCCGGATGGATGCGACTGGACTGCAATCATGACCTCAGTTCGCCAGGCGGCGCCGTCGCCCCCGCTGCGACCTGTCGCGAGGAGGAGGGACGACCGTGGCCCCGACCCGCCGATTCCTCGCGCGCCCGGCCACCTGGCTGGCCGCGGCGCTGCTCAGCACGTCGCTGCAGCCGGCGTCAGGACCGGACGGCCCACCGGTCTCCGTCAGCGACCTCGTCGTCGCCGTGGCAGTGGCTCTGGCCGGGCGCGAGCTCCTGCGGGGCGAAGGGCGAGGGGCGGCCCGGTCGGTGCCGGCGATCGGCTTCTGGGCCCTGGGCCTGGTCAGCGCGCTCACCGCCCTGGCGGCGCACGACTTCCCCGACAACGTGGTGGGAGGTGCGCGGTTCGTCCAGCTCTTCTGCCTCGTGCCGCTCGCCGTGCTGCTGGCGGTGCGCAGCCGGTCGGACGCGTACATCCTGCTGGGCGGGCTGCTCGGGCTGGCCTTCCTGCAGGGCGGCCTCGGAATCGTGCAGGCGGCAACCGGCACCGGGGCCGACATCGACGGCGAGGCCGTCCGGGCCGTCGGGACGTTCGGTGCCTACGACATCAGCGCGATGGCCGAGATCACCGCGCTCGGGCTCGTCGTGTGCCTCGCCCTCGGCGTGGTGCTGAGCGGGCGGTCGCGGTGGTGGGCCCTGGGCGGCGCAGCATTCCTCGCCCTCCCGCTGGCCCTGTCGCTCACCCGCGGGGCATGGGTCGCGGCAGCCGTGGCGGCGATGATCGTGGTCAGCCGCGGCAGAGCGCTGCGCATGCTCGGCGCCGTGGCGGCCGTGGCCGTCGTGTCCGCAGGGGTCCTGCCCGTCCTCGTGGCCCACGGCGGCGAGCTCGCCGACCGGGTGACGAGCGTGGTGAGCGGGACGCCGGACCAATCGCTGATCGACCGCTTCGCTCTGTGGAAGGCCGCCCGTCAGATGGCGTTCGACCACCCCCTGACCGGGGTCGGGCCGCGCGCCTTCGTCGAGCACCGCGACGCCTACGCCGACCTCTCCCTGCTCGGGTCGAGCGACATCGCCTTCGGTGGGGACTTCGAGCAGGTGGCCCTGGAGTCGCCGCACAACTTCTACCTCCTGGTCGCCAGCGAGCGAGGTCTGGTGGCAGCCGGGCTGTTCGTCGTCGTCTTCCTGGTCCTGCTGGCCCGCGGGCTCGTCCGCTCGGCCCGTCCCCGTTCCGACCTGAGCACCGCGCTCGCGCTGGCCGGGACCGGGGTCCTGGCCTATTACCTGACGAGCATGCTGGCGGCGGACCTCGGCGGGCCCGGTTCGCTGTTCCTGGCCGTCGCGCTGGGCCTGGCGGGCTGGGCGGCGGCCGACGAGGACCTGCCCGACGACCGGGCCGGCGCGCCCGCCACGGACCCCGCACCCCAGGAACGGGTGCTCGAGGAGGTGCCCGCGTGAGCACCCCGGTTCCCGGCACGAGCGGGCGGCTGCCGGACGCGGGGGTGGCCCGCCGGCGCTGGTGGTGGGTACCGGCCGGCGCCGTCTCGGGGCTGGTCGTGGGGCTCGGGCTCGGGGTGGCGCAGTCGTCCACCTACGAGTCGACGGCCTACCTGACGGTGACGGCGGAGGACGTCGACGATCCCAGCAGCGTCGCGCGCAGCACGCAGGCGCTCGCCCGGCTGGCGACGGCGCCGGGCATCGTCGCCGATCCGCTGCGCGAGGCCGGTCTGGCCGAGCAGGCGGACGACCCCCGGATGTTCGTGCTCGTCCAGGCCGCTCCGGACGCACCGATCATCAGCGTCACCGGGACGTCGGACGATCCGCGCACCGCGCAGCGGACGGCGGACGTGGTGAGCCGGGCGCTGGTCGAGGTCGACGCCTTCGACCCCTACGACGTCACCACCATCGGCCCGGCGCTCCTGCCGGAGGAACCGACGACGCCCGGTTGGCTGCTGCCCGCCGGCGGCGCGGGCGTCGGCGTCGCCGTCGCGACGGTCCTCGCCACCACGTTGCCCGGAGGCACCCGGCGGCGGCGCGCTCCCGTCGGCGACTAGGCCGACGCCGGCTGCGCCCTCTGCCGGGCGCGGCGGTCCAGCAGCTGCGCCGCACCGGCACCGGCGAGCAGGCCCACGACGGCAGCACCGCCGACCAGCGGGAGCGCGGGGAACTGATCCGTCTCGCTGCGGGGGCGGGCGTCGGTCACCTGGGCCAGGTCGTAGCCGGGGACCTGGTCGCCGTCCGCCTCGCCCACGATCTCGCCGGCCGCGGCGTTCGCCCAGGCGGCCGAGGTCTCCGCGTTCCCGGTGGTGGCCTGCACCGACACCAGCGGTGCGTCCTCGGACGCGGCGACGACCAGGTCGTCCTCGAGCTCGGCCCGGCTGACGCCCAGTGTCTGGCCGACGCGGTCGCGCACGGAGTCGGAGTCGGCGATCTCCGCCCAGATCGAGGTGATGGGCATGGACACCTCGTCGGCGGGGTCCTCGGGCAGCACGGCGACCAGTGCCTCGGACGTGTACTGCGGCGCACGCTGGGCCTCGAAGACGAAGGCCGCGCCCCCGAGCACCACGGCACCGACGAGCGGCAGCACGAGGTGCGTCACCCGGGATGCCCTCCTGCGTGAGGACCACCGGGCAGGCGCCGCCGTACGGAGGTCTGCCGCGGGGTGCGAGGGGCCCATCTGCTGGGTCGCCCCGGACCGCGCCGGAGAGCCGCCCTTCCTCGTCATCCGGCCAGCGTAGGGCTGCGGCCCCTCGGCTCCGGTCCCGGCGCACGAACGGGTGACAGGCGACCGCATGATGCGCCCTCACACGGAGTGACGACGAGCCGCAGAGCCGCTATACCGGAGGTGTAGTCGGTCACTCGGCGGCACGAGACCCCGACCGTGCGGCGTCGGCCCGTCATGATGACCGAAAGACGCAGGTCAGACGACATCTGCGGGGCGCGGGACAACGGGGGGTGCGATGACCAGCGGTTCGGTTCCGCGGTCGCCGCACCCTGCTCCCCTCGTCAGCCGACGAGGTGCCGGCCTGTCCTGGTCCATACGGCTCGTGCTCGCCGTCCTCGCCCTCGTGGGCTTTGCCGTTCTCCTCACCGCCCTGTCGACCGAGGCGCGGGCCGACGGCGAGGCCCCCGGGAGTTCGTCCAGCGCGCCCGGCCGCGCGACGCACGCAAACGCACCGTCTCCCGGCGATCCGGCGGAGAAACCCGCGGAGCCTGGCCCGGACGCTCGGGCGACGGCCGGACCCGAGGACCCTCCGCCCTCCGGCGACGGCGACCCCGGGCAGGCCGAGGACCACGGCCTGCCCGGGAGCGGCGACCCGGGCGACGGCGTGAGCCAGGGCGGCGACCCCGGCAACGGCGCGGGCCTCGGCAACGGCGGTGGCAACGGGGGTGGCAACGGGCCGTTCGAGCCCTCGGTGCTGCCGGTGCTCGACGTGGCCGCACCCCTCCCGCTGCCGCCTCTCGCTCCGCCCGTCATCACCGGCGACCTCCCGCTGTCGGTCACCACCGCCCAGCCGGCCTCCGTCGGCTCGGTCGTCCGCGCCGTGCCCACGACGCCGGATGCCCCGTCGACGACGAGCAAGGCGCCCGCCGAGGACGCGTCCGACGAGGCCGGGACCCCGGTCGCGGCACCGAAGGCACCCGCGCCGGCACAGCACGCCCCGCCTCGTGCCGACCGGGCTCCGCACGCCGACGAGGAGCTGTGCGAGCACGCCCCGGCCGGCTCCGTGGCCGTCCCGGCGACCGACGGGTCCTCCTCCCCCGCCCAGGCGGGGCCGAGCCGGCCGGCGGACCCGGTCGACCCGCCCCGACCCGTCGTGCCCTCGGCGCCGGCGTCGCCCGCCCCACCCGCGCCTGCCGCCCCGTGCGGGGCGGGCACCGCCGGCGCGCACTCCGCCGGCGGGAGCCACGACGACGCCGCGTCTCCGCTCGCCGTGCTCGGGGACGCGGTCACCGCCTCGCTGGCCCGCGAGTCCGCCCGCGCCGTCTCGGGCCGCGCGGGTTCCGGCACCGGCGGTGCCGGCAACCCCGGCGACCGACCGGACTGACCCCGGTCCTGCCCTGACCGGCGCCCCGTCGCGCGCCGGACCTCCGCACCTCCTCGTGGCGCACCTCTGCGCGCCCTCCCCCGGACCGTCGCGTCCGGCTCACCAGCACGTCCAGCGCTCCATGCCGAGGACCACCTGAGATGACCAAGAGCCTCAAGCCCCCGCAGCCCCGCGTGGAGGCCTTCCCCCTGACCGGGGCGGAGGCGCCCGCGCGCGTCGCCCCGCCGTCGGTTCGGCCCCTCGCCCGGGGGGAGTCCACTCGGCCGGCCCGACGACGCTGGGCACGGATCACCCGCTTCAGCGTCCGCCCGCTGCTGGTGGCACTCGACGTGGCCGCGGTCGTCGTCGGCATCGCGCTGCTCCAGCTCGCCGTCGGCGACGTGGAGCTTCCCGGCCCGGCGATCAAGACGCTGGTCTTCGGCGCCTTCTACCTCCTCTGCCTGTGGGCCGGCGGCCTCTACCGCTCCCGGCTGTCGCTCTCGGCCCTCGACGACCTGCCCGCGCTCGCCGGCCGGGCGCTCGCCGCCGCCGCCCTCTCCACCGTCACGCAGATCGCCTGGGCGGAGCTGACGTCCGGCGTCTACACGGTGTCCTTCCCCGCCCTCGGCGGCGCGCTCGCCGTGACCGTCGCCCTCGTGCTGTTCCGGGCGGCCGGCTACGCCGTCGTCCGCCGGCTGCGCGCCCACGGGCTGGTCGCCCACCGCACCCTCGTCCTCGGCGCCGGCCGGGTGGGCAACCGGGTCGCGGAGGTGCTGCGCGCCCACCCCGAGTACGGCCTGCGCCCGGTCGGCTTCCTCGACGCCGACCCGCCGGAGACCACGCAGCCCCGCATCCTGCCCGTGCTCGGCGGTCCCGAGGTCCTGTCCCGCGTGCTGGTGCAGGGCGGGGTGCGCACCGTGGTCGTCGCCTTCTCCTCCATGAAGGAATCGGAGATGGTGAGCCTGATCCGCACCTGCGACCGGCTCAGCTGCGAGCTGTTCGTCGTCCCCCGGCTGTTCGAGCTGCACCAGGTGGAGAACTCGATGGACACCGCCTGGGGGTTCCCGCTCGTGCGCCTGCGCCGGGCCACCTACCGCAGCCGGGCATGGGCGATGAAGCGGGCCATGGACGTCCTGGTCTCGGGCCTGACGATCGTGTTCCTCGCACCGGTGCTGGCGCTGGTCGCACTGGCGGTCCGGCTCGACGGGAAGGGCGGGATCCTGTTCCGCCAGGAGCGCGTCGGCGTCGACGGGCACCACTTCGAGCTGCTCAAGTTCCGCTCGCTGCGCCCCGCCACCGAGACCGAGTCGCAGACGATGTGGAACATCGGCGAGGACCCGCGGGTGACGCGGGTCGGCCGGTTCCTGCGGAAGACCTCGCTGGACGAGCTGCCGCAGCTGTTCAACATCCTGCGCGGCGACATGAGCCTGGTCGGGCCCCGCCCGGAGCGGCCGCACTTCGTCAGCCAGTTCCGCACCCGCTACCCCAGCTACGAGGCGCGCCACCGGGTGCCGTCGGGGCTCACCGGCTGGGCGCAGGTGCACGGGCTGCGCGGGGACACCTCGATCGCCGACCGCGCGCGCTTCGACAACTACTACATCGAGAACTGGTCGCTCTGGCTGGACGTGAAGATCCTGCTGCGCACGGTCAGCTCGGTCGTCCGGGGCACCGGCCGGTGACGTCCGGGCCCCTGGACGACGTCACCGGCACCCGGGTGCTGCACGTCGTGCAGAAGTTCAGCAGCGGGGTGGGCTCGGCGATCGCGCAGTACACCCGCTCGCTGCCCGAGGTGGAGCACCACCTGCTCTCGGGCACCCCGGTGGACGGCGAGGGCGACCTCGCCGAGCAGGCCGACTTCGCGAGCACCGCCGAGATGACCGGCTCGCACCGGGCCAAGGTGCGGCGCGTCCGTGAGGTGGTGCGGGCGCTGCGTCCGGACGTCGTGCACGCGCACTCCAGCCACGGGGGCGGGTACGCGCGGCTCGCCGTGGCCCGCACCCGGCACCGCATCGTCTACACCCCGCACTGCTACGCCTTCGAGCGCCGGGACGTCGCCGCGCCGGTGCGCGGCGCCTTCTGGCTGGCCGAGGCGCTGCTGGCGGTCAACACGTCGGCCTTCGCGGCCTGCTCCCCCCGCGAGCAGGAGCTCTCGGCGTGGCCGACCCACCGCGCCCCGCGCTACCTGGTGCCGAACATCGCGCCCGCTGTCGTCCCCGTACGCGCGGAGCGCGAGCCCGGCGACCTCCTGGTGGTCGGTGGCGGCCGGCTCTCGGCGCAGAAGGACCCCGACTTCTTCCTGCGGTTCGTCGGGCTGCTGCGGACCCGGCTGCCGCGGCTGCGCGCCGTCTGGCTGGGCGACGGCGACCCGACCGCCCGCGCCGCACTGGAGGCGGGGGGCGTGGCGGTGTCCGGCTGGCTGCCCCGCGCCGAGGCGCTGCCGGCGCTCGCGGCCGCGGACCTGTACCTGCACTCGGCGCTGTGGGAGGGCTTCCCGCTGATGGTCGCCGAGGCCACCGCCCTGGGCGTGCCCACCCTGGTGCGCCGGCTGCCGAGCTTCGCCGACGTGCCGTCCGAACTGACCCTGACGGGTGCGGACGACGTCGCGGGCGCCCTGGCCTGCCTGACCGACGTGCCGGCGGCGAAGGCGAACGTCTCGCGGTGGTCGGCGCACCTGGCGGGCAACACCGAGGCGGACCAGCGCGCCGCGCTCGTCGCCGTGTACGCCGGCTCCCCGCGCTGACCGCTGCCCCGCGGTGGCGCCTCCGGCGTCGACCCGCCCGTGCCTTCGATTGCGTGCGATCTAATCCTTGCAGGTGACACGCGCCGCACACCCGTCAAGAAGCTGCGTTCCCGTGCCGTTCCGTAACTCATGCCTCTGCACCGTCGGCTCGACGTCCGGCTCACAGCCGCTGTGCTGCTGACCGTCGTCGCCCTGACGAGCGCGGCCCCCACCCGGGTGCCGACCGTGGTCCTGGTGGCGGTCGCCGCCGTCGTCGTCCCCGTCGTGGGGATCGTCGTGCACCGTCCCCGCCCGCTGCTGCCGTGGCTGGCGGTGGCGGCGATGCTGGGGTTCTGGGCCGCGGGCATGCTCGACCTGGTGGCCGACCCCGGCGCCGAGCTCGCGGCCTCCGCGCTGACCCAGTGCGGCCTGGTGGTCGCGATCGGGCTCATCGCCTCGATCTTCGTCCGCCGTCGCCGGGCGGCCGGCGCGCCGCGACCGCAGCGGACCCGGGCCGAGGCCTTCGGACGCCGGGCCGACCAGTACGTCGTCGGCGCCGTGGTCGCCCTGGGCGTCGCGCAGGTCGTCGCCACCGCCGCGAGTCTCGGCGACCCGACGCACACCTGGGCCGCGGTCGTCGCGCCGGTCGACGTCGTCCTCGCCTGCCTGCTCCTGCGGTTCGCCGCCTCGCGGCACCACCTCGGCGCCAGCGGCGCCCTGCTGATCGCGGCGGCGCTCTCCACCGCCCTCTGCGACGCCCTGGGCACCATGGACGGCGTCCGCTTCGTCCTGCCCGACGACGGCCTCGCCGTCCTCTGGACCGCCGCGGCCCTGCTCTACGCGTGCGCCGCGGTGCAGCCGAGCATGGCGGTGGTCTTCACCCCCGCGCTGCTGCAGCACCGCCGGAGCGAGTCGGCGCGGCTGCTGGGCCTGGCGCCGCTGGCGCTCATCCCGGGCGCCCTCTACGCGATCGGCGGGGCCGGGCTGGGCCAGCGCCTGCCGACGTGGGCCTACCTCTCCGTCGCCGCGCTGGTCGGTGTGCTGGCCGTCCTCCGCGGAGCCCAGGCCGTGCGCAGCAGCGAGCGGCGGGCGACGCAGGACCCGCTGACCTCCCTGGCCAACCGCCGGGGACTCAGCCAGGCCTTCGACGCGCTGCTGGCGGGCTCGGCGTCCGGGCCGGGGCCGGTCGGGCGGGTGTGCCTGATGGACCTCGACCACTTCAAGCACGTCAACGACACGTTCGGGCACGAGACCGGGGACCGGCTGCTGGTCGCCGTCGGCACGCGGCTGCGTTCCGCCGTCGGCGCGCGGGGCACGGTGGCGCGGTCCGGTGGCGACGAGTTCGTCCTGCTCCTGACCCCCGGAGCCCCGAGCCCGGACGAGCTGCTGCACGCGGTGTTCCGCGAGCCCTTCGTCCTGGAGACGCCGCTGGCGCGGCACCCCCAGGCCGTGACGGTGAGCGCGGGCTGGACGGAGCTGCACGCGGCCTCGCAGCTGACCGAGTCGCTGGCCGACGCCGACGTCGCCCTCTACTCGGTCAAGACCACCGGCCGCGCTGCGGTCGCCTGCTTCTCCCAGCGGATGCGCGAGGACGTCCTCGGCCGGCTGTCCATCGCCGAGGACCTGCGGCGGCTGCTGGCCGGTGGCACCGACGCCGGGAGCCTGGAGCTGCGCTACCAGCCGCTGGTGGCCCTGGCCGACGGCGCGGTGCTCGGCTGCGAGGCGCTGGTCCGCTGGCGCCACCCCGAGCGCGGGCTGCTCGCGCCGGACGCCTTCCTCGGCCTGGCCGAGGAGCACGGGCTGGCCGCCCGGATCGACGAGCAGGTGCTGATCGCGGCGCTGGCCCAGCTCGCCACGTGGGACCGGGCGAGCTCGCGGCGGCTGTTCATGAGCGTGAACCTCGGCCGGTCGAGCATGCTGGACCCCGGGCTGGACGACCGCGTGCGATCCGCCCTGGCCGCCTCGGGCATCGATCCCACGCGGCTGCACCTGGAGATCACCGAGCACGAGGAGCTGCCGTCGACCGCGGGGGTCGCCCCGCTGTCCCGGCTGGCGGCGATGGGCGTGCACGTCAGCCTGGACGACTTCGGCGTCGGCTACACCTCGCTCGAGTACGTCCGCCGCTACCCCATCAGCACGCTGAAGATCGACCGCTCGCTGGTGGAGGAGCTGCGGCACGAGGAGACGTCGGACCTGCTGCGCGGCGTCGTGCTCATGGCCGGGTGCCTCGGGATCACGGTGCTGGCGGAGGGCATCGAGACCGCGGTCCAGCACGAGCGGCTCCTCGCCCACGGGGTGGAGCAGGGCCAGGGCTACGCGTTCGCGCCGCCGCTGGAGCACGACCGGTTCGCCGCCCGTGCGTTCACGCCGACCCAGCGGGCGCTCGCGGCCTTCTGAGCCGGCGGCGCGCTACCCCGCGCGGCGCCCCAGGGCCCGGTAGCTCCAGCCGGCGGCGGTCCAGGCGTCGCGGTCGAGGGCGTTGCGGCCGTCGAGCACCCGCTTCTGGACCGGACCGGCAGCTCAGCGCGGGGCGGCGCGGCCGGGCAGCACGTCGTTGACGGTCACGGTCTCGACGTCAGTAGACCGCCTCAGGGCCCAAGCCGCCGGCAGCACCAGGCGCGGCGCGACACCGACGACGACACCGACGAGGAAGGCGACGGCAGCCAGCGCCTCGCCCGACTCCTCAAGGTAGGTGGCGGTGGCCGCCCAGCCGGCAGGCACGACCGTCGAGACGGCTGACAGCCCGACCGAAGCCCCGGCGTAGAGGGCGAGCGTGCCCAGCACGCGGCGGCGGTCACGGCGCTCGGTGCGGGTAAGCACCCAGAGTCCGGCGACGACGGCTGCGGCAATCAGTACGCTGGCGGCGATAGCTCCCGCATCGCCGAGTCCGTCGCGCAGGACCCGCATGCCCTCGACGTGCACCGTGCCGCCAACCTTGACCGTGGCAATCAGCGCGGCAACCAGAGAGACGGCCAGCCACCAGGTGCGTCGGGTGGGCGTGCGGGCGGCGCCGACGACGGCGGCGACGGCGGCGAAGGCGAAGAGTGCGGCGACGAACATGCGCGGCGCTGCGTAGGGAGCGTCCATGTCCAGCGCTCGGGCCACCGGCCCCGTCGAGCCGGTGAGCCGGACGATGTACCCGGCCGTCATCAGCGCCACGGCGAGCGCCGCGAGGCCGATACCGACCGGCGGCAGCGGGATCGCGCGACGGCGGGCAGCTGGCACCCGCGGAGCGGCGGCGACGGGCAAGTTGGCCGTGGTGAGCAGCGACGGGTGCTGCGCGTGCTGATCGGCCAGGCGCATGCCCTTGCCGAGCACGATGCCACCTGCGACTGCGACCACCAGCCACAGCGCCAGCCCGCCCAGAATCCATGCCCACGTCACGAGATCATCATCGTCAGGCGGGGACCGGAACGTGACTAGCCCGTCACGGATGAGTGCGTTTCCGTCCCAGCGACCTCACCCGACCCGCCGCGCGCGTTCATTCGAGGTCGGCCAGGTAGTCGGTGAGCGCGGGCCGCCAGTCGCGCGGCGTGAACCCCGTGGCCTGGATCTTGCTCAGGTCGAGCACGCTGTTGAGCGGGCGAGGCGCCGCATCCGGCTTGTCCGCGAAGTACTTCTCGGTACTGGTCCGCGCGACGTCGCCGGCGGACCGGCCCCGCGCCTCGAACACCGCGGCCGCGACGTCGGCCCAGGACGCGGGCTCGCCGGCGTTGGTCAGGTTGTAGGTGCCGTAGGGCGCGCGGGTGGCCAGCAGGTGGTCGATGCCCGCGGCGAGGTCGGGGGTGAACGTCGGGCGGCCGATCTGGTCGTCGACGACGGTGGGCGAGATCCCGCGGTCGGCCAAGCCGGCCATCGTGCGGACGAAGTTGTTCCCCTCGCCCACGACCCAGGTGGTCCGGATCAGGTAGTGCTTGGTCACGTGGCCGGCGTAGGTGTCGCCGTCGGCCTTGCTCTGCCCGTAGACGCTCAGCGGGTGGGCCGGCCAGTCCTCCGGGTGCGGGCCCTCGTGCAGCCCGTCGAACACGTACTCGCTGGAGACGTGCACGAGCACGGCGCCGCAGGTGCGCACCGCGCGGGCCAGCGCGCCGACGGCGTCGGCGTTGGCGGCGCGCACGGCGGCGAGATTGGCCGGGTCCTCGGCGGCGTCGACCGCCGTCCAGGCCGCGGCGTTGAGGACGACGTCGACGCCGTCCCAGCGGAAGTCGCGGACGGCCGCGGGGTCGGAGACGTCGAGCCGCGACCGGTCCAGGGCCACGGCGTCGGGGAACTGCCGCTGCAGCGCCCGGCCGAGCTGGCCGTTCGCGCCGAGGATGAGGGTCGTCACTGGCCGGCGGCCGCGTACTGCGCCTCGACCTCGCCCTTGAGCGGGCGCCACCACGCCTCGTTCTCGCGGTACCAGTCGACGGTGGCGGCCAGGCCGTCCCGGAAGTCGGTGTAGCGCGGGGCCCAGCCCAGCTCGTCGCGCAGCTTGGACGCGTCGATGGCGTAGCGGAGGTCGTGGCCGGCGCGGTCGGTGACGGAGTCGAAGGCGTCCGCCGGCTGCCCGGTCAGCTCCAGGATGAGGCCGAGCACCTCGCGGTTGTTCTTCTCGCCGTCGGCACCGATCAGGTAGGTCTCCCCCGACCGGCCCTTCTCGAGGATCAGGTGCACCGCGGCGTTGTGGTCGTCGACGTGGATCCAGTCGCGGACGTTCTCGCCGGCGCCGTACAGCTTGGGGCGGAGACCTGCGAGCACGTTGGTGATCTGCCGCGGGATGAACTTCTCGACGTGCTGGTACGGCCCGTAGTTGTTCGAGCAGTTGGAGATCGTGGCGTGGATGCCGAACGAGCGCACCCAGGCGCGCACCAGCAGGTCGGAGCCGGCCTTGGTGGACGAGTACGGGCTGCTCGGGTTGTACGGGGTCTCCGGGGTGAACTTGGCGGGGTCGTCGAGCTCGAGGTCGCCGTAGACCTCGTCGGTGGAGATGTGGTGCAGCCGGACGCCGTGCGTGCGCACCGCCTCGAGGATCGTGAACGTGCCGATCAGGTTGGTCTGCAGGAACGGCGAGGGGTCGCGCAGCGAGTTGTCGTTGTGCGACTCGGCGGCGAAGTGGACGACGACGTCGTGGCGGGCGACCAGCCGGTCGACCAGGTCGGCGTCGGCGACGGACCCGTGGACGAACTCGATGTCGCCGCGCACCGGCGCCAGCGAGGCCTCGTTGCCGGCGTAGGTCAGGGCGTCGAGCACGGTCACGGAGTGCTCGGGGTGCTCGCGCAGCGTCTGGTGCACGAAGTTGGCACCGATGAAGCCGGCGCCTCCGGTGACGAGCATGCGCATCGTTCGAGATCCTCCGCCTTGTCGCGCACCTCGCCCGCGGAGCCGCCGCCCGGCATCCCGCTCGTGGTGCGATGAGTGCTCGTGCTAACCGTAGATGCCCGAGGCGGGAATCCCGTCGCCCGCGGGTCAGTCACCCTCTCGCCGTCGGTCGCGGCGGTCTGCCCGGCGCAGGAGACGGCCAAGCGCGAGCCCGGCCGCAACCGCGGCGAAGAGGAGCCCGAGCGCCCATACCGCCCACTCCATGTAGCCATTCGAACGCCGATTCCCGAGTCGCTGCAACACCGAAAGAGTGGCGAACTGCTCGGTGGGTGTTGGGCGGAGCTGTCGCCCGGCGACGCTCAGCCCGCGCGCCGGCCCAACGCCCGGTAGCTCCAGCCGGCAGCGGTCCAGGCGTCACGATCGAGGGCGTTGCGACCGTCGAGCACCCGCTTCTGCGCTACGACCTCGCCGAAGGCGACGGGGTCGAGCTCGCGGTACTGCTTCCACTCGGTGAGTAGCAGCACCGCGTCGGCCCGGTGTGCGGCCTCTTCGGCCGTGTCGACGACGTCGAGCTGCGGCCAGCTGCGGCGGATGTTGCCCCCTGCCGCCGGATCGGTCACCTGCACGACCGCGCCCTGCAGCTGCAGCTGCGCGGCGACGTTCAGCGCCGGCGAATCGCGGATGTCGTCGCTGTCCGGCTTGAACGCCGCCCCCAGCACCGCCACCCGCTTGCCCAGCAGCGAGCCGTCGCAGACCTCCCGCGCCAGCTCCACCATGCGGATCCGGCGGCGCATGTTGATGTTGTCCACCTCACGCAGGAACGTCAGCGCCTGATCCGCGCCCAGCTCCCCGGCGCGGGCCATGAACGCCCGGATGTCCTTGGGCAGGCAGCCCCCGCCGAAGCCGAGCCCGGCGTTGAGGAACTTTCGCCCGATCCGGTCGTCGTAGCCGATGGCGTCGGCCAGCAGCTTCACATCTGCCCCGGTCGCCTCGCACAGCTCGGCCATCGCGTTGATGAACGAGATCTTGGTGGCCAGGAACGAGTTGGCCGCTGTCTTCACCATCTCGGCGGTGGCGTAGTCGCTCTCCACCTTCGGCGTTCCCCGCTCGACGATGCTCGCGTAGACCTCGTCGAGCAGCGCCCTCGCGGTAGCCCCGTCCTCGCCCGCAGGAAGCCCGTAGACGAGGCGGTCGGGCTGCAAGGTGTCCTGGACGGCAAAGCCCTCACGAAGAAACTCGGGGTTCCAGGCAAGAAGGGCGCCCGGGATCTTGCTGGTCACCAGCTCCGCCAATACTGCAGCGGTGCCGACCGGGACCGTGGACTTGCCCACGACGAGCTCGCCCGGACGGAGCACGCCCAGCAGCGACTCGACCGCGCCCTGGACGTAGCGCATGTCCGCCGCGTACTCCCCGCGTTTCTGCGGGGTGCCCACGCAGACGAAGTGGACCGACGAGCCCGCAGCATCGCCGAAGTCGGTGCTGAACCGCAGCCGCCCGGTTTCCAGCGTGCGGTCGAGCAACTCCTCGAAGCCGGGCTCGTAAAAGGGGGCCTTGGCCTGAGACAGCGACTCGATCTTGGGACCGTCGACGTCGATGCCCACGACGTCATGGCCAAGCTCGGCCATCGAGGCCGCGTGCACGGCACCGAGGTAGCCGCAGCCGATGACCGAGATCTTCATTCGTGCTCCGTTCGCGGATGACATGGTGCAAACGCAGGACTCAGCTCTGCGAAGTTTCACCGGACGGTAGAGCGTGCGCTCGCTACAAGGCCAGCCGGTGCAGACGGCGAGCGTGAACAGGCCCGGACAGAAGCCGGTTACGCAGGTCAATCAGGCTCGGTGCGTCACCCTCTTGGGGTGGCGAGGGGTCCCCTTTCGTAGGCCCGCCGCCGTACCGTAAGTCTCCTACCAGGGACGACGGGAGTCCGGCGTGAGCACCGAAGACGACGGCGAGCGCCACACGGGCGCCGAGCCCGAGGTCGATCGCGCAGCTGAGCATGCTGGCGAAGCCGCTGATGCATCCTTGAGTGAGCCGTCCCTATTCAACGACGAGCCGGCCGCTCCCCCACACCGGCTACGGACGCTGAAGCGGGTTCTGATCGCCGTCGGCACCCTGGCCATGGTCATCGCCTTGACTGTCGGCGGCGGCCTCTGGTTTCTCACCGAGCGCTGGGCGGGCAACATCGATCGGGTCGAGGACGTCTTCCAGGATCTCGACGCCGAGGCGCGTCCCGCTCCGGCCACCCCCGCCACCGGCAGCGGAGACCCGGTGACCATTCTGCTGGTCGGCTCGGACACGCGGAGCGAGGGCGAGCAGGGTGTGGATCCCGGGGGTCGCTCGGACGCGATCATGATCGCGCGCTTCTCCGCCGACCGCGAGCACGCCCAGCTGGTCTCCATCCCCCGCGACTCATGGGTGGACATCCCCGGACGCGGCCTCAACAAGATCAACGCGAGCTATGCGTTCGGGGGTCCGTCACTACTCATCGAGACCGTCGAGCAACTGACGCAGGTGCGTATCGATCACTATGTCGTCATCGACTTCGAGGGCCTGATTCAGGTCACCGACGACCTAGGCGGTGTCGACGTCGTGGTCGCCGAGACAACCACCAACGGGAACTCCACCTTCACCGCCGGCGTCAACCATCTCGACGGAGAGCAAGCTCGCGTCTACCTGGCGCAGCGCAAGAACCTGCCCGGTGGCGACTTCGACCGGGTCAAGCGGCAGCAGCAGTACCTCAAGGCGATGTTCAGCAAGCTCTTCACCGCCGATACGTTCACCGACCCTGGACGCCTCGACTCCGCCATGCGGACGGTCACCAGCGCGGTGACGATCGACGACAGCCTCAGCAACACCGACCTGTTGCGCTTGGCGTACTCCCTGCGCGGGCTGACCCCTGATGAGGTCGGGTACTTCACCGCACCCGTGCTGGGCACCGGGATGGAGGGGCCGGCCAGCGTGGTCTACCTGGACAACACCTCCGGTGAGCGCATGTGGGAGTACCTCCGCAGCGACTCACTGGCCCGCAACGCCGACGAGTTCAGCGACGAATCACTGCCCGACGTTCCGCGCTGACGGTGCCAGGCTCCATCCCACTGAAACGGCGGCGAGGACGAGCTCATCGACGCCGGCGGGCACCGCCGTTGTGATTAAGCCATGCCAGGTTCTTCTGAGGGGATGAGACGCCGCCTGGCGCCTGGTCGTCAGCCGCCCGCAGTCGCATCCTGCACAGCAGCCTCCGCGGACGCAGTCGTGCGCTCGCCTACCAGACGGCGGAGCAGCGGGAGCAGCGCGTCGACGATCAACTCGCCCGCATACTCGTGCACCTCGGGGGCCTGGTTGATCGGGTCCGGGACGTCGTCGTCCCCGCCCCTTTCCCGACGGGAGCGGGCATCGGCCAGCGCAGCGACCAGGTCGCGGGCGCGACCGGCGAAGTCGTCGCTCGGCTCGGCCGGCGACTCGTCGAGGAGGTCGACCAGGGCCGCTGCCTCGCGGAGCGTGAACGTTCGCGCGAGCGCGCGGGGGGCGAGGCCGAGGACGTGCCTGCGGTGCGACTGCGTCATTGTGAGGACGAGATCGGACACGGCCGGGTGCGCCGCAATGAGCTGGCGGGCCCGGAACTCGCCGGCTTCCACGCCGATCCCGCGCAGAGCGAGGGCGGTGTCGGGGTGCATCGCCGAGCCGACAACGGCTCGCGTGCCGGCGCTGGAGATGTCGAATGCATCGGCCTTCTCACCGAGGGCCTCACGCAGCCACTCGCGCCCGAGCCGCTGCGCGAACGCCGACCGGCAGATGTTGCCGGTGCAAACGAACAGGATCCGGAACGAAGGATCCTCTAGCGACGCGCTCACCTGACCAGTGTGAGCGGGCAAGAGGGTCGCGAGACCAGGCCCCAACCCGTCAGGGTGACCAGTGACGGGACGTTCCCTTCAGCAGATTGTGTCTGCGTGGCAGATAGTGATGAGGCCACGGCGCACCGTAGACATGTCTCATGACTTGGATGCTGCTCGCCGCAGCGTGGACGGGGCTGGCGGCCCCAGCCGGCTGGCTGATGGGTCGAGGCATGCGGCTCGCTGATCGCCGCGACGAGGCGATCCGGGCACAGACTTCCGCCCCTGACTTCATCCCTTCCGATGTCCTCCGGTCCGTCGCCGCCCAAGAGCTGCGGCCCAACTGAGGTCAACTGAGGCCGATGGCGCCCAGGCCGCAAGTACCAACATCGACGCTCTCCCAGTAGCGGTTGACCTCCGACTTCACATCCAGGCGATGAGCCCTGTAGGACCTTTCCAACCGAAGGCAACGGTCCCGAGCCCTGCTTCAAGGGCCATCCGTAGGCAGGATCTCTGGTTGACGTAACGGTGTGCCGCCAGTCGACAGTGTGAAATACTCTTTTCGCGGCATAGGCCGACGGCAAGCATCCGGCTTGGTCAGCAGTCCATCTGCTGCCCCCCGACCCCGCATCCAGGATATTGAATCGGGCATCTCATAAGAGACTCGACTTTTTACGACGCCGAAGGGACTGTTGCAGACCTTGCGCGTAGGGCTATTGACCAGCGTCGGCACAACATTAGATGCCTTCTTCCCCCCTCTAGTTGAGGAGTGGACGCGGCGCGGATATGCCGTTTTTCCTGCCAGCGGCACGTCCGCCGTCCTTGACGGCACGGCAGTGTTAGACGGAGTCACACGCCGACCCTCGCTCGCGGCGCTTCGGTCGAGACGAACACTGCAGGATTGGGTCGCAGACAATCACCTCGATATTGTGCTAACGAACACTGCCGTAGCCTCCACACTTGTCCGATCGGCGGTGACAACTGTCCCGATTGTCTACTTTTGCCACGGACTGCATTGGGCCTCCCGGCGCGACATGCGGTCGCGGATTGCTTGGGAGCCGATCGAACGAGGACTACTCCATCGAACTGCTGCAGCTATCGTCCTCAACAGTCATGACGAGGACTGGTTCTTAAGCCGCATGCCCCCCGAAAGAGTACTTCGCCTAAATGCCGGCGTCGGTGTGCCCTTGGCTGATTTCCCTCGCGCGAACCAGTTCCCGATCCCGCCGCTTCGTCTCGCGTGGGCCGGCGAGTTCAGCAAACGCAAGCGGCCCAGCGATGCGCTAGACGTCGTCGCCCATCTTCGATCAGAGTTCCCGCACGTTCGCTTGGACATGTACGGGACTGGATCCCTTCACGCGGATGTGCGCGAGGAGGTCGTCGACCGGAACTTGTCACACAACGTCGCGCTTCCCGGACGAGGAAACGTCGCACGACTGCTAGCTGAAAGTCACCTGCTTCTCCACACAGCGGCCTGGGAAGGGCTTGTACGAGTGGCGTTAGAAGCGGCCGCCGTAGGACGCTGGACGTACGGGTACCGGGTTAAGGGCGTCATCGACACCCCCGCGGCCAGGGTGGTCCCGTTTCGCGACACGCGAGGCCTTGCAGCGCTGATAGCCAACGATTATCGGACCGGGAAGCTGCACGACGTCCCGACCGAACGAAGCCAGCTAGCACCGCAGATCGCTGCGCGAGAGATCGGCCAGCTCTTGGAACGGCTTATCTAGACGAGGGCGGCCGACCAGTCGGAACCTTCAGAGGACTCCCAGCGGCGGCGCCGTCACCCGCCTGTCCGCCTGGCACGAACAGAGCGATAGAGAGCATCGTACCTTTCCACCGTTACTCTGATATCAAAGTTGGCCGAGAGACGCAGATAGCTGCGGCTCGACAGGTCTTCGTAAGCGTCCTGCGTGGCCGTCAACAACAGAGTCATGGCATGCGCTAAGGCCCCCGGGTTGCCGGCCGGCACAAGCTGGAATCGGTCAACGGTCAACTCCCCAGTGTCCCCGACGTCAGTCGTAACGACGGGCGTCCCCAGTGCTAAGGCCTCCAGGCCAGCCATCGGTAGAGCTTCGCCGTATCGACTGGAGATCACGAGCCCCTTGGCTGCGCGTAAGAGCGTTCCCACGTTATCGATCGGTCCGAGCGTTGATACTGCGTCTTCCAGTCTCCGCTCATTGATAAGTTTTCGCAGCTCATCGTTGGACTTGTCAACACCAAAGCCTGCGCAAACCAGCCGAGCCTCTGGTATGTCGGTCACCACCTCCCGGAACGCCTCTAGAAGCGTTTGAAAGTCCTTCATCGGGTGCCATCGGGCTAGGCTGACGAGCGTCGCCGGGCGGCGACTTTCGGCTTGCCTGGGCGGCACTACAACACCGTTTGTGATTACGTGAGTACGGCTCCGCGGGTAACCTCGTCCATGCATATACTGCAGAGCGCGAGGCGTGCAGGCCACGGCGGCATCGAAACGGTGCGCCAGAAGGCCTAACCCTGAGGCAAGCAGACGCGTCCGCGGCGGTTCTCCGAAGGAGAGCCCAGCGGTATGCACAGTCGTAACTTTGCCGGTGGTCCGCCTCGGTCGGGGAGCGAGACCGACCGCTAGGTCCGCCTGCACAAGGTGGGAGTGAATAACGTCAGGGTCCACCTCGCGACACGCCTCAGCTACCTTCCGAACGAGATCGTCGACACGCCACGAACTGCGATCGAGACCCAGATACGTCGTGCTAGCAAAATGTGGTTCCAGCCGCTCGGACAGGGCACCGGGCCCGAGCAGGACCACAAGATGCAGTTCCCACGCAGGATCGGGGTTAGCCCCCAGCTGTTCAAGGAGCGTCTGCGCGCCACCAGCATCGACGCCGTTGATTACGTGCAGAATCTTCATTGACTGATCCATAGCCCCGTCCCGGTCATTACGTCGTCGGCAAGAACATCGTCACTGCGAGCGCCACCGCGTCAGAAGGTCTCGTTGAAGCGCAACCAATACGCCCACTGCAGAACCGTGTAGGCCGCATAGATTACGCCGGGCAGACCGGACCAGCGACGATTGAGGCGGGCGATTGCCACGATCATGAACGGAAACAGCGCTACGAGGAATCTGGTGGAGTATCCCTGAAGAGGGATATTCACCGCAGCGACGGTCAGGACGGGAACGATAATGGCCGCATCAATGCGCCTCACGCTGTCGCGCCAGTCCACGAGTAGCCACACCAAGAGAAGGACCCAAAAGGACATAAAGAGTAGAGAGGATGTGTTTTCCGGATACTCGACACGGCGGTCACCCAGTGCATTGAGGATAGTCACGCGAAGAGGACCTGTCGCCAGGGCTACGACTGCCCCAGCGGTCATGAGCACCGCCGCCTGTCCGACCGCTGCTTTTTCAGTTCGAGGCTCATGGCGCAAGACGAACCGCGCTAGCGCGTAGAACGCCAGGAATAGAGGCATCGAGGAGTGAACCAGCACCGCGGCACCTGCTAATAGGACCCTCAGCCAGGTGAATCGAGTACCCAGGAGCAGGGCAATGCCCAGCAGAGAGATCGCTAGCGCTGATCTAGACTGCGAGAAGGCGAAATCGACCACGAGAGGATTAGCCAACAGACACAAGTACCAGACCGACGTGCGCTGCAGAATGGTCAGGGAGAAGACGAATAAGGTGAGCCACGCTACGCAGTTGAGTACCGTGTCGGGCGCCACTCCGAGGTCGCGCGTCAGCGCGGCGAGGAGCCAGCTCCAGAGAAACTCGTCGGTGTAATAGGACAGCCAGCTATCGTAAGGAAGGTAGTCGATCGGCAGGTTACGTCCGGCCATTTGCTCGAGGTAAGCGGTCCGGTCGATCATCGGGTACCCATACGTACGCAGCCAGATGTCTGGCCACGGGATCGCGATAAGGAGAAGAGCCACGGTCCCGGCCACGAAGGTTTGCGCTGGGACGCTCGTTAGTCGGATTCCCGGGCCCACGCCTGCAGGCTCGGTGTCCGTAGCAGTAGGCGGAGTCTGCATACCGTCTCGTCTACTCCCCCCGCAGCACGGCGAGGTACTGCGCCAAGATGACCTCGGGGTGAAAGTCTCCGGCTCGCCGGCGAACGTCTGGTCCGGTTCCATCAATGAGAGTTGCGTCGATGGCTGAGGCTAGCGCCTGCGCATCCCCCACGGGCACCAGTCGCCCCCATCGCCCACCGGCCAAGATCTCTGAGGGGCCCGTCTCGCAGTCGGTACTCACAACGGGCACGCCACACCCCATCGCTTGGATCAGGGAGTTGGGGAACCCCTCCCATTTGGAGCTCAGGACGTAAAGGGACGCCTTTGCCATATACGCAAACGGGTTTGGCTCCCAGCCAGCGAAGTCCACCTGGTCGCTGATATTTAGCTCTGCGGCCAGTCGCTCCAAGGCTGAGCGCTGGCTTCCCTCCCCCAGCACGACGAGGCGGAGTCCATCTCCAAGTTCGCTCAACGAGACGGCCCGAAGGAGAGTCTTATAGTCCTTCTGAGGCTCGAGCCGACCAACAGCAAGTACGGTCTTGCTGCCGTCGGGGGATGGCAGCCAAGGATGCTCGATCGACGCGCCGGCGAGCCGGTCGATTCGCTCGGTGTCCACCGGGTTATTTATGACGGCGATCTGAGCGCGCTTCACTCCATAGTGTTCGACCAACTGGTCGGCGATCCCCTCGGAAACCGCCACCACTGCGTCGGCACGCCGATAGAGTGCGCGCATCAAGAGACGGATGGCGCGAGACGTCAAGTTCGACTGAAGTTCGGCCTTTGGCGAGTTTCGTTCGCTCACCACCATTCGAATTTGCGATCCAGACAACGCTTTCGCGCTGAGAGCAATTACGTTTGCGTGGTTTAGCGCACTAATTAACACACCGGCGTCAGTGTCTCGTATGTATCTCGCCAGCGGCCGGAGGCTACCAACTACGCCAGACGCCCCGAGGTCGCACACGCGCACTTCTGGATCCAGATCCGCTAAATACGGACCGGTGCGCTGCGCCAGCACAAGATCAATTTCATACCCTTGGCGACAGAGGGCGTTTGCCAGGTCCGCGAATACTCGCTCAGCACCCCCGCCGCTAAGGGAGGGAAGAAAGATTGCAATACGTTGCACGGTATAGAGTTTCCAATATTCGATGCAGCTGCGATGGCCAAGGGCGAGTGATGCCGGTCAAGATCCCATGAGAAGTTTCCGCCCTGTTAGCCACAGGCGCGTGGAACCGAATAGGGCAACGACTGCGATGACAACCGCCGCTCCCGCCGCTCCGCCTATCAGAGCGCCAATGTAGGCCCCCATCAGTGTGAGGAGCGCGACGATCAGTGAGTTTCTCCCGACGTACTTCTCGAATCCCCGGGCTTGAAGGACCCCGGCTATAACCGGGCCCACGGCGACGGGCCCAATACGGAGTGATATAAGGATGAGCAGAATTCCTGCACCTGCATAGTCGGCTCCGAGGACCAAGGTGACCCCGCGCTCCGCGAATGGACCAAACGCTAGGGTCACTACACTAAGGAGCACCAAGCCAACGTACAGGTCGCGTATCAGCTTTGTCGCCTTTTCAGGACGCCAGCCCACGGCCGAAGGAACCAAGACAGGATTGATGCTGGCGGGGACGAGCCAAAACGGCGTTATGGCGCGGGATGCTGCTGCATAAAGGCCGGCAGCGTGTACGCCCGCAACTGCGGACAGGATAATCACGTCAAAGTTCCGCAACGAGCTGGCCCACAATGCCGACGCCATACCGAACTGCTGGCGGAGGATTTGACGGGTCGATGTGACCCGTCTCAACCGTTCAGTTTTCACAGTAAGGCGGCTGAGCGAAATGCTCACGATCGCTGATGCCACCTTCGCCAAGGAAAACGCTTCGAGCGCTCCCCAAGACATAGCCAGCAATACTAGATAGACCGTGAGCGCGACGACGCTTCGAGCCACGATCACGACAACAGCCGGCGCGGCACGTCGTTGGGCGTAAGACACCGCGAGACGGTTGTCGCTTACGTTGTCGGCGGACGCAGACAACCCGTTAGCCGCAATAGCCGCGGCTGGTTGCACCGAACCCCAGAGCGGGGCCGTCACGAGTGTGGTGAGTACGAAAGCGGCGGTGACGACAACCCTATTTGTGCGCATTGACGCAAGTGCGGTTTCTACGGATCCCTTCGCGTATTCGCGCGCAACGAATGTGGGCGTGTTCATCCCCGCGATCGGGAAGACGACCGCCTGGAGCGAGAAGAAGACCGCTAGTGTCCCAAACATGGCTGGCCCAACGTCGCGCGCCAAAAGGATCAACAAGGCCGCCTGACCGAGGGCGGCCGATCCTCTCGCGGCGCCGGAAGCCCCCACTTGGCGAAGCATGCCCGATCTGTTGCGTCTCCGCTCCGGACGAGTTGTCGTCATGTTCCGGGCGCCGTCCGACCGGTGAATTGGTTGTCGACCTCAATCAGCCCGCCAAGCGCTCGCTGGTCGCCGAGGTAGTAGCCGCTGTAGGGCCAGAAGGTCAGCTCTCCGAAGAAGACTTTTCCCCCGATGGAGAATAAATCCACGCGTACGAACTCGAAGTCCATCGAGAGAGCGGAGGCTACGGAAAGCATTTCTTGCCAGTTGCCTGGGAGGGGTCCGCCATCCTCATGTGCGTTGGTCGGATCTACATGAAGGGCGGCGCTGCTGCCTGACGCGTCAAATGTCGCCTCCTTCAATGTGCCCTCGAATCGCCCCCAAAGTTTCTGGACAAGTTTCACTTCACCGCGCACGCAGAAGAATTTGTAGTCGGCAGGGGGAACCGTACCGTTGCCGATCATCTCCTCAACTAGCACTCGCGCGCGGACGTCGCGATAGGCCCATTCCGCGCCGACTGTCCCGTACCGCCGCCTCTGAGCGCGTGTAATCGCTGTCCGGGCGCGAAGAATCGAATGTGGATCATCAGACGTGACAATGACTGTGCTGCCGGAATCGTGCGCCGTTTTGACCACGAAGGGAGCGCGGAGGGCACTCGGATCGAGCCGCGACCACCTCTCAGCAGTGTCCCTAAGTGGAATCAGGTATTGGGGTCCGATTCGGTTGGCGACCCACTCGCGAACAGCAACTTTATCGACCAGCTTGGCCATGCCGGCTTGTCGCGCGAACAGTTTGAGCCATTGAATCTTGTCGTTAAAGTCTCGAGGCGCCTGCAAGTTTGGGTAGCGCCCCAGACGAGACGCCATGAAATGGTGGATCTCAATATAATCAAGAAGGTGCGGGCGCAAGCGCAAGGGGAGGCAACGCCTATCCCTCCCCCACTTCGAGAGAATTTGCAGGGTACGTGCCGGATTGCGTGCCGTCCTGATAGCCACGAGGCCGACCATCGATCGGCGGGCTAGGACGGCCGTCCAATACCGCATTCGTTCCGCTACGCCGCCCACGCCGCGCCTTCCTGCCGAAGCGGATATATCGGAATGCAAGGTCTAGCGCTCAAGACGGGTCACTCCTCCCGAAAACCAGCGCAGTAGTTGTTGTACCAATTCACAAACTCTCGAACTCCCTGACTCAGGGGAGTGCGAGGCGCTCGGCCGATGAGTGCTTCGAGAAGTGCGGGCTCTGCATACGTCTCAACCATGTCGCCAGTCTGCATCGGCAAGAGATTCGCCCGCGCCTTCTGCCCGAGCGAATCCTCAATTGCAGCAATAAAGTCCATTAGTCCAACTGGGTTACCGCCGCCGATGTTCACCGAACGGAAAGGGGCCACCGCGCTAAGTGAGTCCAGCTGACTCACCGGACGCCCAAGGGCCGGTGGCCGATCGAGCAGCCCCACGATCCCGTCCACCAGATCGTCGATGTATGTGAAATCGCGGCGCATCTCGCCGTTGCCGTACACGTCGATGGCCCGCCCATGCTGAATGGCGTCGACGAACTTGAATAGAGCCATGTCGGGACGCCCCCAGGGGCCGTAGACCGTGAAGAAGCGAAAGGCTGTTGTTGGCAACTGGTGAAGCGATGAATACGAGTGAGCCAGATCCTCCCCGGCTTTCTTGGTGGCCGCGTACAGCGATATGGGGGCGTCGGTTCGATCGGTCTCCGCGAACGGAACCTTCTGATTGCCACCATAGACGGACGAGGTGGAAGCCATCAAAAGGTGCTTAGGCTTGGCCTGCCTAGCCGCCTCCAGGACGGTGAACGTGCCAAGGACGTTTGACTCAATATAGGCGGCTGGGTTCTCCAGGCTATAGCGCACGCCGGCTTGGGCTGCGAGGTGGACTATCGCGTCAGGTTGAAAACGCAATATCAGCGCAACGATTTCGTCCCTATGCTCCAGCATTCGTTCTTCGTGCGTGAAGTTTTCTGTGCGCCGAAGTTGAGCAAGTCTGTCGCGCTTCAATTGCGGATCGTAGTAGTCCGTCATTCCGTCGATCCCGAGGACGACGTTGCCTTGGTTTAGCAGTCTCTGAGCCAAGTGGAAGCCTATGAATCCAGCGTGCCCGGTCACCACAGTTCTTGCCACTGATGTCCTCCGTATCGCATTAGGCATGCACAGCGTGTGCGCGTTGAGTTCGCGCCGTTCGCTACGTGTCCGACGTCCAATAGGTGGGTCTAGACCGAGGCGCCGCGCTCGGCAAGCTGACCTTCGGCCCATGCGGCACCGCACAGGGCCGGCTTTTCCTTTGCCCTTGGATGACATCTCTGCGGTCGGAATGTTCCGGCCCGCTAAGCTGAGCGGCGGTAGAAGGCATGCAGTTTTCGTTCACCGGGCGGGCACCCCCTTGACCGTAAGTCCGGGGGGGACGTCACGTGTCACACAGGCGGCCGCCCCTACTAGAGCACCCCCTCCCACGGTCACGCCTTGCAGGACGACCGCTGCAGCCCCCACCAGGGTGCCGCGGCCGATATGGCACTCACCGCTGATGACGGCACCTGGATTGACCGACACGTAGTCCTCGAGCACCGCATCATGACCGACCGTTGCGTTCGGATTGAGGTGCACAGATTGTCCGATCGAAACGTTCGTGGACACCTGAACGCCAGCGCAGACGACCGAGCCGTAACCGATGCTGGTATTTGAACCTATCCCCGCTGCCGGATGAGCAAGAGGCGGCGACTCTAGGCCTGCTGCGGTAAAGAGATCGTCCAGCTTCGCCCGCACAGCTGGATTCCCAACTCCGAGTACGTAGGAGCCGCCGTACAGCCGACCTGCCAGGGCCTCCGCGATGGTCCCGAGGTATGGGACGCCACGGCTTGCTAAGCGGCTCAGATTCACTTCGCTTGGCGCGTCATCCAGCACCCCGCGGACGTCGAATCTGGGTCGCGAGTCGCCCGCGTTCACTGCCTCGACGACGTCCAGGGCCTCTCTGCCGAAGCCTCCCGCTCCGATGACTACCAAGGGGGTCGGGGCGGTCATCCGGCGCCTCGCCGATCTCCCTGGAAGACAGGCATCGTCTCGACACCTGGTGCGGAGATCCCTGTGCGACGCAGGACCGCCGTGACCGTGGCCCATAGAACCCGCATGTCCATGAGAGGGCTGATCCGATCTACGTACTCGACGTCGGCGGCGAACTTTTCTTCCCACGTCAAGGCATTGCGACCGCGCACCTGAGCCAGGCCGGTCACCCCCGGACGCACCTCGTGCCGCCGGTACTGCTCGGTCGTGTAGCGCTCGAGGTACTCGATGAGCAGCGGCCGGGGGCCCACCAGACTCATGTCTCCCCGCAGCACGTTCCAGAGCGTCGGCAACTCGTCGAGACTCGTGCTCCTCAGCCAGCGTCCAAGAGACGTCAGTCGCTCCGCGTCGTTGGCGACGCTGTCCGAGCTGCCGAGACTACGCATCGTCCGGAACTTGACCAGGTCGAACGGTTCGCCGTGCCGTCCCGGTCTCTGTTGCCTGAACAGGACCGGGGAGCCGAGATCCCGCCGAACAGCGACCGCCACCGCGGCCATCACCGGTGCGCCCACGGCCAGGGCGACACCCGAGACCACCACGTCGAAGGCCCGCTTGACGGGCAGGTATGCCGAGGTGCGCGTCATGCGCCCAGGAACTTTCGGACTGTCGCCACGACCCGATCGACATCCTTGGGCTTCAGGGCGGAGCCGCTCGGGAGCGTGAGGCCCGTCGCGAAAACATGGTCCGACTCGCCGCTGAGGAAGGAACGCGCGCCCGCGAAGACAGGCTGCTGGTGCATCGGCTTCCAGATTGGTCGGGACTCGATATCAACCGCGTCCAGGGCCTTCCGCAGGTCGTCGGCCGACCAGCCGGCTTCCATCGGCTCGATGCAGACCGCAGTGAGCCAGCAGTTGTCCGCCTCCTCGCCGGGGTGCTGAAAGACGGTGACGCCGGGCTGCCCGGCAAACAGGTCCACGTACTGCTGTCGTAGCGCTCGCCGGCGGCCGATCATCTCGTCGAGCCGCTCCAGCTGGGCCAGCCCCAGGGCGGCGAGGACGTTGCTGAGCCGGTAGTTGTAGCCGATCTCGGTGTGCTCGTAGTGCACGGTTGGCTGGCGCGCCTGGGTGCTGAGGTAGCGGATCCGGTCGGCAGTGGCGGCGTCATCGGTGAGGAGCATGCCGCCGCCGCTGGTTGTCATGATCTTGTTGCCGTTGAACGACAGGGCTGCCATCTGGCCGAACGAGCCCGCGGGCCGGCCCTCGTGGCTCGACCCGAGCGATTCAGCGGCGTCCGACACGACCGGCACTCCGTAGCGCTCACAGATCGGCAGGATCCGCGTGTAGTCCGCGCAGCGTCCAAGCAGATCCACTGGCACGACGGCGGCCACAAACACGCCCTCGCCCTGCAACTGACGCAGGGCGCTCTCGAGCAGGTGGGGGTCGAGGTTGCCGGACTTCGACTCGCAGTCGACGAACACCGGCTCGGCGCCGGTGTAGACGACGGCGTTCGCCGTCGCGGCGAAGGTCAGCGCCGGAACGAGCACGACCGTGCCCGCGCAGGCACCGACCTCGAGCAGCGCCAGATGCAGCGCCGCCGTCCCCGAGGAGAGCGCCACCGCGTGCTGGCGTCCGCAGCGCTCAGCGATGACCGCCTCGAAGGCTTCGACCATCGGCCCGAGCGGAGCGATCCAGCCCGACCGCACGGCCTCGACGACCATCTCCTCCTCGAGTGGGCCGACGTCGGGCGGCGAGAGCAGCACCCGGCCTAGAGCCCGGTCCGTCGTCACTGCTGCCCCGCTGACTGGACGAGCCGGGTCTCGATGGCATCCACCTGCAAGATCGCCTCCAGCGGCGGAAAGGGACGCTCAAGCCAGGCCTGGAGATCGCCCTCGACAGCAGGCACAGGAACGTGGCTGATGAGTGGGTGCACCGGCCGGCTGTCCAGCTCCTCGCGGCCGAACAGCTCCTCGTGCAGCTTCTCTCCCGGCCGTAGCCCGGTGTACCGGATCTCGATCGGGCGGCCCTCCATGGCGATGAGCTGCGTGGCCACGTCCGCGATTCGCACGGGCTCGCCCATGTCCAGGACAAGCGCTTCCCCACCGGTGCCGATAGCGCCGGCTTGGATGACCAATTCGACGGCCTCGGGGATGGTCATGAAGAACCGCGTCACGTCGGGGTCGGTAACAGTGACCGGGCCGCCCCGCGCGATTTGTGCGGCGAAGGTTTCCAGCACCGAGCCCCGGCTCCCCAGGACGTTCCCGAAGCGGACCGAGAGGAACCGGCCCTCGCTCCGCCGCGCGTAGGTGGCCGTCAGTCGCTCAGCCATCCGCTTGGTGCGGCCCAGCACGTTCACCGGATCGGCGGCCTTGTCCGTCGAGATGTTGATGAAGTGCCGCGCGCCGACAGCGACCGCTGCGTCGAGCACGTTGCGGGTGCCCAGCACGTTAGTCTTCCAACCCTCACCCGGGTACTGCTCGAGCATGTTGACATGCTTGAGCGCGGCGGCATGGAAAATGACGTCCGGCATACGCCGCAGGAACAGCTCGCGCAGCGCCTCGGCGTCGCGGATGTCTGCCAAGATGACTTCGGGCAAGTGCAGCTGCGCCTCGCCGTGGATGCTCAGGCTTACTGCGTGCAGGGCCGACTCGTCGCGGTCAAGCATCATCAGTTCGGCTGGACCGAACCGGTGGATCTGGCGGCACAGCTCCGAACCGATCGAGCCTCCGGCGCCGGTGACCAGCACGCGCTTGCCCTTGAGGTAGCCCGCGATCTCGCCGATGTTCGTGTCGATCTGGTGCCGACCGAGCAGGTCGGCGATGTCGATGTCGCGGATGTCGCGGATGCCGATGCGGCTGGTCAGGAGATCGGACAGCGTGGGCAGCACCTTGACCGTGAGTCCGGCGTCGGTGGCCCGCTGCGAGAGATCGCGCACCAGCGCCGAGTCCGCAGACGGCAAGGCCAGCACCAGGACCTCGGCGTTCATGGCGATGGCTGCGGCACCGATCTGGTCACGGCCGCCCAGCATGCGGACGCCCCGGATCCGCGCATGCCGCTTGGCCGGGTCGTCGTCCAGAAGACCGACCGGCACGTAGGGGCTCGCCGGGTCGCCGAGCATGGATCGGATCAGTTGGTCGCCCGCGTTGCCCGCGCCGAAAACGAGCGTCGGCTGGCCCTCGCGTGGCCGCACTGCCCCTTCCCGCTGGCTGCGGATCGCGAGCCGGTACGTGGCCATCACGACAAGGGCGACGATTGAGCCAATCAGCGGCACCGAAAGCGGTACCAGCCGAGGCAAGCCCGCGGCCAGAGCGACACCAAAGGCGACGAGCCCGGCCGTTGCCACCGCGGCCGCGAGCGCCTTGAACTCGTCCACGCCGCCCACCGCGTACCGCCCCTGGTGCAGCCGCAGAGCGAAGGAGACGAGGACGAGTGCAAGCCCCCCGACCGCAGTGACGGTGAGCAGACCGGCGAAACGAACCCGGTCGAGGTCGCCGTCGTACCTGGCTGCCACCACCAGGACGAACCCGGCCTGCAGCGAGAACAGGTCGGCCACCACCATCGCGAGGCGCGCGAGCTTGAAGAAGGCGCCAGATCGCGGCATCACCGTGTGCGTCTCCAGTCCGGGTTCAGGCCGACAGCACACCGGCGGGGACGAGCGGGGATGTCAGGACAACGGACCGGCGTGGCTCGGGTGACGGTGGCGTCGGTCGCACTGGAGCGGCTCAGGACGATGCACCCCCGCCAGACCCGTGCTGAGACGGAGGCGGCTCGACAGCCCTGGCCCGCCGACGTGCGGCTCGCCCTCTCGGCTCCGCCACGGACATACGCCCGGCGTCGGGCGCATAGCCGTACCCGTAGCCATAGCCGCGGGCGATGGCGGCCGACTGCGGCACCCGGTTGAGCACGACGCCCAGCAGCCTCGCGTCGATCCTGGCCAGCACGCTGGACGCCTCCGCGAGCTGCTCCCGCCGGGTCACGCCGTGGCGCGTGGTGATTAGGCAGCCGTCGGCGGCGACGCTCAGCACGGCTGCGTCCGTCACCGGCAGCAAGGGCGGCGTGTCGATGACGACAAAGTCGTGCTCCTGGCGGAGCTCCTCCAGCAGGGCGCGCATGTGCTCCGAGCCGAGGAGCTCGCTGGGATTGGGAGGCATCGGTCCGGCCGCGAGCACCGACAGCTTTCCATCACCCCACGGCTGCGTTACCTCGGCGAGGTCCGCAGTGCCGGCCAGGACGTTGGTTAGGCCGGCACCGCTGACCAACCCCATGTATCGGGTCACCCGGGGCCGGCGCAGGTCCGCCTCCACCAGGATCACCCGGCTGCCCGACTGCGCAAGCGCCGTCCCGAGGTTCACCGCCAGCGTCGACTTGCCCTCACCCGGCACGGAGCTGGTGACGACGATGACCTTCGGCGGGCTGTCGACATTGAGGAACTGCAGGTTCGTGCGGATGGCGCGAAACGACTCAGAGGACAACGAGTGTCCATCACGCGCGGTGACGACGTGCTCGTCGTCGAGCTTCGGGTCCTCGAGCACAGTGCCGATCACGCCCGCCCCGGTGAGCGTCTGCACGTCGTCGCCCGTCTTCACCGTGTTGTCGAGCCGGCTGCGCAGCAGGGTGAGACCCAGCCCGATCAGGAGACCCAGCACGCCACCGAGGGCAAGGTTCCGGTTCATCGCGGGGCTGACCGGTTCCGGGTTGACCTCGGCCTGCTCGGTGGTGGTTACCCGGACGGCGGTGACGTCGGCTTCCAGTTCGGTCACCCGCTCGCTGAAACGTCGCCCCATCGCCGCAGCGATGGCTTGGGCGCGCTCCGCGGACGTGTCGGTGACCGTGACCTGGACGACGACCGATTCGGGCAGAACCTCGGCCGAGACCTTGTCGGCCACCTGCCCAGGCGTCAGGTCGAGGTCTAGTTCGTCGACGACCTCGCCGGCGAGAGACTTACCGGTGAGCAACGGAACGTAGGAGGTCACTCGCTGCTGGGAGAAGAGGTTGCCCGCCTGAGCCGCGGAAGTGTCCGTCGAGCCGGCCACGGCGACGAACAGTTGTGTTGACGACGAGTAGAGCGGCGTGGTCAGCCAGCTGAGCAGTCCCGCCGCCGCAAGGCCGACCAGCAGCCCGGTGACGAGCCACCACCAGCCAGAACGCACCGCCTGCAGCACGTCCTTTAGATCCAACTGGAGCCCCCGCTCAAGAAGCAGACCGTTCCGATCGTCCGGTCCGCGCACCGCCTGGACGTCACAGCGCGTCACGAGGCAGGTGTGAGAGTAATGGGACTGGGCAGTGTTTGAAAGGCACACTTCTTGGTTCATCACGCTGCGTGATGACTCAGATCGCTTCATCGGGCGATAGACCGTCGAGCCGTCATCCTGCGTTAGATAAACGTGACGCACGGCCACGAGATGGGCCGGAACGCAAGTCAGCGCAACCTGCGCAAACCCGCGAATGCCGTGCTCAGCGGCACGTTCCGTCCCACAGTTCGCCCGATCACTCCATTGATTAAGACCGTTGGAGGCAACAAAGTTCGTGCCGAGCCTTGGACAGGCGAGTGAGCGTTCGAACCCGCCAACCCGGCCCGAAGCTCCTATCCGGGCAGGCCTCACCGGTGCTGTCCGAGACCTGTACCGGCTGGGCGTCGGCGTAGGCCCGGGGCTTTCCCGGTGGCGGAGCACCCCAGCTCATCGACTCCTGCGGGCCTCCGCGGGCAGCCGCCGTCGACGAGGCCGTCGAGTCAGTGGAGGCTCTGCTAGTCGCCCCTCCGCCCCCGCGGCTGAGCCCGGGAGAACGTTCCCGCGGGCCTGGTTTCCGAACCTCGTAGCCCTGCTCGCCGCCGCCGCCGCGATCGCTACCGACATGGCGGTCGCCATCACGCTTGCCGTCGTCCAGGACTGCGACGAACTCGCGACGACGGCACCGCGGTGTTAGCCGCCAGCACGCCGGGATGACTGGCCGGCGACCCCCTGGGTCGGCCGCCCCTTCTTAGGACGGCGGCGACAAGAATCCGTCTTGGATGGCCCTCACGTAGAGGTCCAGTCGGGTCGGAGCATCTCGCCCGACCTCCCGATACTTGGCTCGGATGCGGCGCAGGTGCGTCTTGAACGTCTCTGCATTCATCCCGGCTCGGCGCGCGGCTACCTCGAGCAGTTCGTTACCAGACGAGTAGGCGATGAGAACCTGCAGCTGCCGCGGTGCGAAATACGGTCTGCGCAGCTCCGCCAGCGGCGGCGAACTAGGAGCGTCGATGCACACGTCGACGCTCGACATGGCCTTCAGGACCGTCAGCGACCGAGGCGTGTCCGACCAGCCCGTCACTTCGACGCCGGCGACCTGGGCGAGCAGGCCGGCCAGTCGTTGTCGCTGCTCCTCGTCTCCGCCGACGAGGGTCACTCTCATCGGGGTGTCGTCCGCCGTCGGCGTTGTCGGCATTGAGTGGGCGGGCGACCGGCCGTCTCGCAGTGGGCAACCGCCAAGTCGGTCCGGGCACTGTGGCATCAGCTCTCCATGAGAAGTGGGACGGCCTCGCGGGGTCAGGGCAGAGGCAGCACCCGGGATCGCTCGGCGGCAACTCCACTGAAGTGGCGCCAGGCAGGCTGCGGCAAGGCAGGTTCAGCGCTAGCCACCGCAGGTTGGCGCATGCGTCACGACGCACTCGCGCGCAACCAGTCCAGAAAAGCGCAATGTCGTGCGATAAATACCCCACCTTCGGGACGACGGAGCACGGGGATTGCGATGACGGACACGGCGGACGTTGCAGGTTCGACGGTGGTGCCGGGGGATGCCTTCGTCGCCCAGGTCAACTGGTTGGTGGCGGTCACCGGTGGCAAGGAGCAGCTGGCCCAGCGCAGCGGGGGGCTGGTCAGCGTCCGCACCCTGGACAACTGGACAGCAGGGAACTACCCCCGCACCAAGGTCACCGGCGCGGTGCGCGAGCTGGACATGTGGGCACGGACGCAGCTGCCCGGCTATCCGACGGCGGCCGGCGTCCCCTCCCTCATCGAGTCCTGCGGTCCCGCGAGCCGGAACGGTGGCCCAGTCGTCGCCGACGAGGTCATCCGACCTGTCCCTGACGAGCCGACCGCTCCCCCAAGCCGGCGCTGGCGCCGGTGGGCGCTGATGGCCGCCGCCCAGCTGTCCGTCATTGGCGCCGCCGTGCTGGTAACCCTGCTCGTCGTCGACGAGGAGGAAAGCGCGGCTGCTCCCGACGGGACTGCGGCCGCCAACGAGCTCGTCAACCTGCCGCTGCCGAGCACCGGCGACGGACGGCTGCGGCAGGAGGAAGCCGGGAGCATCGGCGCCAACACCTACGCCGACCCGCGCACGCTCGAGGGCGGCGGACCCGCCATCCCGCCGAACACCGTCCTAGAGGTGCGGTGCCGCTACTACGCGCCCAGCGTCCCGAGCGTCACCCCTGACGGGTTCTGGTACCTGATCGAGACGGCGGAGTGGAACGGCCTGTGGTCCCCTGCGAACAGCTTCATGAACGGCGATGTACCAGGCGGGCCGTACATCCACAACACCGACTTCGACGTCCCCGTCTGCGAGTGACAATGCCCGCCTTGATCGGCGGAAGCTGACGTCCGCGTAGCGCCACGAGCGGACGCTAATAGCACGAGAGGCGGCGCAGAACATCCCCTGCCGTGTACCTCGGACACGTGACGCGCTCAGCCGCACCCAGTGCGTTCCAGCCCTTTTCGCTCGGCGCATCCGTTCTTACTGTTGACCACGCCGCACGGGGGATTCTGCTCGCAGCAATCAGGAAGATTTGCTTGACGCACCACTGCTGAGAATCGGTCGACCGTTCGGCTCTCGAAGACGGTCGTCGGCCTGCGTGGTCGATGGCTCGAGCGATCCAGGGAGTCACGGTGTCCATCAGCATCCACGACGCGAGCGTGCTGCAGTCCTTCGAAGAGGTCGTACCGCGCGCGGCTGCGCACGCCGAGAGCTACCTGCGGGCCGTCGCGCAGGGGGTGCAGGAGTACGAGCCCCCGGTCAGCATGGCCATCGACACGCTCCACTCTGGCGGCTTCCGCGCGCAGCAGATCCAGTGCCTCGTCGTCGAGCCGACGGAACCGCGACTCCGCCCCTTCAAGACGGCGCACTATGCCGTGCCATCCGGGGGCAGCCTTCGCGTCGGCTGGCACCTCGTCGGCAGGGAACGCGCGGGTGGCCGCCAGATCGGCATCCTCAGTTTCGGCGCCCCCTCCGACCTGGAGGTCGACGAGGTCATGTCGATCGTCCAGATCGTGCACACCTACGCAGTCGTGCCGGCGATCCAGCAACTCGCCGACAGCGTCCAGTACGGCAATCAGCAGTCCGGCGGCTTCTTCGGGGTGTGACCCCACCGCATTCCACGAAAGGAACGAGCGATGACCGCGGTTCTCGGTTTCATCAGTGGGGTCTACCTCTGGGGAGCCCTCCTCATCGCCTGGCCATATTTCTGGTTCAAGCGCACCAACCGTTCGATGTCGCCTTTCGAGCGGCGACTGCGCGCGATGATTCTCGGATTCGGGTGGCCCTATTTCGTGTATCGCCACTTCGCGGGCCGCTCGGCCGCCGCGGCGGCCGAGGACGAGCGCCAGGCCGCCGCCGACCGGATCATCGGCGGCTCTGGGGGGCCGGCGCAGCGCATCCCGGCACCGGCCGACCCGGCCCAGCAGGTCGCTCCGCCGACCGCCACCGGCTCCCCGAGCTCTCGGATCAGCAACCCGTTCGACAACGTGTGAGCGGAATGTCTCGTGAGCCTGCCCGCGGAGCGCGCCGCCAGCATCGCCGGCCTGGAATGGCCGGACCGCCCGCCGGTGTGGGTCGGTGACGGCGCCTTACTCGAAGCCCCCGAGCACAGTTGGGGCGCGGCGGTCGCCGAGCTGATCGCCGCACCCGGTCTTCCCGAGAGCGCTGACCCCGCAGCGACGGCGCGCGAGCACCGCCAGCTGGCCGGACGCGTCGTCCGCAGCCTCCAGCCGTGGACCAACGCCGGCAGCTTGGAGCTCCGCTATGTGTGGGGGGACCCCGTCGGGCAGTTACGCGTGCTGCTCGTCGCCCGCGCAGCTGGTCGGAGCATGGACAGCGCTCGGCAGTGGGCGGGCCACCTGCTGCACACCGTCGTCGACCAATTCCCGGCGGGCTACCAGTTTGGGCCGCTCCAGCGAAACTTGCCCTCCGACATCGACGCCTGGGCCGAGATTCAACGAGTCGAAGAAGTGCGCAGCCCCGGCCCATTCGTCCCCCCGGGGCTGGCCGACTACTACTACCTGGTCCATCCGCTAGGTGGGGACGGAGCGGCGTGGCCGACGCTGCCGCACGTCCTCACCCGGGCAACCTCGCCTGGATTTCTCAGCATTGCGCTCGTGCCCACCGCCCTCACCGAGCGCGAGCGGCTGGCCGTCGACCACGTCCTGACGCTCACCCGGCACCTGTCCGAGCCGCAGCAGGGCTACGACTTCTTCGGCAACGCCACCTCCACCCCGGCCGATGCCGCAGCCCGGGACGTCGTCGAGGCTTGGAGTCGGTTCCCGGGGCGCCAGGGCCTGCTCGCCCGGATCGGCATCGCCAGCTCTCCCGACGACGTGCGCCGTCTGGCCGCCCAGATTGGCGCCGTCGTCACCGGGGGCTCGGACATAGTTGCGTCCGACACCGCATCGCGCTTCACCCTGGTCGACGACGTCGACCACTTCGAGGCGTGGCAAACCTCGACCCTGGGTCTGGTCCTGCCTCGGGGGCGGCACCCGGTCTGGCACCTCCCACCCGAGCAGGCGCCGATCGCACTCGAACGAATGCCGCACTTCTTCTCAGAAGAAGATGCCGGCGGGCTCCTCGTGCTGCCGGTGCCCGACCACGCCGGGGTGCCCGGGTTGGCCCGCGCCCGCCGCTCGGCCTCCCACCGGGCCGCCGTGCGCCACGACCCGCCAGTCGACGGCGTGCGCCTCGGGGCCGCGCTCCACCGCGGTGCCACGGGGGACGACGTCGTCCTGCCGCTGACCGCGGTGAACCGGCACACCCTCGTCGTCGGCGCGCCAGGGTCGGGGAAGACCAGCACGGTGCTCCACCTACTCCTGGGGCTGTGGCGCGACCACCGGATCCCTTTCCTCGTCGTGGAGTCCGTGCTCACCGAGTACCGGTCGATGCTCGGCCACCCCGACCTGGGGGGACTGCGGGTGCTGACCCTGGGCAACGAAAACATCGCCCCGCTGCGTCTCAACCCGCTCGCCCCACCGGCCGGCGTGCGCTGCGAGGTCCACATGGGCGGGGTGCTGGCGGCGCTGAAGCTCGCCCTGCCCCTGCCACCCCCGCTGCCGCAGATCCTGTCCCAGGCGCTGACGCACACCTACGCAGCTGCCGGGTGGGATGAGGACACCGTGCTCGAGGACGGCATCCGGCCACCGACGCTGCGCGACCTCCTCCGCTCCTTCCGCCAGGTGTTCGACGACATCGGCTACCAGGGCGAGGCTCGGAACATCGGCCTCGCATTCCAGGTCCGGTTGGAGAGCCTCCTCCAGGGGGGACGCGGCAAGATGTTGGACACCGTCGAGTCCGTCGACTTCGACGAGCTGCTCCGCGCCCCCGTCGTCATCGAGTTGAACGAGATCGCCGACGTCGACGAACGCGCCGTGCTGGCGGCCTTCGTGCTCGAACGGGTGCGCGCCGCCGCCAAGGCCCGCGGTAGCTCCGGCGGTCGGCTTCGGCACGTCACCGTTCTCGAGGAAGCGCACCGCCTGCTCGGGCGCAGCGGCCAGAACAGCGGCGATGCGGCCAGCGGCGACCAGGCCCGGGCGGAGTCCGTGCGGGCCTTCTGCGAGGCGATCGCGGAACTGCGCGCCCTCGGCGAAGGGTTCGTGCTCAGCACGCAGAGCCCGTCAGCGCTGGCCGAGGTGGCCGTCGCGAACACCGGCACCCGCATCCTGCACCGGATGGAAAGCTCGGCGGACCGGGCCCTCATGCTCGACGACATCGATGCGGACGAGGCGCTGAGGAGGGCCGCGGCCAGCCTCTTCGTCGGTGAAGCCGTGATCCGGTGGCCCGCCCTGGACGAACCCGGTCTGGTGCGGATCCAGCCCGACCCTTCGATCGACAGCGGCCGGATGGTCGACGATGGTGTGCTTCAGGCCGCCATGGCCGGCTACCGCGGCGACGTGGCTCGACTGCTCCCCCATCGCCTGTGCAGCACCGCCGTGTGCACGGAGGGCTGCCGACCGACGCTCCGACGGGCGGCTGGACGGGCGGCGGACCGCATCGGGTCCCAAGCTGCTCGCGCGTGGCGGGTCGCCGTGGCCGAGGGGTCCAGTGCCGTCCCCGAGCTCGTGGACGTCGTGGTGGCCGAGAGCGGTGGTGATGTCCCGTTGGCCTACTGCACGGCGGTGCAGCTCTCGGTGCGCGACCAGGCGTTCATCGACGAGGGATCCGACAATCGACCTCTGCTGGCCGAGGCCGTCCGGCGCGCGGCGGGCCGGACAACCGACCCGTCCTGACCCTCACCCGGCCTTCCATCCGTTGCCGGGCGGCCGGCGCTGCCGTTCACCGTCGTCAGGTGTAGCGGTCTCACGCAGGACGAGCACCTCGGCGAGCACGGCGGGGATCCCGGCTTCCCGCGCCGCCTCGACGCGGTGGCGGCCGTTGGTGACCGACAGCAGGCCGGTGTCCGGGTTCTCGCAGAGACGGATCCGATGATCACCCACGTGCCGTGGATCCACCGAGCCCAGCGTCGAGCGAGCTTCGCGTTCCGCGTGCAGCCGCGCCAGCTCTGCGGCGTACCCACTGGTGGGCTCGCCGCCCTTGAACGGCTCCCCTCGGACCTCATCGGTCGCTTCGATGAGGTCGACCGGGACCCACGTAATCCGCGCCTCGCTGAACCGGCCGGGGCCGATCCCCGTCCTACGCAACGCCTCGAGGTCCAGGTCGGCCAGCTGCCGCTCGGCCCACTCGTGCCGAACCGACTCCCCGGGCGGGGGCTGGGCGTCGGCAGCCCGCACGGCGACCCCGCCCAGGTCGTGAATCCCGCAGCCCCGGGTGTCCACCCACCCTGCACCGGGCCGGGTCAGGTTCAGAACCTCGTCCGGCGACCAGTCCGCCTTAGCCTCGGCCTGATCACGCACCGCCAGCCAACCGAGTGCGCGTTGCGCGCCCTCCGCCGAGTGGTCGCCGGGAAAGTCCGGGCGCCCGGAGCGGTTCTCCGAGCCGTCCAGTCGTCCCGCCTGGTCTGGCCCCCGATCGGGGACGTCACCCGAGGGCTCGGGGTAGCTCTCGCGCCACTCCGGCATGCCACGCTCCTCGTGATTGTCCTCCCTGGGCCGGTTAGGGCTCAGTGAACAGCCCGGTGAGACGACGCTCGAGCGCCGCTCGACGGTCCCCTGCCTCGGCTCGCAATGGCGCGGCATCGGACGAAGGCGCCCGCGCGGGCGGGACGGTAGCGCCCCGAGCCGCGGCCGTAGACCAGATGGACCGATTTACGTCCGGGAGCGCCGTCAGGAGCAGCACTCCGAAGAAACCGACGGTGGACGTCGTTGCACGGCCCAGCCGCTTCTTGTGGTCCACCGCCGTCACAATTTCGGCGCCCAGCCGCCCCTCGTCGGACAAGACCCAGTCCAGAAGGCTGCCGACCACGTCACCGACCCGACCCAGCACCCAGCGGCGACCCGGCACCGGGGGGAGCACTACCCGCAGCCGGTCCATCTCACGATCGAGCGCGCTCTCGGTGAGCACCTGCGCCACCGTGGCCGCCCGAAGCCCGGTGACCGCTGTCCAGGGAATGTCCTCATTGTCGAGCCCGACGAATGCTGGCCCGACGGCCACGCGACCGAACCGGTCCAAGAGATCCAGGGCCTGGCGTGCGACAGGGTTTACCCGACCGGCGCCCGCAACCAGCGACCCGATGGAGAGCTCCCACTCGCTGGCTGCCGGGGCGTCCGGTAGACCATGCCGTTCGAGCACGCCGGCCAGCGGGCTCGCCGACACAGAGCTGGTCGCCTTCGCCCCGAGCCCGGCGCCCAGCCGGCGTGCGTCCTGTGCCATTCCCCGCAGGTCCATGCCCGTCCCCGTCGATTGGCGTCCGCGGACCGGACCGCCCGCAGCCAGAATCCCCTGGGGCAGGGTTCACGGGAACCGCCGCCAAGTACCCCATTCACGGCACAAGGGCCATCCGTGTGGGTCAGCGAGTGATGGAGCGGGCCTCGCCCGGGTCGTTGAGCTCATTCGCCGCCCTCGCGGCCAGCCGCTCGCGCTGCGGGACGACGACGTACTTCGGGTCCTTGGTGCTGGCGATGCCGGCCTCGAAGACGCCGAACCGGGTCAGCAGCGAGCCGGCCGCCAATAGCGTTCCTGACGCAACCGCTCCCCACCGGTTGCGCCCAGCCAGCACGGTGAGTCCCGCCCCCGCCGCGGTGCACGCGCGGGCCGCGCGCATGAGCCTTCCCGGCTGCCCCTCGTGGAACGGCTCGCTGAGGATGCCGTGGTCGATCTCCACCTTGTTCACCACGGCCAGCTCGATCGCCGCGCCCGCGACGGCCATCTTCCGGGCCGGACCCGCCTCGTCGACCGGCGTGAAGATCATCGAGATCCCGCCGCCGGCCGCCATGGCCGAGCCGCCGAAGACGAACGGCAGCTGCTTGTGGGCCGCGTGCCACGACGGCACGGCCGTGTTGGCCAGCAGCACGCCGGTGTAGGTGGCCAGGGGGCCACCGAAGATCGCGGCCACCACTCCCCCGAACCGCTTGAGCCGCGGGAACCAGCCCAGCAGTTCCACCGCCGCGGTCGCGCCGGCCGCCGCGCTGAACGGCGAGAGGATGTAGGTGCCCACCGACAGCGGCGAGGTCACCTTGAACACCCGCAGCATGTGCAGGAACCGCTCGGGCCGGCCCAGGTCGTGCACCAGCGCGACCACCGACAGGATCGCCCCACCACCGGCGGTGATCCGGCCGACCCGGGTCAGCGTCGGACGGTCCGTCAGGTCGGCCAGCGCCGCCAGGATCGACGAGGAACCTGCGGCGCCACCGAGGAACAGGTAGAGCGGCACGTCGGGCGACTTCCACACCGGCGTCTTGACGATCTGCCGGCCGTAGTACGAGGTGAACTCGACGTCGTCGACCATCGAGACCTCGCCGCGACCCCGACCGCCACCGCGCTTGCGGCGCTTCGTGGTCGTCCGCTGCGTCGCCGGCCCGCGGTCGGCCTGCCGCCAGCCGGCGCCCGGGGTGGTGATCCCGCCGGTCATGAGCGCCGCGAGCCGAGGATCGCCGTCATGGCGACCCCGACCATCATCGCGGCGGCCTTGCCGGCCGCCTTCCACATGGCGGGCAGGTCGCGGGTGGTCACGATCGGGTCCGGGGGCAGCCCGTAGACCTCCGGCTCGTCGAGCAGCAGGAAGAACGCCCCCACGCCGCCGACGCCGTCGCTCTCGTCGCGCCCGTAGAGCCGCGCGGTCTCCACGCCCTGCCCCTGCAGCGTCGCCAGCCGCGCGTCGGCGCGGGCCTGCAGCTCGTCCAGGTCGCCGAACTGGATCGACTGGGTGGGGCAGGCAGTCGCGCACGCGGGCATCAGCCCGTCGGTGAGCCGGTCGTAGCACATCGTGCACTTGAAGACCCGGCCATCGCCCTTGCGTTGGTCGATGACGCCGTAGGGGCAGGAGGCGACGCAGTAGCCGCAGCCGTTGCAGATGTCGCCCTGCACCACCACGGTGCCGAACTCGGTGCGGAACAGCGCTCCGGTGGGGCAGACGTCGAGGCAGCCGGCGTGCGTGCAGTGCTTGCAGACGTCGGAGCTCATGAGCCACCGCACCTGCTTGTCGGCCCCGCTCTGGCCGGTCTGCGGATCGAACTCGCTCAGCGCCTCGGCGTTGAGCACGCTGCTCTGCTGTGCCGTGGCCAGGCTGTCGTGGTCCCCCGAGCCGGCCACCGACGGGCCGTGGTCGTGCCGGTCGTCACCGGGGCGGCCGAACGTCGGCATCGGCAGGTCGACGGTGCGGCTCTGCTCGATGAAGGCCACGTGCCGCCACGAGTTGGCGCCGAGCTGCCCGGTGTTGTCGAACGACATGCCCGACAGCCCGATGGCGTCCCGCACGCCGTGCGAGTCGTCCATCGGCAGCGTGTTCCACTCCTTGCACGCCACCTCGCAGGCCTTGCAGCCGATGCAGACCGAGGTGTCGGTGAAGAAGCCGACCCGCTTGGGGTGCTCCTCGACGTAACCCGCCTGCTCGGTCACGTCGGGCACCGGGCCGTACAGCCGGTTGCCGGGATCGCGGCCGGTGAAGGCCGCGCTCGCCGAGCTGATCGTCGTCACAGGTTCGAGCCCTCTCCGGCCTCGGCGGCCACCGGGTCGCGGCCGTTGAGGCCGACCTTGCCCGACTCCACGCCGGCCCGCTGCCGGTAGCCCTCGACGAACTCGAGCAGCTCGGGTCCGCGCGGACGCCGCCCGGCGATGATGTCGCAGGAGCTCACCTTCGACTCCTGGATGTGCGTGTTGGGGTCCATCACGATGCCGAGCAGGTCGTTGGCCGCGTCTCCGGTGGAGATGCCGGCGTAGGACCAGTGGTACGGCATGCCGATCTGGTGGACGACGGTGCCGTCGCGCAGCCGGATCGGCCGCATCCGCTCGGTCACCAGCACCTTGGCCTCCACCGCGGTGCGGGCGCTGACCAGCGTCGCGTACTCGTTGTTCGCCAGCCCGCGGAGCTTCGCCAGCTCGGGGCTCACCTCGACGAAGAACTCCGGCTGGAGCTCGGCGAGGTAGGGCAGCGTGCGGCTCATCCCGCCGGCCGTGTGGTGCTCGGTCAGCCGGTAGGTGGTCACCTGGAACGGGAAGACGTCGCTGCGCGCCGGGTTCGCCCGGTTCCACGGGCCGTCGATCTTCTCGACGGTCGGGTTGGCCTGCTGCTTGTATAGGCCGTTCTCGACCACCGACTCGAGCGGCTCGTAGTGCGTGGGCAGCGGGCCGTCGACCACGCCGGCCGGCGCGAACAGCCATGCCTTGCCGTCGCCCTGCATGACGAACGGGTCGTTGCCGGCCAACGCGTCCTGCGCCTTCGCGCCGTCCGGCGGCACGTAGTCCGGCCGCTTGTTCTTCTCGAAGTCGGGGATGTCGAGGCCGGTCCACTCACCGGCGTCCTCGTCCCACCACACGTACTTCTTCCGCTCGCTCCACGGCTTGCCGTCGGGGTCGGCCGAGGCGCGGTTGTAGAGCATCCGGCGGTTGAGCGGCCAGGCCCAGCCCCACTCGGAGGCGACCGGGCCCTGCTCCTTGCCGGGCTTCCGCCGCCGCGCCTGGTTGACCTCGTCTGCGTAGACGCCGCAGTAGATCCAGCAGCCGCCCGTCGTCGAGCCGTCGTCCTTCATCTGCAGGTAGGACGACAGCGCCCGGCCGTCCGGGCCGGTGCCGTTGATCTCGCGCAGCACCGAGGAGGCGTCGGGGTCCTGCGTCTCGCCGTGCGTCGGGTAGTCCCACGTCAGGTCGAGCAGCGGACGGTCCCGCGGGTCGTCCGAGCCCGCCAGCCGCTCGCGCAGGATCCGGCCGAGGTGGAAGTAGAACCACAGGTCGCTGCGGGCGTCGTCCGGCGGCTCCACCGCCTTGTCCCGCCACTGCAGCACGCGCTGGGTCTGCGTGAACGTGCCGTCCTTCTCCACGTGCGTGGCCGCCGGCATGAAGAAGACCTCGGTGCCGATCGATTCCGGGGCGAGCTCCCCGGTCTCGTGCTCCGGGCCCTCCTTCCAGAAGGTCGCCGACTCGATCATCTGGAGGTCGCGGACGACCAGCCAGTCGAGGTTGGCCAGCCCGAACCGGTTCATCCGGCTGTTGGGGTGCCCGACGCCCGGGTTCTCGCCGACGAGGAAGTAGCCCGACACCTCGCCGCGGATCATCGCCGCGATCGTCTGGTACGAGCTGTGGTCGCCGTCGATCTTGGGCAGGTAGTCGAAGCAGAAGTCGTTCTCCGCCGTCGCGTGCTCACCCCACCAGGCCTTGAGCAGGCTGACCATGTAGTTGCGCTTGTTGCCCCAGAAGCCGGCCTTGCCGGCGGCGTCGGCCACGTACTGGTCGAGGCTCTGGTGCTGCAAGGCGTGCGGCATCGGCAGGTAGCCGGGCAGCAGATTGAACAGCGTCGGGACGTCGGTGGAGCCCTGGATGCTGGCGTGCCCGCGCAGCGCCATGATCCCGCCGCCCGGCCGGCCGATGTTGCCCAGCAGCGCCTGCAGGATCGAGCAGGTGCGGATGTACTGCGCGCCCACGCTGTGCTGCGTCCAGCCCACCGAGTACACCCACGCCGTCGTCCGGTCGCGGTTGCTGTTCTCGGTGACCCACTTCGCGACCTGCTCGAACACCTCCGGCTCGACGCCGCACACCTCGGACACCATCTCCGGGGTGTAGCGGGCGTAGTGCCGCTTGAGGATCTGGAACACCGAGCGCGGGTGCTGCAACGTCTCGTCGCGCTTGGGCTTGGCCGCGATCGGCGGACCGCCGCTGCCGGCCGCCTGGGCCCGGTCGGACTTCTTGACGTCGGGGTGCTGCTCGGCGCTCTCCTGCTGCGCGGCCTCCTCCGGGTGGTCGGAGCCCGAGTGCGGCGGCTCCTCCGGCTCGTACTGCCAGCTGGACTCGTCGTACACCCGGTGCTCGGGGTCGAAGCCGGAGAACAGGCCGTCGAGGTCCTCGGAGTCGACGAACTCCTCGCCCACCAGCGCCGCGGCGTTGGTGTACGCGGCGACGTACTCCTTGAAGTACAGCTCGTTGGTGAGGACGTAGTTGATCAGCCCGCCGAGGAACGCGATGTCGGTGCCGATGCGCAGCGGCACGTGCAGGTCGGCGATCGCGCTGGTGCGGGTGAACCGCGGGTCGATGTGCACGATCTTGGCGCCGCGCGCCTTGGCCTCACCGACCCACTGGAAACCCACCGGGTGGCACTCGGCCATGTTCGAACCCTCGATGACGATGCAGTCGGAGTTCGCCAGGTCTTCCAGGAAGTTCGTGGCACCGCCACGACCGAACGAGGCACCCAGACCGGGCACCGTGGCGGAGTGCTATATGCGCGCCTGGTTCTCGATCTGGATAGCGCCCATGGCGCTGTAGAGCTTCTTCATGAGGTAGTTCTCCTCGTTGTCGAGGGTCGCCCCTCCGAGGCTCGCTATCCCCATGGTCCGGTTGACCCGGCGCCGGTCGTCGGCCGATCCGGCGGTCTCCTGCCAGCCCTTGCGCCGGGCCTCCAGGACGCGGTCGGCGATCATCTCCATGGCCGTGTCGAGGTCCAGGTCCTCCCATTCCGTCCCGTACGGACGGCGGTACTTGACCGTGGTGACCCGGGTCGGGCTGGTGACCAGCTGCTTGCTGGCGCTGCCCTTGGGGCACAGCCGGCCCCGGTTGATCGGCGAGTCCGGGTTGCCCTCGATCTGGACGACCTTCTCGTCCTTCACGTAGACGTTCTGCGAACAGCCGACGGCGCAGTACGGGCAGACGCTCTTCACGACGCGGTCGGCGGTCGCGGTGCGGGACACCGTCGCCTCGGTGCCCTTGCTGCGCGCGGCCTTGCCACGCCCGAACGGATCGGGACCGGTGAGCTGCCGGTACACCGGCCAGCTGTCGAGCCAGGTCTTCACCGTGCGAACTCTGCCACCCGCGACGCCGTCCGGCTCGTCGGACGGGCCGACACCGTCACCGGATGCGGATCGCGTCGGCGCGGCGGCGCGCCGTAGCGGGCGGTACCTTCCCGGACGTGGCGCGAGCACCGGAACGGCCGGGCTTCTTCCGGAGCCTGCCGCTACCCAGCCGCGCCGAGGGGCTCGTCATCGCAGCTCTCCTGCTGGTGACGGCGATCGGCGTCGGTCTCGCGGCCTGGTACGCGAGCAACCGCAACATCCCGGAGTTCGAGGCCCCTCCCGACGCGGGCGGCACGACGGCTCCCTCCCCCGCCGCCGCAGATGCGCCGGTGCTCGCCTTCTATGGCGACCGGTACGTCGTCGGCACCCAGCTGGGCGGCCTCGGGCCCACCGGCTGGCCGGCCCTGGTGAGCCAGCGGCTCGGTGCGCAGGCGACGGAGCCGCACGGCGCCATCGACACCGGCTACGTGGCGGGGTCCATCTTCGGCGGCCTCACCTACGAGGCCATCGCGGCGCAACAACCCGAGCCCGACGCCGACATCACCATCGTCTTCGGCAGCCGGAACGACTTCCAGGCGCCCCAAGCGGACATCACCGCTGCTGCGACGCGCACGTTCGACATCATCCGGGCGAACGCGCCCGGCACTCAGCTGCTGGTCATCGGGCCGGCGTGGACCGATGCGGCCGTGCCGCCGGAGCTGCCACCGGTGCGTGACGCCGTCCGTCAGGCCGCCCTGGCGGCTGGCGTGACTTTCGTCGACCCCCTCGCCGAGCGTTGGTTTTTCGACGACGTCGGCCTGATCGGCCCTGATTTGATCAGCCCCAACGACGCCGGGCACGCCTACCTCGCCGACCAGATCGAGCCCTTCGTTCGAGAACTGCTCAGTGACGCAGCCACCCCGGCCGCGGCGACCGACGCAGGCCCGCCGTAAGGGAGGCCTTCCGGGTGCCGCCAACGTCGCAGCTGCCGCCACGGCCAAAGGCGTCGCCGCGGGTCAACACCACCCCTCAGGCTCGCCGCCCGAGAGCATCGCTGAGGCTCGGCTATGTAACCCGCAAGGGCGAGCCAGGGGCCGTATCGCCCAATCGTGCGTAGGCTTCTTCGCATGGCCAGGCAGACGATGCGCGACGGCGAGACCAGTAGGTCGGCCAGCGCCTCCTCCACGGTCGACGTGGACCGGCCCGTGACCGACGAGGAAGTGCTGAGTCTCGGCCGCGAAATCGCCCAACGCCGGGAAGAGCTGTTCCGCCGCCTGGCGGAATGACGCGCTACCTCACGACCCAGCAGGTCGTCCTGCTCAACGCGGTCGTCACCGGGGCGCAGGGCGGCGTCCGAGACTTGGGCTTGGTTGACGCCGCCGTAGGCCGCGCCCAGTCCGGCTTCGGCGACGTCGAGACGTTCCCCACGCTCTTGAGCAAGGCAGCGGCCCTGCTACATGGGCTGTCGTCAACGCAGGGCTTTCAGGATGGCAACAAGCGCACCGCGTGGGCGGCGGCCGAGGTGTTCCTGGAGCTCAACAGCGTGCCGATGCTCGAGGACATCGCCCCCGTCGTGGCGGAAGCGTTCGTCCTCGCCGTGGCCAAGGACCTCCTCTCGCTACCTCGCGCAGAGGAGTGGCTGGAGCTGCACGTTGAGCCCGAAGGCGGCCGGCTCGATTACGCCCACCTGATCTACCGCGTCGAGTGGCACGGCGGTGCGCAGCCGTGGCACGGCCAATTCGTCGGGTTGTCTGGCATCAACCAAGCTGAGCTGCCCGCCACAGAAGTGTTGAACGTCGTCCTCCGGCTGCTGCGGAGCCCGCGTGACGTGGGTCGTAGCCGGACGATCGAGATCGACCTGTTGTCCGACGGCCCTGTCCCCACTGCTGCGATTCGAGACGAGGGTGGCGTCATCCGGTTCGACATTGCCCCACCGGCGACGGGGCATCCGTACCACCGTCGTGGCGTGCAGGCCATCACGGTCAGGCAGGAGCTCACCCTCGACGCCTGGGACGAAGGGCGCTCCTGGGTCCGCGTCCGCGTGGCTGGCCGTGAAGTCGCTCGCCTTCCGCTGGTCATCACATCGATGCCCATGGTGGCACCAGATTCAGCTGAAGCGCTGATCGACTGACAGTTCGCCGAAAGGGGGCGCTTCACGCGCCCTACGAGACCCTCTGGCAGCGAGACATTCGAGTGGATACCGGCGAACCACCGTGGGCCCCGAATGGCCACGACTTCTGTGTCGTAGCGGCTCAAGCCAGGACGTCGCCGTCCAGGTCGAGCCCCAGGGCGGCGGCCGCGCCGGCGGCCATCAGCCAGAAGCCGATCGAGAGGTAGCGGCGCACGGCCTCGGCCGGCGGATGCTGCAGTTCCTGCTCCACGGCTACCCCCTTCGTCGTTCGCAAGGGGCGAAGTTATTGCTCCCGCGAGCGACGCGCCCGGCGGCTGGTGCGGATGTGACGCGAGGTGCAGACCGCACCTGACTCGTCACCGTTCCCATCGGGGCACCCCGTGGTCACCCCGATGGGAACGGTTGGCGAGTGTGCGGGGAGCGCCTGTCCCCCAACCGGCGCTCCCCGCAGGTCAGCGGGCGCCGCCGGCGCGCTGCGCAGCGGTGAAGACGAACTCCAGCGAGCTGCGCTGGTTCTGCATCAGGTCACCGCCGGTGGTCGGGAAGGAGACGGTGGCCAGCAGGCGGTCGGTGCTCCCGGCCGTCTGGCTGCGCAGCCCCGTCAGCTCCTTCTTGGCCACCACGGGACCCGCGTAGAGCGGCACGGCCCCGCCGGCGCAGGAGTAGTCCGCACCGGAGCGGACCCACGCCGAGTCGCAGGACTCGAGCCGCAGCTGCAGCCCGTTCACCCTGTCGGTGTCCAGCAGGCTGGAGGCGACGGCGTAGGAGTCGAGCGTGAGCGACGACAGGTCGACGTCGCCGGCGTTGCGCAGGTCCAGCGGAGCCGCGACCTTGTCCCCCGGCAGCAGGTTGACGGTGCTGACCGGAACCGGCACGGTCGTGCCGCCGTACGTGACGTCGATGTTCATGACACCGGTGTCCACAGCGGCGTCGACCGCCGAGGTGCTGTCGGTGAACGAGCCGAACGTCCCCATGCCGGCGACGGCCGCCGCCGCCCCGACCACGACGATCGAACCGACCACCCGGCCGGCGCTGCGCCGACCGGTGGTGCTGGTGGTGGTGCTCATGCTCGGACTCCTCCGGGCTGACGGAGCGGCCGTTCCACTCCTGTGTCGCCCTCGACGATGGAGCCCGATCCGCACGCGCAGCCCGAGGGTTCCGCAAGGAACCCGCAAGATCCGGGGTTTGTCAGGCGTCGGTCAGATCCGCCTGCAGCAGCAGGGTGTCCAGCCACCGGCCGTGCTTGAACCCGACCGCGCGCAGCCGCCCGGCCTCGACGAAGCCGCAGGCACCGTGCAGCCGGACCGACGACTCGTCCCCGCCGTCGGCGACCACCGCGATCACCTGGCGCGCCCCGGCCGCGCGCGCCGCATCGAGCAGCGCACCCAGCAGCGCGCGGCCGATGCCGCGGCCGGTCCGCCCGGGCGCCAGATAGATGGTGTCTTCGACGGTCTGCCGGTAGGCCGGCTTCACCCGCCACGGCGCCACGTAGGCGAACCCGGCGATCCCGCCCTCGTCGGCGGCGACCAGGAACGGCCACCCGGCGCCGGCGAGGTCCGCGACCTTCGCCGTCCAGAAGGCCACGTCGGGCGCCGTCAGGTCGAACGTGGCGACGCTGTGCTCGACGTAGTGCGCGTAGATGCCGGCGATCGCCGCGGCGTCGTCCGGGATGGCCGGGCGGATGCGCGGCACGGGCGGGGTGGTCACGGCGGGCAACCCTAGGCCCCGGCCCGGAACCGGGTGCTGGGCGACGACGGCTCAGGCGGGCGGCGTGGCGGAGTGCCGGACGGACTCCCGGTGCGTGTCGGTCAGCTCGCATCCGGCTGCGCAATCGATCTCCGTGACCGTGTGCTCCACCCAGCCGAGCGCCACTGCGCCCTCGCACGCCGGACACGTCTCCCACGTGACCTTGTCGCTCACCACGGCCCGAGCCCTCCCTGTACGACGTAGGCGCTCTTATCGCGCGCCACCGAACCAGCCAGGGGCCAACGAGAAACCGTGACCGGAGGTCACGCCCACGGCTGCACTGCCTCCATCGGGTGAGCGCCCCTCCTGCCCCCTGCAGCCCGACCACACCGCTCCCGATGACAACGGGGTGAGCTACGCGCCCGGCCAGGAGCCGTCCCCGGCCGTGCCCCGCCACGGGCGCCTCGCCGGCTTCGGCGTGCTCGCCGCCGCCCTGACCGTTACCGCGCTGGTCACCGTTCTGCTTGCTATCGGCGCCCCCGACGGCGTCGTCGTCGCCACCGGCGGCCTGCTCGCCCTCCTGACCCTCCAGGTCGCCCTCTGGCAGCGCCAGCACCGGCTCTCCGGCGCCCTGCGCCGCAGCCAGGACTCGTTGCGCACCCTCGTGCGCAGCAGCGTCGACCCGGTCGTGATCCTCGACGACTCCCTCCGCATCACCTTTGCCTCCGAGGCCGCCGGCTCGTTGCTCGGCCTCGGCGTCACCGACCTGGTCGGCGTGCACGTCTTCGACACCGTCCACCCCGACGACCGCTCCGGTCTGGCCGGGCCCCTGGACGGCGATGGCCAGGCCGCCGTCCGTACCGCCCGGATCCGCTCCGCCGACGGCGGGTGGCGCCTGGTCCAGACCACCGTGCGCGACCTGCGCGCCGACCCCGACATCGGTGCGCTCGTCCTGCACTGCCGCGACGTGAGCCCGAGCGCCCCTGCCCCCGGCGCCGACTCCGAGCCCCTCGAGCTCTCCCTCACCGACGCCGTCACCGGCCTGCCCAACCGCACGGCACTCATGCGCCGCCTGGGCGCGGTGCAGCGCGGCCCGCGCAACCGCTCCTACGCCATGGCGGTCGTCGGCGTCCTCTGCAGCGAGGTCCTCTCCCCCGGCGAGGAGGCGACCGTGCTGCGCGCGCTCAGCTCCCGCATCTCCCGCGTCCTGCGCGGTGAGGACTGGCTGGCCCGCAGCTCCGACGGCGACTTCGTCGTCCTCGTGCAGGGCAGCGTCGCCGACGCCGAGGCCGTGGCCGAGCGCCTCATCGCCACCGTCGGCCCGCTCACCACCCCCACCGGCACCCTTCCGGTCACCGCGGCGGCCGGCGTCAGCCAGCTGTCGGCCGACGTCGACCCCGGCGAGGCCCTGCGCCGCGCCGACCTCGCCCTGCGCAGCGCCCACCGCGCCGGCGCCGGCGCCGTCCACCGGTACGACGACGCGCTGCGCACCGAGCAGGACCGGCGCACCGCCCTGCGCGCCGACCTCGACGGCGCCCTGGCCCGCGGCGAGCTGCGGCTGGTCTTCCAGCCCGTCGTCGACGCCGTCCTGCACCGCACCGTCACGGTCGAGGCCCTGCTGCGCTGGCGGCACCCCGCGTTCGGCGAGGTCTCCCCCGTCGAGTTCGTGCCGCTGCTCGAGGAGACCGCGCTCATCACCGACGTCGGCCGCTGGGTGCTGGGCCAGGCGTGCCGCACCGTCGCCGCACTGGACGGCGGCGGCCCCGGCACCGAGGCGCTCAACGTCGCCGTCAACGTCTCCGCCCGCCAGGTGCGCAGCGGCGAGCTGGTCCCCGACGTCCTGGCCGCGCTCGCCGACAGCGCCCTGCACCCCTCCCGCCTGCTCGTCGAGATCACCGAGTCGGTGCTGCTCGACGACGCCCACGTCATCGACGACCTCGCCGCCCTGCGCGGCCTGGGCGTCCGCATCGCCGTCGACGACTTCGGCACCGGGTGGTCGTCGCTGGCCTACCTGGTCGGCATGCCCGTCGACGTCCTCAAGATGGATCAGTACTTCCTCGCCGACGTCGAGCACGACCCGGCCCGCCGCGCCATGTGCCGGGCGGTGCTGCAGCTCGGCTCGAGCCTCGGCCTGCCGGTCATCGTCGAGGGCGTCAACACCGCCGCCACCCTCACGCTGCTGCGGGACATGGGGCACCGCTACCTGCAGGGCTTCCTGCTCTGCCGCCCGCTCGAGGCCGAGGCGCTCGCCCGCGGCATCGTGCTCGCCGCCGACGCGCTGGACCCGGCGCCGCCGGTCCGCTGACCCGGAGCTCGGGGTTCGCCCCGGTTCTCGTCAGGGATCACCCCCGTTCGGGGCGCGCACGCATGTGTTCCGTCCCCGTCGCCCCGAATACTGGGCAGGTGGGCAGACCCGGGCTGCACTTCCTCGGCCACTCGACGGTGCGCGTCGAGCTGGCCGGGCGCACCGTGCTGACCGATCCCCTGCTCACCGCCTCGGTCGGCCCGCTGCGCCGCGTGGTGCCGGTGCCCGATCCGGCGCTGTGGGCAGGGGTCGACGTCGTCCTGCTCAGCCACCTGCACGCCGACCACCTGCACCTGCGCTCGCTCCGGATGCTGCCCGCCGGCGTCCGCTTCGTCGTCCCCCGCGGTGCCGGGAGGTGGCTGCGCCGGCGCGGGTTCCGCCGCGTCGAGGAGCTCGCGCCCGGCGAGACGCTGGCCGACGGCGCGCTGCGCATCACCGCCGTGCACGCCGAGCACAGCGGCCACCGCTGGGGCCCGCGCTTCACCGGCGGCCCGGACGCCTGCGCGGTGGGCCACCTGCTCGAGGGCGGGGGCAGCACGGTGTACGTCAGCGGCGACACCGCCCTGCACGACGGCATGCACCTGCTCGGCGAGCGCGGCCTCGACGTCGCCGTGCTGCCGGTGTGGGGGTGGGGCATCGACCTGGGCCCCGGCCACCTCGACCCGGTGCAGGCCGCCGAGGCGGTGGCCCGGCTGCGCCCGCGGACCGCCGTCCCGGTGCACTGGGGAACGCTCGCGCCCGCCGGTACCACCCGGCTGCCCACTCCGCTGCGCGCCCGCATGCGCCGGCTGCTGGTCGAGCCACCGCTCACCTTCGCCCGCGCGGTGGCCGCCCGCGGGCTGCCCACCGACGTCGTCGTCGCCCGGCCCGGCGAGCCGGTGCCCCTGCAGCCGTGGGTGACGCCGTGAGCGGCCTGGACGCCGCCGTCGAGGCGTCGTCGGTCGGCTATCCGCTGCTGTTCGGCGGCGTCCTGCTCGGCTCGGTCGTGCCGGTCGTGCCCACCGGCGCGGTCGTCGGCGCCGCGGCGGCCTTCGCCACCAGCAGCGACGAGCTCGGGCTGCCCACCGTGCTGGCGCTCGCCACGCTCGCCGCGCTGCTCGGCGACCTGGTCACCTTCGCCGTCTGCCGGTCCGGCGGGCCGGCCGCGGTGCGCTGGGTGGCGCGCGGCCAGCACACCGAGCGGCTCGAGGAGGTGCGCCGGCAGTTCCGGCAGCACGGCTGGCAGATCATCGTCGCCGGCCGGCTGCTGCCCGCGGGGCGGATCCCGGTGCTCCTGGCCGCGGGGGCCCTCAGCTACCCGTGGCGACGGCTCGTGCCCGCCCAGTTCGTCGCCGCGCTGCTGTGGGCGGTGGCCTACGCGCTGCTCGGGGTGGCCAGCGGCGGCATCTTCGACTCCCCGCTGATCGCCGTCCTCCTCGCCACCGTGCTCGTGCTGGTGGTCGGCGCGGTGCTCAACCTCGTCGCCGCCCGCCGCCGCCGGGCCCCGGACGCCGAGCCGGACCCCGAGCACTGCGAGACCCGGTGACCGCGCCCTCCGGCGGGGGGCGCGTCCTGCGGGCCGGCCGGACCCTCGCTCGCATCCTGCTCACCTGGGCCCTGGCCACCGGCGCCCTGATCGCCCTCGACCGGTGGCTGGACGGCTTCGCCATGCGCTCGTGGTGGCAGCCACCGGTGGCCGCCCTGCTGCTGGGGCTGCTCAGCGCCGGCGTCTGGCCGCTCGTCCTCCGCGTCGCGCTGCCGCTGGCCTTCTTCACCCTCGGCATCGGCGGGTTCCTGCTGCTCGGGGCCGGCGTGCTCGTCGTCTTCGACGTGATCCCCGGCGTCGAGGTCTACAGCTTCGCGACGACGGTCGTGGTGGCCGTGGCCATGGCCGGGGTGTCCGGCGTCATCAACAGCCTGCTCGCCGTCGACGAGGACGAGATCTTCTTCCGCCGGGCCCGCCGCCGCGCGCCGGTCACCGCGTCGGCCGAACCGCTCCCGCCGGGCGTGCTGTTCCTGCAGATCGACGGCCTGGGCCACGACACCGCCCGCCGCGCCGTGCGGGACGGCTCGATGCCGACGCTCGCGGCCTGGCTGCGGTCGGGCAGCCACACGCTCACCTCGTGGCACACCGACTGGAGCTCGCAGACCGGCGCCAGCGTCTGCGGGATCCTGCACGGCTCGAACTTCGACGTCCCCGCCTTCCGCTGGTACGAGAAGGAGACCGACCGGCTGGTCCAGGTGTCCAACCCCCGGGACGCCGCCGAGATCGAGCGCCGGCACTCCGACGGGCGCGGCCTGCTCGCCGGCGACGGCGCCGGCCGGGGCAACCTGTTCACCGGCGACGCCCGCTTCGTCAGCCTCACCATGAGCTCGCTGTCCTACGTCGTGCCGGCGGGGTCGCGGCGGCGGCGTCGGCACCGCGAACGCGTGGGGGCCGGCTACTACGCCTACTTCGCCAACCCGGGCAACGCCGTCCGCACCTTGGGCGTCGCGCTGATGGACGTCGCCCGCGAGCTGTCCGCCGCCTCCCGGCAGCGGCGCGCCGACGTCCGGCCGCGGGTGCCGCGCGGCGGGCTGTACCCGCTGGCCCGCGCGGGGACGACGGTGCTCGCGCGCGACGTCGTCGTCTCGGCGCTGCTGGAGGACATGCTCGCCGGGCGCCCCGTGGTCTACGCCGACTTCCTGGGCTACGACGAGGTGTCCCACCACTCCGCATCGAGCGCTTCGACACCCTCGGGGTGCTGCGCAGCATCGACCAGCAGATCGGCCGGCTGCACCGCGCGAGCGCCCTGGCCCCGCGGCCGTACGAGCTGGTGCTGCTCTCCGACCACGGGCAGACGCAGGGCTGGGCGTTCGCCGACCGCTTCGGCTACTCCGTCGAGGAGCTGGTCGGCTCGCTGTGCGGGCACCCGGTCGAGGGCCGGCAGCGCCACCTCTCCGGCCCCAAGGACAGCCGGCGGGCCACCGAGGGCTGGCAGGTCGGGGCGGGCATGGCCGAGGGCAGCGGGCCGATCGCCCGCCGGCTGCGGCAGCGCGCCGAGGAGGCCGCCTCCCGGCACACCGCGCCCCTGGCACCCGGCGAGTCGGCGGTGCCCCAGGTCGCGCCCGGCGTCGTCTGCGCGGTCTCCGGGCACGCCGCGTCGGTGTCGTTCCCGGGCATCCCGGGGCGCGCGTCGCTGGAGGAGATCGAGCAGCGCTGGCCGCACCTGCTCCCCGGGCTGGTCGACCACGCCGGCGTCGGCTTCGTGCTGGTGCACTCCGCCGAGTTCGGCCCCGTCGTCCTGGGTTCCGACGGCGTGCACCGGCTGCGCTCGGGCGTGGTGCTGGGCACCGATCCGCTGCTGCCCTACGGCGAGCACGCGGCCGCCCTCGTCGCCCGGACCTCGACCTTTCCGCACTGCCCCGACCTGGTGATCAACAGCCGCTACGACCCGGATACCGACGAGGCGTCGGCCTTCGAGCCGCACGTGGGCTCGCACGGCGGGCTCGGCGGGCCGCAGCAGCGCGGCTTCCTCGCCCATCCCGCCGCCTGGGCACCGCCCGGGACGGTCGTCGGCGCCGAGCACCTGCACCGGGTGCTGCGCGGCTGGCTCACCGACCTGGGCCATCCCGAACCCACCGGCGAGGGCGCCGCCGTCGGCGAGCAGAGCCCCACCGCGCTGGCGAGGGTCTCTCGGCCGGCTCCCGGCGTCGTCAGGACGTAGGCCGGCTCGGCGGCTGCCCACCCCCGGGGCCGCCCATCCCGCCGCCGGTCGGCGTCGTGGTGGTGTCGATGCGCACCGGCAGCGAGACGGTGTAGCCGTTCGTCACGTCGCCGGTCACCGTGGCCAGCTGGCTGGCACCCCCGTCGTCGCCGAAGACGTTGTCGCTGGTCAGGCTCACCTGGGACAGGTTGGACACCGACGCCTCGTAGCCCTCCTGCGCGTAGACGGTGTCGCAGACGTCCTTCGGCAGCGCGACCTGCGAGGTGGCGATCGCGGCCGTCGAGTCGGTGATGCTCGCCTGGTCGGGATAGACCTCGAAGTGGATGTGCGGCCACCGCCCGTCGTAGCAGGCCGGGAAGTTGCTGGTGAACGAGACCTTGCCGGCCGAGTCGGCGACCTGGACGCCGCGCAGGAAGTTCTGGTCGGTGATCCCGTCGGAGTACAGCGAGTAGCCGCCCTCGCGGGTGCAGTGCCAGACGTAGACGGCGACCCCCGCGAACGGCACCCCGCCATTGGCCAGGTCGGCGACGGTGAGCTCCAGGGTCATCGGCACGCCCTCGGCGGTGCCGCTCATCTCGCCGAAGCTGGACCGGATGTCGCTGCGCACGATGCCGCTCTGGTCCAGCACGTTCGGGCCGTTGGAGCCATCGCCCGGATAGGGGCCGGCGGTCTCGTCGGGGATCTCGCCGGCCGCCGCGGACGCCGCGGTCGACGAGGACGACGCGGACGACGAGGACGCCGCGGTGCTCGAGCCACCCCCGCAGGCGGCCAGCCCCACCGTCGCGGTGCCGATGCCCAGCACGGCCAGCAGACGCCGACGGCTCAGCAGCGTCTCGACGTCGAAGCGCAGGCCCTGATCGACCACCTCCTCCTCCGGCCGCGGCAGCGGGCGCCCCTCGTACGTCGATCCGGCGCCGGGCCGGGGGATGCGGTTCATGCGGTGCTCCTCGAAGTCGGCTGCGGGCGACCGTAGGAGCGCCACCCCGTCGTGCAGCTGGACGGCAGCCGCACGTTCCCTGTGAGCGCTGCGGACGATTGGTGCCCCAATCGATGCCTACGATGGACCCATGAGCAGCACCACGGAGGCCCCCGGCACCCTTCAGCTGGAGGACCAGGTCTGCTTCGCGCTCTCCGTCGCCGCCCGCAACGTGGTCGCCGTCTACCGGTCCTTCCTCGAGCCGATGGGCCTGACCCACCCGCAGTACCTGGTCATGCTGGCGCTCTGGCAGCACGGGCCGCTGTCGGTGAAGCGCCTGAGCGAGCTGCTGCAGCTCGACCCCGGAACCCTCTCCCCGCTGGTCAAGCGGCTGGAGGCCTCGGGGTTCGTCCGGCGGGACCGCGATCCCCGGGACGAGCGGTTGCTGGCCATCGCGCTGACCGACGAGGGGCGGGCGCTCCGGGCCCGGGCCGAGCGCATCCCCGCGGGCATCGTGGGGCGGCTGGACATGGACCTCGACGAGCTCACCGCCCTGCACGCCGCACTGACCCAGCTGATCGGCGCCTCCCGGCGCGCCCTGCAGGACGGAGACGCACGGTGACCGAGCAGCAGCCCGCCGGCGGCGAGCCGACGACGCTCCGCCGTCCCGACCCGCTGCGCTGGCTCTGGTACGCGCTCGGCGGACGGCTGCCCCGGCGGTACAGCGCCTGGGTGCTGCACGACACCACCACCCGCACCTGGGTGCTGCGGCACATGGCCCGGGCGTTCGTGCAGATGATGGTGCCGATCGGCGCGGTGCTGATCTTCCTGCCCGGCGAGTTCTGGATCCGCGGGATGGCGGCGCTCGGGGGGCTGCTGCTCGGCATGTTCTACTCCGTCGCCTACATGCCCGAGGCCGCCGAGCACCGGGTCAAGCAGGCCGGCTACCCGGTGGGCACGGCGACGACCGTCCGCGAGGAGGCCGCCCGGGTGCGCGAGGCCGAGGACAGCGTCCGCCGGCGGGCCGCCGCGGCCAAGCGGGCGGCCCGCTACCGCGAACGCCAGGGCCGCTAGCCCGCGCGCCGGGCCGGTGACGCCGGGCTGACGGGACCGGAACGGCCGGGTGAACACCCTCACAGCACGGTGGTGAGCAGCCCCCGCGTGGTCGACAGTGTGGCGATGCGACCCGACGCCCGGGCCTGGTTCTCCGGCCGGACCACCACCGCCCGCTCCCTCGACGCGATCGACGTCGACGGGCTGATCGCGGCCAAGCGGCGCAGCGGCACCAGCGTGAGCGTCGTCCTGCCGGCCCGCGACGAGCAGGAGACGGTGGGCCTGCTGGTGGCCGACGTCGTCGAGCGCTGGATGCACCGCGTGCACCTGGTCGACGAGCTGCTCGTCGTCGACTCCGACTCCACCGACGCCACCGCCGAGGTGGCCCGCGCCGCGGGGGCCGACGTCGTCGCCGCCTCCGACGTGCTGCCGGCGCACGGCAGCCGGCCGGGCAAGGGCGAGGCGCTGTGGAAGTCGCTGGCCGCCACCACCGGCGACGTCGTCGTCTTCCTCGACTCCGACCTCACCGGCGACGTCAGCCACTACGTGCCCGGGCTGCTCGGACCGCTGCTCACCGACCCGCAGGTGCAGTACGTGAAGGGCTGCTACACCCGGCCGCTGGAGATCGACGGCGTGACCGTCCCCTCCGGTGGCGGCCGGGTCACCGAGCTGACCGCCCGACCCCTGCTCAACGCGCTGTGGCCCGAGCTGGCCGGCGTCGTGCAGCCGCTGGGCGGTGAGTACGCCGGGCGCCGGTCGGTGCTGGAGCAGGTGCCCTTCGCCGGGGCCTACGGCGTGGAGATCGGGCTGCTGATCGACCTGCTGGAGCTGGTCGGGCTCGGCGGGCTCGCCCAGGTCGACCTCGGCGTCCGCCGGCACAGCTCGCAGAGCCAGGAGGCCCTCGGGGTGATGGCCGGGCAGGTGGTCGCCACCGCGCTCGCCCGCGCCGCCTCGCCCGTTGCAGGTGGGCTGCTCACCCAGTTCCGCCACGACGGCACCGGGTTCGTCCCGCGCAGCACCGCCGTCGCCCTCGACGAGCGGCCGCCCATGGCCACCGTGCCCGAGTACCGGGCGCGCGCGGCCGACCTCGCCGGCTGACCGATTCGCTGCCGACGGCGATCCCTGTCGCGCGCCCGCCGGGGCTCGGGGCAGGATCGACCCGTGCTCGTCGCTCGTCCCGCCCCGCCCCGTTGACCGCCGTCGAGGTCGTCGCCCACCGCGGCGCCACCGCCGAGGCGCCCGAGCACACGATGGCCGCCTACCGCCAGGCGGCCGCGGTCGGTGCCGACGCCGTCGAGTGCGACGTCCGGCTCACCCGGGACGGCGTGCTGGTCTGCGTGCACGACCGGCAGATCCGGCGCACCTCCAACGGGCGCGGCGTCGTCTCCGCCCTGCACCTCGCCGAGCTGGAGCAGTACCAGTTCGGCCCGCGCCGTCCGCGGGGCCGCACCCCGTGGGCCGACGACGAGATCGTGTCGGTGACCGACGAGCCCGACGTCGAGAACGGGCTGGTGCTCACGCTGGACCGGCTGCTCGACTACATCACCGCCTCGCCGGGCTCGCTGCGCCTGGCCATCGAGACCAAGCACCCGACCCGGCACACCCGCAAGGTCGAGGAGGCGCTGGTCGAGTGCCTGCGCCGGTACGGGCTGCTCACCGACGGGCGCCCCGTCGAGTGGGCCGGGCGGCCCGCCGTCCGGATGATGAGCTTCTCCCAGCTCGCCGTCCGCCGGATGGCCGACCTCGCGCCGGGCGTGCCCACGGTGCAGCTGATCGGCAAGCGGCTGCGGCCGCTGCGGCGGGAGGTGCTGCTCGGCAACGCGATGGCGGTCGGCCCCGGGATCGGGATCATCCGCGCCGACCCGGACTTCGTGGCCGACGCGCACGCGGCGGGCAAGCAGGTGCACGTGTGGACGGTCAACCGCCCCGCCGACATGGACCTGGTGCGCGAGCTCGGCGTGGACGCCGTGATCACCGACCGGCCCGACGAGATGCTGCGCCGCCTCGGCCGCGACGCCGCCGCCTCCTGACCCCGCTTTTCCGCGGAAAAGCAGCCGGCGGATTTAACTGGTCGTCGCAACACCGGCTTGTTGATGTTCGGAGAGTAGTCGGGCGAGGACCTCGGCTGGGGTCTTGAAGCCCAGGGTCTTGCGGGGTCGCCCGTTGAGCTTGGCGGCGATGC
>NZ_QOHH01000014.1 GCF_003319105.1 Blastococcus sp. TF02-09 | reverse complement strand
GCATCGCCGCCAAGCTCAACGGGCGACCCCGCAAGACCCTGGGCTTCAAGACCCCAGCCGAGGTCCTCGCCCGACTACTCTCCGAAGATCAACAAGCCGGTGTTGCGACGACCAGTTGAATCCGCCGTCTGCTTTTCCGCGGAAAGGCAGGCTCACGCGTCGCGGAGGAGGTCCGCGGGTTGCACCAGGCCGGTCCGGTAGGCGAGGACGACGGCCTGCACGCGGTCGCGGGAGCCGGTCTTGGCCAGCACCCGCCCGACGTGGGTCTTCACGGTCGCCTCGCTGACGACGAAGGTCCGCGCGATCTCGGTGTTCGAGGCGCCCAGGGCCATCTGCACCAGCACCTCGCGCTCGCGCGGGGTGAGCTCGGCCAGCGCGGCGTCGTCCCCACGACCGGAGGACGACGACGTGGCGCCCCGGAGCATCGGCGCGACGTGCTGCAGCAGCCGGCGGGTCGAGGACGCCGCGATCACCGAGTCGCCGGCGTGCACGGTGCGCACCGCGGCCAGCATCTCCTCCGGCGGGGCGTCCTTGAGCAGGAACCCGCTGGCCCCGGCCCCGATCGCGGCGACCACGTACTCGTCCAGGTCGAACGTGGTGAGCACGACGACGCGCGGCGGCTCCGACAGGGCGGTCACCTGGCGGGTGGCCTCGAGGCCGTCCGTGCCGGGCATGCGGATGTCCATGAGGACGACGTCGGCCGCCGTGCGCGTGAGCAGCTGCACGGCCGCGGCGCCGTCGCCCGCCTCCCCGACGACGGTGAGGTCGGGCTGGGAGTCGATGACCATGCGGAAACCGGCGCGGACCATCTGCTGGTCGTCGACGAGGACCACGCGGATCGGTTCGCTCATCGACGGGCACCGTAGGGCAGGGCGGCGTGCACGCCGAAGCCGCCTCCGTGCCGCGGCCCGGCCTCCAGCCGCCCGCGGTGCAGCTGCGCCCGCTCCCGCATGCCGCGCAGGCCCTGGCCGTCCCCGTCGGGCGGCGCCCCGTCGGCGGAGAGCAGAGCGGCCGAGGCACCGCGGCCGTCGTCGAGCACCGACAGCTCCAGCGCGTCGGGGCGCCACTGCAGCCGCACCCAGGCCCGCGAGGCCGGGCCGGCGTGCTTGAGCACGTTGGTCAGCGACTCCTGCACGATCCGGTAGGCCGCCAGCTGCGGCCCGGCCGCTAGGGGCCGCGGCTCGCCCTCCACGATCAGGTCCACGTCCAGCCCGCTGGCCCGCACGTCCTCCACCAGGGCGGGGATCGCGGCGACGTCCGGTTGCGGGGCGTACTCCTCGCCGCCGCCCTCGCGCAGCACCCCCAGCAGGGACCGCATGTCGGTGAGCGCCTGCCGGCCGGTGGCGGCGATGGCCTCCAGCGCGTCGGTCGCCGCCGTCGGATCGGCCTTCCCGGCGTACCGGCCGCCGTCGGCCTGCGCGATGACCACCGACAGGGAGTGGGCGACGACGTCGTGCAGCTCGCGGGCGATACGGGCCCGCTCGGTGGTCGCGGCCAGCCGCATCTCCTGGTCCCGCTCCAGCTCCAGCAGCTGCGCCCGCTCCGCCAGCGCGGCCAGCTGCTGCACCCGGGCCCGACGCAGGGTGCCCAGCGCCCACGCCGCGACGACGGAGACGCCGATGGCGCCGGCGATCGGCACCAGCGAGGAGGCGACGCCGCCGGGCCAGTAGCGCAGCGCGGCCAGGCCCCCGCCGACGAGCCCGACGGCCAGCCCCGCCTGGGCCGCCCAGCGCGTCGAGTAGGCGGCGAGCGCGTAGACCATCACCAGCGCGGCGACGTTGGCGACCAGGAAATTGGGCACGACGAGCAGCTCGAGCAGGCCGGCCGCCACCACGGCGGCGGCCGCCGGGACCGGTGCCCGCCGTCGCCAGGCCAGGGGCACGGTGAGCAGCGTGCCGACCACGAACGCGGCCGCCGAGTCCTGCCAGTAGAAGGTGGACGAGGGCAGCAGGACGGTGCAGAACCAGACGGCGGCGGCCAGCGCGGCGTCGACGGCGACGGGGGTGCGGCGCAGCCGGTCGATCGGGTCGTCCAGGGCGCCGTCCACGCCCGGAGCCTAAGGAGCGGGGCCCACGATCTCGTCGTCCCCAGGAGGGAACCGCGCGTCCACCCCAGGTCGGACGTCGGCGTCCGGACCACACTGACCGCATGACCGAGGGCGACGACGACGGCGGCGATCCGGCCTGCTGGCTGCGCCGGGTGTGCCCCGCCTGTGGGCGGCTCGCCGACGAGGACCCGCCCACGACCTGCCGCGCCTGCGGAGAGGCCCTGCCCGGGGAGTGACGCCCCTGGTCAGGCGGCCTGCCGGCGCCGTCCCAGGGCGATGAAGTCGCAGAGCGCCTGCCGCAGGGCGACACCGCGTGCGTCGGCGGGCACGTGCACCTCGTCCCGGAGGTCGAGCGGCAGCCCGGGCAGCTGCAGCGAGGCCTGCGAGCGGACGTCCTCCGCGAGCACCTGCTGCTGCAGGGCCACCTGCTCGACGACGGTGGCCGGCGCGGGCAGCCGCTGCCCCGGACCTGCGGCCAGCATCAGGCGGACGTAGATGCGGGTGGAGTCGGCGTCCTCGGGCTGCAGCAGGTAGAGCAGCGTCGTCGTCGCGCCCGTGTCGAGGAACTCCTGCCGCAGCCGGAGCTGGAAGGGCGCCCGGAAGACGTAGGTGGTGCGCCGCCGCTGCCGCAGGGGCCGCTCGCCGGTGGCGACGCCCGGGTCCAGCGGGTTGTCCACCTCCTGCTCCTGGACGCTGCGGAAGCCGCCGGGCTCGCGGGTCAGCTCGTACGGGGCGACCTCCGGGACCGCCGCCAGCGTCGTGGGGTGGACGAACGGGCCGTGCGTCGCGTCGAGGAAGGTGTCGGCCAGCGGGCCGGCGGGTCCGGGCGAGCGCAGCGGGAGCAGCCAGTCGCCGACGACGGACCGGTCGTCGGCCTCGGGCACCTCCAGGGCGACGTCGGCCGGCTCGGCGGGCGCCAGCCACAGCACACCGAGCCGCTCGCGAACGCCGAACGCGGGGGGATCGGCCTGCGCGGCGCCGTCCTCCCGGAACAGCGTCCAGGTGCGCCCGAGCAGCCGGACCTGCAGCCAGCCGCCGGCGCGCAGCTCGCGGGACAGGGCGACCGGGTGCCAGGCGTGCTCCAGCGACGGCTCCAGGTTGGCGAAGACCGCACCCCGCGGCCGGGGGCCTCGTCCGGGGGCTCGAGCGGCACGAACGCGGCCGGCCGGGGAGGGGACGACGTCGTGCGCTCGGGTGCGATCCACACCCAGCCGTGGCGCTCCTCGACCGCCCAGGGCACCCGCAGGTCCGCGCGCGGCGGCGGCGACCCGTCCGGGCCCAGCGAGGGGACCTGCGCGCAACGGCCGTCGGAGTCGAAGCGCCATCCGTGGGCCGGGCACTGCAGCCGGCCGTCGACGACGGTCGCCGTCGTCAGCGGGGCCAGCCGGTGCGGGCAGCGGGCGGGGAAGGCGCTGACCTCCCCGCCGGGCCGCAGCCGGACGACGACGTAGGGGGAACCGCCGGCGGCCACCGGGATCGGTGTCGAGCCGATCTCGGCGGAGCGGGCGGCAGGGAACCAGCCGGTCGCAACTGCCATGGGGCAGTACAGCGCGGCGGCGTTGTGGGCCGGTTACGGCTCGGGAACGGTCGTGGGTCGGATCCCCCCGTCGTGCGGATGGCCTACCGATCGGTAGCACCTAGAGTGAGTTGCGCCACACCCAACGAGCCGGAGGGCCCCGTGACGCCACCCACCGAACGTCGGACGTTGACCCCGGAGGAGTACCGGGAGGCCCAGAACTCCCCGGAGTTCCAGGAGCTCAAGCGCCGGTTCCGCCGGTTCGCCTTCCCCATGACGCTGGCGTTCTTCTCCTGGTACCTGCTCTACGTCCTGCTCTCCACCTACGCGCCGGACTTCATGGCCACCGAGGTCTTCGGGAACGTGAACCTCGGCATCCTGCTCGGGCTGGGCCAGTTCGTGACCACGTTCGTCATCACACACCTGTACGTGGCCCACGCCGACAAGAACACCGACCCCATCGCCGACGAGATGCGCGAGCGGCTCGAGCGGCACGACTTCGCGCCGGGGCACGGCTCGGTGACCGACCGCGGAGCCGCCGCCGAGGGGGCCACCCGTGCCTGAGCTCGTCGCGGCCGACGCCACCATCGGCGAGCCCGCCGTCAACATCTCGATCTTCGGCGCGTTCGTCCTGGTGACGCTGTTCATCACCTTCCGCGCGAGCCGCAACAACACCAGCGCCGCCGACTACTACGCGGCCGGCCGCAACATCAGCGGGACGCAGAACGGGCTGGCCATCGCCGGTGACTACCTGTCGGCGGCGTCCTTCCTGGGCATCGCCGGGGCCATCGCCGTCTACGGCTACGACGGCTTCCTCTACTCGATCGGCTTCCTGGTCGCCTGGCTGGTCGCGCTGCTGCTGGTCGCGGAGCTCATGCGCAACACCGCCCGCTTCACCATGGCCGACGTCCTGGCCTTCCGGATGCGGGAGCGGCCGGTGCGCATGGCGGCGGCCATCTCGACGCTGGCCGTGTCGCTGTTCTACCTGCTGGCTCAGATGGCCGGCGCCGGTGGGCTCGTGGCGCTGCTGCTCGGGGTCAGCGGCGACGCCGCGGAGGCCCTGGTCGTCACCCTCGTCGGCGCGCTGATGATCTTCTACGTGCTGGTCGGCGGCATGCGCGGCACCACGTACGTGCAGATGATCAAGGCGACGCTGCTCATCGCCGGCGCCTTCGTGATGACCGTGTGGGTGCTGGCCGAGTACGGCTTCAACCTCTCCTCGCTGCTGGGCGGCGCGCAGGACCTCGCCGTCGAGGGGCGCGACGTGCTGGCCCCCGGCGCCCAGTACGGCCTGACCGAGACGTCGAAGCTGGACTTCGTGTCGCTGGGCCTGGCCCTGGTGCTGGGGACGGCGGGTCTGCCGCACGTGCTCATGCGCTTCTACACGGTGCCCACGGCCAAGGACGCCCGGCGCTCGGTGGTCTGGGCCATCTGGCTGATCGGCATCTTCTACCTGTTCAGCCTGGTCATCGGCTACGGCGCCGGTGCGCTGGTCGGGCCGGCGGACATCCTCGCCGCCCCGGGCGCGGTCAACGCCGCGGCGCCGCTGCTCGCGTTCGAGCTGGGTGGCACGGTGCTGCTGGGCATCATCGCCGGCGTCGCGTTCGCCACGATCCTCGCGGTGGTGGCCGGCCTGACGATCACGGCGTCGGCCTCGTTCGCCCACGACGTGTACGCGTCGGTGATCAAGCGGGGCAACGTGCCGCCGAACGGCGAGGTGCGGGTCGCCCGCATCACCGCCGTCGTCATCGGGGCGGTGGCGATCGGGCTGGGCATCCTGGCGCTGCAGGCCGGCATCAACATCGCGTTCCTCGTCGCGCTGGCCTTCGCGGTGGCGGCCTCGGCGAACCTGCCGACGATCCTCTACACGTTATTCTGGAAGGACTTCACCACCCAGGGCGCGCTGTGGTCGATCTACGGCGGGCTGATCACGTGCATCACGCTGATCATCTTCTCGCCCGTGGTCTCCGGCGCGCCGGTGAACCCGGCGACCGGGAAGAGCACGTCGCTGATCTCCGACCCGGGCGTCGACTTCTCCTGGTTCCCGCTGAACAACCCCGGGTTGGTGTCGATCCCGTTGTCGTTCTTCCTCGGCTGGCTCGGTACGAAGCTGTCCAAGGAGCGGCCCGACGAGCTCAAGAACGCCGAGCTCGAGGTGCGGGCGTTCACCGGCATCGGGGCGGAGAAGGCCGTCCAGCACTGAAGAAGGACCCCGTCTCCCCCCACTCCCTCGTTCCTCGGGAGCAGGCCCCTGAGACGGGGCCGCCCAGCACGCCGCCTGGCGCGCGTCTCCTCTGGGGGCGCGCGCCTCGCGCGTTCGTGGCCACCTCGGGCCGTCGTCGTCCTCACCGCACGTCCTCGTCCTCGCGGTGTGGCAGCGGAACGCGCGGTCGACCGCGCGTTCCGCTGCGACACCGCGCGGTCGACGGACAGCGGGTCAGGCGGCGGTGGCGGGCGCAGCGGCCGGAGCAGCGGGCTCGGCCGGCGCCGGGACGGCGACCTGCGCAGTCACCAGGGCGTGCCGGTGGCGGACCGCCCAGCGGGCGACGAGCCCCGCGAGGACGACGAGGCCGGCGAGGGTGTGCTCGCCGGGATGGGCGAGCGCGACCGCGATCGCGGCGGCGTAGACGACGGACAGCAGCACCGTCGGAACGGGCAGGTGCGGAACGGGGATGTGCACGGCAGGACCTCCGGGTGGGGGCGTCCCGCCGGCCGGCGACCGGATCACGCGGGTCCGGTCGCCGGCGCGGCGACGGCGCGGTGGAACGGGGCGCGGACCTGGAGGGCCTAGGTGAGCATGTCCTTGGCCTTCTGCAGCAGGTTCTTCGTGTCCGTCTGCGGCGTCGGGTACAGCCGCGGATCGCCCGGGGGCAGGATCGGCGCGTCGGCGGTGGCCTCGATCGGCCGGGCCGTGTACGTGCTGCGGCCGTCGTAGGACGGGCCGTTCGCCCAGCGGCCGGACGCCGCCTCGGGGCCGTCGGAGGCGTCGATGAACGTGTACCCCAGGTCGCCGACCTCCTCCTCCAGCGGGAATGCCTCGGGGACCGGGATGCCCTCGAGGCCGTCGGCCTTCAGCTCCTCGGTCGCGTGCAGCCACTGCTGCTGGTGGTAGTGATCGCGGGTGAGGAGGAACCGGAGCATGTCCTTCACGCCCGGGTCGTCGGTCATGTTGTAGAGCCGGGCCACCTGCAGCCGGCCCTGCATCTCGGCCGTGGCGTTGTACATGAAGTCGGCCATCAAGTTGCCGCTGGCGGTGACGTACGCGCCGCTCCACGGGTTGCCCATGCTGTCCATGTAGCTGGCGCCGGCCCCGTTCTGGATCGGGTGCTGCGGGTTGTGCTGGCCGTAGCCCGCGGCGGCCTCCTTGGTGCGGTCGGCGGCGTCGGGCTTGAGCGGGATGTGGTCCAGCAGCCGGTCGATCATCGTCACGATCATCTCGACGTGGGCCAGCTCCTCGGTCCCGATCGAGAGGAGCAGGTCCTTGTACTTGCCGGGCAGCCGGCAGTTCCAGCCCTGCAGCAGGTACTGGGTGGCGACGGTCATCTCACCCCACTGACCGCCGAGGATTTCCTGCATCTTGCGGGCGAAGTCCGGGTCGGGACCGTCGGGCTTGGCCTCGTACTGCAGGGCGTGGGTGTGCGTGAACACGGGCTCTCCCTCGGTGCGTCGTCGCGCCACCGCCGATGCGGTGACACCGGGGATCTGCCCGCTCCCGCTGGCCCGCCCGTGCCGTCCGCTGGCCCTCCGGTGCCATTGTCCGGGCGCAGCTCAGGTCATCTGTCGGGGAGCGCGACGGTGAGCGTGAAGACGTCGCCGTCGTCGTGCCAGGTGAGGCGCCCGCCGAGCTCGCGGGTCTGCCGCTGCACCGACCACAGCCCCAGGCCGGTCAGGTCCAGGGGCGGGCGGGTCTGCTGCAGGTGCCCGACCACCCGGTCGACGGGCACCCCGGCCTGCGAGAGCGCCAGCCGCACCCAGCCGGCACGCAGCGTCGCCTGCAGCCGCACCGGCCGGCCGCCGCCGTGCCGGTGCGCGTTCTCGAGCAGGTTGGTGAGGATGCGCTGCACCCGGGCGTCGGCGACCGGCACCTCACCGGCGCCATCGAGGACCTCGACGGTCAGCAGGGTCCGCGGCAGGCCGGAGGCGGCGACGCCGGCGAGGACGACGTCGCGGAGCAGGCGGGCCCCGGTGCCCCGCACGGCGCCGCCGGTGGCGTCGGCGGTGCGGAGCATGGAGGCGAGCTGGGCGGTCTGGGCGCGGGCGAGGGCGAGCAGTTCGCGGGCGCGGTCGGGGGGCCCGTCCAGCGACCCGAGGACCGCCTCCAGCGAGGCCAGCGGGCTGCGCATGTCGTGGCAGAGGGCGCGCAGGACGGCGTCCTCGGGGGTGGGTGCGGCCCCCGCGTCCGTCGCGCGCCGGCGTCGGGGCAGGTGGCCGCGCAGCACGCGCGCGAGGTCGGCGAACAGGTCGCGGGCGGGATGCGGGATCGGTGCGTCAGCAGCGAGGGTCACGGGCACTCCTGGGTGGTGCCGGTCAGCAGCGCCGGTGGGCGACGGCCGGCAGGAGACGGATGTCGGAGATCGACGGAGCGCTCGGTGCTGAACGCGGGACCCCGGTGGACGTGGTCGTGGTGGACGACCACCCCCTCTTCACCCGGGGGCTGGGCCTGCTGCTGCCGGGGCTGAGCGGCGGCAGGGTCCGTGTGGTCGGGACGACGGACGACGCCTCGGCCGCGGCCGCGCTGGTCCGGCGCCACCACGCGGACGTGGCGATCGTCGACCTGCACATGCCACCACCGGGCGGGACCAGGGCGATCGCGGCGATCCGCCGGGCCGACCCGATGGTGCGGGTGGTCGCGCTGTCCGGGCTGGCCGAGGCCGACGCCGCGATCGAGGCGCTGCGCGCCGGCGCCTCGGGCTTCCTGCCGAAGTCGGCGGACCCCGAGTCGCTGGTGCGGCCGCTGCTCGCCGTCCTCGACGGCTGGTCGGTGGTGCCCGAGGCGCTGCTGCGGCAGCTGCTGGCGGACGCCGCGCCGGCCGGGCAGCAGAGCATCGCCGACCAGCTGACCGCCGACGAGCGCCGGCTGTGGCGGCTGATCGCCGAGGGGGCCAGCACCGTGGACATCGCCACGACGCTGCACGTCTCGGAGCGGACGACGAAGCGGCTCGTGGCCCACCTGCTGCGCCGGCTGCACGTGACCACGCGGGTGGAGGCGGCGGCGCTGGCCGGGCGGGCCGGGCTCGGGGTAGCCGAGGGCCGGCCGGGGTGAGCGGGGCGCGACCTCATCGTGGACCGGCTACCCGCCGCCGTGATCGTCACGCACCCGGGACGGAACGGTTCACCTCGCCGTCCGCCCGGGGGAGGAGCTGCTGCGCCCACGGCTCCGACGCCGCGACCGCGAAGGCGGCGACCTCGTCGGCGGCCATGTCCAGCGCGATGTAGCCGCCGCGCCCGGCCCCGACGCAGGCGACGACGGAGGCCAGCCCGGCGCGGCGCTGCGCCCAGGACTGCGTCACCTGCCAGCCGACGACCGCCCGGCGCTCCAGCACCGCCCGCTCCCGCACCAGCCAGCCGACGCGGACGGCGAAGGACCGTTGGCCGGTCGCGTGGCCCAGCGACGCGTACCGGCCCAGCCCCAGCGGCACGCCCAGGACGGTGAGGACGACGCCGGCGACGAGCAGGGGCCACCACCCGCTGGTCACGGTGAGCACCGCGCCGGCGGCGGTGACGAGCAGCCCCGTGGCCACCGCCCGCACGATGCGCCGGCGCCGCGCCGCGGCCGGGTGGGGTGCCAGCGGGCCGGGGTCGTCGACCAGGCGGCGGCTGAGCCGCTCGGCCTCCGCGCGCGGTCCGAGGGGCAGCAGCTGACCGCGGCGCTGCGCGTCGCCGAGGCCGGTGACCAGGCCGTTCACCCGGGCCGCCCCGACCAGCCGCATGCCCGCGCCGTCGGCCACGGCGACCCCGCGGATGCGGTCGATCTCCAGCTCGGTGTGCCGCCGGGTGAGCAGCCCGCGGACGGCGATGAGCGAGCCGCCGCGGCGCACGAGGCGGAACCGCCAGTTGACCACCGCCGCGCCGATCACCGCACCCGCGGCCAGCACCACCAGCGACACGGCCACCGCGATCAGGGCGACGACGGGCGAGTCCAGAGCCGGGCCGTCGACGTGGGGGAGGAACCGGCCGGGCAGCTCGTCGAGGATCCGGGACAGCGCCCCGACGGCGGCGACGGGGACGGCGAGGTAGCTCCCCACCAGCGGCGCGTACAGCAGCCACCGGTTGTCGAAGCGGGCGAACTCCTCCTCGGGCTCCGGCGGGGGCGGGGCGCCGTCGGCGTCGTCGACCGCGGGCACCGGGACGCGGCCGCGGGTGGTGAGCACCGCCGTCCGCAGCCGCTCCCCCTCGGCGCGGGTGACGCCGTCGATCAGCAGCTCCTCGTCCTTGCCCGCTCCCCGCCCGGCGCTGGTGGAGCCGCCGGCGGCGGCGTCGATCCGCACCCGGACCAGGCCGAGCAGCCGGTGCACCGGCGGCGCCTCGATCTCGATACCGCGGATCCGGTCGTTGGGCACCGTGCGCGTGGAGCGCGACACCAGCCCGCGCGTGACGACGACGGCCGTGGGCCCGTCCAGGTAGCTGAACCGCCACCAGCCGAGGGCCGCCGTCGCCAGGGACACCAGGGTGATGACGACGACGAGCCCCACGACGGTCCAGCGGCCCCCGCCCAACCCGATGCCGGCCAGCGCCGGGATCGCGAACGGGACGAGCTGCCGTGCCTGCCGGAACGTGGCGGTGTCCACCAGGACGATGCGCCTCGACGTCCGGCGGGGGGCTGCCGCGACCGGCCAGGCCCCCGCCCGCGGATCGGTCACGTGGCCTGGTCCCGGGTCCGTTCCGCCCGGACGGCGAGGTCGTCGGCGACCCGCTGGGCGATGCCCTGCTCCAGGTGCCAGATGTGCACCGTGCCCTGGCTGGACGCGGTGAAGACCGCGACCGTAGCCAGCCCGAACAGCTGCTGCAGCACTCCGCGGGTGACGTCGACGGTCTGGATGCGGGAGACGGGGACCAGCGTCCAGGTCTGGGTGAGCCAGCCGGTGCGCGTGTAGACGGCGTCCCCGGTGACCTCCCAGCGGTAGACGCGGTGCTTGAGCCAGGGCCGCACGCCGACGGCGACCAGCGCCTCGAGCACCGCGGCGATCGGCACCGCCCAGCGCAGGAAGGGCACCGGGCCGCCGAGATCGGCCGGCACCCAGATGAGCAGCGCCCCGACGACGACGGCGGTGACCAGCACGCCGACGAGGCTCTCGGTGACCCACAGCCCGATGGCCGTGCGCGGCAGCGACCAGGCGGGCTCGCGCACGGGGGCGGGGGCGGCGGTCATCGCGGCCATCCTCGCAGGCCCGCCCGCCCGCGCGGCCGTGCCACGATGGAGTGCGTGATGCCGCAGCAGGTTCCGACCGTCTCTGTCAGCGAACTGCCCGGGGACGCCGTGATCCTCGACGTCCGTGAGGACGACGAGTGGGTGCACGGCCACGTCGAGGGCGCCACCCACATCCCCATGGGTCAGATCCCCTCCCGGCTGGACGACCTGCCCGAGGGCGACCCGCTCTACGTCACCTGCCGCGGCGGCGGCCGCTCGGCACGGGTGGCCGCGTGGCTCAACCAGAACGGCTACGACGCGGTCAACGTCGCCGGTGGGATGGGTGACTGGGAGGCCGCCGGCAAGCCCATGGTGAGCGAGACCGGCGAGCCCCCCTTCGTCCGCTGACCCTGCTCTTCCGCGGAAAAGCAGGACGCTTTTCCGCGGAGAAGCAGGGTCAGGACTCCAGCGAGTACTCCGCGAACTTCGCGCGCAGGTCCTTCTTGGAGAACTTGCCGACGCTGGTCTTGGGCACCTCGTCGATGAACTCGACCGCGTCGGGCAGCCACCACTTGGCCACCAGCGGCTTGAGGTGCTCCAGGATCTCCTCCGACGTCGCCGTCTCGCCCTGCTTGAGGACGACGCAGGCCAGCGGGCGCTCGTCCCACTTGGGGTGCGGCACGCCCACCACCGCGGCCTCGGCGACCTTCGGGTGGCTCATGATCGCGTTCTCCAGGTCGACCGAGCTGATCCACTCGCCGCCGGACTTGATGAGGTCCTTGGTGCGGTCGGCGATCCGGATGGAGCCGTCGGGGCTCATCGCGGCGACGTCGCCGGTCTTCATCCAGCCGTCGGAAGTGCTGAGCTCCACGCCGGCGTCGGGGTTGTAGTAGTCCCTGGCGCACCAGTTGCCGCGCACCTGCAGCTCGCCGGTGGCGGTGTCGTCCCAGGGCTGGGGCTCCAGCGTGTCGGCGTCGACGATCCGGGCCTCGACGCCGAACAGCGGGATGCCGGCGCGGGCGCGCACGTTCGCCTTGGTCTCGTCGTCGGCGTCCTCGTAGCGCTTGGGCAGGATGCCCGACGAGGCGACCGGCGAGGTCTCGGTCATGCCCCAGGCCTGCAGGATCGGCAGGCCCACCTGCTCGCGGTAGGCCTCGCTCAGCGCCTTGGGCACCGCGGACCCGCCGCAGCCGATCTCGCGGAGCTTGTGCTCCTTGCCGGCGAGGTGCGGCAGCACGCCCTGCCAGATGGTCGGGACGCCGGCGGTGAACGTGACGCCTTCGTCGACGATGATCTTCGCGAGCGCCTCGGGCTGCATCATCGGGCCGGGGAAGACCAGCGCCGACCCGGCGGCGGGCGCGGCCTGCGCGATGCCCCAGGCGTTGGCGTGGAACATCGGCACGACCGGCATGGCGACGTCGCGGACGCTCAGCCCGAACGCGTTCGGCGAGAGCGCGGCCATCGTGTGCAGCACCGTCGAGCGGTGCGAGTAGACGACGCCCTTGGGGTTGCCGGTGGTGCCGCTCGTGTAGCACATCGACGCGGCCAGGGACTCGTCCTGGACGTCGAAGTCGACCGGCGACGCCTCGGCCAGCAGCGTCTCGTAGTCGAGGATCCGCGGGTCGTCGGGCAGCTCGGCGTCCCCGCCGTCCTCCATGACGACGACGTGCCGGACCGTCGTCATGGTGTCGACCAGCGGCCAGAACAGGCCGAAGACCGAGCGGTCGACGAAGACGACCTCGTCCTCGGCGTGGTTGGCGATGTAGGTCAGCTGCTCGGGGAACAGCCGGATGTTGAGCGTGTGCAGCACGCGGCCGGTGCACGGAGCGGCGAAGTAGAGCTCCAGGTGCCGCTGGCTGTTCCAGCCGAAGGTGCCGACGCGGCCGTCGGCGCTGATGCCGAGGGTGTCCAGCACGCCACCGAGCCGGCGGGTGCGCTCCGCCCACTCGCCGTAGGTGCTCCGGGTGGCGCCCTGGGGGCTGTTGGTCACGATCGCGACGTCGCCGTAGTGCTGTTCGGCGTGGCGGAAGATCGTGTCGATGGTGAGGGGGCTGTCCTGCATCAGGCCGCGCATGGAGCGGATCCTGCCAGTGACCGCGCTCACGATCCAGACGGGGCGGTGGCTCGGCCGAGGACGACGGGCAGGGTCCGCAGGCCGCGGATCACGAACTCGGGACGGCGCTCCGGGGCGCCGCCGAGCTCGAACGTCGTCGTCCGGTCGAGCAGCGCGCCGAACGTGGCCTGCAGCTCGACGCGGGCCAGCGGCGCCCCGATGCAGAAGTGGACGCCGGCGCCGAAGGTGATGTGCGGGTTGTCGGCCCGGCCGACGTCGAAGCTGTCGGGCTCGGCGAAGACGGCGGGGTCGCGGTTGGCCGCACCCAGCAGCGCTGCGATCTTCTGCCCGCGCTCGACGGTGACGCCGCCGATCTCGACGTCCTCGGTGGCGGTGCGCTCGAACAGCTGCAGCGGGGAGTCGTAGCGCATGAACTCCTCGATCGCCGTCGGCAGGAGCCCGCGGTCCTCGCGCAGCCGCTGCAGCTGGCCGGGGTGCCGCAGCAGGGCGAGGGTCCCGTTGCCGCTCACGTTCACCGTGGCCTCGTGGCCGGCGTTGAGCAGCAGGATGCAGGTGGTGACCAGCTCGTCCTCGGTGAGCGCGTCGCCGGCGGCGTCCCGCAGGCCCACCAGGTGGCTGACCAGGTCCTCGCCGGGGTTGGTGCGCCGCTCGGCGGCCAGGCCGCGCAGGTAGGCGACGAACTCCCCGGCCGCGCGCTCGGCCGACGCCTCGGTCTCCGCCGTCCGCCCGTACTCGTACATCTTCACGATCGCGTTGGACCACGGGCGCAGCAGCGGCCGGTCGGCCTCGGGCACGCCCAGCAGCTCGGCGATGACGGCGACCGGCAGCTGCTCGGCCATGCCCGCCAGCAGGTCGACCGCCTCCGAGCCGCCGGAGCGCTCGACCAGCTCGTCGACCAGCGTCCGCGCGAGGTCCTCGACCCAGGGGCGCAGCCGCTCGACGTGCCCGCGGGCGAACGCCGAGCTGATCAGCCGCCGCAGCCGGGTGTGCTCGGGCGGCTCCATCTCGAGGATGGCGTTGCGGTGGATGAGGTTGAAGCTTTCGAACCGCTCGGCCGGTTCCTTGTCCCGCCAGATCCGCCCCAGCCGCCGGTCCCGCAGCATCGCGTTGGCCTCGGCGTGGCCGAACGCCAGCCACAGCCCCATGCCCTCGTGCCACTGCACCGGCGCCACGGCCCGCGCCCGGGCGAAGGCCGGGTACGGATCGGCGACGACGGCCGGGTCGGTGAGGTCGAGCGGGACGGCGGCGGCCGGGGTCACGCCGCCGAGCCTAGGGACGAGCGGGGACGACGTCGGTCACACCCTCACTGCCGCTCGAGCCATGCGATCTCGTGGCCATCAGCCGCCGATGGCCACGAGATCGCATGGTTCGGCGCCGGCCAGGGCCGGCGGGGGTGAGGGAGGCCTGCGCTCCCCGTCCGCCGGCGCACCTACGCTGGCCCGCATGGCTTCCCGCAAGCGCTCCTCCGCCCCCGCCGTCGAGTCGGAGGGCATCAACCCGAAGGCGCCGTGCCCCTGCGGTTCCGGGCGTCGCTACAAGCACTGCCACGGCTCGGGTTACGCGCCGCCGGTCATCCGCTCCTTCGAGGGGCTGCCCGGCGAGGCCGACTGGGTCGCGCTGCGCGAGCTCGTCCCCGCCGCCACCGCGAAGCTGCGGACGACGGACGGCCGCGAGGTGACCCTCGCCAGCGTGCTGCCCGGTGGCTCGCCGGCGCTGGTCCGCGCCAACGGCGAGATCCTGCTCGGCGTCCAGCTGCAGAGCTCCTCCGACGACGTCAGCCGCGACCTCGGCACCGCGCTGGCCGCGGCTCTCGAGGCACCGGGCGGCGCGCCGGTCGACCCGGGCCCGATCGGTGGCGCGGGCTCCGCCGGCCCCCGGCTGCAGGAGCTGCTGGACACGACGGCGCCCCTCGACGTGACCGTGCACGACGACTTCGGCTTCTGGCTGGAGGGCACCGAGCCCAACGCCGCGGCGAAGGCGGGTCTCGAGCACGCCAACGAGGCGATCCTGCCGACCGTGCGGCTGGCCGGCCTCGAGGCGGCGTACTGGGTGCGCCCCGGCTCCGAGCGCGCCCACCTGCGCTGGGTGCGGCCGGAGCCCGAGGAGAAGCTGCTCGACGCGCTGGCGCGGCTGCGGGCCGCGGGCGAGCCGATCCTGCTGGGCGAGGGCACCCGCTACGCCGGGGCGTTCCGCGCGCACGGGCTCGTCGTCCCCGTGTGGGACCTCCCTGCTGACACCCCCGCCGACGACTGGGTGGAGCCCGCCACCCAGTGGCAGGCGCGTCTCGAGCAGGCGCTGGCGGTCACCGAGTCGCTGACCGCCGACGAGCGCCGCGCCCGCGCCGGCCTGCTCTCCCGCCAGATCACCATCCGCTGAGCCCCGTCCGGGGTCCGTAGGCATAGGAACCTCTGCCTACGGATCCGGGGGCCACGGCGTAGGTAGAGGTTCCTATGCCTGGGGCGGCAGGGGGGCGCGGGCGACGGGGCAGGACATGCACCGCGGCCCGCCCCGGCCGCTGCCCAGCTCCGAGCCGGCGATCCGCACCACCTCGATGCCGGCGGCCTCCAGCGCGGTGTTGGTGACGCTGTTCCGCTCGTAGGCGACGGTCAGCCGGGGCGCCAGGGCGAGGGTGTTGTTGCCGTCGTCCCACTGCTCGCGCTCGGCGGTGACCGGGTCCAGGCCGGTGTCGATCACCCGCAGCCGGTCGATGCCCATCGCCGCCGCGGCCGCCTCGACGAAGGGGCGGGGGCCGTCCACCTGCAGCTCCACCGGGTCGGCGTCGTCGGCCACGCCGTCGGGCGCGGTCACCGTCCACGCCTTCAGCGAGTCGGCCACCGCCGGGTACATCACCAGCGCGTCGACGTCGACCATGGTGGCGATGGTGTCCAGGTGCATGGTCGCCCGCTCCTGCGCGATGGGGACGACGAGCACCGTGTGCGCCAGCCCGCGCGCGAACAGTCGCCGCGCGAGCCGTTCGGCGCCACCGGGCGTCGTCCGCTCCCCGACGCCGACGGCCAGCACGCCCGGGGCCAGCAGCAGCACGTCGCCGCCCTCGAGGTGCTCGAGGCCGGCGCCGTAGAGCTGCTCCACACCGGCGAAGCGCGGGTGGTGGGTGTAGACGGCGGCGGTGATGGTGCTCTCGCGGTGCCGGGCGGGCATGGCCAGCGAGGTGACCGCGACCTCGTCGCCGATCCAGACCGAGGAGTCCCGCGTGAACAGCAGGTTCGGCAGCGGCGGGACGACGAAGTCCGAGCGGTCCATCACCTCGTAGGCCAGCCCCCGCCCGCCGCGCAGCTCGTCGTGGGCGAGCCCCGCGATGAGCGTGGCCGCGAGGTCCTCGGGCGCGAGCCAGGCGAGGTGCCGGGTGGTGGCCCGCTGCAGGCTGGCGCCCAGCCGCGGGTCGTCGACGGCGGCGCCGATCAGCTCCGCGCGCGCCGACGGGAAGGACAGGATCTCGGCCAGCAGCCGGTCGAGGTAGAGCACCTCGACGCCGCGGGCGGTCAGCGCCTCGGCGAAGGCGTCGTGCTCCTCCTGCGCGCGGTCCACCCACGGCACGCCGTCGAAGAGCAGCTGGTCGTTGTTGCGCGGGGTCAGCCGGCGCAGCTCGTTGCCGGGCCGGTGCAGCAGCACCGTCTGCAGCGCACCGACCTCGCTGGTCGCGCCCATGGCCGGGGACGGGGTCATGCGCCGAGGCTGGCACAGGGTCCCCGCGCCGACGCTCTCGGGAGGGGCGGCGCGCCGTCTGGCTAGGGTGCCGTACGGGCCGGCGGCGCAGCCGGGCCCGACGACGGAGGTGCGGCGTGGACCTGTTCGACCTGACCGGCAAGGTGGCCGTGGTGACCGGCGGCACCCGGGGCATCGGTCTGATGATCGCCCGGGGGCTGCTCCAGGCCGGGGCGGCGCGGGTCTACATCAGCTCCCGCAAGGCCGAGGCGGGGGACGCCGCCGTCGCCGAGCTCGCCGAGTTCGGCACCGCGATCTCCATCCCGGCCGACGTCTCCCAGGAGGCGGAGTGCATCCGCCTGGCCGAGGAGGTCGGCAAGCGTGAGGAGCAGGTGCACGTCCTGGTCAACAACGCCGGCGCCACGTGGGGCGAGGACCTGGAGAAGTTCCCGGAGTCGGCGTGGGACAAGGTGCTGAACCTCAACCTGAAGGCGCCGTTCTTCGTCACCCGCGCGTTCCTGCCGCTGCTGGAGAAGGCGGCCTCGCACGAGGACCCGGCGCGGGTGATCAACATCGGCAGCATCGCGGGCCTGCAGCCCACCGCCGCCCGCACCTACTCGTACTCGACGTCCAAGGCCGCGGTGCACCAGCTCACCCGCAACCTGTCCAAGGAGCTCGCGCCCCGCCGGATCACGGTGAACGCCGTCGCCCCGGGGCCGTTCGAGTCGAAGATGATGGCCGCCACGCTGGCCGCCGCCGGCGACGAGATGACCAAGCGGGTGCCGCTCGGGCGCATCGGCCGCCCCGACGACATGGCCGGCATCGCGGTGTTCCTGAGCTCGCGCGCCGGCTCCTACCTGACCGGCGCGATCATCCCGGTGGACGGCGGCATCGCCACCTAGTTGATGCAGGTGGCGTCGTCGGCCGTGCGTGCCGGCGGCGCGTCCTCGTTCGCCGCCGGCGCCGAGACGGCCTGCCCGATGGCGGTGAAGTCGCTGCCGATCACCAGCGCGACGGTGCCCTCCGGCAGGTCGTCGTCGACGGTCACCGCCGCTCCCGGCACCTGGGCGGCGACCAGCGCGCCCGCGGCCTCCTCGCCGGTGCGGTGCGCGACCGTCGTCGTCTCGGTGGCATCGGCGTTGCCGGCCTCCGCCCCGAACCCGGCGTCGGTCAGCGCGGTGGCCGCCGTCGAGGCGGCACCGGAGACGCCGGAGCCGTTGAGCACCTGCACGGTGACCGATCCGGGGTCGACCGAGCTGCCCTCGTCCTCCGGCGCGGTGGGCTCGTCGGCGGGCTCCGCGTCCAGCGTGGCGAAGAAGCTCCGCACCTCCTCGGCGGCCGGCGGTTCGAGCACCTCGGCGCCGTCGATCCGCGTCGGCGTGAGGCCGGGGATGGTCTGGAAGGTGAGGTCGCCGGGCTGGACGCCCTGCAGCTGCGCGGCCAGGTCGAAGACGTCCAGGCCCTCGTCCAGCGTCATGCTGCTGCCGACCTGCTCGACGATGTCGCGCTGCTTGCCGAGGTCGAACAGCGTGTCGCTGGAGAGCATGTTGCGCAGCATCCCGGCGATGTAGACCTGCTGGCGGACCACCCGGTCCAGGTCGCCCGCCGGCAGCCCGTGCCGCTGGCGGACGAACTTCAGCGCGTCCTCGCCGCCGATCGTCTGCACGCCGGCGGGGAAGTCGGCGCCGGAGAGCGGGTCGCTGGTGGCCTGGCACAGGTTCACCTCCACCCCGCCGACGATCGTGCTGAGGTTGATGAAGCCCAGCAGGTCGATCTCGGCGAAGTGGTCGATCTGCAGGCCGGTGAAGCCGCTGACGGTCTGCACGAGCCGCTGCGCACCGGCGGCCCGCCGCTCGGCGTCACTGCCCTCGGCCTCGGCGAAGCCCACCGCGTAGGCGGAGTTCAGCCGCCCCTGCCCGGAGCCGGGGATGTCGACGTAGGTGTCGCGCGGCAGGGAGACGAACGACGCCGCGGACCCGTCGGCCGGCAGGTGCGCCAGCATCATCGAGTCGGTGTTGAGGACGCCGTCGGCGTCGCCCGTGCTGAACTGCGCCTTCTGCTCGGGGGTGAGCCCGGTGCGGGCGTCCATCCCGACCAGCAGCAGGTTCAGCGCCTCGCCGGCGTCGCCCGCGACGTCCTCGTTGCCGGAGGACGGGATGGCGTCGGTGCGCTGCACGCTCGCCTCGGCGACCCGGACCAGGTGCCAGCCCCATCCGCTGCCGAGCAGCAGGAGCCCGCTGAGCACGGCCGCGACCGACCGCGCCACCGTCGCACCCCGCGCCGTCCCGGCCGCCGTCACCCGCGTCGACCCGGTGGGCCGCCGCGGCTCGCGCGGGGCCGGCCCGCGCCGGGGGTCCAGGTGCGGCGGCAGCCGGCGCGGCTGGTCCGGGCTCACGGCCGTCGCCCGTCGTCCGGGCCGCCGTCAGCGGCCGCACCGTGCGCGGGCGGCTGCTGGGGGGCGGGTGGAGGACGCATCCCGATCATGGTCCCACTCCCGCGGGCGGATCCGGCGTCTCCCGCGCTGCCTACGCCGGCGCGGGCACCCGGGCGAGGTGCGACTCGGCCAGGGCCACCTGGTGCGGCGAGCCGATCAGCCCGCCCTGCTCGCGCGCGGCGGTCCACCAGCGCCGGGCGGCGTCGGCGTCCCCGCGGCGCTCGGCGATCCGGCCCAGCAGCTCGTCGTAGGCGCCGAGGCTGAGCGACGGCGTCCCCAGCACCGCCTGCCGGCCGCGGTAGGGGAGCAGCGACTCCGCCGCGCACGCCCACTCCGGCTCGTCGCCCAGCCACAGCGAGCTCTCCGCCTGCAGGTAGACGGCGACGTCGCTGGCCCAGTCGCGCACCAGCGTCCGCCCCCAGCGGGCGCGCAGCCGCCGGGCCTCGGCGACGTCACCGGACTCGGCCGCGGCCAGCACCGCCATCTCCTGCAGCAGCGGGTTGCCCTCGTCACCGGTCTCGACCAGCAGCGGCAGCGCGGCGGCCTCGCGGTGGTCGGCCCGCCGCAGGGTGAACTGGTGGGCCGCGTACGCGTGCCGCGCGTGCGGGGTCACCCGGCGGAACAGCTCGTAGGCCTCGGTGGTCAGCTCCTCCGCGCGGGCGGCGTTGCCCCGGAGCCAGGCCAGGCCGCCGGCCTGCCAGAGCACGTGCGGGCGCACCTCCGGGCCGCTCAGCGAGACCGCCAGTCGGCGCGCCTGGTCGTGGTCGGCCTCGAAGCCGGCCAGGTCACCCAGGTGCAGCCGGATCGCCGCCCGGTGCAGGTGCGCCATGAACTCGGTGCGCCGCGGCAGGCCGCGCCCGGCCAACGCCAGCGCCTCGTCCGTCGCGGCCAGCCGCAGCTCGGCCGCGCCCGGCCGCCCCCACACCGCGAGGCAGAAGTTGTTGAGCGTGCGGCCCAGCAGCTCCGGCTCACTGATCCGGCGGGCCATCTCCACCGCGCGCTGGGCGGCCCGCACCCCCCGGTCGTCGGGCCCGAAGGCCAGCTCCACGCCCAGGGTGCCGAGCAGGCGGGCGGTGGTCGGGTCGTCGTCGTCCCCGCGCCCGGAGAGCAGGTCCTCCAGGACGCCCACCATGTCGGCGTCGACCACGCCGTGCGGGCGCCAGTTCCACAGCGTCACGCTGCCCCAGACGGCCGCCGACTCGGCCAGGCACTCCCGGTCGTCGAGCTGGCGGGCCAGCCCGATCGCCTCGGCCACGACGCCGCGCGCCTCGGTCAGCTGCCCGCTGCGCAGCAGGTCGTTGCCCAGGGCGGTGAGCAGGTCGTGCCGGGTCCGGGCGGCGTCGGGGGCCTGCGGGTCGAGCAGCGCCAGCGCCTGCCGGCCGTGGGCCGCGGCCTCGCCGTGCGCCAGGCGGGCCCGGGCGGCCCGTGCGGCCGCCCCGAGGTAGAGCAGCGCGGGCCCGGGCCCGACCACGGGCAGCGCGGCCACGAAGTGGTGGGTGAGCCGCTCGACCAGCCGGTCGTCGGTGGAGCCGGCGATCCGCCGTTCCAGCGCCTCGCCGATCCGGGCGTGCAGCCGCGCCCGGCGCACCGCGGGCAGGTCGCCGGCCAGCACCTCCTGGACCAGCGCGTGGGTGAACCGCCAGCTCCACGGCCCGGCCGCCTCGACGACCAGGCCGACGGCGACGGCGGAGTCCATCGCGGTCAGCGCCTCCTCCGCCGGGGTGCCGGCCGCCTCGAGCAGGTCCAGCGACACCTCCCGGCCGGCGACGGCGGCCAGCTCCAGCACCTCGCGGGTGCCCTCGGGCAGCCGGCCCAGCCGGGTGCGCAGCACCTCCCCGACCGACGGCGGCACCGGCACGTCGTCCAGGTGCCGGTCGTGGGCGCCGACCATCCAGCGCGACAGCTCGACGACGAAGAAGGGGTTCCCGCCGGTGCGGTCGTGCACCGCCGCCGCCAGCGCCCGGTCACCCGGCGAACCCAGCTGGGCCGCGAGCAGCGCGCCGACGTCCGCGGTGTCCAGCCCGCGCAGCCGCAGGCAGGTGGCGGCCGGCTCGCGGGCCAGCCGCCCCAGGCAGTCGGCGACCGCCGGGGGCAGCTCCTCGCCCACGGTGCGCGCGGTGACGACCAGCAGCACCGGCGCCCGCGGCAGGTGCCGGGCGAGCAGCCCGAGCAGCGCGACCGACGTGGTGTCGGCACCCTGCAGGTCGTCGAGGACGACGAGCACCGGGCGGGTCGCGGCGGCGGTGAGCCGGGCGCGCAGGTCCTGGAACAGCCGGAAGCGGGCGGCGTCGGCGTCGTCCCCCGAGGTCGCCTGGGCGGGATCGAGCTCGGGCTGCTCCAGCTGCTCGAGCACCTGGGTCCACGGCCACAGCGCCGGCGCTCCGGCGTCGTCGGCGCACCGGCTCCAGGCCACCGGCCAGCCCAGCAGGCGGGCGCCGTCGGCGACCGCTTCGGTCAGCCGCGTCTTGCCGATGCCGGCCTCGCCCTCGACGACGACGACCGCCGACCGGCCGCCGGCCACCTGCTCGGCGACGGCGCGCACCTGGTCCAGCTCAGCACGGCGGCCCACCAGGGCGTCCACCGAGGCGCTCGGCGCCGGCGCGGGCGCGGCGGGCAGCACCGGCCGGGGGAGGCGCTCCAGCAGCCGCGGGTCCTGGCGCAGCACGGCCTGCTCGAGGTCGCGGAGCTCCGGGCCGGGATCGATGCCGAGCTCGTCGCGCAGCAGCTCGGTGCACCGGCGGCAGGCCTCCAGCGCGTCGGCCTGCCGGTCGGCGGCGTAGAGGGCGGTGACCAGCCGGGCCCACAGCCGTTCGCGCAGCGGGTGCGCGGCGACGAGGTGCTGCAGGTCGGGGACGGCGGCCTCGGGGCGCCCCAGGGCCAGCAGGGCGTCGCAGCGGCGCTCACGCGCGCGCACCTGCAGCTCGGTCAGCCGGAGCCGGTCGCTCGCGGCGGCCGGCAGGTCGCCCAGCTCGGCCAGCGGCTCACCGCGCCACAGCGCCAGGGCCTCGTCCAGCAGGGCGACGCCGCGCCCGGGGGCGCCGCCGGCCACCGCGCGGTCGCCGGCCTCGACCAGCTCCCCGAAGCGGAGCAGGTCCAGGTCGGCGGCGTCGGCGTGGACGAGGTAGCCCGGCGGGCGGGTGACCAGCACCGTCGGCGCCTCGCGCGGCCCGCGGCCCGGTTCCAGGGCGCGCCGCAGGTTCGAGACGTAGGACTGCAGGGTGCCGGTGACCGTCGGCGGCGGCTCCTCGCCCCACAGCGTGCTCACGATCCGGTCGATGCCCACGACGCGGCCGGCCTCGGCCAGGAGCAGCGTCAGGAGCGCCCGCGGCTTGGCCCCACCCACGTCGAGCAGCTCGCCGTCCGGACCGCTGACCTCCAGCGGGCCCAGGACTCGGAAGCGCACGCCCACCGATGCTCCTCGCGTCGCGGCTCCGCGGATAGCCCTGCCCGCGCGCGGTCTGCAAGTCGCCGTCCAAGTCGGGCGCAAGGAGCGGTCAAGCGGGGCGTCCCACCCTTCCTGCGTCCCTCCCGCCGCGGCCTCCGCGGCACCCCCGACCCGCGGCTCCCGCCGCGGCCGCGCAAAGGAACCCCGGATGACCCTCCCCCAGCCCCGCCGGCCCGAGCAGCCCGTCGTCGGCCGCGACACCTCCGCCGCAGCGCGCGGCGCCGTCGCCACCCTCGCGCCGCCCGTCCCCGCCGGGGACGTCGACCAGCTGCGGGCCGCCGTGCACGGCCCGGTCTACGCCGCCGGCGACGACGGCCTCGCCGCCGAGGTCGCCACCTGGAACGTCGCGGTGCGGCACACCCCGGCGATCGCGGTCGGGGCCACCTGTGCCGCCGACGTCGCCACCGCCGTCTCGTGGGCCGTCGCGCACGGCCTCGGCGTCGCCGTGCAGGCGACCGGGCACGGGCCGGTCCGCGACGCGGCCGGCTCGATGATGATCACCACCCGCCGGATGCAGGGCCTGTTCATCGACCCGGAGCGGCGCACCGCCCGCGTCGAGGCCGGCGTGACGTGGCAGCGGGTCATGGAGGCCGCCGCCGAGTTCGGCCTGGCCGGGCTGTGCGGCTCGTCGTCGGGCGTCGGCGTCGTCGGCTACACCCTCGGCGGCGGGATGGGCTCCCTCGGGCGGAAGTACGGCTTCGCCGCCGACGCCGTCCGGGCGGTCGAGATCGTCACCGCCGACGGCCGGCAGCGCACCCTCTCGGCCGACTCCGAGCCGGAGCTGTTCTGGGCGGTCCGCGGCGGAAAGGGCAACTTCGGCATCGTGACCGCCCTGGAGATCGAGCTGGTGCCGCTCGGTGGCCTCTACGCCGGGGGCATCTTCTTCGCCGGCGAGGACATGGCCGCCGTCCTGCACGCCTTCCGCGAGTGGGCGCCGACGCTGCCCGACGAGGTGAGCACGTCGATCGCCGTCCTGCGGCTGCCGGATTTCGAGTTCCTGCCGCCGCCGCTGCGCGGGCAGACCGCCGTCCACCTGCGGTACGCCTACAGCGGCACCTCCGTCCGCGAGGGGGAGCGGCTGATCGCCCCGATGCAGGACGTCGGGCGGGTGCTGCTCGGGTTCGTGGGGCACATCCGGACCGACGAGATGGACTCCATCCACATGGACCCGGTCGACCCGCTGCCGGCGTGGGAGAAGGGCCAGCTGCTGACCGGGCTGCCCGAGGAGGCGGTCGACGCGCTGCTCGCCGTCGCCGGGCCGCAGGCGGAGATCCCGCTGATGATGGTCGAGATCCGGCTGCTCGGCGGAGCGCTGTCCCGGCCGGCGGCGGTGCCCAACGCGGTACCGGGCCGGGACGCCGCGTTCTCGATGTTCGTGCTCGGGCCCGGTGTGCCCGAGCTGGCCGAGGTGGTGCCGGCCGTCGGGCGGGCCGTGCTCGGCGCGCTGGCACCGTGGAAGTCGCCCGGCTCGCTGATCAACTTCCTCGGTGACGTGTCGGGGCCGGAGGAGGTGGCCGCGGCCTACCCGCCTGGCGTGTACGAGCGGCTGGCCGCGGTGAAGGCGGCCGTCGACCCCGACCGCGTCTTCTCGTTCGGCCACGCCTTCTGAAGAAGGACCCCGGCGCCGCGGACCCCTGACCCCGGTCCGCGGCGCCCGGCCCGCGTGGGCGCCGCCGGGATCAGGTGACCTGATCGTGCTGCTACCTACCTCACGTCCCACGGTGAGGTAGGACGCTCGGGGATCAGGTCACCTGATCGTCGCGGGGTGCTGGAGCGGATCAGTCGGGGAGCAGGACGCCCGGGTTGCAGATGCCCTTGGGGTCCAGCCGCGTCTTGACCGCGCGCAGCACCTCCACGCCGAGCGCGCCGACCTCCCGCTCCAGCCACGGCCGGTGGTCCGCCCCGACCGCGTGGTGGTGGGTGAGCGTGCCCCCGGCGGCCAGCAGCGCGTCGGTCGCGGCCCGCTTCGCGCCCAGCCACTGCTGGATGGGCAGCTCCTCGTCGCGGTCGGCGAGCACCGTGAAGTAGAGCGAGGCGCCGGTCGGGTAGCCGTGCGAGAGGTGCGTCATGACCAGCGGACGGCGTCCCCCGGTGGTGAGCGCGCCGCGCAGCGCCCGGCGGACCGAGTCGTAGACGGTGGGCAGCGCCGCCCAGGTCGCCGCCGTCTCCAGCGTCTCCACCAGCAGCCCGGCGTCCAGCAGCGTGTCGCGGGTGTAGGGCGCCCCGAACCGGTGCCGGCGCCACGACTCGCCGACGCTGCGGCCCAGCCGGATGCCCTTGCCCTCCCGCAGCAGCGCCGACCCGGCGCGGATGCGGGCCCGGACGCTGTCCGGCAGGCCCTCCCAGCCCACGACCAGCAGGCAGCCCTCGCCGCGCCCGCGCGCCCGGAGCGTGCCGCGCAGGACCCGGGCCCCGGCGCTGCCGGACATGAGCAGGTTGGCCCGCGTCTCGTCGACGTCGGAGAGGCGGACGACGTCGGGCAGCAGGTCGTGCCGGGCGAGGCGCTGCAGCGCGGCCAGGCCCTCGGCCCAGGTGCGGAACGACCAGCCCTCGTACGACGTCGTCGTCGGCTTCGGGCGGACCCGCAGGCTCACGCCGGTGATCACCCCGAGCGTCCCCTCCGAGCCCAGCGCCAGGCCCAGCAGGTCGGGCCCGGCGGCCGACGCCGGCGGGTTACCCAGCTCGAGGACGCCCGACGGCGTGGCCAGGGTCAGGCCGGTGACCAGGTCGTCGAACCGCCCGACCCCGGTGGAGGCCTGCCCGGAGCTGCGGGTGGCGGCGTACCCGCCGATGGTCGCGAACTCCCAGCTCTGCGGCAGGTGGCCGAGGGTGAGGCCCTGCCGGCCCAGCTCCTCCTCGAGGGCCGGCCCGCGCATGCCCGGGCCCACCGTCACGATGGACGAGGGCATGTCGAGCTCCTGCACCGACGCCATCCGGCGCAGGTCGAGGGCGACCGCCGGCCGGTCGTCGGGGTCCACGCCGGCCAGGCCGCCGACCACGCTCGTCCCGCCACCGAAGGGGACGACGACGACGTCGTGCTCGCTGCACAGGGCCAGCAGGGCCGCCGTCTCCTCCGTCGTGCCGGGCAGGACGACCGCGCAGGGGGCGTCGCTGGCGTCTCCGGCCCGCCGTCGCAGCAGGTCCAGGTAGCTCTTGCCGCCCGCGCGCAGCAGCCGCGACTCCCGGTCGGTGCGCACGTTGTCCTCGCCGAGCAGCTCGACCAGCGCGCGGAGCGCGGGCTCGGGCAGCCGCGAGGGCGCCAGCCGGATCTCGGCCACGGGCACCGGTGGCGTGTGCCGCGGCGTCCAGCCGAGCTCGCGTGCCAGGTGGCGGCGGGCCGCCTTGGGCACCGTCTCCTCCAGCCCGGGTGCGCGGTCGCCTGCGGTGTCGGTGGGGTGCGGGCCCCATCCCTGGATCGTCAGTTCCGGCTGCTCGGACACGGCTACAGTCTGCCGGTGCCCCAGCGGGATGGATCGTCGTGATCGGCTCCCTGTCGCCCGAGCAGCGGGAACGCGACCTCGAGCAGGTCGCCGGCTCGCTGGTCGACGTCGTCGTGGTGGGCGGTGGGGTGACCGGCACGGGGGTCGCCCTCGACGCCGCCGCCCGCGGGCTCTCGGTGGTGCTGCTCGAACGCGCCGACCTGGCCGCGGGCACCAGCCGCTGGTCTTCCAAGCTCGTGCACGGCGGGCTGCGCTACCTCGCGCACGGCGAGATCGGGCTGGCGCGGGAGAGCGCCCGCGAGCGCGCCGTCCTCATGGGCACCACGGCCCCGCACCTGGTCGGGCGGCTGCCGTTCCTCGTCCCGGACGCGGCGGGCCGGGACGTCAGCGCGCTCGGCGGCCTCGGCGGGCACCTGGGCGACCTCGTGCGGTTCTCCGTCGCCGGCGGGCGCGGCTCGCTGCCCCCGACCCGGCGGGTGGGCGCCGACGACGTCGGCCGGCTGGTGCCCGCGGTGCGGCCGGGTCGGGGCGGTGTCGTCTTCTGGGACGGGCAGCTCAGCGACGACGCCCGGCTGGTGGTGGCGCTGGCCCGCACCGCGGCGGCGTACGGCGCGCGGGTGCTCACCGGCGCGACGGTCACCGGGGTGGACGGCGCCGACGTGCACGCGGACGTCGACGGCGAGGCCCTGACCCTGCGGGCGCGCACGGTGGTGAACGCGGCCGGGGTGTGGGCGCAGCGGCTGGCCCCCGGCATCCGGCTGGTGCCCTCGCGCGGCTCGCACCTGGTGCTGCGGGCCGACCGGCTCGGCTCGCCGTCGGCCGCGCTGACCGTGCCGCTGCCGGGCTCGCGGTCGCGGTACGTCTTCGCGCTCCCGCAGGCCGACGGGCTGGTCTACCTGGGCATCACCGACGAGCCGGTCGAGGGCCCGGTGCCCGACGACGACCCGCAGCCCTCCGACGCCGAGGTGCGGCAGCTGCTCGACACGGTCAACCAGGTGCTCGCCGAGTCGCTCACCCGCGAGGACCTGGTCGGCACCTACGCCGGGTACCGCCCGCTGGTGCTGCCCGAGGCCGCCGGCAGCGGGCCCGGCGACGCCACCGCGGACCTCTCCCGGAAGCACCTGCTCACGTGGGACGGACCGGTCCTCACCGTCGTCGGGGGCAAGCTGACCACCTACCGCGCCATGGCCGAGGAGACCGTCGACGCCGTCGTCGCGCGGCTGGGCGGGACCGCGCGCTCGACGACGGCCCGGCTGCCCCTGGTCGGCGCGGCGCCGCGGCCGGTGCTCGACGGGCTGACCGCGCCCGCGCGGCTGGTCGCCCGCTACGGCACCGACGCGCCGGAGGTGGCGGCGCTCGGACCCGACCTCGTGGTGGCGGGGCGGCCGGAGACGGTGGGCGAGCTGCGGTTCGCCGTCCGGCACGAGGGCGCGCGCACCGTGTCCGACCTGCTGGACCGGCGGACCCGCGTCGGCCTGGTGTCCGCCGACCGGGCCCGGGCCGTTCCGGTCGCGGAGCAGGTGCTCGCCGACGAGACCTGATTCCGTCTCACGCCGTGGGAACCGGGTTCCGCTGGATGGGACGGCGGAGTAGGACTGACCGCGTGGACACGTACACGCACGGGCACGCCGAGCCCGTCCTCCAGTCGCACCGCTGGCGCACGGCCGAGAACTCCGCGGCCTACCTGCTGCCCTCCCTGCGCCCGGGCCTGGACCTGCTCGACGTCGGCTGCGGGCCGGGCACCCTCACCGCCGATTTGGCCGCGCGGGTGGCGCCGGGGCGCGTGCTCGGGCTCGACGCCTCCGCCGATCCGCTGGAGGAGGCCCGCGCCACCGCGGAGCGCGCCGGCGTGCAGGTGACGTTCGAGGTAGGCGACGTCTACGCCCTCGACCTGCCCGACGCCTCCTTCGACGTCGTGCACGCCCACCAGGTGCTCCAGCACCTCGCCGACCCGGTCGCCGCGCTGCGCGAGATGGCGCGGGTGTGCCGGCCCGGCGGGCTGATCGCGGTCCGCGACGTGGACTACGCGACGTTCACCTGGTTCCCGGCGAACCCCGGGCTGGACCGCTGGCTGGAGGTGTACTACGGCGTCGCCCGCGCCAACGACGCCGAGCCCGACGCCGGCCGCCGGCTCGTCTCGTGGGCGCACGCCGCCGGGCTGCGGGACCTCACCGCGACGACGTCGTCCTGGTGCTATGCCTCGCCGCAGGAGCGGGAGTGGTGGGGCACCTCGTGGGCCGGCCGCGCGACGGCGTCGTCCTTCGCCGAGCAGGCGGTCGGCTACGGGCTGGCGACGCCGGACGGGCTGGCCGAGCTCGCCGATGCGTGGCGGGCCTGGCGGGACGCCGACGACGGCTGGCTCGGGATGATGCACGGCGAGCTGCTCATCCGCGTCTGAGCGGCTCACGCGGGGGTGAGAACCCGCGGGTGCTCGGCGTGCAGGGCGGCCAGGCTGCGCCGGACGCCGACCGCCACCGCGCCCAGGGCGAAGAAGCCCTCGTCGTCCTCGACGGTGGACCGGCGCAGCAGGCCGACCAGCCGGCGCAGTGCGGCGTCGGCGCGGGTGATCTGCTCGTCGCGCTCGTCCGGGGTCGAGCCGTCGGTCGTGTGGTACGGAGTGCGGACCACGCCGGCAAGGCTGTCGAGGGTGTCCGCGAGCACCCAGCCGGTGCCGGCGCCGACCTGGTCGATGCCGCGGCGGTGCGGATGGAACTCCACCACCAGCGACGTCAGGTCGTCGACCAGGACGGCGACCCGGTCGACGGCGCGGGCCTCCTCCCGGATCTCCGACGCGCGGCCCTGCCAGCGGCGGGCGCGCGGATTGGCCCGGCGGGCCCGCTCGACCCGGGTCGCGGCGTCCCGCATGCGGTCCAGGGCGCGGTCGAGCCTGCGGTTGCGGTCACGCCACTCGTCGGGATCGGGCACCCGGCCGTCGCGGAGGGTCGCCGCGATGTCGGCCAGGTGCCGCGCCAGCAGCTCGCGGGTGCCCCCGATCTGCTCCACGGCGCGGGTGAGCTGCAGCGGCGGGAAGAGGACGGTGGTGACGAGGACGCCGATCACCGCCCCGAGCATGGTGAGCCCGGCGTAGCGCAGCACGTAGGTGTCCGGATCGTCCAGGCCGACGGTGAGCATGAGGACGGCGGCGAAGCTGACCCAGCTCGCCTGCTCCCGCCAGAGCTTCAGCTGCTCGACCAGCACCGCCAGCGCGACGATCGCCGCGACGGTGAGCGCGCTGGGCACCGCCTGGGTGAGCTCGTAGACGAGCACGGACAGCGCGAAGCCGGTGAGGATCGCCAGCACGCTGCGCCAGGCGGCGCTGGCGGAGTCGGCGATCGTGGGCAGCACAGCGATGACCGCGCCCAGCGGCGCGTAGTAGGCGTAGTCCGACAGCATCGGCGGCAGCAGCACCGCCACCTGCCAGGCCAGCCCCGCGGCGACCGCCGCACGTACGCCACGCTGGACCCCGGGTTCGCGCAGCAGCGCCAGGATGCGGTTGCTCATCCCGTCCGAGGATGGGGCCTGCCGCGGCGAGTTCGCGGACCGCCCGCGGTGACGTCGGTCTCTGCCGCGACGACGGCGCCGCCGAGGGTCAGGTCCGGCGCGCGGCGTTGGCCTGGACGGCGGTGCTCACGTACTGCGCCAGGCCCGGAGCGATCCGCTCGTAGGTGGCCGTGAAGCGCTCGTCCTCGACGTACATCCGGCCCAGGCCGGCGTGCATCTCCGGCGAGCAGCCGTAGAACCACCGGACGATGTGCTGCCGGTGCTCCTCGGCGAGGTCCATGGCCTGCTCCGAGTCGGCGGGCACACCGGCCCGCAGTGCCTCGGCGAGCCGGCCGTGGATGCCGTCGGCCTCCTGCTGGATCCCGGCCCAGTCCTCCGTGGTGTAGGCCGCCGTCCGCCGCTGCGACTGCGCCCACGCCTCGGTGTCGCCCCAGCGCTCCTCGGCCTCGCGCTCGTAGTCCTCGGAGTAGTGCTCGCCGAACAGCTCGAACTTCTCCTCCGGGGTCAGTGCGATCCCCATGCTCCGTGCCTCCATCTCCTTCTCCACGGCCGCGACCATCGCCGTCGTCCGCTCCAGCCGCTCCCGCAGCAGCCGGTGCTGGCGGCGCAGGTGCTCGGCGGTATCGGCGGACGGGTCGTCGAGCAGGGTCGCGACCTCCTCGAGGGAGAAACCGAGCTCGCGGTAGAGCAGCACCTGGTGCAGCCGGTCCAGATCGGCCGCCGAGTACTGCCGGTAGCCGGCCGACGTGCGGCCGGACGGCACCAGCAGCGAGATGCGCTCGTAGTGGTGCAGCGTGCGCACCGTGACGCCGGTCAGCGCCGCGACCTCGCCCACGAACATCCGCGTCCTCCCTCCTCGTGACGAGAAGAAGGCAACAGCCTGACGTCGCGTCAGGGTCAAGCGACTACCGCGTCTTCTGGCCGGCCCTCAGGGATGCCACGGTCTTCTCGATCCGCGTGGCCCGGGTCTCGGGCTTCTTCGCCTCCTCCACCCAGCGGACCCACTCCTTGCGGTGGCTGGGCGCCAGGCCGTCGAAGAACGCCCGGGCGCCGTCGTCGAGGGCGGCCGCCAGGTAGTCGGGCAGCGCCACCTCGCGCGGCGCGGCGTCGAGCTCGACCCCCACGGTGACCTCGTCGCCGGCGGTCAGCCCCGCGGCCTCCCGGTGCTCGGCGGCCAGCGGGATCCAGGAGGCGCCACCCATCGGAGCGACGGTGCTGCGGTAGGTGTGCCCGCCGACGGTGACCACGACGGGCGGGCGCTTGCCGGCCCCCAGCGCCGTCACCACCTCGTCGGGCACCTGCAGCCCCGTGGCCGTCTTGCCTGCGAGCGTCACCGTCGTCCGGAACTCCATGGCCGCCAACCTAGGGCCGGCGACCCCGCGGATCAGGTGAGGGCGCGGAGCGTCTCGACGACGGCCACGACCGCGAACACCAGGAAGAGGCCGGCCGCGACCCGCCGGATGAGGGCGATGGGCAGCCGGTCGGCGAGGTTCTTGCCCAGGAAGACGGCGAGCCCGGAGACGACGAGCAGCGCGGCCCACGCCCCGACGAACACCGACAGCGGCTCGTCGTAGCGGGCGGCCAGCCCGGCGGTGGCCAGCTGCGACAGGTCCCCCCACTCCGCGGCGAACAGGACGCCGAAGGAGATGGCGGCCACCCGCAGGAACGACCGGCCCTCCTTGCCGGCCGCGGCGTCGCTGGCGTCCTCGGGGCCGCTCTCGGCGCTGCGCCACAGGATCACCGCGCCGACCAGGAACAGCACCGCGACGACGCCGCTCACCAGCGCCTGCGGCAGCAGCGACAGCAGCGAGCCCGCGGTGACCGCGATGGCCACCTGCAGCCCGAAGGCCGCGCCGACGCCCACGAACACCGGCCAGTGCGGATAGCGGGTGGCCAGCACCAGACTGGCGAAGAGCGTCTTGTCCGGCAGCTCCACGGGGAGCACCAGCACGAACGCGGCCAGGACGACCGAGAGGACCACGAGGTTTCCTACTTCCGCGGGGCACCGACGGCCGGGAGCCAGGGCAGCCTCCGACCGGCAGCACGGATGGCTGCGATCGAAGGTCTCGCCCATCCGCGCCGGGCGCGGACCCGCTGACCGGGCGGCCCGCGAGCGGGCGCGCCAGCATGTCGACCAGCGGACGGGGGGCTACTCCCCTTCACCGGACAGGGTAGCGGTGCGCGCGGGAGGCAGCTGCGCGCGGGGGACGGCGGGGCTACCGTCGCCCCATGCGCCGACGATGACTCCCCGCCGCACTCCCACCGCAGGCACGGCCCCTGGCCCGGCTGGCGGTGAGCTGGGCCGCGCTCTCCGAGTTCGTGCCCCTCTACCCGCTGTACGCGCTGCTGTTCCTGGACACCGGCCTGTCGACGGCGGAGATCTCGGCACTGTTCGCGGTCTGGTCGGTCACCGCGGTGCTGGCCGAGGTGCCCGCCGGAGCGCTGGCCGACCGGTGGTCGCGCCGGGGCGTGCTGGTCTGCGGCGCGGTGCTGCAGGCGGCCGCCTTCGGTCTCTGGGCGGTGGCACCGGAGACGGCGGGCTTCGCGGCCGGCTTCGCGCTGTGGGGGCTCGCGAGCGCGCTGCACTCGGGCACCGCGGAGGCGCTGGTCTACGACGGCCTGCGCGCGGTCGGGGCCGAGGAGGCGTTCGCCCGGGTCAACGGACGGATGACCGCCGCGGAGCTGCTGGTCCAGGTGCCCACGGCGCTGGCGGCGGCCGCGCTGCACGCCGTCGGCGGGTTCGGGCTGGTGGCCTGGACGAGCGCGGCGGTCAGCCTGGCCGCCGGGGCGCTCGCGCTGCGCTTCCCCGAGCCCCCGCGCGAGCGGGCGGGCGGGGGGACGCTGCGGGCGGGCGCCGCGCAGGTGGCCCGGCACGCGCCGCTGCGGATCGCCGTGGGCGCGGTCGCGCTGGTCGGCGGGCTGGACGCGATGGAGGAGTACTTCCCCGTGCTGGCCGCCGAGCGGGGCGTGCCGACCGGCGCGGTGCCCGTCGCGGTCCTCGCCATCGCCCTGGCCGGAGCGGCCGGCGCGGCGGCCGGGGGGCGGGCCGACGAGCTTCCCGCCGGCGTGCTGCCCGCGGTGCTGGCGCTCGCCGGGCTGCTGCTGGGGGTGTCGGCGGTGCTGCCCGGCCCGGGCGCGGTCGCCGCGCTCGCCCTGGCCTACGGGCTGTACCTGGCGGTGCTGGTCGCGGCCGAGGCACGGCTGCAGGAGCGCATCGAGGGCTCCGCCCGCGCCACGGTCACCTCGGTCGCCGGCGTGGGCGTGGAGGTGGCCGGCGTCCTCGCGTTCGCCGCCTGGGCCCTGGGCGGTGCGGCCGCGACGGCGCTGCTGGTGCTCGCCGTCGTCCCGGTGGTGGCCCTCGGGCTGCGCGTCCGGCCGGGGTGATCAGCTCCCGGTGACCTCGACGGGCTCCGGCGGCGCGGGAGGCAGCACGGTGAACCGGGGCAGCAGCAGCTGGACCAGCGGGCCGATGGCGAGCGCGTAGACGACCGTGGCGACACCCAGCGTGCCGCCCAGCAGCCAGCCGGAGACGACGACGGCGACCTCGAGGGAGGTCCGCACGAGGCCGACGGGGCGCCCGGTCCGCCGCACGAGGCCGGTCATCAGCCCGTCACGCGGCCCCGGGCCCAGCTGGGAGCCCACGTAGGCAGCGGTGGCGAGGGCGTTGCACGCGATGCCGCCGGCCACCAGCGCGATCCGCACCGCCGGGGACGACGGGGAGTCCACGACGGCGAGCACCGCGTCGGCCACCAGCCCGACCACCACGACGTTACTGACCGTGCCCAGGCCGGGCCGTTCGCGCAGCGGGATCCAGGCCAGCAGCACCAGCACGCCGACCACGATGATCACGGTGCCCAGCGACCAGCCGAGCTGCCGGGCCAGGCCCTGGTGCAGCACGTCCCACGGCATGACCCCTAGGTCGGCGAGCACGAGCGCGGCGATGGAGATCCCGTAGAGCGCGAGGCCCAGGTACAGCTGCACGAGCCGTCGGGGCAGCCGTCGTCCGGTCATGGAGTTGATCATCGTCATGTGGTTGGCCGGCACGCCGCAGCGGGGGGCCGTTCGACGATGATCAACAGGGGGGTGGGGCTCAGCGGGCGGCGCGGCGGGCGACGCGGGCGGCGAAGACGCCGGCCGACCACCCGTTGTCCACGTCCACCACCGCGATCCCCGGCGCGGCCGCGTGCAGCATCGTCAGCAGCGCACCCAGGCCCCCGAGGCCCGCAGCGGACCCCGCCGACGTCGGCACCGCCACGACCGGCACGTCGGTGAGCGCACCGAGGGTCGCCACCAGCCCGGCGTCCATCCCGGCCACCACGACCAGGCAGTCGGCGTCGGGCAGCCGGTCGGGGTCGGCCAGCAGCGCGCGCACCCGGCTCCCGGCGACGTCGTCGTGGCGGACGGTCGCGCTGCCGGTGACCCGGGCGACGAACGCCGCCTCGGCCGCCACCGGGGTGTCGGCACCGCCGGCGCAGACCACCGCGACCCGGCCGACCGGCTCGGGGAGCGGGCCGACGGCGGCGGCGCCCGCGGCGGCGTCCATGGTCGTGCAGGCGTCGTGCTCGGTGGCCAGGGCGACGAGGGTCGCGGGCTCGGCCCGCAGCACCAGCGTCGGGCGGTCGGGGTGCTCGCACCGGGCCTCGCGGACCAGCGCCAGCACCTGCTCGGTGGTGCGCCCGGTCGCCGAGACCACCTCCGGCTCGGGTGCGGGTGCCCGGCGGACCATCCCCGCGGGTGCCCCGCCGTCCGCGGGGATGGGCAGCGGGCCCAGGAGCGGCTCGCCGGTGCGGTCGACGCCCAGCGGGGGATCGGCCGGCCCGGTCTCCGCCGGCGCGGCCCCGCCGACCAGCGACGTGAAGCCGTCGTCCTCGGGCGCCGCGTCGTCCGCGGCGGGGTTCGCGGGGCCGCCGAACAGGACGTCGAGCGGGGTGCCGCCGGCGCGCTTCTGGGTGACCCCGGACAACCGGACCACCCGGTCGCGGCCGCTGCGCTTGGCGTCGTAGAGGACGCCGTCCGCGGCGGCGAACAGGGTGCGCCGGTCGTCGCCGCGGGCCGCGGAGGCGATGCCCACGCTGATGGTCACCGGCGTGCTCAGGCCCAGGGACGCCCAGTCGTAGGCCGCGACCTTGCGCCGGGTGCGCTCCAGCGCCCGCTCCGCCTGCTCGGCCGTCGTGTCGGGCAGCAGGACGACGAACTCGTCCCCGGCCCAGCGGCACACCTCGTCGGTGTCGCGGACGCCGGCGATCAGCAGCTCGGAGACCGCCCGCAGCACGGCGTCACCGCCGGGGTGGCCGATCGCGTCGTTGATGGACTTGAACCGGTCGACGTCGACGACGGCCAGCGCGGGCACGCCCCCGCCGGCGAGCAGCCCGTCGAGGCGGGCCTCGGCGTAGCGCCGGTTGGGCAGGTGGGTGAGCGGGTCCTCGTAGGCCTGCCGGCGCAGCTGGCCGGCGGCCCGCTCGGTCTCGAGCAGGCTCTTGCGCCGGCCGAACAGCTCCACCCAGCGGGTGCGCCGCTCGTCGACCCGGTCGAGCTCGTCGGAGAGGTAGGCCTGCAGGTACGGGAGCGCGCGGCCGGCGTCGTCGAGCTCGGCGTGCAGCGTGCACAGCTCGCGCAGCGCGGCGCGGCGCAGCCGGGGCAGGCCGTGGTCGGTGGCCAGCTGGAGCGTGGAGACCAGGTGCTCGTCGGCGCCGGCAGCGTCCCCCTGCCGGCGCAGCGTCCGGCCGAGCGCCAGCTGCGCGGCGGCCCGCTGTGCGCGGTCGTCGGCCGCGGCGGTGATGCGGACGGCGGCGCGCAGGGGGCCGGTGGCGGCGGTGTGCTCGCCCAGCCCGACCAGCGCCCAGCCGTGCACGATCTGGGCGGCGACGACGCCCGGGGACTCCGGGGGCAGCAGCTGCAGGGCCTCCTCGGCCAGCGCGCGCGCCTCGGCGAAGTGCGGGACCGCGTTCTCCGGCAGCCCGTCGTCCAGCAGCCCCTCGCCCAGCTCCGCGCAGAGCTCGCCCAGGCGGGTGGCGGCGATCGCGACCAGCACCTCCGGCTCGCCGGCCCAGTCGTCGTCGCCCGCCCGCCCCAGCAGCGTCGGGTCGGCCGCGGCGGACCGCGCCGCCTCGTGGGCGCGGCGCTGGAAGTCCAGGGCCAGCGGCATGAGCTCCAGGTCGGCGAGGACGCCGGCCAGCGTGCCGAGGGTGTCCACGAGCAGCCGGCTGGGCGGCAGGCCGGGGTCGAGCAGGCTGGCCGCCTCGACCGCCTCGTCCATCGCCGCGTCGATCCGGCGGGAGAGCAGCTCGATGCGAGCGTGCCGGGCCAGGCCGGCGGCCCGCTGCAGGTCGTCGTCGGTGGCGTCGAAGGCGGCCTTGGCCGACCGGACCAGCGCGATGGCCAGCGCCGCGCGGGACGCCGACTCCGCGCGCGAGTCGGTGTCTCCCCCGCGCGCGCCGGTGCCGTCGATCAGCTCGGCCACCCCGGCGTGCAGGTCGAGGGCCGGTTCGCGCTCGGACTCGGGGCCGCCTGTGGGAACCGGCTCGCCGACCAGCGTGAAGCCCGCGATGCGCAGCCGGCGGACCAGCAGCTCGGCGCGCAGCGTGTCCGCCCAGGCGCGGCCCAGGTCGGTGGTGCCCGGCACGACGGGGTCCGGCTCGGCGGCCTGGTAGGGCGAGGGCTCCGAGTCGACGCCGGACAGCAGCTGCTCGGCGTCGTCGAGCCGCCAGTTCGCCAGGGCGGCCGTCACCCGCTGGTGCAGGGCTCCGGGTGGCACGAGCGCACTGTGCACGGCACCCCCGTCGCTGTCGAGCACGTCCCGGGGAACGCGCCGTCCTGCGTCCGTCGTGTCCCGTCCGTCCCATCCGGGCGCCGCGGTCACGCTCCCTGCCGCCCGTCGTCCGGCGCGTCGTCCGCTCCCGCCGGGGCCCCGCCGGGCGCGCGCACCCGGTTGCGCCCGCTGCGCTTCGCGGAGAACAGCAGCAGGTCGGCGGTGTCGAACAGCGCGCGCCATCCCAGCACCGGCTCGGGCTGGCCCTCGTCGACCTCCGGCGCCGTCGCCACGCCCACGCTCACGGTGACCGGCTCGGTGAGCCGGAGGTCCGACCAGTCGGCCGCGGCGACGGCGGCGCGCAGCCGCTCCATCACGACGACGGCCTGCGCCTCGGTCGCCGTCGGCAGGAGCACGAGGAACTCGTCACCGGCCCAGCGGTACACCTCGTCGTCGGTGCGGCTGTGCTCGCGCAGCAGGTCGGCCACCCGGCGCAGGACGACGTCGCCCTGCGTGTGGGAGGCGCCGTCGTTGACCTCCTTGAACCGGTCGACGTCGACCACGGCCAGCGAGAGGGGCTCGTCGCCGAACCGCAGCCCGGCCAGCCGGCGCTCGGCGCTGCGCCGGTTGCCCAGCCCGGTGAGCGGGTCCTCCAGGGCGTGCCGGCGGAGCACCGCGGCCTGCCGCTCGGCCTCGCGGAGCCGGCTGCGGCGCACGAACATCTCCGCCCACAGCTCGCGGCCGCGGGCGTGCGCGCGCCCGGTGTCGGAGCGGTAGGCCTCCAGCCAGTGCAGCGCCTCGGCCGGCCGCCCCAGGTCCGCGGTGTTCTGGCCCAGCTCCAGGAGGCACTGGCGGTAGCGCCGGCGGTCACCGGAGGCCGCGAAGGCACCCGCGGCGTCGACCAGCAGCTGTACGGCCTCCTCGCCGCGGATGCGGTCGCCGTCCCGGGACGCCAGGCGCGCGAGCAGCCGGCCCAGGACGAGGTCGGTGTAGCCGCGCAGCCAGACGTCGCCGTCGGCCTGCACGTGCCGGTGCACGCGGCGCAGCGGGCCCAGCGCGTCGTCGAGGTCGTCGGCGCAGGTCAGCGCCCACGCCTGGACGACGTCGAGCAGGTCGGCCTCGGCGGGCGCGGGCTCCCGGTCGAGTTCCCGCGCGGCGGTGGCGCACCCGATGGCCTCCTCGGCCAGCTCGTGCGCCCGCTCCACGTCGCCCCGGCGGTGCAGCGTCTGCGCCAGCTCCGCGTGCCGCTGGGCGCTGAGCAGCAGGGTCTGCCACTGGTCGTCGACGTCGGGGAGGTCGGCCGCCACGGCGTACGCCCGGTCGGCGTGCGCGACCGCGAGCTCCTCGAGGTCCAGGCCGGCCAGCGTGAGGGACAGCCAGCGGTGCGCCTGGAGCAGCGGGCGGGAGGGGTCCTGGGCGGCGGGCTCCTCGGTGAGCAGGCTCGCGTCGACCGCCATCAGCATCGCGGCGTCCACCCGGTCGGCGGTCACCTCCACGTGCGCGAGGTAGGCCAGGATGAGGGCGGTCCACGCCGAGGGCAGGCAGGAGTGCAGCGCCTCGCGGGAGGCGGCGACGGACTCCGCGGCCGCGTCCGGCTCGCCGTCGGCCAGGCTGCGGCGGGCCGACACGGCGGCACGCCACGCCGACCAGTAGGGGTCGTGGGCGCCGGACAGCGCGTCGTCGACGTCGTCGAGCAGGCCGCGGAAGGTGCCGTCGTCCCGGTCCCCGGCGGCGAGCAGCCGCCACAGCGCCGCCCGCATCCGGCGCAGCTCGGCCGGGGAGGGGCCGGAGGCGGCGGCCGCAGCCGAGGCAGGGGGCACGCCACCTCCAGTCGCGGGTCGTCGTCCGGTCGTCGTCCGGGCACCCGGGGTCGGGTAGCCGGTCGGCGAGGCAGCTTCCCCCGGGTCGCCTACCTGCCGACCCGCCCGCACTACCCTCGCCGGATGCCCGGGATGCAGCCCAGCAGTTCTCCGACGAGGTTCGCCTATCTCGGGCCCGAGGGTACCTTCGCCGAGGCCGCGCTGAGCAGCGCGATCGCCACGACCGGGGGAACGCTGCACCCCCGCCCGAGTGTCGCCGCGACGCTGGCCGCCGTCCGATCGGGGGAGGCCGACGCCGGGCTCGTGCCGCTGGAGAACTCGGTGGAGGGGTCGGTCCCGGCGACCATGGACGGCCTGGCCGACGGCGATCCGCTGGTCATCACCCGCGAGGTGTTCCTGCCGGTCGCCTTCACCCTCGCCGTCCGGCCGGGGACGACGCTGGCCGACGTCCGCTCGGTGGCCAGCCACCCCCACGCGCTGGCCCAGACCGGGCGGTGGCTCGCCGCCAACCTGCCGGACGTCACGCCGCTGCCGGCGGGCTCCACCGCGGGGGCCGCGGCCGCCGTCGCCGCCGGGGAGTACGACGCGGCGGTGTGCGCGGCGATCGCGGCGCAGCGCTACGGGCTGGACTCCCTGGCCGAGGGCATCGCCGACCACGCGGGCGCGGTCACCCGGTTCGTGCTGGTCAGCCGCCCGGGGCCGCTGCCGGCGCCCACCGGCAACGACAAGACCTCGCTGGTCGTCGTCGTCACCGACCGCACCGGTGCGCTGCTGGACGTGCTGCGCGAGTTCGCCGTCCGCGGCATCTCGCTGACCCGTATCGAGTCGCGGCCGATGCGCGACCGGCTGTGGATCTACTCGTTCGCCCTCGACTGCGAGGGCCACATAGCCGAGCGCCGGGTGGGGGAGGCGCTGGCCGGCCTGCACCGGGTGTGCGAGGACGTCCGTTTCCTCGGCTCCTACCCGCGAGCCGACGGGCGGGAGAACCGGGCGGTGGAGCCCGAGTCGGCCGACGGCGCGTTCGCCGAGGCGGACGGCTGGCTGGCGCGGGTGCGCTCCGGCCACCTGTAGCGCTCGGCCGCTACGCTCCGCCGCCGTGATGCCCCCGACGCCGGTGGACCGGCGACCTGTCGACGCGGCTCGACGCGCCGCCGCGATCGAGCTCGGCGTGCTGCAGGGCCTGTACGTGGTGTTCCTGCTGCCGTGGTTCCTGCTGGCCATCGGCGGCACCATGGGGCTGGCGAACTGGGAGTCGATGGCCGCGGCGTTCATCGTGCTGGCCTGGTTCGCCTACCCCTTCGTCGCGCTCGGCACCACGATCGCCGGGTGGGTGCTGTTCGGCACGCGCCGGCACGAGGCCGCGCGGTGGGTGAACCGGGTGCCGCTGGCGTGGGTCGTCGTCGGCGTCGTGCTGCTCGTCGCGATCCTGCTCGCCGGCTGACGTCGCCCGTCGCCCGAGTTGATCATCGTCAGCTGGCTGGCCGGCGCGCCGGTGGGGCCGGCCATCCGACGATGATCAACGGGGAGGGAGCGTGTTGGGCCACCACACCCGGTCACCGACCAGCCGGACGGCGGCCGGCACCAGCAGCGTGCGGACGACGAAGGTGTCGAGCAGGACGCCGAAGCCGACCAGGAAGCCCAGCTGGATGAGGATCACCAGCGGCAGCACGGTGAGTGCCCCGAACGTCGCGGCCAGCACCAGGCCCGCGCTGGTGATCACCCCGCCGGTCACCGCGAGGGCCCGCAGGACGCCGTCCCTCGTGCCGTGCCGCACGGACTCCTCGCGGGCGCGGGTCATGAGGAAGATGTTGTAGTCGATCCCCAGCGCCACGAGGAACACGAAGCCGATCAGCAGCACCTGCGGGTCGCTGCCCGGGAATGCGAACAGCTGGTCGAAGGCGAGCGCCGCCACGCCCACGGTCGCGGCGGTGCTCAGCGCGACGGTGGCCACCAGCAGCAGCGGCGCCACCACCGCCCGCAGCAGCAGGGCCAGCACGACGGTGATCACGAGCAGCACCAGCGGCACGATCACCAGCAGGTCGCGGGCGGCGGTCTCCTGGGTGTCCAGGTCCTGCGCCGACGTGCCGCCGACCAGGGCGTCGGGGTCGACGTCGCGCACCGTCGTCCGCAGTGCGGAGACGGTGTCCTGCGCGGCCTCGCTGTCGGGGACGTCGGTCAGGGTGGCCTCGAGCCGGACCAGTCCGTCCACTACGAGCGGGTCGCCGCCGGGCCGGTCGCCGGTGTCGGGCTCGACCGCGGCGACGCCGTCGGTGCCGGCCGCCGCGTCGGCGACCTCCCGCCAGCCGTCGGCCGGGGTGACGATCACCGCGGGGCTGGCCGCGCCCGCCGCGTAGTGCCGGGCCAGCACCTCCTGGCCCTCGCCGGACTCGGAGCCGCCGCGGACGGCGTCGGACAGCGGGATGCCGCCGGAGTCGAAGGTCGGCAGGAACAGCGCGAGGACGACGAGCGCGCCGGCGCTGCCCAGCAGGTACCGCCCGGGACGGCGGCCGACCGATGTCGCGATGCGCTCCCAGCCTCGGCCGTGGACGTGCTGCTCGCCGTAGCGCGGGCGGAACGGCCAGAAGGCCGCGCGGCCGAGCAGCACGAGCAGCGCCGGCAGGAAGGTGAGCGCCGCCAGCATGGCGAAGGCGATGCAGACGGCGGAGATGGGCCCGAGTCCGCGGTTGGAGCCGAGGTCGGAGAAGAGCAGGCAGAGGACGCCGAGGATCACCGTGCCCCCGGAGGCCACGATCGGCTCCCACGACTGCCGCAGCGCCACCCGCATCGCCGTGAACCTCGACCGCTCGCGGCGCAGCTCCTCGCGGAAGCGGGCGACCAGCAGCAGTCCGTAGTCCGTGGCCGCGCCGACGACGAGGATCGAGGCGATGCCCTGGCTCTGGCCGTTGACGTCGATCCACCGCTCCCGCGCCAGGAAGTAGGCGACCGCGAGCGACACGACCAGCGCCATCGCGGCGGTGCCGATGACCAGGAGCGGGAGCAGCGGGCTGCGGTAGACGACCAGCAGGATGAGCAGGACGACGCCGAACGCGGCCAGCAGCAGCAGCCCGTCGATGCCGGAGAACCCCGCGGCGAAGTCGGCGAAGAGCGCGCCGGGCCCGGTCACGTACTGCGTCGTGCCGTCGATCGCGGGCAGCTCGCGCAGGTCGGCGACGATCTCGGGCAGCGCCTCGCCCAGATCCGGGTCGAAGGGCAGCACGGCCTGCACCGCGACGCCGTCCTCGGAGGGGATGATCGGCGACGGCTCGCCCCGCAGCGCTCCGGCGTCCTCGGCGATGCGCACGGCGTCGTCGACCCGCTCCTGCGCCTCGGCGGGCGCGGCCGGGTCCAGCGGGCCGCCGTCGCTCTCCCAGAGCAGGATCACCGGGAGCGTCCGCTCGCTCTGGAAGGCGGCGCTCAGCTCGCTGACCTGCGTGGACTCGGCGCTGTCGGGGAGGAACGCGGCGGAGTCGTTCTCCGAGACCTCGGCCAGCTTGCCGCTGAACGAGCCCAGCGGGCCCGCGAGCGCGAGCCAGACGACGGCGACGAGTGCGGGGATCGACCAGCACAGGATCCGGGTGCGGCGCGGCATGATGTCCCTCGACGGTCGATTATCTCGATCATCGAGAGGTTATCCCGGGCGGCGGCTGCGAGCGAACGGAGGTGCAGGGATGGACGACGACGCGACGCGTGCCCGCCAGGAGATCGGCCTGCTGCTGCGCCGGCTCAACGTGGAGCTCGATGCGGTGGGCCAGCGGTTCGCCGACGTGCATGGGCTCAACCGCACCGACGTCCGCGCGCTCGTGGCGATCATGGACGCCGCCCGGCGCGGAGAGGCGCTGACCGCCGGCCGGCTGGGCGAGGTGGTCGACCTGCGATCGGCCTCGGTGACGGCGCTGGTCGACCGGCTGGAGCGGGCCGGGCACGTGCGGCGCGTCCGCGATCCCGGCGACCGCCGGCGCGTGGGGCTGGAGATGTCGGAGACCGCGATGGCGTCGGGCGCCGAGCACTTCGGTGCCCTGGCGCGCGACCTGGTGGCCGCGATGCAGGGCTACGGCGACGAGGAGCTCGCCGTCGTCCGCCGCTGGCTGGAGGAGATGACCGCGGTGGTCACCCGCCACTCGCGCGCGGAGCCGCCGTCGTCCTGACCGCCGTTCGTGCATGTCCGGTCGACGCCCCGCGTCAGAGGTAGAGCCCGGTCGACTCCTCGATGCGCTCGGCGGCGACGGCGTGCACGTCGCGTTCGCGCAGGATGATCAGGTCCTCGCCGTGCACCTCGACCTCGTGCTGGTCCTCGGGGGAGAAGAGCACCTGGTCGCCGACCTTCACCTGGCGCACCGAGGGCCCGACGCCCTTGGCCTCGCCCCACACCAGCCGCTTGGCCACCTGCGCGGTCGCGGGGATGAGGATGCCGCCGCTGGACCGCCGGTCGCCGTCCTCCTTGCGCAGCGCCACCAGGATGCGGTCGTGCAGCATCTTGATCGGCAGCTTGCCGGTGGTGGCGATGTCGTCGGGCACGTCGATCAACGCTACCCGCCGACGCAGCGGCGTCGCCGACGTCGTCGGCAGTGCGGGTCGGCGTCAGCGGGCCGAGTGCGGAGTTGGCGTCGCTCACCGCGGCGTGTCTTGCCGTGTCGCCGACAACAAGTCCGCACTCGGCGCGGGGCTGCTTTTCCGCGGAAAAGCGGGCCGCTTTCCGCGGTAAAGCGGGGGTCAGCCCCAGCCGAGCTCGTGAAGGCGCTCCTCCTCGATGCCGAAGTGGTGCGCGATCTCGTGGACGACGGTGATGGTGACCTCATCGACGATCTCCTCCGCCGTCTCGCAGATCGCGCAGATCGCCTCGCGGTAGATCATGATCCGGTCCGGCAGCGCCCCGCCGTACTCCCAGCCGCGCTCGGTCAGTGCGTACCCCTCGTAGAGCCCGAGCAGGTCGGGCTCGTCGGGATTCCGGTCCTCGACCAGGACGACGACGTTGTCCACCAGTGCCATCAGCTCGGGCGGGACCTCGTCCAGCGCGTCGGCGACCAGCGCCTCGAAGACCGGGAGGGGGAGGGGCTTCACTCCGCCCGCCCGATCACCAGCTGGTCGGCAGCGGGCGGCCCTCCTCGTAGCCGGCCGCGCTCTGCACCCCCAGCACCGCGCGCTCGTGCAGCTCGTCGACCGTGCGCGCGCCCGCGTAGGTGCACGACGAGCGGACGCCCGCGACGATCTGGTCGATCAGGTCCTCGACACCCGGGCGGGCCGGGTCCAGGTACATCCGGGACGACGAGATGCCCTCCTCGAACAGCCCGGCCCGCGCCCGCTCGAACCCGGAGGCCCCGGCGGTCCGCGCCTTGACCGCCCGCGCCGACGCCATGCCGAAGCTCTCCTTGTAGAGCCGGCCCGAGCCGTCGTCGTGGATGTCGCCGGCCGACTCGTACGTGCCGGCGAACCAGGAGCCCACCATGACGTTCGCGGCGCCGGCGGCCAGGGCCAGCGCGATGTCGCGGGGGTGCCGCACGCCGCCGTCGGCCCACACGTGCTTGCCCAGGGAGCGGGCCTCGGCGGCGCACTCCTCGACGGCGGAGAACTGGGGGCGGCCGACGCCGGTCATCATCCGCGTGGTGCACATGGCGCCGGGCCCGACGCCGACCTTGACGACGTCGGCACCGGCCTCGATCAGGTCGCGGGTGCCCTGCGCCGTCACCACGTTGCCGGCCACCACCGGCGTGGAGCCGGCCACCGAGCGGACGGCCGCCAGCGCCTCGACCGCCTTGGCCTGGTGGCCGTGCGCGGTGTCGACGACGAGCACGTCGACCCCGGCGGCCAGCAAGGCCGACGCCTTGCCAGCGACGTCGCCGTTGATGCCCACGGCCGCCGAGGTGAGCAGCCTCCCCTGGCCGTCGACCGCCGGGGTGTAGATCGCCGAGCGCAGTGCGCCCTTCTTGGTGATGACGCCGACCAGCCGGTCGCCGTCGACCACCGGGGCGGCGCTGACCCGCTCGCCGGAGAGCACGTCGAAGATCTTGGGCAGGTCGGTGCCGGCCGGGATGGTGAGCGGCTCGCGGGTCATCACCTCGGACAGCTGGGTGAACCGGTCCACGCCCTGGCACTGGCCGTCGGTGACGACGCCGACCGGGGACCCGTTCTCGACGACGACCACGATCCCGTGCGCGCGCTTGGTCAGCAGCGACAGCGCCTCGCCGACCGTGGAGGTGGGGGCGAGCGTGATCGGGGTGTCGTACACCGGGTGCCGCTGCTTGATCCAGGAGACGACCTCGGCGACGACGTCGACCGGGATGTCCTGCGGCAGCACGGCCAGGCCGCCCCGGCGGGCCGCGGTCTCGGCCATGCGCCGGCCGGAGATCGCCGTCATGTTGGCGACGACGATCGGGATGGTCGTGCCCACGCGGTCCGGGGTGGTGAGGTCGACCTCGAGCCGGGAGCCGACCGTCGACTGGTTCGGCACCATGAAGACGTCGGCGTAGGTCAGGTCGTGGTCGGGCCGCTGCAGGAAGCGCATGGGCGCCATTGTCCCCGAACGCGTGCCCGGGCGGCGTAGCCGCGGTGCCGCCGGGTGGCGGGGTGCCCATCGGCGCGGCGCTTTTCGGCAACTCCTGCCCCTGCCGACGGTCGTACGCAACGTATATGGCCAGCTACGCTGCGTTCCGACCTGGCCCATCCATGGGGCCGAGGGCGCCTCTGCCCTGTCGACCTGATCGGACGGTGGTGACGCCATGGCAGCAGCGCGCAGGTCCGGACGACGGCGCGGCGCGGCCGTCGTCGCCGTCCTGGCCGCCGCTCTGGTGGGCCCGCTGCTGGGCAGCGCGCCGGCGTCCGCGGACACCGACAAGACCGGTGTCCGTCCCGTCACCGCCCAGACCGCCCCGGTGGTGCCCGGGCAGTCGGCCTGGCTGTCCGTCGTGTGGACCGGCGACCGCAGCGTGACCGAGTGGTCGACCACCGTGAAGGCCCCGGCGGGGGTGACCGTCAGCTACCCGACCACCCGGGGTGGTTCGGACACCTCCCTCTACGGCTCCGACACCCTGGTCAGCGGCACGCGTGACTTCACCGCCTTCCGCGTCCGGGTGCCCTACACCCAGCAGTCCTCCTTCCCGGTGACGCTGACCTCCACGTACGTGGACAACTGCGGCGACAACGGGCAGTGCAAGAACAACGGCGGCGGCAACGACGGCAAGGAACGCCGGTACACCCTGACGTCCACGGTGACCGTGCCGGTCGTGCCCGCCACCGGACCGGCGTTCACCCAGGACACCACCAGCGTCACCGTCAAGGCGGGCAGCAACGCCTTCGCGCCGCTGGCCTTCACCGCCGGCCAGGCCGATCTCGCCGACGTCACCGTCCGCGCCGGCGCGCTCCCCCCGGGCCTGAAGGTCGGCTACCCGGGCGACGGGACGGTCAGCCGCCCCGCCGGCGGCACCGGGATCATCGGGCGCACCACCGACCAGGTGGGCCTGCGCTTCGACGCGACGGCGCTGGCGAAGGGCACCTACACGGTGCCGCTCACCATCTCGTACACCGCGGCGGCGCCGCGGACCGCACCCGGGACGGTGACCCTTGTCGTGCAGTGACCGCCGCCTGGCGCGCGCCGTCGTCTCGCTGGCCGCGCTGGCGCTGCTCGGCGGCACCGCGGGCTGCGGGTCGGACGCCACGGCCGAGGCCTCGACCGCCGCCACGCCGACGGCCACCACCGCGGACGCGACCACCCGCCGCCTGGCCGAGGTGGAGTGGGCCCGGCAGTGCACCGTCGACCTGGCCAGCCACGCCGACGAGCAGGCCTTCACCACCGACCTCGACGCCCGGCTGGCCGAGGCGGGCTTCACCCACGAGCAGTGGAAGAAGTGGCACGACGCGCTGGCCGGCTCCCCGGAGCTGATCAGCCAGTTCGCCGAGGTCAGCGCGCCCGGCTGCCCGGCCGCCTGACTCAGGGGCCGACAGGCACCAGCCGCTCGGCCGGCGCGGGCTCCGCGGAGAAGCCGACCCGCGGCATCGCCGTCCACACCGGGCTCCGGCCGGCGAGCGCCGCACCCAGGCCGCACAGCCGGTACCACGAGTGGGCCCAGCGGAACCAGAGGTGCTCCACGACCGCGGTCCCCATGAGCGCGAGCAGGTCGCGGCCGCGGCCGTAGCGGTGGTAGGTGAGCTCCTCAACCGCGATCGCCGTGGCCGACAGCAGCACGCCGAGCGCGATGGCGAGGACCAGCAGCGCCCCGGCGACGGCCGGCGGCACCTGGCCCACGGCCATCGAGGCGAGGACGCCGGCGACGCCGACGAGCTCGAAGACCGGACCGAGCAGCTCGAACAGCAGGAAGAACGGCATGGCCAGCAGCCCGATCGGGCCGTAGCGCGGGTTGCCGATCATCCGGCGGTGCTTCCAGAGCAGCTGCGCCAGGCCGTGCGACCAGCGCGTGCGCTGCCGGCCGAGGACCGTCCAGCTCTCCGGCACCTCGGTCCAGCACACCGTCTGGGGGACGAACACGACGCGGTGCGGACGCCGGTTGCGGCGCAGGTGCTCCTGGATCGTGACGACCAGCTCGGCGTCCTCGGCCAGGGAGAGCGGATCCATGCCCCCGACCTCGAGGACGACGTCGCGGCGGAAGAGGCCGAAGGCGCCGGAGATGATGAGCAGCGCCTGCGCGTCGGCCCAGCCCGTGCGGCCGAGCAGGAACGAGCGCAGGTACTCCAGCACCTGCACGCGCACGACCCAGCGCCGGGACAGCCGCGGCTCCAGGATCGTCCCGCGGTCGGTGCGCGCGCCGTTGGCCGCCCGGATCACCCCGCCGGAGGCGACCACCTGGTCCGGGTCCTCCACGAAGGGGCGGGAGACCTGCAGCAGCGCCTCGGTCTCCAGCAGCGAGTCGGCGTCGACCATGCAGACCAGGGGGTGGCGGGCGTGATTGAGGGCGGCGTTGAGGGCGTCGGACCGGCGTCCGACGCTCGTCTTGCGGATCACCAGCAGCGGGTCGCCGGTGGTGGCGCGGTGCACGGAGAGGATCTCGCCGTCGACGGGCAAGTCGGCGGTGGGCCGTGGCGTGACCTCGCGCAGCGCGTAGCGCTCGGCGACGAGCGCGAAGGTGCGGTCGGTGGAGCCGTCGTCGACCAGCACCACCTCCAGCGCCGGGTACTTCTGCCCGAGCGCGGCGGAGAGGGTGTCGAGGATGCCGGCCTCCTCGTCGTGCGCGGGCACGAGGATGGAGACGGCGGGGGTGAGCGGGCTGGCGAAGGTCTCGTCGTGGCCCTCCACCCCGCGCCAGTGGCGGTTGCGCCAGACCCGTCGCGCACCGGCGAGCACCAGCAGCAGCGTGACCAGGTGGAACAGGGCGACGTGGCCGGTGAGCACCCACCCGGAGACGAGCAGGACGTCCAGCAGGAACTCGCTCATCAGCACGTTCAGCAGGGGCTGCAGGGCGTCCAGCAGGAGATCGCTCATCAGCGTGCTCCGGCCAGGGCGCGCGGGGAGTCCGCGGACACGGCGTCCAGGGCGGCGCGGGCGACGGGCGCGGCCGGACCGGCGGAGGCGCCGAGCAGCCCCAGCCGCGCGCGGCCCTCGGGGACGATGGAGGCCAGCGCGTCGGCGCAGGCGGTGCGCACGCGCAGGTCGGCCGCGGTCATCCCGGCGGCCAGCGCCGGCACGGAGTCGGGGTCGCCGATGCGGCCCAGCGCCTCGGCCGCCGTCGCGCGCAGGGCGGGATCGACGGCGAGCACGGTGGCCCGGGCGAGGGCGTCGGCGGCCTGGGGCGCGCCGATGCGGCCGAGAGCACCGGCCGCGGCGAGGCGCACCTCGGTCGGCGCGCCGGCGTCGTCGAGGGTGGTGGTGAGGGCGGCCACGGCGGGGAGGTCGCCGTGCAGGCCGAGCAGGCTGGCGGCCGTCGCGCGGGCGGGTGCGGCACCGGACTCCAGCGCGGAGCGCAGGGCGGGGAGCGCGGCCGTGCCGAGGTCGAGCAGGGCCATGCCGACGATGCCGGAGGGCACCGGCCGCGCCGAGCCCAGCGACGCGAGCAGGTAGGGCACGGCCGCGACGTCGCCGGCCTTGCCGAGGGCCCGGGTGGCGGCGGAGCGGACGTCGGAGGAGCGGTCCTCCAGCAGGGTCACGAGGTCCGGGGTGTAGCGCGTGCTGCCGGTGGCGCCCAGCAGCATCGCCGCCCGGCCGCGGCGCCACGGGGCGCGGGCCGACAACTGCTCGGCGGCCCGGTCGACGACGCCGCGCGCGAGCAGCAGGTCGCGCAGGACCTGCCGGTCGTTGCCGCGGAGCTGGGGGAGGAGGTGCAGGACGACCTCGTCGAGCACGGCGGGTGCGTCGGCCAGCGACGCGGCGGTCTGCTCGCCGTCGAGGAGGGTGTAGACCAGCGGCGTGAGCTCGGCGCGACGGGCCAGGTCGCGGCGTTCGCGGCGACGGCGGGCCAGGTGCGCCCCGCCGACCGAGAGGAGGAGCAGGACGACCAGGCCGGTCACCGCCGTGCTGGTGATCAGCACGGGGCCCGGCAGCGCGGTCACGCCGGGATGCTGCCGGGCGGCAGCGCGGCGGTCACGCGGCTGATGAGCTCCCGCGTGCTGAACGGCTTGGCGACGAAATCCGTCGCGCCGGCGGCGAAGCCGCGCTCGAGGTCGGGCTCCTGGGCCTTGGCGGTGAGCAGCAGCACCGGGGTGCGGGCGAGCGCCGGGTCGGCGTCCGAACGCAGCGCCGCGCAGACCTCGAGGCCGTTCATCCGCGGCATCATCCAGTCCAGCACCACCAGGTCCGGGCGCAGCTGACGGGCGGCGGCCAGGCCGGCCTCCCCGTCGGACTCCACCGAGACCTCGAGGCCCAGCCGGCCCAGCCGGAAGGCGACGAGGTCGGCGATGACGGGGTCGTCGTCGACGACCAGGACGTGGCTCATGGGACTCCGATCGGGAAGAGTGGGGCACAACCGGCATCGGCACGTCCGACCCGGAGCTGTAGCGCCGGCTCGCCTTCACACCGGGAGGTCGGCGGCCGAAAGCCGGGAGTGCCCCTCTCCACGTCCCGCGGTGCCCACCACGACGCACGGCCACTCCGGGCGCTGCTGCGCCGCCCGCTGACGGTGGGTCTGGCCGCGCTCACGGCGGTCGCGCTGACGACCGTCGGCCTGGCCGTCGTGGTCCTGACCGTGCTCGGTGATCGCGTGGACCGCTCCAACGAGATGCTCAGCGCGCTCCAGGACGGGCACATCGCGATGCTCAACCAGGAGACGTCGCTGCGCGGCTTCCTGGTCACGCGCGAGTCCCGCTTCCTGGAGCCCTACGTCAAGGGTTCGGCCGACCTGGCCGCGGCCGACGAGACGCTGGAGCGGCTGATGGCCGACGACCCCCAGCTGGCCGAGGCGTTCGCCGAGCTCCAGGCCGCGGAGTGGCGCTTCCTCACCGAGTGGGCCCGGCCCGTGCTGCGGTGGCAGCCCGCGGTCGGTGACATGGCAGCCCTCGACGAGCTGCTCAACCGGGACAAGGTGCGGTTCGACGCCTACCGCGAGGTGGAGAGCGAGGCGCGGGTCCTGGTGGAGGAGCAGCGCCGCAACGCGCTGGCCTCCCAGCGCGCCGTCGTGATCGCCGGCGCCGCCCTCGGCCTGGCCGTCACGGCGGCCGTCGCGGTCGCCGTCCGCCGGGCGAACCGCAAGCTCGCCGAGACGCTGCTGCCCCCCACCCAGCGGGTGCGCGAGACGCTCGCCGCGCTCACCGCCGGGGACGTGCTGCGCCGCGTCCCCGAGTACGGGCCGGCGGAGCTGCGCGACATCGCCGGCGACGTCAACGCGCTCGGGCAGGCGCTGCACGACCGCAACGCCCTGGTCGAGGCCCGCGAGCGCGAGCTGGTGACCGCCCGGGACGACGCCGAGCGCGCCGGCCAGGCCAAGACGGCGTTCCTCGCAACGATGAGCCACGAGATCCGCACGCCGCTCAACGCCGTCCTCGGGCTGACCGACCTGCTGCTGACCACCCAGCTCACCGCCGAGCAGCGCAGCCACCTGGAGACGGTGTCCCGCAGCGGCGACAGCCTGCTGATGCTGATCAACGACATCCTGGACTTCTCCAAGATCGAGGCCGGCGAGCTCGACCTCGAGCAGACCCCGTTCGAGCTCGACGAGGTCGTCTACGACGTCGCCCAGCTGCTCGCCCCCCAGGCCGCGGGCAAGGGGCTGGACCTGCTCGTCGACATCCCCGGCGACTGCGGCTGGCGGGTGCTCGGCGACGCCGCCCGGCTCCGCCAGGTCGTGCTGAACCTCGTCGGCAACGCCGTGAAGTTCACCGCCCAGGGGCAGGTCGTGGTCGTCCTCTCCAGCGACGGCGACCTGGCCGACGACGGCACGATGCTGTGCCGGCTGGCCGTCATCGACACCGGGATCGGGATCTCCGCCGAGCAGCAGGAGCGCCTGTTCCGGTCGTTCAGCCAGGGGGATGCCTCGATCACCCGGTCCTACGGGGGCACCGGCCTCGGCCTGGCGATCAGCCAGCGGATCGCGCAGGCGATGGGCGGGGAGATCACCGTGTACAGCGACCTGGGGGCCGGTTCGACCTTCACCCTCACCGTGCGCCTGACCCCGGCCGACGCCGCGCCGGACAGCGGCGTGTCGAGCGACCTCGTCGGCCGCCGGCTGCTGGTCGTCGACGACAACCAGACCAACCTGCGCATCGTCGAGCACCAGCTGCAGTCGCTCGGCGCCGACGCGGTGCTGGTAGGGTCGGGCGCGGAGGCGCTGGCGCTGGTGGACGCCGGGGAACGCTTCGACGCCTTCCTCCTGGACCTGCACATGCCCGACATGGACGGCGAGGAGCTGGCCACCCGGCTGCGGGCGCACCCGGTCTCCGCGGGGACGCCGCTGGTCCTGCTCAGCAGCTCGACGGTGCTGCACCCCTCCGGGTCGGTGCCGTTCGACGTCCGGCTGCACAAGCCGGTCCGCCCGGCCCGGCTGCACGAGACCCTGCTGGCCCTCCTCCGGCCGGGTGCCGGGTCGGCGCCGGCACCGGTGGGGGCCCTCGGGGAGCCGGCCGGGGAGCAGCGGCTCCGCGTCCTGGTCGCCGAGGACCACGAGGTCAACGCGCACCTCATCGGGCTGTACCTCCGGCAGCTGGGCCACGACTGCGAGCGCGTCGCCAACGGTCAGGAGGCGGTCGCGGCGGTGCAGGAGCGGGCCTACGACGTCGTGCTCATGGACGCGCAGATGCCGGTGATGGGCGGGGTGGACGCCACCACGGTCATCCGCCGGCTGCCGATCGACCAGCCGCGGATCGTCGCCGTCACCGCCAGCGTGCTCGCCAGCGACCGCACGGCCTTCCTCGGCGCGGGCGCCGACGAGTTCCTCACCAAGCCGGTGCGCCTGGCCACGCTGGACGCGACCCTGCGGCGCATCGTCCCGGCGGCCGGGCAGATCTCGGCCCCGGCTCCGACCCCGGCCGCGGCCGCGGCGCCGGTCCCCGCGCTTCCGGTGCCCCGGTCCGGTGAGCCGCTGGACGTCGTCCGGGACGACGTCCTGGACGGTGAGACCGTCGACGAGCTGCGCGACCTGGGCACCGAGGCCTTCGCGCACCTCTACGGCACCTACGCCGACGGTCTGCCCGACACCCTGGCGGCGCTGGCCGACGCGGCCGCGCGCGGCGCCTGGTCCGAGGACGACGAGCAGTCGGTGCCCCGGCTGGCGCACCGGCTCAAGGGCAGCAGCGCCGCGATGGGTGCGGTCCGGATGGCCGAGCTGTGCCAGGTCCTCCAGGCCGGCACGGGCGCGACCCCCGAGCTGGACCTGGCGCTGCGCCGGCTGCAGGACGAGGGCCGGCGGGTGCAGGCGGCCGTGTCGTCCCTGCTGGCGGCGCAGCACTGACCTCGGGCGGTCCGGCGCGGCCGCTCCGTACGATCGGGCACGTGATCGACCTGCGACTCGTGCGCGAGAACCCCGACCTCGTCCGTGCCAGCCAGCGCGCCCGGGGTGCCGACGAGTCCCTGGTCGACGCGCTCCTGGCCGCCGACGTCGCCCGTCGCGAGGCGGCCCGGCGCGGAGACGACCTGCGTGGCGAGCAGAAGGCCGCCTCCCAGGCGGTCCGGACGGCCACGCCGGAGGAGCGCCCGGCCGTCCTCGAGCGGGCCAAGGCGCTGGCCGCCGAGGTGAAGCAGGCGGAGGAGGCCGAGCGCGAGGCGGACGCCGCCCTGCGCGAGGTGCACCTGCGCATCCCCAACGTCGTCCACGGTGACGTCCCGCCCGGCGGCGAGGACGACGCCGTGACGCTGCGGACCGTCGGCGACGTGCCGATCTACGACTTCCCGGTGCGCGACCACATCGAGATCGGCGAGGGCCTCGGCGCGATCGACATGGAGCGCGGCGCCAAGGTGTCGGGCTCGCGGTTCTACTTCCTCACCGGCCCGGGGGCGCTGCTGGAGTTCGCGCTCGCCCAGCTGGCCATCAGCCGGGCCGTCGCCGCCGGCTTCACCCCGGTCGTCGCCCCGGCGCTGGTGAAGCCCAGCGCGATGGAGGGCACCGGCTTCCTCGGCGAGCACGACGAGGAGGTGTACCGGATCGAGCGTGACGACCTGTACCTCGTCGGGACGTCGGAGGTCGCGCTCGCCGGCATGCGCAGCAACGAGGTGCTCGACCTGTCCGCCGGGCCGCTGCGCTACGCCGGCTGGTCGTCCTGCTTCCGCCGCGAGGCCGGCTCCTACGGCAAGGACACCCGCGGCATCATCCGCGTGCACTGGTTCGACAAGGTCGAGATGTTCAGCTTCTGCGCACCCGAGGACGCGGCCGCCGAGCACCTGCGGCTGCTGCAGTGGGAGGAGGAGTTCCTCCAGGCGCTGGAGCTGCCCTACCGCGTGGTCGACATCGCCGCCGGTGACCTGGGCACCAGCGCCGCGCGCAAGTACGACATCGAGGCGTGGTTCCCGACCCAGGGCACCTACCGCGAGCTGACCAGCACGTCGGACTGCACCACCTTCCAGGCCCGGCGGCTGAACATCCGGTACCGCGACGCGGACGGGAGGAACCAGACCGCGGCCACGCTCAACGGCACGCTGTGCGCGATCGCCCGCACCATCGCCTGCCTGCTCGAGGTGCACCAGCGCGCGGACGGCTCGGTGCACGTGCCGGCTGCGCTGCGCCCCTGGCTGGGCGGGGTCGAGACGCTCACGCCGGGCATGACGCTGGTCCCGCCGGTGCCCACCGCATGACCGAGCGCCCCCCGCGCGCCATCCGGGCGCACGGCATCCTGGACGGCGCCGAGCGGGTGGTCGAGCTCGGCGACGCCGTGGGCGGGACGCACGATCCGTGGCGCCCGAAGCTCGTGGCCAGCGACCTCGACGGCACGCTGCTCGACGCCGACGGCCTGGTCACCTCGCGCACGCGCGCGGCGCTCGACGCCTGCTGGGAGGCCGGCATCCCCGTCGTCGGCGTCACCGGCCGCGGTCCCCGGCTGCTCGAGACGGTGAAGGCGGCCCTGGACCACCGCGGCATCGCCGTGCTCTCGCAGGGCGGCTTCGTCGTCGACCTGGAGCGCGACGAGGTGCTGCGCGCCGTGGCGCTCCCGCGCGACCGGGCCGTGCGGGTCATCGAGCAGATCGAGCAGGCCGCCGGCGAGGTCACCCTGGCCGTCGAGGAGGCCGCCGAGCAGGGCCAGGTGCACGCCCGGCTGCGGGTGCAGCACGGCTTCGACTGGCCCTACCCCGAGCCGTCCCAGCTGCTGGAGCGGGGCGAGGTGCTGCCGCCGGGCGCCGTCCTCAAGGTCTTCCTGCGCTCGGCCACGCTGGACCAGGACGAGCTCCTCGCGCGCGCCCGGTCGGTCGTGGACCCGGCCGACGCCGAGCTGACGCACGCCGGTCTGGGCTTCATCGAGGTGCTGCCCCCGGGCATCACCAAGGCCAGCGGGCTGCAGCTGGCGCTGGACCGGTACGGCGTGGGGTTCGGCGACGTCCTGGTCTTCGGTGACATGCCCAACGACCTGCCGATGCTGAGCGCCGTGCAGGACGCCGGCGGCCGGGCGGTGGCCGTGGCCAACGCCCACCCCTCGGTCCGCGCGCTGGCCGGTCACCTGACCAGCGGGCACCAGGTCGACGGCGTCGCCCGCTACCTGGAGGCGGTGCTGCGCGATGTCTGACTGGCGGCCGCGGCTGATCGCCAGCGACATGGACGGCACGCTGCTGCGCTCCGACGACACGGTGGGCGAGGCGACGGTCGCCGAGGTGGCCCGCTGGCGTGCCGAGGGCGTGCCGTTCGTGCTGGCGACCGGCCGGCCGCCGCGCTGGATGCACCGCATCCGGGAGGTGCTGGGCACCGGGACGGCCGTCTGCTGCAACGGCGCGGTGCTGCTCGACCTGGAGTCCATGGAGATCCGGCACGAGGAGCCGCTGCACCCCACGACGCTGCAGGCCCTCACCGACGCGCTGCGCGAGCGGCAGCCGACCATGTGGTTCGCCGTCGAGTACGGCTGGGAGTTCCGCCACGAGCCGGTCTACCGGCCGCGGTGGGACGTCGACGTGCCCGGCGTCGCCGTCGCCACGCTGGAGGAGATGACCGCGGCACCGGTGGCCAAGCTGCTGGCCCGCTCGGAGTCGATGACGCCGGACGCGTTCGTCGAGCTCATCGAGGAGGTCGTCGGCGACCGGGCGACGGTCACCCACTCCTCCAGCGACGCCCTGGCCGAGATCTCCGCGCCCGGCGTCACCAAGGCCACGGGGCTGGCCACCGTCGCCGCCCGGCACGGCATCGGGCCGGAGGACGTCGTCGTGTTCGGCGACATGCCCAACGACATCGCCGCGTTCGAGTGGGTGCGCGACGGCGGTGGCCGCGCGGTGGCCATGGCGCACGCGCACCCGGACCTGCTCGCCGTCGCCACCGACGTCACCGGCGGCAACGACGAGGACGGCGTCGCCGCGTTCCTGGCCTCGCTGTAGCCCGCGGCGCCGCCCCGGTGGATGGCGCACCATCCGATGTGGTGCCAGTGACGCTCGAACCCGCCGATAGGGCAGGTGTCCTGACCAGCGGATACCCGGAGCGTCACCATGCCGTCATCGCCCAGCCCGCGCACCACCGATGCTGCGCTGGAGGAAATGCGCGGCGTGGTGGAGGCCATCCACCGCTCGCAGGCGGTGATCGAGTTCGCGCTCGACGGCACGGTGCTCACCGCCAACGATAACCTCCTCGCCCTCATGGGCTACGAGCTGGCGGAGATCCAGGGCCGGCACCACAGCATGTTCTGCGACGAGGAACTGGCCGCGAGCACCGAGTACGCCGACTTCTGGCGCCGGCTGGCCGGTGGCGCCTTCGAGTCGGGCGTCTACAAGCGGCGCGCCAAGGACGGCCGGACGGTGTGGCAGCGGGCGTCCTACAACCCCGTCCTCGACGACGCCGGACAGCCGGTGAAGATCGTCAAGCTGGCCAGCGACATCACCGACGCGATGGTCGAGGCGGCCGAGCAGCGTGGTGCGGTCCTCGCGATGGACCGCTCCCAGGCCGTGATCGAGTTCGCGCTCGACGGCACGGTGCTCTCGGCCAACCGCAACTTCCTGGACCTGATGGGCTACCGGCTGCAGGAGATCACCGGCAAGCACCACCGGATGTTCGTCGACCCGGTGCAGGCGGCCGGTGAGGAGTACGCGCAGTTCTGGGGCCGGCTCGGGAAGGGCCTGTTCGAGGGCGGGGTGTACCGGCGGGTGGCCAAGGGCGGCCGCGAGGTGTGGCTGCAGGCCACCTACAACCCGGTCCTCGACGAGTCCGGCCGCCCGCTGAAGATCGTCAAGTTCGCCAGCGACATCACGTCGGCCAAGCTGGCCGACGCCGAGTTCCGCGGCCGGGTGGCGGCGATCGACCGTGCCCAGGCGGTGATCGAGTTCGGGCTCGACGGCACGGTGCTCGCCGCCAACAAGAACTTCCTGGAGTCGATGGGCTACGCGCTGCACGAGGTGCAGGGCCGCCACCACCGCATGTTCTGCGAGCCCGAGCTGGTCAGCAGCGACGAGTACGCCCAGTTCTGGGAGCGGCTGGCGGCCGGAGCGTTCGAGGGCGGCGAGTACCGGCGCCTGGCCAAGGGCGGTCGCGAGGTGTGGCTGCAGGCCACCTACAACCCGATCCTCGACGACACCGGCCGGCCGCTCAAGGTGGTCAAGTTCGCCACCGACATCACCGAGGCGAAGCTGCAGAACGCCGACTACAAGGGCAAGGTCGCCGCCATCGACCGCGCCCAGGCGGTGATCGAGTTCGACGTCAAGGGCCGCATCCTCACGGCCAACCAGAACTTCCTCGACGCGGTCGGCTACACGCTGCCGGAGATCCGCGGCAAGCACCACCGCATCTTCGTCGACCCCGCCTACGCGGCGTCGGACGCGTACGCGGAGTTCTGGGAGCAGCTGGGCAAGGGGAAGTTCGAGGCCGGGGAGTTCCGGCGCTTCGACAAGGACGGCCGGGAGGTGTGGCTCCAGGCCACCTACAACCCCGTCCTCGACGAGAACGGACGCCCGCTCAAGATCGTGAAGTTCGCCTCGGACATCACCCGGGAGAAGCGGCGGACGGCCGAGTTCCTGGGCAAGGTCGCGGCCATCGAGCGCGCGCAGGCGGTGATCGAGTTCGACCTGGACGGCACGGTGCTGGCCGCCAACCGGAACTTCCTCCAGACGTTGGGCTACAGCGCCGGCGAGGTGCAGGACAAGCACCACTCGATGTTCTGCGAGCCCGCCTACGCCGCCTCCGACGAGTACCGCCAGTTCTGGCGCAAGCTCGCCAACGGCGACTTCCACGCCGGCGAGTACCGCCGGGTGGCCAAGGACGGCCGGGACGTCTGGATCCAGGCCACCTACAACCCGATCCTCGACGAGTCCGGCAAGCCGTTCAAGGTCGTGAAGTTCGCCATGGACGTCACCGAGGAGAAGACCCGGCGGGCCGAGGTCGAGGCCCGGGTGGACGCCGTCGACCGCGCCCAGGCCGTGATCGAGTTCGACCTCGAGGGCAACGTGCTGGGTGCCAACGACAACTTCCTGCGCACCATGGGCTACTCCTTGCGCGAGATCATCGGCCACCACCACAGCGAGTTCTGCGACGACGACTACGTCCGCACGCAGGAGTACCGCGACCTGTGGCTCTCCCTCGCCAAGGGGGAGGTCATCGCCGGGCGGTTCCACCGCCGCGGCAAGTTCGGCCGGGACGTCTGGATCCAGGCCACCTACAACCCGATCCTCGACCTCGACGGCAAGCCGGTGAAGGTGGTCAAGTACGCCTACGACGTCACCGACGCGGTGACCAGGGAGAAGGCAGTCGAGGCCGGGGCCCGGGAGATGACCGAGCTCGTGGGCGTGCTCTCGGCCTCCATCGAGGGCGTCGCCCGCAACTCGGCGACGGCGACCGGTCTGGCGGACGAGACCCAGGGCAACGCCGAGCGCGGCGTCGAGGCGCTGCGGGCGTCGCTCGAAGCGATCGGGCTGATCCAGAAGTCCTCCGTCGCGATCACCGAGATCGTCCGGGTGATGGGGGAGATCGCCAACCAGACGAACCTGCTGGCGTTCAACGCCTCCATCGAGGCCGCGCGGGCCGGCGAGCACGGCGTCGGGTTCTCCATCGTCGCCGGGGAGGTGCGCAAGCTGGCCGAGCGGTCGTTCGACGCCGCGCAGCAGATCGGCAAGCTGATCGAGGAGTCCGCCGAGCGCGTCGAGCAGGGCTCGGAGGTGTCCCGGCGGGCCGAGGCGGCCTTCGAGCAGATCGTCGGCGGGGTCACCCGCACCAACGAGGCGATCAAGAACATCTCCCGGGCCACCCAGGAGCAGCAGGCGACGTCCTCGGCGGTGGACCAGCTCATCGCCGAGCTCGCCCGTTCGGCGTCCTGAGGCCGGTTCGATGGGAACCGGTCCGGTGGTCGCGGCGGACGCTGCCGACGACGTCGTCTACGGGCTGCTGCGCCTGGCGGGGATGGACGTCGCGCTGCCGCTGTCCGCCCTGCGCGAGGTGGTGCCCTGCCCCCGGGAGCTGGCCGGGCTCCCGGCGTCGGCGCCCGGACTGCTCGGCGCCATCGAGCTGCGCCGGCTGGTGCTGCCGGTGGTCGACCTGCGGCCGCTCATCGGCCGGGAGGACGACCGCCGTCCCGACCAGGTGGTGGTCGTCGTCGCCCACCAGGGGCAGGTGCTGGGGCTGCTGGCGGACGAGGTGCGCGGCGTGACCAGGCTGCCGGCGGCGGCCCTCGTCGCGGCGCGGACGCACGGGAGCCAGTTGCTCTTCTCGCACACCTTCCGCCACCCCGACACCGGGCGGGCGCACAGCGTGCTCGACGCCGCCGCCCTGCTCGGCCGCCCGGGTGTCCCGACGGTGGAGGACGTGACCCGGCAGAGCGCGGCCGTCGCGGGACGCGGTGCCGGCGAGCTGCGCACCCTGACCGTGGTCCGCTGCGGCGGCCACCGGTTCGCCGTCGACGCCGTCCACGTGCACACCACGCTGCCCACGCCCGACGTGCAGGCCTCGGTCCTGTCCGGTCCGGCCTGCCGCGGCGTCATCCCGTACGCGGACCGGGAGGTGCCGGTGGTCGACCCGCTGGTGCTCCTCGGGCTGGGGGAGATGCGGCCCGAGGACCTGGGGGCGGGCCTGGTGCTGGAGCTCGCCTCGGGCTACGTCGTCCTCGCCCTCAGCGACCTGCTGGAGCTCGCCCCGGTGCCGGTCGCCGACGTCCTCGCCCTCCCGGCGCACGCGACCGCCCGGCCCGACCTGGTCACCGGCATCGTGGAGATCGAGCACGTCGGGGACTGCCTGGTCCTCTCCGGGGAGGCGCTGCAGGCCGATCCGGAGCTGGCCGGCTTCGCCTCGGTGAACACCGCCGTCGCCACGGGGCCCGCACCCGGGGACACCACGGCCGGGGCGGTTGCCGTGGCCGCCGCCCACGGGGCCCCGAGCTACCTGACCTTCTCCGTCGGTGTGGACGTCGCGGTGCCGCTGGAGCAGGTCATGGAGATCCTGCCCTTCCCCGCTTCGCTCACCGACACCGCTGTCGAGGGGCAGCTCGGCGTCATCGTGCACCGCCGCTCGGCGGTCCCGGTGTACTGCCTGTCGCAGCTGCTGGGCCGGGGACAGCGGGCTCCGACGGCCACGTCCTGCCTCCTGCTCGTGGGGGTCGACGGAGCGGCCGTCGCGTTCGCGGTGGAGGGGCTGCGCACCATCGACCCGCTCACCTGGCGGGACGACCAGCAGACGACCGGCGATCCCGGGGAGCGGGGTGCCACGCTGCGGACGTCGCCCCTGGTGCAGGTGGGGGCGAACGACCGGCTCCTCCCGGACCTCGACCTGCGCGCGGTCGCCCGCCGGGCCGTGGCGGGCCGGCAGTCGACCGCGCTCCCGCAGCCGGCTCCGGTCGGATGACCGGCCGGTCGGACAGGAATCGGCTCAACAACGACCGCATCAGACCGATAGGGCGTGCGAGCAGTCCGCCCGCCACAGGAGAGCAGGAAGACATGGAGCACGAGCCCGACCTCCCGACCGCGACCGGGGCCGTCCCGGGAACGGGCCCGGACGCGCCTGGGGGCAGCCGTTTCGGGCTGCGCAGCCGGATGCTGGGCGCCATCCTCGTCGTCGCGCTCACCACCGTGGGCGTCGGCGCCTTCGGCGTCCAGCGCATGTCGGTCCTGAGCGATCAAGCGCAGCGGGTCTACGACGACGGGGCCGTCCCGCTCGACGGTCTTCGTCAGCTGCAGGTCGACTGGTGGGCGATGTCGGCCTCCACCGCGCGGGCGAACATCGCCGCCCTGCCCGAGGAGTCCCGGGTGAAGTACCGGGAGCGGGCCACCGAGCTCCAGCAGCAGATGGCCGAGCAGCGGGTCGCCGTCGCCGCGATGCCGCTCGCGGACGCGACCCGCGCGGAGTTCGACCGCTTCGAGACCGCCGTCGACACCTACCTGGGCTACCTGACCGAGCTCGTCGCCGCCGGCACGACGGCCAGCGGCGCCTCCGCGACCAGCCCGGCCCGGCTCGGCGAGCTGCTCGCCGGCATGAACGAGCAGGAAGCGGTCATCTCCGAGTCGATCGCCGCCGCCACCGCCTCCGCGGCCGACAGCGCCCAGGCGACGGCGGACGAGGCGGAGGACGCCTACGCGACCGGCCGCACGCTCACCCTCGTCATCATCGCCGTCGGCCTGGCGATCTCGGTGCTGCTCGCGATCGTCGTCTCCCGAGGCGTGACCCGCCCGATGCAGCGCATCCGCGAGGTCCTCGGGCAGGTCGCCGCCGGTGACCTCACCGTGCGCGCCGGGCGGACCGGTGGCGCCGAGCTCGGCGAGATGGCGCAGTCGCTGGACGACACCCTCGACGCGATCGGCCACGTGCTCCTCCTGGTCGGTGACAGCTCCACCCGCCTGGCCACCGCCTCCTCGCAGCTGAACGGCGCGGCCGAGGGCATCTCGCAGAACGCCCGCACCGCCGCCGACCAGGCCGACGACGTCGTGGCCTCGGCCGGTGCCGTCGCCGCCAGCGTCGACACGGTGGCCACCGGCTCCGCGCAGATGGAGTCGGCGATCCGGGAGATCGCGCACAACGCGACCGAGGCCGCCCGCGTCGCCGGTCAGGCCGTGACGGTCGCGGAGAGCACCACCCGGACGGTCGGCAAGCTCGGCGACTCCTCGCAGGAGATCGCCACGGTCGTCAAGCTGATCAACGGCATCGCGGAGCAGACCAACCTGCTGGCGCTCAACGCGACCATCGAGGCCGCCCGTGCCGGTGAGGCGGGCAAGGGCTTCGCGGTCGTCGCCAGCGAGGTCAAGGAGCTGGCGCAGGAGACGGCCCGCGCGACCGAGGACATCTCCCAGCGGGTGGAGGCCATCCAGGCCGACACCGCCGGGGCGGTCGAGGCGATCAGCCAGATCTCCACGGTCATCGCCGAGATCAACGACTTCCAGGCGACCATCGCCGCGGCCGTCGAGGAGCAGACGGCGACGACCAACGAGATGAACCGCAACGTCGCCGAGGCCGCCAACGGCACGCAGGGCATCGCGGCCGCGATCTCGGGGCTGGCCGCCGGCACGCAGGAGACCAACCAGCGGGTGGACGACGCGCAGGCCGCCGCGGCGGACCTGGCCCGCATGAGCGGTGAGCTGCAGCAGGCGGTCGCCCGCTTCACCGTCTGAGGCGCGAGCCGGGATCAGGTGACCTGATCGTCGAGCGTCCTCCCTCACGGTGCACGGTGAGGGAGGACGCGTTGCGATGAGGTAGGACGCCCCAGCGGGCGACGACGGTGCCAGTCAGGCGACGGCGTCCCCGGGCTCTGAACCGGGTTCCGGGCGACGGACGACCCGGAAGCGTCTGGGGCCGCTGGACGGCCGGGCCAGGAGGTACCTGAGCCGCTCGACCGGCCCGTGCAGCCGAGGAAGGTCGGCCTGGACGACGCGGACCACCGGTACGTCGAGGTCGCGGATCGCGTCCTCCCGTCGCTTCTCCTCCCACGCGACTTCCGCAGGCGTCCGGCCGTCACGCGGGTCCTCGTACTTCACGCGGCCGTCGAACTCCAGGGCGACGCCCGGGTCCTCGAACCAACCGTCCACGCGCGCAACGAAACCGCGCGGACCGTGCAGCTCGACCTGCAACTCGGGGCGCGGGAGGCCGGCCTCCACGACTCCAAACCGCCCGCGCGACTCGAGCGGCGATTCCGCCCGGCCGTCGGACAGGTCGACTGCCTGAGCCGCCCTGCCGATGCCCAGCCAGTGACTCTGCGCCAGCACCGCGGCCGTCAGGGCCGCGCGCGTCACCTTCCCCTGGAACATCGCCGCATCCATCGCGACGACGCCGTCGACGAGCGGCCATTCCCGCGCGCAGTCAACGAGCGTCCGCGCCACCGCGGTCACAATCAGCGCACCGGCGTCGACGACGTCGAGGGAGGGGAGGTCGGCTGCCGAGATGCGGTACCCCCGGCCGGTCCGCCACTGGTCCCTGTCCGTCAGCCTGACCAGCCCGTCGGTGCCGCGTGGCAGGACGAGCTCGTGGAACCGTGCGGCGGACGAGTGGCTGACCACCGGTCCGGGTCCGAGGACGGCGAGTGCGGCCAGGACGTCGAGCAGATGGCGGGCGCGCGGGTCGGCCGCCGAGACGGCCCACCGCTCCGCGGCCACGTAGACGCCGCGCCGGAGACGGTGCCAGGCGCCCGAGCCGACAGCGGCGCGCACCTCGTCGGGGCGGTAGCCCACCTGACGGGCGTCGGCAACGGTGAAGACGCCGCCACGACGTCGCGCGATGGCTTCGAGGTGTGGATGCACCCCCTCACCCTCGGGACCGGACGGCGCGTGGTGAACGGGTTCGGCGAATCTGTGGACAACCACTGTCCTCCCTCAGCGCCGAGCGTCCTACCTCACGGCGCGCGGTGAGGTAGGACGCTCGACGATCAGGTCACCTGATCCCGGCAGCACGTGGGCGGAGGGAGGGCCCTAGAGGTACTGGCCGCCACCGGGGCGGAAGTCGGGCTGGGCGGGTGAGCCCTGACCGCCCGGGAGTGCCCGGCGGCGCATCTCCTCCAGCTGCGCCCGCGCGGCCATCTGCTGGGCGAACAGCGCCGTCTGGATGCCGTGGAAGACGCCCTCCAGCCAGCCGACCAGCTGCGCCTGCGCGATCCGCAGCTCGGCGTCGGTGGGGGTCTGGTCCTCGCTGAACGGCAGGGTGATCCGGTCCAGCTCCTCGCGCAGCTCGGGGGCCAGGCCCTGCTCGAGCTCGCGGATGGACGAGGCGTGGATGTCGCGCAGCCGGTTGCGGCTGGCCTCGTCCAGGGGCGCCGCGCGCACCTCCTCGAGCAGCTGCTTGATCATGGTGCCGATCCGCATGACCTTGGCCGGCTGCTCCACCATCTCGCCGATCTGCGTCGCGGCGCCGTCGCCGTCCTCGGCGCCCTGGGCGAGGTCCATCGGCAGGGCGCCCACGGACTGGCCGTCGGGGCCCACGACGACGACCTGGTGCGGACGTTCGCTGCCGGTGCCGGGTGCAGTCATGCCTCCATCCTGCCCCCCGATGCCGATCGCCGGACGCGCGGTCGGCCGACGCCGGAGCGACTGGCCGGTTCGGCGCCCCGGCCAACTAGGGTGCGGAGCATGGAGGCCCGGCTCGACGTCGCTCGGGTCCGCGGCCTCTTCCCCGCCCTCGCCGACGGCTACGTGCACGTCGACGGGCCCGGTGGCGCGCTGCTGCCCGAGGACGTCGCCCGGGCGGTCGGGCACGCGCTGCGGATGCCGGTCGCCGCGCGGGGTGGTGTCTTCGCCGCCTCCGCCCGCGCCGAGGGGCTGGTCGCCGGCGCCCGGTCCGCGGTCGCCGACCTCGTGGGCGGTACCGCGGGCGGCGTCGTCCTGGGCGCCAGCATGACGTCGGTGACGTACGCGATGGCCCGGGCCATCGCGAAGGCGTGGCGGCCCGGGGACGAGATCGTGGTGAGCCGCCTGGACCACGACGCCAACATCCGCCCGTGGGTGCAGCTGGCCGAGGAGCGCGGGGTGGCCGTCCGCTGGGCCGAGGTCGACATCGAGACCGGTGAGCTGCCCGCCTGGCAGTACGACGACCTGGTCAACCGGCGGACCCGGCTGGTCGCCCTCACCGCCGCGAGCAGCGCGATCGGCACCTGCCCCGAGGTGGCCGAGATCTCCTCGCGGGCGCACGCGGTCGGGGCGATGGTCTACGTCGACGCCTCGCACGCCGCCCCCCACATGTACCTGGACCGCACCGCCCTGGGGGCAGACTTCCTGGCGCTGTCGGCGTCGAAGTGGTGCGGCCCGCACGTGGGCGCCGTCGTCGCCGATCCCCAGCTGCTGGCCCACCTGCACCCGGACAAGCTGCTGTCCATGCCGGACAAGGTCCCCGAGCGCTTCGAGACGGGCGCGGCGGCCTACGAGCTCTACGCCGGGGTCTCGGCAGCGGTCGACCACCTGGCCGGGCTGAGCGGTGAGCCGTTCGGCTCCCGCCGCGAGCGGCTGCGGTCGTCCATGGCCGCCGTGGCGCGGTACGAGGGCGAGCTGTTCGGCTGGCTGGACGACGCCCTGCGGGCGATGCGGCACGTGCAGGTGCTGGGCAGCGCCCCACGGACGACGCCGACACTGGCGTTCCGCGTCGACGGCATGCGGCCCCGACAGGTGGCCGTCGAGCTCAACCGGCAGGGCATCTGCGTGTGGGACGGCGACGCCTACGCCCGCGAGCTCTTCGACGCCTTCGGCATCACCGAGAGCGGTGGAGCGGTGCGGCTGGGCCTCATGCACTACAACACCCCGGACGAGGTGGGGCAGGTCATCGACGCGGTCGCCGCCCTCCGGCCCCGCCCCCGTTAGTCCGCGGGGAGCAGCAGGACCTTGCCGACGTGCTCACTGGCCTCCACGGCCCGGTGCGCCTCGGCCGCCCGCGACATGGGCAGCCGCCGGTCGACGATCGGGCGGATCGTGCCGCGCTCGACGTCGGGCCACACGTCGTGGCGCACCGCCTCGATGATCTCGGCCTTGCCGCCGGGACCGGTCGCCGGGCGCGAGCGCAGCGCGGTGGCGTGCACCGCCGCCCGCTTGGACAGCAGCTTCCCGATGTTCAGCTCCGCCTTCGCGCCGCCCTGCAGGCCGATGATCACCAGCCGCCCACCCACGGCGAGCGCGTCGATGTTCCGGTCCAGGTACTTCGCGCCCATGTTGTCCAGGACGACGTCCGCACCCCGGCCGTCGGTCTCGGCGCGTACCCGCTCGACGAAGTCCTCGTCGCGGTAGTTGATCGCCACGTCGGCGCCGAGCTCCCGGCAGACGTCGAGCTTGGCCTGCGTGCCCGCGGTGGCGAACACCCGCGCGCCGGCGCGGGCGGCGAGCTGGATGGCCATCGTGCCGATGCCGCTGGACCCGCCGTGCACCAGGAAGCTGTCGCCGCGGCGCAGCCCGGCCAGCAGGAAGACGTTGGACCAGACGGTGCACACGACCTCCGGCAGCGCGGCCGCCGTCGCCAGCTCCACGCCCGCCGGGCGCGGCAGCAGCTGCCCGGCCGGGACGGCGACGCGCTCGGCGTACCCGCCGCCGGAGAGCAGCGCGCACACCTCGTCGCCCACCGACCAGCCGACGACGCCCTCGCCCACTTCGCTGATGACGCCGCTGCACTCCAGGCCGAGGATCTCGCTGGCCCCCGGGGGCGGCGGGTAGAAGCCCTGCCGCTGCATGAGGTCGGCGCGGTTCACCGCGGTGGCCGCGACGTCGACCAGCACCTCGCCCGGGCCGCAGACCGGGTCGGGGACCTCCGACCAGCCGAGGACGTCGGGGCTCCCGGGTTCGCTGATCGTCACCGCGCGCATGCCCCGACCTTAGGAGGGGCGGTGCGCGGGGTGGGCCTGCGGGGATCGCTCCTGCAGCGGCCGCCGACGTCCTCGCACACGCCCGGTCGACGGTGCGCACCGACGCGCCGTGCGGACCCCCGGCGGGGCGGATCGGCGCGCCCGCGCGGCCGGCGGGCCGCCGGTCCGGTGGGAGGGTGTCCGGGCCGCCGGCACGCGCCGCGGCGTCCGCGGCCCGGCGGCACCAGGAGGTGCCCCATGGCCGCCGACCCGCCCGCTGCCTCGCCGCCGTCCGGTCCTCCGGCCGGGAGGTGGGTCCCGCCGCCGCCTCCGCGGGTCGGTGCGGGGCGCATCGTCGCGGGCGTCGTGGGTGCCCTGCTGGTCCTGCTCGCCCTCGGCCTGCTCGGTGCAGGCGGGGTGCTGCTCTGGGCCGACCAGGGGGAGCGGGCCGACGACGGCTACCTCTACACCGCGTCCGACGCCTTCGAGACGCCGGGCGCCGCGCTGCTCAGCGAGCGGATCGACCTGGCGACCGGCGCGGACTGGGTGGGGTTCACCGCGGCGCTGGGCACGACGCGCGTCGAGCTGACGGCCGCCGATCCGACCAGGGGTGTCTTCGTGGGCGTCGCGCCGTCGGCCGACGTCGACGGATACCTCGACGGGGTGCGGCGCACCGTGATCGCCGACCTCGGGCTGGACACCTCGGCCGCCGATCAGGTCCTGCTGCCCGGGGGAGCCCCCAGCGGGCCGCCGGCCGACCAGGACTTCTGGACCGTCCAGGCCTCGGGCCCCGGGACGCAGCAGCTCGGCTGGGATCCGGACGACGGCACCTGGACGCTGGTGGTGATGAACGCCGACGGCTCGGCCGGGGTCGCCGTGGACGCGCGCGTCGGGGCCACCGTCCCGGCGCTCACCGGGTTCGCCTGGGCCCTGATCGGCGGGGGGCTGGTCGTGCTCCTGCTGGCCGTGCTCCTCCTGGTGGTCGCGCTGCGGCGTCCCGCCGTCCCTGCGGCGCCCCGCTCCGGCGGACCGCCCTCCTGGTCCCCGCCGCCCCCGGTCGACCGCAGGACGGCGGCCGACGCGCGGGAGAGCACCCGCAGCGACAGCGCTCCCCGGCGGCCACGAGACGGTTGACCGGGGCGACCGCGGCGCCGGGCCGGGACGACGTCGTCCCGGCCCGGCGCCGCCCTGCTCACGCCCGGGCCTTGAGCTCCTTGCGCAGGATCTTGCCGGCCGAGGACTTCGGCACCTGGTCGATGAACTCGACGAACCGGATCTTCTTGTGCGGCGCCACCTTCTCGCCCATGTAGGCGATGACGGCGTCCTCGGTGAGCTCCGAGCCCTGCGCGCGGACGACGAACGCCTTGGGCAGCTCCTCGCCGCTCTCCTTGTCCGGCACCCCGATGACGGCGGCGTCGGCGATCTCCGGGTGGTTGATCAGCACGGCCTCGAGCTCGGCCGGGGCCACCTGGTAGCCCTTGTACTTGATCAGCTCCTTGACGCGGTCGACGACGGTGTAGATGCCGTGCTCGTCGACGATCGCGACGTCGCCGGTGTGCAGCCAGCCCTCGGCGTCCACGGTGGAGCGGGTGGCCTCCTCGTTGTTGAGGTAGCCCTTCATCACCTGCGGCCCGCGCACCCACAGCTCACCGCGCTCGCCCGGGGCGGCGTCCTCCCCGGTGTTCGGGTCGATGAGCCGGCACTCGGTGTTCGGAATGGCGAAGCCGACCGAGCCCTTCGGCACCTCGCCGGAGAAGCCCGGCGGCATGGCGTCGGGGTCCGGCGTGGTGTGCGAGACCGGGGAGAGCTCGGTCATGCCGTAGCCCTGGCCCACCGTGACGCCGCTGTCGGCGCCCTTGCGCAGCCGCTGCTCGACCGCGAGGGCCAGCTGCTCGTCCAGCGGTGCGGCGCCGGAGAGGATGGACTGCAGCGAGCTGAGGTCGTACTGGTCGACCATCGGGTGCTTGGCCAGCGCCAGCAGGATGGGCGGCGCCACGAAGGCGCGGGTGATCTTGTGGTCCTGGATCGTGCGGAGGAAGTCCTCGAGCTCGAACCGGGGGAGGGTCACCACCGTGCCGCCCAGCGCCAGGCCCTGGTTCATGAGCACGGTCAGCCCGTAGATGTGGAAGAACGGCAGGACGGCGATGATCCGCTCCTCCGCGCCGGTCTTGAGCAGCGGGAGGCACTGCGTCACGTTCGCCACCAGGTTGCGGTGGGTGAGCATGACGCCCTTCGGGAGCCCTGTGGTGCCGCTGGAGTAGGGCAGCGTGACCAGGTCGTTCGCCGGGTCGATGTCCACCGTGACGCTCGGGGCGTCGGCGCCCAGGAGGTCGAAGAGGTTGGCGTGCCCGTCCGCGCCGTCGAGCACGACGATCTCGTCGACGGGCGACTTCTCGGCCGCGGCCGTGGCCCGGTCCAGGAACATCGAGATCGTGATCAGGATCTTCGCGCCCGAGTCCTTGAGCTGGAAGGCGATCTCGTCGGGCGTGTAGAGCGAGTTGATCGGGCTCATCACGCAGCCGGCGGCCGCGATGCCGTGGAACACCACGGGGAACCACTGGGTGTTGGGGCAGAAGACGGCGACGACGTCGCCCTTGCGCAGGCCCCGCGCGTGCAGGTTGGCCGCCACCCGGTCGACGTACTGGGCCAGCTGACCGTGGGTGATCACGTCACCCTTGAGACCGTCGATGAGAGCGGGCGCGTCGGGGCGCTCCCTGCCTGCGGCCAGGACGGCCTCGGGGACCGACTTGTCGGGGATCGCTACGTCCGGAAACGGGCTGGCCAGTGCCACGGGGGTCCTCCTCGATGCTGGTGTGGCGCCAGTCTCACATCCGGCGTGTCGGCGGTCACCGCCGGGTCGGGCGCGCGGACCGCCGTCCTCAGCGGGGCCAGAGCACCGATTGCGTGCAGCGGAACAGCGCGATCGTCTTCCCCGACTCCGCGTTGCGGACGACGGCGTCCCAGACCTGCGTGGTCCGCCCGGCGTGGGCGGCGGTCGCCTCGCAGGTGATCCGGCCCTCGCGCGCGGTGCCCAGGTGGTTGCTCTTGAGCTCGATGGTGGTGAACCCGGAGGAGCCCTCGGGCAGCAGCGCGCGCGTGGGCAGGCCGCAGCTGGTGTCGGCGAGGGTGACCACGGTGCCGGCGTGCAGGTAGCCGTTCGGGGCGAGCAGCTCGGGGCGGACGTCGAGGTGGCTCGTGAGGCGCCCGGGCTCGTGGGTGTCCACGACGATGCCCAGCAGCCCCGGGAGCGTGCCCGGGAGGAGGGCGTTGAGCTCGTCGGCGGTGAGGAATCCCGTGGCGGCCATGCGGGCAACGTAGCGAGCGCATCCTTCGCCCTCACCGGGCGCCGTCGACCTCGCGCGGCGCGGTCGACCTCGCGGTGTGGCAGCCGGGTGCGCGGTCGACCGCGGGGTTCGCTGCCGTACCGCGAGGTCGAGCGGTCAGCTGCGGGCGGTCTCCCACAGGCCGACGACGTTGCCCTCGGGGTCGGAGACGTAGGCGGCGAAGCCCATGTCACCCACCGGCATCTTCCCCGCGACGACGCTGCCGCCCAGCTCGGCCATCCGCTCCAGGGTCGCGTCGATGCTGGGCACGTCGACGACCACGACCGGATGCCGGGTGCTGGCCATCTCCCGCGAGAGCATCCCGCCGTTGATGAACCCGGGCTCGGTCGGCTCCTGCTCGCCGCTCGGGCCGGTCATGACCAGCGTGTAGCCGCCCATGTCCGGCATCTGGACGACCTCCCAGTCGAACGCGGCCTTGTAGAAGCTCCGCGCCCGGTCGCCGTCGTCGTAGGGGATCTCGAAGTGCACGACCCGACCGCTCATCCCGCCACCTCCGGTGCTCGCCGAGGGTCTGAGGACGCGGACGGTAGACCGGCCGGGCCACGGTCACCAGAGCCTTGCGCACCTCCGCGTCGGTACCGCCTCCGGGCTGCGGGTACCGCGGTGCAGCGCGGTACCGGGGCGGTCGGGGCGGTACCCGGCGGCGGGCTCAGGCGAGGCCGCGGACGGTGCGCAGCGGGGCGCGCGTGCCCTGGATCGAGGCGACCATGTCCAGCGTCTGCCGGGTGGGGCCGACGTCGTGGGCGCGGAACACCCGGGCGCCCAGCCAGGCGCTCACCGCCGTCGTCGCCAGCGTGCCGGTGAGCCGCTCCTCGAGGGGGACGCCGAGGGTCTCCCCGACGAAGTCCTTGTTCGACAGCGCCACCAGCACCGGCCAGTCCGTGGCGACCAGCTCCTCGAGCCGCCGCGTGGCCTCCAGCGAGTGCCGGGTGTTCTTGCCGAAGTCGTGCCCGGGGTCGACGAGCACCCGCTCGCGGTCCACCCCCGCCGCCACAGCGGCCTCGGCCAGCGCCGTCGTCCGGGTGACGATGTCGGCGACGACGTCGTCGTACTGCACGCGGTGCGGCCGGGTGCGCGGCGGCAGCCCGCCGGCGTGCGTGCAGACGATGCCGGCCCCTGCCTCCGCCGCGACGGCGGCCAGCTCCGGGTCCACCCCGCCCCAGGCGTCGTTGACGACGTCGGCGCCGGCGGCCAGGGCCTCGCGGGCCACCTCGGCGCGCCAGGTGTCGATGGAGATCGGCAGCGCGGGGTGCGCGGCGCGGATGGCCGCGACCAGGTCGACGGTGCGCCGGATCTCCTCCGCGGCGTCGACGTCCTCACCCGGCGCGGCCTTCACGCCGCCGACGTCCACCATGTCGGCGCCCTCGGCGACCACCCGGTCCACCCGCTCGAGGGCCGCAGCCATTCCGAAAGTGGCGCCGCGGTCGTAGAACGAGTCAGGTGTCCGGTTCACGATCGCCATCAGCACGAAGTCACCGTCTGGCACATCCAGCGCACCGATCCGGAGCAACCCGTTCCCTCCTCCGTGACGCCGGTGTGGTGGAGTCAGCCAACCAGACTCCTTCGGAAGGACGAGCAATGGCGCAGACCACCGTCGACGGCGTCGAGGGCGTGCAGAGCCTCGTCGGGCAGCACCTCGGCTACAGCGACTGGGTGACGATCACCCAGGAGCAGGTGCAGCAGTTCGCCGACGCGACCGGTGACCAGCAGTGGATCCACGTCGACCCCGAGCGCGCGAAGAAGGAGAGCCCCTTCGGCGGGCCGATCGCGCACGGCTACCTGACGCTGTCGCTGCTGCCCTCGCTGGTGCCGCAGATCGTCACGATCACCGGCTTCAGCATGGGCGTGAACTACGGCACCGAGAAGGTGCGCTTCCCCTCGCCGGTGCCCGTGGGCGCGCGCGTGCGGGCCGGCGCGACGATGGAGTCCGCGACCCCGTTCGCCGGCGGCATCGCGATGAATCTGGCTGTGACGATGGAGATCGAGGGCGGCACCAAGCCCGCGATGGTCGCCACTGTCGTCTACCGCCGCTACGTCTGACCCACCCTCCGGGACTTTCTGTACAGAAAGTCCCGGAGGGCTCTGCTTTTCCGCGGTAAAGCGGGCTGCTTTTCCGCGGAAAAGCGGTGGGTTCAGTCGACGAGGGCCTGGTTGACCAGCTGGCGCAGGTAGTTGCGGATCGGCAGGGTGCTCGAGGGCAGCAGCTGCGTGAAGAACTGCACCGTCACGTCCTCGACCGGGTCGACGTAGAAGGCCGTGGACGCCGCTCCGCCCCAGCTGTAGTCGCCGGGGCTGGAGAGCACCCCGTAGGCCGCCGGGTCCAGGACCATCGAGAAGCCCAGGCCGAAGCCGACGCCGCGCATCGGCGTCTCGGCGAACAGCGGCCGGCCGTAGGTGTCCAGGTCCACGTTGCCGGGCAGGTGGTTGGTGCGCATCTGCCGGATGGTCCGCGGGCTCAGCAGCCGCCCGCCGTCGTAGGAGCCGCCGCGCCGCAGCATCTCGACGAACCGCAGGTAGTCCCCCGCGGTGGAGACCAGCCCGCCGCCACCGGACAGGAAGTCGGGCTTGCGATGGGCGCCCCGGTCCATCGCCTCGCTGAACGTCATGCCCGAGGAGGGCCCGCCCGGCGTGCCCGGCGTCGCGAGGTAGAGGCGGGCGAGGGACTCGGGGTCGTCCTCGGGGCGCAGGCCGAAGGAGGTGTCCTGCATGCCCAGCGGGGCGAAGATGCGGGAGGCGAAGAACTCGTCCAGCGGCTGTCCGGAGATGACCTCGACGAGCCGGCCGAGGACGTCGGTGGAGACGCCGTAGTTCCACTCGGTCCCGGGCTGGAAGACCAGCGGTGCCGACGCCCACTGGCGGGTGACCTCGGCGGAGTCGGCGCCGCGGGGGGTGCCCCACTCGTGGCCCATGGCGCGGTAGATCGCGTCGACGGGGTGGGCGTGGTGGAAGCCGTAGGTGAGCCCCGACGTGTGGCTGAGCAGGTGCCAGACGCGGATCGGCTCGATCTGCGGGACAGTGACCGGCTTCTGCGCGGAGCCGGCGACGTAGACGCGGGTCTCGGCGAACTCGGGCAGCCACTTCGTGATCGGGTCGGTGAGCTCGAAGGCGCCCTCCTCGTACAGCATCATCGCCGCGACCGAGGTGATGGGCTTGGTCATCGAGAAGATGCGCCAGCGGGTGTCGTCCTCCACCGGCAGGCCGGCCTCCATGTCCCGGAAGCCGCCGCGGCCGACGTGCACGAGCTCGCCGTGCCGGGCGACGGTGACCAGGAAGCCGGGCAGCTGGCCGTCGTCCACCCAGCGGGACAGCCGCCGGTCCAGCCGCTCGAGCCGGCCGGCGTCGAAGCCCACCTCGGCCGGATCGGTGCTGACGGTCAGATCACTGCCCACGGGGGACCTCCGCTGCCTGTGCGCCGACCGCCGTCGGGCGGCGCCTGCACCCGCATCCTGACCCATGGCACTGTGGCCCGGACCACACGGGTGCGGCGCGACGCCCGACGGCGGTCGGCGGAGCGCTCAGGTCAGGAGACCGGGACGGCGCTCGCAGCCTTCTTGAGGTTCGAGCCGGCGGTCACCTTGACGGTGTTCGCGGCCGCGATCTCGATCGTCTCGCCGGTCTGCGGGTTGCGGCCCGTGCGAGCGGAGCGCTGCGTGCGCTCGACGGTCAGCAGGCCGGAGACGGCGACCTTGTCGCCGCGGGTGATGGCGTCGACGAGCTCCTCCTGGAGACCGGCGATGACGGCGTCCACGGTGGAGGCCGGCACATCGGCGCGCTTGGCGATGGCGGAGACCAGTTCAGCCTTGTTCATCGAGCATCCTTTCGTTGGGGGGTGACCGGTGCCTTCGGTTCGACACCTGGCCGACGCCCCGGGCGCGATCTGCGCCGTGGGGTGTCCGGATCCGCGCCACGCGGCGCAGGGGTCCGGGCCCGGCCTGACGAGAGCCGGACCCGGGGCACGCTGCCATGTCGGCCCGACAATCCGCCAGTGGGCGGCGATTTCCGGGCCCTGGATGGCTCCCAGGTCACATCTGCCCCACGCCGGACGGCGCGCAACTGTGGTCCAGCCCACTTAGCGTGGGGGCATGGCGCAGCTCCCCGGGACCGATCTGACCGTCAGCGACCTCTGCCTGGGCGGCAACGTGTTCGGCTGGACGGCGGACGCGCCGACGTCCTTCGCCGTCCTCGACCGGTTCCTCGACGCGGTGGACCCGCAGCCGGCGTTCGTGGACACCGCCGAGATGTACGGCAACGGCGCCTCGGAGCAGATCCTGGGCGACTGGATGGCGTCCCGGATCGCCCGCGACCGGGTCGTCGTCGCCACCAAGGCCTCGCCGGGCCGGAAGGAGCACCCGCTGGCCGCCGGGGAGATCCGCGCCGCGGCCGAGCGATCGCTGCGGCTGCTGCAGACCGACCGGATCGACCTGTACTACGCCCACTACGACGACCCGACGACGCCGCTGGAGGAGACCCTCACCGCGTTCGACGAGCTGGTGCAGCGGGGCTTGGTCCGGTACGTGGCGGCGTCGAACTACTCGGCGGCGCGGCTGATCGAGGCCCACGAGACGGCGCAGCGGCTGGGCATCCGGGGGTACACCGCCCTGCAGACGCACTACAACCTGGTGGAGCGCGAGGCCTACGAGGGCGAGCTGCGCGACGCCGTGCAGGCGCTGGGCATCGGGGTGCTGCCCTACTTCGGGCTGGCGAAGGGGTTCCTCACCGGCAAGTACCGGGCGGGGGAGCAGATCGACTCACCGCGCGCGAAGGGTGCGGCGGCCTACGTGGGCGAGCGCGGCGACCGGGTGCTGACCGCGCTGGGCGACGTCGCCCGGGCCCAGGGCGTTCCCGTGCCCGCGGTGGCCCTGCGCTGGCTGGCCGACCAGCCCACGGTGGTGGCGCCGATCGCGTCCGGCCGGAACGTGGACCAGCTGGCGGACCTGCTGCCGATGCTCGACCTGGTGCTCACCGACGACCAGCGCGAACAGCTGGACCGCGCCTCGGCCTGACCGGTGAGCCGGCGCGGCCGCGCCCGCCGACCGGTTGGTCAGGCAGGGCGGATGGCAGGCCGGACGAGCACGTCGGAGTCGGTGCCCGGCTCCGCAGCGCCGTGGGCCTCGACGGCATGACGCCGGGTCTGCACGAGGATGCCCTCGTCGTCCGCGGCCGTGAAGCTCGAGGCGCAGCCGGGGATGATGTCGCCGCAGGCGAAGCGCTTCAAGGGGTTCTCCTTCTGGTGAGGGATCGGGTGCAGGGGGTCGTGATCAACGGCTCTTGCGGGCCGCGGCGATGAGGTCCTCGACGCGGAGGATCCCCAGGACGTGGCCCGTGAGGTCGGTGCACACCACCGGCTCCCACCGGTGCGCCGACGCGCGGGTCATGGCGCGCTGGAGGGTCTCGTGGACGTCGCTGGACGGGTGGACCCGCAGCGAGACCGGGGCGGTGTACACCTCCGCCGTCCGCGGGTCACTGAGCAGCAGCCCGGCGGGCTCGCCGTGCAGGCCGAGGAGCAGGGCCGGCGGGACGCCGACGACGTCCTCGCCGTGGGCGCACTGGCGCACCGGCCGGAGCAGGCTGGCCACGCTCTCGGTCAGCCGGGCGCGGGCCACCTGGGCGCGGACGAGCTGCGCCACCTCGGGGGCGAGCGGGGCGAACGTGGGAGCGGGGCGGCCCAGCAGCCACCCCTGCGCGAGGGGGACGCCGAGCTGGGCGAAGGCGGCCAGCTCGGCCGCCGTCTCGACGCCCTCGGCGAGCATCCAGGCGTCGATGCGGCCGGCGAACTCGCCGACCATCTCGGCCAGCGCCATCCGGACGGGGTCGGCGTCGGCGTCGGCCACGAGTGCGCGGTCGAGCTTGACCAGCTGCGGGCGCAGGGCGGCCATCTGCTGGAGGCCGGAGTAGCCGCTGCCGGCGTCGTCGAGGGCGATGAGGGCGCCGCGGGCGCGCAGCGCGTCGGTCTGCCGCCGCAGGGCGGCGAGGTCGTCGACGGGGGTGTGCTCGGTGAGCTCGACGACGACGCGGTGCAGGTCGGGGCGGGTGGCCAGCGCGTTCTGCACCGGTGTCGTGCCCAGCAGGTGCGGGCTCACGTTGACGGTGAGGAACGTGTCGTCGGGCAGGGCGGGGACGGCGGCGAGCGCCTGGTGGAGGGCCAGCGCCTCGAGCTCGGCGGCGATCCCGGCCTCGGCGGCGGCGACGAACCAGACGTCGGGGCCGGCCGAGCCCGGGAAGCGGGCCAGCGCCTCGTACCCGGCGATCGTGCCGGTCTCGAGCCCGACGATCGGCTGGAAGGCCAGCGTCAGGTCGGCGGGGTCGGCCAGTAGCGGACGGCAGTCCGGCAGGCCGATGCGTGTCCCGAGCATGCTTGACCATCGGACGGTGCGGCGCCGTTCTTGAGGCAGGTGCGCGGGGTCACCCCGGCGAGGGAGGTCGCGCCACGGACGGTGCCGTCCCGTATCTCGGGCCGGGGCGTGCGAGCATTCTCCCGGTGGTGGCCGTCCCGGCGCCGTCGTTCCGCCCGGAGGGGGGCCACAGGTGCCCGGCTCGCAGGTGAGCTCCGCCGTCGAGGACGTCCTCGTCGACCCGGTGCGCATCGCGGCTGCCCGCCGGCTGCTCTCGGAGGTCCCCGGACCCGCCGCCTACGACCGGCTGTCCCGGCTCGCAGCCCGGCTGGTGGGTGCCGGCCACGCCAAGGTCACGCTGTTCACCGACGAGGACCTGGTCGTGGGCGGGTACGGGCTGCCGCCGGGCGTGGTGGGCGGTCCGGCGCTGCTCACCGGCCGGCTGTCGGCGATGGTCGTCTCCGGCGGCGCCCCGCTGGTCCTCCCGGACGCGCGGGTCGACGAGCGCATCGCGGACCTGCCCGCGGTGACCTCGGGACAGGTCGGCGCCTACCTCGGCTCGCCGTTGACGACGGCGGCCGGGCACGTGGTCGGGGTGCTGGCGCTCTACGACCCGGAGCCGCGCCCCTGGACCGCCGACGACGCCGAGCTGCTGCGGCAGCTGGCCGGCTCCGTGGTGGCCGAGCTCGAGCTGGCCGCCGCGAACGCCGCCGTCACGTCGTCGACCCGGCGCCTCGACGCCGCCCTGGAGGCGAGCTCGGTGGGCATCTGGGAGGTGGACCTGCGGCGCGGCGAGATGGACTGGGACGAGCGCAGCGCCGCCATCTTCGGGCACGAGGGTGCGCTCCGCCTGCCCATGGACGTGCTCATGACGGAGTACGTGCACCCGGACGACCGGGAGTCCGCCGGGCGGATCATGGGCGAGGCCATCGAGGCCCGCGCCCAGTACACGATCGAGCTGCGGGTCGTGCGGCGCGGCGGTGACGTCCGCTGGATCGTCTGCCGGGGCCGCGTCCTGTCCGACATCGACGGCTCACCGGTTCGGATCCTCGGCACCGTCCTGGACGTCACCGAGGCCCGGGACCAGGCCCGGACCCAGCTGGTGGCGGTGCAGCGGACGGCGGCGATCGCCGCCGTGGCCGCGGAGGTCGCGAACGCCACCGACATCGACCAGCTGGCCGAGATCACGCTGCGCGGGGCCGAGGTGCTGGGTGCGGTCTCCGGCGGGGTGGCCGTGAACGAGCCGGACGGCGCGACGGCCCAGCTGTACCTGGGCCAGCGGCTCCTGGACGCCATCGACCCCGATCTGCTGCCCAGCGACCGGGTGGTCATCGAGCTGGACGACGCGCTGCCCACCCAGTACACCGCGCGGACCGGGGAGCGCGTGCTGCTGGTCACCGCGGACGAGGGCGTCGCCCGCTTCCCGGCCATGGCCGGGGTCACCGACGTCCTGGGTGTCCGGGCGCTCGCGTCGCTGCCCCTGGTCGTCGAGGGGAACCTGCTGGGCAGCTTCGTCGCCTACTGGACCAGCGACCACGCCTTCGACGCCGACGAGCTCCGGCTGCTCGAGGGCCTCGCGGCGCAGATCTCGGTGAGCATCTCGCGGCTGCAGGCCGACACCGCACGCGACAGCGCCGTCACGGCGATGACCGAGGCCAACCAGCGGCTCGAGCTGCTGGCCGAGGCCGGCCGGGTGCTGTCGAGCACGATGGACATCGACGAGCAGCTCCAGCGCCTGGCCTCGCTGGTCGTGCCGCGCCTGGGCGACTGGTGCTGGATCGTCACGACCGACGAGCACGGCCGGCTGCAGGAGTCCGCCAGCGCGCACCGCGACCCGGCCCGCGGCGAGCAGGTGGCGGCCTACGTGCGGATGATGCTGCAGGCGGTCACGCCCGACAGCGCGCCGAAGACGGTGTTCCGCACCGGGCAGCCGCTGGTCATCCCGGCCCTGACGCCCGAGCGCATGGTGCGGTCGCTGTCGGACCCGGCGGCGCGCGAGGCGCTGTGGGCGCTGGCGCCCGCGTCGGCCGCGGCCGTGCCGCTGACCATCCGGGGGCAGACGGTGGGCGTGCTGTGCCTGCTCAACGGCGCCGAGCGCGGTCCCCACCCGGCCGCCGACGTCGAGGCCGCGGTGGAGGTGGGCCGTCGCGCCGGGATGGCGCTGCACCACGCCCGCCTCTACGGCCAGCAGCGCGCCCTCGCCGACGCGCTCCAGCGCAGCATGCTCACCGGGCCGCCGCGGATCCCCGACTGCGAGATCGTGGTGCGCTACGTGCCGGCGGCCGAGGGCGCCGAGATCGGCGGCGACTGGTACGACGCCTTCCAGCAGTCCTCGGGCACGACGGTGCTGGCCATCGGCGACGTCGTAGGGCACGACACCCGGGCGGCGGCCGCCATGGGGCAGGTCCGCAGCCTGCTGCGCGGGATCAGCTTCTCCAGCGGCGGCTCGCCGGCGTGGGTGCTGACCGAGCTGGACCGGACGCTGGCCGGGCTGGGCGTGCACACGATGGCGACGGCGCTCGTGGCGCACCTCGAGCCGGCCGACGGCCCGGGCATGCTGCTGCGCTGGTCGAGCGCGGGGCACCCGCCGCCGGCGCTGCTCGACGCGTCCGGGAGCGCCCGGCTGCTGGAGGGCGCGACGGCCGACCTGCTGCTGGGCGTCGACCCGGCGTCCGGGCGCGAGGACCACACCGCGGTCCTCCAGCGCGGGACGACGGTGCTGCTCTACACCGACGGCCTCGTGGAGCGGCGGGACCGGGACATCGACGCGGGCACCGCGGAGCTGCTCCGGGTCCTGGGCGGGTGCGCCGGCCTGCCGCTGGACGAGGTGTGCGACCAGGTGCTGCGCCGGATGTTCCTCCCGGACGCCGAGGACGACGTCGCCGTCCTCGCCGTCCGGCTGAGCTGACCCGAGCGCGCGAGGGGCAGCTCGACCGGACGGGGATGGAACGGCCCCCGTTCAGGGCCCCGGTCCGAGCCTGCGAGGACCGGGGGGAACGGGGGTCCTTCTACTGACCCGGGGGCACGTCCAGGTCGGTCGCGGTGTCGTTCGGGGTGGCCTCGCCGTTCTGGGCGCGCAGCTCGGCGTCCCGCGCGGCCATCGCCTCCTGGCGGCCGGCCTCCTCCTCCAGGATCGCCGCGGCCTTCCACGCGTCCGGGATGGCGAAGCCGTCGACCAGGGTGACCAGGTGCGGGCGCAGCTCCCGCAGCAGCTGGTTCACCGTGGCGGTGAGCAGCTTGGCGCGCGCCGGGGTGAGCTGGCCGTGCTCCAGGAACCAGGCCTTGTCCGCCTCGATGGTCGACAGGGCGTAGAGGTCGCACAAGGTGTCGAGCAGCCGCTGGGCGGCGGGGTCCTCGGTGCGGTCGACGCCGGCGACGAAGGACTCCAGCACGATGCGCTCGATGTGCGTCTGGGCCGCCTTGAGCACGTGGTCCTGGACGTCGTTGAACATGTCGAACGGCGCCATGCCCTCGGTCGTGGAGTTCTTCCGCAGCCGCCGGATCGCGCCCTCCAGCGAGTGCTTCTCGCGGAACTCGAACATCTTCAGCTGCCAGCCGCGCTCCAGCATCGGCACCTCGTCGGTGCCCGGGACGGCGTCGACGAGGCGGGCGATGAGGCCCCGGGCCGCCGTCCGCTCCAGCACCGTCTCCCGGACCATGTCGGCGACGAAGCCCACGCGGCCCCAGCCGTCCAGCGAGCCGAAGTTGTCGCGGTACCCGGTGAGCAGCCCCTTGGCGACCAGCTGCAGCAGGACGGTGTTGTCGCCCTCGAACGTGGTGAAGACGTCGGTGTCGGCCTTGAGGTGCGGCAGCCGGTTCTCCTGCAGGTAGCCCGCACCACCGCAGGCCTCGCGGCACATCTGGATGGTCTGCGTGGCGTGCGCGGTCTGGGCCACCTTGAGGCCGGCGGCCCGGGACTCCAGCTCGCGCTGCGCGTGCTCGTCGATCTCCTGGCCGTGCACGTGCACGGCGGTCTGGACGTCGTGCATCGTCGAGACCAGCTCGCCCTGCGCGAAGTGCAGCGCGTAGGTCTTCGCCAGCGCCGGCAGCAGCTTGCGCTGGTGCACGAGGTAGTCGTTGATGACGATCTCGCGCTCCTCGCCGGGGGCGGCGAACTGGCGGCGCACCTCGCCGTAGCGGGCGGCGATGTCGAGGGCGAGCTTGGTGGCCGAGCCCGCGGAGCCGCCGACGCTCACCCGGCCGCGCACCAGGGTGCCCAGCATGGTGAAGAAGCGGCGGGTCTCGTTCTCGATGGAGCTGGTGTAGGTGCCGTCCTCGGCCACCTGGCCGTAGCGGTCCAGCAGCATGTCGCGCGGGACGCTGACGTGGTCGAACGTGAGCCGGCCGTTGTCGACGCCGAGCAGGCCGGCCTTCGGGCCGTCGTCCTCGATGGTGACGCCGGGCATCGGGTTGCCCTGCTCGTCCCGGATCGGCACCAGCCAGGCGTGCACCCCGTGGTTGGTCCCCTGGGTGACCAGCTGGGCGAACACGACCGCCATCCGGCCGTCTTTCGCGGCGTTGCCGATGTAGTCCTTGCGGGCCGCCTGGTGCGGGGTGTGCAGGTCGAAGGTCTGCGTCGCGGGGTCGTACGTGCAGGTGGTGCGCAACTGCTGGACGTCGGAGCCGTGGCCGGTCTCGGTCATGGCGAAGCAGCCGGGGATGTCGAAGCTCATGACGTCGCGCAGGTACTGGTCATGGTGGCGCTTGGTGCCGAGCAGCTGCAGGGCGCCGCCGAACAGGCCCCACTGGACGCCGGTCTTGACCATGATCGACAGGTCGTTGAACGCGACCATCTCGATCGAGGTGACCGAGCCGCCGGAGTCGTCCTGGCCGCCGTACTCCTTGGGGAAGCCCAGGACGACGCGGCCGGACTCGGCCAGCTTCTTCGCCGCGCGGGTCACCCGCTCGCGGGCCTCGGTCATCGACTCGCCGTAGACCGGCAGGAAGTCCGGGTCGTCGAGGTTCTCGCGGGCGTCGCGGCGCACGTGGGCCCAGCGGCCGTCCAGGACCTCGCGGAGGACCTTCGGGTCGACCGGGGCGATCGGGGTGCTGGTCACGGTGCCTCCATCGGGTGCGCGGGTGCCACGACGCCGGAGAGTCCGGCCCAGGCGAGATCGGTCAGGTGTGCGGCGAGTTCGGTTCGGAGCATGGGACGCCCGGCGCGCAGCCACCAGTCGGCGGCCGAGCGGACCATCCCGACGAGGCCGTGGCCCCATGCGTCGGCGGGTGCGGGGTCCCGTCCGGCCTGCTCGAGGGCGAGGGCCATGAGGGCGGCGGCCTGGTCGCCGACGAGGTCGGCCAGGTTGGCGATCGGGTCGGCGCCCTCGGCCGGGTGCTGGGAGACGACGAAGCGGTAGACCTGCGGCTCGGCCTCCAGGAAGGCGAGGTAGGTCCCGATGGCGGCCGCGGTCATCTCGTGCGGGTGCGGGCTGCTGCGCATCGCCGTCCGCAGTTCGGCGAGCAGCCGCCCGGCCACCTCGGTGCAGACGGCGACGTAGAGCTGCGACCGGTCGGCGAAGTGCCGGTAGACGACGGTCTTGCTGGTCCCGGCCGCGGCGGCGATCTCGTCCATCCCGACGCCGGCGCCGTGCCGGCCGACGGCGGTCAACGTCGCCTGGACGAGTTGTTCCCGGCGCGCGCGGCGGTGCTCGTCCCATCTCGAGTCGCGACGGTCGCGCCGCTGCGGCACATTTCCGGAGGCGCTCAGGGCTGCTCCGGCCTCGCCGCGCGGGGCGCTGTCTCCGTGCGAGGAGCGTCTCACCGCCTCGGCTTTCATGTAATCGACGGTACCGCGTACTCTCGGTACCGGCCACTCACCCGAACCCCGGAGGTCCCCATGGCTGACACCTCGACGCCCGCGACCCGCACGGCGGCGATCGTCGGCGGGAACCGCATCCCGTTCGCGCGGTCCAACACGGCGTACGCGCAGGCGTCCAACCAGGACATGCTCACCGCGACGCTCGACGGGCTCGTCGCCCGGTTCGGGCTGCAGGGCGAGCAGGTCGGCGAGGTCGTCGCCGGCGCCGTCCTCAAGCACGCCCGCGACTTCAACCTGACCCGCGAGTCGGTGCTCGGCTCGACGCTCGCGGCCAGCACGCCGGCCTACGACATCCAGCAGGCCTGCGGCACGGGCCTCGAGGCCGCGATCCTGGTGGCCAACAAGATCGCCCTCGGGCAGATCGAGTCCGGCATCGCCGGCGGCGTCGACACCACCTCCGACGCCCCGCTGGCCGTCGGCGACGACCTGCGCCGCGTGCTGATCTCGCTCAACAGCGCCAAGACCCTGGGCGACCGGCTCAAGGCGCTGTCGCGGATCCGCCCGGGCCAGCTGGTGCCCGACATGCCGCGCAACGCCGAGCCGCGCACCGGCCTCGCGATGGGCGATCACGCCGCGATCACCGCCAAGGAGTGGGAGATCGGCCGCGAGGAGCAGGACGAGCTCGCCGTCCGCTCGCACCAGAACATGGCTGCCGCCTACGACCGCGGCTTCTTCGACGACCTGGTGACGCCCTACCTGGGCCTGACGCGGGACAACAACCTGCGGCCGGACTCCAGCGTCGAGAAGCTCGCGAAGCTGAAGCCCGTCTTCGGCAAGGGCGAGGGCGCGACGATGACCGCCGCGAACTCCACCCCGCTGACCGACGGCGCCTCGGCCGTGCTGCTGGCGTCGGACGAGTGGGCCGCCGCGAAGGGCCTGCCGGTCCTGGCGCACCTGGTCGACGCGCAGACCGCCGCGGTCGACTACGTGCACGGCGGCGAGGGCCTGCTCATGGCGCCGGCCTACGCCGTGCCGGTGATGCTCGCCCGCAACGGCCTGACCCTGCAGGACTTCGACTTCTACGAGATCCACGAGGCGTTCGCCTCCACGGTCCTGTCGACGATGAAGGCCTGGGAGGACCCGGCGTTCTGCAAGGAGAAGCTGGGCCTGGACGCCCCGCTGGGCTCGATCGACCGCTCGAAGCTGAACGTCAACGGCTCGTCGCTCGCGGCCGGGCACCCGTTCGCCGCGACCGGCGGCCGGATCGTCGCCTCGCTGGCGAAGATGCTGCACGAGGCGGGCCCGGGCAAGCGCGGCCTGATCTCCGTCTGCGCCGCCGGCGGCCAGGGCGTCGTCGCCATCCTCGAGTCCTGACCCCCACCTCCCCTGCTTTTCCGCGGTAAAGCGGCCTGCTTTTCCGCGGAAAAGCAGGGATCTCGGAAGGAAGACACCTCCAGTGGCTGACTGGTACACGAACTTCGCCAACTCCGGCGTCGGCACCACCCTCACCAAGCAGCTCGGCCTGCCCCGGCCTGGCGTGCTGCGCCGCTACGAGCCCGGCGACCCGCTGCTCGAGGGCCCGGCGGTCGTCGGCTCGGCCGGCCAGGGCCGGCTGCGCGACACCGTCACCGCCGTCCTCAAGGACGCCGGGGTGACGGTGCTGTCGCCGGTCGTCGCCGACGGGGACGCCACCGGCGAGAAGCTGGGCGCGGTGATCCTGGACGCCACCGGGGTCGCCGGCCCCGCGGACCTCGCGGCGGCGCACGACTTCCTCGCCCCGGCGATCAAGCGGCTGCGGGCCAACGGCCGGGTCGTGATCCTCACCGACCCGCCGGCCGGCGCGGACTCCCCGGCCCAGGCCGCCGCCCGCCAGGCCGTCGACGGGCTCACCCGCTCGATCGGCAAGGAGCTGCGCGACGGCTCGACGGCCAACGCCCTCTACGTGCCCGAGGGTGCCGAGTCCGGCGTCGCCGGGCCGCTCGCCTTCTTCCTCTCCGGCCGGTCGGCCTACGTCGACGGGCAGGGCGTCACCCTGGCGGCCGCCGACGTGCCCGCCACCCAGGACGCCGAGAAGCCGCTGGCCGGCAAGGTCGCCGTCGTCACCGGCGCCGCCCGCGGAATCGGTGCCTCGATCGCCGACGTCATGGCCCGCGACGGCGCGCACGTCGTGGCCGTCGACATCCCCGCGGCCGGTGACAGCCTGGCCGCGGTCGCCAACCGGATCGGCGGGACGGCGCTGCAGCTCGACATCACCGCGCCCGACGCCGCCCAGCGGCTGGTCGAGCACCTGCGCGAGCGGCACGGTGGCGTGGACGTCGTCGTGCACAACGCCGGCATCACCCGCGACAAGCTGCTGGTCAACATGGACGCCGCCCGCTGGAACTCGGTCATGGCGGTGAACCTGCAGGCGCAGCTGGACATCACCCAGGCGCTGCTCGACAGCGACGTCCTCAACCCCGGCGCCCGCGTCGTCTGCGTCTCCTCGCAGTCGGGCATCGCCGGCAACCGGGGGCAGACCAACTACGCGGCGTCCAAGGCCGGCGTCATCGGCATGGTGCGCGCGTGGGCGCCCGCCTTCGCCGAGCGCGGCGCGACGATCAACGCCGTCGCCCCGGGCTTCATCGTCACCGAGATGACGGCGAAGATGCCCTTCGGCACCCGCGAGGTCGGCGCCCGGCTCAACTCGCTGCAGCAGGGCGGGCTCCCGGTCGACGTCGCCGAGACGATCGCCTGGCTGTCGCAGCCGACCAGCGCCGGGGTCAACGGCCAGACCGTGCGGGTGTGCGGCCAGTCGCTGCTGGGTGCCTGACGTGGCGACGACGGTGCTGGACGCCGCCCCGAGCCTGGCGTCGCTGTACGCCAAGGCCGCGCTCACCTCGCGCGGGCGGGGCGGCGACCTGCCGGACACGCACCTGGCCCGGCACGGTGTGACCGTCGACCGCGACCACCTGGCCGCCTACGCGCGGGTCTGCCGGCTGCCGCTGACCGACGTGCTGCCGGCGACCTACCCGCACATGCTCACCTTCCCGCTGCAGATGGCGCTGATGACCGACCGCGCCTTCCCGCTGGCGACGGTGGGGCTGGTGCACGTGCGCAACCGCATCGAGGTGCTGCGCGGCGTGCGCGCCGACGAGGCGCTGGACCTGGAGGTCTGGGCCGAGCGGTTCGCCGCGCACCGCAGCGGTGCGACGGTCGACCTGTGCGCGTCGGCCACCGTGGCCGGCCAGGAGGTCTGGCGCTCCCGCTCGACCTACCTGTCCCGCGGGGCCAAGGCGCCCGACGGAGCCCCGGAGGCCGACGTCGACGTCGCGGTCGGGGCGCTGGAGCGGACGGCGGCGACCTGGCGGGTGCCCGACGACGCCGGACGGCGCTACGCGAAGGTCTCCGGTGACGTGAACCCGATCCACCTGTCGGGCCTGACCGCGAAGGCGCTGGGCTTCAAGCGGGCCATCGCGCACGGCATGTGGGTGAAGGCCCGGGTGCTGGGCGCGCTGGCGGGCCGGCTGCCCGAGGCGCTCGAGGTCGACGTCGCGTTCCGCAAGCCGCTGTTCCTGCCCTCGACCGTGGCGCTCGCCACCGCCGAGGTCGGCGGGGGCTGGGACGTCGCCGTCCGCAACGCGGGCAGCGGCACCGAGCACATGGTCGGGACCGTCCGGCCGCGCTGAATTACCCTCTCGTCGCCGTCCGCAGAACAGGGAAGAAGGACCCCGCCCTCCCCGCCCCTCGCACGCTCGGGCCGGGACCCTGGACAGGGCCGACAGACCTACCGGAAGAAAGAGGTTCACCCCCGCATGGCCGTCTCGTTCGAGCTCACCGAGGACCAGATCGAGCTGCAGAAGTGGGTGCACCAGTTCGCCGAGGACGTCGTGCGCCCCGCCGCGCACGAGTACGACGAGCGCGAGGAGACCCCCTGGGAGGTCATCCAGGAGGCCGCGAAGATCGGGCTCTACTCGATCGACTTCTTCGCCACGCAGTCCTTCGACGAGTCCGGCCTCGGCATCCCGATCGCCATGGAGGAGCTCTTCTGGGGCGACGCCGGCATCGGCCTGGCGATCGTGGGCACCAGCCTCGCCGCGGCGTCGGTGAGCGCGAACGGCACGCCGGAGCAGGTCGGCCAGTGGGTGCCGGCCATGTTCGGCACCGAGTCCGAGCCCAAGCTGGCGGCGTTCTGCTCCTCGGAGCCCGACGCCGGGTCCGACGTCGGCGCCATGCGCACCCGCGCCGTCTACGACGAGAAGACTGACGAGTGGGTGCTCAACGGCACCAAGACGTGGGCGACCAACGGCGGCATCGCCGACATCCACGTCGTCACCGCCGTCGTCGACCCCGAGCTCAAGGCCCGCGGGCACGCCAGCTTCGTCGTCCCGGCGGGGACGAAGGGGCTCACCCAGGGGCAGAAGTTTCTCAAGCACGGCATCCGCGCCTCGCACACCGCCGAGGTCGTCCTCGAGGACTGCCGGATCCCGGGCGCGAACCTGCTCGGCGGCAAGGAGAAGCTCGAGGAGCGCCTCGCCCGCGCCCGCGAGGGCGTGAAGACCGGCCGCACCCAGCCGTCGATGGCCACCTTCGAGCGCACCCGCCCCGCGGTGGGCGCCCAGGCCATCGGCGTCGCACGGGCCGCCTACGACTACGCCCTCGAGTACGCCAAGCAGCGCGAGCAGTTCGGCCGCGCGATCATCGAGAACCAGTCGATCGCCTTCATGCTCGCGGACATGAAGACCTCCATCGACGCCGCCCGCCTGCTGGTGTGGCGGGCCGCGTGGATGGCGCGCAACGGCCAGCAGTTCACCGCCGCCGAGGGCTCGATGTCCAAGCTGGTCGCGGGCGAGACCGCCGTCCGGGTCACCGAGCAGGCGATGCAGATCCTCGGGGGCAACGGCTACACCCGCGAGTACCCGGTCGAGCGGATGGCGCGTGACGCGAAGATCTACACGATCTTCGAGGGCACCTCGGAGATCCAGCGGCTGGTCATCGCCCGGACGATCTCGGGCGTCCACATCCGCTGATCCCCCGACGGGTTGCGGAACGCTGTCGGACTGAACTGATCCGCACAACGGGAGCGCGGCCGGTTCGTCAGTGTTCCGGTCGGCCCGAGCGGTGATCGCCTCGGCCGAGGTCACGGTCGAATCACGTCGCGCCCCGTGCGTTCGCGCAGCGTGGCGCGGCGTGGCGACAAGTGCGTGGCGTGGTCCCGTGCTCGCTGGACCGGCGACCCGGACCAGCGAGCCCGGCGTGTCCCGGGCCCTCCTCGGGGAGTCGGCGTGCACCTCGTCCCACCGTCCCGGCGTGCGCTCGGCCTCACGGCCGCCGGCGCTCTCGCCCTGTCCAGCTCGGTCCTCGCCTTCGGTGGCGTCGCCTCGGCCGTCGCCCCGGCGGGCGCCGTCGAGACGGCGAACCCTCCCGGCTTCTCCTACGACCACGACGGCGGCACCGACACGTGGGTGCTCCCGGCCGGCTACTGCGCCGTCTCCTGGCATCTCGAGGGTGGCCAGGGCGGTGCCGGCAGCGGCACCGGTGAGGACGGCGTCCCCGGCGGGGCCTGGACCTGGTGACCTACGTCGCGGACCCCACGGTCGCCACGACCTACCGGCTCGCTCCCGGTGGCGCGGGTGCCGACGCCGCCGCCGGCGGCCTGACCGGTGGGGCCGGCGGCACGAACGCGCTCGACCCGTCGTACGACGGCGCGGACGGCGACGCCGCGGGCGGCGGTGGTGGGGCGAGCTCCGTCGTCACCGGGCCCGGCGACTTCCTGCTCTCGGTCTACGGCGGCAACGGCGGCGGCGACCTCGCCGGCCCGGGCTCGGGGGACGGCATCAACCAGTACCCCGCCGACGGCGAGCTCAGCGTCGATGGCGAGGACGCCGACGGCGGCGCCGGTGCAATCTCCGCCGAGGGCATCGTCTGCGCACCCGCCACGCCGTCCCTCGACTGGGTCCAGGGCGGCGACCGGACGCTGACCCTGCACCTCTCCGAGGGCTGGGGCGGCGGCGTCCCGACCACCGGCTACCAGTACACGCTGGACGGCGGCACCACCTGGACCACCCTGACGACGGCGCTGCGCGACGACTCGCTCATCGGCACCCTCACCGGGCTCACCAACGGCACGAGCTACACCGTCGCGGTGCGGGCGGTCGCGGCGAACGGCACCCCCAGCGACGCGAGCGAGCCCCAGACCGCGACGGCGCACCGCCCGATCGGCGCTCCGGGCGACGTCGCGGTGACGCACACCCCCTCCGGTGGCCTGCACATCACCTGGAGCGCGTCCCCGGCCGACGGCACGTTCCCGATCGCCGGGTACGGCGTGGGCTGGGACGGCGGGCAGATGGGCGGTCCGCTCTGCAGCACCGAGGCGGACGTCCTCAGCTGCGACGTGGCCGCCTCCGACGTCCCGACCAGCGGCCTCTACTGGGTCACCGTCCAGGCGGCCGACAGCGCCGGCAACCCCGGCATCGCGTCCGAGCGGGTGTCCGCCAACGGCGTGCCCTCCGCCGTCCCCACCAAGACCGGCGACCTGGTCCGTCCGGCCGGGGAGAGCGGCCCAGTGACGTCCGGCTCCGCGGTCCGGATCACCGGCAGCGGCTACGCGCCGCACTCGACGGTGACGCTGATCGTCTACTCCGTCCCCCGGGTGCTGGCCACCACGGTGGCGGACGGCGACGGCGACATCGACGTCACGGTGACCCTGCCCGAGGACCTCGCGGCGGGCGAGCACACGCTGGTCGCGGCGGGCGTCGGCGCCGATGGCCAGGCCCACTACCTGACCCTGCCGATCACCGTCAGCGCCGCACCGGCCGAGGCGGAGCTGGCCTCCACCGGCGCGGACGTCGCATGGCCGGCCCTGGGCGGACTGGTCGCCCTGGCCGCCGGTGGCGGGCTGCTCGTCGCCGCGCGTCGCCGTCCGCAGGCCTGATCGCACCTCGCACGCAGCTCCGGCCCCGTTCCCGCACCCGCGGGACGGGGCCGGAGCCGTTCGGGCGCGGGAACCGGCACCCGGTCGCGCCTCACCTAGCATTCGGGCTGCTGCCGGCGAGGGGTCCGGCCGGCAGGAACGGGACCGGGGGAGCGGCATGACGGACCCGGACGGCGACCGGACGCAGCGGTGGGACCGCGTGCCCGGGCTCCCGCCGGTCCCCGGTGCCCGTGCCGACGCACCGCCCCGGCGGGGTCTCTGGCGGACGCTCGCCCTCGGCGCCGGCGAGCTGCTGGTCACCGCCGGCGTGGTGCTGCTCCTGTTCGCCGTCTACGCGGTGTTCGTGACCGACGTGGTGACGGCGCAGCGGCAGGACGAGCTGTCCGAGCAACTGCGCGAGGAGTGGGACTCCGCGCCCGGGCGCGGCGCGATCACCCGGGTCGAGCTCGGGGACGCGTTCGCCGTGCTGCGCATCCCGCGGCTGGGCGAGGACTACACCCGCGTCGTCCTGGAGGGCACCGAGGAGGAGCAGCTCTCGCAGGGCCCGGGCCACTACACGGACACGGCGATGCCGGGGGAGGAGGGCAACGTCGCGTTCGCCGGCCACCGCGTCGGCAAGGGCTCGCCGTTCCTCCAGCTGGACGCGATGCGGCCCGGTGACCCCGTCGTCGTGGAGACCGCCGACAGCTGGTTCGTCTACCGGGTGCTGGCCGAGGACGATCCCAGCGGGATCCCCGGGATGCAGATCGTCCGCCCGACCGCGCTCGAGGTCATCTCCCCCACCCCGAACGCCGCCGGCGCGGCGCCGTCGGGTGCCTACCTGACCCTGACCACCTGCCATCCCCGCTACTCCGCGCGGCAGCGGCTGGTCGTCCACGCACGCCTCGACGGCGGTGCGCTGAGCAAGGCGCAGTACCCCGACGGCCCCGACGCCCTGCACGAGAACCGCTGACCCGGAGGCCACATGTACGGCTGGATCTGGCGCCACCTCCCCGGCGGCACCGCGAGCAGGACGGTCTGCGCGCTGGTGCTCCTCACCGCGGTGGTCGCGCTGCTGCTCTTCGTCGTCTTCCCGTGGGTGGAGCCCCGGCTGCCGTTCGACGACGTCACCGTCGACTGACCCCGCTTCTCCGCGGAAAAGCCGCCTGCTTTTCCGCGGAGAAGCGGCCTGCTTTTCCGCGGAGAAGCGGCCTGCCTTTCCGCGGAAAAGCAGGGGGGCGTCCCGGGTCGGGTGGCCGGCCGGCGCGGACGGGTGGAAGGTCGGGCCCGGACGACGATCCCCGAAGCATCCGGAGGCTCCCGTGCGCGCCACCCGCCCTCTCGCCCTCGCCGTCGCCGGAACCCTCGCGCTGAGCGCCTGCGGGGGCGGGGAGTCCGTGGACACCGGCGGCGGCGGGGGCGGGGGCGGTGACAACACGCTGGTCGCCGCCGTCAGCGCCCAGCCCGACCAACTCGACCCGCACGTCACCACCGCGTACGCGAGCTTCCAGGTGCTGGAGAACGTCTACGACACCCTCGTGGTCCCCGATCCAGAGGACCTCACGATGCAGCCGAGCCTGGCCACGGAGTGGAAGACCAGCGACGACGGCCTGGAGTGGCGCTTCACCCTGCGCGACGGCGTCACCTTCCACGACGGCAGCGAGTTCGACTCCGCCGACGTCGTCTACTCCTACAACCGGATCATCGACGAGGAGTTGAGCAACTCCTTCCGCTTCCAGAACGTCGAGTCCGTGGCGGCCGACGGCCCGGACACCGTCGTCCTGACCCTGTCCCAGCCGACGCCGAACCTGCTCGAGCGGATCGGGTCGTTCAAGGGCATGGCGATCCTCCCGGAGGGCGCCGCCGACGACCTGGACCTCACCACCGAGGCCAACGGCACCGGCCCCTTCCGGCTGGAGAGCTCGGACGCCAGCAGCACCGTGCTCACCGCGTACGAGGACTACTGGGGCGGCGCCCCGAGCGTCGACGGCGTGGAGTTCCGGTACATCACCGAGCCGGCCGCCGCGCTGACGGCGCTGCAGAACGGCGAGGTGCAGTGGACCGACAACGTCCCGCCGCAGCAGATCGAGTCCCTGGGCGACGACGACTCGGTGGAGCTGGAGACCACGCCCAGCGTCGACTACTGGTACCTGTCCATGAACTACGCCCGCCCGCCGTTCGACAACCGCGACGTGCGGCGCGCGATCTCCCTCGCCGTCGACCGGGAGGCGGTGGCCGAGGCGGCCTGGTTCGGTGCGGCGCAGGCCAACCAGACGGCCATCCCCGAGGACAGCTTCTTCTACTACGACTACGCACCGTTCGACCGCGACGTCGACCAGGCCCGCCAGCTCCTGCAGCAGGCCGGGGTCACGACGCCGCTGACGATGGGCCTGATGGTCACCGACGAGTACCCGGAGACGGTGACCGCGGCGCAGGTGATCGCCAGCCAGCTCGAGGAGATCGGGGTGACCGTCGAGATCGAGACGCTGGACTTCGCCACCTGGCTGGACCGCCAGGGCGCCGGTGACTTCGACGCCTTCTACCTGGGCTGGCTGGGCAACCTCGACCCCGCGGCGTACTACCAGGAGCAGCACCAGACCGGCGGCCCGAACAACTACCAGGGCTACAGCAACCCGCAGGTCGACCAGCTGCTGCAGCAGGGCGCCACGGAGCCCGAGGACGAGGCCCGCAAGGCGATCTACGACCAGGCGGCGCAGCTCATCGTCGACGACGTCTCCTACCTGTACCTCTACAACCCCGACGTGGTGCAGGCCTGGGCGCCGGGGCTGTCGGGCTACCAGATCCGGGCGGACAAGGCGATCAACTTCGAGAACGTGGAGCTGCCCTGACCGGGTACGTCCTCCGCCGCACCGGGCAGTCGGTGGTGGTGCTGGCGGGGGTCAGCGTCATCGTGTTCGCGCTGGTCCACCTGGTGCCGGGCGACCCGGTGCGGCTGGCCCTGGGCACCCGGTTCTCGCAGGAGACCTACGACGCGCTGCGCGAGCGGTCGGGCCTGGACCAGCCGCTGGTGCAGCAGTTCGTCAGCTGGCTGGGCTCGGCGCTCACCGGCGACCTCGGCGTCAGCTTCCGCAGCGGGGACACCGTCGCCTCCCTCATCGGCGAGCGGCTGCCCGCCACGATCACGCTGGCGTTCGCCTCGATCCTCGTCGCGCTGGCCATCGCCGTCCCGCTGGGCACGATCTCGGCGCTGCGGCCGCGGTCGCTCGTCGACCGGGTCGCCACCGTCTTCAGCCAGTTCGGCATCTCGGTGCCGGAGTTCTGGATGTCGATCGTGCTGATCCTGGTGTTCGCCGGGACCCTCGGCTGGCTGCCGTCGGGGGGCTACGTGCCGCTCACCGAGGACCCGGCCGGCTGGCTGCAGCGGCTGATCCTGCCCGCGGTGGTCACCGGCGTGGTGTCCGGCTCGGTGATCACGCGGTTCGTGCGCTCCAGCGTGCTCGAGGCCCTCGGCGCCGACCACGTGCGGACGGCGCAGGCGAAGGGGCTGTCCTCGCGCCAGGTGTTCACCGGGCACGTGCTGCGCAACGCCCTGCTCCCGCTGGTGACCGTCACCGGCGTGCAGCTGGCCTACCTGCTGTCCGGCGTCGTCGTCGTGGAGATCGTGTTCTCCTGGCCCGGGCTGGGGCAGCTCGCCCTGCAGTCGGTGCAGGCGCGCGACTACCCGGTGCTGCAGGGCGCGATCCTGCTGTTCGCCGTCGTCTTCCTCGTCATCAACCTGGTGGTCGACCTGCTCTACACCGCCATCGACCCCCGGATCCGGCGATGACCGCCGAGGTCGGCGCCCCCGTCTCCCTGCGCCCCGCGACACCCCGGTGGCGCGAGACGCTCGGCCTGCTGGCGCACAACCCGACGGCCGCCGTCTCGGCGCTGCTCCTGCTCGCCCTCGTGCTGGTCGCGATCTTCGACGAGACGCTGGCCCCGCAGGGCCCCAACGAGGTCGACGTCGCCGCCCGGCTGGAGTCGCCGAGCGGGGCGCACCCGTTCGGCACCGACGACCTCGGCCGCGACATCCTCAGCCGGGTCGTCCTCGGCACCGGTGTCTCGCTGCGGGTGGGGTTCCTGGCGGTGGGCATCGCGCTGCTCATCGGCACCGGCATCGGGCTGCTCGCGGGGTTCTACGGCCGGTGGATCGACGACGCCCTCATGCGGCTCATGGACATGCTGTTCGCGTTCCCGGCGGTGCTGCTGGCCATCGCCGTGCTCGCCGTCCGCGGTACCGGCTGGGGCAACACCGCGCTGGCCATCGGCATCGTCTACATCCCGGTCTTCGCCCGGGTGACCCGCGCCAGCGTGCTGGGCGTGCGCGAGGAGGTCTACGTGCGGGCCTCGCGCTCGGTGGGCGCCTCGGACTGGCGGCTGCTGACCCGGCACGTGCTGCCCAACGCCGCGCCGCCGATCATCGTGCAGACCTCGATCAGCCTGGCCTTCGCCGTCCTCGCCGAGGCCGCCCTGTCCTTCCTCGGGCTCGGCACCCAGCCGCCGGACCCGTCGTGGGGGCTGATGCTGGCCGAGGGGCGCGGCTTCATCGACCTGGCCTGGTGGCTGGCGTTCTTCCCGGGGATGGCGATCTTCCTGACCGTGCTGTGCTTCAACCTGCTCGGCGACGGGCTGCGCGACGTCCTGGACCCCAAGCAGCGGACGCTCATGGCCGGCGGTGGCCGGTGACGGCGCCGGTGCTCGAGGTCGAGGACCTGCGCGTGCGGCTGCGGACGCCGCGCGGGCCGGCCGACGTGGTGAACGGGCTGTCCTACCGCGTGGGCGCGGGCGAGACCGTCGCCGTCGTGGGGGAGTCGGGCAGCGGCAAGAGCGTCTCGGTGCTGGCGCTGCTGGGCCTGCTGCCCGCGGGCATCGCCACGGTGACCGGACGGGCGCTGCTGCAGGGCGAGGACCTGCTCACCATGGCGCCCGAGCGGCTGCGGCAGGTGCGCGGACCCGGCGCGGGCATGGTCTTCCAGGACCCGATGACCTCGCTGAACCCGGTGCTGACCATCGGCCGGCAGATCGTCGAGGGCATCCGCGCGCACGGCGACGTCGACAAGGCCGCCGCCCGGCGCCGCGCCGCCGAGCTGCTCGGCGAGGTGGGCCTGCCGGACCCGGTCGGTGCGCTGGACCGCTACCCGCACGAGCTGTCCGGCGGCATGCGCCAGCGGGTGGTGATCGCGATCGCGCTGTCGAACTCACCGGCGCTGCTCGTGGCGGACGAGGCGACGACGGCGCTGGACGTCACCGTGCAGGCGCAGATCATCGACCTGGTCGAGAAGCTTCAGGCCGAGCGGGGCACCGGGGTCGTCTGGATCACCCACGACCTCGGGGTCGTGGCCGGGATCGCCGACCGGGTGCTGGTCATGTACGGCGGGCGGTGCGTGGAGGACGGCACGGTCGACGACGTCCTGGAGAACCCGGTCCACCCGTACACGCGCGGGCTGCTCGGCGCGCTGCCCGACCTCGCCCGACCGGCCGTCGGCGGCGTCGTCCCCGACCTCGCCACGGTGCCCGGGGTGCCGCCGGCGCCGACCGACCTGCCGGCGGGCTGCGTGTTCTGGCCGCGCTGCCCGGTGCGCGGCGACGCGCGGTGCGAGACCGAGCAGCCGCCGCTGGCGGTCATCGGCTCGGCGGACGTCCGGCTCCCGCACCGCGCCGCGACCTGGTGCACCGACCGGACTTCCGGTACCGAAAGTCCGGCAGGGGGGTTCCGGTGAGCGGCGACGTGCTGGTCTCCGCCCGGGGGCTGGAGGTGCACTTCCCGGTCGGCGGCCGGGGGTTCCGGAGGAAGCCCGCCGGGCTGCTGCGCGCCGTCGACGGCGTGGACCTGGACATCCACCGCGGGGAGACCCTCGGCCTGGTGGGGGAGTCCGGCTGCGGGAAGTCGACGCTGGGCAACGCGCTGCTGCGGCTGGTGCCCACGACCGGCGGCACGCTCACCTTCGACGGCACTGACCTGACCGGCCTGGAGGGCCGCCGCCTCAAGGAGCTGCGGCGCCGCGCCGGCATGGTGTTCCAGGACCCGTTCGCGTCGCTGGACCCCCGCCGCACCGTGGCCCAGACGGTGGGCGAGCCGCTGGAGGTGCACGGGCTGCGCACCGGCAAGCGGGCGCGCGCCGACCGGGTCGCCGAGCTGCTCGAGCTGGTCGGCCTGGATCCCGGGGTGGCCGGCCGCTACCCGCACGAGTTCTCCGGCGGGCAGCGGCAGCGGGTCGGCATCGCCCGCGCGCTGGCCGGCGAACCGGACTTCCTGGTGTGCGACGAGGCGATCGCCTCCCTCGACGTGAGCGTGCAGGCGCAGGTGCTCAACCTGCTGCGCCGGCTGCAGCGCCAGCTCGGGCTCACGCTGCTGTTCATCTCGCACGACCTCTCGGCCGTGCGGCACATCTCCGACCGCATCGCCGTCATGTACCTGGGCCGCATCGTCGAGGTCGGTCCCGCGCGGGCGGTGGGCACCGATCCGCAGATGCCCTACACGCAGGCGCTGCTGTCGGCGGTGCCGCTACCGCACCCGAAGCTGGAGCGGGAACGGAAGCGGATCGTCCTCACCGGCGACGTCCCCTCGCCGGCCGCCGTCCCCAGTGGCTGCCGGTTCCGCACCCGCTGCCCGTACGCGTTCGAGCCCTGCGACGACGTCGACCCCGCGCTGCAGTCGGTCGGGGCGCCCGGTCAGCAGGCCGCCTGCCACCTCCACGGCGTCGTCGGCGCGCCCGCGGCGGCCCCCGAAGGCGTCACGGCCACCCCCTGACGTCTGCTTCTCCGCGGAAAAGCGGGCTGCTTTTCCGCGGAAGAGCAGGGATCAGGCGGCGGGGGAGAGCAGGCGGGGACGGGCGGCGGCCCAGCCCACCACCAGCTGGAGGACGACGGCGGCGAGCATGAGCCCCAGGCCCGGCCCCCACGCCCCGGTCGCGTCGTGCAGCAGGCCCACGCCCAGCGGCCCGGTCGCGGCGAGCAGGTAGCCCACGCTCTGCGCCGTCGCCGAGAGCCGGCCGGTCTGCGCGACGTCGCGGCTGCGGGCGACGATCAGCATCATCGACAGCGGGAACGCGATGCCGCTGCCGATCCCGTAGAGCGTCGCCCACAGCAGGGGTGCCGCCGCCGGGGCCCCGAGCAGCCCGACGATCGCGGCGATCGCGGGCAGCGCGCCGGCCAGCACCCACGCCTGCTGACCCGGGCGCCGGCCGGCCAGCCCCGGGACGACCAGCGCGAGCGGCACGGCGAGCCCGGTGGCGACGGCGAGCAGCCCACCCGCCGCGACGGAGGAGACGCCCGCCTCCGCCTCGAGCACGTCGGCCAGCCACGTGAGCATCGCGTAGAACGACAGCGACTGGAACCCGAAGTACAGCGTGACCGCCAGCGCCACCCGGTCGCGCAGGATCGCCGTCCGGGCCCCGGACGGTGCGTCGTCCGGCCGCGGGGCGCCGCGCCGGGCCCGGGTGAGCAGCGCCATCGCCAGGACAGCAGCCAGCACGAGCACGCCCCAGAGCACCAGGCCCGCGGTCGGGCCGCCGGCGGCGGCGGACAGCGGCCGGGCCAGGCCCGCGCCGACCGCGGCCGAGCCGGACATGGCCGCCGTGATCAGCCCGAGGACGACGGCGGCACGGGCGCCGTACTCCGCGCGGGCGACGGCGGGCAGCAGCACGTTGCCCACCGCGATGCCGCCGCTGAGCAGGACGGTGCCGGCGACCAGCCCCGGAGCGCCGGCCACCCGGAGCAGGATGCCGACGGCGATCAGCACGACGCCCAGGAGGACGGCGCCGTGCACGCCGAACCGGGCGGCCAGCGCCGGCGCGAACGGTGAGACCAGGGCGAAGCAGACCAGCGGCAGCGCCGTGACGACGGACAGCCCCCCGGTCGACAGCCCCAGCTCGTCGCTCAGCTCGCCCAGCAGCGGCCCGACCGCGGCGAACGGCGCCCGCAGGCACAGGGCGACCAGGACGAGCACCGCGGCCGGCGCGACGACCCACCACCAGCGGCTCGACCGGCGTTCCCTGCCGGCTTCCACCGGCGCTCCCAATGACACGTGCCCCCCGTCCGGCCGTACGGCGCACGGCGAGACCTCCATCATCGGCCCGCCCCGCATCCGGCCGGCGAGTGACCCCCTGGGGGGAGACGGGCTCAAGCGGCCCGGGGCGCCGGCCGAGGGGGGGATCATGCGGTTCTCGTCCCGTCCGGCCCGACGCCGTCGTGGCACGCCCCTGTGGGCGTACCTGACGGCGCTGGTCCTGGTGCCGCTGCTGGGCGTGGTCGCACTGACCGGTGCCATCGTGCGCATCGCGGTCGACGAGGCCGACAGTGCAGCACGGTCGGAGGCGGCGATCGGTGCACTGGCCCGGCTGCACGCCGCCCGCAGCGCCGTCATCCGCGAGATCGTCCCGACCCTGACCCTGGTGATCATCGACAGCCCGAGCAACGCCACCCTCCTGGGCGTCGGCAGCGACGTCGTCACCGGGCTCCGGGACGGGGCCGCGACGCTGCTGCGCGACACGCGGGCAGCGACCGACGCAGCCTTCGACGACATCCGAGGCGACTCCCTCACCGCTGCCGGAGCGGCCGCTGCCGCCCGGCGGATCGGCTGGGTGCGCGCCGCCGCCGACGGCTCCGCTGCCGGCCCGAGCGACCTGTACCGCGACTTCCTCGCGCTGGCCGACGACCTGGCGGCCGCCCAGACCCGGGCCGCCCGCGCGGCCGGTGCCGAGCACGTGCCGGTCGCCACGACGGCGGCCACCGCCGACGCGCAGCTCGTGGCGAACCTGGCCACGGCTGCGGCCCGGATGGTGCCCGAGTTCATCGGCACGCAGCTGGTAGGGGTCGCCGGCGTGGACGAAGGTTCGTGGCAGGACGAGTGGAAGGACTACCTGCACGCGAAGGAGGACCTCGCCGATCTCACCCAGCCCGCACTCGCGGCGCGCTGGCGGGAGCTCTCGACCGCTCCTGAGACGGCCACGATCGATGCGCTGCTCGCCGACCACGCCGACGGCTCCGCCGAGACGCTGGACGTGCCGCGGCTGGTCTCCCTGCTCGGGCTGGCGACCGCCCGCGACGCGGCCCTGACCGCTCTGCTGGACGACGCCGTGAACAAGGCGCAGGAGCTGTCCGCGGCCGACCACGCGGCGGCCACCGGACGGCGGGACCTGCTGCTGTCGGTCGCCTTCGGGCTGGTCGTGATCTCGGTGGCCGGCGCTGTCTGGCTCGGCCGCGGGGTCTCCCGGGCGCTCGGGCGGCTCGCCGACCAGGCCGCCCAGATCAGCCAGGGGCAGCTGGTGGAGATCACGAGGACCGGCCCGCGCGAGGCACGCACCGTGTCCGCGGCGCTCGCCGCGACCGTGGCGGGGCTCCGGCGCATCCAGGCCCAGGCCGCCGCGGTCACCCGCGGCGACCTCTCCGCCCCTGTGCTCGCCGAGCCGCTGCCCGGCCCGCTGGGCCAGCTGCTGCACGCCTCGGTCGAGCAGCTGGTCGACTCGGTCCGCGACCGCGAGGAGCTGCAGACGGCGCTGGCGCACCAGGCCGCCCACGACCCCCTCACCGACCTCCCCAACCGCACGCAGGCCCGCGCGCTCACCGTCGCCGCTCTGCACCGCGGCCGCCGCTCCGGCACGATGACCGGCCTGCTGTTCGTCGACCTCGACGGGTTCAAGTCGGTCAACGACCGGCACGGCCACGCCAGCGGGGACACCGTGCTGCGCGTCATCGGCGACCGGTTGCGCTCGGCGCTCCGGCCGGGCGACGTCGTCTGCCGGCTGGGCGGCGACGAGTTCGTCGTCGTGGTCGAGGGCGTCGTCGCCGAACGCGACCTCGTGGAGCTGGCCGAGCGGCTGATCACCACGGTCAGCCGGCCGGTCCGCCGGTCGGGCGCGGAGTTCCGGGTCGGCGCGAGCGTCGGCATCGCGGTCACCCAGGACGGCGGCATCGACGCCGACGCCCTGTTCGCCGAGGCGGACGCCGCGGTCTACCGCGCGAAGGAGCGCGGCCGGGGGCGCGTCGAGCTGTTCGACGAGACGCTCCGGGCCCAGCTGTCCGCGCACACCGACCTGGAGACGGCGCTGTCGGCCGGACTGGCCGCGGGCGAGTTCCAGGTGCACTACCAGCCGGTCGTCGCCCTGGACTCCGGCCGGCTCGACGGCTTCGAGGCGCTGGTGCGCTGGGACCGCCCCGGGTCCGGCCCGGTGCCGCCCAGCGAGTTCATCCCGGTGGCCGAGAGCAGCACGCTGATCTGCGACCTGGACCGATGGGTGCTGCACGAGGCGACCCGGCAGCTCGCCGAGTGGCGGCGCACCGACCCGGCGGCGGCGGGCCTCACCGTCGCGGTCAACATCTCCGGCCGGCACCTCGCCGACCCGCGCGTCGTCCGCGACGTCACCGACGCCCTGCTGGCCTCCGCGCTGCCGCCCGAGCTGCTGGTCGTCGAGGTCACCGAGACGGTCCTGGTCAACGAGCCGGCCGCGTACGGGCACCTCGTCGCGCTGCGCGAGCTGGGCGTGGCGGTCGCCATCGACGACTTCGGCACCGGCTACACCTCCATCGGCCAGCTCGCCGGCATGCCGGTGGACACGCTGAAGATCGACCGCAGCTTCATCTCCTCGGGCTCGTCCGGCCACGCCGAGCTGGTCGCGCTGATGATCCGCGCCGCGCACACCTTCGGCCTGACCGTGGTCGCCGAAGGTGTCGAGGAGGACGCCCAGCTGGCGTGGCTGCGCGACCAGCGCTGCGACTTCGCCCAGGGCTACCTGCTGTCCCGCCCGCTGCCGGCCCCCGCCGCGGGGGCCGCCCTGCGGGAGCTGCTCGCGCCGACGCCCTGAGCCGCTCGGTTCGCGCGGGGACGGGCGGATCGTCGGTACGTTGGGCGCGGTGAGCGCGGTCCTCTCTCCCGCCACGCCCACCCGTGCGCTGCGGCGTGCCCGGGTGGCCGTGGCCGTCTGCTTCGCCCTCAACGCGATCTTCTACGCCAACCTCGTGCCCCGGCTGCCCGAGCTCCGGGACGACCTCGGCCTGTCCAACAGCGCCCTGGGCCTGGCGCTGGCCGGGGTGCCGCTGGGTGCGCTCGTGCTCGGCCCGGCCGCCGCGGTGCTGGTCCGCCGGTACAGCTCGGGCCTAGTCGCCTCCTACGGCTCGATCGTGCTGGGCATCGGGGTCGCCGCGGTGGCGGTGGCCCCCAACTGGCCGGTCCTGGCTGCGGTCCTGGTCGTCGTCGGGGGGATGGACGCGATCGTCGACGTCGCCCAGAACGCCCACGGCCTGCGGGTCCAGCGGGGCTACGGCCGGTCGATCCTCAACGCCCTGCACGGGCTGTGGAGCCTGGGCGCCGTCGCCGGTGGACTGCTCGGCTCGGCCGCGGCCGGCCTCGGCATCCCGCTGGGCTGGCACCTCGGGGTCATGGCGGTCGTGTTCGGCCTGGTGGCGCTGGCGATCGCCCGCTGGATGCTGCCCGGGCCGGACACCGCGGAGCCCACCGAGCCGCCGGCGGACCTCGCGGCTCCCGGCGGTCGCAGCGCCCGGCGGGGCGCGGTGCTGGCGCTGGCCGTGCTCGGCACCCTGGCCGCGGCGGCGGCGTTCGTGGAGGACTCCGCCTCCTCGTGGAGCGCCATCTGGCTGCGGGACGACCTCGCCGCGACGGCGGCGGTCGCCGGCCTGGGCTTCGTCGCCTTCCAGGTCGCCATGACCCTGGGCCGGCTGACCGGGGACCGGGTGGTGGACCGGTTCGGTCAGCGCCGGGTCGCCCGGATCGGCGGTGCGGTGGTGGCGTCGGGTGTCGGGCTGATGCTCGCCGTCCCCACCGTGCCGACGACGCTGCTCGGGTACGCCCTGGCGGGAGTGGGCGTGGCCACGCTGGTGCCGGCGGTCTACGCCGCGGCCGACGGCCTGCCCGGGCTGCGGCCGGGGGTCGGGCTGACCGCCGTCAACTGGCTGCTGCGCATCGGGTTCCTCGTCTCCCCGCCGCTGGTCGGCCTGATCGCCGACCTCACCGGCCTGCGTGCCGGCCTGCTGGTGGTCGTCGTCGCCGGCCTGCTCGTGCTCGTGCTGGGGCGCTCACTCCGCACGACCGTCTCCCCGGTCGAGGGCACCGGCTAGCCTCGGTGCCGCCAGGAGGGCTCGCCTAGTGGCCGATGGCGGCGGTCTTGAAAACCGCTATGGGGTAACACCCATCGTGGGTTCGAATCCCACGCCCTCCGCTCCTGCGTCTCCCGGGATCAGCGGGGATGCACGGTCACGGACACGAATCGGTGGTCGCCGAGCGCGAGCCGGCACGTCCGGGCGTCGCGCGATTCCAGGCCGGCCGGGCCGAGCACGTGGTCGAACTGCACGCGCGGCGCCGTCGCCGGGTAGCTCGGCTCGGCGACCAGCCGCGTGGCGCCGAAGACGCGCGCCGGCACCGGCCCGACCAGGTTGAGGTCGCCGGCCAGCACGACCGGCCCCGGGAGGCGGGCGCACCAGCGGCGCAGCCGGAGCAGCTGGCGCACCGCGGTGTGCGGGGCGAAGGAGAGGTGGGTGGCGACCACGGTGCAGTGCTCCAGCTCGGCCGCGATCGCCAGCCGCGGCTCGTCGGGGAACCACCACAGGTGGGTCCGCCCGGTGCGGGGGTCCGGCGCCTGCAGCGGCAGCCGGGCCCGGCCGGCGCCCAGCCCCAGCACCGACCAGCGGCGGACCGGCAGGCGGCTGACCAGCGCGATCCCGTAGTGCGGCCCGCTCGGCGCCCGGTCGGGGCCGCACAGCACCGGCGGGTCGGCCGGCGTCCAGGTGCGGAACGGGCCGGGCGTGCCGGCCAGGGCGGGGGCGAACCGCCAGTCGACGGCGTCCAGCCCGGCGGCCACCTCGGCCGGCTGGTCGACGCCGTGCGACCGGGGCTGGTCGACGTCGACCTCCTAGAGGGCGAGCACGTCGACGTCCAGCTCGGCGACGGCGGCCCGCAGCGCCGCGGCGTCGACCGAGCGGCCGCCGCCGTCCCGGCCGGAGGCGAGGTTCAGCGTCCCGATCCGCAGCGCCTGCACCGGGCTCACGCTAGGGCCGCGGTCGAGCGCCCCCGACAGTGGGCGCGGATGCGTCATCCCGGCCGCCAGGACGACACATCCGCGCACCCGGTCGCGGCGGCCCGAGACCTGCGACACGCCACGCAGCAGCGCCCGATCCAGGTCACCGACGGTCCACGAGGCCTTTTCACGCTGGTCAGGGGGGTGTTTGTCGACAAGGCGCCGCCCCGGAGGCAGGGTCACCACACCCCCGGCGGGGCTCCCGCAACGATCAGGTGACGGGGCGGTCACATGCGTGTCCGGGACCGCCGATGGAGAAGCCGGAGAGCCCTAGCGTCTGCCCTGTCCGCGACACTTCCCCGTCGCGGCGTAGGCGCTGAGGAGACCCGCGTGACCATGGGCGCGACGCTGGTGTGGCCGGCAGTTGTGGTGCTGGGGTTCTGTGTCTTCACCGCGGTGGTGGTGGTGCTGGCCGCCAGTTCCACCGCCCGGTACGAGTTCGAGCGCAACGGGGCGCGGCAGCCCCAGCGCGCCGCGACGCCGCGGTCGGCGAACCATCCCGCGGGCCGTCGTGCCCCCGGCCGGCCGGTCGAGACCCCGGCGGCCCCGACGCGTACGGCGCAGGCGAGCAGCGTCGCCGTCCGGCCCGCCCCGGCGGCGGTGGCCGAGGGCGGCCCCACCTGGTGGCTCGTGGGGGAGACGGCCCAGGTGCTGGCCGGCCCGTTCGCCGACCGGCTCGACGCCGACTGGGCGGCCTTCGCCGACGAGCTGTCCGCCGTCTCGGTCTTCGGCACCCGGCGCACCGACGGCACCGTCAAGCCCAAGCCGTCGCCGGAGGAGCGCGCCTGGCTGGGTGAGCTGGGCCGCCACCTGGACCGGCTGCCGGCCGAGTGGGACGACCTGCTCACCGACACCGACCCGCTGACCACCCTCGTCGTCGAGGTCGCCGCGGCCCTGGTCGAGGCCGGGCTCCCGCTGCACGACGCCGGTGCGACGCAGTCCGGCGGAGGGGTGTGCCTCGTGCCCGACCAGGACGCCGGCGGGCTGCTGGTCAGCTGGCGGCCGCACGACCGGATGAGCCTGCAGCAGTCGCGCGGCGCCACCGCCGACGAGGCCGTGCAGCGGCTCATGAACGCCGCGATCCTCGACGTGCTGGAGCAGCTGGGCTTCGTGGTGGAGGAGGCCGGCTCGACCGCCTGCGCGCTGGTCACCGCCCTGCGCTGAGCCTCCGCCCGAACCGTGCGGTCAGACGGGTTCAGCGCTCAGCTGGTTGGTGTGCCGCAGGACCAGCTCGCCGCCGTCCTCGGCGAAGCGGATGCGCAACCGGCGCAGCAGGTCCAGGCCGGCGTCGTCCGCGGCCTGCACCCCGGCGAGGTCGACGACGACGCGGCGGTGGCCGCCCTCCCGCAGCGCGCGGGCGGTGCCCCGCAGCAGGTCGGCCCCCTGGGCGCTGAGGTGCCCGCTGGCCCGGATGACGCCGACCCGCCGGTCCACGGTCTCCGACAGCATCACGCCACGCCCCGGCCGCTCTCCAGCCGCAGCACGCGCTCCAGCCCGGTGCGGTGCAGCAGGTCGAGGGTGCGCCGGTTGGCGCCCCGGAGGACGACGGTGCCGCCGCGCGCTCGGCAGATGCGGTGCGCCCACAGCAGGCTGGCCACCGCGGTGCTCGACAGGTGCTGCACCCGGGTGAGGTCGACCAGCAGCCGTCGCGCCCCGGCCAGCAGCGCGTCGTGCAGCAGCCAGCGGACGTCGGCGAGGCCGTCGGCGAACAGGGCGTCGTCGAGCCGGATGGTGACCTCGTCCCCGATCCGGTCGACCCGGCTGCCTGCGGCGACGCGGGCAGCGGCGGTGGTGGTCATGCAGCGGCTCCTTGGTCGCCGGGTGCGGGAGCTCCACCCTCGCGCCGCCGTGTTGCGATTCGCCGGGACGCTGCTTTGCGATCCCGTGACGGTCTCGCCGGCCGAGGGGGACCGTCCCGGGGCGGTGGCAGCATGGCCGCCGTGCCCCTGCGTCTGCTGGTCGTCGAGGACGACGACTCGATCCGCACCGCGCTGCGGTGGGCGCTGGAGGACGAGGGCTACGACGTCGCCGAGGCCGTCTCGGGCGAGGACGCCGTGCGGGCGGTGGCCGTCGCCGCGCCCGACCTGATGGTCGTGGACCTCATGCTCGGCTCGATGGACGGGTACGCCGTGATCCGCGAGGTCCGGCGCAGCCGCGACCTGCCGATCATCGTCATCAGCGCGCGGGCCGACACCGACGACATCGTGGCTGCGTTGGAGGCCGGCGCCGACGACTACGTGACGAAACCGTTCGAGGTCAAGGAGATCACTGCGCGGCTGCGGGCGCTGCGACGGCGGGCCGGCAGTGCCGCTCCGGAGCGCGGCCCGGAGGAGGTCGTGCTCGACGCCGACCCGGCCGGCCCGCTGGTGCTCAACGAGGCCCGCGGCACGGTGCACCGCGGTGCCACGCAGGTGCCGCTGACGCTCACCGAGTTCCGGCTGCTGTGCGAGCTGGCCGCCTCGCCGGGCCGGGTGTTCAGCCGCCAGGCGCTGCTCGAGCGGGTCTGGGAGCACGGCTTCTTCGGCGACGAGCGCATCGTCGACGTCCACGTCCGGCGGCTGCGCACCAAGGTGGAGATCGACCCGAGCGCGCCGCGGCTGGTGATCACCGTGCGCGGGCTGGGCTACCGGCTGGACCCGCGATGAGGCTGGACCCGCGGTGAGGCTGGCGCTCGGGCCGCGCGGGCTCCGGGCGCGCATCGTCCTGGGCTTCGCCGCGGTCACGCTGCTGGTGTCGGTCGTGCTGGTCACCGCCACCTTCCTGCTGGCCCGCAGCTACCTGCTGGACCAGCGCGAGGCCTCGCTGACCCGCCAGGCGTTCGCCGACGCCAACGTGCTCAACAGCCGGCTGGCCACCGCCGGCACCGACGTGGGCGACCTGCTGGCCGAGCTGGTGCCCTCCGGCGGATCCGACGTGGTGCTGCGCAGCGGCGACGCCTGGTACTCCTCCACCCTGGACGTCGGCGCGCGCGACGTCCCCACCGACCTGCAGGAGATCGTCGCCGGCGGCGAGGCCGGCACCGTGCGCATCGACGCCCCCGACGGCCCGGCGCTGGTGGTCGGGGTGCCGCTGCGCGCGGCGGGCGTGGAGTTCTACGGCGTCGGCCGGCTCACCGAGCTGCGGCAGGTGCTGGCGACGCTGTCCGTGGTGCTCGCCGCCTCGGCGGTCGCCGCCACCGCGGCGGGCGCGGGCTTCGGGGTGTGGGCCAGCCGGCGCGCGGTGCAGCCGCTCGAGCAGGTCGCCGGCGCCGCGACCCGAATCGCCGGCGGCGAGCTGGCCACTCGGCTGCCGCCGACCGACGACCCCGACCTGGTCGGCATCGTCGCGGGCTTCAACAGCATGGTCGACGCGCTGTCGGCCCGGATCGAGCGCGACGCCCGCTTCGTCGGCGACGTCAGCCACGAGCTGCGCAGCCCCCTGACCAGCCTGGTCACCAGCGTCGAGGTGCTCGCCGGCCGCCGCGCGGAGCTCTCGCCGCGGGCCGGGGAGGCGCTCACGCTGGTCGAGGGCGAGCTGCGCCGGTTCCGCCGGATGCTGGACGACCTGCTGCAGCTGGCCCGGCTCGACGGCGACGCGAGCGCCGCGCCCGGGACGGCGGTGTCCCTGACGGCGCTGGCCCGCGAGGTGCTGGCGGTGACCGGCCGGCCGGGCGGGCTGCTCGAGGGCGATCCGGACGGGCGGACCGTGGTGCTGGCGGACAAGAACAGCTTGGAGCGGGCCGTGCGCAACCTGCTGGACAACGCCGACCGGCACGCCGGCGGTCCGCTGCGGGTGGTGGTGCAGCGGCGGGAGGACGCCGTCGTCCTCGCGGTGGACGACGCCGGGCCCGGGGTGCCGGTGGAGGACCGCGAGCGCATCTTCGAGCGGTTCGCCCGGGGCGCGGGAGCCGCCCGCCGCTCGCTGCCCGGCGCCGGCCTCGGGCTGGCGATCGTGGCCGAGACCGCGGCCCGGCACGGCGGCGCGGCCTGGGTCGCCGACGGTCCCGACGGCGGCGCGCGGTTCTGCCTCTCCCTGCCGGCGGTGGGCCCGTGACCCGCCGCGCCGTCCCCGTCCTGCTCGCCGCCCTGGCCGTCCTCGCCGGGTGCGGCGTGCCGACCGGCGGCGAGCCCTCGACGATCGCCGCGAGCGACGTGCCCTACGGGCTCGCCGAACCCGCGCCGTCGTCCGCGCCGTCGTCGCCGCCGGATGCCGTCGTGGACGCCTCGCTCGTCCACTGGGTCAGTGCCTCGGACAGCCTGGTGCCGCGGGTCCGCGAGGTCAGCGGGACGACGCGCCGCGCGCGACTGGCCGACCTGCTCGAGCAGCTCGCCGACGGGCCCACCGGCGCCGAGCGCGACGAGCAGCTGTCGACGGCGCTGCCCCCGGAGGTCCGGCTGAGCGTCACCGGGGTGGACGGCGGAACGGCGACGATCGACCTGGACGCGCCCGCGGAGGCGCCGGTGGGGGTGTCGGGGCGGCTGGCGGTCGCGCAGATCGTGCTCACCGCCACCAGCGTGCCGGGCGTGGACGCCGTCCTCCTCCAGCTGGCCGGTGAGCCGATCGAGGCGCCGCTGCCCGACGGGGAGCTGACCGACCGCCCCCTGACCGCGGCGGACTACGCGGCCACCGCAGCGGCGCCCCCGGCGCCGGCCGCCGCCGTCCCGGCGGAACCGCCGGTCCCGGCGCCACCGAGCTGACGGTCCGGCCGAGTGGTCAGCGGAGCCGGCGGGCCGCGGCGGCGAGGGTCGGCAGGGTGAGCCGGCCGTCGGCCAGCCCCAGGGCGACGACGTCGTCGAACACCCGCTGGTCGGCGGCGGCCGCCCGGAACGCGGCGTCCATGATCCGCGGCCACCGGCTCAGCAGCGAGGCCGCCGAGGAGTGCCGCAGGTGCCGGCCCAGCCGACGGCGCAGCGCCCGGCGGTAGGCCTGCCCGGCCGCCGCTCCGGAGACCGCGGCGGCACCGGCGAGCGCGCCGGAGAGGACCGCGTAGAAGATGCCCTCGCCGGTCAGCGGATTGATCAAGGACGCGGCGTCGCCGGCCAGGAGCACCCGCCCGTCGGGCTGGCGTGGGCGCTCGGTCGACAGCGGCAGGCGGTGCGCGCGCAGGCCGTCGGGCTCCACCCCGGGCAGCAGTCGGTGCAGCCCTTCGACCAGCGCCGTCCGGCTGGCGCCGCCGGAGACCAGCTCCCCGTAGCCGACGTTGGCCCGGCCGTCGCCGAGCGGGAACGACCAGGCGTAGGCCGGCCAGCGCTGCTCGGTCGTGGCGATGACCTGGACCCCGCGCTGCCCGGGCAGCTCCGGTGCGTAGCCGCGCAGGGCCACCGCCATCCGGTCCGGCCGGTTGGGGGCCAGGCCCAAGGCACGGCGGACGACGGACTCCGCGCCGTCGGCACCGATGACGACGTCGGCGGTCAGCGCGTCGTCGATCTCCACCCGGCGGCCGTCGTCGCTCAGCCGGCGCACCTGGTGCCGGCGCAGCTCCGCGCCCGCGGCGAGCGCGGCGTCCACGATGCGGGCGTCGAGGATCCGCCGGGGCACGGTGTGCGCGGGGCGGTGCATCGCCCGCTCGACGGCGGCGCCGCCGGGGGAGCGCATGCGCAGCCGCGGTACGGGGGCGAAGCCGTCGGTGAGCACGGCCGGGTCGGCGCCGAGTCGCTGCAGCACGTCGAGCGCCTCGGGGGCGATGCCGTCGCCGCACACCTTGTCGCGGGGGAAGTCGGCGCGGTCCAGCAGGAGCACGCGGGTGGCCGGCGCGGCCCGGCGGGCGGCGAGGGCGGCCGCGGCACCGGCCGGTCCCGCGCCCACGACGACAACGTCCCAGTGCTCCACGGCCGCGACGCTACGGGTCCTGCCCCGCGCACGCCTTGGCCGGGCAGCGACGCGGAGGGACCTCGTTCGACAGGCGCCAGGGACGTCCTCTACGGTAATGCCTATGGAATTGGTCGAGTTAGTGCGGAATGTGCTCACGGCACGCCGCCACGTCGACCTGCTCCGGTGCGCGAGCGCGCTCTGTCCGGCCTGACGCCCTCCGAGCCACCCGTTCGCCCCCTCATCCCCGGAGTTCCCGCATGACCCTGCTCGCTGCTCCTCCCACCGCGCCCGCTGCACCTGAGGCCACCACCGGTCTGGTGTTCGAGCGCCTCGAGCCGACCATCGGAGCCCGCGTCCACGGCGTGGACCTCGCCCGCGCGACCGATGACCAGGTGCGCGACCTGCGCGCCGCCCTCGCCCGGTACAAGGTGCTGTTCTTCTCCGGCCAGCACGACCTGCACCCCGACAGCCAGATCGCGCTCGGGCGCCGGCTGGGTGAGGTCACCGAGTCCCACCCCGTCGTCCCGGGCGTCGACGAGAACCACCCGGAGATCTACGAGCTCGACAGCAACACCGGTGGTTTCGCCGACATCTGGCACACCGACGTCACGTTCGTGCGCCGCCCTCCGCTGGGCTCGATCCTCCGCGCCGTCGTCCTCCCGCCCACGGGCGGCGACACGCAGTGGGCCGACCTGGAGCTGGCCTACGACTCGCTCAGCGAGCCGGTGCGCCGCGTGGCCGACCAGCTGGTGGCCGTGCACGACGGCACCCGCGAGTGGGGTTACTACCTCGCCCAGCGCCAGGAGCGCACCCAGTGGGAGGGCGAGGAGTTCACGGCCCTCGTGCCGATCGAGCACCCCGTCGTCCGCGTGCACCCCGAGACCGGCCGCCGGAGTCTGTTCGTCAACCCCGGCTTCGTCTCCCACATCGCCGGCGTCTCCGACGCCGAGAGCCGTCACCTGCTCGACCTCTTCTACGCCCACATCACCAAGCCGGAGCACATCGTCCGGCACCGCTGGTCGGTCGGCGACGTCGTTCTGTGGGACAACCGCTCGACGGTGCACTACGCCAACCGCGACTACGGCAACCAGCGGCGGGTCATGCACCGAATCACTCTTCGGGGTGACCAGCCGGTGGCTCCGGTGCCCGCCTGACCTGCACGACCGCCGAAAACACGAGACGCTCTTCCCGAACACGCGGCACGGCGCAGGCTCCCTCCGGGGAGCCTGCGCCTCGCCGCGCGCTGACCGACGTCGGGACCCCGACGGTCCCGGACCCCCTTCATGAGAGAAGACCCATGCTGTCCACGAACCTCCGCCCCCGGGCGTCCGCGGTGGCCCTGGCCGCCCTCCTGACCACATCGGTCGCCGCCTGCACGGCGGAGGAGGGGGGCGGCGGTGGCGGTGGCGGCATCACCGTCCAGACCGCGCAGTTCAGCTGGACGGCCGCCGGGCTGACCAACGGCATCCTCAGCGAGATCGCCGCCGACAACCCGGACCTGGGCGTGGCCTCCCTCTCCACCACGCAGCTCGACCCGGCCGCCGCCTGGACGGGTGCGCAGCGCGGGGACATCGACCTGCTGACCGAGGTCGCGCTCCCCAACCAGCAGGAGCTTGCCGACAAGGCCGCCGATCAGGTCGACATCGTGTCGGAGACCTACGGCGAGGCGGCCCAGGGCTGGTTCGTCCCGGCCTACGCGGTGGAGGCCGGCGGGCCTCTGGAGGGGCTGACCAGCGTGGACCAGCTCAACGACTACGCCGACCAGCTCGGGAACAAGTTCTACGACGCCGACCCCGGTTACATCACCACCGAGCAGAACCGCAAGCGCCTCGACGGCTACGGCATCACGCTGGAGCAGGTCGTCTCGAGCGAGTCGGCCGAGCTCGCGCAGCTGGAGAACTCCTACAGCCGCGAGGAGCCGATCGTGCTGTACCTGTACCACCCCCACGCGGTCTTCGCGCAGTACGACATGGTGCAGCTCGAGGAGCCCACGCCCTACAGCGACGGCTGCCTGACCACCGGCGACGGCGCCTGCGCGATGCCCTCGTACAGCGCCAACATCGCCGCCAGCAAGGAGCTGCAGGAGGACGCGCCGAACTTCGTCGCGCTGCTGGAGAACCTGCGCATCTCCGTCGACGAGATGGAGGAGATGCAGAAGGCGGTCGACGTCGACGGCGAGGACGTCAGCACCGTCGCGCGGCAGTGGGTGGACGACCACGCCGACGAGATCGACGAGTGGATCGGCTGACCGTGACACCGGCGCTGCAGGTGTCCGGCCTGACGAAGGTCTTCGGCGGCCGGGAGGCCGAGGCGCTGCGCCTGGCGTCCGACGGGCTCGGGCGCGACGAGATCCAGCGGCGCACCGGGGCCACGCTCGCGGTGCACGACGTCAGCTTCTCCGTCGAGCGCGGTGAGCTGTTCGTGATCATGGGGCTGTCGGGCTCGGGCAAGTCGACGCTGGTGCGCCTGCTCAACCGGCTCATCGAGCCCAGCGCCGGCACGGTCGAGGTCGACGGCAGGGACCTCCGGGCGCTGACCGACGACCAGCTGCGGCAGGTGCGCAACGAGAAGATGAGCATGGTCTTCCAGCACTTCGCGCTGCTCCCGCACCGCTCGGTGCGGGAGAACGCCGCGTACGCCCTGAAGATCCGCGGGGTCGGCGGGGCCGAGCAGCGCGAGCGCGCGGACTGGGCGCTGCGCACCGTCGGCCTCCTGGAGCGGGCCGAGGCCCGGCCCGACCAGCTGTCCGGCGGCATGCGCCAGCGCGTGGGCCTGGCCCGGGCGCTGGCTGCCGACTCCGAGATCCTGCTCATGGACGAGCCGTTCTCGGCGCTCGACCCGCTGATCCGCCGTGACATGCAGGACCTGCTGGAGCGGCTGCAGTCCGAGCTGCACAAGACCATCGTCTTCATCACCCACGACCTCAACGAGGCCATGCGGCTGGGCGACCGCATCCTCATGCTCAAGGACGGCCGGACCGTCCAGCTGGGCACCGGCCCGGAGATCATCTCCGCGCCCGCCGACGACTACGTCGCCGACTTCACCTCCGACGTCGACCGCACCCGGGTGCTCACCGCCGGTGACCTCATGCGCGAACCGCGGATGACCGCGCACCTCGGCGATCCGGCGGCCGACGTGCTGCGGGCGCTGGGCTCGGCGGAGGCCAACGGCGTCTACGTCCTGGACGACGCGGGCCGGGTGGTCGGGGTGGCGCGCGACGACCTGCTGGCCCGCGCGCTGCAGGAGGGGCGCACCAGCCTGGACCACCGGTCGCTGGTCGCCGAGCACGCCAGCACGACGGCCGACCGTCCCGTCGTCGAGTTCGTGCACCTGCTGGGTCGCCACCCCGTGCCGCTCGGAGTCGTCGACGGCGACGGCCGGCTCCTGGGGGTCGTGCCGCGGGCCGCGGTGCTCGACGCGCTGTCCGCCGTCCCGGTCCGTGGAGGTGCCCGGTGATCCCGCACGTGCCGATCGGTGAATGGGTGGCCGACGCCATCGACTGGCTGCTGGCCACCGTGCCGTGGCTCTTCGACGCCATCTCCGAGGTCATGTCGACGATCGTCACCAGCCTCACCGACGTCCTGACCACGCCGGCGCCGGTCGTCTGGGTGGTGGTGCTCGCGGTCATCGCCCTGCTGGTCCGCGGCCCCTGGCTGGCGCTGTACGCGGTGGCGGCGTTCCTGCTCGTGGTGTCGCTGGAGCTGTGGGTCGAGACCATGCAGACCCTGGCGCTCGTGCTGGTGGCGGCGCTGATCGCGGCGGCCATCGGCATCCCGGTCGGGGTCCTCGCGGCCCGGCACCGGGCGGTGAGCATCGCCGTCCGCCCGGTCCTGGACTTCATGCAGACGACGCCGGTCTTCGTCTACCTGATCCCCGCGGTGTTCTTCTTCGGCGTGGGCGTCGTCCCCGGTGTGGTGGCCACCATCCTGTTCGCCATCCCGCCGGGGGTGCGGCTGACCGAGCTGGGCATCCGTCAGGTCGACCGGGAGGTCGTCGAGGCCGCGCAGGCCTTCGGTGCCCGGCCGGGGCAGATCCTGCGCGAGGTCCAGCTGCCGCTGGCGCTGCCCTCGATCATGGCCGGCGTCAACCAGGTGATCATGCTGGCGCTGTCGATGGTCGTCACGGCGGGCCTGCTCGGCGCGGCCGGGCTCGGCGCCGTCGTGGTGCGCGCGGTGACGCAGCTCGACGTCGCCGCGGGAGTCGAGGGCGGCCTCGCCGTCGTCCTGCTGGCGATCTACCTCGACCGGCTCACGGCCTCCTTCGGGCAGCAGACCGCGCTGTCCCGGGTGCTCGGCACCCGGCGGCGGAGCCGGGCGGCCCGCGCCGAGGACGACGCGCCGGCGCGGCCGGCCGTGGAGGAGCCCGCCCTCAGCGCCCGCTGAGGGCGCGTTCCGCGGCCAGGAGGGCGCGCCAGCCGTCGCGGTCGTGGTCGACCGGCTGCGTCTCGGCGATGAAGTCCAGCAGCACGTCGGCGAAGCGGTCGGGTTCGGCGAGGTGCGGCCAGTGGCCGGCGTGCGGGAAGACCTCGACCCGAGCTGTCGGCACCAGCCGGCGCACGGTCTCGGCGTGGGCGACGGGGACGATCGGGTCGCGGCTGCCCCACACGACCAGCATCGGGATGGCCTGGGCGAGGTAGAGCCGGTCGACGGCCGTCACTGACTGCCCCCCGGCATCGACGACGCTGCGCAGCGTCCGCAGGAACGCCCGGCGGGCCTCCGCGTGGGAGAGCGCCAGCATCGCCTCACCGGCCTCGGCCAGATCCTGGGCGCGGGTCCAGCCGATCGCCCGCCCGACGGCGTCCAGTGCCCGCAGCCCCGAGCGCAGCGGCAGGGGCAGGCGGGTGAGTGCGGTCAGCACGGCCTCGCTGCCGGGCATGCTGGCCGCACGCAGACCCAGCGAGAGCTCGGGACCCAGGCCCCCGCTGCCCACGAGGGCCAGCCGCTCGCAGCGCTCGGGGAACTGGTAGGCGAACTGGAGCGCGATGCCGCCGCCGAGGGAGTGACCCACGACCGTCACCTGCTCGATGTCCAGCACCGACAGCAGGTCGCGCATGCCGTTGGCGTAGCCGGCGATCGAGTAGTCGCCGCGGGGCTTGTCCGAGGAGCCGTGACCGAGCAGGTCGGGGGCGATCACCGTGTGCGAAGCCGCCAGCCGGTCGACGACGCCGGCCCACGTCTGCGCGCTGTTGCCGATGCCGTGCAGGAGCAGGAGCGGCGGTCCCTGCCCGGCGCGGACGAACGCCCGCCGGTGCCCGTGCACCACTCGGGTCTCGCGGGGGAGCGGCGTCGACGGCATCGCTCCAGTGCACCACGTTCCTGTTGCCGCCGGGTTACGCCAACCTCTGGACTTTCGGTACAGAAAGTCCGGAGGGAGTCAGGTCAGGACGACGACGGGGCCGACCACTTGCGCGCGGGGTGCCGGTAGCCCTCCACGAAGCGCAGCAGCTCGCCGGCGTCGCGCACCACGCCCAGCGCATCGAGCCGGGCCGCGTCGAGGTAGCCGTCGTCCACCATCCGGCGGAGCTGGCCGAGCAGCGGCTGCCAGAACCCGTCGACGTCGACCAGCGCCGTCGGCTTGGCGTGCAGGCCGAGCATCCCCCAGGTCCAGGCCTCGAACAGCTCCTCGAGGGTGCCCGCGGCGCCGGGCAGCGCCACGAAGACGTCGGCCAGGTCGGCCATGACGGCCTTGCGCTCGTGCATGGTCTGCACGACCTCCAGCCGCGGCAGGCTGGTGTGCGCGACCTCGTCGTCGACCAGGTGCTGCGGCATGACGCCGATGACCTCGCCGCCGGCCGCCAGCGCGGCATCGGCGACGACGCCCATCAGCCCGACCTTGCCGCCGCCGTAGACGATGCCAACCCCGGCCCGGGCCAGCCCGGTGGCGAACTCCGCCGCCGCCCGGGCGTGGCTCTCGGGGCCGGCGTGCGACCCGGTGAAGACGGCGACCCGCACCTGTCAGCCGCCGTAGTAGCGGTACACCGGCTCCGCGATGCAGACCGGCTTGTCGCCGCCCTCGCGCTCGATGACGCAGGAGAAGGTGAGCTGCTTCCCGCCGGCGATGTCCTCGATGTTGGTGAGCGTGGCGGTCAGCCGCACCTTCGAGCCCACCGGCACCGGCGAGGGGAAGCGGACCTTGTTCAGGCCGTAGTTCACGCCCATGACGGTGTCGGTCACCCGCAGCACGCCGCCGAACAGCGGGACGAGCAGCGACAGCGTCAGGTAGCCGTGGGCGATCGGGCCGCCGAAGGGGCTCTCCTTGGCGGCGCGCTCGGGGTCGACGTGGATCCACTGGTGGTCGCCGGTCGCGTCGGCGAACAGGTTCACGTGCTCCTGCGTCACCTCGTACCACTCGCTGGTGCCCAGCTCCTGGCCGACGAGTCCGGGCAGCTCGGCCATGGTCGTGGTGGTGCTCATCGAGAGGTCCTCCGTCGGGGTCGTGCTGAGGGTGTCGCACTGGAACCTACGTCCCGGCCCCTCCGGCGGTGAGCGCGCCTGCTCGCGGGCGCTGGTTCGTCGCGCCTACCCGCCCAGGGCGTCCTCGGCGAAACCGATCTCCATCGAGGTGATGCAGTGGGGGAAGGTCTCGAAGACCGCTGCCCGCTCGGGTGAGGCGTTGTAGGTCTCGACCCGTTCGGTGAAGGCCGCCTCGTCGCCGTCGAAGGCCACGGCCCAGGTGAAGGTGTCGTGCTCCCGCTCGGCGACGGCGAACAGCACCCGGAAGCCGTACTGCTCCCGGACCGGGACGAGCGCGGGGAACCAGGCGAGGAAGTCGTCCATCCGGCCCGGTTCGACGACGTAGCGGCGCAGCTGCACGGTGGTCATGGCCCGATCCTGCCCGGCGCGCTGGCCGAGCCGCGCGGACACCGGGTTCACTGGGCGCGTGGCGTTCTTCTCGACAGACGGCTGGACCTCGTGCGCGCTGGGCCACAAGCACTGGGGCCGGGCGGGGGCAGCGGGGCTCCTCCTGCACCGCGACGGCGACGACGGCCCGGAGGTGCTCCTGCAGCACCGCGCGCTGTGGTCGCACCACGGCGGCACGTGGGGGACGCCCGGGGGTGCGCTGCACGCGGGGGAGCAGGCCCACGTCGGTGCGCTGCGGGAGGTGCGCGAGGAGCTGGGGCTGGACCCCGAGGACGTCGTCCTGGGTGCCTGCTCGGTCGACGACCACGGCGGCTGGGCGTACACGACCGTCCTGGCGCGCCCGGCCCGGCCGATCGACCCGCGCGAGCTGCGCCTGGACGGCGAGAGCGACGGCGTGGGCTGGTGGCCGCTGGCCGATCTGGGCGCCGTCGACCTGCACCCCGGGCTCGCCGCCTCGCTCCCGCGGTTGCTCCCCCTGCTGGCGGCCGCCGTTCCGCAACGGGACGGGACACGCCGGACGGAGGAGTAGCGCAGGGTGAACATGGGCAGGTGGCCTCGCAGGTCCCAGCCCGACCGTCCCGAGGAGCCCGCTTGCCCCGCCACGCCGCCCCCGAGCCCCCGCCGCCGCCCACGCGCGCCGTCGGCGCCACGGCGACGACGGCGACGGCCTCCACCGGCGACCGTCGCCGGGTGCGCGCCCTGCTGCTGCTGGCGCTGGCCTGTGCCGCGCTGTTGATCGCCGCGCCCGTGGCCATCGTGCTGTCGCCCGGCGCGACGGACGCCGCGGGCCGGGACGCCGAGGTCTACACCCCGGACGAGAACGGCTCCGACGGGTCCGACAGCGACGACGGCGACGACGGCGGCGTGCAGTCCACCTTCGCGCCGCTGCCGGACGGAGCGGTCCCTCCCGCGCCGGGCGCACCGGGACTGGACCCCGCGGCCAGCATCACCCCCTCGGCTCCCGCGGCCGACGACGCCGGTGCCGCTGCCGGCGCGGACCCCGCAGCGGGCTGGACCGCCGGGACGGGCGGCGGGACGTCGGGCAGCGCTCCGCAGGCCGGCGGCTCCGGGTGGACGCAGCCCGGCACCAGCCGGATCCCGGTCCTGCCCTCCAGCCCGGCGGGGTCCTCGAGCCAGCAGCCTGCCCAGCAGCCGCCGGCCGGCCAGCCGTCCGGGGGCTCGCAGACCGGTGGTTCGCAGAGCGGTGGCACGCAGAGCGGCGGCACCCAGACGGGCGGGTCGCAGCCGCCTCCGCCACCGCCTCCGTCCAGCTCGCAGCCCGTCCAGCCACCGGCGAAGGACTGCGTCTGCGAGGTGCTGGCGCCGGTCGTCGAGCCGCTGACGGACACCGTCGGCGGCGTGACCGGCGGGCTGCTCGGCAAGTGAGGCGAGCGGTCGCGGCCGGTGCCGGCTTTGTAGAGTGCGCTGCATGAGCGCCCGCGACGACGTCTCCGAGATCTTCGACAGCTCCGCCTGGCGCCCGGTCGAGGGCTTCGACTTCGCCGACATCACCTACCACCGGGCCGTCGACGCCGGTGTCGTCCGCATCGCGTTCGACCGGCCGGAGGTGCGCAACGCGTTCCGGCCGCAGTCGGTCGACGAGCTGATCACCGCGCTCGAGCACGCGCGGCTGTCCACCGACGTCGGGTGCGTGATCCTCACCGGCAACGGCCCTAGCCCCAAGGACGGCGGTTGGGCGTTCTGCTCGGGCGGCGACCAGCGGGTGCGCGGTAAGTATGGCTACGAGCACGCCCAGGGTTCGAGCGGGCGGCTGCACGTCCTGGAGGCGCAGCGGCTCATCCGCTTCATGCCCAAGGTGGTCATCTGCGTCGTCCCCGGGTGGGCGGCCGGCGGCGGGCACAGCCTGCACGTCGTCTCCGACCTGACCCTGGCCAGCGCCGAGCACGCCCGGTTCAAGCAGACCGATGCCGACGTCGGCAGCTTCGACGGCGGGTTCGGGTCGGCGTACCTCGCGCGGCAGGTCGGGCAGAAGTTCGCCCGCGAGATCTTCTTCCTGGGCGAGGAGTACACCGCCGCGGAGGCGCACGCGATGGGGATGGTGAACCGCGTCGTCCCTCACGCCGAGCTCGAGGCGACCGCGCTGGAGTGGGGCAGGACGATCGTGGCCAAGAGCCCGACCGCCCAGCGGATGCTCAAGTACTCGTTCAACCTGATCGACGACGGGCTGGTCGGCCAGCAGCTGTTCGCCGGCGAGACCACCCGGCTGGCCTACATGGCCGAGGAGGCCGTCGAGGGCCGGGACGCTTTCCTGGAGAAGCGCGACCCGGACTTCACCCGCTTCCCCTGGCACGTGTGACGGACTTTCGGTACAGAAAGTCCCTGCGGGGCTCCGGACTTTCGGTACCGAAAGTCCCTGACGAGTGGGAGACGGCATGATCGTCGAGGTGGTGACGGGTGCCGGGGAGCGTCCCGAGGCGCGGGTGGTCGACATCGACGACCTGAGCCGGTGCGTGCTGGCCCTGGGGCAGGTCACCGACGAGGAGGCGGCCGAGGCGCTGGAGCGCTCCGGGCTCGGCCGGATGCAGGACGCCGAGACCGCCCAGCTGGACGCCGCGGCCCTGCGCGCTGCCGCCGAGCCCCGCGCCACCGCCCCGGACTGGGCGGCGCAGTGGGACGCGATGGTCGAGCGGGCCCGCGGCGAGGACCGGCTCTCCCCGGACGGTGCGAGCATCCGGGTGCAGGTGGAGTCCGCGGCCGGCGCCTGACCCGCCGGGGATCGGGCCCCGCCGGGGAACGAATCCCTTTTCCTCCGCAATACCAGGGCCAAAGGTCATTGTGGTGACTCCACTGTCGCGCCAATATGTCGCGGTGCAGATGATCAGCCAGGTCAGAGGCCCGTCGTGAGCGGAACCCCGGGGCGCCCGTTGAGCGCCGAGTTGTCCGAGCAGCTCCTGGCGGTGACGGTCGAGATCCTGGCCGACGAGGGCTGGGGCCGGCTCAACAGCGACCGCGTCGCCGCCCGCGCCCGCGCCGGCAAGGCCGGCATCTACCGCCGGTGGCCCACCATGGCCGCCCTCGCCCACGCGGCGGTGGGCCGGTTCCGCCTGGTGGCGACCCCCGAGGACACCGGCTCCGTTCGCGGCGACCTGCGCGCGCTCGCCGACCACTGGACGAGGCCGCTGGACCGCGAGGAGCGCGCCGCGGCCAGCATCCTGGGTGCCGCCCGCCACGACCAGCAGCTGCGTGCGGGGCTGGAGCAGGCGCTGGTGCAGCCGCTCGCCGCGGCGGTCGCCGCCATCGGCGAGCGTGCCCGGGCCCGCGGTGAGGAGATCGACGACGAGCGGCTGGGGCTGCTCTACTCGGTGCTCGAGGCCTTCTGGTGGCAGCGCTTCACCGCGGCCGGCGACGGCGCTCTGGTCGCCGACCACGTCGAGCGGGTCGTGGACGAGGTGCTCTGCCCGCTGGTCGAGCCGGAGGACGTGCCGGTCGCCCTCTGAGGGGGTGCCGGTCAGCCGGCGCGGCGGTCCTCCGGCAGCTCCGGGAGGTCGGACGGCTCGCCGACGAGGCCGTGGAAGCTGCCGAAGCCGGTCTGCATGTACCCCAGCAGCCGGTCGCCCAGCACCTCCGCGGCCTCGGCGGCCTCGGTGGCCTCGAGCCCGTCGCGGACGCGGACCCGGTTCTCCACGAGGAGCACCCGCACCGCGGCCAACCACATGGCGGCGGTCAGCCGTGCGGAGATCGCCGGGTTCGGCGGGGCGCACTCGCCACCCTCCGCCGGCTGCTGCCACGCCGCGAGCAGCGCCTCGGCGAGCCGGCGCTCGGACGTGAACACCAGCCTCCGCTCGAAGGTGCGCAGCGTCGGGGAGGCATCCAGCGTGACCCAGTAGTCGCGCTGGTCCGGGCAGCTCATCGACGTGAGCTGGCGGGTCATGAACGCGAGCAGGTAGGCGCGCAGCGCGGACAGCGGGCTGACGCCCACGGCGCGGTCGCGCACCGCGGCCGCGATGCCCTCGACCCACGGCACGCGGCCGTCGAAGAAGAGGTCCTCCTTCGTCGTGAAGTGGTTGAAGACCGTCTGGACGGCGACGTCTGCCTCGCGGGCGACGTCGGCGATGGTGACGGCGTCGAATCCGCGCGACGCGAAGAGGCGGTGGGCGGTGGTGCGGACCAGCTCCCGGGTCTGCGCTTTCTTCTGGGCGCGACGGTCTCCAAGATCACTCACTGTGCAAAGGTTAATGACCGAACGTGTTCGGCGCATCGGCACTGGTCAGGGCCGTAGAGCGCCCCGGGGTGCCTCCGCCGGGGCGTGCCAGTCGCCCAGGACGGCCCGCGCCCACGACTCCACGAGCACACCCAGGTCGATGACGTCGAGGTCGGCGGCGACGTCGGCGATCGTCGTCGTCCACACCGGGGGCGGGCCGGACCGGCGCGCAGCGCTCCCGCCCAGCTCGCTCTCCAGCAGGTCGAGCGCGGCGGAGACCGACGACGGGTCGCCGGGGACGGGGTGCTGGGCGGCGTAGGCGGCGTCGGCGAGGCGCGCCGTCGCGGCGGCCCCGGCGTCGGCGGAGGCCTCCTCGTGCGGTCCGCGCAGCGTGACGTCGAACAGGCGGGCGCAGGACGGGGAGGCGCCTGATCTCGGCGGGGCGCCGGTGGGAACGGGGGCCAGGACGGCGCCGCAGCCCGGGCACACCTCGGTCGCGGGATCGGGCAGGGGAGGTGTGGACATCCGCACGATCGTGCCGCACGCCGGAGCGGCCCGCGGCACGGACGCGGAGAAGCAGGACGTCGGTTGGGCGGCGCGCGGGCTGGGCAGCCCCGCGGCATGAGTTCTCCGCGCATCGCCGTCCTCGACGTGGACGGCACCCTCGTCGACACCAACTACCAGCACGCCCTCGCCTGGTACCGAGCCCTCCGGTCGCTGGGCGAGACGTTCCCGGTCTGGCGCATCCACCGGCTGATCGGCATGGGCGGCGACCAGCTGGTCGCCGCACTGGGTGGGGACGACGTCGAGGAGCGGATCGGGGACGCCGCGCGCGAGCGCTGGGTGGAGGAGGTCGACCCGATGATGGGCGAGACGGCGCTGCTGCCCGGCGCCCGGGAGCTCATCGTGGCGCTCAAGGAGCGGGGCCACCGGGTGGTGCTGGCCAGTTCGGGCAAGCCGCACCACGTCGACCGCGCGCTCGACCTGCTCGACGCCCGCGACCTCGCCGACGCCTGGACCACCAGTGACGACGTCGAGCGGACCAAGCCGGCGCCGGACCTGCTGCAGGTGGCGTTGGAGAAGCTGGGCGAGCCGGCGGACGCTCCGAGCGTGGTGATCGGCGACTCGGTCTACGACGTCGAGGCCGCCAAGAACGCGGGGATGCCGGCGATCGTCGTCCGCTCCGGCGGCTTCGGCGACGACGAGCTGCGCGAGGCCGGCGCCCTCGCCATCTACGACACCCCGGGCGACCTGGCCGCCGCGCTGGACGACCTCGACCTGCTCTGACCCTCCACCGACAGTCGGCCCTGCCCACAGGTGTGGGCAGGGGCCGACTGTCCGCTGAGCACGCTCTGCCTCTGCTTGCCCCCGTAAGCAGAGGCAGAGCGCCGGCAGACAGGGTCTCCGCACAGTCGGGCTCTGCCCCGCGGACGTGGGCAGAGCCCGACTCTCCGCAGCACACCTGGCGTCGGGCCCGCTTTTCCGCGGAAAAGCGGGCCTCGGGTTCAAGGGGTCGATGCAACACCCCAGCAGATCGGGGTGGTGTCGATGGGGCGTCCGCGGATGCCGAGGGAGATCGAGCGCAGGTTCTGGCGGTTGATCGCCCAGGGTTGGTCGACCGAGC
>NZ_QOHH01000013.1 GCF_003319105.1 Blastococcus sp. TF02-09 | reverse complement strand
AGAAGGTGCTGGAGATCCAGCAGTACGCCCGGGAGCCGATCAGCCTCGACCAGACCATCGGCGACGAGGGCGACAGCCAGCTCGGTGACTTCATCGAGGACTCCGAGGCCGTCGTCGCCGTCGACGCGGTGAGCTTCACGCTGATGCAGGACCAGCTGACCAGCGTCCTGCAGACGCTGTCGGAGCGGGAGGCCGGCGTGGTCCGGCTGCGCTTCGGCCTGACCGACGGCCAGCCGCGCACGCTGGACGAGATCGGGCAGGTCTACGGCGTGACGCGTGAGCGGATCCGGCAGATCGAGTCCAAGACGATGAGCAAGCTGCGGCACCCCAGCCGGTCCCAGGTCCTCCGCGACTACCTGGACTGAAGAAGGACCCCAACAAGGACCCCGTCCCTCCCGCCCCTTCCGTTCCCCGTCCCCGGCGTGGCGCGCACCATCCGGCCGTCCCGTCCTCTCCCTGCGACAGCCTTCCCGCTGAGCCGGAGGAGGCAGCGGATGAGCGGGCGCCCGTGGCACGTCGTGGGTCTGGTGTACGGGCCCCTGGGCCTGCTCCTCGCCGGGCTCACGCTCTGGGTGGGGGACGGTCGCGTGCTGACCGTCGGGGGCGAGGACACCACCGTCACCCTCGCCGACCTGGTCCAGGAGCCGGCGGTCGCCGCGGACCTGCCTCCGTGGACCGGCGCCCTGGGTCTGCTGGGCGGGGTCACCATGGTGGCGGCCGGCGCCGTCGCGGTGGCGATCGCGCTCGGCGGCGTCGCACCGGACCGCGGGGCCCGGGCGGACGTCCGGGCCCTTCTCCGGGACGTCGGGCTGCTGACCGTCGCGCTCGGGGCCGACGACCTGCTCCAGCTCCACGAGGCCGTCGTACCCGCGCTCACCGGGCTCCCGGAGAAGGTCGTCTTCGCCGGCTACCTGTTCGCCGCGGCGGCCATCGCCGTGGGGCACCGGGCGGTCCTGCGCCGGCTGCTCACGCCGACCGCCGCCCTCGCGCTCTGCTGGCTCGCGACGTCGGTGGCGATCGACGTGCTCGATCCCGGTCTGCGCTGGCACGCCTGGACCGAGGACTCGATGAAGCTGCTCGGGCTCGCGGGGTGGTCGGTGACCGTCGTGTCCTGGGCGCTGAGCTGGTCCCACGCCGGCACGACGACCCAGCTCCGGGCCGCGGACGAGGGTCACCCGTACAGGCGGGAGGCGGTGTACGCCCACGGTCGTCGGGTAGACGGCGTAGCGTGGGGGACGTCAGAACAGCAGCGGACCCACGGTCGCACCGGTCACCCGACCGGTACGGCAGGCGAGAACAGCACGTGCACGACCGGTACCACCCCAGTGACGTCCCCTGCTGAACCCGTTCCACCGACCGGCACATCACGGACTCGTCTCGATCGGCGAGTCGGTGTTCACCGGAAGCTGAACGGGAACACGAGGGGCCATCCTGGCGCTGTGCAGGAGGCCGATCCGCAGCCGCGGGTCCGTGCGGTAGAGAGCGAGTGATGAGCCAGATGACCCAGACGCTGACGACGACCCCGCCCACCGACGAGCTCGTCGTTCCCTTCCACTGCGATCGCTGTGGTGCTCTGGCCAAGGTGCGGGTCGTGCTCGCCAGTGGCAGCGACCTCGTCTTCTGCGGACACCACGCACGTGAGTACGACAGCAAGCTGCGTGACATCGCCGTCGACATCATCGACACCGAGGGCGAGCAGCGGGTAACTGCGTGAGAGAACCGCTATCGTCGCGCCCGCGATGACAGCCTCACCCGACGACGCCGCCGGCTCCTCCACCCCGCCCCGTGCGGAGGGAGGGCCGGCGGCTCCGTCGTTCCCGGGCACCCCCGGTACGCGGCGACCGGAGGAAACCCCCATGTCCCAGCCCCCCGGGCACGACGAGACCGTGCGCCTGCGCGCCGACGGGGCAGCCGACAGCCGTCCGCCCGTCGAGCCCTCGCGTCCCCTGCCGGACGAGGGCGACACGCCCGAACCGCAGAACTCTTCTCCGGCCGATCGCGAGGTCGACGACACCCGCCCGGTGCCCCGCGACTGGCTGAGCGGTGCGCCCGAGCAGGAGGCCGTCCAGACCACCGCCGTCGCGGAGCCCGTCGCGGCTCCGGCGGTCCCCTCCGCCGACGTCCCGGACACCGACACCGACACGGGCACGGCCCTGTTCCTCGGGGCGGACGTCGCCGGCGGGAACGACGGCGACGGGCCGCCCCCCACCGCCACCGACGGCGCACCGGGTTCCCCCTGGTGGCGACGCCGCGCCGTGCTGGTGCCCGCGGGTGCCGTCGCGGTGCTGGCGGCGCTCTACGGCGCGGACCTGCTCCTCTCCTCCGGCGACGTGCCGCGGTCGACCGTCGTGGCCGGCGTCGAGATCGGTGGCCTCTCCCCCGCCGCCGCCGCCGAGGCGCTGCAGAGCGAGCTGGGCGACCGCGTCGCCGCCGACCGCCCGATCGCCGCCGACGGCGTGGAGGGCGTCTACTCCCCCACCCGCGCCGGCGTCCGCCTGGATGCCGAGGGCACCGTCGCCGCGGCCGACGACCAGCCGCTGAACCCCTGGACCCGCGTCACCTCGTTCTTCTCCGACCGCGAGGTCGAGCCGATCGTCGCCGTCGACGACTCCGCGGTGGCCGACGAACTCGGCTCCTTCGACGCCCAGCTGGCGACCTTCGCCGAGCAGGTCGACCGCGCACCGGTCGACGCCACCATCGCCATCGAGGACACCACCGCGAGCGTCGTCCCGCCCACCGACGGCCGGACGCTGGACCGCGAGGGGGCGCGGGACGTGATCACGGCGGCCCTGACCGACGAGCCGGAGGCCGCGGGACCCCTCGAGCTCCCCGTCGAGGTCGCCCCCGTCCAGGTCGAGGCCGCGGAGGCCGAGCGGGTGCTCGCCGAGACCGTCGAGCCGGCGCTCGCCGCCCCGGTCGCGGTGACCGGGGGCGCCGACGGCGCCACCGCCGAGGTGCCCGCCGAGGCCATCGCGGCGTCGCTGACCTTCACGCCGACCGAGGACGGCGCGCTCACGGTGGGGATCGACCCGGCCGAGCTGCAGGCGGCCCTCGGCGACGAGCTGGCCGTCTTCGGGACTCCGGCCCGGGACGCCACCTTCGAGGTCTCCGGCGGCTCCGTGCGCGTGGTGCCGTCGGTGGACGGGACCGGGATCGACCCCGCGCACCTGGCCGAGCAGCTGATGCCCGTGCTGGACGATCCCGCGCCGCGGTCGATCGCTGCCGAGCCGGGACCGGTACCGGCCGAGCTGACCACCCAGGAGGCCGAGGCGCTGGGCATCCGCGAGGAGATCAGCAGCTTCACCACGAACATCAGCAACCCGCGCAGCGGCGAGAACATCCGCGTCGTGGCCGCCGAGGTCGACGGTGCGCTCGTGCTGCCCGGCGAGACCTTCAGCCTGAACACCTTCACCGGCCCCCGGGGCACGGCGCAGGGCTACGTGCCGGCCACGGTGATCAGCGGCGGCGAGCTGTCGACGGCGGTCGGCGGCGGCATCAGCCAGTTCGCCACCACGATGTTCAACGCGGTGTTCTTCGCCGGGCTCGAGGACATCTACCACAAGCCGCACAGCTTCTACATCAGCCGCTATCCGGCCGGCCGCGAGGCGACCGTCTACGAGGGCGCGATCGATCTCCAGTGGCGCAACGACAGCGACACCGGCGTCTACGTCGACACGCGCTGGACCCCGAGCGCCCTGACGGTCACCTTCTACGGCACCAAGCGCTACGAGATCGAGTCGATCAGCAGCGAGCGGCGCAACACCCGTGAGCCCGCGGTCATCGAGAAGGTCGACGACGGCGACTGCATCCCCCAGTCCGGCGTCCCGGGCTTCGACATCACCGTCACGCGGGTCTTCAAGGACCTGGCGTCGGGTGCGGAGATCGAGCGGGAGGACTTCCGGACCCGCTACAACGCCGAGGCGGTCATCAACTGCGTGCCGGCGCCCGAGGGCGAGGGCGGGGCTCCCGCGTCGCCGTCCCCGGGTCCGGAGGGGACGCCGCCGGCCGGCGCGCCCGCATCGGGCGGGCGACGCCCCGGGGACCGTCGACCCGTCGGCCGCCGGGTGCGCTGACCGGGTCACCCGGTGGGGGCCCCTCCGGGTGACCACCTGCTCCGCACTCCTCCGGTGACGTGCACACTGACCGGATGAGCACCGTCCTGCCCGGTGATCGCCCGGCGCAGGCCGGTGACCCGCCCGCCCCCGCGGCCGTCGAGCCAGGTGCCGGCGACGCCGCGGAGCGCGGGCGCCGCGGGCGGCTGGACTCCTGGCCGGCGTTCGTCCGCACCCCGCTGCAGGTGCTGGGTCGCACCGTGGCCAAGGCGTGGCAGGACCGCATCCTGGGGTTGTCCGGCGAGGCGGCGTTCTGGCAGATCCTCTCGGTCCCGCCGCTGCTCATCGGGCTGCTGGGCTCGCTGGGCTACCTCGGCGCGTTCATCGGTGACGACGCCGTCCGCCAGATCGAGGACGACCTGCTCAGCGCCTCCGCCGAGGTGCTCACCCCCGACGTCGTCGACTCCCTCGTGGCCCCGACGCTGAACGACATCCTGGGCGCCGGCCGGCTCGACGTGGTGAGCCTCGGCTTTCTGCTGTCGCTGTGGGCCGGCTCGTCGGCGACGGCGACGTTCATGAACACCATCGTCATCGCCTACGACCAGCGGGACGTGCGCGGCCCGATCCGCACCCGGCTCAAGGCGCTGTGGCTGTTCATCGTGGGCATGGTGGTCGCCGTCCTCACCCTGCCGCTGCTGGTGCTGGGCCGCGGTGTGCTGGTCGCCCTGCTGCCCCCGAGCTGGCAGCCGGTGGCCACCGTGCTCATCGACGGCATCTACTGGCCGCTGGTGATCATCGGGCTGCTGCTGGCCCTCACCAGCTTCTACAACGTGGTGCTGCCCCGGCGGCTGCCGTGGAGCAGGCACCTGCCCGGCGCGGTGCTGGCCCTGGGCTTCTTCATCATGGCCGCCCTCGTGCTGCGGACCTACGTCGCCGACGTCCTCACCGCGGCCCTGCCGTACGGCGCCCTGGCGGCGCCGATCGGCATCCTGCTGTTCTGCTTCTTCTTCGGCATGGCGGTCCTGCTGGGCGCGGAGCTCAACGCCACCATCCAGGCCCGCTGGCCGGCGCCGCTGCGCCGCCACGAGCGCCGCCGCAAGGCCCGGCGCGAGGCCAAGCTCGCCGCCGAGGCCCGCCGCCTGGGGGTGGCCGACGCCGGCGGCCCCGCCGCTACTTCTTGAGCTTGTTGTAGACCTCGGTGCAGGCCGGGCACACCGGGCTGCCGGGCTTGGGGCTCTTGGTCACCGGGAAGATCTCGCCGCAGAGCGCCTCGACCATGGTCCCCATGACCGCGCTCTCGGCGATCTTGTTCTTGCGCACGTAGTGGAAGACCTCGTCGGCGTTGCCGGTGTCGGCGTCGCGGACGTCGGGCCGCTCGAGGATGTCGCTGCTGCTCACGGGAACTCCTTCGTGGTCTGCGTCGGCGGTCGCGGCCGGGCGTCCCGGGCACTCCCTGCACCGCCGTCCATGATGACAGGCGCCGCCGTGGGCCTCCGGTGACGGAGATCCCCGACCGGGTGCCGTCGGGTGGCGGGCCTGACCAGCCCGGTCAGCCCTCGATGACGCGGTGCGGCCGGCTCTCCAGCTGCCGGTCCGGCCGGGCCGTGTAGCGGTTGACCTCCTGCCGCTTCTTCGGCGGGCGGTCGTTGGCCATGATCACGGCGACCCAGGGCAGCACGGTGCCCAGGACGGCCAGGATGATCATCAGCCACACCGTCTGGTAGAAGACCGCGGCGAACAACAGGCAGATCGTGCGCACGAGCATGGTGATCGCGTAACGCTTCTTGCGGGCCGCGTGCTGGTCGACCTGGCTGACCTGCGCCTCGGTGATGAGCACGGGCTCGGCTCGGCGCGGTCGCGGGTTACCTTGCCTGGTGGCCACGGGTGTCCATCCCTCCGCTGACCGGTGCACCCGGCGGCGTTCGCCCCGGCACTGCCCCGGATCCGCGCCCCATGGTGCCACCGCGGGGCGAGGTCGTGCAGGGGGTCGCGTCGGCACCCGCGACCACCCCGGCGGACGGCGTCCTGCCAGGTGAGCGGCGCGCCCCCGGGGGCGCCGCCGTCACCCGATGGTCAGGCCCCGGCGGGTGAGGACGCGGCGCTCGATCGGTGCGAACACGAGCAGCTCGATGGCGATGCCGACGGCCAGGATCAGCGCGATCGAGGTGATGACCAGCGACATCTGGGAGAGCTCGCGGCCGACGTTGAGCAGCTGCCCCAGGCCCTGCCCCAGCTGCGGCGAGTACGTGATGAGCTCGGCGGCCATGAGCGAGCGCCAGGCGAACGCCCACCCCTGCCGCAGGCCGCCCAGGTAGCCCGGGAGCGCGGCGGGCAGCAGCACGTGCCGCGTCCGGCCGAGCGTCGACAGGCCGAGCACGCGGCCGACCCGGTCGAACAGCGGCGGGACCTGCTTCAGCCCGCCGAGCAGACCGTTGGCGATGGAGGGGACGGCGCCGAGCAGCACGACCGTGTAGATGGCCGCGTTCGACAGCCCGAACCAGATGATCGCCGCCGGCACCCACGCCACCGAGGGCAGGCTCTGCAGCCCGCTCACGATCGGGCCGACCGCCGCCCGGAGCCACCGGCTCCACCACATGGCCAGGCCCAGGGCCGTGCCGATCACCAGCGACAGGGCGAAGCCGACGCCGCCCCGACGGAGGCTGGTCCAGACCGCCTCGAACGCCGACCCGTCGGTCAGCGAGGACCAGAAGACGTCGAAGACGTCGGCCGGGGACGGCAGCGCGTACGAGGGCTTGACCTCGGCGACGTACGCGAGCTGCCAGATCCCCACCACCGCTGCGAGGAAGACCACCGGGGGCAGGACGATGCGCACGAACCGCTGCCCCGCGCCGGGCCGCGACGGCAGCGTGGGCGCGCTGTCGAGCGCGTCGAGGCCCGCCTCGACGTCCCGGGTGCCGCCGGCGCGGGCGTCGGTGCGGACGGGGCTAGCGGCCATGGCGGCTGATCTCCCGGTGCAGCTCGGTGGTGATCTCGGCGGCGAGCGCCCCCACCCCGGGGGACTCGATCGTGCGGGGCTGCGGCAGGTCCACCTGCCACTCGCGCACGACGCGCCCGGGGCGGGACCCCATGAGGAGCACCCGCTGGCCCAGCCGCACCGCCTCCCGCACGTTGTGCGTCACGAACACCACCGACAGGCCCTGCTCGGCCCACACGCGGGCGAGCTCGAGGTGCAGCACGTCGCGGGTGATCGCGTCCAGGGCCGCGAACGGCTCGTCCATGAGGAGCACCGAGCTGTCCTGGGCCAGCGACCGGGCCAGCGCGACCCGCTGGCGCATGCCACCGGAGAGCTCGTGCACCCGCTTGTCCCCCGCGCCCTCCAGGTTCACCAGCGCGAGCAACCGGAGGGCCTCCTCGCGGCGCTCGGCGCGGCCGACGCCACGGGCGCGCAGCGCCAGCTCGACGTTGCCCGCCGCCGTGAGCCAGGGCAGCAGCGCCGGCTCCTGGAACATCAGCGCGGGACGCCGGGCGCTGACCTCCACCGTGCCGGACGTCGGCTCGGTCAGGCCGGCGATGATGTTCAGCAGGGTCGATTTGCCGCACCCGGAGGCGCCGAGCAGGCAGACGAACTCCCCGGGCCGGACCGTCAGGTCCACCCGGTCCAGCACCGGCGGCCGGTCCCGCTCGAAGACCTGCGACACCTGCTGCACCCGGACCGCCGGGACGCCGGCTCGCGGGTGGCCGACCTCCTGCGGTGCCGCCAGGGTCTCCGCGGTCACGTTCGCGGTCATGAGCGTGCTCCTTCCCGGGAGGGTCCTCACTGGGAGCCCAGGCCGTCCGCCGAGACGGTCTTCTCGCCGAGGTCGCCGAGGATGGCGTTGAGCGGACGGAGGTCGTAGATGCCCTCGATGTCGACGAGCTCCGGGGTGGTCCCTGCGTCGAAGCCGTCCTGGGCCGACTCCTCCAGCGTCGCGGCGAGCGGGTCCCACGTGACGGAGAGGTTGCTCCACGCGCGGTCGAACACCTCGTCGGGCAGCGCGTCGCTCCCCGCCTGCTCGAGACCGGCGTTGACGGCGGTGCGGGCGGCCTCGACGTCGCCCTGCGCGAACTGCACGGCGGCGACGTGCCCGCGCAGGAGCGCCTCGACCGTCTCCGGGTACTCCTCGAGGAACTCGGTGCGCACGATCAGGTTCGTCGTGACGAACTCGCCGTCGGGCCAGATGTCCCGCTCGTCGACCAGCACCTTCGCGCCGGCCTCGAGCACCAGCCGTGAGGCCCAGGGCTCCGGCAGCCACGCGCCGTCCACGTCGCCGGACCGGAAGAGATTGAGGGTGTCGCTGTTGGGGGTGGGCGCGATGGTGACGTCGCCGCCGCCCTCGACGCTGTTCTCGATTCCCTGGTCGGTGAGCCAGGTCCGCAGCGCCACGTCCTGGGTGTTGCCGAGCTGCGGGGTCGCCAGCGTCGTCCCGACCAGGTCCTCCGGGGAGTCGATCCCCTCGCGGACCACGAGCTGGGCGCCTCCCGAGGCGGCGCCGGCGATGATGCGGACGGCGTCCCCGTCGCTCTGCCCGTAGGCGTTGATGGCCGGGCTGGGGCCGATGTAGGAGGCGTCCAGGGCGCCGGCGAAGACCGCCTCGACGACGTCGGGGCCGGCGTTGAACACCTGCGTCGTGAGCTCGGTGTCGCCCAGCTCGTCGGCGATCAGGCCCTCCTCCACGCCGATGAGCGCGGCGGAGTGGGTGACGTTGGCGAAGTAGCCGAGGCGGAGCTCGTCGGCGACGCCGGAGCCGGAGTTCCCGTCGCCGCCGTCGTCGCCACCGCAGGCGGTGAGGACGGAGAGGGCGGCGACAGCCACCAGGGAGAGCGCTCGGCGGGAGTTGCGATGGTTCGGCACGGGTTCCTCGTCGGAGAGGGGCGCGTGGCGAGGACCGACCGCGGTCCGGGAGGGCGCGCGTCGACGCCGCGCGCCGGGATGGTCGGCGGGCGGTCAGATCGACGTACAGAGAGCGCTGCTCAGCGCACCCTTGTCCACGTGGCGACGGGCCACGAGGAGGGGCAGCGGAGGCATGCGGGGAACGTAGCACACCAAACCGACTGATTTGGTGGGGTATAGCTCCCGCCGTCCCGGCTCCCCGGTGGTCAGCCGGCGGCGCTCTGCTTCTTCGCCGCCTTCTGCTCCTGCTTGAACCGGCGCACGTCGGCCAGCGACTCCGGCCCGGTGATGTCGGCGACCGAGCGGTGCGACCCCTCCTCGCCGTACGCCCCGGCGGCCTCCCGCCACCCCGGGGGCGTGACCCCGTACTGCTTGCCGAGCAGGGCCAGGAAGATCGACGCCTTCTGCGCTCCGAAGCCGGGGAGCTCCCTGAGCCGGCGCAGCAGCGTGCGGCCGTCCGGCACGTCGGCCCACAGGTTCTCCGCCCGCCCGTCGTACCGCTCGACCAGCAGCCGGCACAGCTCCTGGGTGCGGCCGGCCATCGAGCCGGGGTAGCGGTGCAGCGCCGGCGGGCCCTGAAAGACGGCGGTCAGCTCGTCGGGGTCGGCCCCGGCCAGCTGCCCGGCGTCCAGCGCGTCCACGCCGAGGCGGTCGGCCAGCAGGCGCGGTGCGGCGAAGGCCCGCTCCATGGGGAACTGCTGGTCGAGCAGCATCCCGACGAGCAGGGCGAGCGGGTCGCGGCCGAGCAGCTCGTCGGCGGCGGTCTCCTGGGCGATGCGGAGGGTCGGCACACCGTGCATGGTGCCGTACCCCGGTGCCTGCGCACCCGGTCGCGCCGTCCGGCTCCACGGGCGCCCACACCGGTCCGACCGCGACGTTATGGTGGGGCTGCTGCAGCAGCGCAGCCGCGCACGGCGAAGGGCGGGCATGGCAGCCGAACCGCTGGACCGGTTCCCGGCGGCGCACGCCACGGACTGCGACGAGGCGCAGGCGGCGATGGCCGCGACGTTCCTGCCGCTGCGCATGCGGGTGCTCGAACCGCCGGGCCCCGACGGTGTGGACCTGCGGCTGAACGCGCTCCGGGTCGGGGACGTGACGGTCGCCTACGCCCGGTTCGGGGGCGCCGTGGAGGTCGCCACGGTCGAGGCGGAGAACTACCACGTGGACCTGCCGATCTCCGGCTCGGCCCGCTTCCGCGCCGGCCGGCTGGAGCGCGTCGAGGGCACCCCGCGCCGTGCGGCGGTCTTCATGCCCGGGGAGTCCGCCGGCATCGACTGGAGCGGCGGGTGCGGGCAGTTCTGCCTGATGTTCCCCCGTGCCGTGCTGCAGGGTGAGCTGGAGGCCATGCTGGACCGGCCGCTGGCCGGGCCGCTCTCCTTCGCCGAGGTGATGGACGTCGACACCGACCTGGGCCGGTCGTGGCTCGACACGCTGTGGCTGGTCGAGCGGCAGGCGCGGCGCGCGCACGGCCTGCTCGACCACCCCCTGGCCGCGGCGCACCTGGGGAAGGCGCTCACCGCCGGGCTGCTGCTCGCCCAGCCGCACAACTACACCGACGCGCTCGCCGGTCCACGCCGCCCGGCCGCCCCGCGCGCGGTGCGCGAGGCCGTCGAGCTCATCCGCGCCCACCCCGAGGACCCCTGGACGACCGCGAGCCTAGCCCGCCGCGTCGCCGTGAGCGCGCGGACCCTGCAGGAGGGGTTCGCCCGGTCCTACGGGGTGCCGCCGAGTGCGTATCTGCGGTCGGTGCGCCTGGACCGCGCCCGCGCCGACCTGCAGGCGTCCGACCCGCACACCACGACGGTCGCCTTCGTCGCCGGCCGGTGGGGCTTCCTGTACCTGAGCCGGTTCGCTGCCGCCTACCGCGAGAAGTTCGGCGAGAACCCCTCGGCGACGCTGCGCCGCGCGTAGGGCGGTAGGCCCGCGCGAATCGCACCGAGTTCTGCGCTGAGCGCGTCGACGTGCCCGTCCGGCTGCCGTTGCATGGACGTCCTCGGCTCAGAAGCGGCTGAGGCGTCCCGAGCTCGGCCTCGTGCCTGGCCGTTCGGAGAGGCGGGCACGTGGCCGAGGACGGTGCCGCACAGGCGGCCGTGGACATCGGCCGCATCGCGCGTGCGCCGGTGCCCGTCGCCGAGCGCGCCCGGCGGATCCTGCAGGTGCTCGGTTCCGTCCTGGGGTACGACGCCGCCGCCATCGCGGTGCAGGACCCGGAGCGGCAGCTCCGGATCCCGCTAGCCACCGCCGGCGACGTCGCAGCGCTGCACGCCGTCTGGTCCGACCCGGACTCCTTCTGCTCGCACCACCACCTGGCTGCCCGCTCCCTCGACGCCGCCCTCGCCGCTCCCGACGGCAGGCACGTGGGGCACCTGACCGTGCTCCTCCCGGCAGGGGGCCGCTCCGCCTCCGCGGACCGCGCGCGGATCGGCGTCCTCGCGCCGCTCGTCGCGCGGGCGGTCGACCGGCTGCCCGCCGTCTGCGCCTTCGCCGGCACCGTGCCCGGCGTCCTCGCGGGGGCGGCGCTCACCCGGGCCGGTGCCACCGTGCCCCTGCCCGGGCTGGCCTCCGACCCGGTGCTCGACGCCGGCTCCCCGGCGGTCGCCGAGGTGGTCGACCGCCTGGACGCCGGCGGGCGGTACGCGACCTTCCTGCACCCCGCATCGGACGGCGTGGACGGAGCACTGCTCCGGGTCACCGCGCTGGACGTCGGCCACGAGGTCGCCGACCACCTGCGCGCCGCCGTCCTGCTCTCCCCCGCACCGGACCTCCGCGGCCTGTCCCGCCACGACCTGCAGGTCCTCGGTCTGCTCGTGGCGGGCTGGGAGGACGACCGGCACATCGCTGCCGCCCTGGGCAGCACGACCGTGGACGTCGCCGACGCCGTCCGGCGGAGCATGGCGGTGCTGGGCGCCTGCTCGCCGACCGCGCTCGCCGTGCGGGCCCTGCGCCAGGGGCTGTTCCTCCCCCCCGCGCACGTCCGGCACGGCCCGGTCGGCGCGCACGGATCACACCGGGGCGGCGCCGGGCAGATCTTGACTCGATCCAGGGAAGCGCGACAGGATGGCCCCGTGCCCGACCCGGTGGAGCTCGAACGCGATCTGCGTGCCGTGGGGCTGCGGGTGACCCGCCCGCGCCTCGCCGTGCTGGACGCCGTGCACGCCCATCCGCACCTGGACACCGAGGCGCTCATCGGCGCCGCGCGCACCCGCCTGGACGCCATCTCCCACCAGGCGGTCTACGACGTGCTGCGCGTGCTCACCGACACCGGCCTCGTGCGCCGCATCCAGCCGCAGGGGTCCGTGGCCCGCTACGAGGCCCGGGTGGGCGACAACCACCACCACCTGGTCTGCCGCGACTGCGGTGCGATCGTCGACGTCGACTGCACCGTCGGTGCGGCTCCCTGCCTCACGCCGTCCGACGACGCGGGGTTCCAGGTCGACGAGGCGGAGGTCGTCTTCTGGGGCCGCTGCCCCACGTGCGCCGCCGCCTGACCCCCCGTCTACCTCAGTTCCAGTCACCAACCCGAGAGAGGCGCCCCCGTGAAGGACGAGACCAACAAGGTCGAGACCGAGAGCACCAGCGAGAGCGAGAACCCGGCGATCCCCTCGCCGGAGGCGCACACCGACCACCGCCCCCGCACCAACCGCGACTGGTGGCCCAACCAGGTCGACCTGTCGGTGCTCAACAAGCCCTCGAAGGACTCCGACCCCCTGGGCGAGGACTTCGACTACAAGGCCGCCTTCGCCGAGCTGGACGTCGAGGAGCTCAAGCGCGACCTCGTCCAGGTCATGCGCACCTCGCAGGACTGGTGGCCGGCCGACTGGGGCCACTACGGCCCGCTCTTCATCCGCATGTCCTGGCACGCGGCCGGCACCTACCGCATCGCCGACGGCCGCGGCGGCGGCGGGCAGGGCGCTCAGCGCTTCGCCCCGCTGAACAGCTGGCCGGACAACGCCAACCTGGACAAGGCCCGCCGCCTGCTGCTGCCGATCAAGCAGAAGTACGGCCGCAAGCTCTCCTGGGCCGACCTGCTCGTGCTCGCCGGCAACGTGGCGCACGACGACATGGGCCTGCCGACGTTCGGGTTCGCCTTCGGCCGCGAGGACACCTGGCAGCCCGAGGAGGTCTTCTGGGGCCCCGAGGACACCTGGCTCGGCGACGAGCGGTACGCCGGCGACGACCCGCTCGACCTCGACGAGGGCCCGCTGGCCAACGTCACCATGGGTCTGATCTACGTCAACCCGGAGGGCCCGAAGGGCAAGCCGGACCCGCTGGGCTCCGGGCACGACATCAAGCAGACCTTCCGCCGCATGGGCATGACCGACGAGGAGACCGTCGCCCTCATCGCCGGCGGCCACACCTTCGGCAAGACCCACGGCGCGGGCAACCCCGACCTCGTCGGGCCCGAGCCGGAGGGCTGCCCCGTGCACGGCAACGGCCTGGGCTGGATCAACCAGCACGGCACCGGCAAGGGCGCCGACACCATCACCAGCGGTCTCGAGGGCGCCTGGACCCCGACGCCGACCACCTGGGACAACTCCTACTGGGACACGCTGTTCGGCTTCGACTGGGAGCTCGTCGAGAGCCCGGCCGGCGCCAAGCAGTGGCAGCCCTCCAACCCCGAGGCGCAGGAGCTCGTCCCCGACGCGCACATCGAGGGCAAGAAGAACCCGCCGATGATGTCGACGGCGGACATCGCGCTCAAGGTCGACCCGGAGCTGCGCGCCTACGCCGAGCGCTTCCGCGACGACCCGGAGTACTTCGCCGACCAGTACGCCCGCGCCTGGTTCAAGCTGCTGCACCGCGACATGGGTCCCAAGGTCCGCTACCTGGGCCCCGACGTGCCGGGCGAGGACCTGCTCTGGCAGGACCCGGTCCCGCCGGTCGACCACGAGCTCGTGGGCGAGGCGGAGATCGCCGACCTCAAGCAGCGGCTGCTGTCGTCCGGCCTGACGGTGTCCCAGCTGGTGCACACCGCCTGGTCGTCCGCCGCGTCGTTCCGCAGCACCGACAACCGCGGTGGGGCCAACGGGGCGCGGATCCGCCTCGAGCCGCAGCTGGACTGGGCGGCCAACGAGGGCGTCCGGGACGTGCTCCCCGTCCTGGAGCAGGTCAAGGCGGACTTCGAGTCGGCCACCGGCGCGACGGTCTCGCTGGCCGACCTGATCGTGCTCGGCGGCAGCGCGGCGGTCGAGAAGGCCGCGGCGGACGCCGGCGTGCCGGTCACCGTGCCCTTCCACCCGGGCCGGACCGACGCCACGCAGGAGCAGACCGACGTCGACAACTTCCGGTGGCTCGAGCCGCGGGCCGACGGCTTCCGCAACTACATCCAGCCGGGCAGCAAGCTCCAGCCGGAGACGCTGCTGGTCGACCGGGCCTACATGCTCGACCTCACCGCCAAGGAGATGACGCTGCTGGTCGGCGGGCTGCGGGTCCTCGGCGCGAACACCGGTGGCGCGCAGCACGGCGTCTTCACCGACCGCCCGGGCGTGCTCTCGCAGGACTTCTTCCGCAACCTGCTCGACCTGGGCATCTCCTGGCGCACCTCCGCCTCCGGCGAGGGCGTCTACGAGGGCCTGGACGCCGAGGGCACCGTGGTGCGCACGGCCACCGCGGTCGACCTGGTGTTCAACTCGAACTCGATCCTGCGCGGCATCGTCGAGGTCTACTCGGCCGAGGACGCGACGGAGCAGTTCGTGCGGGACTTCGTGTCCGCGTGGGTCAAGGTCATGGAGCTGGACCGCTTCGACCTGCGATAAGCGCCAGTCCCCCCGGATGCCCCGGTTCGCCTCGTGCGGGCCGGGGCATCCGTCGTCGCGGGGGGCCACCCCCTTTCTGCCGCTGCCCCTCCGTCCGCCAGGAGACCTCCCGCCGATGCCCGCCTCCTCCGTTCCCGGCCGGCACGAGGCGCCCGCGGAGCCGTCGCGGCCGGCGACCGAGACCTTCACCGAGGAGCTCCGAGACGCCTTCGCGCCGCGCACCCTGCTGCTGGTCGTCGGCGTGGCGCTGCTCTGCCTGGGCTTCGTCCTCTCCTACGTGGGCGCCTTCCACGACCCCACACCGCACCGGATCCCCGTCGCGGTCGTCGCACCCGCCCAGGTCAGCGGTCAGCTGGTGGCGGCGCTGGACGACGCCGACGGCGAACCGGTGGCGGCGACCGCGGTCGCGGACGAGGCGGCCGCCCGCCGGCTGCTCGAGCGGGGCGAGGTCGCGGGGGCGCTCGTGGTCGACGTGGCCGGCACGCAGGACACACTGCTGGTCGCCAGCGGTGGTGGGGTGTCCATGACGACGGCCGTGCAGCGGATCTTCACCGAGGCCGAGGCGACCCGGCAGCGCAGCCTCGTCGTCGACGACGTCGTCCCGCACCAGCCGGGCGACCCCCAGGGCACCAGCGGCTTCTACGTCGTCGTCGGGGCGGTGCTCGCGGGCTACCTGCTCGCCGCCGTCCTCGGGATGGCGAAGGGCGCCCGCCCGGCCACCTTCCGCCGGGCGCTGTGGCGGCTGGGTGCGACGGTGCCCTACTCCCTCGCCGTCGGGCTGGGCATCGCCCTCGTGACCGGTCCTCTCCTCGGCGCCATCACCGGGCACGTCGGGGCGGTCTTCGTCATCGCCACCCTGCTGGTGCTCAGCGCCGCCACGGTCACGATGAGCTTCCAGGTGCTCTTCGGGGTCTTCGGCATCGCCGCGACCATCCTAGTCTTCGTCGTCGTCGGGAACCCCTCCGCCGGAGGCGCCTACCGCTACGAGCTGCTGCCGCCGTTCTGGCGCGCCGTGGGGCCCTGGCTGCCCAACGGCGCCGGGGTGGACGCGCTGCGCAGCGCGGTCTACTTCGGGGGCACCGGGACGGCCGCCGCGCTGTGGATCGTCGTGGCATGGGCGGTGGCCGGCGCCGCGCTGACGGTGCTGGCCGCCCGGATCGTGCACCGGCGCGCCGCCTGACCCGGCCGACGACGAGGATGGGTCCGTGCGCGCCGTCGTGACCAGGGTCGATTCAGCCGCTGTAACGGTCGACGGCGAGGTGGTCGGCGCCATCGGCCGGGGATTGCTGTCACTGGTCGGAGTCGGCCGGACGGACGACGCCGCGGCCGCCCGGGTGCTGGCGCGCAAGATCCACGAGCTGCGCATCCTCCCCGGCGACGACGGCCTGGTCTCCGCCGCCGACCTGGGGCTCCCCGTGCTGGTGGTCAGCCAGTTCACCCTCTACGCCGACACCCGCAAGGGCCGCCGTCCCTCATGGGCCGAGGCCGCCCCGGGAGAGGTCGCCGAACCGCTGGTCGACGAGGTGGTGGCCGAGCTGCGCCGGCGCGGGTGCTCGGTGGCGACCGGGGTGTTCGGTGCGCGGATGCAGGTCTCCTCGGTCAACGACGGCCCGATGACCGTGCTGCTGGAGGTCTGACACCCCGCCACCAGGGGTACAGGGCCGTGAGCGACACCACTCCCTGTCGGTTGGCTGTGAACCCGGGACTCGTGGAACACGCGGCCCCGTCCTGACCGTTGTGCAGGGCGTACCACATCGGACAGAAGAGCAACGGGGACCGTCCGGACGACCCCGGGTTCCCCACAGACGCCCCGGATGGCACAGCCGCCGCACACCGACGGCCGGCGGATGCATCCGAATCGAAGGCAAGGACGAAGAAGCATCGTGACGCTGCTGCAGTCTTCCCCCAACGACACCCTCGAGGTGCGCTCCCGCACGGCGCGCCGCGAGCCCGACACCACCGGCCTGGTGTCCACCGACCTCGTGCGCGTGTACCTCAACACCATCGGCAAGACCGCGCTGCTCACCGCCGAGCAGGAGGTGGAGCTGGCCAAGCGGATCGAGGCCGGCCTGTACGCCGACCGACTGCTGGCCGAGAAGCCGGACCTGTCGTCCGCCAAGAAGCGGGACTACAAGATCCTCGCCGTCGACGGCAAGGCGGCCAAGGCGCACCTGCTGGAGGCCAACCTCCGGCTGGTCGTCTCGGTGGCCAAGCGCTACACCGGCCACGGCATGACGTTCCTCGACCTGATCCAGGAGGGGAACGTCGGGCTCATCCGCGCGGTGGAGAAATTCGACTACACCAAGGGCTTCAAGTTCTCCACGTACGCCACCTGGTGGATCCGGCAGGCGATCACCCGCGCCATGGCCGACTCCGGGCGCACGATCCGGCTGCCCGTCCACCTCGCCGAGCAGGTGAACAAGGTGGTCCGCACCCGGCGCCGCATGCACCAGGAGCTGGAGCGCGAGCCCACCCCGGAGGAGATCGGCCTCGAGCTGGACATGACCGAGGAGCGGGTGGTCGAGCTGCTCGAGCACAGCCGCGACCTGGTCAGCCTGGACCAGACGGTGGGCGCCGACGAGGAGTCCCGGCTCGGTGACTTCATCGAGGACGCCGACGCCGCGGTCGCCGAGGACGCGGTCGCCTTCCAGATGATGAAGGGCGACGTCCGCAACGTGCTGGAGACGCTGGAGGACCGCGAGCGCGACGTCGTCATCCTGCGCTTCGGTCTCGACGGCGGTCAGCCGCGGACGCTGGAGCAGATCGGCAAGCAGTTCGGCCTGTCCCGCGAGCGCGTGCGGCAGATCGAGCGCGAGACGATGGCCAAGCTGCGTGACCCGCAGCGCGCCGACGCCCTGCGCGACTACCTCGCCTAGCAGCAACAGCAGAAAGCCGGTCACCCGTGGGTGACCGGCTCTCTGCTTGTTCGGCCCCTCTGCAGGGTCCCGCTGCGAGCGTGCGAGCAGTGGGGGGCAGAGGGGTCCTCTTTCAGAGCGGGCTGCGCATCCGGCGGGGGCCGGGGTCGACGCGGGCGGTGGGCGGCCCGACCCGCGCCGTGCCGCCGGCGACCACCAGCGAGCGGCCGCCGTGCCAGGGGTTGGCCGGGCCGACGATGACCGGCTCCAGGGTCAGCCGCAGCACCTCGGGCAGGTCGTCGGCCAGCCGGGCGACCCGGAGCAGCAGGTCCTCCAGCGCGGCGGTGTCCACCGGCTCCGAGCCGCGCCACCCGTCCAGCAGCGGCCAGGCCCGCGGTCCACGCACCAGCTCGGCGGCGTCCAGGTCGGTGAGCGGCAGGGTGCGGAACGCCCGGTCGCCGAGCAGCTCGGTGGCCACTCCCCCGACGCCGAAGCTCACCAGCGCACCGAAGGACGGGTCGTCGACGATCTCGACCACCGTCGCGACGCCGGGCGCAGCCATCTCCTGCACGATCACCGGGTCACCGGAGGGGATGGCGGCGTAGGCGGTGCGCACCGCATCGGCGTCGGCCAGGTCCAGCCGGACCCCGCCCAGGTCCGAGCGGTGCCGGAGCCACGGCGCCGTCGACTTCAGCACGACCGGGTACCCGACCTCCGCGGCCGCGGCCACCGCCGCCTCGGGCCCTGTCACGGTGCGGGTGCGCAGCAGCGGGACGCCGTACGCGCCCAGCAGCGCCATCAGCTCGTCGTCGTCCAGCTCGCGGCCGGCCGGCGCCGAGGCCAGCACCTGGCGCACGACGGTCCGCGCGGCCTCCTCGTCGACGTCGGGGAGCTCGGGGACGTCCCCCACCGGGCGGCGGCGCCAGCGGGCGTACTCGGCGACCTTGGCCAGCGAGATGACGGCGCGCTCCGGGGTGCTGTAGGAGGGCACCGACCCGCGGGCCGGCATGCCGTGCTCGTCGAGGACGGCGAGGTCCGGGGGCACGCCCTCCGCGGACAGGAAGCTGGCCAGCACCGGCTTGGTCGAGCCCGCCGCGACGTCGCGCAGGGCGGGTCCGAACTCGTGGGACCCCGACATCAGCGGCGGCAGGAACACCGCGATGACCGCGTCCACGCCGTCGTCGTCGACCGCTGCCTGCAGGGCGTCGCGGAACTGCTCGGGCGTGCCGTCCACGCCGATGTCGACCGGCTTCTCGTGGGCGAGCGCCAGCCCCTCCTCGAGCACGGCGTCGGCGACCAGCACGCCGATGGCCGTGGAGTTCCCGACGATCGCCACGCGGTCGCCGTCGGGCAGCGGCTGGTGGGCCAGCAGGGTGCCGACGTCGAACATCTGGGCCACCGTCTCGACGCGGATGACGCCGGCGGAGGCGAACAGCGCGGCCACGGACTGCTCGGGGACCGCGACCGAGGTACCGGCCAGACCGGGGGTGACGCCGACGTGCCGGCCGCTCTTCACCGCCACGACCGGCTTGGTGCGGCCGACCGTGCGCGCCAGGCGGGCGAACTTGCGCGGGTTGCCGAAGCTCTCCAGGTGCAGGAGCACGACCTCGGTGCCCGGGTCGGTGGCCCAGTACTGGAGCAGGTCGTTGCCGCTGACGTCGGCCCGGTTGCCCGCCGAGACGAAGGTGGACAGGCCGATGCCGCGGCTGCGGGCCCGCTCGAGCAGCGCGACCCCGAGCGCGCCGGACTGGGCGAAGAAGCCGACCCGCCCGCGGCCGGGGACCATCGGGGCCAGCGAGGCGTTGAGCCGCAGCGCGGGGTCGGTGTTGACGACGCCCAGGCAGTTCGGGCCGACCACGCGCATGCCGGAGGCCCGGGCGGAGGCGACCAGCCGGCGCTCGGCCTCCCGCCCCTCGGCCCCGCTCTCGCCGAACCCGCCGGAGACCACGACCAGGCCGCGCACCCGCTTGCGCCGGCACGCCTCGACGACGCCGGCCACCTCGTCGGCCGGCACGGCCACCAGTGCCAGGTCGACGTCGTCGGGGATGGACTCGATGTCCGCGTAGGCGGGCACCCCGCGGACGTGCCGGGCCGACGGGTTGACCGGGTAGACCGGCCCGGCGAAGCCGTAGTCCAGCAGGTGCCGGAGCAGCGCGTTGCCGATCTTGCCCGGGTCGTTGCTGGCACCCACCACGGCGACCGACGACGGCGTGAGCAGGCGGGCGATCGACCGCGACTCGCTGCGCTGCTCGCGCTCGTAGGCGACGGCGAGGGCCTGCTCGGTCGGCTCGATCGGGAAGGACAGGTGGACGACGCCGTCCTCGTAGGAGCGCTGCGACTTGTAGCCGGCGTCCTGGAAGACCCGCACCATCGAGCTGTTCTGGGCCAGCACCTCGGCGACGAACCGCTTGATGCCGCGCTCGCGGGCGGCCGCGGCGAGGTGTTCGAGCAGGACCGAGCCCAGGCCGCGGCGCTGGTGGGCGTCCTCGATGAGGAAGGCCACCTCGGCATCGTCGGTGCCGGGGTAGCGGTCGTAGCGGCCCACCCCGATCACCTGGTCGCCGAGCAGCACGACGAACGCGACGCGGGCGTCGTGGTCGACGTGGGTGAAGCGGTGCAGCTCCTTGGCCGAGAGCCGCTTCATCGGCCCGAAGAACCGGTAGTAGCGGGTCTGGTCGCTGCTCCGGTCCATCAGGCCGGTGAGGCCGTCGGCGTCGTCGGGACGGATCGGGCGCAGGTGCACCGTGCCGCCGTCGGCGGCGACGATGTCGGCCTCCCAGTGCGGCGGCGGCGTGGGCACCTCCTCCACCGTCGCCTCCCCGCTAGTCACGCGGGTCGTCCGGGTCCAGGCCGAACAGCGGGAAGCTGGCCCGGCGCGTGCGCATGATCGAGCGGTCCACGCGGGACTCGGTGAACGCGTCCCAGCGGGCGAAGCCGGTGTAGCCGCCCTCGGTCATGTGCGTCGGCGGCCGGGCGCGCAGGCCGCGGGCGACGACGTCGTCGCGCCAGGACTGCGGGATCTCCGTGGCCGGGTCCAGCGGTGAGCCGGCCGCCTCGGCGAGCAGGTGCGTCCAGGCGCGGGGCACGGCGCGCACCAGCCCGTACCCACCGCCGCCGAGGGCGATCCAGCGCCCGTCGCAGAGCTCGTGGGCCAGCTCGTGCATCGCCCGGTAGCTGGCGCGCTGCCCGTCGATGGTCAGACCGAGGTCGGCCAGCGGGTCCTCGTGGTGGGCGTCGCACCCGCACTGGGTGACGATGATCTGCGGGTCGAACGCCCGCAGCACGCTGGGCACGACGGCGGTGAACGCACGAAGCCAGGCGGAGTCCTCGGTGCCGTTGGGCAGGGCCAGGTTGACCGCGCTGCCCGAGGCCTTCTCCGCGTCCCCGGTCTCCTCGGGGAAGCCGGTGCCCGGCCAGAGGGTCAGCGGGGTCTGGTGGATGCTCACCGTGAGCACCCGGGGGTCCTCGTAGAAGGCGGCCTGGACGCCGTCACCGTGGTGCACGTCGAGGTCGACGTAGGCGATCCGCTCGTAGCCCTTCCCCAGCAGCCACGCGATGGCCACGGCGGCGTCGTTGAAGACGCAGAAGCCCGACGCGGCGTCGCGCATCGCGTGGTGCAGCCCGCCGGAGATGTTCACCGCGTGCTGGGCCGCCCCGCTGTGCACCTGCTCCGCGGCCAGGAGGCTGCCGCCGGTGATCAGCGCGGCGGCGTCGTACATGCCCGGGAAGATCGGGTTGTCCGACGTCCCGAGGCCGTGCCCGACCGTGGGATCCGACGGCGCCCGGCGGACCGCGTCCAGGTACACCGGGTCGTGCACCAGCTCGAGCAGGTCGGCACCCGCCGGCGTGGGACGCAGCACCCGCACCCGGTCGCTGCTCAGCACGCCCAGGCCGTCGGCCAGGCGCATGGTGAGGTCCAGCCGCACCGGGTGCAGAGGGTGCTCCCCGCCCATGGTGTAGCCGAGCAGGCTGTCGTCCCAGACGACGGCGACCGAGTCGCTCAACCGGACCTCCCCGTGCCACGCGCCGGCCCGGGAGGCCGACGAGGGCGACGCTACCGGCGGTCACGGGCGGACGCGCCCCCTGCACGCCGACGCGGGCGACCGGGTGCGGCCGCATCGCGCCTCTAGACTGGGCGTCGACCCGGAGGAGTGCTGCGTGAACGACCTGATCGACACCACCGAGATGTACCTCCGCACCATCTTCGAGCTCGAGGAAGAGGGGATCACCCCTCTCCGGGCCCGGATCGCGGAGCGTCTGCACCAGAGCGGCCCCACCGTGAGCCAGACGGTCGCCCGCATGGAGCGCGACGGCCTGCTCACGGTGGAGGGCGACCGGCACCTGCAGCTGTCCGAGGAGGGCCGCCAGCTGGCCACCGCCGTCATGCGCAAGCACCGGCTGGCCGAGTGCCTGCTCGTCGACGTCATCGGCCTGGACTACGCCGACGTCCACGAGGAGGCGTGCCGCTGGGAGCACGTCATGAGCGAGGCGGTGGAGCGCCGGCTGCTGGCGCTGCTGGGCAACCCGCGCGTCTCGCCGTTCGGCAACCCGATCCCGGGCCTCGAGGCGCTGCGCGGCGACGAGCCGCTCGGTGGCGAGACCTCCCCGGTGCTCGACGCCCTCACCGTGCTGTCGACGACGGCCACCGAGGAGGGGCGCCCCGTCGTCGTCCGGCGGATCAGCGAGCAGCTGCAGGAGAACGCCGAGCTGCTGCGGGAGCTGGCCGAGCAGGGCATCCGTCCGGGCGTGACGATGCAGGCCCGGGTGGTCGACGGCGCGGTGAGCCTGGACGGCTACCAGCTGCCCCTCGAGGTGGCGCGGCACATGTTCGTGAGCGCCGTCGACGAGGAGCTCACCCCGCTGGAGGCCGCGCCCCTGCTCTGACGGGGCACCACAGCCCCGGCCGCGGAGGGCGCCGGCGCTCACTACGGTGGGCCCGACGTCGACCCCTCCTGGAAGCAGGTCCCGGTGAGCCCGTCCGACCCCTCCGCCGCCGACCCCTCCGCCGCCGCGCCCGACCCGGAGGTGGGCGAGACCGACGACCCGGGCCACCCGTTCCTCCGGCTGGCCGACTTCGCCGCGCTGCCCCGGATCGGTGCGCTGGCCCTGTCCACGGACGGCTCCCGGCTGGCGGTCTCGGTGGCCACGCTGGACCCGGCGAAGAAGAAGTGGCAGTCGGCGCTGTGGGAGGTCGACCCCACCGGCGCCCGCCCCGCACGGCGGCTCACCCGCAGCGCGCCGGGTGAGTCCTCCCCGGTGTGGGCGCCCGACGGCTCGCTGCTGTTCATCTCCGCCCGCCCCGACCCGACGGCCGCCGAGCCGGGCGAGCCGACGCCGGCCCTCTGGAGCCTGCCCGCGGGCGGTGGCGAGGCGCGGCCGGTGCTCAGCAGGCCGGGCGGCATCTCGGGCGTCGCCGTCGCGGCGGACTCCGGCGACGTCGTCGTGGCGGCTCCGACCCTGCCCGGGGGCGCGGAGGCCGAGGCCGACGAGGAGCGCCGCAAGGCGCGTGCGGACGCCGGCGTCACGGCGGTGCTCCACGAGACCTACCCGGTGCGCCACTGGGACCACGACCTCGGGCCCGCCGCGCCGCACCTGTTCTGGGCCGGCCCGGCACCAACCGAGGAGTCCGAGGAGCCGGTGCCTCTGCGCGACCTGACACCCGAGGCCACCCCGCCGCACGGGGCCGGCGAGGAGTTCACCCTCTCCCCCGACGGGCGTCTGCTGGTGCGCTCCGAGGAGGTGCCCGACGGTCCGGCGGGGCGGCGCAACCGGCTGGTCGTCACCGCCACCGACGGCAGCGGCACCCGGGTGCTGGTCGACGACCCGCTGGCCGACGTCTACGGCGCGGCCTTCTCCCCCGACGGCGCGGCGATCGTGTGCGTCCGGGAGTCGCTGTCGACCTTCGCCGAGCCGCCGAACTACACGCTGCTGCTCGTCGACGTGGCCGAGGGCACCGTCCGCGACCTGACCCCCGACGTGGACCGGTGGCCGAGCGCCCCGCAGTTCGCCGCCGACGGCGCGGCCGTCTACTTCCTCGCCGACGACGACGGCCGGCACGCCGTCTTCCGGGTGCCCGTGGACGGGGGCGCCCCGGTGCGGCTGGCCGGGGACGGCGCCTACAGCCACCTGCAGGTCGCCGCGGACGGCAGCGCCCTGTACGCGTTGCGCTCGGCCTACGACTCGCCGCCGGTCCCGGTCCGGCTCGATCCCGTGGCGACCGGGCTGGAGCCGGAGCCGCTGCCGAGCCCCGGCACCGTCGACACCCTCCCGGGCACGCTGCACGAGGTGGAGGCCACCGCGGCCGACGGCACCCGCGTGCAGTCCTGGCTGGTCCTGCCCGAGGGCGCCTCGGCCGACTCCCCCGCGCCGCTGGTGCTGTGGATCCACGGCGGCCCGCTGATGAGCTGGAACTCCTGGTCGTGGCGGTGGTGCCCCTGGGTACTGGCCGCCCGCGGGTACGCGGTGCTGCTGCCCAACCCGGCGCTGTCGCAGGGGTTCGGGCAGGACTTCGTGCGCCGCGGCTGGGGTCGGTGGGGCGAGGCGCCCTACACCGACCTGATGGCGGCGGTGGACGCGGTCGAGCAGCGCCCCGACATCGACGCGTCGCGGACGGCGGCGATGGGCGGCTCCTTCGGCGGCTACATGGCCAACTGGATCGCCACGCAGACCGACCGGTTCCAAGCGATCGTCAGCCACGCGGGCCTGTGGCACATCGACTCCTTCACCAGCACCACGGATGCGGCCTACTACTGGGAGAAGGAGTGGGGCGACCCGCTGGCCGACCCGGGCCGCTACGAGAAGAACTCGCCGCACCGCTACGCCGACGCCATCCGGACCCCGATGCTGGTCATCCACGGCGACAAGGACTACCGGGTGCCCGTCGGGGAGGCGCTGCACCTCTGGTACGACCTGCAGAAGCGGGGGGTGCCCTCGAAGTTCCTGTACTTCCCGGACGAGAACCACTGGGTGCTCACCCCCGGCAACTCGACGGTCTGGTACGAGACGGTGCTGGCCTTCCTCGCCGAGCACGTCCTGGACGAGCCCTGGCAGCGGCCCGCGCTGCTCTGACCCACCCGCCGCGCCGCCGGGTGCGTCAGCGCGCCGACGCACCGGGCACACCGGCACAGCGACCGGCCTCGACCAGCAGCGCGCGGAGCTGCCGCGGCGCGACCCAGGCGTCGAGCGCATCACGCAGCAGCCCCGCGAGCGGGTTGCCCGGCTCGCTGTCCAGGGCCCGGTCCAGGGCGGTGTTCGCCATCGCGCCGTCACCGCGGAGCCACGAGCAGAGCGCCACCAGCGCCGCCGGGAAGGCGTCCAGCGGCGAGGGCGCCCGCCGGGTGCACTCGGTCCACAGCGCCTCGGCCGCCGCAGCGTCGTCCAGCGAGAGCAGCAGCGCGCCGTCCCGCACCTCGGGCTGCCGGAGGCTCCAGACGATCCGGGCGATCTCCTCGTCACCGAGGCGGGTCCGGTCGCTGCCCGGTCGGGAGCGGGCGACCGCCGACCGGATCCGCCGGCGACCCGCCGACCGGGCGACGGGCCCCTCCAGCCCCACCCGGAGGACGACCGCCTCCATCGCCGCGCAGGCGGACTCCCCCGGTGGCGCCAGCCGGTCGGCCAGGGCGCCGCGATGGGCCGCCACGACGGTGCCGGAGGCGACGGCCGCCACCTCCAGCTCCCCGACGGCCGTGGGGAGCGGGGTGCCGCCGTCCGGGGCGCAGCAGGCGGCGGGGCAGTCGTAGTCCCACCACCGGTCGCCGCGCACCAGCAGCGCCTGCTCCAGCGGGAGGCCGACCGCGTCCAGCGCCAGCACCAGCTCGTGCAGGAGCAACCGGTGCGGCAGGTCGGTGCCGCGTCCTCCGCCCGGGACGAGCGGCTCGTCGGGGGCCTCGGACACCAGGACGGCCAGCGCCGCCCGCGGCTCGTCCGTGGCCAGGCTGCGCGCCAGGACCGCCGCCAGCTCCCGTGCCTGCCCGGCCGGCGGGAGGTCGGCCCGCACGGTCAGCCCGACCCGGCGTCCCGTCTCCCCGCCGAGCCCGACGAGCACGACCGACTCGTCGGGCCGGTAGCCCAGCAGCTGGGGCAGGCCGGCGGCGAGGTCGCCGGGATCACCGATGCGGACCAGGGGGTCGGGCGGGGCGTCCGGAGGTACGCGGAAGGGGATCGGTGCCGGGTCGCGGAAGTCCATGCGCCGACCGTGCTCGCCGGCCGGCCCGGGCGGGGCCGTCCGCGGTCATCTGTGGATCCGCCCGCCCCCTGTGGATCAGTCGAGCGCGGCGGCCTGGGTCTCGTGGGCCCGCTCGAGCAGCGCGGTGAACGCCGCGGCGTCCAGAGGTGCGTCCGCACCGGTCGGATTCGCCGGCAGCGACGTCAGGAAGACGAGCCGGTCGCCGTCCTCGACGGCACCCAGCAGCATCGGCATCGACCCCTGCGTCCCGTCGGGCAGGTCCAGGGTGGTGGTGTAGAGCACCACTGCGGCATCGTCGCCCAGGTCCGGGGCCGGCAGGTTCTCGAACACCCCTGAGACGACGACCTGCCCCAGGCTCGGCGCGGTGACCTGCACCTCGGAGCAGCGCACGGCCGTATCGGCGAGCTGCTGGACCGATCCCTCGACGGGGCCGCCGCGGATCAGCATCTGGATGGTCGCGGTCGTCTCGTCGACGGCGCTCACGGCGGCGACGTCCTCGAAGTCGCTGAAGTCCGGCTGGGTTCCCTGCACCGCCGCGCTGCACTCCGCCGGGGTGACCTCCGCGCCCCTGGCCAGCGCGGTGGACTCGCCCGCACCGTCCTCGAGTTCCTCCCGCGAGACCGCCGTGACCACCGCCGTGGGCCCGAAGTCGTCGGCGCCCAGCAGGCCGGTGGCGAGATCGGCCTCCGGCTCCGGCTTCGCGGACGCCTCCGAGGCCTTGGCGCCGGTGGGCGCGGCGTCGTCCGCCGGGTCCTCCCCGCCGCACCCGGTCAGCACGGCGGTGGCGAGCAGCCCGGCGGCGAGCGGGCCGCGCAGGCGGGACGTCGTCGACATGGGCCGACGGTAACGGGAGACCGGGGCGGCGGGGGTCAGGCCTGGTACTGCACCGCGGCGCGGGAGGCGAGGATCGGCCGCACGAACTCCGCGACGACCGACAGGTGCACCGGGTCCTGGGCGTACCGGTAGAACGCCTCGGCGTCCGGGAAGTCGGCGATCAGCACCGCCGAGGCGTTGCCGTCGGACAGCCCGGCGTCCTCCGCGACGACGAAGGAGCTCATGCCCCCCACCTCGTTGCGGAGCCCACGGAGGGCGGTGAGCGCGGCCCCCACCCGCTCCTCACCGGCCGTCGGCTGCCAGGTGAAGGTGACGACGTGACGGATCATGTCGTCCAGCTTCGCAGGTGCTCCCGCCACCCGGACGGGGGTCTGCGCCCCTCTGGTGGCCGGGGGCGGGAAGGGGCCTCGGTAGGGTCCCCGACCATGGGACGGTCGCTGCGCATCGCACTGCTGTCCTACCGGAGCAAGCCGCACGGCGGCGGCCAGGGCGTCTACGTCCGCGCGCTGTCCCGGGAACTGGCCGAGCTGGGCCACCGCGTCGAGGTCTTCAGCGGCCAGCCCTACCCGGAGCTGGACGACGGCGTCCCGCTCACCAAGCTGCCCAGCCTCGACCTCTACCGCGAGCCCGACCCGTTCCGGATGCCCCGGCCCTCGGAGTTCCGCGACTGGATCGACGTCGCCGAGTGGGCCACCATGTGCGCCGCCGGCTTCCCCGAGCCGCTGACCTTCACCCTGCGCGCGGCCCGGCACCTCCTCCCCCGCGCCGACGAGTTCGACGTCGTCCACGACAACCAGTCGCTGGGCTACGGGCTGCTGCGGCTCACCCGGGCCGGGCTGCCCACCGTCGCCACCGTGCACCACCCGGTGGCGATCGACCGCGAGCTGGACCTGGCCGCCGCCCCGTCGCTCCACCGCAAGCTGACGCTGCGCCGCTGGTACGCCTTCACCCGGATGCAGGCGAAGGTCGTGCGCCGGCTCGACGCGGTCACCACGGTCTCGGAGAGCTCGCGGCGCGACATCGGCACCTACATGGGCGTGCCGCCGGAGGCCATCGACGTCATCCCCGTCGGCATCGACCCGGGCACCTTCACGCCGCCACCGGAGGGGCAGGCCCGCGACACCGACTCGATCCTGGTCGTCACCAGCGCCGACGTCCCGCTCAAGGGCCTGGTGCACCTGCTCGAGGCGGTGGCCAAGCTGCGCACCGAGCGGCCGGTCACCCTCACCGTCGTCGGCAGCGCGCGCCCGGGTGGTCCTGCGGAGACCACGCGGGACCGGCTGGGCCTGCACGACGCCGTCCGCTTCACCGGGCCGGTGCCCGAGTCCGAGCTCATCGACCTGATGCAGCGGGCCACGGTGGTCGCCATCCCGTCGCTGTACGAGGGCTTCTCCCTGCCCGCGATCGAGGCCATGGCGTGCGGCGCACCGCTGGTCACCACCGACGCAGGCGCGCTGCCCGAGGTCGTGGGCACGAAGGCCGGGCTGCGGGTGAAGGCGGGCGACGTCGGTGAGCTCACCGCGGCGCTGAAGCTGGTGCTCGACTCGCCGTCGCTCGGCGAGCAGCTGGGCCGCGCCGGCCGGCGCCGGGTCCTGGACACCTACACCTGGCGGGCCACCGCCGAGCGCACCGCCGACTGGTACGCGCAGACCCTGGAACGGAAGGGACGTCCTTGCTGACCGTCGACTACGACCTCCTCGACCTCCGGCCGGGGATGCGCGTCCTCGACCTCGGCTGCGGCGAGGGACGGCACGCCTTCGAGGCCTACCGCCGGGGCGCCGACGTCGTCGCGGTCGACTGGGGCACGTCCGAGGTCGAGACCACCAAGCGGTGGCTGGGTGCGATCGGCGAGGCCGGCGAGGCCGGGCTGCGGCCCGACGGCACACCGGCCCGCTTCGAGGTGGTCCGCGGCGACCTGCTGCACCTGCCGTTCCCCGACGCCAGCGTCGACCGGGTCATGGCCTCGGAGGTGCTCGAGCACATCCCGGACGACGTGACGGCGATGGCGGAGATCTTCCGGGTGCTGAAGCCGGGCGGCCGGATGGTCATCACCGTGCCGCGCTACGGCCCGGAGCGGATCTGCTGGGCGCTGTCCGACGAGTACCACGCCAACGAGGGCGGGCACATCCGCATCTACCGCGGCACCGTCCTGCGCGACCGGCTCGCCTCGGTGGGTCTGGTGCCCGGCCGCACGCACCACGCCCACTCGCTGCACGCCCCCTTCTGGTGGCTCAAGTGCGCGGTCGGCGTGGAGAACGAGGACAACACCGCCGTGCGGGCCTACCACCGGCTCCTGGTGTGGGACCTCATGCACCGCCCGTGGCTCACCCGGACCGCCGAGAAGCTGATGGACCCGGTGTTCGGCAAGAGCTTCGTGATCTACGCCGACAAGCCCGCGACGGCGGCCGGCTCCGCGCCGATCGAGGCGGAGCGGGCCCTTGCCGGCTGACGCCCCCCGGCTGCTCCCGGAGCTGCCCGGGGTGCTGACCGGCGACCAGGTGCGGACCACCGTCTCCTGGATCGCCGCGCAGCAGGACGCCGACGGCGCCCTCCCCTGGTTCCGGGGCGGTCAGCTCGACCCGTGGGACTCCGTCGAGGCGGCCATGGCCCTGGACCTCGGCGGCGAGCACGACCGCGCCCGCGCCGCCTACCGCTGGCTGGCCGGCCGGCAGCGCCCCGACGGGTCCTGGGCCGCCGAGTACCGCGACGGCGCCGAGGTGTCGGCGGGCGTGGAGAGCAACCACGCCGGCTACCTCGCCGTCGGTCTGTGGCACCACTGGCTGATCACCGCCGACGAGCGGTTCGTCGCAGAGCTGTGGCCGGTGGTCCGCCGCGGCCTGGAACTGGTCGTCGCCATGCAGCTCGACGGCGGCGCCATCGGCTGGGCCCTCCGCCCGGACCGGACGCCGGACGCCCTCGCGCTGCTCACCGGCAACGCGAGCCTCTTCCAGGCGCTGCGCTGCGGCATCGCCCTGGCCGGCCTGGTCGGCCGGCCGCAGCCGGACTGGGAGGTGGCCGTCGGCGACCTCGGGACGGCGCTGCGCACCCGCCCCGACGCGTTCGCCGACCGCTCGCGGTTCTCGATGGACTGGTACTACCCGATCCTGGGCGGCGCGGTGACCGGCGAGCAGGCCCGCGACCGGCTGGCCGCCGGCTGGGACACGTTCGTCGTCCCCGGCCTGGGCGCCCGGTGCGTCTCCGACCGGCCGTGGGTGACCGGGGCCGAGACCTGCGAGCTGGCGCTCGCCCTGGTCGTCGCCGGGCAGCGGGACGCCGCGCTGGAGCAGGTCGCGGCGATGCAGCACCTGCGGGACGACGACGGCTCGTACTGGACCGGGTTCGTCTTCGCCGACGACGTCCGCTGGCCGATCGAGCGCACCACGTGGACCGCCGCCGCGGTGCTGCTGGCCGCCGACGCGCTCTCCGGCGCCACCCCCGCCGCGGGCCTCTTCGCCCACCCGGAGGCGCTGCCCGCAGCAGGAACCGTCGACGACGGCGCGCGCACGGCCGGTTGGCTGGCAGGAGGTGCGGGCACCGTCCATCCGTGACGTCGTCCCGCCCCACCCCGACCGCCGAGGTGACCGTCGTGGTCGCCAGCCGCAACCGGCGGGCGGAGCTCCTGGTCACCCTCGCCCGCCACGAGGCGCCGGTGGTGCTCGTCGACAACGGCTCCACCGACGGCACGGTCGACGCGGTGCGTGCGGAGCATCCCGAGGTCACGGTGGTCCCGCTCGAGCGGAACCTCGGCGCCTTCGCCCGTACCGTGGGCACCGCCCGGACCGGCACCCCGTTCGTGGCCTTCGCCGACGACGACTCCTGGTGGGCACCGGGCGACCTGGCCCGCGCCGTGGCGGTCATGCGGGAGCACCCGCGCCTCGCCGTCCTCAACGCCCGCATCCTGGTCGGCCCCGAGGAGCGGCTGGACCCGGTGTGCGCGGAGATGGCGGAGAGCCCGCTGCCCGGCGACGGCCTGCCCGGGCCCGCCCTGCTGGGCTTCGTCGCCTGCGGCGCCCTGGTGCGCACCGAGGCGTTCGAGCAGGCCGGCGGGTTCGACGACGTGGTCCGCTTCCCCGGCGAGGAGGAGCGGCTGGCCCTCGACCTGGCGACCGCCGGCTGGTCGATGGCCTACGTCGACCGGGTGACCGTGCACCACCACCCCTCTCCGCACCGTGACGCCCCGGCTCGGCGCCAGGCGGCGATCTGGCGGAGCCGGTTGCTCACCGCCGTGATGCGGTTGCCCGTTGTCGACGTCGCTCGGGTCCTCGTCGCGGCGGCGCGGGCCGGCCGGCCGGGCCTCACCGGGGTGGGTCGCTCGGTGCGCGACCTGCCCGCCGCCCTCCGCAGCCGCCGGCCGGTGCCGCCGCGGGTGCGCGCCGACCTCCGGACCCTGGCGTCGGGGTGAACGAGGACCCGCGGGTGGCCGTCGTGGTCATCACCCACCAGCGGCGCGACGAGGTGCTCGGCGCGCTGGACCGGCTGCTCGCCCTGCCGGAGCAGCCGCACGTCGTCGTCGTGGACAACGGCTCGACCGACGGCACCGCCGAGGCGGTGCGGCAGCGCTTCCCGGCCGCCGAGCTCGTGGCCAGCCCGGTCAACCTGGGCGCGACCGGCCGCAACGTCGGCGTCGCCCGGCTGGCCACCCCCTACGTCGCCTTCTGCGACGACGACACCTGGTGGGACCCCGGCTCGCTGCGGACCGCCGCCGATGCCCTCGACGCCCACCCGCGCCTGGCCGTCGTCACCGCGCGGATCCTGGTCGAGCCCGGCGGCCGCGAGGACCCGATCGTCCCCGAGCTGCGCGACTCCCCTGTGCGCGGCGCCGAGTGGCTGCCCGGGCCGGCGCTGGGCTCCTTCCTCGCCGGCGCCTCCGTGCTGCGGCGGTCGGCCTTCCAGGAGGTCGGCGGATTCTCCGAGCGGCTCTGGCTGGGCGGCGAGGAGGAGCTCATGGCCGGCGACCTGGCCGCCCGCGGCTGGGAGCTCTGCTACCTCCCGGCCCTCACCGTGCACCACCGGGCCAGCCGCGCCCGCGACGCGCACCGGCGCCGCCGCGACGGCATCCGCAACACCCTGTGGACGACGTGGCTGCGCCGCCCGCTGCGCCCCGCGCTGCGCCGCACCGTGCACCTGCTGCGCACCGTGCCGCGCGACCGGATCACCGCGGCGGCCCTGCTCGCCGCCGTCCGCGGGCTGCCCTGGGTGCTGCGCGAGCGCCGGGTGCTGCCCCCGCACGCCGAGGCCCGCTTCGCCGCGCTCGAGGCGGCGCAGCGCAGCTCCACCGCCCGCCGCTACGTGAGCTGAGCCGCGCGGAGGCGGGCCGCCTCGCGGGTCAGGTGGTCGCGCTCGGGGAGGCTGGTCGCCGACCGCGCCGCCTCGGCGTAGAGCCGGGCCGCGGTGGCCGGGTCGCCGTCGCGCTCGTGCAGGTAGGCCGCGACGGCGGCGTACCGGGGCAGGCCCGGGGCCAGCTCGGCGAGCGCGGCAAGCCCGGCGCGGGGCCCGTCGGACTCGGCGACCGCGACCACGCGGTTGAGCCGGACGACCGGGCTGCCGGTGAGCCGCACCAGCTCGTCGTACCACTCGACGATCTGCACCCAGTCGGTCTCCGCGGCGCTGCGGGCGTCGGCGTGCAGGGCGGCGATGGCGGCCTGCACCTGGTACTCCCCCAGCCGGTCCCGCGACAGCGCCGTCTGCAGGATCTGCACGCCCTCGGCGATCGCCGTGGTGTCCCAGCGGCTGCGGTCCTGGGCCGCCAGCGGCACCAGGCTCCCGTCGGGCGCCGTGCGCGCCGGGCGCCGGGCCGCGTGCAGCAGCATCAGGGCGAGCAGGCCGGCCACCTCCGGGTGGTCCAGCGCCGCCCGGAGCTGCCGGCAGAGCCGGATGGCCTCGGCGACCAGGTCGACGTCCCCGGAGTAGCCCTCGTTGAACACGAGGTAGAGGACCCGCAGCACGGTGCCGACGTCGCCGGGCCGGTCGAGCCGAGCGCCGGCGATGGTCCGCTTCGCCCGGCTGATCCGCTGCGCCATCGTCGCCTCGGGCACGAGGTAGGCCTCGGCGATCTGCCGCGTGGTCAGCCCGCCGACGGCGCGCAGCGTCAGCGCGACCGCCGACGACGGCGACAGGGACGGGTGTGCGCACAGGAAGTAGAGCTGCAGCGTCTCGTCGGCCTCGGGCACCGGGCCGGGCGCCGGCTCCTCCTCGACGCGCTCCTCCCGCCGGCGACGGGCGGCCTCCGAGCGGGTCGCGTCGAGGAACCGGCGCCACGCGACGGTGACCAGCCAGCCCGTCGGGTCCCGCGGCGGGTCGGCCGGCCACACCCGGACCACCTCGACCAGCGCCTCCTGGACGGCGTCCTCGGCCGCCGCGAAGTCGGCTCCGCGGCGGACGAGGACGCCGAGCACGCCCGGCACGAGGCTCCTCACCAGGGCCTCGTCGAGCGGCACGGTCACTCCGCGACGAGCGAGGGCTCGCCGTACAGGGGGCGGACCTCGAGCCACTCGTGGATCGGCTTGCCGTCCTTGCCCGGCGCCGCCGACAGCTCACCGGCCAGCTCGATGGCCCGCTCCGGCCCGTCGACGTCGATGATCATGTACCCGGCGATCAGGTCCTTGGTCTCGGCGAACGGCCCGTCGGTGACCGGCGGACGGCCCTCGCCGTCGTAGCGGACCCACATCCCGTCGGGCGCCAGCGCGTTCTCCCCGACGAACTCGCCGGCCTCGCGCAGCCGGTCGGCGAAGTCGGTCATGTACTGGATGTGCGCCGTGATCTCCTCCGGCGTCCACCGGTCCATCGGCTCGAAGCCGGGCTCGGTCGGGGCGCCGCGGTAGTGCTTGAGCAGCAGGTACTTGGCCATCGGACTCTCCTCCGGTGATGTTCGGCCATTCTGGCCGCGTGCACCCCGGGGACGGAGCCGCGCGGGTGTTCTCGACATCCCGCCGGGAGAAGGACTCAGCGGGCGCAGTCGATGCAGGTGCGCGCCGCGGGGCGGGCGGCCAGCCGCTCGGCCGCGATGGGCCGGCCGCAGGTCTCGCAGCGGCCGTAGGTGCCGGCCTCCACGGCGGTGACCGCGGCGTCGACGTCGGCCAGCCGCCGCCGGGCCTGGTCGAGCAGTGCCGCGACCTGCTGCCGCTCGAAGGCGATGGTGGCACCCTCGGGGTCGTGCTCGTCGTCGGCGTTGGACGCCTTCGACGCGGCCACCACCTCGTCGAACTCCCGGGTCAGTGCCTCGATCTGCGCCAGCGCCGCGGCCCGCTCGGCGGCGAGCGCGTCGGCGTCCCGCGCGCTCATCGGTCGCGCCGCAGCAGCCGCATCGAGCCGACGCCGGGCAGCTCGGTGAAGTCGCCGGACTCCAGCACGCGGGTGTAGACGCCGTAGGGCGCCTGGCCGCCGTCGGCCGGGTCGGGGAAGACGTCGTGGATGGCGAGGGTGCCGCCGACGGCGAGCTTGGCCACCCAGGCGTCCTGGTCTCGGCGCGCGGACTCCTCGGTGTGGCTGCCGTCGAGGAACAGCAGCGCCAGCGGCGTGCTCCACAGCGGTGCGAGCACCTCGGAGCGGGTGACGATCGCGACGACGACGTCCTCGGCGCCGGCGGTGGCGATGGTCTGCCGGAAGCGGGGCAGCGTGTCGATCAGCCCGACGGCGGGATCGACCAGCGACGGGTCGTGGTACTCCCACCCGGGCTGGTGCTCCTCGGAGCCGCGGTGGTGGTCGACGGTGATCACCTGCCGGCCGGTCTCCCGCGCGGCGGCGGCCAGGTAGAGCGCCGACCGGCCCATCCAGCTGCCGACCTCCAGCAGCGGACCGGGGACGGCGACGGTGCGGGCCACCTCGTACAGGGCACGGCCCTCGTCGTCGGGCATGAACCCGGGGGCGGCGGAGGCGGCTTCCAGAAGGTCGGACACGCCTACAGCTTGGCTCACCGGGCGAACCGGGCGCGCAGCGCGGTCATCCGGCGCTCGGTCGCCTCGCCGGCGGAGGTGCCCGCGGCCTTGGCGAAGAACGCGCCGACCGCCGTCGTCACCGGCACCGCCAGCACCAGGGCGATCGAGCCCACCAGGGTCCGGATGACCTCCTCGGCGAGGGCCGAGGAGGTGAGGACGACGTCCCACGGCTGGTTGTAGAGCTCGAAGAGCAGCAGCAGCGGCAGGGCGGCGCCCGCGTAGGCGAAGACGATCGTGTAGACGGTCGAGGCGATGTGGTCGCGGCCGACCGCCATGCCCCGGTCGTACAGCGTGCGCCAGGTCATCCCCTGGTCGACCTCGTGCAGCTGCCACACGGCCGAGGCCTGCGTGATGGTCACGTCGTTGAGGACGCCGAGCCCGGCGACGACGATCCCGGCGAGGACCAGGCCGGAGAAGCTCAGGGTCGGGTCGTAGTTGTTGAGCGTGGTCGTGTCCTCGCTGGTCAGCCCGGTCAGCCGGGCGGCCGACACCGACAGCGACCCGAGGACGGCGACCAGGAAGAGCCCGAACAGCGTGCCGATCAGCGCCGTCGTCGTCCGGGCGGTGAAGCCGTGGGCGAGGTACAGGACGACGAACATGATCGCCGCGGAGCCGACCAGGGCGACCATGGTCGGCGAGGACTCCGACAGCAGGCCGGGCAGCATGAACTGCAGCATGATGAAGAAGGCGAAACCGAGGCCCACCAGCGAGGCCAGGCCGCGCCACCGCGCCACCAGCCCGACGACGACGGCGAAGGCGACCGCCAGCGTGATCATCGGAGCTCCGCGGGCGTAATCGTAGAACCCGTACGTCGCCCCGTCCTCGGCCGAGGTGTCGCGGGTGAGGACCAGGGTGTCGCCCTCCTCCACCCCGTTGGCGACGACCACGGCGTCCAGCTCGATCTGCTGGAAGTCGCCCGCCCCCTCGCCGTCGAGGACCTCCACGACCGCCCGGGCGCAGGTCGCGGGCCGGTCGGGGTTGCCGCAGTCGAACTCCTCGAGCGACACCACCTCACCCTCGGGGTAGGTCGTCCCGGGCGGCAGGTAGGTGGCGGCGACCTGCTCGGCGCGGGTCGGCTCGCCGGTGGGCCACAGGACGAACAGGCCCACCACGGTCGCCAGGCCCACGGGCACGAGGAACAGCAGCATCAGCCACACGGCACGGCGGCGCAGGCGGACCGTCTCGGGGCTGGGCGGCGGTGCGTCGGGGTCGGGTCCGTGGCTGTGCGAGTGGCTGGGGGGCACCCGGTCAGGCTAGGAGCCCGCCGCGCGACGGCGGCCTCCGACACCGGGTCAGCTGTGCTCGCGCGGGCTCCCGCTGGGGCCGGTGGGCGAGATGACCGAGGCGACCTCCGCGCCGTTCGCGTCCAGGATCGGGAACCGGTGCCAGAGCCCGGTCAGCTGGAGCGGCCGGGCCACCGCGGCCGACGGCGTCACCAGCGCCACGTCCACGCCCTTGGGAGCGGCCATGCGCTGCAGCTGCACCAGCACGGCGATGCCGGCGGAGTTCATGTAGGGGACGCGGCCGAGCACCAGCTCGACCCGCCGCAGCGGCTGCCGGGACAGCAGCTCCTCGGTCAGGACCCGCACCAGCGGCCGGCGGGCGGCCTCGGTGAGCTCGCCCTCGACGGTCACCGACACGACGTCGCCGTCGACGGCGACGCGCACCTGCGGCTCGTCCTCCTGCCCGGGGCTCTGCGCTGCGCTCTCGGCCATGCGGTGCTCACTGCCCCGGTCGCGTGGAGTTCACGCGCGCCGTCCTCGTCGCCGACCCGCGCTCTGCCAGGCTCCGCGCCATGGACCCGGCCGCGCCCTCCGCCTCGGACCCCCGACCGGCCGGACCCTGGCTTCCCCGGGCGACCGTCGTGGCGATCGCGGTCCTCACCGTCGTGGCGGTCCTCGTCGGGCAGCGTGACTGGGCGGTGCCCGAGCGGGCGCAAGGCGGCTTCCAGGTCGCAGCCGTGCCCTCGTCGCTCACCGCGCTGGTGCTGGGCCTGACGGCGATCTGCCTGCTCGTCGGCGCCGCCGTGACCGCGCGGGACGCCGCCCTCCGGCCCCGGGACCCGGTGCTCCTGGTCTGGCTGGCAGTGTCGCTGCTCGCCGCCGCGGCGCTGGTGTGGAACGCGCTCGTCCTGGCCGCCGACGCCGAGTTCGAGACCGGCGCGGTCATCCCGGTCCTCCACTGGGCCTTCACCTTCGTCCCGGCGCTGGTGACCGGCCTCGCCGCGCGGAACCTGGGGGTCGCCCGAGCGGTCGCCGCGGCGCTGGGCACCGGCGTCGTCACCCTGCCGCTGTTCGGCCTGGGCTGGTCGCTCCTGCACTCGCGGGAGTCGCCGGCGGCCGGCACCGGGAACAGCCTCTGGACCACCGCGGTCCTCGGCCTCGTCCCGCTCGCGATCGCCGCGGCGATCTCCCGGAGCAGCGCCCTGAGCGCCGCCTGGAAGCGGGAACATCCGACGCACTGAGACGTTTACTCCGGTGCTCGACCGAGGTAATCTCCAGTCGCCACTAGAGGTTCACTCCTCGGGCAGCGAACACACCAGCGAGACCCCGGAGGTATCGATCCATGATGCTGACCGCCTACGACCCGTTCGCCGCCACGTCCGCCGCCTTCCGCGCGCTGGACCAGCTGACCGGGCGATCCGGCTCGATGACCGCCCGCCCGCTGTCGGGCATGCCGATGGACGCCTACAAGGTCGGCGACAACTTCGTCGCCCACTTCGACCTCCCCGGCGTCGACCCGGGCTCGATCGACCTGTCGGTCGAGGGCACCACGCTGACCATCAGCGCGGAGCGCTCGGTCCCGCACCTGGAGAACGCGGAGTGGGTCGCCGCCGAGCGGCCCTACGGCAGCTACACCCGACAGCTGGTCCTGGGCCGCAGCCTGGACACCGACCGGCTCGAGGCCAGCTACCACGACGGCGTGCTCACGGTGAGCATCCCGGTCGCCGAGAAGGCCCGGGCCCGCAAGATCACCGTCACCCGCGCCGACACCCCGGCGGCGGTGGAGCCCCGCACCATCGAGGGCGACGCGCCCGACACGGAGCACGAGGCCGTCACGAACTGACGACGGCAACCGGAGGGGCCGGACCCGGCGGGTCCGGCCCCTCCGCTCTTCCCCGCACCCCGATCCGGAGGAGACGGCGATGACCGACGCCGGCGACCCCCTGCACCGCCTCGACGACCCCGACTTCCCGGCGCTGACGATGAGCCAGGCCGCCGAGCTGCTCGGCGTGCAGGCCGCCTTCCTGCGCAGCCTCGATGCCTCGGGCGCCCTGCAGCCGTCCCGCTCCGCCGGTGGGCACCGCCGCTACTCCCGCACCCAGCTCGGCCTGGCCGCCCGGCTGCGCGGCCTGCTCGACGACGGGCACCCCCTCGCCTCGGCCGAGGCGATCGTCGACCTGCAGGACCAGCTCGCCGACGCCCGCGCGGACGCCGACCGGCTCCGCGCCGACGCAGCCTCCCGGCGCTCCGACGAGGTGGAGCGGGACGGCGGACCGATTGCACGGGAACCCTAGGGGGGTATAGTTCCTGGCGGGCGGTCGACACCCGGACCGCCCGATCAGGAGGACCGCAGTGACCACTCCCGACCAGCCGGACGCCACGACGGCGCCGGCCGAGGAGTCGCCCGACCACCAGCACGGCTACATCCACCGCAAGGACGAGTACCTCAAGCGCCTGCGCCGGATCGAGGGACAGGCACGCGGCCTGCAGCGGATGGTCGAGGACGAGAAATACTGCATCGACATCCTCACCCAGGTCTCGGCCATGACCAAGGCGCTCCAGGCGGTCTCCCTCGGCCTGCTGGAGGAGCACCTGAGCCACTGCGTGGTCGCCGCCGCCCGCGCCGGTGGCCGCGAGGCCGACGAGAAGGTCCGCGAGGCCTCCGAAGCCATCGCCCGCCTCGTGCGCTCCTGAACCCTCCCCCGCACTCCCCTCTGGAAGGACACCGCCATGAGCACCGCCAGCTACACCGTCGTCGGCATGACCTGCGGCCACTGCGTGAACGCCGTCACCGAGGAGGTCTCGGCCGTCCCAGGCGTGCAGACCGTCGACGTCGACCTGGAGTCCGGCGGCCTCACCGTGTCCAGCGAGGCGCCGGTCGACGACGCCGCCGTCCGCGCCGCCGTGGAGGAGGCCGGTTACTCGCTGGCCGGCTGACCGGCCCCCGGGAACCGACCCCGCCATGAACACGCCCTCGAGACTCGCCGCGTTCGGCGTCGGCCTGGTCGCGGTCTTCGGTGCCGCCACCGGCGTCGGCGCGGTCGTCGGCCCGGTCGGCCCGGCCGCGGCCGACGGCGCCGCGCACGACATGGCGCCCGGCGGGGAGGCGGCCCACGGAGCCGGCGCGGCTCACGAGGGCGACGCCGCACACCTCCCCGGCGGGCTCGCGGTGTCCGAGGACGGCTACACCCTCGCCCTCGACCGGCTCGCCCTGCCCGCGGGCGACGACGTCCCGGTCGCCTTCCGCATCCTGGGGCCGGACGGCCGTGCCGTGACCGACTACGCCGTCCGCCACGACGAGGACCTGCACCTCGTCGCGGTCCGCCGCGACCTGGCCGGCTACCAGCACGTGCACCCCGAGCTCGGCGCCGACGGCACGTGGCAGGTGCCGCTGGACCTCTCCCCCGGTTCGTGGCGGGTGTTCGCCGACTTCGCGGCCACCGCCGACGGCGAGGACCGCACGCTCGGCGCCGACCTGGACGTCGCCGGCGACTACTCACCGCTGCCCCTGCCCGCGCCATCGCGCACCGCCGAGGTCGACGGCTACGAGGTCTCCCTGGACGGCGAGCTGGTGGCCGGCGAGGAGTCGGAGCTGACCCTCACCGTGCGCCGCGACGGCGCCCCGGTCACCGACCTGCAGCCCTACCTCGGCGCCTACGGGCACCTGGTGGCCCTCCGCGCCGGCGACCTCGGCTACCTGCACGTCCACCCCACCGGCGAGCCAGGCGACGGCGTGACGCCCGCCGGCCCCGGCATCACCTTCGCCACGACGACGCCGTCCCCGGGCAGCTACCGGCTGTTCCTGGACTTCCGGCACGGCGACGTCGTCCGCACGGCCGCGTTCACCGTGACCGCCGGCGCCACCGAGGAGCACCACGGATGACCACCGCCCCCACCGGGCCGCTGACCGACGTCGAGCTGCTCATCGGCGGGATGACCTGCGCCTCGTGCGCCGCCCGCGTCGAGAAGAAGCTCAACAAGCTCGATGGGGTCACCGCCACCGTCAACTACGCCACCGAGAAGGCGAAGGTCAGCGTCACCGGCGACGTCACCACCGACGACCTCATCGCCACCGTCGAGAAGACCGGCTACACGGCGACGCTGCCCGCGCCGCCGGAGGCGGAGGAGGAGCGGCCCGAGGCCGATCCGGTCGCAGCGCTCCGCACCAGGCTGCTCGTCTCCGTGCTGCTCAGCGTGCCGGTGATCGCCATGGCGATGGTGCCGGCGCTGCAGTTCGAGTACTGGCAGTGGCTGTCGCTCACCCTGGCCGCCCCGGTGGTCGTCTGGGGCGGGCTCCCGTTCCACCGCGCCGCGTGGACCAACCTCCGGCACGGCGCGGCCACGATGGACACGCTCGTCTCGCTGGGCACCCTCGCCGCCTTCGGCTGGTCGCTCTACGCCCTGTTCTGGGGCACGGCCGGGACGCCGGGCATGGTGCACCCCTTCGAGCTGACCATCGAGCGCAGCGACGGCAGCGCCAACATCTACCTCGAGGCCGCCGCCGGGGTCACGACGTTCATCCTCGCCGGCCGGTTCTTCGAGGCACGGTCCAAGCGGCGGGCCGGGGCCGCGTTGCGCGCACTGCTCAAGCTCGGGGCCAAGGACGTCTCGGTGCTGCGCGGCGGCGCCGAGGTGCGGGTGCCGGTCGACCAGCTGGCGGTGGGCGACCTGTTCGTCGTCCGTCCCGGCGAGAAGATCGCGGCCGACGGCGAGGTGACCGAGGGCTCCTCGGCCGTCGATGCCTCGATGCTCACCGGGGAGTCGGTGCCGGTCGAGGTGGGCGCGGGCGACGCCGTCGTCGGCGGCACGGTGAACGCCGGCGGCCGGCTGGTCGTGCGGGCCACCCGCGTCGGGTCGGCGACCCAGCTGGCGCAGATGGCCCGGCTGGTCGAGGACGCGCAGAACGGCAAGGCGGAGGTGCAGCGGCTGGCCGACCGGATCTCCGGGGTGTTCGTGCCGGTCGTCCTGGTGCTGACCGTCGCCACGCTCGGCTTCTGGATCGGCACCGGTGCGGGCCTGCCGGCGGCGTTCACCGCGGCGGTCGCCGTGCTCATCATCGCCTGCCCGTGCGCGCTGGGACTGGCGACGCCGACCGCGCTGATGGTCGGCACCGGCCGCGGTGCGCAGCTGGGCATCCTGATCAAGGGCCCCGAGGTGCTGGAGAGCACCCGCCGGGTCGACACCGTGGTCCTGGACAAGACCGGCACCGTGACCACGGGTCGGATGACGCTGCTGGACCTCGTCCCGGCCGACGGCGAGGACGCCGACCGGCTGCTGCGGCTGGCCGGCGCCCTGGAGGCGGCCTCGGAGCACCCGATCGCGCAGGCGGTCGCCGCCGCGGCGGCCGAGCGCGGTCCGCTGCCGGGCGTCGAGGGCTTCACCGCCGTCGAGGGCCTCGGCGTGCACGGGGTCGTCGACGGCGCCGCGGTCGTCGTCGGCCGCCCGCGCCTGCTGGCCGACCGGTCCGCCCCGCTACCCCCTGCGCTGCGGCGGGCCGTGGACGAGGCCGAGCAGGCGGGGCGCACCGCGGTCGCCGTCGCATGGGACGGAGCCGCGCGCGGGGTGCTCGTCGTCGCCGACGCGGTCAAGCCCACGTCGGCCGCCGCGGTCGCCCAGCTGCGCGGGCTGGGGCTCACCCCGGTCCTGCTCACCGGCGACAACGCGCGCGCCGCGCGGACCGTGGCCGCCGAGGTCGGCATCGACGAGGTGATCGCCGAGGTGCTGCCCCGGGAGAAGGTCGACGTGGTGACGCGGCTGCAGGCCGAGGGCCGGGTCGTGGCCATGGTCGGTGACGGCGTCAACGACGCGGCCGCCCTCGCCCGGGCCGACCTCGGGCTGGCCATGGGCACCGGCACCGACGTGGCGATCGAGGCCTCCGACCTGACCCTGGTGCGCGGTGACCTCCGGGCCGCGGCCGACGCCATCCGGCTCGCCCGGCGCACGCTGGCCACGATCAAGGGCAACCTGTTCTGGGCCTTCGGCTACAACGTGGCCGCGATCCCCCTGGCCATGGCCGGGCTGCTCAACCCGATGATCGCCGGGGCGGCCATGGCGTTCAGCTCGGTGTTCGTCGTCACCAATTCGCTGCGGCTGCGCGGCTTCGCGCCCCTGCCGGAGAACCGGGACGCCGCCACCGCACTCCCCTCGGCGCCGGCCCGCGCGGAAGAACCCGCCCGCCGCTGACCTGCCCGTCCGCATGCTCGGCCCCTGCCCACACCGGTGGGCAGGGGCCGACGGCGCGACGAGCGACCTGCCGCCCTCCTCCCCCGACGCCCCTCCCCGGATGCTCTGCCTCTGCTTGCCGGGGTAAGCAGAGGCAGACCGTGCCGGACCACCTCGACCGCGAGCGGAGACCCCGATGCCCGACCAGCCCCGCCGCCGGGCAGTCCGCCTCGTCGCGGCGAGCGGCGCCGCCGCCGGGTTGCTGCTGCTCGCGGCGCCGCAGCCGGTCCTCGACGCGGTCGCGCCGGAGTTCCCGCGGGAACGCCGGTGGCTGGTCCGCGCGCTCGGCGCCCGCATGCTCGCGCAGCACGCCGCCGTCCTGGCCCGGCCCGGGCCGACGGTCCTGACCGCGGCGGCCGGCGTCGACCTGCTGCACGCCGCCACCATGCTGCCGTTCGTGGCGTCGCCCCGGTACGGGCGCGCGGCCCGGCTCAGCGGAGCGGTCGCGCTGGCCTCCGCACTCCTCGCCCGCCGCGGCGCGGCCGGCTAGAGCGCCGGGAGCAGCAGCAGCGCCGTCGGCAGCAGGAGCAGCAGCCCGGCGCCGAGCAGCGCCGCGGCCCGCGCGGCCGGGGTCAGCGGGGCCGGCGGCTCCAGCAGCCGGACGACGCGGGCCCGCACCGATCCACCGGTCACCGCCAGCGCACCGCCCGGCACCTCCGCCCCCGGCCGCCCCGCCGCGGCGACGATCGCCTGCGCCAGGGTCCGCCGCGGGTCGGTGCCGTCCAGCTCCGGCAGTGCGACGTCGTCGGCCCGCATCTCCACCAGCTCGCGGACGGCGGCGTGCGCGCGCCCGGCCGCCGGTAGCACGGGCAACGCCGCCTCCCAGGCGACGAACGGCAGCAGGTACAGGTGGTGGTGCTCGCGCAGGTGCGCCCGCTCGTGCGCGACGACGGCGGCGAGCTCCGCCTCGTCGAGCTCGGCGACCATCCCGGAGGAGAGCACCAGCAGCGGCCGGGCGCCGGGGATGCAGAAGGCCACCGGCGCGGGGTGCTCGAGCAGCCGGGTGTCCGGCGCGGCACCGGGTGCGACCACCAGCTCGAGCAGCTCCCGGTGCCGACGCCGGGTGCGGGCGGTGCGGTACCCGGACAGCGCCAGCACGCCCACCAGCTCGACGGCGAGCACCGCGGCCAGCGTCATGGTCACCCAGTGGTCACCGCGCACCGGGTCGCCGGCCGCCTCGCCGCGCACCCACGACCACCACGCCTCGGGCAGCGAGTGCCCCCAGGGCGCCAGGCCGTGCACCAGCAGCGCGCCGATGATCGACAGGCCGCCGGCCAGCCCGAGCGCCTGCCAGCAGACGAGCGCGACCAGCGGGTCCCGGGCCGGCCACCGCGCGCGGCCGAGCAGCGCCGGCACCGGCCACGCCAGCAGCGCGGCGAGGACGGCGAGGGCGGCCGCGGTGACGGGCAGCACGGGGGTCAGCCGCGAGCGAGCAGCTCGCGCAGCATCCGGGCCTCGTCCTCGTTGACGCTGCCGACGAACCGCGCCAGCACGGCCTGCCGGTCCGCGGCCTGGCCGAGCACCTCGTGCATGAGCTCGGCGGCGTGGTCCTCGCGGCTCGCACGGGCGGTGAAGCGGCGCGGCCGGGCCTCGTCGTGGGTGACGAAGCCCTTCTGCTCGAGCCGGGTCAGCACGGTGTGCACCGTGGTCAGCGCAACGCCGCGGTCGGCGAGCCCCGCGCGCAGCTCGGTCGCCGCGACCGGACCGTCGGCCGACCACAGCTGGTCCATGACGGCCCGCTCCAGCTCGCCCAGCGAGGCCATCGCTCCTCCTGTCGTACGGGTCACAGCACGTTCTTCTACGTGTCGTAGAAAAGTTTCTTCTACTCGGCGTAGAAAGAACGTGTCGATCGTACGACGGTCATCGCCGCGAGACGAGGAGCAGGTGCCGTGGACGTCCTGGGCATGGACACGCTGGACATCGCGCGCTGGCAGTTCGGGATCACCACCGTCTACCACTTCCTGATGGTGCCGCTGACCATCGGCCTGGGGATCCTGGTCGCGGTCATGCACACCATGTGGGTGCGCACCGACAAGCCCGAGTGGCTGCGGATGACCCGCTTCTGGGGCCGCATCTACCTGATCAACTTCGTGCTCGGCGTGGCCACCGGCCTGGTGCAGGAGTTCCAGTTCGGCCTGGCGTGGTCGGAGTACTCGCGCTTCGTCGGCGACGTCTTCGGCTCGCTGCTGGCCCTCGAGGCGCTGCTGGCGTTCTTCCTGGAGTCGACGTTCCTCGGCCTGTGGATCTTCGGCTGGGGCCGCATCCCGAAGAGGCTGCACCTGGCCGCGCTGTGGGCGGCGGTCATCGGCTCGATCGTCAGCGCGTACTTCATCATCGCGGCCAACTCGTGGATGCAGCACCCGGTCGGCGTCACGGTGGGCGAGGACGGCCGGCCGGTGCACACGGACTTCCTCGCCGTCCTCACCAACAACACCGCGCTCGCCGCGTTCAGCCACGCGATCGTCGCCGCCCTCATGGTCGCGGGCGCGCTGCTGGTCGGCATCGGGCTGTGGCACCTGCGCCGGCGGAAGCTGGCCGGGCAGCCGGCCACGGACGTCGACCACGCCGTGTGGCGCCGTTCGGTACGGCTCGGCGGCTGGGTCTCGCTGGCCGCGTTCGTGCTGACGGCGCTGACCGGCGACTGGCAGGGCAAGCTCATGTACGAGCAGCAGCCGCTCAAGATGAGCTCGGCCGAGGCGCTCTGCGAGACCGAGGCGCCGGCGTCCTTCTCGATCTTCGCCTGGGGCAAGCTCGGCAACAACGAGTGCGACGACGTGCACTCGCTGACCGTCCCGTACGTCCTCAGCTACCTCGCCCACGGCGACTTCTCCACCGCCGTCCCGGGCGTGAACGAGCTGCAGGAGGAGTACGCGGCCGTCTACGGCGAGACCTACCCCGACGACCCGAGCTTCGGGGACAAGGCCGGGGAGCCGATCGACTACACGCCCCTGCTGGCGGTCACCTACTGGAGCTTCCGGCTGATGATCGGCATGGGTGCGGTGTCGGCCGGGGTCGCCGCGTACGCCCTGTGGTCCACCCGCCGGGGGCGAGTGCCGACGTCGCGGATCGGCGTGTACGGCTCGCTGCTCGCCGTCGGCGCTCCTTTCGTCGCGAACGCCGCGGGCTGGATCTTCACCGAGATGGGCCGCCAGCCGTTCGTCGTCCACCCGAACCCGGACGTGCCGGTGGAGGACCAGGTCTGGTTCTTCACCGCCCAGGCCGTCTCCCCCGGCATCAGCGCCGCGGAGGTCTGGACCTCGCTCATCGCGCTCACCGTCGTCTACGCCGCGCTGGCGATCGTGGAGCTGTGGCTGATCGGCCGGTTCGTGCGCGCCGGCGTCACCACCGGCGATGGCTCCCCCACCCCGGAACCACCGGACGACGGCGACGGCGAGACACCGCGCCGCGACGACGACGTCCTCCAGTTCGCCTACTGACCAGGAGCGTTCCCGTGGACCTGCCCACCCTCTGGTTCGCCGCCGTCGCGGTGCTGTGGACCGGCTTCCTCCTGCTCGAGGGGTTCGACTTCGGCGTCGCGGCCCTGTTGCCCGTGCTCGGCCGCAAGCCGCAGGACCGGCACCTCATGCTGCGCAGCATCGGCCCGCTGTGGGACGGCAACGAGGTCTGGCTGATCACCGCGGTCGGCGCGGTGTTCGCCGCCTTCCCCGGCTGGTACGCGACCTGGCTCCCGGCGATGTACCTGCCGTTCGTGCTCGTGCTGTTCGGCCTGATCATCCGGGCGGTGGCCTTCGAGTGGCGGCACTCCCATCACACCGAGGGCTGGGACGCGACGTGGACGAAGGTCATCACCGGCGGCTCGCTGATCGCCGCCCTGGGCATCGGCGCGGCGCTGGGCGCGACCACCCTCGGCCTGCCCGTCGACGCCGACGGCATCCGGGTCGGCGGCCCCTTCGCCGGCTACTCCTGGCCGGCGCTGCTCGGCGCGCTCGCCGTCCTCGGGTTCTCGCTCGTGCACGGGGCGCTGTTCCTCGCGCTCAAGGTCGACGGCGACGTGCGGCTGCGGGCCCGGGCGTTCGCGCGGCGCTGGTCGCCGGTGGCCGCGCTGCCGCTGCTGGCCTGGGCGGGCATCACCCACCTGCGCTACGGGACGCCGGTCACCGGGGTGCTCTGGCTGGTCGCCGCGGCGGCCGTGGTCGTCGCGTGGGCCAAGATCCGGCTGGACCGGGAGGGCTCGGCGTTCGCCGCCTGGGCGGTGCTGCTCGTGGCCTCGGCCGCGACCATCTTCGGCGCCGCCTATCCCGTCGTCCTGCCCTCGACGATCGACGTCGCCTTCGACGTGACCGCCGCCGACGCCTCGGTCAGCGACTACACCCTCACCGTGATGACCTGGGCCGCCGGTGTCGGCCTCCCCGTGGTGCTCGGCTACCAGGCGTGGACGTACTGGGTGTTCCGGAAGCGGCTGACCGCCGAGCCGGTGCACGACGAGGCCGTGCCGGCGTGAGCGGGCGCGGACCGCTCGGCGCGCTGGCCGGGGTTCCGGGGCTGACCGGCGCGCTGGTGCGCGCGGCGGCAGCGGCGCTGGCGCAGACCGCCGGCCTGGTGCTGCTCGCGGCCGGCCTGGCGCACGCCGTGGCACGCGGCTCCGGTCTCGCGGAGGGACCGCTGGCCGGCCCGCTGCTGGTCGCCGCCGCGGGGGCGGCGCTCCGCTCGGCCGCGGGCGCTGCCGGCGACGCGCTGGCCGCCCGGGACGCCCGCCGCGCCGAGGACCGGCTGCGCCATGCGCTGCTGGACCGGCTGACCGCCTCGCCGGCCGCCGTCGCCGCCGCCGGCGGTCCCGGCCCGGCCGCGGTGCTCGCGACCACCCGGCTGCACGACCTCGGCCCCGCGCTCGCGACCTACCTGCCGGCGCTGGCACGCACGCTCGTGGTCCCGCCCGCGCTGCTGCTCGTCCTCGCCGCCACCGACCTGCTCTCCGCGGTGCTCGTCGCGGTCACCCTGCCGCTGGTCCCGCTGTTCATGGTGCTGGTCGGGCGGTACACGCAGAGCGCCACGGCCGACTCCGCCCGCGCCCTGGACCGGATCGCCGCCCACGTCGCCGAGCTGGTCCGCGGTCTGCCCGTGCTGGTGGGCCTGGGCCGCGCCGCCGACCAGGCGCGGGCGCTCGCCCGGCTCGGCGAGGCGCACCGCACCCGCACGATGGCCACCCTCCGGATCGCCTTCCTCTCCGCGCTGGTGCTCGAGCTGATCGCGACGCTGTCGGTGGCCCTGGTCGCGGTCACCGTCGGGCTGCGGCTCGTGCACGGCGACCTCGCGCTGGCCGTCGGGCTCACCGCACTGCTGCTCGCACCGGAGGCGTTCGCGCCGCTGCGCGCGCTCGGCTCGGCCCACCACGCCGCCGAGGACGCCTCGCTCGCCGCGGCCGAGGCGCGGGCGGTGCTCGCCGCCCCGGCACCCACCCGGGCCGTGCCGGGAGTCGACGACGACCCGCGCGGTGCCGACGTCGCCGTGCGGAGGCTCACCGTGCGCCATCCGGGCCGGACCGTCGCCGCGCTGCCCCCGACCGATCTCGCCGTCCGCCCGGGCGAGTTCGTGGCGCTCACCGGGGCCAGCGGCTCGGGCAAGTCGACGCTGCTGGCCGCGGTGGCCGGCGTGCTGAGCCCCGACGCCGTCCAGGGCGGGGTCGTCAGCGGCGTCGGCGCCGTCGCGTACGTGCCGCAGTTCCCGCGCACCACCGGCGCGACCGTCGCCGACGAGCTGCGCCGGCATGCGGGCTCCGTGCCCGGGGCGGACGAGGTCGTCGGCGAGGCGTACGTGGTCGAGGCGCTCGCCCGGGTGGGGGCGGCCGACCTCGCCGGCCGCGCCCCTCAGCAGCTCTCCCCCGGCCAGCTGCAGCGGGTGGCGCTGGCCCGGGCCCTGGTCCGCATCCGCCGCGGGGCCACCGTGCTCCTGCTCGACGAGCCCACCGCGCACCTGGACGACGACGCCCGCGCGCAGGTCACCGCCGTCCTCCGGGAGCTGCGCGGCACCGTGACGGTGCTGGCCGCGACCCACGACCCGGCTCTGGCCGCCCTCGCCGACCGCACCGTCGTGCTCCCCGCGCGGACTTTCTGTACCGAAAGTCCCGGCGCCGCCCCGGACTTTCGGTACAGAAAGTCCGTCGTGGAGGCGGGGACGGCGGCGGAGCCGGCAGAGGTGCCCGCGCCGCGCGGGGTGCTGGCCCGGGCGGGGCTGCTGGGGGCGCTCTCCGCGGGCGCCGGGGTCGCGTTGACCGCCGTCTCCGGCTGGCTGATCGTGCGGGCCGCGGAGATGCCGCCGGTGCTCACGCTGCTGGTCGCCACCGCCGGCGTCCGGTTCTTCGGCATCGGCCGGGCGGTGCTGCGCTGGCTGGAGCGGCTGGCCGCGCACGACGCCGCGCTCCGGCTGGCCGCCACGACCCGGGTCCGTGTCTGGCGGGCGCTGGCCGCCCAGGGCCTGGCCGCCGACCGCACCCCCGGCGCGGCCCTCGCCCGGCTGGTCGGCGACGTCGGCGTCGTGCAGGAGCTGACCGTGCGGGTGCGCCCGGCGCTGGTCGTCGCCGCAGCCGTGCCGGTGGCGACCGTGCTCGCGCTGGCGCTGGTCGACGTCGCTGCCGCCGGGACGGTCGCCGCGGTGCTCGCGCTCACCGTCGCCGCCGTGCTCGCCGTCCACCGCCGGGTCGACGCCGGGGCGGCCCGTGCGGCCGACTCGCTCCGGGTCGCCGCGCTGCAGGACACCACGACGGCGCTCGACGGCGCCGACGACCTGCGGGCGCACGGGCTCGCAGCGCGGACGGCGGGCGAGCTGGCCGCGCGGGCCGGCACGCAGGCGGACATCGTCCGCACCGGCGACCGGGCGGCCGCCCTGGGCACCGGGCTGGTCGCGCTGGGCACCGGTCTGGCCGCCGTGCTCGCGACCGCCGTGGCCACGGGCGGCGGCCTGACCGGCCCGGCGCTCGCCGTCGTGGCGCTGGCGCCGCTCGCGCTGGCCGAGCCGCTCGCCGGCCTGGTCCCCGCGCTCCAGCGGCGCGGCGCGCTGCTGGACGCCCGCGCCCGGCTCGACGCGGTGCTTGCCACGCCCCCGCCCCCGGACCCGGCCGACCCGGTGCCTGCACCGCCGGCGGTCCACCACCTCGCCGTCGAGGAGCTGGCGGCCGGGTGGCCGGGCGGGCCGGACGTGCTGCGGGGGCTCACCGCACAGGCCCGCGCCGGCGACGGCTGGCTGGTGGTGCGCGGCCCCTCGGGCGCGGGCAAGTCGACCTTCCTCGCCGTGCTGATGGCGTCGCTGCGCCCCCGCGCCGGGCGCTACGGGCTCGGCGACGTCGACACCGCGCGGCTGGCCGGCGACGCCGTGCGCGCGCCCCTCGCCTGGCTGCCGCAGGAGGCGCACGTCTTCGCCGGCAGCATCCGGGCCAACCTCGCCGTGGCCGCACCCCGCGGCGTGCTGGCCGGTCCCGACGGCGAGGCCCGGATGACCCGGGCGCTGACCGCCGCCGGGCTGGGCCCGCTGCTGGCCGCGCTGCCCGGCGGGCTGGACACCCCCGTCGGGGCAGGCGGCACGGCGCTGTCCGGGGGTGAGCGCCACCGGCTGGCCGCCGCCCGCGCGCTGCTCGCCGACCGCGACGTCGTCCTGCTCGACGAGCCCACCGCGCACCTGGACCCGCCGACCGCCCGGGCGCTGGTCGAGGACCTGCGGACCGCGCTGGCCGGCCGGGTCGTCGTGTGCGTGACCCACGACGACGACGTGCCGCGCGCGGGCGACACCGTCGTCCGGCTCGGCGAGACCGCCGCCCGCGCGTCCGCCTAGCGCCGGCGGCACCGGAGAACTGTCGTACCGGCGCGGGACGCTGCCCGGATGGATGCGTCCTTCACCGGTTCGGTCTTCCTCGGCATGAGCGTCGACGGGTTCATCGCCCGCCTCGACCACGACCTCTCCTGGCTCACCGGCGGCGACGACGCCGGCGGACCGCCCGACGACGGCGAGGGCGGCGACTTCGGGTTCGGCGAGTTCGTCGCGAGCATCGACGCGCTCGTCATGGGCAGGTCGACCTACGACGTCATCTCCCCGCTGGCCGAGTGGCCCTACCAGGGCAAGCCGGTCCACGTCCTCAGCAGCACGCTGCCCCCCGACGCCGACGGGCGGATCGTCGTGCACCGGTCCTTCGACCAGGCGGTGGACGCGCTCACCGCGGCCGGCTACCGCCGGGTCTACGTCGACGGCGGCCGCACGGTGCACCAGTTCCTGGTCGCCGGGCTGATCGGGGACCTGACGCTGTCCCGGGTGCCGGTGCTCATCGGCACCGGCCACACGCCCTTCGGCGAGCTCCCGGCCGACATCGCGCTCGAGCACGAGCGCACCCGGACGTTCGCCGGCGGCATGGTGCAGAGCACCTACCGGGTGCGGCGCTGATCAGCCCGCGGTCGTCGCCGGACCGGCCCGGAGCACCTCGAACCCCGGGCACACCGGCAGGTCGCCCGCGACGACGAGCCGGACGGCGATCGGGTGGCCGAGCACGTGGCAGGCCTCGACCACGGCTCGGGTGTCCGGATCGAGCTCGGCGAGCAGCTGCCCGTGCAGCTCGGGCCGGACGCGGATCTCGCGCGGTTCGGCCGCACCCGGCCGCCAGGCGACGGCGAGGACGTCACCCACGGGGTCGGGGCGGTGCCAGTGCGCCGGCCGGGCGGCGGTGGCTGCGGTGGCCGGGGAGGCGGTGGCGCTGACGGTGGGCTGGAGCACGATGGCCCTCCTGTACGGGCCCCGGCGCCCTGGTTCGACGCGGCGGCACCCTGGTCGCTGGACTACCCGTCAGCGCGGAGATTCCCACCAGGGTCCGACACTTCCACGAGGATCTCGTCGCCGAGCTCCGCGCCCTGCAGCAGCTCCAGGTCGTCGCCGGACCAGAACGCGCCGGGGTCGTACCAGTTCTCCGGGCGCGTGGCCGGGAGCAGGCCCATCGCGGTGTAGGTCGCAGCCACCAGCTCCGCGCAGTACACCCCTTCGGCCGAGGTGCGCCGGCCCAGCCGCCCCTTGATCCAGCCGGCGGCCAGCCCGCGGGTGGTGGGGAACGGCCGGCCGTCCAGCCGCGCCACGGTGCGCAGCACGGCGTCCTCCATCTCCCGGGTCACCCCGCCGTCGTCGGCCGGCCCGACCAGCTGTCGCAGGTAGGGCTGCTGGCCGTACTTCCGGCGCCAGGTCAGGACGGCGTCGCGCAGGTCGTGCAGCTGCACGCCGCGCTGGTGCTGGCCCGACCAGACGTCGGGCAGCGACCGCCCGAGCTCGGCGTGCCACAGCAGCGGCGGCAGGTCCTCCAGGACGACCGCCATGCCGACGTGGTTGACCGGGGCGTTGGTCAGCGTCTGGATCGCCCGGTCGGCCACCGAGGCGCCGCGGAAGATCCAGACGTCACCGGTGCGGGTCAGGTCGACCGCGGCGTCGAGCGGGAGCGCAGGCACGGGGCGCTACGTTACGGACGTGCGCCCCTGGAAGCTGCTCGGACTGGCCGGCCTCGCCGGTGTCGCCGCGACCGGTGCGGTGCTCGCCCGCGACGAGCGCCAGCGCCGGGCGCTCACCCCCGACGACGTGCGGGCCCGGCTGCACGAGCGGCACGCCGCCCTCGCCGCCGTCCCGGAGCCTGCGCCACCGACGCCGGCCGAGCTGCGCGCCGGCCGCACCCACCGCGTCGCCCGGCTGCTGCGCCGTCGCTGACACCGCCGCGGGGACGGTCCGAGTTTGACCGCCACCCCGATCGCGCATGCAGGACCGGTGGCGAACGACGGATCGCACGACGACGGCTCACCCGAGGACCACGAGAGCTCGCCCACGGTCGGGTTCCGGGACACCACCGGCGACCTCGGGCTGCACGAGAGCCTCGGCGAGCGGCTGCTGGGGGCGCTGCTGGACCGGGCCCACCTCATGCCCCCACGCCTGGTCGGTCCACTCGTCGCGCAGGAGCTCACCCACGCGGGGGCGAGCGAGGTGAGCATCCACCTCCAGGACCTCGACCAGGTGACCCTCCAGCCGGTCGAGGGCCGCGGCCTCGTCGGGGACGGCGAGCCCATCGACGGCAGCACGATCGGCACCGCCTTCGCCACCGACCAGCCGATCGAGGTGGCGGTCCCCGGCGGGGTCCGCCTGCACCTGCCGATGCTCGACGGATCCGATCGGGTCGGCGTTCTCTCCTTCACGCTGCCCGCCGTCGGCGCGCACGACCGGCGCCTCGCGCAGCGGGTGGCGGGCCTGGTGGCCGACCTCGTCGTGACGAAGGACGACTACACCGACACCTTCATGCACGTGCGCACGACGCAGGAGCTCGGTCTCGCCGCGCAGCTGCAGCGGCAGAGCCTGCCGCCGCTGGCGATGACGACCCCGGACGTCGACCTCTCCGGAGCGCTCGAGCCCGCCTACGAGGTGGGCGGGGACAGCTTCGACTACGCCGTGAACAAGCACGTGCTGCACCTGCTGGCCCTCGACGCGATGGGGCACGGGCTCGAGGCCGCGACGATGGCCACCGTCGTCCTGGCCGCCTACCGGCACGGCCGGCGGCGCGACCTGTCCCTGGTGGAGCTGTACGCCGAGACCGACCGGGCGGTCGCGGCGATGTTCCCCGGCAAGTTCGCCACTGCCCACCTGGCCCGGCTCGACCTCCGCGCCGGCGAGCTGACGTGGGTCAACGCGGGCCATCCGCCGGCCCTGTGGGTGCGGGACGGGGCGGTGATCGGCGAGCTCACCGGACCGGTGAGCCGGCCCATCGGGTTCGGCGGTGGCGAGCCGCACGTGCAGTCCCACCAGCTCGAGCAGGGCGACCGGCTGCTCTTCTTCACCGACGGCGTCGTCGAGGAGCGGCTGGACGGCGGCGAGCAGTTCGGCGAGAAGCGGCTGCGCGAGGTCCTGGAGCAGACGACCACCGAGGGCCTGCAGGCCGCCGAGACGGTGCGCCGGTTGTCGCACGCGCTGACCGCCGCTCGCCGCGGCCGGACCAGCGACGACGCGTCGCTGCTCCTCGTGGAGTGGAAGGCACCGCCGCGGGACGACGAGCTCTCGCCCGACATCCCGGAGTCGCGACCCGAGAGCCGCGCCTGATCGGTTGCGTGCCACCGGTGTGCCCCCGGCGGCGCAGGGTAGGGACGACGGACCGTCCGTCCCCCAGCCCTGGAGATCCCCATGGCCCGCCACACGCTCTCCCGCACGCTCCACGACCTCGGCCTGTCCGCCTGGTTCGGAGGCACGCTGGCCAACGCGGTCGCGCTGAACTCCGCCGCGGGCGAGGCCGGTTCCGACGCCGCCACCGGCCGCGTGGCCAACGCCGGCTGGGACCGGTGGACCCCGGTCAACGCCGCCGCCATCGGCGCCCACCTGGTCGGCAGCGTCGGCCAGCTCCGGGCCGACAAGGAGCGGGTCGCCGCCCAGCAGGGCGTCGCCGGCATGTCCGCGCTCAAGACCCTGGTCACCGCCGCCGCCCTCGGTGCCACCGCCTACAGCCGGGTGCTCGGCCAGAAGGTGTCCGCCGCCGGGAGCCCGCCCTCCAAGCGGGGCACCTGGCCCAGCCGGCGCACCAAGGCGCTGGCTCCCGACGTCGCCGCCGCCCAGCAGCAGCTGGACACCCTGCAGTGGGTCATCCCGGCGCTGACCGGTGTGCTGGTCGCGATCAGCTCCTACGCCGGCGAGCAACAGCGCCCCGGCGAGGTGGCGCGCGGCGTCTCCGCGACGGCCTGACTCATCCGGGGAGCGCCGCCTCGTCCTTGAGCGCGACCCCGGAGGCGCCCAGCTCGCAGGCGCCGGCCAGCAGCGCGGCGATCGTGCCGGCCGCCTGGTCGTAGCCCAGCCCGTGGGGCGGGCGGACGTTGGAGACGCAGTTGCGCTCCGAGTCCACCCGCCCCGGGCGCGGGTCCCAGGTCAGGTAGGCACCCAGGGAGTCCGCCGACGACAGCCCCGGCCGCTCACCGATGAGCACGACGACGGCGCGCACTCCCAGCGCCGCCCCGACGGCGTCCCCCAGCCCGACCCGGCCCTGGTGCGCCAGCACGAGCGGCGCCACCGACCAGCCCGGCAGCCGAGCCAGCAGCGCCGTCACCAGCCCACCCGCGTGCTCGTGCACGGCCCGCGGCGAGAGCCCGTCGGCGATCACGATGCCCAGGTCCGCGCCGGTGGCCGGCAGGTCGGTGCCCTCGGCGAGCTGCCGGCCGAGGTCGGGGCGCTGCAGGTACTCCGCCCGGCCGGCCGCGGCCGAGCGCACCTCGAGCACCTCGGAGCCGGGCAGCGCGGCCCGCACGACCTCGGGCTGCAGCGGCGCGTGCACCGCGTCGCGGGCGACCGCGTGCGCGCGGCGGAACTCCAGCTCGCGGGAGGTCGGCAGCGCGTCACCGGCCCGGCCCAGCGCCACGCGGGCCCGGGTCGCGCCGCGCAGGACCGCCCAGGGGTCGTCCCCGACGACGCTCACGGCCGCGCCGCCGCGAGCAGCGCCTTCGCCGCGGGCGCGTCCGGTGCCAGCTCGCGCACCCGGCCGTCCTCGGCGAGCAGGTCCATCCGCGCCAGCCACTCCTCGAACTCCGGCGCGGGCCGCAGCCCGAGCACCTGCCGGGCGGTGAGGACGTCGGAGAACGACAGCGACTGGTAGTGCAGCATCACGTCGTCGGACCCCGGGACGGCGATGACGAACGAGCAGCCGGCCGCCCCGAGCAGCAGCATCAGCGCGTCGGTGTCGTCGGGGTCCACCTCGGCGTGGTTGGTGTAGCAGACGTCCACGCCCATCGGCAGGCCGAGCAGCTTGCCGCAGAAATGGTCCTCCAGGCCGGCGCGCAGCACCTGCTTGCCGTCGTAGAGGTACTCCGGCCCGATGAAGCCGACGACGGTGTTGACCAGCAGCGGCCGGAAGTGGCGGGCCACGCCGTACGCCCGCGCCTCGAGCGTCTGCTGGTCCACGGGCCGGCCGTCGATCCCCCGGTGCGCGTCGGCCGACAGCGCCGACCCCTGGCCGGTCTCGAAGTACATGACGTCCCGTCCCACCGTCCCGCGGCCCAGCGCCAGGGCGCCCGCGCGGGCCTCGGCGAGCAGGTCGAGGGTGACGCCGAACCCGCGGTTGGCGCCCTGGGTGCCGGCGACCGACTGGAAGACCAGGTCCACCGGCGCCCCCTGCTCCAGCGCGCGCAGCGTCGTCGTCACGTGGGCGAGCACGCAGGACTGCGTCGGGATCCCGTACCGCGCGATGACGGCGTCGACCAGCTCGAGCAGCGCCACGGTCTGCGCCGGCGAGTCGGTGGCCGGGTTGATGCCGATGACGGCGTCACCGGAACCGTGCAGCAGCCCGTCGAGGATCGACGCGGTGACGCCCAGCGGATCGTCGGTCGGGTGGTTGGGCTGCAGCCGGGAGGCCAGCCGGCCGGGCAGCCCCAGCGTCGACCGGAACCCGGTGACCACCCGCGCGCGGCGCCCGACCGCCACCAGGTCGGCATTGCGCATCAGCTTCGACGTCGCTGCGACCATCTCCGGGGTGAGCCCGGGCGCGAGCGCCGCGATCGCCGGCTCGTCGCCGGCGGCCGCCCACGCCAGCAGCCGGTCGCGGAACTCCCCCACGGTCAGCGACGCGACCGGCGCGAAGGCGGTCGCGTCGTGGGTGTCGAGGATCAGCCGGGTGACGTCGTCCTCGTCGTAGCCGACGACCTGCTCCTCCAGGAACGTCGCCAGCGGCAGGTCGGCCAGCACCGTCTGCGCGGCCACCCGCTCGGCCGCCGACGCCGCGGCGCACCCCGCCAGCACGTCGCCCGAGCGGTGCGGGGTCGCGCGGGCGAGCAGGTCGGACAGCGAGGCGAACTCGTAGGTGTGCCCCCCGAGCGTGGTCCGGCGGACGGTCACCGCACCTCCTCGTCGGCGGCGGCCAGCAGCGCGAACTCCTCCTCGGGCGCGGAGGCGACGAGGTGGTGCCGGCTGTAGAGGGCGAAGTAGGCGAGGAAGACCGCGTAGGCGGCCAGCGTCCACAGCGCCGCCTCGACGTCGACCAGGAAGGTGGCGACCACCGCCGCCGCGGCCAGCACCAGCGCGACGCCGGTCGTCGCGACCCCGCCGGGGGTCCGGTAGGGCCGGTGCAGCTCGGGCTCGCGGCGGCGCAGCACGATGTGGCTGACCATCATGAGCACGTAGGAGACCGTCGCCCCGAAGACGGCCATGTTGAGCAGCATCGCGCCCTCGCCGGTCAGCGACAGCACGAAGCCGATGGCCCCGGGGACCAGCAGGGCGAGCACCGGGGCCCTCCGGCGGTTGGTCACCGACAGCGACCTCGGCAGGTAGCCGGCGCGGGAGAGCGCGAACGTCTGGCGCGAGTAGGCGTAGATGATCGAGAAGAAGCTGGCGACCAGCCCGAACAGCCCCGCGTAGTTGACGACGTCGGTGAGGGCGTCCGACGCGCCGGCCACCTCCAGCGCCTCGACCGGCGGGTTCCCGCTGGCCGACATCGCCTCCGAGCCGCCGGCCCCCGCGGTGAACACCAGCATCAGGACGGCGAGGACGAGCAGCACGCCCATGGCCGCGACGATCCCCCGCGGCAGCGCGCGGGCGGGGTCGCGGGCCTCCTCCGACGCCAGCGGCACGCACTCCACGGCGAGGAAGAACCAGATGGCGAACGGGAAGGCGGCCCACACGCCCAGCCAGCCCTGCGGCAGGAAGTCCGAGGCGCCGGCGGCGTCGGTCGGGGCGATGTCGAGGAGGTTGCCGGAGTCGAAGGCGGGGATCGCACCCACCAGGTAGAGCACGAGGCCGGCGACCGCGACCGCGGCGATGGCCAGCATGACCTTGAGCGCCTCGCCGACACCGAGCAGGTGGACGCCGATGAACAGCGCGTAGGCGGCGAGGTAGACCCACCAGCCGTCGGTGAGGCCGAACAGGCCGAGGGACTCCACGTAGGCCCCGATGAAGGTGGCGATCGCGGCGGGCGCGATCGCGTACTCGATGAGCACGGCCACCCCGGTCGCGTACCCGCCCCAGGGCCCGAGCGCCCGGCGCGCGAACGTGTACCCGCCACCGGCGGTCGGCAGCGCCGAGCCGAGCTCGGCCAGCCCGAGCCCCATCGACCCGTACATGACCGCCATGAGGACGACGGCGACCAGCAGCCCGCCGAAGCCGCCCTCGGCGAGGCCGAAGTTCCACCCGGCGTAGTCGCCGGAGATCACCGCGGCCACGCCGAGCCCTGCCAGCAGCACCCAGCCCGCGGTACCGGTCTGCAGCTGCCGCTTCTGCAGGTAGCCCGCGTCGACCGTCTCCGCCTCGACACCGGCGGAGTGGTGGGCGGACCGGGCGCTGGGTTCGACGGTCATGGCGGGCCTCTCCGGTCGGCCCCCGCGAGCCCGGGGTCGCCAGCCTGGCCCTGTCCCCCACCGCTGGGCAACGGGTTGCGACGGCATGGAACACGGAGTTCACGCCGCCGCCACGCCGTTCCTCAGATGCTGCGCCAGCGCCCCTCGGTCGCGTTGCCCGAAGGCCTGCTCTCCAGCACGTTCCCGGTGGTCGGCGGCACGTCGTCGTTCGCGATCGCCAGCTGCTTGAGAAGCGGCCCGACCAGGACGTCGTAGACGCCGGGGACCAGCCGGAAGCCCGCGGTGATGATCGGGTTGAACACGCCCGACTGCACCACCCGGCGCGGCCGGTCGAGGGTCGACAGCACGCTGCGGGCCACCCGGAACGGCGAGTAGACCGGCGGTGGCGGCCGGCCGGTGCTGCCCACCCACGAGGCGGCCTGGGTGTAGATGGGGGTGTTCACCCCTCCCGGCTGCACGATCGAGATCGAGATGCCCGGTTCGTCGCGCGTCTCCAGCTGCAGCGTGCGCACGAGGCCCAGCTGCCCCCACTTCGCCGCCACGTAGCTGCCCATGAACGGGGCGGAGATGTTGCCGAGCAGCGAGTTGACGACGGCGAGGTGCCCGGCGTGCTGCTCGCGGAAGACCGGGAGGACGACGCGGGCGAGGTTGGCGGTGCCGTGCAGGGCGGTGTCGACGACGGTCTGGAAGATCTCGCGCGGCAGCTGTTCAACGGTGCCGTAGGCCATCACCTGCGCGGAGTGGACGACGACGTCGAGCCGGCCGAACCGCCCGGTCGCGGCGCTGACCGCGGCCCGGATCTGGTCCTCGTCGGTGACGTCGCCGGGGCAGACCACGACCTCCTTGGCGCCGGCGGCGCGCATCTCGGCGGCGGCCTCCTCCAGCGAGTCGCGGCCGCGGGACACGAGCACCAGCTGGGCACCGCGGCCGGCCAGTTCGAGGCCGGTGGCGCGGCCGATGCCGCTGGAGGCACCGGTGATGAGCGCGGTCAGGGGTGTGCCGTCGGACGGGATCGGCATGAGGTGGATCAGCTCCTCTGCTGGGGCGACGTCCGCACGCCTACCCGAGGGGTGCGCACGTCAACCGGCCGCGACCTCGTCCAGGCGCGCGAGCAGCCAGCCCGGCCCCACGACCTCCACCGCGCCCGGCAGCCGGTCGCGCAGCCCGCGGTCCGCCGTCACCACGAGGACGGCCCGGCCCTCGGCGTCCAGGGCGGCGGCCTCCGCGGCGAGCGCGTCGTCCCCGCTGCCCGGCGCCCGGACCAGCCGCACCGGGTCCACGCCGGGCACGTCCCGGGCCCGGCCCTCCACGACCGCGACCACCGCCTCGCAGTGCACCGGTGCGCCGTCGGGCCCGAGAAGGGTCCGGCCGGCCAGGGCGGCCAGCCGCGCGAGCAGCCGGGCGGTGGCGCCGGCCCGGTCGCGCCACCAGCCGTCGGGCCGCGAGCCCACGACGTTCGCCACGTCGACCAGCAGCACCGCCATCGCCGCCCCCTTCCGCCTCGTCGCCGTCCCTACCCGTTCGCCCGACCGGGCGACACCGCGTGTGCGCAGGTCAGAGGCGGGAACCGGGGCGGGGACGACTGCCCCGGGGGACCGACGCGGACCGCGTCCGCTTGCGAAGGAGACCCACCATGGCGAACAACGGACCCACCGCCGACCGACGCGACGAGACCGTCGTCCAGCCGGCGGTCACCGACTCCGCCGGCCGGCACACCGCTCCCCCGACCGCACGCGAGGCGGTCGACGCCCAGCGGGCCACCTTCGGCGGGATCAGGTGGGGCGCGGCGTTCTTCGGCTGGCTGTCGGCCAACGGGCTGGCCGTGCTGCTCATCAGCCTGCTGGGTGCGGCCGGCGTGGTGTTGGGCCTGGCCCAGGGCATGGACTCGGCCGACGAGGCCGCCGAGCAGGCGGAGACGATCGGGCTGGGCGGCGCGATCGCCGTGCTCGTCGTGCTGTTCCTCGCCTACCTGGCGGGCGGGTACGTCGCCGGCCGGATGGCCCGCTTCGACGGCGTCCGGCAGGGCATCGCCGTCTGGGTCATCGGGCTGGTCGTCGTCCTCGTGCTGGCCGCGGTCGGCGCGATCGCCGGTGCCCAGTACAACGTGCTGCAGGAGCTCGACCTGCCGCGCATCCCGATCGACGAGGGCACCGCGACCAGCGGCGCCGTCGTCACCCTGGTCGCGATCCTGCTGGCCACGCTGCTGGGGGCGATGCTCGGCGGGAAGCTCGGCGACCGCTTCCACCGCAAGGTCGACCGCGCGGGCTTCCCCGCCTGACGGGTGGGCACGGCCCGGCGTCCCTCTTAGGCTCCGGGCATGTGCCGGAACATCCGCCCGCTGTCGAACTTCGAGCCGCCGGCGACCGACGACGAGATCCGTGCCGCCGCGCTGCAGTACGTGCGCAAGATCAGTGGGACGACCAAGCCCTCCCGGGTCAACACCGAGGCGTTCGACCGGGCCGTGGAGGAGATCGCCGAGGTCTCCTCCCGGCTCCTGGCCGAGCTGGTGACGACGGCCCCGCCCAAGGACCGCGAGGTCGAGGCCACCAAGGCCCGTCAGCGCGCGGCCCTGCGCTACGGCACCTGAGCGACGTCACCCCCGCCGGGAATGGTTGAGGCTTCATGCACCTTGCCCCGCGCATGAGCCTCTTCGCCGTCACCGGCGCGACCGGGCACCTCGGTCGCCTCGCCGTCTCGTCCCTGCTCGACCGGGGCGTGGCCCCCTCCGATCTCGTGGCCGTCGTCCGCGACGCCGGCAAGGCGGCCGACCTGGCCGCGCGCGGTGTCCAGGTGCGGGTGGCCGACTACGGCGACCCCGCCGCCCTCGAGGCCGCGTTCGCCGGGGTGGACCGGCTGCTGTTCGTCTCCGGCAGTGAGGCGGGCCGCCGCGAGGTGCAGCACCGCAACGTGGTCACCGCGGCACGGGCGGCCGGCGTGCAGCGGATCGTCTACACGAGCATCGCGAACGCCGACACGAACAGCACCCCGCTCGCGGTGGAGCACCGGCTGACCGAGCAGCTGCTGCGCGACTCGGGCATCGACACCGTCCTGCTGCGCAACAGCTGGTACGTCGAGAACTACACCGCCCAGCTGCCGCAGTACCGCGCGACCGGGGCGATCGTCGGCGCGGCCGGCGAGGGGCGGGTGGCCGCGGCGACGCGCGCCGACTACGCCGAGGCCGCCGCTGCGGCCCTGCTGGCCGACGAGCCGGACACCGCGACGTACGAGCTCGGCGGCCCGGCCTTCACGATGGCCGAGCTCGCCGCCGTCCTCGGGGAGGTCACCGGCACCGACCTCGCCTACCGCGACCTGCCGCCGGCGGAGTTCCGCGCCGGGCTGCTGGCCGCCGGCCTCGACGAGGGCACCGCGGACTTCGTGCTCGCGCTCGAGCTGGCCACGGCCGCCGGCGAGCTGGACGTCCCGCCGACCGACCTGAAACGGCTCCTCGGCCGCCCGGCCACCGACCTGCGCACCGCCCTGACGCAGCTGGTGGGCTGACTCACCGGCATCGGTGGTGCACAACGGGAGTGGCGGCCGAGGGCACGGGTACCCACCGGTCCCGTGACCACCTCGACCGCTGCTCCCACCTCTGCGGCTTCCGGCACCCGCCGGTGCCCCGACTGCACCGACGGGCTCGGCAAGCCGCGCGAGGTGCGCCCCGGCTCCTTCCGCGAGCGGGTGCACCGCAACCGCAGCGTGGCGCTGGCCTGGCGCATCGGCGTCTTCGTCGTGGGCCTGCTCTTCGTCGCCCTCGGCATCGCGCTGACCGTGCTGCCCGGGCCGCTGACCATCCCGCCGGTGCTCTTGGGCCTGTGGGTGTGGTCGACCGAGTTCTCGTGGGCGGCGCGGTTCTTCCAGACCTTCCGGCGCAAGGCGACGGAGGCCTGGGCGCACGCCAAGCAGCACCCGGTCAGCTCCCTGGCCGTCACGGTCGGCGGCCTGGCCGCGGCCGGGGTCGCGTTCTGGGCCGTGGGGCACTTCGAGCTGGTCGACAAGGCAACGTCGGCGCTGGGCTTCTAGCGCATCGCTCTCCACCCGACCGGGTGCCCCACGTGATCACGGGGCCCCGCGCGGGCATCTCCTCCTCCCGACGGCCCGAGGAGGACGGCATGACCGAGCACGGCGAGACCCACCGGGAGCGGGTCAACCGCGAGCTCATGGAGCTGCTCAACGAGCTGCGGGTGGCGCTGCCCGGCGTCCAGTTCCTGTTCGCCTTCCTGCTCGTCGTGCCCTTCTCCCAGGGCGTGGACGAGCTGACCGACTTCCAGCGCGACGTCTACCTCGTCGCCCTCCTGGCCGCGGCGATCGCCACCGCGCTGCTCATCGCGCCGGCCGCCCAGCACCGGGTGCTGTTCCGCCAGCAGGACAAGGAGGCGCTGCTGCACCGCAGCAACCGCTCGGCCTTCGCGGGCCTGGTGGTGCTCGCCCTGGCCGTCTGCTCGGCGCTGCTGCTGGTCGTGGACGTGCTCTTCTCCCGGCCGCTGGCCTGGACCGTCGCCGGCGTGGTGGCGGCCCTGCTCGCGTGGTGGTGGCTCGCCGTCCCGCTCCGGCTCCGGGCGTCCAGCCCGGACGGGCGCTCGGGTACGAAGGAGCCGTGACCGACCCCGCCCCCGCGAACCCCGTCCTGCGCCGCGCCCGGTTCGCCGACCTGTCCCCGTTCGAGGTCTACCGGCTGTGCCGGCTGCGGGTCGACGTCTTCGTCGTGGAGCAGCAGTGCCCCTACCCCGAGCTGGACGGGCGCGACCTGGAACCGGCCACCGAGCACCTGTGGTTCGAGGTTGACGGCGAGGTCGCGGCCACCATCCGCGTCCTGGACGACGGCGCGACCCGCGCGATCGGGCGGGTGGCGACCGCGCCCGCGTTCCGGCGCGCGGGACTGGCCGCCCGGCTGATCGAGCAGGGCATCGCCGACCACGGCGACGTCCCCCTCACGCTCGGCGCCCAGGCGCACCTCGAGCAGTGGTACGAGCGGTTCGGCTTCCGCCGCAGCGGCGCCGGCTACGTCGAGGACGGCATCCCGCACGTGCCCATGCGGCGCGAACCGGCCGCCCGGTGACCGACGCCGAGACGCTCCGGGCCGCGGCCGACCGTCTCGAGGCGCTGGCCGCGCGGACCACGCCGGGCGACTGGCGCACGGCCGGGCTCCTGGCCACCCGTCCCGAGGTGGTCGCGCACCGGGCCGACGGCGGCACCGAGCACGTGGCTGAGGCGCGCGCCGGGTCCGGGGACTGGATCGCCGCCTTCTCCCCCGCCCTCGCCGGGCCCCTGGTGGACCTGCTGCGCGCCGCGGCCGCACAGCCCGCTCCCGAGCCCGCCGCCGTCGCCCTGGCCCGCGGCCTGCTCCGCCGGCTGCCCTGACCGGGCCGGCAGCGGTCGTCCCCTAACCTCGGGACGTGACGGCGACCCGCGAGCACCCCGCCTCCACGGCGGCACCGCCGGTCGTCCCCGACGCGTCCCCGCGCTGGTCGCCGGCCGAGCTGCTCCCGCCCGTCCTGGTGCTGGTGCTGGGGATCCTGCTGCTCCTCCCCGGCCACGGGCTCTGGTTCGACGAGCTGTTCACCGCCGAGGTGGGCCGCCGGCCGCTGGGCGAGATCCTGGCGGCGATCCGGGACGGCGAGGGCGTCACCAGCTACCTCGCCGGCGTCCCCCCGTCCTACAACGCGCCCTACTACGTGGTGGTGCACGCGTGGATGTCCCTGCCGGGACTCGGCAGCGACACCGCGCTCCGCGTGCTGTCCCTGCTGGCCACCGCCGGTGGGCTGGCGCTGGCCACCCGCGCCGTCGCCCGGCTGGGCGGCACCGCCACCGGGGTCCTCGCCGGGCTGCTCATGGCGGCCAGTCCGCTGCTGCTTCAGCAGTCGGTCGAGGCCCGCAGCTACGGGCTGATGGTGCTGGCGACCGGGGCCGCGGCGCTCGGCCTCGTCCGCTGGCTGCAGGAGCCGCCGCGGGGGCTGCTGCTGCTCGGGGTCGCCGGCGCGGGGATGGGGCTGGCGCACTGGTACGCCGTCACCGTGCTGGCCGCCTTCGTCGTCGCCGCGGTGGCACTCCGCGGCCGGCGGGCGGTGCCGGTCGTCCTGGTCGGGGCCGCCGCCGCGCTGCCGGTCTGCCTGCTCATCGGGCTCAACGTGCTCAACGGCACGGGGTCGCGCAACGCCGAGCACCTGCAGGACACCGACGGCCGCCTGCTGGGCTACGCGGTGGAGGCCTGGGCCGGCGGGCGCACCCCCGTGCTGTGGCTCCTCGTGGGACTCGCGGTGGTCGGTGCGGTGCGGGGTGGCGGCCGGGAGCTCCGGGTGCTGGCCGTGGCGTGGACCTGGGTCCCGCTGCTGCTGCTGGTGGGCGCGGAGCTGCTGCGGCCGGTCTACCACCCGCGGTACCTGCTCGCCGGCCTGCTCGGGCTCGGCGTCCTCGCCGCCGCCGGCGCCCTGGCCGTGCCGCGCGGGGGCCGCGCTCCCCTGGCGGGGGTGCTGCTGGTGTGCGCGCTGCTGAGCTGCACCCCGCTCCTGGAGCGCGAGCCCCGCGAGCGCGCCGACGACCTCGTGCGCACGCTGGCCGGCGTCCAGGTGGCCGGCGAGCCCGTGGTGGCCGCCGACCAGCGCTCGGCGATCGGGCTGGACCACTACGTGCGGACCCTGGCGCCACGGCTGCGCGCCGACCTCGTCCTGCCGCCGGACGACGCCCCCGCGGACGCGGACCGGGTCTGGCTGGTCCGGCGGCTGATCGACGGCGTGCCCGAGCCCACCGACGACGACGAGATCCTGCTCGACGCGGGCCTGCGGCTGGTGGACGAGCAGACCTTCCGCGGGACGCAGACCCGGCTGGTGCTGCAGCGCTGGGAGGCGGGCGCCTGACCCGGCCGGTCAGCGCCCGGACCGCACCGCCCAGGTCAGCGAGCGCAGCGACTGGCGCAGCCGGGTGCGGGCGGTCCAGGCCGACCGTCCCTCCGGCCGGCGGTCCCGCTCGACGGAGATGCTCGTCACCGGCCGCCGCGCACGGGCGACCGCCAGCACCACGCTGGGGGCCCCGCCGTCGCGCACCGCACGGACGACGGCGTCCCGGACGTCCCGGTCCATCGCGAAGAACGCCCCCGCGTCGGGCGGCAGGCCGGTGAGCCGCGCGGCGACCCGCCGGTGCAGACCGCCGGTGAGCCGCCGGGCCGCCGACTCGTAGCGCCCCCGCCGTCCGGCGAAGACCGCGGCGACGTCGGCCCCGGCCAGCCGGTCGAGCAGCAGCGGCACGGCCTCCGGCGGGTCCTGGAGGTCGGCGTCGAGGCAGACCCACGCGTCGGCCGCCTCCTCGTCGGCCAGCCCACGGGCGAGCGCGGCGTGCTGCCCCCCGTTGACGTCCAGCACGGTGACGGCGATGCGCGGGTCCTCCGCCGCGAGCGCGCCCGCGACGGCGGCGCTGTCGTCCGGCGAGGCGTCGACGACCAGCCGCAGCCGCCAGTTCCGGCCGTCCAGCGCGGCGGCCACCCGCTGCGCCAGCGGCCGGAGGGTGGCCGCGTTGCCGTAGACGGGCGCGACGACCGCGATCCGCGCGGTCACGACCGCGCCCAGGTACGGGCCAGCCCCTCGGCCAGGTCGACGGTCGGTGCCCAGCCGAGCAGCCGCCGGGCGGCCGACGGGTCGCTGACCCAGTCGGTGGTGTCCCAGTCCCGGCCCGGGTGCGCCCCGGGGGCCGTGGCGATCGGCCGGCCGGTCACCCGGGACGCCGTCGCGACCAGGTCCTCGGTGCTGGTCTGCACGCCCGTCCCGATGTTGAGCACGACGCCCGGCGGCAGGTCCTCCTGCCGGGCCGCGCGCACGCAGGCGTCCACGACGTCCCCGACCCACACCCAGTCGCGCCGGCTGACGTGCGCGGGCAGGGCCACGGTGCCGCCCGTCCGCGCAGCCTCGAGCACGACCGGGACGAGCCGGGTCGGGTGGTCGCCGGGGCCGTAGACCTGGAAGGCCCGGAGCACCGCCGCCCGCACACCCCGCTCGGCGGCCGCGGCCTGCAGCAGCAGCGACCCGGCGGCCTTCGTCGCGCCGAAGAAGCCCCTCGGTTCCAGGGCGGCCTGCTCGGTCAGCGGAACCGACGAGGCCGCGTACTCCGTCGACGAGCCCAGCCGGACGACGGTGCGGCACCGGTCGGGCAGCGCGTCGACCAGCCAGGGGCTGGTGTTCACCGCCACCGTCGCGGCCCGCTGCTCCGGGGTGGCCTTCGCCCGCCCGGCGGCGAGGGAGAAGACCACGTCGGGGTCGGCGGCCCGCACCGCTGCCGCGGCGGCGACCGGATCGGCGAGGTCGACCTGCTCCCGGCCCAGCGGCACGACGTCCCAGCCGTCGACCTCGAGCCGCCGGACGAGGTGCCGGCCGACGAAGCCGCCGGCCCCGGTGACGGCGGCCCTCACGCCCCGGCGCCGACGGGTGCGGCCAGGGCGGGCGGGCGGGTCGCCGCCAGGAGCCGCCCGCGGTCCGCCGCGGCCGCGGCCGGGTCGGCCCGGCGCAGCTCGGCCAGGGACGCGAGCAGCCGCGGGACCTCCACCCACGGGTCGCGGCCCTGCATGTCGGCGATGAAGGACCGGCGCAGGAAGGTGAAGTCGGTGCGCAGGCGGACGAGCTCCGCGGCCAGCACCTCGCTGGGCACGGGGAAGCCGCCACCGGGCAGGGTCAGCCCGCCGACGCCGAAGGGCTGGGTGACCACGGCGCGGACCGCGTCCACGGTGCCGTCGACGAGCGGCCGGAAGAGCTGGTGGGAGCGGCGGTCGATGCGCAGGTCGTTGAGCCCCACGTAGATGCGCGACAGCGGCCGGGCGGCGAGGTCGGCCGCGATGTCCACGGCGTCCTGCGTCTCGATCAGGATCCCCAGGCCGCAGCGCCCGGCCACGGCGTCCAGGGCGCGGTCCACCGACTCCGCGGTGCGCACCATCGGCAGCAGCACCTCGTCGGCACCCCGGGCGATCGCGTCGTCGATCTCCGCCGGCGTCCACGGGCCGTAGCCGTTGACGCGGCAGACGAGCCGGCCGTCGGTGGCCGCGCGCATGCGGCTGAGGTCCTCGGGTGTGTCGGTGCTGATCTGGGTGCCTTCGCCGGCCTGCCGGCGTTCCTTGCCGCGGCGTTCCCAGTCGACGACGATCCCGGCCGCTCCGGCGGCGACGACGTCACTGCCCCACGCGGGGTCCACGGTGAAGAGGAAGAGGTCCACGGGGGGCAGCGTAGGCTTCGCTTACTTCGGCTCGCTCGGACGGGCCGCGGAACCGGTCAGGCGGACAGCGCCGCGGTTCCGGCGGACGCGGGGAAGGCCAGCGCCGATCCGCGCACGGTGACCGCCACGGAGGCGCCGGCCGCCGGCAGCTCGGCCCCGTCCAGCCGGGCGGTCACGGCCGTCCCGTCGGCCAGGGTCAGCCGGATGCGGGCGTCGTGCCCGAAGAAGTCGACCCCGCCGACACGGGCCAGGACCTCTCCCGAGGCGGCGGCGGGAGCCGACAGGCGGAGCTGCTCCGGCCGCAGGAGCACCCGCGCCGGGCCGTCGCCGCGCGGGCCGTCGACGGGCACGGTGCCCAGGGCGCAGCGCGCCGCGCCCGCGTGCAGGTCGGCGTCCAGGACGACCGCCTCGCCCACGAAGGTGGCCACGTCCAGGTCCTGCGGAGTGCGGTACAGGGTCTGGGGGTCGGTCAGCTGGACCAGCCGGCCGTCGCGCAGCACCGCCACCTGGTCGGCCATCGACAGCGCTTCGGCCTGGTCGTGGGTGACCAGCACCGCGGTCGCGCCGGCGGCGTCCAGCGCGGCCGCGACCGCCGCGCGGGTCTCCTCGCGCAGGGCGGCGTCCAGCGACGAGAACGGCTCGTCGAGCAGCACCAGCGAGGGGGCCGGCGCGAGCGCGCGGGCGAGGGCCACGCGCTGCTGCTGGCCACCGGAGAGCTGGTGCGGGGAGCGGGTCGCGAGCGCCTCGTCCAGGCCGACCAGCTCGAGCAGCGCCCGGATCCGGCCGCCGTCCCGGCGCTGCTGCCGCGGCAGGCCGAAGCCGATGTTGCCCGCCACCGTGAGGTGCGGGAACAGGCCGCCCTCCTGCGGCACGAAGCCGATGCCGCGGCGGCGGGCGGGCACCCCGCGCCCGGGCCCACCGGCCACCACCCGGTCGCCGACGGCGACGGTGCCGGAGTCCGGGTCGTCGAAGCCGGCGACCAGGCGCAGCAGCGTGGTCTTGCCGCACCCGGAGGGCCCGAGCAGCGCCGTGAGGGTTCCGGCGGGCACGTGCAGGTCCACCCCCCGGAGGACGGGCGTGGCGCCGAAGCCCTTGGTGAGGGCGGTGACGGTCAGGGAGCTCATGGGGTCAGACCTCGTCGTGCGTCGCGGGACAACAGGACGGTCGCAGGTGCCGAGAGCAGCACCATGACCAGGGCGTAGGGCGCCGCCGCGCCGTACTCGAGGGCGCTGCTCGCCGACCAGAACGCCGTCGCCAGCGTCGTCGTCCCGGTCGGGGCCAGCAGCAGGGTGGCGGTCAGCTCGGTCACGACCGCGAGGAACACCAGCGCCGCGCCCGCGCCGATGCCGGGTGCGAGCAGCGGCAGCGTGATCCGCCGGAGCCGCGCCGGCGCCGAGGCGCCGAGGGAGGCGGCGACGTCGTCGTAGAGCGCCGGCGACTGCTCGACCGCGGCGCGCACGGTGACGATGGCGCGCGGCAGGAAGAGGATCGCGTAGGCGGCCAGCAGCACCGGAACCGTCTGGTAGAGCCAGGGCGTGGCGCGGATGCTGAGGGTCACCAGGGCCAGGCCGACGACGATGCCGGGCACCGAGCTGCCGATGTAGGTGCTGCGCTCGAGCAGGGTGGAGGTGCGCCCGCGTGCCCGGACGGCGAGCCAGCCCGTCGGCAGCGCCATCGCCGTGGTGAGCACCGCCGCCACCGCCGCCAGCCCGAGCGTGGTCCCCGTGGTGGTGAGCAGGGCCGACCCGTCGAGGGCCGTGCCGGCGCCGCGGGCCATCCAGTAGCCAAGGCTGCCCAGGGGCACGACCAGCGCGAGCCCGACGAGCACGGCCAGCCCACCCAGCGTCGGCCCCGTGAGGCGCCTCAAGGAGACCGGCCGGGCCGGGCGGGGGGCACCCCGGGCGGCGCGGGCGTACCCCCGCTGCCCGCGCAGCCGGATCTCCGCGAGCAGCAGCGCGAGGCACAGCAGGACCAGGACGCCGGCCAGCATGGTGGCGCCCGGCCCGTTGAACGTGGCGCGGTACTGGTCGTAGATCGCGGTGGTGAAGGTCGGGTAGCGGAGCATCTGCAGGGCGCCGAACTCCGCGAGCAGGTGCAGGGCCACCAGCAGGCTGCCGCCGAGCAGGGCGACCCGCAGCTGCGGCAGCTGGACCCGCAGGAAGACCGCCCACGTGGAGAGCCCCAGCCCGCGGGCGGTGTCCTCGAGCGCCGGGTCGAGCCCGCGGAAGGCGGCCGCCAGCGGCAGGTAGACGAACGGGAAGTAGGACAGGCTCACGACGAGCAGGGCACCGGCGTAGGTGTCCAGGCCGGGCAGCAGCGAGATCCACGCGTAGCTGTTCACGAAGGCCGGGACCGCCAGGGGTGCGACCAGCAGCACGTGCCAGACCCTCCGGCCCGGCACCGAGGACCGCTCGACCAGCCAGGCCGCCCCGAGGCCGAGCACCGCGCAGCACACCACGGTGCCGGTCACGAGCCGGACGGTGTTCCAGAGCAGCTCCCCCACGCGGGGCCGCAGCACGAGGTCGCGCACGCCGGCCCAGCCGAGGTCGACCGTGTACCAGGCGATGTAGCCCAGCGGCAGCAGTGCCAGGGCCGCGACGGCGATCGCGAGCGCGAGCGTGACCGGTGAGCGTCGCAGCCGCCGCCCGGAGGGACGCGTGCGGGAACCCCGGTCCGCCGGTTCGACCGACGCACCGGGGCCAGGGGCCGCCGCGATCGTCATGCTCAGAGCAGGCCCACGTCCTGCATGAGCTCGGTGACCGCGGGGGCGTCGAGCGAGCCGGGCTCGACCGGCGGCGCGTCCAACGTCTCCAACGCCGGCAGCTCCTCGGCGGACGGGACGCCGAGCCCGACGGCGTACTCCAGGGCGCTGCTCTCGGCCAACCGGGCCTGGGCCTCCGGGCTGGTCAGCCAGGCGACCAGTCGCTGGGCGTCGTCCTGCTGGTCGGAGGAGGCCAGGACGCCGGCACCGGACACGCTGACGAAGGCGCCGGGATCCTGGTTGCCGAAGTAGTGCAGCCGGGCGTCGTCGCCGACGAGCCCGTTCTGGGCCTGGTCGCGGAACCAGTAGTAGTGGTACGTGATGCCGGCGGGCACCTCGCCCTCGTCGACGGCCTTCATGATCGCGGTGTTGCTGGCGTAGATCTCGGCGTTGTCCGCGAGCCCCTCCAGCCACGCGCGCGTCGCGTCCTCGCCCTGCAGCGAGAGGACCGCGCTGACGATCGCCTGGAAGTCCGCGCCCCCGGCGGCGATGCCGACCCGGCCCTCCCAGGCGGGGTCGGCGAGCTCCATCATCGAGGCGGGCAGCTCGTCCTCGCCGAGCTCCGCCGGGTTGTAGATCAGCGCGGTCGAGCGGGCGGCGAACCCCGTCCACGTGCCGGACGCAGGGCGGTACGGCTCGCCGACCTGGTCGAGGGTCTCCTGGTCCAGCGGGGCGAGCAGGCCGGCCTCGTCGACGACGTCGATGGCCGGGCTGTTCTCGGTGAGGAAGACGTCGGCCGGCGAGGCGTCGCCCTCCTGCACGATCTGGTTGGCCAGCTCGGAGTCGTTGGCGTCGCGGAACTCCAGCTCGATGCCGGTCTCGTCGGTGAAGCCCTCGAGCATCGTGCGGACCAGGCTCTCGTGCTGGGCGCTGTACACGGTGAGCGTGTCGGCCTCCGACGCCTCCGACTCCCCGCACCCCGCGAGGGCGGCGAGCACGGCGGCGGAGGCGAGCAGACCGGGGAGCGCCCGGCGCGGCGTTGTCACGGACGTGGTCCTCCTGCATCGGCACCGCGCCCCACCGGTAGGCAAGGCACACCTAAATATAGGCACGCCGGCGACCGCGGTCGTGGGGCACGTCCCCGGCTCCTCCGCTGGTCCGCCGGGGGGTCAGTCCCCCGACGGCACCGCGCGCCCCCCTGCGTCCGCGGCCCGGCCGAGCAGCAGCGCTCGCTCGCGCTCGTTGCGGGTGAGGCCGGCGGCCCGCTCGAACTCCGCCCGCGCCTCGTCGTCGCGCCCCAGGGACGCGAGCAGGTCCCCGCGGACGGCGGGCAGCAGGTGGTAGCCGGCGAGCGCCGGGACGTCGAGCAGCCGGTCCACCAGCTCGAGCCCGGCGGCGGGCCCGTAGGCGCGGGAGACGGCGACGGCGCGGTTCAGCTCCACCACCGGCGAGGGGGTGAGCGCGGCGAGCGCCTCGTAGCACCCGGCGATGGCCGCCCAGTCGGTCTCCTCGACGCTGCGGGCGCGGGCGTGGCAGGCGGCGATCCCGGCCTGCAGCGCGTACGGCCCGAGCGCACCGGGAGCGGTCTCCTGCGCGCGGTCCAGCGCCGCGAGCCCGTGATTGACCAGCGCCCGGTCCCAGCGGCTGCGGTCCTGGTCGGCCAGCAGCACCGACTCGCCGTCCGGGCCGATCCGCGCGGCCAGCCGGGACGCCTGCAGCTCCATGAGGGCGAGCAGCCCGTGCACCTCGGACTCACCCGGCACGAGGCCGGCGAGGATCCGGCCCAGCCGCATCGCCTCCTGGCAGAGGGCCGGACGGGTGAGGTCCTCCCCCGCGGTGGCCGCGTACCCCTCGTTGAACACGAGGTAGAGCACCTCGAGCACCGAGGAGAGGCGGGCGGTGAAGTCGGCGCCGGCGGGCATCTCGAACGGCACGCGGGCGGCGGTGAGGCTTCGCTTGGCCCGCACGATCCGCTGCGCCAGCGTCTTCTCGGGCACCAGGAAGGCGCGGGCGATCTCGTCGGTGGCGAGCCCGCCGACCAGCCGCAGGGTCAGCGCCACCCGGGCCTCGCGGGACAGCACCGGGTGGCAGGAGATGAACACCAGCCGCAGGACGTCGTCCTCGACGACCTCGTCCAGTGCCGCGGCCCAGTCCTCCTCGATGCCCTCGACCAGCTCCCGGCCGAGCTCGAGGGTCTTGCGCTGGAGGTTCTGCGACCGGCGGAAGGAGTCGACGGCCCGGTGCTTGGCGGTGGCCATGAGCCAGGCGCCGGGCTTGGCCGGCACCCCGGACCCCGGCCACTGCTCGAGTGCGGCGACCAGCGCGTCCTGGGCCAGCTCCTCGGCCAGCCCGACGTCGCCGGTGACGCGGGTCAGCGCGCCGACGATGCGGGCGGACTCCATGCGCCAGACGGCGTCGACGACGCGGTGCAGGTCCGCGGTCGCCGACGCCGTCGGGGCAGGAGGGGTGCTCACGCCTGGCGCTGGGCGTTGATCTCCCGCAGCTCGTTCTCCTTCTCCTGGAGCTCGGGGGTGAAGGCCTCGCCGAAGTCCTCGGGCACGGAGAAGGGGCGGATCTCCAGCTCACCGCCGCGGAAGGGCGCCTTGCGGGCCCACTCCACCGCCTCCTCCTTCGAGGAGACCTCGAAGACCCAGTAGCCCGAGACCAGCTCCTTGGTCTCGGTGAAGGGGCCGTCGATGACGCTGGCGTTGCCCTCGTCGTCGAACCGGACCCGGGCGCCGTAGGAGCTCGGCCGCAGGCCGTCGCCGTCCAGCATCACGCCGGCCTTGACGAGCTCCTCGTTGTAGGCGCCCATCGCCTCGAGCATGTCCTGGGACGGCATGGCGCCCTTCTCGCTGTCCTCGGTCGCCTTGACGATCACCATGAAGCGCATCGCGGATCTCCCTGTCGTGGAGGCGGAGGCCGGACCTGACGTCCGGCGTGGGCTCCGCTCTACCTTTCCGTCGATCGGGCTCCCCCGGAATCGACACGTCGGCAGAAACTTCTTTCCGGCCGCTCAGGAGTGCGATCGCCCGGGGCCCGGGTAGGGGCCCGGGCATGGCTGACGACGGGGTGCCGGACGGGTTCGCAGGGCGGCTGGGCGTGCACGTGGAGGCCGCCGACGACGGGTCGGCGCGGATCGCCTTCGAGGTGACCGACGAGCACCTCAACCCCGCCGGCACGCTGCACGGCGGCGTCCTGGCCACGCTGGTCGACACCGCGATGGGGACGGCGGTGCGCAGCGCCACGGGCGACGACGACGTCCCCGCGACCAGCCAGCTGACGGTGACCTACCTGCGCCCCGGGAAGCCGGGCCCGCTCGCGGTCACCGCCCGGGTACGCACGAAGGGCGAGCACCTGACCGTCTGCGAGGCCGAGGTGGAGCAGGACGGCACGGCCATCGGGCACGCCCTGGCCACCTTCGCCCTGCTGCACTGAGACCGGGCGCGCCCGGCGTCACTGCCCCAGCTGGCTCACCAGCAGGATGAACAGGAAGACCAGCACGATCGCGCCCAGGAACACGGCCGGGATGAGCAGCCGGCCGCGACGGCGCCCCGCCTCGGTCGAGCGCCCCGTGGGCCGGCCGTCGTCGTGGTCGTGCGGGTCGGGTGCGGTGCTGGACATCGGCATCTCCTCGGGAAGCGCCGACCGGAGGACGACGGACGGGTCGGGCGGTCCGGCCGTGGCGGCGGGTGCCCCAACTGGGTGATGCCCAGCCCGATCATGGTCACTCGCGGGGTTCTCGGAGCGGTACGGGCCGTTATCCTGGGCCGACCCCGCACGGTGCTCTGCTGCGGCCGGCCCCAGGAGGCACCCCGTTCCCGCTCAGCACGGACGATGCGCCGACACCCATCTCGGCTGCGCCTGCCGAGGCGACGCCGCGCTGCACGCGCAGCGCGCCGCGGAGCGGAGCGAGGCCCGCGCCCAGGGCCGGGAGCCGGTCGAGTGCCCCGAGTGCGGCGGTCCGGCCACCGCGCTGAATATCGAGTCGTGGGGCCACTGCCGGCCCTGCCACACGGCGACGTCCCGGTCCGTCCAGCCGCTGCGCTGGTAGCCAGCTCCGCGCCTCTGCTCAGCGGCCGGGGCGGGACCCGGCCAGCTCGCGGGCGGCTGCGGCGGCGTCGCTGTCGAGCTGCTGCGCCACCGCGTCCCGGAACGCGTCCCACGCCTCCTCGGGAGTGACGCCCAGCGCCCGGGCGATCTCCTCCCAGCCGGCGCCGCCGCGCAGGGCGGCGCGGATGCCGACCAGCCGGCTGTCGTGGGCCTTGCGGGCGACGACCTCGCCGAGGGCCAGCAGCTCCAGGGACTCGTGCACGTCGAGCTGGGTGTCGGTGGCCTTGAGCGAGGCCCAGCTGTCCTCGTCGTCGTCGTCCCGCACGGTGTTCAGGGTGGTGTCGCCGTTGTCGCGACGGCTCAGGAAGTCCAGTCGGGTGGCGGCCGTGGAGAGCGAGAACTCCGCTTCCAGGGCCTCGGGGGTGATGCTCATGCAGCAAGGATCCCCCGCCGTTCCTGCGTGCCAAACCGGGCAGGACGCATCTCACCCGTCCGACGGGCGTTTCTGCTCCGTACACGCGGAAGGGCCCGCACCCCGTCTCCGGGATGCGGGCCCTTCCGGTGCCGCGGCGATCAGGCGTCGACGCCGACGGCTTCCTTGGCGACCGCGGCCAGGGCGACCTGGGCGGCGCTGATCACGCTGGAGCGGCCCTTGTGGGTCTCCTCGTAACGGATGATCACGCGGATGTCGTGCGGCTCCTTGAGCTGCTTGACGGCCTTGGCGGCGTCCGAGGTGCCCAGCGAGTCGTAGCCCTTGATGGGCAGCTCGTCGGCGGTGACGTCGCCGAGCTCCTCGCGGGCGTTGCGGGCGACCTCGGCGGCCTTCTTGTTGCCCTCGCGCTGGGCGATCCGCTCGGCCCGGCGCAGCGAGGCGGCGCGGCCGACCACGAGTGTCTCCCGGGCGGCGTCGGCGAGCGCGGCGGCCCGGCCGACGACACCGCGCACGTTGTCCGAGGTCTCCTCGCCGGCCTGCTGGACGGTGTCCACGGCCTGGTTCACCGTGTTGGCGACGAAGCGCACCGGCGCGTTGACGGCCTTCGCGACACCGCCGGCGACCTTCTGCAGCGGGGTCGCGACGAGCGCGGCCGGGCCACCGAGGGCCTCCTCGGCCAGCACGACGGTCAGCCACTCGACGGTCGCCTTGTGTGCGGTGATCAGCTTCTCGGCGAGACGCTCGGCCTTCGGGAGCTCGGCGGCCTGGGCCAGCACCTTGACGTAGGTCGCCCGGTCGAGCAGCTGGTGCTCGAGCTGGAGGTCGGTGAGCAGGGCCTCCTCGATGGGCGTGGCCTGCTCGAAGGTCGCCTTGAGCGTGGCCGACAGGCGGCCGAGCGCCGGGGTGACGACATCGGGGACGCCACCGAGTGCACGCAGCTGCTCGGTGATCTCGATGGTCCGCGCGGCGGCGTTGTCGGCGTTCTGGGTCAGCTCGCGGCGAACGGCGTCGGTGCGGGCCTGCGAGATGCGGGTGCGTGCCACCTGCTCCTCGGTCTGGGTCAGCAGGACGAGGGCGCGCAGCTGGTTGATGAGCTTGCTGGTCGTGTCGGTCATGACGAGTGACAACTCCGTGAGATCGGGGATGACCTGACGGTTCTGGTCATGCCCCGAGCCCCCGGGGTGCTAACTCCTGCAAGCAAGTTGCTAGCAGTGAGGCCGATCACACTGCCGGGTCAGACAAGTGCGTCGCGCTGCTGCTGCTCGAACGAGGTCCGCGGGGTCACGCCGAAGCGGAGCACCGGCTGGGTGTCGTCGTCGCGCAGGTAGGCCGGCGCCAGTCGCGTCCGGGGCCGGGGCGGCAGCAAGGACGGCGGCAGCCGCTTACCGCAGCCGATGCAGAACCGACCGCGCTGCTCGATCGCGTCGCAATGCGTGCAGGTCATGGATGCCTCCCCGTTGGGCGTGCTCTGGATGGGACGAGGGGACACTGGCAGGTGAGCCGGCCGCTCCGACACGTTCGGGAGGCCGTGGGGCGACATGTCATCGAACCGTCATGCGGACGTGTCGGGGCCGGCCTCCGATCGGTCAGCCGCCCTCGACGGCCGCCAGCAGCCGATCGAGGAAGGGCACCTGCCCACGGACGAGCTTGGTCCTGGCGTCGTCGATGCCCCACCAGGCCGCGCGGTCGATCTCGGGGAACTCCTGGATGCGGCCCGATCGCGGGGGCCACTCGAGCTCGAAGGTGTTGCTGGTGCAGGCCGCGGCGTCCAGGTCGCCCTCGGCGGCCCAGATGGTGAGCACCTTGCCGGAGGCCCGCAGTTGCCCGAGCGGCACGAGATCGGAGGCGGGCACCGGCGAACCCAGCTCCTCGGCGAACTCGCGGTGGGCGACGGCCAGGGGGTCCTCGTCCGGGCCGTGCTCGCCCTTGGGGATCGACCAGGCGCCGTCGTCCTTGCGCGACCAGAACGGACCACCCATGTGGCCGAGGAGGACCTCGCGACCCGCCGGCCCGCGCCGGTGGAGCAGGATCCCGGCACTCGTCCTCGGCACGTCCGGGATTGTGCTCCGCCCGGTCAGGCCAGGCTGGTGCGGGTGACGCCCTGGCTGCGCCAGTACTCGTTGAGCGCGTTGTTGGTCCGCACGAACCAGATGAAGGGCCCGACGAGGATGAACATCCCGGGGAAGAACCACAGGGCGGTGAGCGCGGTGACCGGCGGCGTCCACCCGCGGCGCTCGTAGAGCCTGCCCACCTCGTGGCTGAGGATGAAGGGCGAGACGATCCCGAAGATCACGGCGATGACGAGCGCGAGCACCCCGCCCACGCCCTCGCCGGTGTGCCGCTTCATCTCCTCCTGGGTCTGGAAGTAGTAGACGAAGCCCCAGATCCCGAGGGAGAGGAAGAACAGCAGGATGGTCATGCCGGTGGGCCGCATCCTGCCCAGCGGGCCGCGGGCCTCGGCGTACTGCGCCCACGGCGGTGGGGCGGGCGCCGCGCCGACATCTCCGTGCTCGGACGGCGCGTATCCCTGCTGCTCCTGGCCGCCCTCTCCCTGACCGGGTGGGGGCAGGCCCGGCGCGGGGATCTGCCGGGTCGGTTCGGCCGGAGGCGTGGACGGGGGCGTGCCGTACGGCTGCGGCTGCTGCTCGGGTGTGGTCATCCCGGCTCCTCGTGAGGCGCGTCGCCAGCAGCAGTGTGGCCCCGCACCGGCGTCGATGGGGCCCTCCGGAGCGCGATCGGGGTGCGGCGGGGGGTCAGCCCCGGGCGCCGACGCTGCGCCAGTAGGCGTTGAGCGCCCCGTTGGTCTTGACGAACCAGACGATGGGACCGACGAGGATGAGGAAGCCGGGGATGACCCAGAGTCCGGTCAGGGCGCTGACCGGCTTCTGCTGGCCGCGCCGCTCGTAGAGGTTGCCCACCTCATGACTGAGCAGGTACGGCGAGGGGAGCCCGACGAAGATGGCCAGCAGCAGGCCGATCAGGCCGCCCAGGCCCTCACCGGAGTGCTTCTTCATCTCCTCGTGGGTCGCGTAGTAGTAGTGCCAGCTGTAGAAGCCGAGGGTCACGATCAGCAGCAGGATCGCGATGCCGGTCGGGCGGACCTTGCCCACGGGACCCTGCGGCACGGCGTACTGCGCGTACGCGGGCGCGCCCGGCATCGGCTGGCCCTGGTAGCCGTAGGGCTGGCTGGACTGGGCGGCCGGGTACGACTGGCCGTGGTCCGGAGCTGGGGAGGTGCCTGGCGTGAACATGCGCCCGCTTCCTGTCGGTCGAGCCGGCGTCTCCGGCCCCGGCGCGGAACCTAGGGGTCGCCGACTGGTGGCACCACGACCTCGGGGACGGGCCGGTCGCGCCCCGCCTCGCGCGCCTCAGCCGCCCCACCGGGGGACGGCGCCGGGTCCGACGCCTAGCGTCCGCGCCACTCCGGACGACGCTTCTCCAGGTAGGCGGCGATGCCCTCGCGACGGTCCTCGCTGAGGTAGGGGTTCGGGCCGACGTCGAGACGCAGCGCCTGCCACAGCGGCAGGTCGACGCTCTTCACCGCGGTCTCCTTCATCCGGCGGACGCTGATCGGCGCGTTGGCGGCGATCCGCTCGGCGAGCTCGAGCGCGGTGGGCAGCACGGCGTCGGCGTCCACGATCCGGTTGAGCAGGCCCCAGCGCTCGGCCTCCTCGCTGCTCACGTACTCGCCGGTGAGCAGCATCTCCAGAGCGATGCCCATCGGGATCCGCTTGGGCAGGACGACCGAGCCGAAGTTGGCACCCATGCCGATGGTCGCCTCCGGCAGGCCGAGCTTGATGCCCGGTGCGGCGATGCGGAGGTCGCAGGCCAGCGCCAGCTCGAACCCGCCGGCGACGGCATGCCCCTGGAGCGCGGCCACGATCGGGACCGGCGTCTCGGTGACCACCTCGAACAGCGACCGGCCGGGCCGGTTCATCGGCGGGCGGAACCGCTCCCCGCGCTGGTCCTTCTCGCGGATCTCCTTGAGGTCGAAACCGGCGCAGAAGGCGGGGCCGGTGCCGGTGAGCACGATGGCCCGCACCTCGCCGCCCTCCCCGGCATCGAGCAGCTGGTCGACCAGGTCCGCCTGCAGCTCGGAGGAGAGTGCGTTGCGCCGCTCGGGCCGGTCGAGGGTGAGCACGCGGACGTGCCCGCGGTTCTCGACGACCAGGCCCGACTCGTACCGCTGCGATTCGCTCACGGGACATTCGTACCGGCCCGGCTCCGGGGCGGCAGCACCGCCAGGCCGGAGGGCCGGCGTCAGCGTGGACGGGTCAGCGGTCGACGGCCTCGATGGTCACCTCGTAGTCCCCGAGGCGGGCCACCAGCGGCTTCGTCGGCGTGATCCCCGACGGCAGTTCGACCACCGTGACGTGCCCGCTCATGTCCGCCGAGCAGACTTCCTGGTCGGGGAACAGCTCCCCGAGGCGGATCGCGATCTGCTGCTCTGCGACCACCTCGACACTGAGCGGTCCGCTGGGGCAGCTGGAACTGCCGAAGGTGATTACCCCGAGGTACTGCCCGTGGTTGACCCACGCGATCGAGGGCTGATACGCCGACTCGAGGGGCGACCGGCCACCGGAGTCGGGAGCAGGCGCAGGCGTGTCGGTCCGCTCGTCGACGCCTTCTCCCGGGTCGGGGACGGTGAGTTCTGGAGCAGGAGACGGCGGGCGGATCACGTCGACACGTGGTCCGGGGAACGGCGTGAGCACGAACTGGCGCGCCTCGGGCGTCTCGGCCCCGAGGCGGAACTCCGCGACGTCGGGCGCACTGGCCGGCTCGTCGGCGCCGGCGGTGGCGCAGGCGGCCAGCGCGGGCGCGGCCGCCAGGAGCGTGGCCATCGCCAGCAGGGGCCATGTCGACCTGGGCCCGTCCATGTCGCGCATCGTGCGGCCCCGCGGCCGTTTACGTCCAGCAGGATCGGCCGACGTACGTCCAACAGGATCACCCGACGCCATGTCCACGCGCGGAGTGCCGTACCAGCGCCCACAGAACCCGCGGGGTGGGCGGGCGCGCGCCTGTGCCGGCCCGCCGGGGTGGCGGGCCGGTAGCGCGGAACAGAAATTCGGCAGCGCGGAGCGGGGATCAGGCGGAGACGAGGAAGGGTTCGGGGAGGACGATCTCGGTGCCGTCGGGGCGCCAGGTGCGCCATCGGCCGTCGGGTTGTCGTTCGACCCGGAAGCCGTGGTGGACCTTGGTGTGGTGCCGTTCGCACAGCAGTGCGGAGTTCTCCAGGTTGGTCGGCCCGTCATCCAGGAGCCATTCGGCGACGTGGTGGACATCGCACCAGTGGGTCGGGGCGTCGCAGCCGGCGAACACGCAGGACCGGTCGCGTACCTCGACGGCGCGGCGCAGGTGCGGTGGGACGATCCGCTTGGTGCGGCCGAAGTCCAGGGGCTGGCCTTCGGGGCCCATCACGACGCGGGTGACGTTGCCGTCGCAGGCCAGCCAGCGGGCCCGGGCGGCGGAGATGATCCCGCCGAACCCGGTGCGGCCGGCCCCGGCGCCGGTCGAGGTGTCCATCAGGTCGTCGAGGTCGATCGTGACGACCACGTGCGGCTTGTGCCCGCGCAGCGTCGGCAGCCGACCCGACGCCAGGGCGTTGTCGCAGAGCTGCACGAGGGCATCACCCTGCCGCTGGGAGCGGGTGCGCCGGTCGCCGGCGGGCCGGTCGGCCTGCACGTGGGACTCGACGGCGGCCTGGAACTTCTCCCCGCCCACAGCGTCCAGGGTGCCGTGGAAGGACACCGTCCCGTCGCCGTTCTTGGTGAAGAACAACGACCGCTGCTCGGTGGGGTCCGGTTCCGTGCCGTCAGGGTCCAGCCGGGCCAGATAGTGACCGACGGCCTCGCGCAGATCGGCATGCGAGGCGGTGACGGCGGCCTCGGTCAGCGCCGCGTCAATCTCCCCCACGTCCACGCCCTGGGCCGCGGCGCGGGCCAGGTTCACCTCCGACACCACCGGCGCGATCACCCCGACCGCCTCCGCCGTCACCGCACCCACCGCCGCCGCGGCAGCCAGCACCGGCAGCTGCTCCAGCGTGCGGCCGTTGCGCACCAGCCGCGCCGCCTGAGCCTTGGACAACCGGTGGTGCCCGCGCAGCCAGGACGCCATCGTGGCCTTGCCGTCGTGCTCGCAGGCCTGGGTCAGCTCACCCTCCCGCACCGTGCGCGCCAGCTCGGCGTCCAGCCGGTTCTTCGCGATCACCAGCGCGCCGGCGCGCTCGATCACCGCCGGCCCGAACGACCCCTTGAGGTCCTGACCGGCCAGCGCCGACAGCGCACCGGCGAGGCACTCCAGCGGCGTCGAGCATCCGGTCGAACACATGTACGAATAGTACCGCTACGAAGCCTGGCGCACCACACGAATCCCCAGGTCAGCGGCCTATACACAGATGCGCGCCGGCGACTCCATGCGCCGTGATCCTGTGCCGTCCGGCCGTACCGCGCGACTCGCCCGCGAGTGGGTACAACGAGGCACCGTCGGGGCTACGCTGCCGCCCCCGAAGCTGTCGGGACGAGGACGTGGAGCGGAGGCAGCCCAGGTGACGGACCACCGCCGAGCGGCCGACGGTGCCGCACCGACCGGCAGTGCCGGGAGGAGGCCGCGCCGCCGTCCGCCGCGCCCGCTCGGGACGCCGCTGTCGCTGTCCCTCGTCGTCGTGATCGCGCTCGCCACCTTCGGCGGCTTCAGTACGAGCTTCGGCGTGATGACCGACTGCACCAACACCTTCAGCTGCAGCGTCACCGAGTGCCGCCCCTGCGTCGGTGCCGCCTCCTGGCTCGAGGCCGACTGGAAGGTGCAGGGCGTGTTGTTGCTCATCGGCCTGGTCCTGGCCGTCCTCACCCGACGAGGGGTCCGCTCGCGCGTAGTCCGCTGGGCGGGCTGGCTGCTCGGCCCGGTGAGCATCGCGCTGATGATCGCGACCACCTCACTGGCCACGAGCAGCTTCTGACCGAGCGGCGATCATTCTCAGGACCGCGGAGCGTCTACGTCGACGACGGTGCCGAGCGGCGGCACAGGAGGAGGACAGATGACGGACCAGATCCAGCACGACCTGCAGCCGTGGGTCGCGCAGACGTACGAGGGCCTCGCCGACCTGCTCGCGGAGTCCCCCGCCGGCACCTGGGACGCGCCGACGCTCTGCGAGGGCTGGCAGGTCCGGCACGTCGTCGCCCACGTGACCATGCCCGTCCGGCTCATCCCCGAGCGGTTCGGTGCGGAGATGGCGGCCGCGGGCGGCGACTTCGGCCGGCTGTCCGACACCGTGGCCGACCGCGACGGGGCACTGCCCACCGACGGCCTCCTGGCCGACCTGCGCGCACCGGCCCTGCACGCGTGGCAGCCGCCCGGCGGTGGCGCGGCGGGCGCGCTGAGCCACGCCGTCATCCACTCCCTCGACGTCACCGTCGCGCTCGGCCGGCCCGCGGTGGCACCGGCCGACGCGGTCGTCGCCGTCCTCGACCAGCTCACCGCAGCGAACGGCGCGCTCTTCGGCCTGGACCTGACCGGGACCAGGCTCGAGACCGAGGACGCCGACCGGGCCTGGGGCGAGGGCGAGGTCGTCCGCGGCAACGCCGGCGAGCTGGTGGCCCTGCTGGGCGGCCGCACCCTGCCCGACGGCCGCACCCTGCGCCGCCGATGAGGGTCAGCGGGAGCCGCGCACCCGCAGGGTGATCACCGTCCCGATGCCCAGCGCAACGCCCGGCACGGCCAGCCACATCGGCCAGAAGTGCACCGGCTCGTCCGCCGCAAAGCTGACCAGCAGCCAGACCGTCAGGTTGATGGCGACGACGCTCGCCCCCACCGTCCAGAGGATCGTCAGCGCGAGCGGGAAGCGGGCCGGGGTCCGCACGACCGGTGCCCCGGCCGCCGGAGGCGCGGACAACGCCGGGCGCGCCGGGAGGTCGGTGAACAGCCGGTCGAGGTCGGCGTAGGTCACCGCCGCGTACGCCTCCGCCAGCCGCCGGTCGTACTCCGCGAGGTCGAGCCGGCCCTCGTCGTGGGCGGCCCGCAACCGGTCGGCCGCCGCCTGCCGGTCGGCGTCGCCCGCCCGCAGCTCGGGCGCGTGGGTCATGCCACCTCCGCAGTCCGGACGTCGCCGCCATCCTCGCACCGGCGAAGCCGCTCCGGAACGACTGCCGCTCGTCGTGTGATTCCGGCCGGGTTACCGGCACAGGCGTCACATCCGCCACACCCGTCGGGGAGCATGGGAGGACCCTTCCGTCCTACCCGGTAGACAGGTGACATGGAGAGCACTGCCGATCTCGACCTCGGCGACGCCGTGGCGCCGCGGACGGCGGCGGTCTCCATCGAGATCACCTCCACCCCGGTGCTCAGCTACGCCCTGGCGCACAACGGCATCCCGGTCGTCCCGCGGCTGGCGCTCACCTCCGAGGCGACCCTCCGCGGCGCGACCGTGCGGCTGTCGGTGCGCGACGCCGAGGGCCCGATCGCCCGGCCGGTCGAGCTGCTGGCCGACCTCGACGCCGGCCGCACGACGGTGCTCACCGACGTCGGCCTGGTCATGGACCCGGCCGCCATGCTGCAGGTCGAGGAGCAGCGGCCCGGCGTCATCGACGTCGAGGTGCTGGTCAGCGGCGAGGACGGCCCCGCCATCGTCGGTGAGGCCGCCAAGCCCGTGCAGGTGCTCGCCGCCAACCAGTGGCTGGCCTCTCCCCTGCCGCTGGCGCTGGAGATGCTCGCCGCGCACGTCATGCCGAACCACCCCGCCGTCACCGCGCTCGTGGCCGAGGCCGCCGACCACCTCGAGCAGGCGACCGGCAGCGGCGCGCTCGTCGGGTACGCCGCGACGGCGGAGCGCGTCGACGAGGTGGTCGCCTCGATCGCCGAGACGCTGCGCGCCCGCGGCATCCGCTACAGCGAGCCGCCGGCCACCTGGTCCGAAGTCGGCCAGCAGGTGCGGACGCCGGGCGACGTCCTGACCTGGAAGGTGGGGACGCCGCTGGACACCGTGGTGCTCCTGGCCGCGGCGCTGGAGCAGGCGGGCATCCGGCCGCTGCTCTGGCTCGCCGAGGGGCACTCCTTCCTGGGCTACTGGCGCGAGGAGCGCAGCGCCGAGTCCGCCGCGACCACCGACGCCGCGGGGCTGGTCAACCTGGTCGACCTGGGGCTCATCGGCCTGGTCGAGACCACGCTGCTCACCGGCACCGGCGAGCCCGGCACCGACCTGCACCGGCCCGCCTACGACCGCTGGCTCAGCGGTGAGCTGGACCGGATCGTCGGCGTCACCGACGTCCACCGCGCGCGGCGCGACGGCATCGTGCCGCTGCCCGCCCGAGCCCGCGACGAGGCCGGCGTGCTGCAGGTCGTCGAGTACCGGGCCGCGGTGCACAGCGCCCCGGCGCCGCCGGAGGGGACGACGACGACGTCCGCCCCCCGGCCCGAGGCGCCGCCGCGGGTGCAGCAGTGGAAGAACGCGCTGCTGGACCTGAGCCTGCGCAACCGGCTGATCAACTACACCGACCGCACCGGGCTGGCGCTGACCGTGCCGGATGCCGCGCTGCCGGTGCTGGAGCGGTTCGTCCACGACGGCACCCCCATCACGCTGCTGCCCGGTGACAAGCTCGCCGCCGTCCAGACCGAGCGCGGCCTGACCGGCGCCGCCGACCTGCCCTCGACCCAACTGGCCGACCTGCTCGTCGAGCGCCGCGAGGTGCACGCCGACGTCACCACCGGGGGCTACCTGCCGCGGCTGCGCAACCTCGCCTACCGGGCGAAGACGGTGCAGGAGGAGACCGGCGCCAACAACCTGTACCTGGCGCTGGGCTCGCTGGTGTGGGAGCTCGACGGCCGGTCGCTGCGCTCGCCGCTGGTGCTCATCCCGGTCACGCTGACCCCGCTCAGCCGCACCGGCTCCTACCGGCTCGCGCTCGACGAGTCGGGCAGCACCGCCCCCAACTACTGCCTGCTGGAGAAGCTGCGCCAGCTGCACGGGCTCTCCATCCCGACGCTGACCGAGACCGCCGACGGCACCATGGACGTCGAGGCGGCGCTGGAGGCGATGCGGGTCGCGCTCGTCGGCCACGGCCTGCCCTACCGGGTCGAGGCGACGGCGGACCTCGCCGTCCTCCAGTTCGCCAAGTACCGGCTGTGGAAGGACCTCGACGAGCACTGGGCCGACTTCGCGGAGAACCCGCTGGTCGCCCACCTGGTGCACGAACCGACCGAGCCGTTCACCGACCCGGCGCTGGACACCGGCGCCTACGCCGACCTCGACGACCTGGCCGCCCAGCTGCCCGCTCCCGCCGACGCCTCGCAGCTGCGCGCCATCGCCGAGGCGGACGCCGGGCGCACCTTCGTCCTCGAGGGCCCTCCCGGCACCGGCAAGTCGCAGACCATCACCAACCTGCTCACCCGGGCGGTCGCCGAGGGCAAACGGGTGCTGTTCGTGGCCGAGAAGCGGGCGGCCCTGGACGTCGTCGCCCGCCGCCTGGACGCCGTCGGCATGGGGATGTTCGCCCTCGACCTGCACGACAAGGGCAGCCGCGCCTCGATGGTGCGGGCGCAGGTCCGGCTGGCGCTGGAGCACGCGGTCGCCGTCGACGACCAGGGGCTGGCCGCCGACACGGAGAACCTGCGCTCGGCCCGCCGGCTGCTGGCCCGCTACGCCGACCGGCTGCACACCGAGAACGCCGTCGGGCTCTCGCTGTACACCGCCCGCACCGCCGAGCTGACCGCCGGCACCGACGTCGAGCCGCTGCCGGTGCCGCTGCCGTTCGTGGCCAACGCCGCACCCGAGGTGCTCACCCAGATCCGCCGGGCGCTCGCGCTGCTGCCCGAGATCGCCGACCTGACCCGCCCCTCGCTGCGGCACCCGTGGGCGTTCGTCGACTCCCCCGCGATCGACCTGCCCGCCACCCAGGCGGCGGCCACCGCCGTCGACGAGGCGGTGCGCGCGGTCGCCGGCCACCCTGAGCTCACCCAGGTGCTGCGCCACGCGCGCACCCCTGACGACTTCGCGGCGCTGGGTCACCTGCTCGCCGGCCCGGCGGTCGGGCTCGACGTCCTCGACGAGACGTTCTCCGGCCGCTGGACGACGGCGACCGGCGCGGTGCTCGGCGAGATCGCGGCCTTCCTCGCCTTCCGGCACCCCGGCATGGACCTGGTCGACCCCGAGGTGCTGGCGCTGCCGCTGGCCGACGTCTACGTGGCCGCGCAGACCGCCGCCGCGTCGTCCTGGTGGGGCCGCCGGGGCCGGCTGATCGCGGTGCGCGACCGGCTGGCCCGGCACCTGCGTGCCGACGCCAAGGTCAAGCCGAAGGACGTCCCCGCGCTGGTGGAGAACCTGTGGCGGGTGCAGACCGCGGTGCAACAGATCGCCGGCCGCGTCAACGCCGTCCCGGGGCTGGCCGTGCCCGAGGGCTGGAACCCGTTCGTCGACCCGCAGCTGCCCGAGCGCCAGGTCGCCTGGCTGCGCCGGGCGGGGCAGGCGGTGGACGGCTCGTCGTCCTTCCACGTCCAGCTGCGCAAGCTGATCGTGGCCGGCATGCCGGTGGGCCCGGAGCCGGCCGACGCCGTGGAGCGGCTGCAGCGCTCGGTGACCGCGCTGGTCGGGGTGTGCGCCACGAGCGCCGACCAGCTCGCCGCCTGGACCGGGGACGACGGCTTCACGCTGCGCTGGTCGATGACCCGGCCCGAGCGCGGGACCGACGGCTCGGTGCTCATGTCGCTGCGCCGCTGGGTCACCTTCCTCGACACCCTGGAGCCGCTGCGCTTCGCCGGGCTCTTCGACGCCCGGCGGCTGCTGGTCACCGGGACGGTCACCGCCGACGACGCCGTCCGCGCCCTGGACCGGGGCCTGGCGATGGCGTCGGTGACCGAGCGCCTCGACGCCACCGGGCTGGACCTGTTCGACGAGGGCGCGCACGAGAAGGCGATCACCCGCTTTGCCGCCGCCTCCCGGGCCGTGCGCGAGCACCTGACCCAGTCGCTGCCGGCCTCGGTGCTGGCGTCGCGGCCGTTCGACGCGGCCTCGGGCGCCGGCCAGGTGGGCGCGCTGCAGCGCGAGCTGGCCAAGCAGCGCCGCGGGCTGGGCGTGCGCCAGCTGCTGGCGCAGTACGGCGAGCTGATCACCACGGTGATGCCGTGCGTGCTGGTGTCGCCGGACTCGGTGGCCCGCTTCTTCCCGGCCGCCGCGGCGCAGTTCGACCTGGTGGTGTTCGACGAGGCCTCGCAGATCCGGGTCGCCGACGCCGTGGGCGCGCTGGGCCGCGCGAAGGCCGCCGTCGTCGTCGGTGACTCCAAGCAGATGCCGCCGACGTCCTTCCTCGAGCCGACCGCCTCGGTGTCCGACGACGTCGTCGAGGTGGAGACCGCGGTCGAGGACGAGGAGTCGATCCTCAGCGAGTGCGTGCAGGCGCGGGTGCCCCGGCACTGGCTGTCGTGGCACTACCGCAGCCAGGACGAGTCGCTCATCGCGTTCTCCAACGCGCAGTACTACGAGAACCGGCTGTCGTCGTTCCCCGCGCCCACGCACGGCCGGGCGTCGTCGGAGCCCGACGGCCGGGGCGTCTCCCTGGTGCGGGTGCCGGGCACCTTCCACCGCTCGGGTGCCGGCCGGCTGCTGCGGACCAACCCGATCGAGGCCAAGGCGATCGTCGCCGAGATCCGCCGCCGGTTCGACGCGGTGCCCAAGTGGGACGGCGTCGACGCGGTGCCCTCGATCGGCGTGGTCACCTTCAACGCCCAGCAGCGCTCCTACATCGAGTCGCTGCTGCGCGACGCCGACGACGAGCGGCTGGCCGCGGCCCTGGACCGCACCGACGGCGAGGGCCTGTTCGTCAAGAACCTGGAGAACGTGCAGGGCGACGAGCGCGACGTCGTGTTCTTCTCCACCGGCTTCTCCCCCACCGCCGACGGCACGCTGCCGCTGAACTTCGGCCCGCTCAACCGCAGCGGTGGCGAGCGGCGGCTCAACGTCGCCATCACCCGCGCGCGGCGGCAGGTCGTCGTCTTCTCCTCGTTCGACCCCGAGCAGCTGCGGGCCGAGGAGACGTCGTCGGTGGGCATCAAGCACCTGCGCGCCTACCTCGACATGGCCGAGCGGGGCACCGACGTGCTGCCGCGCTCCCCGCGGTCGGTCGCCGTCGTGGACCGGCACCGCGAGGAGATCGCCGCCCGGCTGCGCGACCGCGGTCTGGTCGTGCGCACCGACGTCGGCCTCTCGGAGTTCCGCGTCGACCTGTCGATCAGCCGACCCGTCGACCCGGAGACCCCGGTGGCCGCGGTGCTGCTGGACGGTCCGGCCTGGGCGCGCCGCGGCACGGTCGGTGACCGCGACGGGCTGCCGGGCGAGGTGCTTGAGGGGTTGCTCCGCTGGCCGGTCGTCTCCCGCGTGTGGCTGCCGTCGTGGCTGCGCGAGCCGTCGGCCGTCGTCGACCGGCTGGTCGAGGCGGTCGACTCGGCGCCGTCCACCGCGGTGGTCGCGGCCCCCATCCCCCTGCCGACGGCGGCGATCGAGTCGTTCAAGGGCGTGGCGGCGCTGCGCTCGTCGGTGACCGCGTCGGTCGCGGTGCCCACCACCCCGGCGCCGAAGCCCGCGTCCAAGCCGGCGCCGCGCAGGCCCGCCGGACCGGTGCCGCTGGAGGGCGAGAGCCCCTTCGTGCCGTGGATCCCGAAGACCGCCGGGGAGAAGTCGGTGCTCGACGAGCTGCCGGCGTCCAAGGCCGCGCGGGTGGTGCGCCGGGTGCTGGCCGCCGGCATCAAGGCCGAGGGTCCGATCCACGTCGACCGGCTGGCCAAGCTGACCGTCGGGGCGTTCGGGCTCAACCGGGCCACCGCGTCGCGGAAGTCGGCGCTGCTGTCGCTGCTGCCCCCGTCGGCGGTGCAGGGCGAGCACCTGTGGCCCGAGGGCGTCACGCCGGAGAGCTACGAGGGCTTCCGCCGTCAGGTGTCGAGCACCGACCGGCCGATCGACCAGGTCGCGCCGGAGGAGATCGGCAACGCGATGCGTGTGCTGTGCCGCGCCTCGGCCGGGATGGGCCGTGGCGAGCTGCTCACCCAGACCGCGGCCGTCTTCGGGCACAAGCGCCGCTCCGCGGCGGTGACCGGCGTCCTGGAGCAGGCGCTGACCGCGGCGATCGAGCGCGGCACGCTCACCGAGCAGCCCAACGGCCTGCTCACCTGCTGACCCCTACTCCGCTTTTCCGCGGAAAAGCAGACAAGAGGTCAGCGGACGCCGGCCTCAGCCCTGCGGGCCGGTGGCGTCGGGCACGCCTGCCTCCTGCGACGGTTCGTTCGTCCCGCCGGCGGGACGCGGTCCCTCAGTCATGGCGTCCTCCCTCGTTCGAGGCCGGACGGTGCACCCCGGGCGACGGGGGTAAAGCGGGTGCGCCGGATCGCTCGCGAGTGTTCACTGCACCGGCTGCGCAGCACCCCCTGACCGCACTCGGAGCGAATCGAAAGGACGATGGAGAAGATCAACGGACGCCTGCTCAACTGGGCGTCGATCCTGGAGGACACCACCCGCGAGCAGGCCGAGCGCACCGCGCAGATGCCGTTCATCCACCCGCACGTGGCCCTCATGCCCGACGCCCACCTAGGCATGGGCGCGACCGTCGGCTCGGTCATCCCGACCGACGGCGCGATCATCCCGGCGGCGGTCGGCGTGGACATCGGCTGCGGCATGATCGCCGTCCGCACGCAGTTCACCGCCGACGACGTCGCCGGCCGCCCGCTGGACGTGCTGCACGACCAGATCTCGCGCTCGATCCCGCTGTCGGCCGGCGGCCGGAACCAGAAGATCCGGCCCACCGCCGAGCCGCGGATCGCCGAGCTGCGCGACACCCCGGGTGCCGGGCAGGCCGACGCGGAGAGCCGGCAGTGGCCGCAGCAGCTGGGCACGCTCGGGTCCGGCAACCACTTTGCCGAGTTGAGCCTCGACGAGGAGGACCGGGTCTGGCTGTTCCTGCACTCCGGCTCCCGCGGTGTGGGCAACCGGCTCGCGCAGAAGCACATCAAGGCGGCCAGGGAGCAGTGCGCCAAGCGGCACATCCAGCTGCCCGACCGGGACCTCGCGTACCTGGTGCAGGGTGAGCCGGAGTTCGACCGGTACATCGAGGCGCTCCGCTGGGCGCAGCGGTTCGCCTACCTCAACCGCGAGGAGATGATGGACCGCTGCGTCGACCAGCTCGGCCGGTTCCTCGGCGCAGAGGTGGAGCGGCACGAGACGGTCAACTGTCACCACAACTACACCGAGCGCGAGACCCACTTCGGGCGTGAGGTGTGGCTGTCGCGGAAGGGCGCGATATCAGCGCGGGAGGGCCAGCTGGGCCTCATCCCGGGCTCGATGGGTGCGGCGTCCTACGTGGTGGTCGGCAAGGGGAACGTGCCCTCGCTGATGTCCTCGCCGCACGGCGCGGGCCGGAACTTCTCGCGGTCCGCCGCGCGCAAGCGGTTCACGCGTCAGGACCTGGACGCGCGGATGGCCGGCATCGCGTGGGGGCACTCGGACGCGTTCCTCGACGAGCACCCCGACGCGTACAAGCCGATCGACCAGGTGATGGCCGACGCGGCCGATCTGGTCGAGGTGCGGCACACGCTGCGTCAGATCGTCAACGTCAAGGGCGACTGACCACACCGGGCCGGCGTCCCCGCGGGGACGCCGGCCCGGTGCATGCCCTGCAGGGCTCAGCGCGGGGTGACCGAGCCGCCGTTGTTCGGCACGAGCTCGATCCAGGTGTTGCCGGGCGCCAGCTCCACCGGCCCGCCGTCGGGCAGAGCGAGGACGACGGGGTCGGTCGGCGACGCCTTAGTCCAGGTGGCGGCGACGGTGCGGCCGCCGCTGGCGATCAGCGCCTGCCCCCCGCCCACCATCTTGGTCTCGGGCACCGGGTTGCCGGCCGCGTCGCGGGCGCTGGTGTTGGCGACGTCCACCCGCAGCACGACGACGTTGGCGGCGCGCACCCGCGCGCCGTCCGCGGTGGTCGCCGGGGTGTTCCCCTCGGCCCGCAGCCAGCCGTTGTCGGGCTGGCTCCACGTCCAGCTCGGGGTGCTGCTGGGCGACAGCTTCAGGTCCACGGCCGCGGCCGGCGTCCCCGAGATCACCGCGGTGGGCTGCCGGCCCGCCGTCGCGAAGCCGAACTCACCGACCGGCGCGGCCTGGTGGGCGGGGTCGGCCTGGACGAGGAGGTCGGCGGGCTTCGCGTACACGTTGTGCGGCGCGTCGCGGCTGTCCAGCCGGAAGTAGCCCCCGGCGCCGGACCCCTGGCTGAGCACCTGCGCACCGGCATCGGCGATGGCCTTCACGTATCCCGGCTGCCCACCCGAGAACGCGAACAGCCCCTTCAACGGGCCCGCGATCGCGGCGTCCATGGGCCGCACGGAGCGGATCGGCCCGATGTCCGGCGGCAGGGTCGAGTGGAACACGGCGACGAACCGGGTGATGCCGCCCTCGACGACTTGCTCCCACACCACGTCGGCGGCGTTGAGGCCGCTCTGCGGGCGCGCGGCCACCGAGTTCTCGATCTTCACCGCCAGCGCGGGGCGCGCGGGCACTGCCTCGACCTCCACGCCGGTGAGCGGCCACGGCACCATGACCGGCGTCGGAGCGGCGGCGGTCTCGCTCGGCTCGGCCGCGGCCTGCGCCTCCTCCGGGCCGCAGCCGGTGCTGAGCGCCAGCGCGCCGATCGTGGCGAGCGCGGCGGCCGTGCGGCCGAGGCGTCGGGAGAGCGTCCGGTGGGACATGGGGGGTGTGCTCCTGCGTCGGCGTGCGTTCGGGCTGCCCGCCGAGCGTGCTCGGCGTTCCACCCCTACGCATCGGCAGTTGCGAGACGCAACCGCACCGCGGGGGCTCAGGTCCGCGCGAGCGCCAGCACCGTCACGTCGTCGGCGTCCGGCGGTGCCAGCGAGGCGAGCACCGCGTCCAGCAGCGGCTCGGCACCGGCCGGCCCGGCCGCCACCGCCTCGCGCAGCGCGTCCAGCCCGCGCTGCAGCCCGCCCCGCCCGCGCTCGACCAGCCCGTCGCTGAACAGCAGCAACCGGTCGTCCCCGGCCAGCGTGAGCCGCGCCTCGGCGTAGGTCGGCCGGTCGAGCACGCCCAGGGCCGGACCCCGGCCGCCCATCACGTACTCGGCGGTCCCGTCGTGCGCGTGCAGCACCGGAAGGTGCCCGGCGCTGGCGACGACGACGTCCCCCGTCCCGGGATCGAGCTCGGCGACCACCACGGTCGCCAGCTCACCGGGCAGCAGCGCGCTGGTCATCTCGTTGAGCAGCTCGAGCGCCGCGGCCGGACCGGCGGCGCGCAGCAGCTGGGCGCGCAGCGCGTGCCGCAGCTGCGCGGTGACCGACGCGGCGGCGAGCCCGTGGCCGGCGACGTCCCCGACGACGACGGCGAGCGTCCCGCCGGGCAGGGGCACGAGGTCGTACCAGTCGCCGCCGACGACGTCCTCGGCGCTGGGCCGGTAGCGGGCCGCCAGCGCGACGCCGGGCACCCGGGGCAGCTCCTGCAGCAGGAGGGTGCGCTGGAGCGCCCCTACCAGCCGGTTGTCCTCCTCGGAGCGGTTGAGCGCGGCGGCGGTGAGGAGTGCGGCCAGCGCGCGCGCCGCGGCCACCTCGTGCTCCCGCCAGGGCGCGGAGGTGCCCCGCACCGTCTCGCTCCAGGCCGCGAACGACCGGCGCGGGCTCAGCCGCGGGCCGTCGTCGGTCTGCGCGACCTTGGACGCGTACGGGTTGCCGCCCCAGGTCACCTCGCGCAACGTCTCCGGCCGGAACCAGGCCAGGAAGTCGCCACCGCTCAGCGGGACGGCGAGCACCCCGCTGGCCGTGTCCGACAGATCCTTCGCCGCGGGCACCACCCGGGCGGCCGCGTCGGTGGCGGTGGCCCCGGCGGCCAGCAGCGCGGCGACGAGCTCGGGCACCCGCTGGGCGGGCGGGGTGTCCCCCAGCAGCCGGAGCTGCCCGTCCAGCCGGATGGCCGCACCCGCGGCGGGCACCAGGTCGAGCACGGTGACGTCCTGCTCGGTGAGCGCCCCGCCCAGGGCGCGCGGGGTGGCCCACCGCCGCGGCCAGCTCGGCGGCTCGCTCGGCGACGTCGACGATCCCCTCCTGCTCGCCCTCGGCGACCACCGTGTGCAGCAGCAGCGAGGCGGTGCGGCCGAGGAACTCGGCGGCGGTGCGGTCGGCGACCGAGGGGCGGTGCGGCCCGGCGTAGTGGTGGCAGGAGATGAGGCCCCACAACCGGCCGCGGTCGATGAGCGAGACCGACATGGACGAGACCACGCCCATGTTGGCCAGGTACTCCAGGTGCACCGGCGAGACGCTGCGCAGCATCGCGCCCGACAGGTCCAGCGGCCGTCCGGTCAGGGGGTTCGCCGCCGGCTCCAGCGGCACCCGCTCGTAGCCGGCGTCGGGGATCAGCCGCATCCAGTTGGTCGTGTACAGCGCACGGGCCTGGGCGGGGATGTCGCCGGCGGGGAACCACAGGCCGAGGAACGGCTCCAGGTCCTCGCGGCGGTCCTCGGCGATCACCTCGCCGTTCCACTCCGGGTCGAAGCGGTAGACCATCACGCGGTCGAAGCCGGTGACGGTGCGGACGTCGCGTGCGAGCGTCTCCGCCAGCCGCTCGAGCGTGGTCGACGCGGACAGCCGCTGCAGCACGCTGGGCAGCCGGCGGTGCCACGCGGCGCCCGCCTGCTCGGCGCCGGGCACCGGCTCCCACTCGGTGAGCAGCAGCCCGTCGGCGCGGTGCACCACCAGGTCGATCTCCACGCCGGTCACCGTCGTGCGCAGCGGGTTGACCTCGGCCAGGTCGCCGGAGAGCCCCTCGCGCAGCCGGGTCAGGGCGTCGTCGTCCAGCACCTCGAGCAACGTGCTCACCGGACCGCCGAAGAGCGACGCCGCGTTCGCGGACGCCACGACGACGTCGAGGCCGGGCTCGGTGACCGCGAGCAGCACCCCGTGCGGCTGGACGGCCCCCGGGATCGCGATCGGTTCCTCGGCGCAGCGCCGGAGCGCCTCGTCGTCCACCCGCGGGGTGGTCACGTGCCGGCGTCGCGTCCGGCGATACCGGTGGGGATCTCGCCGGCCGAGGCGACGAGCGGCACGAAGGCGCCGAGGTCGAGCAGGTCGATGGTGAGCCGCACCGGACCGTTCGTGCGGGGCGCCAGCACGACCAGCCCCACCCCCGCCGACTCGGCCTTGCGGGCGACGGTGAGCAGGGTGCGGGCGCCGGAGGAGTCGAGGAACGTGGTGTGCGTCAGGTCGACGACCAGGGAGTCGACCCGGCGCTGCAGGGCTTCGTCCACCGCCGTGTCGAGGCGCGGGGCGGTCGCCAGATCGAGCTCACCACGTACGGTGAGCGCGGGCCGGCCGGCCACGGTCGCCCGCTCCACGTCGAACTGCACTGCACCGCCTCTCCCACCTGGTCGTATTACGAGACTAGGTCATCGGTGCCGAGGGGACAGACCTGCCATGGACATCTCGTTCAGCGTCCGCCTTCCGAGGGACGCGCGCAGCCTGCCGCTGATGCGGGGGCTGCTGCGGCAGACCCTCGAGCACCTCGACGTCGCCACTCCGACGATCGAGGAGATCGGGCTGGCGCTCACCGAAGCGTGCGCCAACGTGGTGCAGCACGCCGGCGAGCGCGAGGAGTACCAGGTCGACGTCGCGATCACCGACGACACCTGCCTGATCAGCGTCCTGGACGACGGGCAGGGCTTCGACTTCGAGGCCGCCACCGCACCCGAGGGCTCACCGCTGGAGTACGGCCGCGGGCTGGTGCTCATGAAGGCACTGGTCGACGACCTGCAGTTCGTCCGCGCCGAGGACGGCCGGCACCGCGTCGTCCTGGAGAAGAAGCTGCGCAGCGGACCCCAGCTGCGCCTGCTGCCGGACTGACCGCCTCCCTGCGGGCCGACGGGGCCCGTGGACGACGATGACCGGGTGAGCGCGCCGACCCCGACCCCTGACCGCTTTCCCGCCGAGGTGCGCGACGCCGTCCGCCGGCTCGAGGGCGTGGCCGAGCGGACTCCGTTGCAGCGTAACGCCCGGCTCTCCGGGTTGACCGGCGCCGACGTGTGGCTCAAGCGCGAGGACCTGCAGGTCGGGCGCTCGTACAAGATCCGCGGCGCCTACACGATGATCGCCGCGCTCCCCGAGGCGGAACGCGCCGCCGGGGTGGTGTGCGCCAGCGCCGGCAACCACGGCCAGGGAGTCGCCTACGCCTGCCGGGCGCTGCAGGTGCGCGGCCGGGTGTTCGTACCGGGGACGACGCCACGACAGAAGCGGGAGCGGATCGCCGCGCTCGGCGGCGACATGGTGGAGCTGGTGATCTCCGGCGACTCCTACGACGACGCGGCAGCCGCAGCCGCGGAGTTCGCCGCCGCCTCCGGCGCGACTCTGGTCCCCGCGTTCGACTCACCGGCGACGGTGGCCGGCCAGGCGACCGTCGCCGTGGAGATCCTCGACCAGCTGCCCGAGCCGCCCGACGTCGTCCTCCTGCCCGTCGGCGGCGGCGGGCTGCTCGCCGGCGCCGGCACCTGGCTGCACGCCGCCTCCCCCACGACCCGGCTCATCGGCGTCGAGCCGGCAGGGGCGACCAACATGGCCGCGGCGATGGCCGCCGGCGGCCCGGTGGACCTCGACGAGATGGACACCTTCGTCGACGGCGCCGCGGTGCGCCGCGCCGGCGCGGTCACCTACCCCCTGGTGCGCGACTCCGGCGCGGAGCTGCTCGCCGTGCCCGAGGGCCAGATCTGCACCGAGATGCTCGACCTCTACCAGACCGACGGGATCATCGCCGAGCCCGCGGGCGCCCTGGCCACGGCCGCGCTGAGCGGCGGGCTCGTGACGCTCGAGCCGGCACAGACCGTCGTGTGCGTGCTGTCCGGCGGCAACAACGACGTCAGCCGCTACGCCGAGGTGGTCGAGCGCTCGCTGGTGCACCGCGGGCTCAAGCACTACTTCCTCGTCGAGTTCCCCCAGGAGCCCGGTGCGCTGCGCCGCTTCCTGGACGAGGTGCTCGGCCCCGACGACGACATCGTGCGGTTCGAGTACGTGAAGCGAGACAACCGGGAGACCGGCGCGGCGCTGACCGGCATCGAGCTGGGGCGCGCCGAGGGGCTGGCCGAGCTGCTGGAGCGGATCGAGGCCAGCCCGCTGCGGATCGAGCACCTCACCCCCGGCTCGACGGCCTACCGCTTCCTCGTCTGAGCTGCCCGACTGTTCACCTCTGCACAGTCGGTCTCTGCCCCGCCTGCAGGGGCAGAGACCGACTGTCCGTGGACCTACTGCTGGATCACCCGGACCGGCTCGCCGGCCACCCACGCGGCGACGTCCTCCACCGCCTCGCCGTAGAAGATCTCGTAGGTGCCGCGGGTGACGTAGCCCAGGTGCGGGGTCAGCACGGTGCGCGGCGCCGAGCGCAGCGGGGAGTCCCGCGGCAGGGGTTCGGCATCGAACACGTCCAGCCCGGCACCCGCGATGCGCCCGCCGTGCAGCGCGTCCAGCAGCGCCGATTGGTCGACGATCGGGCCGCGGCTGGTGTTCACCAGCACCGACGTCGGCTTCATCCGGCCCAGGTCGTCGGCGCTGATCAGGCCACGGGTGCGCCGGGACAGCAGCAGGTGGATCGTCACGACGTCGGCCGTCGCGAAGAGCTCGTCCCGCTCCACCCGCCGGACGCCGACCTCCGCGGCCCGCTCGTCGGTCAGGTTCTGGCTCCACGCGACGACGTCCATCCCGAACGCCTGCCCGACGCGCGCCACCCGGCTGCCCAGCCGCCCGAGCCCGACGACGCCGAGCCGGGCACCGTCCAGGTCACCGCCGAGGGTCTGCTGCCAGCCACCGGAGCGGATCGAGGCGTCCTCGCGCGGGATCTGCCGGAGGGTGGCGAGGATCAGCCCCCAGGTGAGCTCGACGGTCGCCGCGGCGCCGGACCCGGTGCCGCACACGGTGATGCCGAGCTCGGTGGCGGCGGCGACGTCGATGGCCCGGTTCCGCATCCCGGTGGTGACCAGCAGCCGCAGGTGGGGCAGCCGCTCGAGCAGGCTGCGGGGGAACTCGGTGCGCTCCCGCATCGCGAGGACGACGTCGAACGACTCGAGCCGGGCGACCAGGGCGTCGGGGTCAGCGACGGCGTCGTGGAACTCCACGACGCGGACGGGGCCGGGGACCTGCGACCAGTCGCAGAAGTCGGCGGCGACGGACTGGTAGTCGTCGAGGACGGCGATGCGGTGCATCTGCCCGGTCTACTACACCGCCGCGCCGCCCGGGCCGGACGCCGACGGCCCCCGGCCGCGGGTGCGGACGGGGGCCGTCGGAACGTGCTGGTCGATCAGCGGCGCTTGGTGCCGCCGTTCTTGTTCTGGAAGTCGGCGATCATCTTCTTGATCTTCGCCTGGTTCTGCGGCTTGCGGGCTTCCTGGATCACCCGCGCAGCGACCCCGGACACGATGAGCTTCCGGATCATCCCGGCCATGTGCGCCTCCTGTTGCTGTGGACTCGTCGGTCCGGTGCCCCGTCCGGGCGCCCGTCAACCGCACGAGCCGACGAGGTCGCCCGATGGTGCTGCCGGCGGGAGCGGGCGACGTCTGGACCGAGCGCACCGGACACGCGTGCAGCGGTTGCGGTCACGCCACGCCGCGAGAGCGGAGTAAGCGGTCGATCGCGCTCCGTCGCGCGGTCGTCGGTCGGGACACAGGGCCGGCGGTGTTCGGCGTGGTGGGGCCGCGCGTCGCCCGCGCGTGGTCGTGCCGCGGGGGGGCTTCCGGCCGGGCGTGGCGTCCTGCTGCCGGGACCGGCGGCCGCACCTAGCGTCGGCGCCGTCCGGCCGAGTCCCCTCTCGTCACCGCCTCGGTGACCCCCGGCCGGGCACCGCCGAACCGGCGACCGGATGTCCGGCGCCGGACCGGGGACCCACCGAAGTCCCGGGGTGAAGCGGAACCGGCGCGACCGGTCCGCCGGGCGATCTCCCCGCCCGAACCCGTCAGCTAACCCGGTAGGCGGTTCACGGAGAACAGGAGAACCGTCGTCCATGACGACCTTCCGCACGTCCTCGACCGCCCGTCGTTCCCTCCGCGGGGCCACCTTCGCCCTCCTCACCGGCGCGGGAATCGCGCTCTCGCCGGTGGCTGCCTCGGCGCACGCCGGCCCCGCTCCCACCGCCGTGCCGGCTCAGGTCTCGGCCGCCACGGCACTCCCGGTCGCCTACACCGCCGCTCCGCGCGACACCGCGCTGGCCGCGGCGCACGTGGCGATGGCCCAGCAGGGCAAGCCCTACCGCTGGGGCGGCGCCGGCCCCGACGCCTTCGACTGCTCCGGGCTCGTCTACTCGTCGTTCAAGGCGGTGGGCGTCACCCTGCCGCGCACCTCCCGCGCCCAGTCGACGGCGGGCGTTCCCGTCGCCCACCGCGACCTGCGGGCCGGTGACCTGCTCTTCTTCTACTCGCCGGTGGGGCACGTCGGCATCTACCTCGGCTACGGGGTGATGGTCCACTCCTCGACCTACGGCACCCCGGTCTCGATCGTGCCGGTCAGCTCGATGCCGGGCATCACCGCCGCGCGGCGCGTCGCCTGACCCGTCGTCCGCCGGCCGGTCTCCCGTGCGCCTTCGGGGAGACCGGCCGGCGACACGTCGACGTGTCGACATGGGGACACAAACCGCCAAACGGTCGCGCTTGTTTCGGATGGATGCGCCGGAGCCTCCCGGATCACGGCCGCATAACGTTACGGACAGCCGACGGCCCGTACCGGTCCGTCACCACCGCCCCACTTCCCCTGGAGCATCCCGTGTCCTCGTACCGCCCCTTCCTGTCCCTGGTCCCCGACTCCTCCCCGGCCGACGAGCCGACCTGGACCTCCTCGTGGTCCGAGCCCGCCACCGACTCGTGGTCGCAGCCCTGGGCCGCGGCGCCGGCCGGCGGCGACGAGTCGTGGCGGCTGTCGGCGCTGTGCGGCGAGACCGACCCGGAGGCCTTCTTCCCGGAGAAGGGCGGCTCCACCCGCGACGCCAAGCGCGTCTGCACCGGGTGCGAGGTGCGGGCCGAGTGCCTGGAGTTCGCGCTGCGCAACGACGAGCGCTTCGGCATCTGGGGCGGCCTGTCCGAGCGCGAGCGCCGTCGGCTGCGCGTGCAGCGCCGCGACGCCATCACCGCCTGATCCGCGCCGCCGCCCGCCTCCGGCGCGACCGGCGGGCGCGACGCTGCGGGGACTCCGACGACTGGCGGCCGGGTAGGCAGAGGGCGTGACTCCTCCGCCGGTCCTGCTGCTCGACGTCGACGGCGTGCTGAACGCGGTGCGCGTGGACCTGCCCGAGGGCTGGCGGCGCGGGCGCTTCAACGGCTACGTGCTGTCGTGGGACCCCACGGTCGTCGCCCGGCTGCGGGCGTTGCACGAGTCGGGCCGGGTGGAGCTGCAGTGGCTGACCACCTGGACGGAGATGGCCGACCGGCTGCTCGCCGAACCCCTGCAGCTGCCGCGCGGGCTGCGCACGCACGGCCGCGAGCTGCTGCCCACCGGCTACGGCGGAGCCCGCGCCGCCGCGTCCGGGTGGTGGAAGCTGGCGGCGGCGCAGCAGGTCGCCCGGGCCGAGCCGGGACGGCGGATCGTCTGGATCGACGACGACCTCGCCGAGCAGGCCGAGGACATCAGCGAGTGGCTGGCCGCGAATGGCCAGGTCCTGGTCGTGGCCCCCGACTACCAGCTCGGGCTGACCCACGAGGAGCTCGACCGCATCGAGGCCTGGCTCGACCTGCCCGGCTGACCCGCCCCCGGCCGTGCACGGCGCCGCTCCCAGGTTGCCGACCTAGCCTGGCCCGGACGCGACGAGAGGAGCAGCACCTCATGGGCTCCTACGAGCCGGACCGCCGGGCCACCCGCCCGTTCCGCCGTCCGCCCGCCGGGCCGCCGCCGAACCCCGGCCCGCCGGCCGAGGCGCCGCTGCGCTTCGACGAGTACGGTCGCCCGGTCCGGGGCCCCCGGCTCGACCGGCCTCCGCCGCCGCGGAACGACGGGTACGGCCCTCCGCACGACTGGTACGGCGCTCCCCCGGCCGGCGAGCGCCCGTCCTCCCCGCCCCCGCAGCCGCCGTTCCCGCCCGCTCCGGAGCCGGGTCGGCGGGGCCGCCGTCCGCGACGTCCCCGCCGGCGGACGCTGCTGCGCCGGGTGGCGAAGCTGCTCGCGGTGCTCGCCGTCGTCCAGGGGCTGATCGTGCTGTCGTTGCGCTGGGTCGACCCTCCGACCACGGCGTTCATGCAGGCCAACCCGGACGGCGCCATCCAGCAGTCGGTGCCGGTGGAGCACGTGTCCCGCACGTTCCTGGCCGCGGTCATCGCGCACGAGGACTCCGCGCTGCCCACCCGCGAGGGCGCCTTCGAGTGGGCGGACCTGTGGGAGCGCGCGCAGGCGCACCTGGCCGGCGAGGAGGACCCGTCGGGCTCGACCATCCCGCAGCAGGTGACCAAGAACCTGTTCCTCAACCAGGAGCTGAGCGCGATGCGGAAGGGTGTCGAGGCGCTGCTGTCGGTGGAGGTCGCCGCGCTCATCGACGACCGCCGGATGCTCGAGCTCTACGTCAACTACGCCCAGTTCGGCCCGACGATCTACGGCGTGTGCGCGGCGTCCTGGTACTGGTTCGACGTCTCCCCGGCCGACCTGACGCAGCAGCAGGCCGTCCGGATCGTCGGCCTGCTCCCCTCCCCCGGGCACGTGCAGCGCGCACCGGGCGGCGGGATGGACTTCGAGGTGGACGACGGCCTGGGCTGGCTGAGCCGGTCGCACGTCCTCAACGCCGAGGCGCGCGTGCCGCCGCACCTGGAGCGGCTGGGCACCCAGCCGGTGGAGGACGTCGGCATCGAGGGCGAGGCGTCGGACGAGGAGCCGTCGGGCGACGACTGCACCTCGCCCCCGGACGAGGTCACCGAGCTCATCGCCGCGAAGGGCACCGGCTGAGCGTCAGGGGCGGCGGTGCACCCGGGCGTCGTAGCCGGCCGGGGCAGCGGAGCTGACCAGCTCCGCCCGGCCGCGGCCGGCCACCTTGGCCTCGTAGAGCGCGCGGTCGGCGCTGCGCATGAGCTGGGAGGCGCTGTCGCCGGCCCGGTACTGCGCCACGCCGCACGACAGCGAGACGGTCGGGTCGACGCCGCACACCCGCCGGACCACGGCGAGCGCCTCGGCGCCGGCCATGCCGGGCAGGAGCAGGGAGAACTCGTCGCCGCCGTGCCGGGCCAGCAGCGCACGGTCGGGCAGCTCGGTCTGCCAGACGCCGGCCACCCGGCACAGCACCTTGTCGCCGGCCTCGTGGCCGTAGGTGTCGTTGACCGCCTTGAAGTGGTCGACGTCGATGAGCACCGCGGACAGCGCCTCGCCGGTGCGGGAGGCCTCGGACATCAGCTCGTCGAGCGCCTGGTCGAAGCCGCGCCGGTTGCTCAGCCCGGTGAGCGGGTCGCGGCTGGCGTCGGAGGCGAGGGCGACCAGCGTGCGGATGACCGCGCCGATGCTGACCAGGATCAGGTCCAGACCCAGCGCGGTGCCGATGCCGACGTCGCCGGTGACCAGCGCCGCGGTGATGCCGACGACGGCGGCCACGAGGTGGGCGAGCGCCTGGCGGCTGAGGAAGAAGAAGTGCGCGTCGACCACCACGAAGGTGATGAGCACGGCAGCGGCCACGCTGGTCACGGGGTCGGGCGCGACCGCGACGGCGGTGACGATGAGGGTTGTCGCCGCGCCGACCGCGCCGTGGAAGAACGCCCGCGGCCACGACGGCCCCCAGCGGCCGACGACGACCGAGCCCACCAGGGCGACGCACGACAGCACCGCGAGGATCGACCGGCGGACGCCCGGCTCGGCGTCGAGGGTCATGAGCAGGCCGGCCGAGCCACCGAACGCGTAGAAGGTGGCCAGGGTGCGCGCCATGATGCGCGTCGTCGCCACCTCGGGTGCTGCGGATCGGCTCACCTGTACGAGGTCGGCTGATCGGACGCCGTTCTTGAGTGGGTCATGGCGTCACATGTACCCCTCGGGGGTGACGCGCTCTTGCGGGCTCGCCGGAGGGGCGAGGCCCCTGGGGTCAGCGGGCGTCGTCGTCCCGGCGGGAGGGGGCGGGCACGGCGGGACGGCGGGAGGCGAATCCCGGGTCGAAGCGCTGGGTCAGGTCGAGTTCACCGGTGTCCGGGCCGGCGTGCTTGCCCAGGGAGGGCAACGTGAACTCTGCGGTCTCATCGACGAAGTGCTTGGCCACGCGTCCACGGTACGAAGCGCTTCCGGGCCGTCGTGGGACCTCGGTGAGGCGTCGCGGCCAGGTGGGACGGGCGGGACGGGTGGGGTCAGGGGGAGCCTTCTGCCGTCAGGCGGTCGGGAGGTTGATCGACGACGGCGACGCGCCGCCGGCGCAGATGCGGTGGGTGGTCGGGACGCCCCGGGTGGCCTCGCCGACCGGCTCGCCGGTGCCGAGGTTGCGGGCGTAGCGCGGGTGCGCGCCGCCGGAGACCTGCAGCCGGATGCGGTGCCCGGCGCGGAAGCGGTGCGCGGTGTCGACGAGGGCGAGCTCGACCATGCGCTGCCCGGTGTGCGGCTCCTCCCCCGGCGCGGGGTCGAGCCGGACCAGCCGGTCGGTGATGTTGAGCGATCTCCCGCTGGGCTCGACGTCGCAGAGGCGGACGAAGAGGTCGGCGTAGGGGTTGTCCGACTCGACCTGCAGCTGGACGCGCACCCCGCCCTGCACCTCGACCGGCGTGCGCAGCGGCGCGGTGGTGAAGGTGACGACGTCGTCGCGTGCCTCCAGCGCGCGGTTGTCCCGCTGCCCCGCGCTGTTGGCCAGGATCCGGCCGCCGACCGACGGGGTGGGATCCATCGGGTCGTACGTGAAGGTGGTCTCCGCCGCCTGCGCCGGGACGTCGTCGGCCAGCCGGCCCTCAGGTGCCAGGTACAAGGTGCGGTCGGTGGTGGCGGGCGGCCAGTCGGGCAGGCTGCGCCAGGTGCGGGCGCCGGTGACGTGCACCCGCACCCGCTCCGGCCGCGGCGATGCGGGCGGGACGCCGTCGACGGGCAGGTGGGTGGCGAGCCACGCCAGGCTCTCCGGCGTCGTCACCGCGGGGTCGATGCCGAGGTGCGCCCACGGGCCGAGGGTCAGGGCGACGTCGACGTCGCGCTCGCGCAGGGCGGAGTACTGGTAGAGCGTCTGCTCGACGAACCAGTCCTGCCAGCCGCCGATGAGCATCGTGGGCACGGTGCTCGAGTGGACGGCGGGGGTGGCGCGGTAGCGGTCCCAGTACGGGTCGGTGAGGTCGGGGTGGGCCAGCCACTCGTCGAACCACGGCGCCGGCGACCCACCGAACCGCTCGGCCAGGCCCTGCAGCGGCAGCTGGCCGAGGAAGGGGTCGAGCCGTCGCTCCGCCGTCGCCAGCCGGACGAGGCCGCGCAGCCAGCTGACCTGCTCCTGGTGGGCGACGAGGTCGGTCCAGATGGCCAGGTTGGTGAGCTGGAAGGCGCCGTCGATCATCCCGGCCTGGGCGAGGTCGTGCGGGCCGATGTGCAGCACCATCGCCTTGAGCTCGGGCGGCGGGTCGAGCGCCAGCGCCCACTGGGTGTAGCCGAGGTAGCTGGGGCCGAGCGTGGCCAGCCGGCCGTCGAACCAGGGCTGGTCGCGCAGCCAGACGACGGTGTCCTGCCCGTCGTGCTCCTCGTTGATGACCGGGGCGAAGTCGCCGCCGGAGCCGAAGGTGCCGCGCACGCTCTGCAGCACGACGGCGTAGCCGCGGGCTGCGTACGGGACGGCCATGGTGACGGCGAAGCCGGGGCCGCGGCCGTAGGGCGACCGGAGCAGGACCGTCGGGTGCGGGCCCGTCGACGTCGGGAGGTAGACGTCGGCGCGGAGCGTCGTGCCGTCGCGCATGGGGATGTCCTCGCCGCGCAGCACCTGGACCGGGCTGAGCGGGGCGGGCAGCTTCCACCGGCGGCTCAGGGCGGCGGCGGCGAGACGGGCCGGCCGTGGGAGCGGCTGCGGGCGGGTGGGATCGGGCCGGGGCACGAGGTCTCCTGAGCAGGGAGGTGAGGGACGGCGGCTCGGACCCTAGCCGCAGTCTCGGACGGGCCAGCCGGCCGGCCGGGCCCCCGCCGGGCGATCGGGGGGCGGGGCGAACCGCAGCCCATGCGAGAGGCGGCGGAGAAGCCGGGGCGTCGCCGACTCGTTCGACGAGACCCGTCATCCGTCGGGGTCGCCGAGGCGGACGCAGCGCTCGCACGCACTCTGGGACCCCACGAACGATTCGGGCGGCGTCGACCGGCGGCAGGTGCGGCACCAGCGGAACGAGCGACGGCGTCGGGATGCGATGTCCTCCGCGACCCAGGCCACCCCCTGCGGGTCGTCCAGCAGGTCCTCTCTGGTGAACCGGGGTCCGTCGGCCATGAGCGGGCCCGGACGGACGTCGTCCCACGAGGTGAGCGGGCGGTCCAGGACGAACCGCGAGCTCTGCACGCCGACCGCGACCTGTGCCGGCTCACCGCTGACGAACCACGCCACGCCCTCCTGCCCGCCGGCGCTGGCCTCGCGCCGCCAGCCGGCACCCAGGGCGCGGATGACATCGCGGTGGGTCACGCCCAGGAGGCCGCTCAACTCCGCCTCGTCGGCGGTCGGGTCGGACTCGCTGCCCCACGCCAGCTCACAGGTGCGGCAGACGAACGCCCTCTCGTCGTCCGGCGTCAGGCAGCCGCCGAGCGCGACGACGCCCGCTTCGGCCCGACGGAAGTCGTCGAACCCTGGCATCCCGAACACCAGCGGGATCGAGTTCTGCTCTCCACAGCCGGGACACACGCGCCCCGCCTGCACACCGACCGATTCGCCCATGCCACTCCCAGGTCCGGCCGCCCTGCGACGGCGAGGTCCCGGACGATGACATAGGGCACCGACAGGATCCGGCCGCCCGCAACTACCGCCCGGCGCCGTGGCGCGGGCCCTAGGGTCGAGGCGACGTCGTCCTCGAAGGGATCTGTCATGCGCGCTGTGCAGTACCGGACCGTCGGCAGCCCTCCCGAGGTGGTGGAGATCCCCACCCCGGAGCCGGGCCCGGGGCAGGTGCGGCTCAGGGTGACCGCCGCGGGGCTGTGCCACTCCGACGAGTTCGTCATGAGCCTGCCGGAGGGCGTCTACGAGCTGCCGCTGACGCTGGGGCACGAGGGCGTGGGCGTGGTCGACGCGCTCGGACCCGGTGCCGCCGGGGTGTCGGTCGGCGATGCGGTGGCGGTGTACGGCGCATGGGGCTGCGGGGTGTGCCACGCGTGTGCGCGAGGTGCGGAGAACTACTGCCCGCACGCGTCGTCCCTAGGCATCCAGCCGCCGGGGCTGGGTGCGCCGGGTGCGCTGGCCGAGTACCTGATCGTCGACGACGTCCGGCACCTGGTGCCGCTGGGCGACCTGGACCCGGTGGCCGCGGTGTCGCTGACCGATGCCGGGCTGACGCCGTACCACTCGATCGTCTCGTCGCTGGACGCGCTGCCGGCCGGGTCGACGGCGGTGGTGATCGGCGTGGGCGGGCTCGGGCACGTCGGCATCCAGATCCTGCGGGCGATCACCGGGGCGACCGTGATCGCACTGGACGTGGACGAGGAGAAGCAGAAGCTGGCCCGCGAGGTCGGAGCGCACCGGGCGCTGCACTCGGACGAGTCGGCCGTCGCCGCGATCCGGGACCTGACCGGCGGGGTGGGCGCGCAGGTGGTGTTCGACTTCGTGGGCGCTCCCCCGACGCTGGAGATCGCGCGGCAGGCGGTGGCGGCCGGCGGTCGGATCGAGATCGTGGGCATCGGCGGCGGGACGCTGGCGACCGGCTTCTTCTCGACGCCGATGGGTGCGTCGGTGCGGGCGCCGTACTGGGGCACGCGGGCGGAGCTGATCGAGGTGCTCGACCTGGCGCGAGCCGGCGCGATCCACGTGGAGACGGAGCGGTTCACGCTCGACGAGGCGCCGGAGGCCTACCGCCGGCTGCACGAGGGCGCCATCCGCGGTCGCGCCGTCGTCGTCCCGTGAGGTAAGCCCTGGTCACCGTTCCTCGGAATGACCGCCCGACGACGGCCACGGCACCGCGCAGCCGGGTCAGACCGCCGGCGGGGTCTCCCGACCTGGTGCGCAACGCCTCCCATGTTGACGTTCCGTCAGCGGCGGCGGGCGCGTAGCCGACGGGTCACCTCGGTGGGATCGAACCGTTCGGGGTCCAGCGGACGTCCCAGCCAGGCGCGGGCGTCGGCGTGCTCGTGATGCCGGGGGTCGGCCAGTACTTCCTGCAGCCGCTCGTAACCACCGGGACCACCGCAGTCCTCGGGTGGGCAGGCACCCGCGCCGTCCAGGCAGGTCGGCACGGCAGCGATCTGGCGTCGCCCGATCCGGACGTCGTGCTCCCAGCCGTCGCCGAAGTCGTAGTCCCAGCGGAACACCGTTCCATCGGGCAGCGAGTCGAGCCGGACGAGCCGGGGATCGCCCAGCTCGTCCATGTCCTCGACGTCCCCGTACGACCGGCCCTCGAGCTCGACCATCGACAGGTGCCCGCCGCGCCAACCCATGCCGGCCCGCAGGAGGACGTCGAGTTCCTGCAGCGAGGACTCAGCGGAGACGGCGAGGCGACGCCACACCGGCGGGTCGACGTCCCGGAGGGTGACGGTGAGCTCGATCGCCGACACCGGGCGGGTCGGCGCGAGCGGCTCCTCGTGCGCCAGCGCGGCGCGCGCGAGCGCGACGGCGGACGGGGTCGGCGCCTCAGCCCGGTTCCGCCAGCTGCCGAGCAGACCGAGCCGGTCGAACACCGTCCAGGTGGTGTCGCGGACGAGCCCGAAGGCCTCGCGCTCGTCGAGCTCCCGGCCGGTCCGAGCGTCGACCCACCCCATGAACGCCAGCCCGCGGGCGACCGTCCTCTCCGGGCGCGGCCGGCCGGCGGCCACCGCGAGCAGCCACAGCAGGCCGGCGACCTGCTCGCCCTGCCGCCGGGCCAGAGGTAGCCGGGCGGCGACGTGCCACCACAAGCCGACCGGATCGGCAGCGAGACGGCGGCCGTCCCGGGTTGGTGTGAGGACCGATCGGTGCACCCTTACCAGGCCCAGCCGACGAGCGGTGTCGCGCAGCTCGGCAACCGGACGGGTCACGTCCTCTCTATTGCCGGCGCCGATCCAGTCGGCGTCCCAACCCAGCGTCCGCATCGTCTCGCCGACCAGCGCGGGCGGCAGGTAGCCGGCCGGGGTCAGCTTCACGCCGTTCCCGACCCTGGCCACGAACCATCGGTACGGCTCGACGACAGCCGGCTCGGGCGCCGGTGGTTCCCCGTCAAGGTCTGCCTCGACGACGACGCGGCGCAGCTCGGCATCGCGAGAGCTGCGGAGGACGTCCAAGAGGTCGTCTACCTCGGGCCGCATGCCCTGGGAGCCTGCCAGTTCCTGCGGCACACTGCGGCGGTGGGACGGCGACGTGCACCCGGCACCTACCCGTACGACTACACCGCCGCCGACGACGCGCGCTTCGCTGAGAGCGGGGTCGGCGGCACGCTGCGGGTGCTGCACGGACCCGGGCGAGGCATGGGCGTCACCGAGGGTGTCGTGTGCCGGGTGAGCGTCACCGCGTCCGACGGCGCCCATATCGATGAGTCGCACGCCGGCAAGCTGGGCAAGGAGCACCGACTGCACGGCACCGCGTCTGGGGACCGCATCGTCGTCGAAGTCAGCGCCCACTTCGGCGGCGAGGCGCCCTGCTCGTGCGCGGCGGATGGGTGCATCCCCGTTCTCGACGAGCTGACCGCCGCACGCGAGGTCGAACTCACCGGCGACCTCGACGACGTCATCCGGTTCGGCGTCGGACCGGGATGGGTTGAGGTGCAGGCGATCGACCGCGGTGAGTCCGACGCCGATGCGCCTTCCGCCTGCCGCTGGGGTGCAGGAGTGCGCGTCCGCGGCGCCTGCCTGCCTCTCCTGGGAGCCGTTCACCCGATCCAGCGCCGGTAGCCGCGCTGTCCACAGCTGTGCGGTTCCGGACACCGGCTGCTGCGTAGTCTCCCGACGTGCGTGATCTCCGCGGAGCCGCCCGAATGCGACTCGGGGCCATCAGCCTGGTCATCAGCGCGACGCTGCTGAGCGGCTGCTCAGAGAAGCAGGAGGCCAACACCACGCTGCCGTCGACGACGTCTGCGCCGACGGTCGAGGCGTTGCCACCGCTCGGTCCCGCGGACTTCCCCGTCCCCGACGAAGCCCGGACCCAGGACGCCGCCGGCGCCGAGGCCTTCGTGCGGTACTGGATCGAGCTGCTCAACCGCCAGCAAGCCATCCCATCAGGACAGCCGCTGCGGGACCTCTCATCGCCTGAATGTGACGAGTGCTCTCGCATCGCGGGAGCGTTCGACGACGCTGCCGCTGCCGGCCACCGCTATGAGGGTGGAGAGCTGTCATTGAACGATGTAGCGGAGCCCTTGATGGGGGATGGAGAAGCAGCCATCGCCTTCGGAGTGCGCGTCCAACCATTGACGGTTCGAGCCCCCACCGGCTCGCCGGTTCCCGGGGGTGTCGGGGAACTGGTGTCGAACGCTGGGTCGGGCATGAGGCTTGCATGGTCCGAGGAATCTCGATCCTGGATTATCACCAGAATGACCATCGGATGAGCCGTTTGATCATTCGGACGGCCCTGGTGGCAGCGATCATCGGTCTCGGCGTGCTCGTTCCAGTGAGCCAAGCTGGAGCGTGCATCCAGGTCCGCTGCCCTGTCGAGTTGGACGAGAGCGCCGTCACCGTCGCGTATGAGGGTGGAGGCGTGCCTGCCGTGGTCAGCGTCCAGGGCACGGAAGCGGTCGACTACGAGTGGCGCCTCATCGATCGCTGCGTCTCCGAGGCAGAGCGAATCGGCTACTGCTCGCCGAGTGTCGCCAGGTCGTGCCCACCAGCCGAGCCCGGTCGGGTCGTGCGCTACTTCGTCGTCGAGCGACGGCCGGTGGTGCGAGCTGACAACACGGCGCTCGTGGACGGCCCGGACGGTCCGACCGTCGTAGGGGTGAGTGACGAGTACGCACCTGGAGACCCATACGACGTCTGGAACCCGCAGAGGGAGGGCTGCTTCGACATCACGCCACTGAACCCGCCGCCGTCGGGCGCCGAGGTGTTCAGCTACTTCCAGCGCCTGCCACTCCCCCAGCTCACGACGGAGCACCAGCCGCCGGGCGACGGGCTCGCTGGCTTGCAGGTGATCTTCTACACCGACTCCCCCACGACGCAGACCTTCACCGTCGACATCCGCGGCTTCGAGGTCGTCATCGAGGCGGTCGCGGAGCAGTTCACCTGGCACACCGGCGACGCCACCGGTCAGCTCGTCAGCACCGACCCCGGCGCGCCCTATCCCGAACAAACCATCGAGCACTTGTACCGGTCCGGCACCTACACCGCCCACCTGACGGTCACCTGGGGCGCGACCTTCAGCGTCGACGGCGGCGCGGACGCCGACGTCCCCGGCACCACGACCACTGACGGTCCGCCGGTCACCTTCGACGTGCTGCAAGCTCGGCCACTGCTCACCAACCCCTGGGACTGAACGCCACGCAGGAACGGCCGTTCGCCGTCGCGCACCGCGGTTGTGGACAGCGGATCCGGTTGTGAACAGCGGATCGATCGCGTCGGCGGTCGCTCCTAGCGTCCGCCGCCATGACCCCTGAAGAGCACCTCCCTTCCCCGCACGTCACCGAGCCCGACCTCATGGAGAGCCTGGCCAGCGCGCTGCGCGCCGGCACGGATTCACCGACACCCGGCCCGCTGCTCGTCACCGCGTCGATGCTGCTGGACATCGCCGCAGGCGACCCGGACCCGTCGACCGCGACCGCCACACTCGTCCGAGGACTCCTGTCCTGGAACCGACCCGAGTGCTCGGCCGGCGCACTGGCGATGGCCACGCTGTCCAGGGACGACGCTCTGCGGCGGGAGGTGCGCCGGGACGCCGCCGACCGGGGGCACCTGCTCCCCCGCTGGCTGGTCGAGCTCAACCGCTCGGAGGCCGTCGACCGGGCTGTCGAGCTCAGCACGGTCTTCCGCGACGTGGACGAACTGGTCGTGGGGGTGACCGTGTCCGGCGGGCACTGCCTCACCGCCGTGGTCCACGTCGACAACGAACTGGGGTTCCGCGTGGTCGACGGTCGCCTCTACGCGCGCCACGTCGATGTCGTCGTGGCGGCGATCGAAGGTGGAGAGGATCCGGACGTGCGCGTCCGGGACATCACCCCGGCCGACGCCCGTGCCCGCCTCACCGATGCGCTGCGCGACCCGGACCTCGATGCGCTGTCCGGCAGATCCACGCCCTGGCGGCAGCTGCGGCCGTTGGTCCGCTGGCTCGTCACCGTGCTGCCCGACGGAGGCGACGCGGTCGTCGCAGCCGCTGGGGACGATGTCGACCTCGACGACGTCACCGCCGCCTTCCTCGCCAGTCCGTGGGGCCGCCCGTGGGTGCGGAGCGATCTGCCCGAACTGGTCGAGGCGGTGCTGGGCGACGGGCTGGGCAACGGCCTCGGTGACCCGCTGCTGTGGGCGCCGCACAACGTCCGGCGGCTGCTGCACCCCGAGAGCATCTGGCTCGACCACGAGGATCTCGACACCGAGCGCGTCCCGGAGCTGCTGCGCGACATCATCCGGTACGGCCATGCGGAACGCGGGCTGCGACCCGGGCTCACCGACGACGCACTGGCCGCCGTCGACCGTCACGCTCCTCGCTACCTCGCCGCTGTCCGCGCCTGGCACGACGACGTCGCATGAGCGATCGGTGCCTGTGGACAACCCCGGCACGGGACCTGGGTTCTGCGCCAGAGTCCAATCCATGTCGACCCGACCGCACCCCACCGTTCCCGTCACCCGCGACGAGGAGCTCACCGAGCGCTGGCGCGCCCTCCTGCACCTCGATGGCCCGCCCGCCCGCCGGACGCTGTTCCTGACCTGGCTCCGCCCCGACGGCACCATGGTGCCGCTGCTCATCCCGGTGGAGGACGTGCCTCTCGAGCCCGACCGCGCATCCCTCGGCAATCTCGCAACCGTGCACGCCACTGTCGCCGATGCCGGAGGGGTCGACCCGGGTGAGCTGCACCTGGCCGTGCTCCTGGAACGCCACGGCCCGGCCGGCCTCTCCCCCGACGACCACGCGTGGTGCTCGGCCGTCGAGGCGGTGCTGCGCGATGGCGCCGGCGTGGACTGCAGCATGCACGTCGGCAACGGACGTACCGCCGTCCCCGTGCTGGCCCGGCGGAACTGGCCGACGGAGTGAGCCGACGGGCGGCCCCACCACGCGGCAGCCAGGCCACAAGCGACGTCCGTTGAAGCCCGCGGGGTTCAGGGCACGCCCGCTCGGGGGCTCGGCAGGCCGGTGGGCCGGAGGCCCCTGCGCTCGTCGGCGAACAGGCGGTGGACGAACTGGATGGCCACCGATCCCTCACCGACGGCCGAGGCCACCCGCTTCACCGACCCGCTCCGGACGTCCCCGGCCGCGAGCACGCCCGGCACGCTGGTCTCCAGCGGCAGCGGAGCCCGGCCGAGGGACGCGATGGCGGCGGCGTCCAGCTCCGCTCCCGTGAGGACGAAGCCGGAGGCGTCCCGCTGGAACGTCGGCGGCAGCCAGGCGGTGTGCGGCTGGGCGCCGATCATGAGGAACAGCGCGTAGGCGCCGACAGTCTCCAGCGCGCCGTCCTCCCGGTGGCGCAGCACGAGGTGGTCGAGCCAGCCGTCGCCCCCGCCGTCGACGACCTCGGTGCTCGTCCGCACCTCGATGTTCGGCGTCGCCTCGATCTGGTGGACGAGGTAGTGCGACATGCCGGCCTCGAGGGTCGCGGCGCGGACCACGAGCGTGACCCGCTTCGCGTGGCCGGCCAGGTGGATCGCCGCCTGCCCCGCGGAGTTGGCGCCGCCGACGACGAACACCTCCTCCCCCGCCACCAGCGGTGCCTCCGAGCTGGCGGCGCCGTAGAAGACGCCGGCTCCGTTGAGTGCCTCGAGAGGTTCGATGCCGAGCCGCCGGTAGCTCGCGCCGGTCGCCAGGACGACGGCGCGGGCGCGGACGACGCCGCCGGTGTGCAGGTCGACGACGATCTCGCCGTCCTCCCGCGCGAGGTGGGTGACCTGCTGCATGAAGGCGAAGCGGGCACCGAACACCCAGGCCTGCTGGTGGGCGCGGCGGGCGAGCTCGGCGCCGGTGACGCCGCGCGGGAAGCCGAGGTAGTTGCGGATGGAGGAGCTGCTCGTCGCCTGCCCGCCGATGCTGCCGGAGTCGATCACGACGGTGCGCAACCCCTCGGACGCGCCGTACACACCGGCGGAGAGCCCGGCCGGGCCGCAGCCGACGATCACCAGGTCGAAGCGCTCCCCCGACGGGTCGAGCTCCCTGCCGGCGGAGCGGGCGATGTCGGTGTCGGTGGGGTCCTCCATGACGGCGCCGTTGGGCATGACGAGCAGCGGGAACCGGCGCGGCCCGGTGCCAGCGAGGATGGCGCGCCCCTCGTCGGAGTCCGCGAGGCAGAAGCGGTGCGGCATCGCGCAGCGGCCGAGCACCTCGCGCAGCCGGTACGCCCGGCCCGACCAGGTCTCGCCGACGACCTCGATCGTGTGCGGAGCGCGGCGGCGGGTCTCGGCCCAGGCGAGCAGGAACGACGACAGGGCCTGGTGGAACTGCTCGTCCGGCGGGGGTGCCGGCCGGATCACGTAGTGGTCGATGCGGCCCCGTGCGATGGCCTCGAAGAGGGCGTCGCCGACCTCGGGCACGCCGACACCGGCCCAGGCGATGAGCAGGGCGCGCTGGGCCTGCGGGAACCAGCGGGCCACCTCGCCGAGGAAGTCGGCCCCGGGGGCGCCGTCGAGCTGCTCGGCCGCGAGCACCAGCGCGACCTCCTCACCGGTGCGGGCCAGCTCCTCGAGGGTGCGCGTCGCCTCGGCGGTCGAGCCGAGGGTGCGGACCCGGTAGTCGGGTGTGTACCGGGTGCGCAGCTCGCGGTCGACGGCGGCGAGCAGGGCCGGATCGTCGTCGACGGCGACGATCAGGGGCGCGGTCATGGCAGCTCCGGGACGTCGGACGCAGGACCCCGTGCCCGCAGATCGTAGGAACCGGCACCCCGCCGCGCCTAGACCCTCGGATCCGGTAGGGGCCTCGCCCCTACCAGGTGTCCACGTTCGGCCGGACCCGTCCCGGCGGCCGCGGGGTCGCCGCCGCCTCGCGGGTCAGCGTGGTGATCCAGCGGCGGGTGTCGGCGGGGTCGATCACGTCGTCGATCCCCCAGTGCGCGGCCACGTTGAGGCCCGTGCCGCGCTCGTAGGCGGCGGCGACGGCGGCCTCGTAGGCGGCATGCCGCGCGGCGTCGTCCTCGATGGCCTCCAGCTCGCGCCGCATCCCGAGGCGCACCGAACCCTCCAAGCCCATCGGGCCGAACTCGCTCGACGGCCAGCCGACGGTGAACCGCGGCACCTTGGTGCTGCCGCCCGCCATGGCCTGCGCGCCGAGGCCGTACGCCTTGCGGACGACCACCGTCCCGATCGGCACCGACAGGTTGGCGCCGATGACGAACAGCCGGGAGAAGTGGCGGACGGTAGCCGTCTTCTCCGACTCGACGCCGACCATGAAGCCGGGGGTGTCGCAGAGGGAGACGACCGGCAGCCCGTGGGCGTCGCACAGCTGCAGGAAGCGGGCCGCCTTGTCCGCGGCGTCGGCGTCGATGGCGCCGCCGAGGTGCGTCGGCACGTTGGCGATCACTCCGATGGGCGCGCCCTCGACCCGGGCCAGGGCGGTGATCATCCCGGCGCCCCAGCCGTCGCGGAGTTCGAGCACGCTCTCCTCGTCGGCGAGGGCGTGCAGCACGGCGCGCATGTCGTAGACCCGCTTGCGGTTCTCCGGGACCAGGTGGCGCAGCGCGCGCTGGTCGGGTGCCGTCCAGTCGGCGACGGGTCCCTGGAAGTAGGAGAGGTACTTGCGGGCCGCGGCGACGGCGGCCGCGTCGTCGGCGACCCGGATGTCGACGACGCCGTTGGCGTGCTGGACGTCGATCGGGCCGATCTCCTCGGGCGAGACGACGCCGAGGCCGCCGCCCTCGATCATCGCCGGGCCGCCCATGCCGATGTTCGCGTCCTCGGTGGCGATGACGACGTCGCAGGTGCCGAGCAGTGCGGCGTTGCCGGCGAAGCAGCGGCCGCTGCCGATGCCGACGGTCGCGACGAGGCCGGAGAGCCGGCCGAAGAGGGTGAAGGCGGCGGTGTCGAGCGCGGAGACGACCGGGTGGTCGACGTCGCCGGGCCGGCCGCCACCGCCCTCGGCGAAGAGGACGACCGGCAGCCGCCGCTTCTCCGCGAGCTCGAACAGCCGGTCCTTCTTGAGGTGCCCGCGCATGCCCTGGGTGCCGGCGAGCACGGTGTAGTCGTAGGAGACGACGACGGCCGCGCTGCGGTCAGGGCCGACCAGGTCGCCGTTGATGTCGGCCAGCCCGCCGACGACGCCGTCGGCCGGGGTGCGCTCCTGCAGCTCCTCGCGGCTGCGGCGGCGCTCCTGGGCGGCGAAGACGAGCGGCCCGTACTCGAGGAAGCTGCCCTCGTCGACGAGGTCGTCGAGGTTCTCCCGGGCGGTGCGCCGGCCCTGGGCGTGCCGCTTGGCCACCGCCTCGGTGCGGTGCTCGTCGAGGCCGATCTCGTGGCGGCGCCGGACCTCGGCGAGGTCGGCGCGGTCGGCGTCGAAGTCGATCTGGTCGGCCGCGTCGGCGGCGTCGCCGTCGGAGTGCTCGACGGTGGCGAGGACGTCGCCCTGCCGCACCGTGTCGCCGACGCGGACGGTGATGCGCCGGACGGTGCCGCCGGCGGGAAGCGCAACGACGTGCTCCATCTTCATGGCTTCCAGGACGAGGACGACTCCCCCGGGCTCGACCGTCGCGCCTTCCGTTGCCTCGACGGCGACGACGGTGCCGGGGACCGGTGCGCGGAGGGCGTCCTCGCCGGCGTCGAGCTGGACCTGTTCCCGGTGCTGTTCCTGCTCGGCGCGCGGCTGGGTGTCCGGCCCGGCGTACTGCTCGGCGGCGGCGACGAGGTCCGCGACGGAGTCGTCGAGGAGCGTGGTGGTGGCCCGGCCGGCGAGGACGTCGGGGTCGGCGAGGACGGCGCGGAGGAAGCCGGTGTTGGTGGCGACGCCGCGGACGTCGACCTCGGCGAGTGCGCGGTCGAGGTGGCGCAGCGCGTCGCGGAGGTCGCCCTGCCGCTCGTGGACGACCACCTTGGCCAGCAGGGAGTCGTAGCGGGCGCTCTGCTCGGCGCCGGGCCGGGCCGCGGTGTCGACCCGGACGCCCGGGCCGCCGGGGAGGGTGAGCGCCGTGATGGTGCCGGCGGATGGCAGCAGGGTGCCGTCGGCGGTGACGGTCTCGGCGTTGACGCGGGCCTGGACCGCCCAGCCTCGTAGCCGTGGGACCCCGTCGGCGAGGCCCAGGTCGGCCAGCGTCGCGCCGGTGGCGACGCGCAGCTGCAGCCGGACGAGGTCGAGGCCGGTCGTCTCCTCGGTGACGGTGTGCTCGACCTGCAGGCGCGGGTTGCACTCGAGGAAGACGAACTGCTCGGGGTCGTCGGCGGAGACGAGGAACTCCACGGTCGCCAGCCCGCGGAGTTCAACCCGCTCCGCGAGGGCGCGGGCTCCCTGGTGCAGCTGCGTTCGGACGTCGTCGGGCAGGTCCCACGCGGGGGCGATCTCGACGATCTTCTGCCGGGAGCGTTGCAGCGAGCAGTCGCGGTCGCCGAGGACGACGGCTTTCTGCCTGGCGTCACCGAGCACCTGCACCTCGATGTGACGTGCCCGCTCGAGGTACTCCTCGGCGAGGACCTCCCGTTTCCCGAACGCGACCCGCGCCTCCTCCGCGACCTGCGCGACGGCGGCGTCCACGTCGTCACCACCGCGGAGGACGCGGGTGGCCCGCCCTCCCCCGCCGTAGCGGGCCTTGAGCAGAACCGCGCCGGTAGCGTCGAGGAGCGTCCGCACCTCGTCGGGATCATCCGTGGCCGCGCGCAGGACCGGGACGCCGACCGCCTCGGCGGCCCGGCGGGCGAACTCCTTGTCACCGAGGACGGCGAGCGTGCCGGCGTGGGGGCCGACGGGAGCGACGAGGACGTCGTACTGGATCCCTACGTCCTCGCACGCGCGCGGAAGGCTGCTCTCCTCGGACAGGAAGCCGTAGCCGGGATGGATGAGCTCGCACCCGGTCTCCATGGCGGCCCGGACGATCTGTCCGACGTCGAGGTAGGCGGCCGGGCCGGAGCCGGGGAGGACGTACGTCTCGTCGGCGGCGGCGAGGTGGGCGGCGTCGGGCTCGTCGGCCGCGGTGACGGCGACGCTAGTCATCCCCTCGGCAGCTGCGGCCCGGGCGATGCGGACGGCGATCTCGCCGCGGTTGGCGATCAGCAGGCGGGGAGAGTCGACCACCGGGCGATGCTCGCACGCACCTCTGACATCGCTGTGACCGCCGTCACCGCTGGCCGCGGCCGGTGGGGTCAGGCCGCCGGCCGGTTCGTGCCCGGGAGATGCTGGGGCGGTCCCCCCGCTCTCGAGGAGTGCTCGTGCCGTCCATGCACCGCAGTCACCGCGTCGCCGGGGCGCTCGTGGGTTCCGCCGTCGGCGACGCGCTCGGCGCGCCGTTCGAGTTCGGTCCGCCGGGGGCGTTCTCCGCGCGCTTCCCGGCGCCCGCGCGCGGGTCGAAGACCGAGATGTGCGGCGGTGGCTCGCTGAACTGGGAGCCGGGCGAGTTCACCGACGACACCCAGATGGCGCTGCTGGTGGCGTCGTCGCTGGTCGATCAAGGCGGGCTGGACCTCGCGGACGTGTTCGACCGGTTCTCGGCGTGGGCGGCGGCCGGGCCGCCGGACATCGGCAACCAGACGCGGGCGGTCCTGTGCTCGGGGCTGTCGTGGTCGTCTGCTGCGGCCGAGCACTTCGCCGCGTCGGGGCACGCGGCGGGCAACGGCTCGCTGATGCGGACGACGCCGGCCGCGATCTGGTTCTCGCGCTTCGGCACCGAGGCGACGACGGACGCGGCGCGGCGGATCTCGGCGCTGACGCATGGCGACCCGTCGGCCGGCGAGGGCTGCGCAATTTTCCACGAGCTGCTGCGGGTGGCGCTGGACGGCGGCGACCCGCTGGCGGCGATCCCGTCGGCGCTGTCGTTGGTGGCCGAGGAGCACCGCCAACGGTGGGCGACGGTGCTGGCTGAGGACTGGACGCCTGAGCAGGCGACGGAGTCGAACGGCGCGGCGTGGCCGACGCTCGGCTCGGCGGTGTGGGCGCTGCGCAACGGGCGGGACATCGCCGAGGTGCTGCGGCTGGTGATCGACCTGGGCGGCGACACCGACACGGTGGCGTGCGTCGCCGGCGGGCTGGCCGGCGCGGTGTTCGGGATGGGCGGGATCCCGAGCCGGTGGGCGTCGGTGGTGCACGGCCGGGTGCCGGGGCACGGCGACAAGGTGTGGCGGCTGGCGGACCTGCAGCAGCTCGCGGCGGCGCTGGACAGCGGGGTGCAGCAGAGCTACGACCCGGGCGTGATCCCGCGGATCGGGCCGGCGGAGGTCCTGCCGGGTATCTGGGCGGCCAACCTGGACGGCGCGCGATACAGCGAGAAGGACTTCGCCGTCATCTCGCTGTGCCGGCTGGGCGAGCCGTTCGAGCACGAGCTGCAGCGGATGGCCTACATCGCCGACAACGAGCACAACAGCGACCTGGACGTCGTGCTTGCCGACGTCCTGGACGACATGGAGGCGCTGCGAGCCGAGGGGCGCCGCCTGCTGGTGCACTGCCACGGCGGTGCCTCCCGGACCGGCCTGCTGCTGCGGGCCTGGCTGATGCGCACCGAAGGCATGACGGCCGAGGAGGCGACGGCCCACGTCGCCGAACGCTGGCCGAACCTCGGCCTGTGGAACGCCAGCTTCACCGCCGCTCTGCAGCGGTTGGGCCAGTCATCGGGCTGACGGCACAGGCCCCACGATCACGCAGCGGCAGCCGGGTAGACGACCAGCGACCCGTCCCTGTTCCGTTCGATCTCGATGGCCACGTCGGACTGCCGGACTTCATGGTCGACACCGTCACCCAGGGCGCGCAAGCGGTAGGCGACCCGGAGCAAGTCGTCGACGTCTCCTTGCGTCCACACCAAGCTACGGATGCCGCTGGAAAGCTTCAGTTCCAGCGATGACAGGCGGAGAAGGACGGACGTAATGCCGGACTCCAGCTCGTCGACGCGGCGTTCGTCGTCCTGCAGGGTGCGAAGGAAGGCCCTGAACGGGTGGCTGGCGCCCTCCAGCTGGGCGTGCTCGACGGCCTGGAGAACCAGGACCCGGCGCTTGAGTGCAATCGCCAGTCGCGCAATCTCCAGGTGCGCACGGAAGGCGCCTCCTTCCTCGTCGATGCCGGGAAACGCCTTGGTGAGCGCTCCAATCTCGACCGCGCCCTCTGGCAAGGCGTCGAGGGCCGCCTTCCACTTGGTGAGCCGGCTGCGCGTCCGCTCGATCGCGGTGCCGATCTCGTGCACAGCGGAGTCGAGGCCCAGGGAGGCGCCGATGCGGCCCTGGTCAAGGAGAATCGAGGTCGCCTTGTCGATGGCGTCGCGACACCCGGCCAGTTCGCTGCGCTCGTCCTCCAGCTTGTCCTCGTGCAGTTGCTCCAGCAGGTCGGTGATGCGCTCGATCGCTGCCTGGCGCTGCTGTTCGGCATGGGCGCTGACACCGACGGCGACGGCCATGAGCACGAGCGGCGCGGCCACCGTGAACGCTCCGGCGCCCGCTGCCACCGCACCAGCGGTGGCAGCCGAGCCTCCCGCCGCCCCCGCTGCCGCCGTGCTCGTGGCGGGGACGAAGGTCGCCTGCCCGACGATCCCGGTGGCGTTCCGCAGACCGCCATGGATGCCTCCGGCAACTCCCTTGGCAGCCATAGGCTTCACGAGCCCCTTGCCGAACTCTGCGGCAACCTTCGCTGGAACGACCATCTTGTAGAGCATCTCGCCGGAGGCGGCAGCGGTCGTGCTTGGCGCGGACTTCGCCGTCTGCGTGACGGGCTGCGTCAACTGCTGGGCGAGAGGGCTGGCTGCACGGAGGGCGATGCCGCCGTCCCGTTCGCGCTTGGAAGAGAGCGGGTGCGCTTCGAGCGTCGCGATCGGCGAGTCCGCGAGCGTCGCCAGGACCGTCCTGAGCTCCGCGAGGCGCGCAGGTGACATGCCCTCGTCGCCCAGCAGGTCCGGCAGGGTCACATCCTCGGTGGCGAGGGTCCAAACCGACACGGGCGCGTTGCTCTCAGCAGTCACGTTCTCTTCCTCCCAAAGTCGGCACCGGCTCTGGCGGCGGCACCGAAAACTTCGAGACGAAGCTAAACGTGCGGGGTGACATCCTCGACGACGAGGGGCGCGTCGTAACCCCCTCCGTCCCCGGTGCCTCAGCACTCTCCGCGTCCCCGCTACGCCCCCGCCGAGTGATGCGATCGTGGGACGCAACGAACGAGACGCCGGGAGCAGTCACGAGATGACTCCTCCCTGACTCCGCGTGCAGCAGGGGTGGTCATGGCACGCCGGCCGATGAGCCGGCCGTCAGCCTGAGGGCGACCGCCCGGCCACCGACACGGCGGATCAGCTCGAGGTCACCGCAGACGACCAGCAGGTCGCGGGCTCGCGATAGCCCGACGTACAACATTTCCCGCGCACGGGCTTCGTTACGAAAGCCGTTGACCGCCAGAACGACAGCGGGTCGCTCGAGCCCTTTGAACCCGAGCACGTGCCCGTAAAAGAGGTCGTCGTTCTGCCAGTAGGTCGCCCAGTAGGCGTCCTGCCCCTCGGCCTGCCGCTCCACCTGTACGGGGTGCCGACGGTGCGTTGTCAGCAGCGCCACGGCCTCCGGCGGCCACCCTTCCTCAAGCAGGGCGTCGGCGACGTCGTCGGCAGCCTCAACCGCCTCGTCGGGCGAGCACTGGACGAACCGCACCGGTACGCCCGAGGAGCCGCGGATCCGCATCTGCTCAGGGGCTAGGCTGGAGAAGGTCCCTGCGATCTGCTTGGTGTTGCGCAGGTTCTCGTTGAGCGGGATTGGCATGAGGTCGACGGTCGGGCGCCCCTGGCGCGCGAAGATGCGCTGCCCCTCATCCGAGAAGACGTAGATGCACCCGCGCTCGGGATCGCGTAGAGCCGCTACGACGGCGTCCCACCAGCTCTGGGCGAAGTCCTGCCCCTCGTCGATGACGATGGCGTCGAACCGCTGCCCCTCGGGCAGAGCGCCGGCCAGCTTCACCATCTCGGCCGGGAGGAACTCTTCCCAGTAGCGGCTGTCGTCGTCCGAGCCGGCCGGCACTCCCCAGTCGATGCCGAGATAGTGAAAGGTGCCGACGTAGGAGGGCCGCTGCCGCTTGGGCAGCTTCTCGACGCGACGCTTGAGGAACTCGGCAAGGCCGCGCGAATAGCACATGAGCGCGACTCGCTGCCCCTCCGCCGCGAGCCGACGGGCCTTCTCCACCGCCAGCCAGGTCTTGCCCGACCCGGCCCCACCGCGGATCTCCACCCGGGAGTACTCGCTGAGCAGATCCAGCACCTTGGCCTGGTCCCGGGTCAGCAGATCGCAGGCGGCTTCCCGCTCGGCGAGCTCGGCCAGGAGGTGCTGCTGAGGGATCGCCGTCCCCGCGAGGCAGTCAACCATCTCCTCGACGTCCTCAGCGGTGGACGGGTCCGGCTCGTCGCGGACCTTCTCCAGCGCCGCCCGGATGCGCGCCGCGGCGTGGGGCACGTCCGTGACGTCGAGCGCCATCCAGCGAGCCAACCCGGGCGCCACAAAGTCAGCGGGCAGCGTCGTCGCCGGCACCGCGACGAGGTGCGCGCTGCGCGGGCGCCCGGCGGACCAGCGGGGGTGGTCGGCCAGGTAGTCGCAGAGCAAGTACTTGCAGGCGACCGCCTGGTCGACGGGGTGGATGACCCGGTCGACACCGTCCTGGCGCTGCCGCCACTCCCCGCGGTCCAGCGAGACGCTGCCGCCCTTGACCTCGACGACCGCGATGCCCACGCCGGGCCACGCGACGATCACGTCCGCCTCTCGGTCCTCCCGACCGTCGCTGAAGCGAAGGTTGCAGAAGACGACGGCGTCGTCGGGCAGCTGCTCGCGCACCTTCTCGACGAAGAGTGCCTCGGCAGCGGATCCGAACAGCGGATCGTCCGGAAAGAGCCGAGCCGTCACACCAGCGCGCCAGCAAGCGGAAGTGCGTCCAGGACTGCCTCGCTGGCGCTCCGCACCGCGAGTGCCCGAGCTTTGGCCGCCTTGCCCGAACCGGACAGTGGCTGCATCAAGACTGAGGGGAACTGCTTGAAAGGTGAAACCCGTCTAGTCTCCATGGCGATGCCGGCAACGGTCACGGGGATCTCCTCCGCACTTCCTACTCGAGTCGGCGTCAGGCGATAGAGCTGCCGAGAGTGACGCTGCCACAACGCGCCGACGAATCGAAGCTTCCGGCGAGCTTCTCCGCATCCGTCTCAGCTGTCCCAACCGCCCATCACTGATCCCGGCGACGACGCGGTGTCAACGGTTCCTCGCCGGGCTCGTGGCAACACGGCGGAGAGCCGCCCCGCGCGCGTCGGTGCGGAGTTTAGGGTTCACGCCCAGCGGCATCGAGGGCCTGGGAAGGCGTTGCTGGGCTCGGACCCTGACAGCTGGGGCAGAACGTGGGTCTTGTCAGCTGCGGGGCCGGCTGCTTCACACGACCGGATGACTCGACACACCGATGGATACGGTCATTTGTCCGGCTAGCGATCCGTCGCTGTTCCGGTGGTTAGGTTCTTCTCGAAAGCACCGGCTTGGGCGACGAAGGGGGCGATGGTCACGGGTGAGAACGCCGTGGGCCGTCTGCGCCGCCTCCGACAGGCAATTGACAAGAACGGCTGGCGCCGCCCGAACCAACAGCGCTCCGACGGCCGATCCGACAGGCCTAACGCCGACGCACACACACAGAGCGCGGAGAACTTCGAGGAAGCGCCCACGCCGACTCCGCACGATCGCCAACCGTCGACGGCGGATGATCCGCCTGCAATCGAATATCTCGGCAGAGCCGCCTCGGATGAGGAGCGCGAGGTAGAAGTCACAGCAAGTCGCGCAACCGAGCCAACGGACGATCTTCCCGACGGTAAGCCGATCCTGGGGGCGCTCCGAGAGTCCGCCTTGAGGCAGTGGAGGGCAGATGGTCAGCACGGAATGGTCCACGCGGCTGAGTCCGCGGACCGAGTCCTCATAGGGATCGCGGCCGCTCAACAGGCCGTTTATGAAGGCAACCAGGTTGTCGTAATAACCCCGTCCGCTGGCGCACAGGCTAGGTGGCTGGCCCGCGTGTTCGAGCTACTACCAGAGATCGACGTCGGCCAGCTTGGTGCCGGGCACACGGATGAGCTCGACGACTGCCACGTTCTGGTGGCGATCTCGCCCGCCCTGCTCTCTGCCACCCTAGAGCTTCGGGTAGGCGACCTTGTGATCACCGACGATTGGGACAAGTACAACGCGGACCCTGCCGTCCGCACGCTGATCCAGGCTTTCGACAAGCGGCTGATCTTGACGTCGACCCCACCCTCCCGCTTGGACCCCAGCACGATCACGCCCTCAAGCACCAAAGCGCATGTCACGGGATGGGACAGCCCCACGCAGGTGCCGCTCCCTCCGCGTTGCACAACCACGGAGATCCCCTCGGTCCGCAGCGCAGACGGGGCGACCAGCCCTTCAGGAGAGCCGGCGAACGCACTTGGCCGGGACGTTGCCGCCCTACTGCCGCCAGTCACAGGCGTGGCATCGACAGTCGTCCACCCGCCGAAGTCCCGTGGCGACGATGACGAATCCGTCGTCACGGCTACCTCCCCTGTGGCCGTCGTCGACGTGACTACAACCGTCCAGAAGCTCGGCGAGCCGCTCGCCGACCGCCTCCGGGCCATCGTGGAGACGCCCGACCAGGGCCAACGTGCACAGGAAGCAGCGGACTTGCGGTGGGAGGCTGAGGAGGAGGAGTTCCAGGCCCTCCGCCAAACCCGCAAGGACGCCGAGCTCACCAACTCCGCGGACACAGTCCGGATCTACCTCAAGCAGATCGGCAAGGTGGCGCTGCTCAACGCCGAGGAGGAGGTCGACCTCGCCAAGCGGATCGAGGCCGGGCTCTACGGCTCCGAGCGGCTGCGCCAGGTCGAGGAGGAGGGCATCAAG
>NZ_QOHH01000012.1 GCF_003319105.1 Blastococcus sp. TF02-09 | reverse complement strand
CGTACCTGGAGAAGCTCGGCTTCTACCTGGTCGGCTACGGCTGCACCACCTGCATCGGCAACTCGGGCCCGCTGCCCGAGCCGGTGTCGAACGCGGTGAACGAGGCCGACCTCGCCGTCGTCTCGGTGCTCTCGGGCAACCGCAACTTCGAGGGCCGGATCAACCCGGACGTCAAGATGAACTACCTGGCGTCCCCGCCGCTGGTCATCGCCTACGCGCTGGCCGGCTCGATGGACGTCGACCTCAACAACGAGCCGCTCGGCCAGGACCAGGACGGCAACGACGTCTTCCTGCGCGACATCTGGCCCTCGCCGCAGGAGGTCCAGCGGGTCATCGACCACGCCGTCTCCGCGGAGCAATTCGGCCGCAGCTACGAGGACGTGTTCGCCGGCACCGAGCAGTGGCAGAACCTGCCCACCCCGACCGGCGACACCTTCGAGTGGGACGCGGAGAGCACCTACGTGCGCCGTCCTCCGTACTTCGAGGGCATGCCGGCCGAGCCGGCCCCGGTCGAGGACATCACCGGCGCCCGCACCCTCGCGGTGCTCGGCGACTCGGTGACCACCGACCACATCTCGCCGGCCGGCTCGATCAAGGCCGACAGCCCGGCTGGCGTCTACCTGCGCGAGCACGGCGTCGACCGGCGTGACTTCAACTCCTACGGCTCGCGCCGCGGAAACCACGAGGTCATGATCCGCGGCACCTTCGCCAACATCCGGCTGCGCAACCAGCTGGTGCCCGGCACCGAGGGTGGCGTCACCAAGAACCACCTGACCGGGGAGACGACGTCGATCTACGAGGCGTCGCAGGCCTACCAGGAGGCAGGCATCCCGCTGGTCGTGCTGGCCGGCAAGGAGTACGGCTCCGGCTCGTCCCGCGACTGGGCGGCCAAGGGCACCGCGCTGCTGGGAGTCAAGGCCGTCATCGCCGAGAGCTACGAGCGCATCCACCGCTCGAACCTCATCGGCATGGGCGTCCTGCCGCTGCAGTTCCCCGAGGGCCAGAACCGCGAGTCGCTCGGCCTGACCGGTGACGAGGAGTTCACGATCACCGGCATCACCGCGCTGAACGACGGCTCCACGCCGCGCACGGTGAAGGTGAAGGCCGGCGACGTGGAGTTCGACGCCCGGGTGCGCATCGACACCCCCGGCGAGGCGAACTACTACCGCAACGGCGGGATCATGCAGTACGTCCTCCGGTCCCTGCGCGGTTCGGCCGCCTGATGGACCTGGGCCTGGGTGGTCGCGGGTTCCTGCTCACCGGCGCGAGCCGGGGGCTGGGACTCGCGACCGCCCGGGCCCTCGTGGACGACGGGGCGCGCGTGCTCATCAGCTCGCGCTCCCCGGAGTCCGTCGACGCCGCGGTCACCTCGCTCGGCGGGGCGCCGTCGGCCTCCGGGGTGACCGCCGACCTGGCCGACCCAGACGCCGCGGAGACGCTGGTCGCCGAGGCCGGCGAGCGGCTGGGGCAGGTCGACGGGGTGCTCGTCTCGGTGGGCGGCCCCGCGCCGGGCACCGTGCTCTCCACCGCCGAGGACGCGTGGCGGGCCGGGGTCGAATCGGTGCTGCTCGGTCCGCTGCGGCTGGTCCGGGCGCTCGTCCCGCACCTGCAGGAGGGCGCGGCCATCGCGTTCGTGCTCTCGATCTCCGTGAAGCAGCCGATCGGCCACCTGGCCATCTCCAACGGGCTGCGCCCCGGCCTGGCGATGACCGCGAAGGCCCTGGCCGACGAGCTCGGGCCGCGGGGCATCCGGGTGGTCGGGCTGCTGCCCGGGACGATCGCCACCGACCGCATCGCCGAGATCGAGGCGGCGTCCGGCGACGCCGCGGCCATGCGGGCGCGCACCGAGGCCGGCATCCCGCTGCGCCGCGTGGGCCGGCCCGAGGAGTTCGGCCGGATCGCCGCCTTCGCCCTCTCCCCCGCCGCCTCGTACCTGACCGGCACGATGATCGCCGTCGACGGCGGGATGACGCGCGGGCTGTGAGCGCACCGGTCCTGGTCGCCTGCGCGCACGGCACCCGCAACCCCACCGGCCGCCGGCTGATCGCCGAGCTGGCGCTGGCCGCCCGGGAGCAGCGCCCCGGACTGGTCACCACCGCGGCGTTCGTCGACGTGCAGCCGCCCACCGTGGTCGACGTGGTGGCCGGTCTCGCGGCCGAGGGGCGTCCCGCCGTCGTCGTCCCGCTGCTGCTGTCCGGCGGTTACCACGTGCACGTGGACATCGCCGGGGCCGTCGCGGACGCCGAGGGCGCCGTCGCCGCCCGGCCGCTGGGCCCCGATCCTCGGCTGGTGGCCGTGCTCCTGGACCGGCTGGCCGAGGCCGGCGCCGACCCGCACGACCCGCGCACCGCCGTCGTGCTGGCGGCCGCCGGGTCCAGCGACCCGCGCTCGGTCGCCGACGTGGAGAACACCGCCGGGCTGCTGCAGCGGTCGTGGGCGGGGCCGGTGACCACCGGCTACGGGTCCGCGGCCCGGCCCCCGGTGCCCGACGCCGTGGCCGCGGCCCGTCGCGCGGGTGCGGAGCGGGTGGTGCTGGCCTCCTACCTGCTCGCTCCCGGCCACTTCCACGACAAGCTGATCGGCGCCGGGGCGGACCTGGTCACCGCTCCCCTGCTGCCCGACGCGCGCATCGCCGCCGTCCTGCTCGACCGCTACGACGCCGCCGTGGCACCGGCTCCGGACGGAGCGGCCGCGGCTCGCCGGTGACCTATCGTGGGGCCACGATGAGCGACCCCGTGGACGACCAGCCGACGGACGGGAGCACTCCCGGGACCGCTCCCTCGGGCGGCCGGCGGTGGGACAAGGTGATCTCCGGCGTCGTCACCGCGGCCCTCGCGCTGGTGCTGGGCTTCGCCCTCGTCGTCCAGATCCGCAGCACCGAGGAGGCGGAGGACCGGACCGGGGCCACCGAGGAGGACCTGGTCCGGATCCTCGACGAGCTGGACGCCCGCGAGGAGGCCCTGCGCTCCCAGCTCAACGAGCGCGAGCAGGCGGTCGAGGAGCTCAGCGGCGGTCGGACGCAGTCGGGATCGGCACTGGCGGAGGCGCAGCGGCGGGCCGAGGCCATCGGCGTCCTCAACGGCACCCTGCCCGCCCGCGGCCCGGGGCTGCGCGTGGTCATCGAGGACCGGGAGGGCGCGGTGACGACGGCCGTGCTGCTCGATGCGATCCAGGAGCTTCGCGGTGCCGGCGCCGAGGCCATCGAGGTCGACGGCGTGCGGGTCGTGGCGTCCAGCTACGTCGGCGGCAGCCCGGGCGAGCTCACCGTGGACGGGACCGCGCTGGAGGCCCCGTACGAGATCGTGGCGATCGGGCCCCCCACCGACCTGGAGGTGGCGCTCAACGTCTCCGGCGGCGTCGTCGACGACGTCGCCCGCACCGGCGCCTCGTCCACGGTCACCCAGTCCGACGAGTTGCGGGTCGAGAGCGTCGTCCGCGGCGGCTGACCGCCCGTCCGCGGAAAGGCGGTCTGCTTTTCCGCGGAAAAGCCGCCCGCTTTTCCGCGGAAAAGCAGACCGTCGGGGCTACTGGGGGGCGAGCAGGCCGCGCAGCTCCTCGGTCAGGGCGTCCCGCGCCTCGGGGTGCTGGTGCCACGCGGCCGGGGTGGCCTGCAGGAGCTGGATGCGCCAGCGCCCGCCGCCGTCGTCCACCGCGACCATGGTGTGCACGGTGTGGAACTGCGCCTCCACGTCGCTGCCGCCCGGCGGGATCATGCCGGCGTGGGCGAGCAGCACGGCCACCCCGGGAGCAGCGGCGCGCACGGAGCGGATGACGGCGACGTAGGCGGCGGTCTGGTGGCTGCCGAAGATCTGGCGCAGGTGGGCGGCGATGGCCAGCCGGCCGTGGTGGTGGGTGCCGTCGTAGCCGACGATGTCGCCGTCGTCGGCGAAGCACGCCGCCACCGCTGCTCCGCTGCGCCGGTTCCAGCCGTCGAGGTAGGCGGCGTAGAGGGAGCGGATCTGGGCGTCGTGCGGATGCGCGGATGTCACGGGAGTGACGGTAGTGGTCAGGCGACGCGGACCGGCCGGGCCCCGCCGTCGGCGAACTGGGTCCGGTACAGGTCGGCGTAGCGCCCACCGAGTGCCAGCAACTCCGCGTGCGTGCCCGACTCCACGATGCGACCGTCGTCGACCACGAGGATCTGGTCGGCGCTGCGCACGGTGGAGAGCCGGTGGGCGATGACCAGCGACGTCCGGCCGCTCAGGGCCGCGTCCAGGGCGCGCTGGACGGCGGCCTCGGACTCGCTGTCCAGGTGCGCGGTGGCCTCGTCCAGGATCACGATGCCCGGCGCCTTGAGCAGCACCCGGGCGATCGCCAGCCGCTGCTTCTCCCCACCCGAGAGCCGGTACCCGCGGTCGCCGACGACGGTGTCCAGCCCGTCGGGCAGGGTGCGGACCAGGTCCGCGATGTGCGCGCCGTCCAGCGCGGCCCAGAGCTCCTCCTCGGTGGCCTCGGGCCGGGCGTAGAGCAGGTTGTTGCGCATCGTGTCGTGGAACAGGTGCGCGTCCTGGCTGACCACCCCGATGGTGTCGCGCAGCGAGGCGAGCGTCGCTTGCCGCACGTCGATCCCGCCGACCCGCACCGCGCCACCGGTGACGTCGTACAGCCGCGACACCAGGCTCGCGATGGTCGTCTTCCCGGCCCCGGACTGCCCGACCAGGGCGACCAGCTGGCCCGGCTCGACGCGGAAGGAGACGTCGTGCAGGACGTCGACCGGCCCGCCGTGCTCGGGCAGGGACACCTCTTCCAGTGACGGCAGCGACACGTCCTGGGCCGAGGGATAGCTGAACGAGACGGCGTCGAACTCGATCGACCGGTCACCGGCCGGCACCGGGACGGCGTCCTCTGCCTCGCGGATCATCGGCGGCAGGTCGAGCACCTCGAAGACCCGGTCGAAGCTCACCATGGCGCTCATGACGTCCACCCGGACGTTGGCCAGGGCGGTCAGCGGGCCGTAGAGCCGCGACAGCAGCAGCGCCAGGGCGACGACGTCGCCGGGGCTGAGCGACCCGGTGAACGCCAGGTACCCGCCCAGCCCGTAGACCAGCGCCGTCGCGAGAGCAGCGACCAGGGTGAGCGCGGTGAAGAAGAAGCGCCCGTACATGGCCGACAGGACGCCGATGTCGCGGACCCGGGCCGCGCGAGCGCTGAAGGAGCGCTCCTCCGCGTCGGGGCGGCCGAACAGCTTCACCAGCAGCGCGCCGGCCACGTTGAACCGCTCGGTCATCGTGGCGTTCATCGACGCGTTGAGCTCGTAGGACTCCCGGGTGATCTCCTGCAGGCGGCCACCGATGCGCCGGGCGGGCAGCACGAACAGCGGCACCAGCACCAGCGAGAGCAGGGTGATCTGCCAGGACAGCGTGAGCATGACGCCGGCGGTGAGGACCAGGCCGATCACGTTGGAGACGACGCCGGACAGGGTGGACGTGAAGGCCTGCTGCGCGCCGACGACGTCGTTGTTCAGCCGGCTGACCAACGCCCCGGTCTGCGTGCGGGTGAAGAAGGCGACCGGCATGCGCTGGACGTGGGCGAAGACCCTGCTGCGCAGGTCGTAGATGACGCCCTCGCCGATGCGCGCGGAGTACCAGCGGGTGGCGAGCGAGATGGCGGCGTCGACGACGGCGAGACCGGCGATGAACAGCGCGATCCGGACGATGTCGCCCGACGTCCCGTCGAGGGAGGCGATCCGGTTGACGATGTCACCGGCCAGCAGCGGGGTGACCACGCCGATCAGCGAGGAGCCGACCACCAGGAGCAGGAAGAACCCGAGGTCGCGCCGGTACGGGCGGGCGACGCCGAGGATCCGGCGCACTGTGCCGGGCGGCAGCCTCCGCCCGACGACCGACGGGTCGCGGCGGAAGGACCGCATCGCCGCCATGGAGGTCATGTTCGGGTTCATGGGCATGCCTCCTTCTGCCGGGCCGAGGGAGGCACCTGCCCTCGCCGCAACGCCGGGCGGTCGGACGCTGTTCCGCAGTGCCTCACCGGCAGAGCATCGCAGCGACCACCGACGCTTCAGCGTCCGGCGAGCTCCCGCAGCCGCAGCACCTGGGCCGACCGCTCGGCGGCGTCCTGGGTCTCGGGGTCGTTGCGCACGGCCGAGCGCACCAGGGCGGCGGTCGCCCGGCTCGCGGCAGCCGGCACGGCGGTGATCGCCCGGGTCAGCTGCGCCACGGCGTCCTCGAGCTGCCCGCGCGGGACGACGACGTTCGCCAGCCCCATCGCGTGCGCCTCGGCCGCGCCGACCGGGCGCCCGGTCAGGCAGATCTCCATCGCCCGCGAGTAGCCGACCAGCTCGACCAGGTTGCTCGTGCCGGTCAGGTCGGGCACCAGGCCGAGGGTCGGCTCCGGCAGCCGGAGCTGGGCGTCGTCGGCGAGCACCCGCAGGTCGCAGGCCAGGGCGAGCTGGCAGCCGGCGCCGATGGCGTGCCCCTGGACGGCGGCGATCGAGACGATGCCGGGCGAGCGCAGCCAGCGGAACCCGCGCTGGTACTCGCGGATCTGGTCCTCGGCCTCCGCCGTGGGCCGCCGCGCCAGGTCCCCGAGGCCGCCCGTGCTGCCCGGCGCCGCGTCGAACATGCTGCGGTCGAGCCCCGCGGAGAACGACCGCCCCTCACCGCGCAGCACGACCACGCGGACGTCGTCGTCGAGCGAGGCCCCGATGGCGGCGAGCGCCGACCAGGTCGCCGGCGTCTGCGCGTTGAGCTGCTCGGGCCGGTCGAGGGTGACGGTGAGGACGGCGCCGTCCCGCGCGGTGCGGACGAACCCGTCGGGCGTGGGGTCTGAGGTCACGCCTTCTTATTGTTCCGGTTGGCCCCACCGCGGCTGCGCAGGGTGGCACCGGACTCGGACAGCAGCCGGTGGACGAACCCGTAGGAGCGCTTGGTGGACTCCGCCAGCGAGCGGATGCTCTCGCCGCCGTCGTAACGCTTGCGCAGTTCGTCGGCGAGCGTGCTCCGGTCACCGCCGGTGATGCGCTTGCCCTTGCCCAGGTCGGCAGTGCTCGTGTCCGCCATGGCTTCCCTCCGTGTCAGCCGCCGGCAGAGCGCATCGGACGACGCGCACGTGCGCGGTGGTGGCTGTCGTTCCTGTGGTGCCACGGCCCCGCGGACCCCGGCCCCCTGCGCACCCATGATCACGCAGAAGCCGCGCCCCCGCGACGCGAGAAGGCGGAGAACCGGCTCATGCTTCGAGGAGGAACGAGCCATGCGACGTCGTGGCGATCAGCGCCCGATGGCCACGAGTTCGCATGGCTCGACGGGCGGCCGCAGGAACTAGGCCAGCTCGACGAGGTCGGCCAGGTCCTCGCTCCAGGCGTCCTCGGTGCCGTCGGGCAGCAGGATCACCTTGTCCGGGTCCAGCGCCCGGACCGCACCCTCGTCGTGGGTGACCAGCACGATCGCTCCGGTGTAGGTGCGCAGCGCCTCGAGCACCTGCTCGCGGCTGGCCGGGTCGAGGTTGTTGGTCGGCTCGTCGAGCAGCAGCACGTTGGCACCCGAGACGACGAGGGTCGCCATGGCCAGCCGGGTGCGCTCGCCACCGGAGAGGGTGCCGGTCCGCTGGTCGACCGTCTCACCGGAGAAGAGGAAGGCGCCGAGGATCTTGCGCAGCTCCGTGGCCGTGCTGTCCGGGGCGGCCGAGGCCATGTTCTCGAGCAGTGACCGGTCCATGTCCAGGGTCTCGTGCTCCTGGGCGTAGTAGCCCACCCGCAGCCCGTGCCCGGCCTTGACCTCGCCGGTGTCGGGCGTCTCCGTGCCGGCCAGCATCCGCAGCAGCGTCGTCTTCCCGGCGCCGTTCAGGCCGAGGACGACGACCCGCGCACCGCGGTCCACGGCGAGGTCGACGTCGGTGAAGATCTCCAGCGAGCCGTAACTCTTCGACAGGCCCTCGGCGGTCAGCGGCGTCTTGCCGCAGGCGGCCGGGGTCGGGAAGCGCAGCTTGGCGACCTTGTCGTGCACCCGCACCTCGGCCAGCCCGGCGGCCAGCCGCTCGGCGCGCTTGTCCATGCTCTTCGCGGCCTTGGCCTTGGTGGCCTTCGCGCGCATCTTGTCGGCCTGGGCGTTGAGCGTGTCGATCTTCCGCTCGGTGTTCGCCCGCTCCTGCTTGCGGCGCCGCTCGTCGGTCTCCCGCTGCTGCAGATACCGCTTCCAGCCGAGGTTGTAGATGTCCACCGTCGCCCGGTTGGCGTCGAGGTGCCACACCTTGTTGACCACGGCCTCGAGCAGCTCGACGTCGTGGCTGATGACGATGAGCCCGCCGGTGTGGCTGGACAGGAAGCCCTTGAGCCAGGTGATCGAGTCGCCGTCGAGGTGGTTGGTCGGCTCGTCAAGCAGCAGCGTCTCGGCGTCGGAGAACAGGATGCGGGCGAGCTCGACGCGGCGGCGCTGACCACCGGAGAGGGTGCGCAGCGGCTGGGCCAGCACACGGTCGGGCAGGCCGAGGTTGGTGCAGATGCGGGCGGCGTCGCTCTCGGCGGCGTACCCGCCCATGGCGGCGAACTGGTCCTCGAGGCGGCCGTAGCGGCGGACGGCCTTGTCCCGCTCGGCGTCGTCGGCCGGCTCGGCCATCGCGATCTGCGCCTTCACCAGCTGCGCGCGCAGCACGTCGAGCCCGCGGCCGGAGAGCACGCGGTCGCTGGCGGTGATGTCGAGGTCGCCGCTGCGCGGGTCCTGCGGCAGGTAGCCGATCTCGCCGGAGACGTCAACCTTGCCGGCGTGCGGGATGCGCTCACCGGCCAGCGTGGTGAGGGTGGTCGTCTTGCCTGCACCGTTGCGGCCGACCAGGCCGATCCGGTCGCCGGGCTGCACACGGAGGTCTGCGCCGCTGATGAGGATGCGGGCGCCGGCGCGCAACTCCAGGCCGGTCGTCGTGATCACTGAACCCAGGGTAGGCGCTCGCGGTGCGATACCACCCACGTCTCGGGGTGACATCGGCGGCATCCCCGCCCGCGGCCGAGCCGACCGGGGCACCCCGCCCTACGGTGGGAACGCCTCGGGGGGACGGGAAGGAGGCGGTCATGGGCTCGCAGCTCGCGCCGGCACCGCTCCCACCCCTGCCCTACCGCGCCCGCCCACCCCAGGTGCTGCTGGGCGTGGGCGCCGTCCTCCTCGTGAGCGCCGGCGCCGCGGTCGCGTCCGCCTACGGGGGCTCCCTCGCCCGCGCCCTGCTGCTCCCGCTGGCCGCCGTCGCCGCCGGGTTCGCCGTCCGGGCGGCCCGAGCGCGGCTGCACAGCTCGGAGGAGGTGCTGGCGGCCAGCGCCACGGGTCTCGCCGTGAGCGCCGCCGGTGGAGGAGGGAGCGCCTTCGACGACGGCGGTGGCGCGACCGCCCTGCTCGCCGTGGTTTTCCTGGTCCTGCACCGGGCCGCGCCGAGCACCGCGACGTGGCCCATGGCCTCCTGGGTAGCGGCGCAGCTCGCCGTCCTCCAGTTCCTCGACGAGGTGCCGGACGCGCTGCGCACCTCGGCCTACCTCGGCGTCGCGCTCGTGGGGCTGGACATCGCACTGTTCGGGCGGCCGGTGGTCGCGCGCCTCGCCCTGCTGACCACGGTGCCGTGGTGGGTGGCCGGCGTCGTCAGCGGCTCCACCACCGCGTGGACCGGCCCGGGTGCCGAGCGCGCCCTCTCAGCGGTGCTGGTGGTCGGGGCCGGCCTGGGCCTCGTCGTGGTCCGCCTGCGCCGGGTCCTCGACCCGCTGACCGGTCCGCCGAGGGCCGCCCCGGTGCTCGCCGGGTCGGTCGGGGGCGCCGCCGTCACGGGGGCCTGCTCCGCGCTGGGGACGGCGGCGGTCACCTCCACCGGGTACGCCGGGGTCCTGCTGGCCAGCGTGGCGGCGGCCGTGCTGACCGGCTGGCGCCGCGGGTTGTTCCTCCCCCTCGCGCTGGCCGCGGGCACGGTGATGACGGCGCTGAGCGTGGGCCGGCTGGTCGCCGGACAGCAGTGGTCGGCGCTCTCCGTGCTGCTCGTGCTCACCGCCGTCCCGACCGTGTGGGTGGCCGTGCGCCGCCCCGACGACCGGCCGCTCGCGCTGCCGGTCGCGGTGGGGAGCCTGGCGGGCGCGGCACTGCTGGCCGTGCCCGACGGGGTGCTCAGCCCGACGTCCGCCGCGGTGGCGCTGACCGCCCTCTACGCCGCCGCGATGGCGGCCGGGGCGGAGCTGGACACCGCGTCCCGCCGGGCCACGGCCGTCGCCGCCGCCGTCTGCGGTGCCGCGGCCATCCTGCTGGTGGTGGCGCGGGAGCGTCCGTGGGTGCTGGCCGCCGTGCTCGCCGTGCAGGGCACCTGCACCCTCCTCTGGGCGTGGCGCACGTGGACGACCCGGCACACGGCCGACGACGCCGGGATGTCGCGCGGCGCCTGGCGGGTGGGTGCCGCCCAGCTGGTGGCGGCCGCGTGGGTGGCCGCCGGGTCCGCCGACGTCGGCGCCGTCGAGTGGTTCTCGCTGCCCGCGGCGGCCGGCCTCCTGCTGGCCGCCGGCCCCGGCCTGCTGCACGGCAGCTCGTGGGCCAGCTGGGGCCCGGGGCTGCTCGTCGCCGCCGTCCCGTCCACGGTGCTGGCCGTGGTCGGCACCGACGCACCGCGGACGGTCGCCGTTCTCGTCGCCGCGGCTGCGGTGCTGGTGGCCGGCGCGCGCCGGGCGGTGCGCGCGCCCCTGCAGATCGGCGCCGGGACGGCGCTGGCGCTGGCCCTCGGCCTGAGCGTGCGGGCGCTGCCGTGGCCGGTGGCGACCGCCCTGGTCGTCGGCGGCCTGCTGCTGGCCGTCGGGGCGCGCCGCGAACGCCGTCCGGTCGCGGGCTTCGCCACCCGCCTGGCCGACCTCCGCTGACCCGGCCGGTCACCCCTCCCGGTGGTCGACCGGCGACAGCCGGACCACCGCGATCCGCCGGCTGACCGACGCCTGGTAACCGTCGTAGGTGTCGATGTTTGCGTTGAGCGCGTCCCAGAGCCGGGATCGGTCCTGCTCCCCCACCTCGGTAGCGAGCACGTCGATCCGCCGACCGCGGACCTCCACCGAGCACCGCGGCTCGGCCTGGAGGTTGCGCCACCACTGCGGCTCGAGGTCGATGCCGCCGTTGGACGCGGCGACGACCAGGTCCTCGCCGTCCCGCGCATAGGCCAGCGGGGTCGTGAAGGAACGGCCCGAGACGCGGCCCCGGTGGGTGAGCAGCAGGACCTGCCCGCCGCGGAAACGGTTGCCCAGCCGCCCGCTCGACCAGCGGTTGAGCCGCACGTGCCAGCCGGCGACGACCCGGGTGACCACGGTCAGGGCACGGTCGCGGCGCGAAGTGGTCGCTCGTCCGAAGGTCCGCGCGTCCCGCCGGTCGAACAGCCGGGCCATCAGCCGGCCGAAGGCGAGGAACGGCGGGTTGGCCCCGGGGATCCGCCGGGCCTGGTCCGGCGAGAGCCCGGACATCACCCAGCCCAGCACCGCGGGGACCTCCCTCGGCCGGTAGTCCTTGGCGAGGACCTCCCGGTCCAGCCGCGCCCAGTCCGCCGGGGTGAGGTGCTGCTGCACGAGCGGCATGCCGTCGCGCTCCTCGTGGGCCAGGTGCGCGCCGACCAGGTCGCGGAGCCGTCCGGTGGTGGCGGTCAGCCGATCGCGCGTCGCCGCGTTCCCGGTCCCGGCGGCGAGCATGCCCAGGTCGCCGGTCGCGCTCGCCAGGAGGGGGGTCGATGGCCGCGTGCTCCTCCGCCAGGGCGCCCAGCACGGCGGGGTCGGCCCCGCGCTCGGCCAGGAGCGGCCACAGCGCGGCGTCCTCACCCCGGTGGTGCTTGTGCAGCACCGAGCCGAAGAAGGCGAACCGGCGGGCCAGGCGGGCCCAGCGCGGCGCGGCGGACGGCGACAGGGTGGGCACCGTGCTGGCGAAGGCATCCAGGTCCCGCCGGAACGCGCGGTGCATGAGGTACATCGGCGCGAGGTCGACCGGGCCCTCGGGCGCGGCGGCCTGGCCGGGCAGGAGGAGCTGCGGGACGGCGGGGGCGACGGAGGTCATGGTCTGCCTCGCTCGGGGTGGGCGTCCGGTTCGACCGACAGCGGCAGCGTGGGACGCACGCCCCCGCCAGGGCAAGGGCTTCGCTCCCCGGACGCACTTCTGGGGTGTTCCTCGCGCCTTTCGGGTCCTGCCGGACCGGTGAAGCGCGAAGAACACCCCAGAGGCTGGAACGGCCCCGCTGCAGGGGCCCGCGCCGAGCGTGCGAGGCGTGGGGGGCAGCGGGGTCCTTCTAGACGCGGAAGCCGAGGGCGCGCAGCTGCTCGCGCCCGTCGTCGGTGATCTTGTCGGGACCCCACGGCGGCATCCAGACCCAGTTGATCCGGATGTCGTCCACGAGCCCGGGGCCGGGGCCGCCGGTCAGGGCCTGGCGGGCCTGGTCCTCGATGACGTCGGTCAGCGGGCAGGCCGCCGAGGTCAGCGTCATGTCGATGACCGCGACCTGCGACTCGCCCTCGTCGGCGACGTCGAGGCCGTAGACCAGGCCGAGGTCGACGACGTTCACGCCGAGCTCGGGGTCGACGACGTCGCGCATGGCCTCCTCGACGTCCTCGAGCAGGGCCGTCTTGTAGGCCGGGAGGTCGCCCGGCGCACCGTCGGTGGCGGGCGTGGCGTTCTCGGTGCTGCTGTCGGCGCTCATGGCGTTCCTCCAGGGTTCGTGGTGGCCAGTGCCCGGGCGGAGGCGTCCTTCAACGCCATCCAGCTCATCAGCGCGCACTTGATGCGGGCCGGGTACTTCGAGACGCCGGCGAACGCGACGGCGTCCTCCAGGGTGTCCTCGAGCTTCTCGGCCACGGTCGGGTCGCCCTTGGCCTGCATGAGCGTCATGAAGTCCTCGCCGGTGGCCAGGGCCTCGGTGACGCTCTTGCCGAGCACGAGGTCGTACATCGCCGAGATCGAGGCCTGGCTGATCGAGCAGCCCATGCCCTCGTAGGACACGTCGGCGACGGTGTCCCCCTCGAGGTGCAGCCGGAGCGTCACCTCGTCACCGCACGTCGGGTTGACGTGGTGCACCTCGGCCTCGAAGGGCTCGCGCAGGCCACGCCCGTGCGGGTTCTTGTAGTGGTCCAGGATGATCTCCTGGTACATCGACTCGAGCTGCATCAGATCGACCTCACGCAGTTCCGAAGAACTTCTGGGCCGCGCGAATTCCGTCCGCCAGGGCGTCGATGTCGTCGTAGCCCGTGTGCACGTAGAACGTGGCCCGGGTCGTGGCGGGGACGCCGTAGCGGCGCACGACCGGCCAGGCGCAGTGGTGCCCCACGCGCACGGCGATGCCGTGGTCGTCGAGGACCTGCCCGACGTCGTGCGGGTGGATGCCCTCGACGGTGAAGGAGACCGCTCCCCCGCGCGCGACGGTGTCCGGCGGGCCGACCACGGTGACGCCGGGGATCTCGGCGAGCTTCTGCAGCGCGTAGCCGGTGATGGCCTCCTCGTGGGCCTGCACCGTGTCCATGCCGAGGCCCTGCAGGTACTCGACGGCGGCGGCCAGGCCGATCACCTGCGCGGTCATCGGGACGCCGGCCTCGAAGCGCTGCGGCGGGGCGGCGAAGGTGGAGCCCTCCATCCGCACGACCTCGATCATCGAGCCACCGGTGAGGAACGGCGGCAGCTTGTCGAGCACCTCGTAGCGGCCCCACAGCACGCCGACGCCGGTGGGCCCCAGCATCTTGTGCCCGGAGAACACCAGGAAGTCCGCGCCCAGCTCGGTCACGTCGACCGGCTGGTGCGGCACCGACTGCGCGCCGTCGACCAGCACCAGGGCACCGACCTCGCGGGCCCGGGCGACGATCTCGCCGAGCGGGTTGATCGTGCCGAGGATGTTCGACTGCTGGGTCACCGCGACCAGCTTGGTGCGCTCGTTGACCACGGTGGCCAGGTCGGAGAGGTCCAGCCGGCCGTCGTCGGTCAGGCCGAGCCAGCGCAGGGTCGCCCCGGTCCGCTCGCACAGCTGCTGCCAGGGCACCAGGTTGGCGTGGTGCTCCATCTCGGTGACCACGATCTCGTCACCCTGGCCGACGGCGTAGGTGCGGAACTCCTCCTCCTTCGCCGTGGCGGCGTTGGAGAGGGCGTAGGCCACCAGGTTGATCGCCTCGGTCGTGTTGCGGGTGAAGACGATCTCCCGGTCCGGGGCGCCGATGAACCCGCCGATGGTGGCGCGGGCGGCCTCGTAGGCACCCGTCGCCTCCTCGGCGAGCGCGTGGGCGCCCCGGTGCGGAGCGGCGTTGACGTTCTCGTAGAACCAGCGCTCGGCGTCCAGCACCGAACGGGGCTTCTGCGAGGTGGCGCCGGAATCCAGGTAGACCAGCCGCTTCCCGTCCCGGACGGTGCGGGTCAGGATCGGGAAGTCCGCCCGGATCGCCTCGACGTCCAGGGGCAGCGGCTCGTGCGCCCCGACAGGACGCGAGACGGTCTGGGTCATGCTGTCGCGGTCTCCTTCGAGCCCTTCACGTAGGCGGCGTAGCCCTCGTTCTCAAGCTTCTCGGCGAGCTCCGCGCCGCCCTCCTCGACGACCTTGCCGGCCACGAAGACGTGCACGAAGTCGGGCTTGATGTAGCGCAGGATCCGCGTGTAGTGCGTGATCAGCAGGACGCCGATCTCGCCCTCCTCGCGGGTGCGGTTCACGCCCTCGGAGACGATCCGCAGCGCGTCGACGTCCAGACCCGAGTCGGTCTCGTCGAGGATCGCGATGGCCGGCTTGAGCAGCCGCATCTGCAGGATCTCGTGACGCTTCTTCTCACCGCCGGAGAAGCCCTCGTTGACGTTGCGCTCGGCGAAGGCGGAGTCCATCTCGAGCAGCTCCATCTCGCTCTTGACGTCCTTCACCCAGGTGCGCAGCTTGGGCGCCTCGCCCTTGATGGCCGTGGCGGCGGTCCGGAGGAAGTTGGACACGCTCACCCCCGGCACCTCGACGGGGTACTGCATGGCCAGGAACAGGCCAGCGCGGGCGCGCTCGTCGACGCTCATGGCGAGGACGTCCTCGCCGTCGAGGGTCACGGTGCCGCCGGTGACGGTGTACTTCGGGTGGCCGGCGATCGAGTAGGCCAGGGTCGACTTGCCCGACCCGTTGGGGCCCATGATCGCGTGGGTCTCGCCCGAGCGGACGGTCAGGTCGACGCCGCGGAGGATCTCCTTGGCGTCGTCACCCTCGCCCACGGTGACGTGCAGGTCGCGGATCTCCAGAACGGACACTTCTTCTCGCTCTCTCATTCACCGGCCGCGAGCGGGAGACGGCCGTCGCTCTCGGTGTCGACGAGCACGGCATCCCCTTCCACGCGGACCGGGTAGACGTCGACCGGTTCGGTCGCCGGCAGGTTGGTGGGCTCGCCCGTGCGCAGGTCGAAGCACGAGCCGTGCAGGAAGCACTCGATGGTCGGGGCGCCGCCGAACAGCTCGACGTCCCCCTCGCTCAGCGGAACGTCGGCGTGCGAGCACCGGTCCTCGAGGGCGTACAGCTCGCCCTCGAAGCGGACGACGGCGACGTCGACGTCCGCGAGCTCGACGCGCAGGGCGCCGTTCTCGGGGACCTCGGACAGTGCGCAGACCCGTTCGAAGGCCATGGTCAGGAGACCTCGACCGGCTGCTCGTCCAGACCGGGCAGGGCGCCGAGGCGGGCCTCGATGGTGCTCATCAGGCGGTCCTGCAGCGCGTCGACGCCGATCCGCTGGACGACGTCGGCGAAGAAGCCGCGGACGACCAGCCGGCGGGCGGTCTCGGCGTCGATGCCGCGCGAGCAGAGGTAGAACAGCTGCTCGTCGTCGAACCGGCCGGTGGCGCTGGCGTGGCCGGCGCCGACGATCTCGCCGGTCTCGATCTCCAGGTTCGGCACCGAGTCGGCGCGGGCCCCGTCGGTGAGCACCAGGTTCCGGTTGAGCTCGTAGGTCTCGGTGCCGGTGGCGGCCGGCCGGATGCGGACGTCGCCGATCCAGACCGTGCGCGCACCCTCACCCTGCAGCGCACCCTTGTAAAGCACGTTGCTGACGCAGTTCGGGACGGCGTGGTCGACCCAGAGCCGGTGCTCCTGGTGCTGCGTCTCGTCGGAGAAGTACACGCCGAAGAGCTCCGCGCGGCCGCCGGGACCGGCGTACTGCACGTTGCTGACCAGCCGCACCAGGTCGCCGCCGAGGGTGGCCACGACCTGGGTGAACGAGGCGTCCCGGCCGACGACGGCGTCGTACTGGCCGCCGTGCACCGCGCCGGGCGCCCAGTCCTGCACCGAGACGAGGGTGACCTGCGCGCCGTCGCCGACGATCACGGTCACGCCACCGGAGTACGTGGCCAGGCCGGTGTGGTCGAGCACGACGGTCGCCTTGGCGAACGCGCCGACCTCGACGACCAGCTGGCCCCAGACGACGTCCTCGCCACCGGTGCCGGCCAGGCCGAGGGTGACCGGTCGGTCCAGCTGCGCCTCGCCTGCGATGCGGACGACGTCGGCTCCCCGGGCCCGCTGACGGGTGAGGGCGGCCAGCCGGTCGACCGGCTCGGGCAGGCCCTTGACCAGCGGGTCACCGGCGTCCACGCGGGTGAGCTCGACGCCCTCGGGGAGGTCGGTGGTCCAGCTGAGCGTGGCGTCCGAGTCGGCGCCGTCCAGCAACGGACGGATGCGCCGCATCGGCGTGAAGCGCCACGTCTCCTCCCGGCCGGTGGGCACGCCGAAGGCGTCCGGGTCGGTGGAGGTGAACCGCTCCGCCGGCGAGCCGGTCGGGGTGGGGCCGCCGTGCGAGTGCGCGCCCGGGGTCACGTCACCGGCGGAACCGGTGTCGGGCGCCGGGGTGGTCGGCGGACCGGCCTGCGCGCCCACGCCCGGAGCGAAGAGCTCCGAGGCGAGGGTGCTCGACTGGGTGGTGAGATCGGTGTTCGGGTCGGTCATCAGCCGACGGCACCTTCCATCTGCAGCTCGATGAGCCGGTTGAGCTCGAGGGCGTACTCCATGGGCAGCTCGCGGGCGATCGGCTCGACGAACCCGCGCACCACCATCGCCATGGCCTCGTCCTCGGAGAGGCCGCGGCTCATGAGGTAGAAGAGCTGGTCGTCGCTGACCCGGGAGACGGTCGCCTCGTGACCCATGGAGACGTCGTCCTCGCGGACGTCGACGTAGGGGTAGGTGTCCGACCGGCTGATCGTGTCGACCAGCAGGGCGTCGCACTTGACGGTGGACTTGGAGCCGTAGGCGCCCTCGTCGACCTGCACGAGACCGCGGTAGGAGGTGCGGCCACCGCCACGGGCCACCGACTTCGAGACGATCGTCGAGGAGGTGTGCGGCGCGGCGTGCACCATCTTGGCGCCGGCGTCCTGGTGCTGGCCCTCGCCCGCGAAGGCGATGGAGAGGACCTCGCCCTTGGCGTGCTCGCCGGTCATCCAGACGGCCGGGTACTTCATCGTCACCTTGGAGCCGAGGTTGCCGTCGACCCACTCCATGGTCGCGCCCTCGTGGGCCACGGCCCGCTTGGTGACCAGGTTGTAGACGTTGTTCGACCAGTTCTGGATGGTCGTGTACCGGCAGCGCGCGTTCTTCTTGACGATGATCTCGACGACCGCGGAGTGCAGCGAGTCGCTCTTGTAGATCGGCGCGGTGCAGCCCTCGACGTAGTGCACGTAGGCGCCCTCGTCGACGATGATCAGCGTCCGCTCGAACTGGCCCATGTTCTCGGTGTTGATCCGGAAGTAGGCCTGCAGCGGGATCTCGACGTGCACGCCCGGCGGCACGTAGATGAACGAGCCACCCGACCACACGGCGGTGTTCAGCGCGGCGAACTTGTTGTCGCCCGAGGGGATCACCGAGCCGAAGTACTCCTGGAAGATCTCCGGGTGCTCCTTGAGGGCGGTGTCCGTGTCGAGGAAGATCACCCCCTGCTCCTCCAGGTCCTCGCGGATCTGGTGGTAGACGACCTCGGACTCGTACTGGGCGGCGACACCGGCGACCAGCCGCTGCTTCTCGGCCTCCGGGATGCCCAGCTTGTCGTAGGTGTTCTTGATGTCCTCGGGCAGCTCCTCCCAGGACGTCGCCTGCTTCTCGGTGGAGCGCACGAAGTACTTGATGTTCTGGAAGTCGATGCCGGAGAGGTCCGAGCCCCAGTCGGGCATGGGCTTCCGGTCGAAGAGCTTGAGCGCCTTGAGCCGGCGCTCGAGCATCCACTCGGGCTCGCTCTTGCGGGCCGAGATGTCGCGGACGACGTCCTCGGAGAGCCCGCGGCGGGCGGAGGCACCCGCGACGTCGGCGTCGGCCCAGCCGTACTCGTAGCGGCCGAGCTGCTCGATCTGCTCGTCCTGCGTCAGCGGCGCGGCCGGCTGCTGGGTGCTGGTCATGCGGGCGTCCTCTCCCGGTCGTTCGTGGGGGTGGTGCTGGTCCTCGTGCGCGCGCGATCGGGCGCTGCGGGCTCACGTCGTACAGGGCGTGCGGGGGCCGTTCTGTTCCCCGGACGCAGCGGCCCTGGGAGGTGTGTGGTGCAGATCCCGTCACCGTGGGCGATCGTGGCCAGCCGTTGCACGTGGCTGCCCACGAGCCGGCCGATCACCGCGGTCTCGGCCTCGCACAGCTGGGGGAACTCCGCGGCCACGTGCGCCACCGGGCAGTGGTGCTGGCAGAGCTGCCCCCCGCCGGAGATCGCCGAGGCCGTGGCAGCGTAGCCCTCGGCCGTGAGCGCGGCGGCCAGGGCCTGGGCCCGGTCCACCGGCGCTCCCCCGGCCAACCGCACGGCGCTCTCGACGGCGCTGGACGCGCGCGCCTCGAGCCCGGCGAGCTGCTGCTCGGCCACCGCCCGGACCGCGTCCGGACCACCGGCGGCGGCGACGTACCGGAGCGCGGTCAGCGCGAGGTCGTCGTAGGCGTGCGGGAAGGCGGAGCGGCCGGCGTCGGTGAGGTGGAACCGCCGGGCCGGGCGGCCCCGGCCGCGCTGCGGCTCGCGGGCGACGCGCTCCTCGATGCGGCCGGCGGCGACGAGGGAGTCCAGGTGCCGGCGGACGGCGGCCGGCGAGATGCCCAGCCGCGTGGCGAGCTCGGCGGCGGTCTGCGGCCCGTGCTCGAGGAGCAGGGCGCTGACGCGGTCGCGGGTACGCCCGTCGTCGGCCGGAGCCGACGAGCGCGGGGGTGCCACGGCGTTTTCCACAACACGAGTGTGTCCTAAATCGGGGGCCCTGCAAGCAAGGTGAACCTAACTGAAGGGCCCTCCTGCCCCCCACCACTCGCACGCGTGCGGCGGGCCCCTGCAGGAGGGCCGCCGCAGACGTGAGCAGACTCACGTCGGACCGGTGCCTTCTAGCATCGGAGGCGTGCCGGTCCTGCCCCGCTCCTTCTCCCCCGCGACCATCTCGCGCCTCTCGCTGGCCAACGCCGTCGCCAACGGGCTGATCGTCGTCACCGGCGGAGCCGTGCGGCTGACCGGCTCCGGGCTGGGCTGCCCGACCTGGCCGCGCTGCACCTCGGAGAGCTTCACCACGACGCCGGAGCTGGCCGGGCACGGCGTCATCGAGTTCGGCAACCGGCTGCTGACCTTCGTGCTCGCCGCCGTCGCCATCGCCACCGTCGTCGCCGTCTGGCGCTCGTCGCGGCGCGACCTGCGCCGGCTGGCCGCCCTGACGTTCATCGGCATCCCGGCCCAGGCACTGCTCGGCGGCGTCACCGTGCTGACCGGGCTCAACCCGTGGACCGTCGCCGCGCACTTCCTCGTCTCCGCGGTGCTGGTCGCGCTGGCCACCACCCTGTGGCTGCGGTCGCGCGAGCCCGGCGTCGGGGCACCCCTGCTGCGCCGGCCCTTCGTGCTGCTCACCTGGGGCATCGCCGCGGCGACGGCGGCGGTGCTCGTGCTCGGCACGATCGTCACCGGCAGCGGCCCGCACAGCGGCGACGTCGACGAGGCCGACGTCCCCACCGGTGACCGGATCGGCGTGGACACCGAGCTGATCAGCCAGCTGCACGCCGACGTCGTCTTCCTGCTCATCGGGCTGACCGTGGCCCTGCTGGTCGCGCTGTACGCCACCGACTCCCCCGACCGCGTCCGCCGGGCGGCGCGCGACCTGCTGGTCGTGCAGCTGGCGCAGGGCGTCGTCGGCTACGTGCAGTACTTCACCGACCTGCCCATCGCCCTGGTGCTGCTGCACATGCTGGGCGCGGTGCTCGTCACGGCGTACACGGCGCGGCTGGTCTGGTCGGTCCGCGGCCCGGCGTCGGACCTCCCGCTGACCGCCCCGTCGACGCCCGAGGCCGCCGCCTCCCGCTGACGCAGCGATGTCCCTCAGACGGACATTTCCAGGCGTCGAATGTCCGGTTCAGGGACACCGCTCACGGAACCCGGCGTCACCCGTGGAAGACGAGGACGACGGCGAGCGATCCGTCGGGTGACTCCCAGCGGCCCGCGGTCACCGTCTCCTTCGCGGTGCGCGCGTCAGCCCACGCGGGCCAGGAGTCCTCCTCGTCGTGCCAGACCAGCCGCCCGCCGACGAGATAGGTGAGCACGGGCCAGCCGGCCTCGATCAGCGACTCGACCTCGCCCGCCTCGAGGCGGGGCACGACGAGGGAGTAGGTCTGCCAGTCGGGCCCGACGAACTGCCCCATCCGGGCGTTGGCGAGGTCCCGCCTCACACGATGGCGTCGACGACGATCGCGACCATCAGCAGCGCCAGGTACGAGATCGAGACGTGGAACAGCTGCATGGGCTTCATGTCGCCGCCGCGCCTGATGCGGCCGAGCAGGCGGTGGGCCTCCACGACGAACCAGCCGCCCAGCAGCACCGCGGGCACCGTGTAGCCGAGGCCGATGCCGTAGCCGGTCGCCACGGGCCAGAGCAGCAGCGAGACCGCGACGGTCGCCCAGGCCCACGCGACGGCCTGCCGGCCCACCGACAGCGCCGTGGTGACCACCGGCAGCATCGGGACGTCGGCGCGCGCGTAGTCCTCCCGGAACCGCAGGGCCAGCGCCCAGAAGTGCGGCATCTGCCAGCAGAAGACGACGGCGAAGACGACGACGGCGGGCCAGTCCAGCGAACCGGTGACGGCGGCCCAGCCGATGAGCACCGGCGCCGCGCCCGGCACCCCGCCCCACTCGGTGCTGCGGCGGGTGTGCCGCTTGAACACCATCGTGTAGAGCACCGCGTAATAAAAGATTGCCGCCGCCGCGAGCGCCGCGGCCAGCAGCGTGGTGGTGACGGCGAGCAGCGCGATCGAGCCGACCGTCAGGACGCAGCCGAAGACCAGCGCGGCCCGCGGGCTGACCTCGCCGGTGACCAGCGGCCGCTTCTGGGTGCGCTGCATCAGCCGGTCGATGTCGCGGTCGAAGTAGCAGTTGAAGACGTTCGCGGCGCCGGCGGCGAGCGTGCCACCGACCAGGGTGGCGGCCAGCAGCGAGAACGAGGGCCAGCCGCGGGCGGCCAGCATCATCGCCGGCACCGTGGTGACGAGCAGCAGCTCGATGATGCGCGGCTTGGTGAGCCCGACGTAGGCGAGCACCCGGGCCCGGACGGCGGCGGCGCGGCCACCGGTCCGGCCCTCCTGGCGGGCGCTGGTGAAGCGCTCGGACAGCGCGGTCACCGGGTGCCCTCGAGCGCGGCGGCGCGCGGGCAGCAGGGCACCAAGGTGTCCCTTCGAGAACGAGGATGTGAACTCCGGCCACTGTAGACGGGGCCGCGCCCCGGTCCCCTCGCGGTGTGGGCCCGGATGACTAGGGTTGATCGCGTTGTGGCTGCGTGCGCAGCGGGTAGGGCCGACGTCGACGGCGACGACGGTGCGCCCGGTCGATCCGGGTCGGGCGCCGCCCGCGCGACGCAGGGCCAGATCTTCGAGGGAGCACCCAGCACATGACGCAGAGCACCGGGTCGGAAGCGCCGGCCGAGGCCGCGACGGACACCCCGACCGGCTCCCCGAGCCAGCCGAACCCGACCCTCCCCGAGGGCTTCGGCGAGCTGGACCGCCGCGCGATCGACACCGCGCGCGTCCTGGCGATGGACGCCGTCCAGAAGGTCGGCAACGGCCACCCCGGGACGGCGATGAGCATGGCGCCGACCGCCTACCTGCTGTTCCAGAAGTGGCTCCGCCACGACCCTAGCGACCCGAACTGGGTCGCCCGCGACCGGTTCGTGCTCTCGATGGGGCACTCGAGCCTGACGCTGTACGTGCAGCTCTACCTCTCCGGCTACGGCATGGAGCTGGAGGACCTCCAGGCGCTCCGCACGTGGGGCTCGCAGACCCCCGGGCACCCCGAGGTCAACCACACCCCCGGCGTCGAGACGACGACCGGCCCGCTCGGCCAGGGCGTCGGCAACGCCGTCGGCATGGCGATGGCCGCCCGCCGCGAACGCGGGCTGCTCGACCCCGACGCCCCCGAGGGCGAGAGCCTGTTCGACCACACCATCTGGGCGTTCTGCTCCGACGGTGACCTCGAGGAGGGCGTGAGCGCCGAGGCGTCGTCCCTGGCCGGCACGCAGCAGCTGGGCAACCTCGTGCTCGTCTACGACGACAACCGGATCTCCATCGAGGACGACACGACCGTCGCCTTCACCGAGGACGTCGCCAAGCGCTACGAGGCCTATGGCTGGCACGTGCAGCGCGTCGACGACGGCGAGGACCTGGCCGCCGTGGACGCCGCGTTCGCCGCGGCGAAGGCCGAGACCAGCCGCCCGTCGTTCATCCAGCTCCGGACGATCATCGCCTGGCCGGCGCCGAACAAGCAGAACACCGGCGCGGCGCACGGCTCCGCGCTCGGCGACGACGAGGTGCGCGCCACCAAGGAGATCCTCGGCTTCGACCCGGGCAAGGACTTCGACGTCGCCTCGGAGGTCATCGCGCACGCGCGCCAGGTCGTCGACCGGGGGCGCCAGGCGCACGGCGACTGGCAGGAGCGCTTCGACGCCTGGAAGCAGGGCAACCCCGACGGCGCCGCGCTGCTGGAGCGGATGAGCACCCGCACCCTGCCCGAGGGCTGGCGGGAGTTGCTGCCCTCCTGGGACGCCGACCCGAAGGGCGTCGCCACCCGCAAGGCCTCGGGCGAGGTGCTCGCGGCCCTGTACCCGGTGATCCCCGAGCTCTGGGGCGGCTCCGCGGACCTCGCGGAGAGCAACAACACCGCGGTGAAGGGCGAACCGTCGTTCCTGCCCGCGAACCGGCAGACGAAGATGTGGACCGGCGGGCCCTACGGCCGCACGCTGCACTTCGGTGTCCGTGAGCACGCCATGGGCGCGGTCATGAACGGCATCGCGCTGCACGGCGGCACCCGCGTCTACGGCGGCACCTTCCTCACCTTCTCCGACTACATGCGCGGAGCGGTGCGGCTGGCCGCCCTCATGCAGCTGCCGGTCACCTACGTGTGGACCCACGACTCGATCGGCCTGGGCGAGGACGGTCCGACCCACCAGCCGATCGAGCACTTCGCCGCGCTGCGGGCGATCCCCGGCCTCGACGTCGTCCGCCCGGCGGACGCCAACGAGGTCGCCGTCGCCTGGCGGACCGTGCTGGAGCACAACGACCGCCCCGCGGGCCTGCTGCTGTCGCGGCAGAACCTCCCGGTGTTCGACCGCGGTGAGTTCGCCTCCGCCGAGGGCACGGCCCGCGGTGCCTACGTGCTCGCCGAGGCCTCCGGCGGCGCCCCCGAGGTGATCCTGCTGGGCACCGGCTCGGAGGTGCAGATCGCCGTCGCCGCCCGCGAGCAGCTGGAGGCCGACGGCGTCCCGACCCGGGTCGTGTCGGTGCCGTGCGTGGAGTGGTTCGCCGACCAGGACCAGGCCTACAAGGACGAGGTGCTCCCGCCCTCGGTCCGCGCCCGGGTCAGCGTCGAGGCCGGCGTGCCCATGGGCTGGCGCGAGTTCGTCGGTGACGCCGGCCGGATCGTCGGCCTGACGCACTACGGCGCGAGCGCGGCCTACTCGGTGCTCTACGAGAAGTTCGGGCTCACCCACGAGGCGGTCGTGTCCGCGGCCCGGGAGAGCATCGCGGCCGCCGCCTCGGGGAACGCCGTGCCCGCCGGCCCGGTTGCAGCGACCGGAGGGCTCCCCCACCCCACCGGCGACCGCTGAAAGCAAAAGGACCCTGCCGCCCCCCGAACCTCGCGAGCTCGGCCCGGGTCCCTGCGCCAGGGCCTTCCAGACGCACCCACCGAGATCCACATCCGGAAAGGCTGACGACATGGCACAGAACGAGAACCTGGCCGAGCTCTCCTCGGCCGGCGTGGCGGTCTGGCTCGACGACCTCTCCCGCGACCGCATCCGCAGCGGGAACCTGCAGTCACTGGTCGACGAGTACTCGGTCGTCGGGGTCACCACGAACCCGACCATCTTCGCCGCGGCGATCAGCGGGTCGGAGTCCTACGACGACCAGCTGCACGCGATGGCCGTCCGGAAGGTCAGCGTCGAGGAGGCGCTGCGCACCATCACCGCCGCCGACGTCCGGGACGCCTGCGACCTGCTGGCACCGGTCGCCGCGCAGCAGCCCGGTGACGGACGGGTCTCCCTGGAGGTCGCCCCCGGCCTAGCGCACGACACCGACGCCACGGCGGCCGAGGCGGCTCACCTGTGGTGGCTGGTCGACCGACCGAACCTGTACATCAAGATCCCGGCGACCGAGGCGGGCCTGCCCGCCATCACGACGTCGATCTCCCGCGGCATCAGCGTCAACGTGACGCTGATCTTCAGCCTCGACCGCTACCGCAAGGTCATGGACGCCTACCTGTCCGGCCTCGAGCAGCGGCTGGCCGACGACCCGGACGCGGACCTGTCGGGCATCGCGTCGGTCGCCTCGTTCTTCGTGTCCCGCGTCGACACCGAGATCGACAAGCGGCTGGATAAGGCCAGTGCCGACGCCTCGCTGAAGAGCAAGGCCGGTGTCGCCAACGCCCAGCTGGCCTACCAGGCCTACGAGGAGGTTTTCTCCTCCGACCGCTGGAAGGCCCTCGAGTCTCACGGGGCCCGCCCGCAGCGGCCGCTGTGGGCCTCGACCGGCGTGAAGAACCCCGACCTGCCCGACACGCTGTACATCAGCGAGCTGATCGCCCCCGGCACCGTCAACACCATGCCGGAGAAGACCCTCATGGCCTACGCCGACCACGGCAGCCCGGGCACCCCGGTGCAGAAGGCCTACGACGACGCGGCGGCGGTCATGCAGTCGGTCCGGGACGCCGGCGTGGACCTCGACGACGTCTTCCGCGTGCTCGAGGACGAGGGCGTGCAGAAGTTCGTCGACTCCTGGGACGAGCTGACCGAGTCGGTCCGCACCCAGCTGGAGGACAAGAAGTGAACGAGCTCGCGAGTTCACCGATGGAGCCAGCACGCCCCGGCACGCAGCCGACGAGCGCCAGCGAGGAGGCAGCGTGACGTTCGAGGTCCGCGTCGAGGGGCTCGGGGTCCCGGACGAGGTCCGCAGCGCCCTGACCGGTGACGACGTCGCCGCGCGGCTCGCCCGCAAGGACGCCACGCTCTGGGGCCCCGAGGCCGAGAGCGAGGCGGCGATCCGGCTGGGCTGGCTGGACCTGCCCTCGTCCTCCCGCTCGCTGGTCGACCAGCTCACCCAGCTCCGCGAGCAGCTCCGCTCCGAGGGGCTGGACCGCGTCGTGCTGTGCGGCATGGGCGGCTCCTCGCTGGCCCCCGAGGTCATCTGCCGGACCGCCGGGGTGCCGCTGGTCGTCCTCGACACCACCGACCCCGGCCAGGTCGCCGCCGCGATGACCGACCTCGAGCGCACCGTCGTCGTGGTCAGCTCGAAGTCCGGCGGCACGGTGGAGACCGACAGCCACCGCCGTGCGTTCGCGTCCGCCTTCGCTGCGGCCGGGCTGGACGAGCAGCAGGTCGGCGCGCGCTTCGTCGTCGTCACCGACCCGGACTCGCCGCTGTCGGAGACCGCCGCCGCCATGGGCGCCCGCGCCGTCTTCCTCGCCGACCCGACCGTCGGGGGGCGCTACAGCGCGCTGTCCGCGTTCGGCCTGGTCCCCTCGGCGCTGGCCGGTGCCGACGTCGGGGCGCTGCTCGACGAGGCCGAGGAGCTGGCCGAGCACCTGGCGGAGGCCGACAACGCGGCCTTCGAGCTGGGCGCCGTCCTGGGCGCGGCCGCGGTGCAGGGGCGGGACAAGCTGGCCCTCGCCGACGCACCGACCGAGGGCGGCACGGCGATCGAGGGCTTCGGCGACTGGGCCGAGCAGCTCATCGCCGAGTCCACCGGCAAGGAGGGCCGCGGCATCCTGCCCGTCGTGCTGGAGTCGCCGACCGCCCACGGCGCCACCGGACCGGACACGCTGCTGGCCGTCGTCGGCGCCGACGTCCCGGCGGCCGCACCCTCCCTGGCGGTCACCGGTCCGCTCGGCGCCCAGTTCCTCGGCTGGGAGTACGCCACGGCCGTCGCCGGGCGGGTGCTGGGCATCAACCCCTTCGACCAGCCCAACGTCACCGAGAGCAAGGAGAACACCCAGGCGATCCTCGCCTCGGGCCTCCCCGACGAGCCGCCGGCGGCGACGATCGGCGCGATCGAGGTCCGCGGCAGCGGCGGGGTGCTCGACGGCGTCGACCTGAGCGCCCACGACGGCGTCGCGCTGGCGGTGCACGCGCTGCTGTCGTCCGTCCCCGAGCGGGGCTACCTCGCGGTCATGGCCTACCTGGACCGGCTGGCCGACGCGAGCGTCGCCGACGTGCGCTCGGCGCTCGCCGCCCGGACCGACCGCGCCGTGACCTTCGGCTGGGGACCGCGCTTCCTGCACTCCACCGGCCAGTACCACAAGGGCGGTCCGCAGTCGGGGGCGTTCCTGCAGATCACCGGGGCCGTCGCCGAGGACCTCCCGGTGCCCGAGCAGCCGTACACCTTCGGCAGCCTGCAGGCGGCCCAGGCCGCGGGTGACCGCAAGGCGCTGGCCGACCGCGACCGGCCGCTCCTCCACCTCCACCTGACCGACCGGGCCGCAGGCATCGGCCAGCTCCTCGCCGCACTCGCCTGACCGGACCACCCAGCGGGACCGCACGACGCGCAGCGCCCCTCCCGCCGACCTCGAGGACGACCATGGCTCTCTCACCGCTCGGAGGTGAACAGTGATCACCAATCCGCTGCGCGATCCCCGGGACCGCAGGCTCCCCCGGGTGCCCGAACCCTGCGCCCTCGTGGTCTTCGGCATCACCGGCGACCTTGCCCGCAAGAAGCTGCTCCCCGCGGTCTACGACCTCGCCAACCGGGGGCTGCTGCCCACGAACTTCGCGTTGCTCGGCTTCGCCCGCCGCGACTGGGGCGACACCGAGTTCGCCGAGCTCGCCCGCGACGCCGCGCGCAAGAGCGCCCGGACGCCGTGGCGCGAGGAGGTCTGGGAGCGGCTGGCCGCCAGCGTGCGGTTCGTGCAGGGCTCCTTCGACGACGACGCCGCCTTCGACGAGCTGGCCGGCGCGCTGACCGAGCTCGAGGGCAGCCACGGCATCGGCGGCAACGCGGCGTTCTACCTGTCCATCCCCCCGACGATGTTCCCGACCGTGCTCAAGCAGATGCAGCGCACCGGGATGGCCGAGAGCACCCCCGACCGCTGGCGGCGGGTCGTCGTCGAGAAGCCCTTCGGCCACGACCTGGCCTCCAGCCGCGAGCTCAACGCGCTGGTGGACTCGGTGTTCGGCGCCGACGACGTCTTCCGCATCGACCACTACCTGGGCAAGGAGACCGTCCAGAACCTGATGGCGCTGCGGTTCGCCAACACCCTGTTCGAGCCGATCTGGAACGGCCACCACGTCGACTCGGTGCAGATCACCATGGCCGAGGACGTCGGCATCGGCGGGCGGGCCGGCTTCTACGAGGAGACCGGCGCCGCCCGGGACGTGCTGCAGAACCACCTGCTGCAGCTGCTGGCGCTCACCGCCATGGAGGAGCCGGTCGAGTTCTCGGCCGAGCAGATCCGCATCGAGAAGCTCAAGGTGCTGCGGGCCATCTCGCTGCCCGACGACCTGCAGACCTTCGCCGTCCGCGGGCAGTACGAGCAGGGCTGGCTGGCCGGGCAGCGGGCCATCGGCTACCGGCAGGAGGAGGGCGTCGACCCGCACTCCATCACCGAGACCTACGCCGCGGTGCGGCTGGGCGTCGAGACCCGTCGGTGGGCCGGCGTGCCGTTCTACCTGCGCACCGGCAAGCGGCTCCCCCGCCGGGTCACCGAGATCGCCCTGGTCTTCAAGCGCGCCCCGCACCTGCCCTTCGCCGACACCGACACCGAGGAGCTGGGCACCAACCAGCTGGTGGTCCGGGTGCAGCCCGACGAGGGCGTCACGCTGAAGTTCGGCTCCAAGGTGCCCGGCAGCGTGATGGAGGTCCGCGACGTGTCGATGGACTTCCTCTACGGCGAGCAGTTCACCGAGTCCTCCCCCGAGGCCTACGAGCGGCTGCTGCTCGACGTCCTGCTCGGCGACGCCACGCTGTTCCCGCGCAACGCCGAGGTGGAGGCGTCGTGGGCGGTCATCGACCCGCTCGAGGAGTTCTGGGCCGGCACCGAGCCCTTCCCCTACCGCGCCGGCGAGTGGGGCCCCCGCGCCGCCGACGAGATGCTCGCCGCCGAGGACCGCCAGTGGCGCCGGCCATGAGCCGCGACCACGCCCGCCCCGCCCGATCCGAGGAGACGCCATGACGACCCTCTGGGACACCACCGGCTCGGCCGTCGTCAAGGAGCTGGCCGCGCAGCGGCGGACCGGCGGCGCGGTCCTGTCCGGCGTCGCGCTGACCCTCGTGGTGATCGCCGACGAGTCGCGGGTCATCGAGGCCGAGGAGGCGGCCACCCACGCCGCGGAGATGCACCCGTGCCGTGTGGTCATCGTCGTCCGCCGCCAGATCGAGGCACCGGTCCCCCGGCTGGACGCCGAGGTGCAGATCGGCGGCCGGCTCGGCCCGGGCGAGGCGGTCGTGCTGCGCATGTACGGCCGGCTGGCCCTGCACGCGGAGTCCGTCGTCCTCCCCCTGCTCGCCGCCGACGCGCCCGTCGTCGCCTGGTGGCACGACGCGGCCCCTGCCCGGCTGGCCACCGACGCGTTGGCCGTCTTCGCCAACCGCCGGATCACCGACAGCTCGCTGACCGACGACCCGCAGGCCGCGCTGCGCATCCGCGCCGAGGACTACGTCCCCGGCGACACCGACCTGACCTGGACGCGCAGCACCGCCTGGCGAGCGACCCTGGCCTCCACCGTCGACTCCGTCGCCGGCCGCCGCGGTGACGCCGTGCGGATCTCCGGCGGCCGGATCGAGGGCGATCCGCACAACGCCACCGCGCAGCTGCTGGCCGGGTGGATCTCCTCCCGGACCGGCTGCCCCGTCGAGGTCGTGGCCAGTGCCCGCCACGCCGGGCCGAGCGGGGTCGACGCCGTGTTCCTCCACCTCGACGAGGGCGAGGAGCTGCGGATCGCCGCCGACCGCCGGGGCGGTGCGGTCATCTCCCAGCCCAACCGGCCCGACGGGACGGTGGCGCTGCCCGACCGGTCCCTCGGTGACCTGCTCAGCGAGGAGCTGCGCCGACTGGACCCGGACGAGCCCTACAGCGACGCGCTCGAGGCGGCGACCGGGCTCGCTGGGCTCACCGAGCGCCCCGCGGAGCGCGAGCACGTGTGGGTCGACCCGGCGGACGACGGCGACCGGGCACCCACCGTGCCCCGCGACCCCGGCGACGAGGGAGCCCCCAGCGGTGAGGACGGCAGCTCGTCCGACGAGGCCCCGCCGAGGGTTCGCTGAGGTCGTGAGCCTCTCCCCCGGTGACCGCGTGGCCGGCGAGCTGGCCGACTCCGGCGTGCCCGTACCCGACATCGTCATCGAGCCCGACGCCGACCAGCTGGCGCGCGCCGTGGCCGAGGCGCTGGTCGCCCGGCTGGCCGCGGCGCAGACGCTCCGGGGGACGGCGTCGGTCGTCCTCACCGGGGGCACCATCGGCATCGCGGTGCTGGAGCGGGTCGCCGGTCTGGCTGCCGAGCCGGTGCGCGAGACGGTGGACTGGTCAGCGGTGGACGTCTGGTGGGGCGACGAGCGCTTCGTCCCCGCCGACGACGACGACCGCAACGAGAAGGCGGCACGGCGGGCGCTGCTGGACGCCGTCGGGGTGGACCCGGCGCGGGTGCACGCCATGCCGGCGTCCGACAGCGGGTTCGCCACCCCCGAGGACGCCGCGGCCCGGTACGCCGACGAGCTGGCGGCCGCGGCGGGCGACGGCGGCACCGTGCCGCGCTTCGACGTCCTGCTGCTCGGCATGGGTCCCGAGGGCCACGTGGCCTCGATCTTCCCGGACTCCCCCGCCATCGACGACGAGCGCCCGGTGTTCGCCGTCCGCGACTGCCCGAAGCCGCCGCCGACGCGGATCAGCCTCGGGTTCGGCGCCATCGCCGCGGCCGACGAGGTGTGGCTGGTCGTCTCCGGCGAGGGCAAAGCCGAGGCGGTCGCCCGGGCGGTGTCCGGGGCCGACCCGCGGGAGCTGCCGGCCGCCGGCGTGCACGGCACCCGGGCGACGCGCTGGCTGCTCGACGCCGCCGCGGCCGCCGACCTGCCCGGCCCGGGTGCCGGGACCTAGCGGGGGTCCTTCCTACATCCCGCGGCGGGCCCGCAGGCGGGTGAGCGCCTCCTCGAGGAGGGCGTCACCGTCGGCGTCGGTGCGGCGCTCCCGCACGTAGGCCAGGTGCGTCTTGTACGGCTCGGTGCGCGGCGCCGGCGGGGGGTTGGTCCGGTCCTGACCGGCGGGCAGCCCGCAGCGGGGGCAGTCCCACAGCTCGGGGACGTCGGCGTCGCTGGCGAAGGCGATCCGCGTCTCGTGCCCGTTGGTGCACCAGTACGGCAGCCGGAGCCGCGGGGCGGTGTCGCCGCGCTCCGCCTCGCCCACCGGACCTGCGCCGACCCTGCTGCCCCGGATCGCGTTGCCACCAGCCACGAGCACTCCCTGATATCCGCGCGTCAGACGTGTGGCAGATCACCACAGCGCGCGAAGTCTAGAGCCTCGAAGGACCTCGTGCGGTCACGATTCGTGCGCCACTTCGTGACGTACTGGAACGGCCCTCCTGCAGGGACCCGCCGCGAGCTCGCGAGCGGTGTCGACGGCCTCGGCGCAGGGTCCCGTCGCGAGCGTGCGAGCGGCGGGGGGCGGCGAGGTCCTTCTCGGGTCCTTGTTCAGCCGACCTTGACGAGGATGCCCAGGCCGACGATGCAGACGGTCCAGATCAGCGCCGTGAAGATGGTGAGCCGGTTGAGGTTCTTCTCGACCACCGAGGAGCCGGACAGCGATGCCGAGGCGGCGCCACCGAACATCGAGGAGAGGCCGCCACCCTTGCCGCGGTGCAGCAGGATCAGCACCACGAGCAGCGTGCTGGTGAGCACCAGCAGCACGTTCAGGACAACCTCGATCATGACCTCTCCAGCCTCACGCCCAGCGCCGGGCGCCGGATCTCGTGCACGAGCCTATCCGACCGGTCAGCCGATCCCGGCCGTGGCGAGGTCGTAGCCGCTGTAGGGCCGCATCACCACGCCGTTGCGCAGCCGCTGCCCGGCGATCAGCTGCACCCGGGTCTCGGCCAGGGGCACGTACGCCGCCGTCCCCTGCACGGCGGAGGCCACCGCGGCCCACGCCTCGCGCGCCTCGTCGCCGGTGCCGGCGGCCCGGGCGGCGTCGATGAGGCCGTTGATCTCCCCGTCGTCGAGCCGCGCGTAGTTGGTGTTGCCCACCGCGCGGATGCCGCGGCCGTCTGCGAGCGGGGCCAGCAGCGACGCAGGGGTCGGGAAGTCGGGGGTCGTGGTGGCGAGCACGAGCCCGTACCCGTTGGCGGCGACGCTGTCGGGGTTGCCGACCTCGGTGGCGTAGAAGCTGGCCGCCTCCAGCGGGCGCACCTCCACCTCGATGCCGATCTCCGCCAGCTGCTCGGCCACCACCGCGGCGACCTCCACCCCGGCCCCGCCCTCGGGCACCGCGAGCACGGTGGCGAACCCGTCGGGCTGCCCGCACTCCTCCAGGTGCTCGCGGGCGGCGTCCAGGTCGCGACCGGGGTCGGTGTCCTCGGGCCCCCCGCCCAGCGGCCGGGTCCACAACCGGGCGGTGCGCAGGGCGTCGCCCGCGCCGCCGAGCGCGTCCTGCACCGGGTGCCGGTCGATGGCCGCCGCGACGGCGGCCCGGCACGCGGCGTCGTCGAGCGGCGGCACGTCGGTGGGCAGCGCCAGCAGCCGGAGCGCGCCGGTGGAGACGTCGTCCACCCGGTTGCGCAGCTCCTCGCTGCCCTCCCCCTCCAGCCGCGCGCTGGTGGGTGCCTGCGCCCCGGACCCGGAGATGTCGACGTCGGCCGACCCGGCGAGCAGCGCCTGGTCCCGCTCCACGCCGGACAGGCCGGTGCGCACCACGACGCGGTCGGGCAGGGCCGTCCGCACGTCGTCGGTGGCCGGGTCCCACTCGGGGTTGCGGTCCAGCTGGATGCCCATCGCGGCGTCGACGGAGGTGATCGCGTACGGCCCCGAGGAGACCGGGTCGATGGCGTAGTCGCCGCCGGTGTCGGCCTCCGCGGGCACCGGGCTGCTCGAGGGCAGCGCCAGCACGTAGGGCAGGTCGGGCTCGGGCGCGCGCAGCCGGAAGACGATGGTGCGGTCGTCCGGGGTCTCCACGGAGGTGAGCTCGGGGTCGTCCTCCTCGGTCGAGTACGGCCCCGGGTAGCGGTTGACCGGGTCGTCGAACAGGTCGACGACGTAGGTCGGCCCGCCGACGACGACCTGCGCGTCGAAGGACCGGGAGATGCCGTACTTGACGTCCTGGGACGTGATCGGCCGGCCGTTCTCGAAGCGCACGCCCTCGCGCAGGGTGAACGTCCAGCTCAGCCCGTCCTCCGACGGCGTCCCCAGGTCGGTGGCCAGGTCCGGGACGAGCTCGTCGGTGCGGCCCGGCTCGGACGAGTAGGTGACCAGGGTGCGGGTGTACAGCCGCATCAGGTTCCAGACGCCGGGCAGGTAGGAGCGCTGGGGGTCCAGGCTGTCGATCTCCGGCGCGACGACGCGCAGGGTGCCGCCAGTCGCGTCGGAGGGCGCTCGGACGCCCTCGATGCCCGCGTCGGGCTCCCCCTCGACGACCGGCACGTCGGCGCGGCCACCGGCGCCGCCGAGACAGCTGACCGCGAGGACCAGGACGACGACGGCCAGCGCCACGGCGGCGAGGATCCGCCGCCCCTGGCGCCCCTGCGCCCACGCCGGCAGTCGCCGGCCGAGCCGTTCGAGCGTCTCGTTCACGACGTGCTGTTCAGCCCCCGGTGATGCGGCCGGCGGCGGTCAGCAGGAACTAGCTGGCCTCGGCGGCGGTCCGACAGATCTGCGCGAACTCGTCGGCGTCCAGGCTGGCGCCACCGACGAGCGCACCGTCGACATCAGGCCCGGCCAGGATCCCGGCCGTGTTCGCGGCCTTCACCGACCCGCCGTAGAGGATACGGACGCTCGAGCCCGTCTCGGGTCCGAACCGCTCGGCGAGCCGCGCCCGGAGTGCGCCGCAGACCTCCTGCGCGTCCTCGGGGGTGGCCACCTCGCCGGTGCCGATGGCCCACACCGGCTCGTAGGCGACGACGATCCCGCCGCCGGCACCGGGCTCGCCGGCCACCTGCTCGGCGCTGAGCCCCTCGAGTGCGGCGTCCAGCTGGGCGGTGCAGTGCGCCACGTGCTCGCCCGCCTTGCGCACCTCCAGCCCCTCCCCCACGCAGAGGATCGGCACCAGCCCGTGGCGCAGGCTCGCGCGCACCTTCGCGGCCACGACCTCGTCGGTCTCCGCGTGGTAGGCGCGCCGCTCGGAGTGGCCGACGACCGCGTACGTGCAGGCCAGAGCGCTGAGCATCGCGCCGCTGACCTCGCCGGTGTAGGCGCCGGAGTCCTGCGCGGAGACGTCCTGGGCGCCGTACCCGACGGCCAGCTTGTCGCCGGCGACCAGCGTCTGCACGCTGCGCAGCGCCGTGAACGGCGGCACGACGACGACCTCGGCCGCGTCGAGCTCAGCCGGCTTGAGCGAGAAGACGATCTTCTGCACCAGCCCGATGGCCTCGAGGTGGGTCAGGTGCATCTTCCAGTTGCCGGCGATGAGCGGCCGGCGACCGGACTGCTGGGTGGCTGCCATGCGTCGTCCCCTGCTCAGTCGGTCAGCACCGCGAGACCCGGGAGCTCCCGGCCCTCGAGGTACTCCAGCGACGCCCCGCCGCCGGTGCTGATGTGTCCGTAGGCGTCCTCGTCCAGGCCCAGCTGGCGGACGGCGGCGGCGGAGTCGCCCCCACCGACCACCGACAGGCCGTCCACGGCGGCGACGGCCTGCGCCACGCCCCGGGTGCCGGCCTGGAAGGGAGCCAGCTCGAACACGCCCATCGGCCCGTTCCAGAACACCGTGCGGGCGGCGCCCAGCTCGGTGCCGAAGATCTCCACCGTGCGCGGGCCGACGTCCAGGCCCATCAGGTCGTCGGGGATCTCGGTCACGGGCACCACGCTGACCTCGGCGTCGGCGCTGAACGCCGTCGCCGCCACCACGTCGACCGGCAGGACGATGCGGTCACCGGCAGCCGCGAGCAGCCGCCGGCAGGTGTCGACCTGGTCGGCCTCGAGCAGCGAGCTGCCCACGCCGTGGCCCTGGGCGGCGAGGAAGGTGAAGCACATCCCCCCGCCGACGAGCAGGCGGTCGACCTTCGGCAGCAGCGCCTCGATGACCGCCAGCTTGTCGCTGACCTTGGAGCCGCCGAGCACGACCACGTAGGGCCGCTCCGGGTCCGACGTCAGCCGGGTGAGCACCTCGAGCTCGCGGGCGACCAGCCGGCCGGCCACGTGCGGGAGCCGCTGCGCCACGTCGAACACCGAGGCGTGCTTGCGGTGCACCGCGCCGAACGCGTCGTCGACGTAGACGTCGGCGAGCGCGGCGAACCGGTCGGCCAGCTCGCCCCGCTCGGCGTCGTCCTTGCTCGTCTCGGCTGCCTCGAAACGCACGTTCTCCAGCAGGAGGACGTCGCCGTCGCCGAGGGCGTCCGCCTTGGCGCGGGCGTCGTCCCCGGCGACGTCCGCGGCCAGCGGCACCGGCGTCATCAGCAGCTCGCTCAGCCGCGCCGCGACCGGCGCGAGGGAGAACTGCGGGTCCGGCGCGCCCTTGGGGCGGCCGAGGTGCGCGGCGACGACCACGCGCGCTCCGGCGTCCCGCAGGGCCTGCAACGTGGGCAGGCTGGCGCGGATCCGGCCGTCGTCGGTGATCGTGCCCGAGAGCTTGTCCAGCGGGACGTTCAGGTCGGCGCGCAGGAACACGCGCCGACCCGAGACGCCCTCGCTGATGAGGTCGTCGACGGAGCGCATCAGAGCTTGTTGCCGACCAGCGAGACGAGGTCGACGAGGCGGTTGGAGTAGCCCCACTCGTTGTCGTACCAGCCCAGCACCTTGGCCATCGGGCCGAACACCTTGGTGAGCTTGGCGTCGTAGATGCACGACGACGGGTCGGTGACGATGTCGGAGGAGACGATCTCGTCGGACGTGTAGGTCAGGTACTTGCCCAGCGGGCCGGCCGCGGCCTCGCGGTAGGCGGCGTCGATCTCCTCGGCGGTGGCCTCCCGGCTGAGCTGCACGGTGAGGTCGGTGGCCGAGCCGGTCGGGACGGGGACGCGGATGGCGTAGCCGTCGAGCTTGCCCTTGAGCTCGGGCAGCACCAGGCCGATGGCCTTGGCCGCACCGGTGGAGGTCGGCACCATGTTCAGCGCCGCGGCGCGGGCGCGGCGCAGGTCCTTGTGCGGCCCGTCCTGCAGGTTCTGGTCGGCGGTGTAGGCGTGGATGGTGGTCATCAGGCCGCGCTCGATGCCGAACGCGTCGTTGAGCACCTTCGCCAGGGGCGCCAGGCAGTTGGTCGTGCAGGACGCGTTGCTGATGACGGTCTGCGAGCCGTCGTAGAGCTCGTCGTTGACGCCCATGACGATCGTGATGTCGTCGTCGGTGGCGGGCGCGGAGATGATGACCTTCTTGGCCCCGCCGGCGTCGACGTGCTTGCGGGCGTCGGCGGCCTTGGTGAAGAAGCCGGTGGACTCGACGACGACGTCGACACCCAGGTCGGCCCACGGCAGGTTCGCCGGATCGCGCTCGGAGAGCACCTTCATCTTGGTGCCGCCGATGGTGATGCCGTCGCCGTCGGCGACGACCTCCTGCGGCAGCCGGCCCAGGATGCTGTCGTACTTGAGCAGGTGGGCCAGGGCCTCGTTGCTGGTGAGGTCGTTGACCGCCACGATCTCGATGTCCTGACCACTGGCGGCGGCCGCGCGCCAGAAGTTCCGGCCGATCCGGCCGAATCCGTTGATGCCTACCCGGACCGTCACTGCAGACCTCCACGTCGAGTTGCTGTCGCGCCAACCGGACCGCGCGCAGCGCGCGGCCTTCCTGCCGCAGACCCTAGCGGGCGCGGCCGTGCCCGGCTGCCGGTCACCCGCCCGGGCGTCACACCGCGGGTGCGGGCTCCGGCACCGGGGCGTCCGCCGGACCCGGCAGCGCGTCGTCGGCGGCCACGACCCGGTCGCGGCCGGTCGCCTTGGCGACGTAGAGGGCCCGGTCGGCGGCCTCGAGCAGCGTGCCGGCCGTCGGCCCGGCACCGGACCGGACGGCGACCCCGGCGCTGACCGTCACCCGGATGCGCTCGCCGCCGAAGGCGTGCACGACGGCCGCGACACCGCGTCGCATCTCCTCCGCCCGCAGCACCGCCTGCTCCCGGTCCGCGCCCGGCAGCAGCACGAGGAACTCCTCGCCGCCGAGCCGGACGGCCGTGTCGCCGTCACGGACCGATGCCTGCAGCAGCCGGGCCACCGCGGTGAGGACGGTGTCCCCGGCCGCGTGCCCGAACCGGTCGTTGACCGCCTTGAAGTGGTCGATGTCGAGGGTGATCACCGCCAGCCCGTGGTCGGCGCCCGCGGTGTCGAGGCCGCCGGCCAGCACCTGGTCGAGGTGACGGCGGTTGTGCAACCCGGTGAGCGGGTCCCGGACGGCCTCCTCGGCCAGCTCGGCACGCAGCCGGTCGATCACCCGCACCTGCTCCGCCAGCTGCCGGTTCAGCTCCTCGACCGCCGCCTGCCGCGCCTGCTGCTCGCTCACGTCCCGGACGACCAGGATCCGCCCGAGGGCGCGACCCCGGGAGTCCTCGACGGGGGTGTCCCGGATGTCGATCCACACGCCGTCGTCGACCTCGGCGAGGCGGTGCCCGTCGAGCTCCTCGGCCCGGGCGAACCCGGCCCGCGCGCGGTCGCCGGCGATCTCGGCCAGGGGCCGGCCGACCAGGTCGCCCGCATCCAGCTCCGGCCGGAGGAGCGCCACCAGCCGACGGCCCGCCGGGTTCAGGTCGATGAGCACGTCGGCCGGGTCCACGACCAGGACCGCGTCGGGCACCGTGTCCACGACCTGCTCCCGCGCGACGGGCACCAGCCGGAGGAAGCCCAGCCGCAGCACCGCCCAGCAGTCGACCAGGCCGGTGACCAGGAAGAACAGCGGCGTGAAGTCGGCGCCGTGCCCGTCGAGCTGCTGCACGATGGTGATCACGTTGCCGACCGTCGCGACCACCGCGGAGAGCAGCAGCACACCGAGCTGCCGCCGGAACAGGCCGACGGCGGTCCGCCACCGGCGGGCCAGGCGCAGGTAGGAGACGCCGATGACGGCGTAGCTGTACAGCGTGTGGACGCCGAAGGCCGGCCCAAGGGTGGCCTGGTGGTCGACGCCCATGCCACCGGCGCCGTGACCGTCCAGCACCAGGTCCCGGGTGGCCGGCAGGGCCCCCAGCACCACCATGACGACCGGCTCCACGGCCAGCAGCCCGAGCAGGCGGGGGCGGGGACGCCAGGACGGGTCGACGACGCCCCGGGCGAGCGCGTAGGTGCCGGCGACGGCCAGGCCGACCGCGGCCATGAGCACCGCGGGGTAGCCGTCGTGGACCACGACGGAGGCGGACGAGTTGACCAGCGCGCTGGAGGCCGACCACAACGCGACGCCGGACATGGTGACCGCGAGCCCGGTTGCCGCCGGGGTGCGCTCCCGCCGGCGCCACACGAGCAGGGCGGTGACGACGCCGATGACGGCGGCTCCCGCGAACAGGACCACCCATCCCTCTGGCGTCATGCCGACTCCTCCGCCGTGGGCCGGACGTCGTCGTCGGCCGCTCCCGAGGAGATCGGGTGGAGGGGTGCCCCCCTGTAGCCGTCGCTCCCCCCGAAGGGGGAGCGACGGCGGGCAGCGCTACTGCGTGAGCATGTCGTCGGTGACGACGGACTCCGTGTCCGGGATGCCGAGGTCCTTGGCGCGCTTGTCGGCCATCGCCAGCAGCCGCCGGATGCGCCCGGCGACGGCGTCCTTGGTCATCGGCGGGTCGGCCCGCTGGCCGAGCTCCTCCAGGGAGGCCTGGCCGAACTCCAGGCGCAGCCGCCCGGCCACGAGCAGGTGCTCGGGGGCGTCGTTGGCAAGGATCTCCATGGCCCGCTCCACGCGGGCGCTGGCGGCCACGGCGGCGCGGGCCGAGCGGCGCAGGTTCGCGTCGTCGAAGTTGGCCAGCCGGTTGGCCGTGGCCCGGACCTCGCGGCGCATCCGCCGCTCCTCCCAGGCCATGACGGCGTCGTGGGCGCCCATGCGGGTCAGCAGCGCGCTGATGGCGTCGCCGTCGCGGACCACGACCCGGTCGGCCCCGCGGACCTCGCGCGCCTTCGCGGCGATGCCGAGCCGGCGGGCGGCGCCGACGAGCGCCATCGCCGCCTCGGGGCCGGGACAGGTCACCTCGAGGGAGGACGACCGGCCGGGCTCGGTGAGCGACCCGTGGGCGAGGAACGCGCCACGCCAGGCCGCCTCGGCGTCGTTGATGCTGCCCGACACGACGGCGGGCGGCAGGCCGCGCACGGGGCGGCCGCGCTGGTCGACCAGGCCGGTCTGCCGGGCCAGGCCCTCGCCGTGCTTGGCGATGCGCACGAGGTAGCGCACGCCGCGGCGGATGTTCCCGCCGGCGAGCACGCTGACCCCGCTCGTGTAGCCGTAGACCTCGCTGATGTCCCGCCGCAGCCGCCGGGCGACCGAGCCGGTGTCCAGCTCCGCCTCGATGACCACCCGGCCACCGACGATGTGCAGGCCACCGGAGAACCGCAGCAGCGCGGTCACCTCCGCCTTGCGCTCGGAGGTCTTCGTGCACTCGACCCTCGAGAGCTCGTCCTTGACCATCGCGGTCATCGCCACGTCGTCCACCCCCATGTAGCTACGGGGCTACCTGTCGTCGTCCGGGTCATCGCCATGCGCGGCGTCCCCTCTTCCCCCTCGTACCGGCCAGCTCTGCTGGTTCGGATACCCGGCCTGAGCCCTTCACTCGTTCAGCGCCGCCCGACCACGGAGGCCAGGGCGGCCGACAGGCGCCCGGGATCGTGCCGTGGCGCGCCGTCGGTGTCCGCGACCGGCGCCAGGACGAGCTCGGCGCCGCACGAGCGCACCGCAGACAGGAGACCACGGCGGTCAACCACCGAGTCAGCATCCGCGATCACGCTGTGCAATGCCACTCCGCCGAGGTGGGCCTGCAGCACCGTCACATGCTCCTCCGGCGAGAAACCGTCGGTCTCCCCGGGCTGCGGCTCGAGGTTCAGGACCACCACCACCTTCGCCGCCGCCTCGGCCAGCGCCGCTCGGAGCTGGGGCACCAGCAGGTGCGGCAGCACCGAGGTGTACCAGGAGCCCGGGCCCAGCGAGACGATGTCGGCCCGGGCGATCGCCTCGAGCACCGCGGCGTTCACCGGAGGGTCGGGGGGTGCCAGCCGGATGGAGCGGACCCGGCCCGGTGTGGTCGCGATGGCGACCTGGCCGCGGATGGTCCGCACCTGCGCCTGGTCCTCCCGGTCGACCGGCTCCACCCGGGCCACCAGGTCCAGCGGCACGTCGGCCATCGGCAGCACGCGCCCGGAGACGCCCAGCAGCTCCGCGAGGGCGTCGAGGGCGCGCACCGTGTCCCCGCCGTGCAGCTCCACCAGGCCGGTCAGCAGGAGGTTGCCCACCGAGTGGCCGGCCAGCCCGCCGGTGCCGCCGAGCCGGTGCTGCAGCAGCGCGGCCAGGCCCTGCTCCCGCTCCCCCGGCGAGGCCAGGGCGGTGAGCGCCATCCGCAGGTCCCCCGGCGGCAGCACGGGCAGCTCGCGGCGGATCCGCCCGGACGAGCCCCCGTCGTCGGCGACGGTGACCACGGCGGTGACGTCTGGGGTGAGCTGCCGCCACGCGGCCAGCGCGGCGGCCAGGCCGTGGCCGCCGCCGAACGCGACCACGCGGGGCCCGCGGGCGCCCTCCCCCGGATGCGTGCCCACTACTCGCGGCCCAGGTCGCGGTGCCGGGCGACGGCGGCGATGCCGTCGGACGTGAGGCGCCGGGCGAACTCCTCGGCGATGGCCACGCTGCGGTGCTTGCCGCCCGTGCAGCCGACGGCCAGCGTCAGGTAGCGCTTGCCCTCGCGCCGGTAGCCGGGCACCAGCAGCCGCAGCACCTCGGTGTAGCGGTCGAGGAACTCGGCGGCGTCCTCCTGGCCGAGGACGTAGTCCCGGACGCCCGGGTCGCGCCCGGTGTAGGGCCGCAGCTCGGGGATCCAGTGCGGGTTGGGCAGGAAGCGGGCGTCGACGACGAGGTCGGCGTCCAGCGGCACCCCGTACTTGAACCCGAAGCTCATGACCGTCGCGGTGAGCGGTGGGGTCTGGCCTTCGCGGGCGAAGGCGTTCTCGATCGTCGCGCGCAGCTGGTGGACGTTGAGGTCGCTGGTGTCCACCCACAGGTCGGCCTCGCCGGCGATCCCGGTGAGCAGGTTGCGCTCGGCGGTGATGCCGTCGACGAGCGTGCCGTTGCCCTGCAGCGGATGCTCCCGCCGGTTGGACTCGTACCGCCGCACGAGCACCTCGTCGCGGGCGTGCACGTACATCACGCGGGGCCGGTGCCCGGCCTCGGACAGGACCCGGATCGCCTCCCGCAGGTCGCTGGTGAACGCCCGGCTGCGCACGTCGACGACGGCGGCGAACCGGCGGAGGTCACCGCGGGCGCCGAGCTCCACCATGGGCAGCAGCAGCGCCGGAGGCAGGTTGTCGACGACGAACCAGCCGAGGTCCTCGAGCACCCGGCCGGCGCTGTTCTTGCCGGCGCCGGACAACCCGGTGACGACGACCACCTCGAGGGGCTGGGTCTCGGTGCTGGCCCCGTCCAGCCCCGGCACGCCGCCGGCCGCCAGGTCGGGGCCGGGCAGCCCAGCGCCCGGTGCGCTGGTCAACGGGTCGCTCACGACGCCACCCGGCCGACCTCGGCGGTGCGCCCGGCCCCCGTCCGCGGGGTGCCGCGGACGGCGGGCCCCTGGGGCGCGGTGGTCGTCTCCTCGGCAGGATCGGCGTCGGTGGCCGCGCCGGCGGGGTCGGCCGGCTCGGCGATCGCCGCCTGCACGGCCTCCGCGGTGCGCCGGCCGATGCCCGGGACGGCCATGAGCTCGTCCACGGTGGCGGCCCGCAGCCGCTTGAGGGATCCGAACTGCTTCATCAGCGCCTTTCGCCGCGTCTCCCCGAGGCCGGGGACGTCGTCCAACAGGGAGACCAGCATCGTGGTGGAGCGCTTCTGCCGGTGATAGGTGATCGCGAACCGGTGGGCCTCGTCGCGCACCCGCTGCAGCAGGTAGAGCGCCTCGGAGGTGCGCGGCAGGATCACCGGGTCGCTCTCGCCGGGCAGCCAGACCTCCTCCATGCGCTTGGCCAGCCCGCAGATCGCCACGTCGACCACGCCGAGCTCCTCCAGGGAGCGTGCGGCGGCCGCGACCTGTGGGGCGCCGCCGTCGACGACGAGCAGGTTCGGCGGGTACGCGAACCGGCGCGGCCGCCCCTCGTCCGCCGCGATGCCCTGCTCGTCGCGGCGGTCCTGCTCCTCCTTGACGTGCCGGGCGAAGCGGCGGCGCACGACCTCGGCCATCGCGGCGGTGTCGTCGGTTCCGTTCGTGACGGAGAAGCGGCGGTAGTCGGACTTCTTGGCCAGGCCGTCCTCGAACACCACCATGCTGGCCACCACGTTGGTGCCCTGGACGTGGCTGATGTCGATGCACTCGATGCGCAGCGGGGCGTCCGGCAGCTCCAGGGCCTCCTGCAGCTCGCTGAGCGCGAGCGACCGGGCGGTGAGGTCGCTGGAGCGCTTCACGCGGTGCCGGGCGAACGCCTCCTTGGCGTTGCGCTCGACGGTCTCGAGCAGACTGCGCTTGTCGCCGCGCTGCGGGACCCGGAGGGAGACCTTGCCGCCCCGGAGCTCCTCGAGCAGCTCGGCGTAGACGTCGGCGTCCGCCGGCAGCTCGGGCACCAGGACCTCGCGGGGCACGGCCTCCCCCGCCTCGCCGACGCCGGTCTGCTCGTCGACCCCGCCGTAGACCTGGAGCAGGAACTGCTCGACGAGCTCGCCGGTGGTGACCGCCTCGACCTTGTCCACGATCCAGCCGCGCTGACCGCGCACCCGGCCGCCCCGGACGTGGAAGACCTGCACCGCGGCCTCCAGCTCGTCCTGGGCGAAGGCGACGACGTCGGCGTCGGTGCCGTCCCCGAGGACGACGGCCTGCTTCTCCATCGCCCGGCGGAGGGCACCGAGGTCGTCCCGCAGCCGGGCGGCCTTCTCGAACTCGAGGTTCTCCGAGGCCTCGGTCATCTCCCGCTCGAGCCGCTTCATCATCGACTCGGTGCGCCCGGCCATGAAGTCGCAGAAGTCGTCGACGATCTCCCGGTGCTCCTCGGCGCTGACCCGGCCGACGCACGGCGCCGAGCACTTGCCGATGTAGCCGAGCAGGCACGGCCGCCCGATCTGGCCGGCCCGCTTGAAGACGCCGTTGGAGCAGGTGCGGGCCGGGAAGACGCGGGTGAGGGTGTCCAGCGTCTCGCGGATGGCCCAGGCGTGGGCGTAGGGCCCGAAGTAGCGGACGCCCTTCTTCTTCGGGCCGCGCATGACCTGCAGGCGGGGGTACTCCTCGTTCAGCGTCACGGCCAGCGACGGGTAGCTCTTGTCGTCGCGGTAGCGGACGTTGAACCGGGGGTCGAACTCCTTGATCCAGTTGTACTCGAGCTGGAGCGCCTCGACCTCGGTGCCGACGACGGTCCACTCGACCGCCGACGCGGTCGTGACCATCTGCCGGGTGCGGGGGTGCAGGCCAGCGACGTCCGCGAAGTAGCTGTTGAGCCGCTGGCGCAGGCTCTTGGCCTTGCCCACGTAGATGACGCGGCCGCCCGAGTCGCGGAACTTGTAGACCCCGGGGCTCTCGGGGATCGAGCCGACCGCCGGGCGGTACGTCGAGGGGTCGGCCATGCGTCCAGATTAGGTCGATGGGGTGACACGCCGCCCGGGTCGGGGCACGAGCGTCACAACCGTCACAGCGGATGCGGGCGCACGAGGACGGGAGCCGCGGGGAACGGCTCCGGTCGCGTCGCGCAGCGCCGTCAGCCGACGGGCTGCGAGCGCCGCACCGCGACCGTCGTGGGGACGCGCGCGGCGAGGGCCTTGAGACCGGGCGCGGCGGAGCGGGCGACCCGCCGCACCAGCGAGACCGCGGCGAAGAACGCGACCGGGACGGCGACGAAGTCGAAGGCGTCGGACACCGCGCGCGTGGCCACCACGGCGAGGGAGACCCCCAGGAGGGTCAACAGCACGGCGACGGACAGGATGCTGGCTCCCGGTCCGCTCTTCCCCTGCCAGGGCTGACCGCAGTGGCTCATGTCGGGGTCGCAGTCGGGCGTGAGTGCGCTCATCGCGGCCTCCTCGTCGGCCGTGCGGACGGCCTCCAGTGACGTCTCTCACAGTCAGGGTAGCCCTGCGTGACCTCGATCACAAGGCGGCCGGTCGCGGTCACCGGGGTGGCGCCCTGACGGCGAGGATCGGGCCCTCGACGTCGAGCCACCCGGCGGGTCAAAGCACGAGCCCGAGCCCGCCGTCGACGAGCAGGGTCTGGCCGGTGGCGTAGCGGGCGCCGATGATCCCCACGCAGGCGTCGGCGATGTCCTCGGGCGTGGCAACTCGGTGCAGCGGGGCCATCGCGGTCACGCCCTCCTTGACCTGGTCCCACGTCTCGGTCCACGGCGTCGCCACCAGGCCCGGAGCGACCGCGTTGACGCGCACCCCGCCGCCGGCGTGCTTGGCCAGCAGCGTCGTCAGGTGGTCGACGGCCGCCTTCGACACGGCGTAGGGCAGCGAGCTCCCCGTCTGGCGGATGCCGGCGATCGACGTGATGTTCAGGATCCAGCCGTCCTCGGCCTCCCGCAGCAGCGGGAGCGCGGCCTGCGACACGAGGAAGGTCCCGACGACGTTGACGCCGAGCACGCGGTTCCAGTGGTCGACGGTCACGGCGTCGATGTCGGCGAGCGGGACGTCGGCGGTGACCGCGGCGTTGTTGACCAGCCCGTCGAGCCGGCCCCAGCGTTCCCGGGCCGCCTCGACCAGCGCGTGGGCCGTGCCGGGCGCCGAGATGTCGCCCTGCACGTAGCAGGCCTCTCCCAGTTCCTCGGCGAGCCGCTCCCCGGCGGCGACGGAGGAGGCGGAGTTGACGACGATGCGGGCGCCGGTGGCCGCCAGCCTGCGGGCGACGGCCTCGCCGATGCCGCTGCTCGATCCGGTGACGATGACGACGTGGCCGGTGAGGTCCACAGGAGGCTCCTTGGGGGGTCGTGTCCTGCGCGAGGTCGAGAGCCGAGTCTGCGACGACGGCGTCCTCGCGGCCTGTGGACGAGCCGATCCCACGGCGTCGCGCGCAGGCATGCTCGCCCTCTCGACGACGAACGCGGAGGCGCGGAGTGCGACGGACGGTGACCGACCAGTGGGGTGCCGGGTGGAAGGTGCGGGCGCGCGCCCTGCGCGGGGCCGGGACGGCGCCGCCGCATCCCGGCCCGGACGCCGACCGCATGCTCCGGCGGCTGGAGGCGGCGCTGGGGCGGTACCCCGCTCCGCTGGTGGCGTCGGCGAGCACCGACGTGTGGGAGGCGGCCGCACCCATCAGCGACCCGGTCGACGCCGAGCTGGCGGAGTTCCGGCGCCAGTGGCACCGGCCCGGCACCACCCTCTGGGTGGCCACCGAGGCCGGCCCCGGGCTCGTGCGCGACGGGCTGACCTGGTTGTTCACGCCGAGATCGGGCACGTGGGAGGTGGAGCTGGTCGCCCGCGGGCGGTTCCGGCGCTGGGCCCGGTGGCAGGTGTCCGGCGAGGAGGCGGCGGAACGGGTGCTCGCCACGGTGACGAGCGAGGTGGCCGCCGGCCGGGTGCCGGTCCCGTCCGGAGCGGCGCTCGTGGAGGTCGTCGACCACCGGCCCCCGCCGCGGCCGCGCTCCATGCCCTGACCTGGGCGGACGGCGGGCCTCGACCGGTCGTGAACGGCCGGCGGCCCGCACCCCGGTAGGGGATGCGGGCCGCCGCGCCGGACCTCAGCTGGCCTTCTTGCGCGCCCTCTTCTTCGGCGCCGCGGCCGCGGCGACGGCGTCCTCGTCGAGGATCTTCGCGAGGTACCGGCCGGTGTGGCTCTCCGGGACCGTGGCCACGAACTCCGGCGGCCCCTCGGCGACGACCGTGCCGCCGCGGAACCCGCCCTCGGGGCCCATGTCGATCAGCCAGTCGGCGCTCTTGATGACGTCGAGGTTGTGCTCGATGACGATGACCGAGTTGCCCTTGTCGACCAGGCCCTGCAGGACCAGGAGCAGCTTGCGGATGTCCTCGAAGTGCAGACCGGTGGTCGGCTCGTCGAGCACGTAGATGCTGCGGCCGTTGGACCGCTTCTGCAGCTCGCTGGCCAGCTTCACCCGCTGCGCCTCACCGCCGGACAGCGTCGTCGCCGGCTGACCCAGGCGGACGTAGCCCAGGCCGACCTCGGTGAGCGTGCGCAGGTAGCGCGCGATCCCGGGGATGGCGGCGAAGAACTCGGCCGCCTCCTCGATCGGCATGTCGAGGACCTCGGCGACCGTCTTGCCCTTGTAGTGCACCTCGAGGGTCTCCCGGTTGAACCGGGCCCCCTTGCACACCTCGCAGGGCACGTAGACGTCCGGCAGGAAGTTCATCTCGATCTTCAGCGTGCCGTCGCCGGAGCAGGCCTCGCAGCGGCCGCCCTTGACGTTGAAGGAGAACCGCCCGGGCAGGTAGCCGCGCATCTTCGCCTCGGTGGTCTGGGCGAACAGCTTGCGGACCTGGTCCCACACGCCGGTGTAGGTGGCCGGGTTGGACCGCGGGGTGCGGCCGATCGGCGACTGGTCGACGTGCACGACCTTGTCCAGCTGGTCCAGGCCGGTGATGGTGCGGTGCCGGCCGGCCACCATCCGGGCACGGTTGAGCTGGTTGGCCAGCGTCGTGTACAGGATGTCGTTGACCAGCGTGGACTTGCCCGAGCCCGAGACGCCGGTGACGGCGGTCAGCACACCGAGCGGGAACGTCACGTCGATGCCGCGCAGGTTGTTCTCGCGGGCACCCTTGACAACCAGCTCGCGGCCCGGCGTCAGCTCCCGGCGCTTCTCCGGGATCTCGATCGCCTTGCGCCCGGACAGGTACTGGCCGGTGAGCGAGCGCTCGCTGGCCAGCAGCTCCTCGACGGTGCCGCTGACGACCACCTCGCCGCCGTGCTCGCCGGCGCCCGGACCGATGTCGACGACCCAGTCGGCCTCCTTGATCGTGTCCTCGTCGTGCTCGACGACGATCAGGGTGTTGCCCATGTCGCGCAGCCGGACCAGCGTCTCGATCAGCCGGGTGTTGTCCCGCTGGTGCAGGCCGATGGAGGGCTCGTCGAGCACGTACAGGACGCCGACCAGGCCGGACCCGATCTGGGTGGCCAGCCGGATCCGCTGTGCCTCCCCGCCGGCGAGCGTCGCGGCCGGCCGGTCCAGCGACAGGTAGTCCAGACCGACGTCGACGAGGAAGGACAGCCGGGCCTGGATCTCGCGGAGCACGCGGTCCGCGATCGCCTTCTCCCGCTCCCCCAGCTCCAGGGCGCCGAGCCACTGGGAGGCCTCCCCGATGGAGAGGTTGGTGACCTCGGCGATCGACCGGCCGTTGAGCTTCACGGCCAGGATCTCGGGCTTGAGGCGGGTGCCGTGGCACACGGGGCACGGGACGTCGCGCATGTAGCCCTCGTACTTGTCCCGCATGTAGTCGCTGTCGGTGTCGTCGTGCCGGCGCTCCAGGAACGGCAGCACGCCCTCGAAGGCGGCGTAGTAGCTGCGCTCGCGGCCGTACCGGTTCTTGTAGCGGACGTGCACCTGGTCGGGCGAGCCGTGCAGGATCGCCTTCTGCACCTTGGCCGGCAGCCGCTCCCACGGGTCGTTCATGGAGAAGCCGATCTGCTGGCTCAGGCCGGTGAGCAGCCGGGTGAAGTACTCGTTGCTCATCGAGCTGGACCACGGGGCGATCGCGCCCTGGGCCAGGCTCTTCTCCGGGTCGGGGACGACCAGCTCCGGGTCGACCTCCTTGCGGGTGCCGATACCGGTGCACTCGGTGCACGCACCGAAGGGCGAGTTGAAGGAGAACGACCGCGGCTCGAGCGCCTCGAAGGACAGCCCGTCGTCGACGCAGGCGAGGTGCTCGGAGAAGGTGCGCTCCCGCTGCGGGTCGTCGTCCGGGAGGTCGACGAACTCGAGCACGACCAGCCCGCCGGCCAGCCCCAGCGCGGTCTCCACCGAGTCGGTCAGCCGGCGCTTGGCGCTCTCCTTGACGGTGAGGCGGTCGATGATCACCTCGATGGAGTGCTTCTCCTGCTTCTTGAGCTTCGGCGGCTCGGTGAGCGAGTGCACGACGCCGTCCACGCGGACGCGCGAGAAGCCCTGGGTCTGCAGCGAGCTGAACAGGTCGACGTACTCGCCCTTGCGCGCCCGGACGACCGGGGCCAGCACCTGGAAGCGGGTGCCCTCCTCCATGGCCAGCACCTGGTCGACGATCTGCTGCGGCGTCTGGCGGGAGATCGGCTTGCCGCAGTTCGGGCAGTGCGGCTGGCCGGCGCGCGCGTAGAGCAGGCGGAGGTAGTCGTAGACCTCGGTGATGGTGCCGACGGTCGACCGCGGGTTGCGGTTGGTCGACTTCTGATCGATCGACACCGCCGGCGACAGGCCCTCGATGAAGTCGACGTCCGGCTTGTCCATCTGCCCCAGGAACTGCCGGGCGTAGGCCGACAGCGACTCCACGTACCGGCGCTGGCCCTCGGCGAAGATCGTGTCGAAGGCGAGGCTGGACTTGCCGGAGCCGGAGAGCCCCGTGAACACGATGAGCGCGTCACGGGGGAGGTCGAGGTGGACGTCCTTGAGGTTGTGCTCACGGGCGCCGCGGACGACGAGCCGGTCCATGTGATCCCTGTCGGTCGCTGGGTGGATGTCGCGAAAGGTGCTGGTGGGTGCGGTGCGTGCCGGGGACGCCGCCGTACTGCTGTCTGCAACGCCTCGGCCCGCCGTGGTCGTCCGCCTCCGCGGTGTGACGTGTGCCCGGCCACGGTGCCCGGCACACGGGTCAGGTCGCGGCTGCCGGGCTCCGGGTGGGACCGGTCGCGGTGGGGTCGAAGACGGGCGCGTGACGGCGCCACGGGAGCCGGCGTTCCAGCTCTCCGGCCAGCCAGAGTAGCCGTCCCTCGGCACCCGGGGGGCCGACGAACTGGACGGCCACCGGAGGCCCGCCGGGGCGGCTCGCGACCGGCAGCACGGCCGCGGGGAGGCCAGCCAGGTTCCACGCCGCGGTCCACGGCGCCCAGCGCGCGTTGGCGGTGATGTTGGCCAGGAACGAGCGCTCGTGCCAGAGGCGGGCGGGCAGCGGCGGGCCGGTGGTCACCGGGGTGAGCAGCACATCGAGGACCTCCCCGCCCCCCGACCCTCGCGAGCTCCGGCCGGGCCCCTGCGCGGAGGCCTCTGAGCCGAAGAACGCGACCATCCGGGCGCGGAACCGCTCCTGCGTGCGCGGGCGGACCAGCCCCAGCCGGCGGGCCAGGCGGCCCAGCCGGGCGTGGGTGCGGCTGCGCGGTTGGAGCTCGGCGCGGTCGATGCCCAGGACGGCGGCGTCGTCCTCGGCGCCGGCCAACCAGCGGACCAGCGCGCCGGCGGCTGCCCCCGGCGTGATCGGCGGGTTGCGCCGCACCACGGTGTGGCCGGCGGCCTCGAGCTCGGCCACGACGGCCGCGACCGCCGCCCGCGTGGCGGCGTCGGCACCCACGCCGGGCAGCGGCGACCGGGTGCTCACCGCGATCCGCAGCGGCCGCTCCGGCGCCGCGGGCGGTTCCGGCGTCTCCCCCGCCAGCACGGCGTGCGCGATGGCCAGGTCGGCCACCGTGGTGGCCAGCGCACCGTTGACGGCCATGCCCGACCAGTCGTCGGCGCCGATCCCGCCGGGGACGACACCGCGGCCCGGCTTGAGGGTGACCAGCCCGCACGCGGCGGCCGGCAGGCGCAGCGAGCCCATGCCGTCGTTGCCGTGGGCGATCGGGACCGCGCCGGAGGCCACCGCGGCCGCGCTCCCCCCGGAGCTGCCCGCCGGGGAGAGCGCGGTGTCCCACGGGTTGCGGCTCACCGCGCCCGGCGCGTCGGTGGCGGCGTAGAGGCACAGCTCCGGCACGCGGGTGATGCCGACGACGACGGCGCCGGCCTTGCGCAGCCGGGTGACCACCGGGTGGTCCCGGCGCTCGACCTCACCGCGGTGCGCCGGGGAGCCGTCGGTGCAGGTCTCCCCCGCGACCGCCACGTTGTCCTTGATCGCGACCGGCACGCCGGCCAGCGGGAGGGCGAAGCGGGTGAGGCTGGAGTCGACGGCGGCGGCCTCGGCCAGCGCGGCGTCCCGGCGGACGACGCGGAAGGCACCGATCCGGCCGTCGACCGCCTCGATGTGGTCGAGGTGCGCACGGACCACCTCGACGGCGGTGATCTCCCCGGAGCGCACCCGGGCGGCGATCTCCGCGGCGGACAGGCCCACCAGCGACGGGTCGCTCGGCCCGTCGAACTCCCCGGCCCAGGGCACCGGCCGCCCCGTCGTCCCGTTCCCGGCCCGCATGACGATCGGGGGGAGGCCGAGACCTCCGCTAGCGTCCATGCCTGGACCGTAACGGCGCATGCCGACACTTTTCGAACGGAGGCCGGAGATGAGCTCCTACACCGGGAACGTCGAGGTCGGCGGAGCACCCGACGTCCGCGAGCTGCCGGGCCTCACGATCCGCAAGCTGGCGGTCAGCGACATGGCGAACAACGCCTACCTGCTGACCTCCACGGCCACCGGCGAGGCCCTGCTCGTCGACGCCGCGGCCGAGCCCGAGAAGCTGCTGGCGCTGGTGGGCGACGACCCGCTGCGCACCGTCGTCACCACGCACGGGCACTGGGACCACCACCGCGCGCTGCCCGATGTCGTGGCCGCGACCGGCGCCGTCACCGTCGCGCACCCGGCCGACGCCGCCGACCTGCCCGTCCCGGTCGACCGGCCGGTCGAGCACGGCGACACCGTCGCGGTCGGTGACCAGGTGCTGGAGGTCGTGCACCTGCGCGGGCACACGCCGGGCAGCATCGCGCTGGTCTGGCGCGGCCCCGGCGACGCGGGCACGCACGTCTTCACCGGCGACAGCCTCTTCCCCGGCGGCGTCGGCAACACCCAGCAGGACGCCGCCCGGTTCGCCAGCCTGATCGACGACGTCGAGGAGCGGCTCTTCGGCACGCTCCCGGACGACACCTGGGTCTACCCCGGTCACGGCGCGGACACGACGCTGGGTGCCGAACGCCCGAACCTCCCGGAGTGGCGCGCCCGCGGCTGGTGAGCGGCCCCGCCCCGGCCGCGACTGCGGGGTTGCGGTCGGCGACACGCGCGGACACGCCGCGGCGGGCGGCGCCCACCCAGCACTCGGCGGGGCGGCGACCGTCAGGCGGGGGCGGTGCCCGCGTCGTCGTCCTCGTCGTCCTCGTCGTTGAAGGCGGCGGCCAGCTCGTCCGGTGTGCCCGGCTGGTACAGCGGGAGGATCGAAATCTCCCAGTCGGGACGGCGCTGGTCGACGCCCACCGCGAGGTCCCAGGCGGCGCGGGCGCTCAGCGGGCCGAAGCAGCCCTCGTCACCGTCCTCCCCCACCGCCACCTCGACGAGCCACTGGTCGGAGAGGTCGGCCGCGAGCTCGGCGAAGTCGGGCAGCGCCTCCTCGTCGGGGTCGGGGGCATCCGAGAGGACCGGGTAGATGAGCGCCATGCCTCACCTTAGTGGTCCGCGGACGGGGGCGGCCCGCTGCCCGACCTAGCCCCGCACGAGGCGCGGCGGGAACCCGGCGTCGGCGGCTCGGAAGGGCGTCCACCAGCTCCGGGAACCGCGTCCTGGTGCGCCGATGCGTCATTCCAGTGACTGGAACGACGCATCAGCGCACCTCGTCGGCGGGCGGGCCCGGGTTCTGCGGGGTCGGCAGCCAGCGCGCCCACCAGCGGAGGATGTGCTCGAACCGGGCCAGCCGGTGTTTCGGCCGGCCGGACCGGGACAGCTCATGCCCCTCGCCCGGGAAGAGCAGCAGCTCGGCGGCGACGCCCCGGCGCTTGAGCTCGACGTACAGGCGAGTGCCCTGCTCCACCGGACACCGCCAGTCCTCCTCGGAGTGGATGACCAGGCTGGGTGTGGTGATCGCGCCGGCGCCGGCCAGCGCGCTCTGCGCGGCGATCCGCGCCGGGTCGGTGCCCAGGTGCTCGTCCGGGAAGTACCAGCCGATGTCCGAGGAGCCCACGAAGCTCACCGGGTCGACGAACGACCGCTCGGCGACCGCGGCGGCGAACCTGTCGGTGCGGCCGATCAGCAACGCGGTCAGGTACCCGCCGTACGACCCGCCCTGGATGCCCACCCGGTCGCCGTCGAGCGCCGGATCGGCCAGCACGGTGTCGAGGAACGCGACGACGTCGTCGGCGTCCAGGCCACCCCATCCGTGCCGGATGGCCCGCCCGTGCGCCGCGCCGTAGCCCGACGAGCCGCGCGGGTTGCACTGGACCACCGCGTAGCCGGCCGAGACGAGGACCTGCGTCTCGTCGAACAACGTCCAGCCGTACTGGGTGAAGGGGCCGCCGTGGATCAGCAGCACGACCGGGTGCGGCCCGGGGCCGGGCGGGGTGGTCACCCACCCGTGCACGGGATAGCCGTCCGGGGCGGTGGCCGTCCGCTGCCGCATCCGGTGCAGCCGGCCGGTGCCGCCGAGCTCCGCGCCGAACCCGGTGAGCAGCCGCCGCTCACCGCCGGACAGCGCGACCAGCTCACCGGCCGAGCGGTCGTGCGCCACCGTGGCGACGACGACCCCGCCCCCGGCCGCGACGCCGCGCACGGTGAACCGCCCGTCGACCAGCACCTCGGGCTCGCCGCCGTCGAGGGGCACGCGCATCAGCTCCACCGCGCCGCGCCGCTCGAACCCGACGAGGACGGCGCCGTCGGCCACCACCGTCGTGGGCGTCTCGTCCCCCCGGTGGTCGGACTCAGGGTCCAGCAGCGGGTGGAGCTCCCCGCCGGGCCCCACGCGGCAGGGCACGGACTGGCGCGCCATCACGTCGGTGCCCTCCGGCCCCAGGTCCGGGACGGCGGTGACGACGAGCGTCCCGTCCGGCGCGTAGGCCGGGCCGGTGCACAGCCCGCGGCAGCCGGTGACCCGGCGCAGCCCCGTGCCGTCGGCGCCGATCTCGTGGACGTCGCGCACCAGGTCGCGGTCGGCGCGCGGGTGGCGGGACGTGACGAACGCCAGCGCCTGGCCGTCGGGGCACCAGGCGACGTCGGTGCAGTCGCTGTCCCCGGGCGTGAGCTGCACGGGCTCGGGCAGGGGTGCGGCGTCGTCCCGCAACGCCGGCGGCAGGTCCAGGACGAACACCTGCCGCCGCCGGTCGGTGACCACGCCGACGCCGTCCTCCCGGAACTGCAGCGTGGTGATCAGGCGGGGCGCCTCGGCCTCGGGCCCGACGCCGTCGAGCGTGCCGTACCGGCCGGGCTCGGGGACGCGGGCGACGTAGGCCAGCCGCCGCGAGTCCGGCGACCACACCGGGTCCCCCGCGCCCAGCGGGTGGTCGGTGAGCCTCCGCGGCTCGCCCCCGGCGGTGGCCAGGAGCCAGATCTGCGGCCGGCCGCCGGGCTCGGCGCCCAGGTAGGCCAGCCACCGGCCGTCGGGCGAGAACGCCGGAGCGGTGTCCCGGTGCCCGGCGCTGATCGGCCGGGCCGGCGCGGAGGCGTCGGTGGGCACCGCCCACAGCTGGGCGCGGTACTCGTCGGCCCCGAGGTCGAGCCGCTCGACGGCCACCACCGCCATGCGGCCGTCCGGCGAGACGGTGGGCACGCCCGGGGTGCGCAGGCACGCGAGGTCGTCGGGGCGCATGGCCTGCGACGCTAGTCGGTGCGGGTCCGGCGCTCCGGACCGGTCAGGAGGCCACGCGGGCGGCGCGGATCGTGCTCACGAGCGCCAGGCTGCCCAGCAACGGCAGCGCCGCGAGCAGCAGCAGGCTGCGGTCGACGCCGAGCGCCTCACCGATCCCGCCGACGACGGCGGAACCCACGCCACCGCCCACGAGGAACACGAGCGTGGCGATGCCCAGGGCCACGCCGCGGACGTCGGGCGGGACGGCGTCGCCCACGGCGGCCATGAGCGCCGGCTGCCCGAGCCCGAAGGCCAGGGTCACGAGGACCACCGCCGTCACCAGGATCGCCGCCGACCCGCGGGCCGCGCCCAGGGCGGCAACCACGAGCGCCAGCGCGGCGGTGGCGTCGGAGGTGACCAGGGACCGGGCCGGCCCCAGGCGCGCGAGCAGCGGCCCGGCCAGCCGGGGTGCGAGGAACCCGGTCAGCGCGCTGGGCACCAGCGCCAGCCCCACCTGCAGCGGCGTCCAGCCGCGCGCGGCCAGGACGGCGGGGACGGCGATGAGCAGCGCGAACCAGGCGGCCGGCACCGCGGAGGCGGCCAGCGCGCTGCGGACGACCACGGGCTCCCGGACGACCCGGCGCGGCAGGAAGCCCTCCGGGCGGCGGTGCACCCACGCCGCCACCGCGGGGATGCCGAGCGCGAGCAGCAGCGCCCCGGCCGTGGCCACCACGACCCCGGACGCCGGCGACTGCACCAGCAGCACCAGCCCGGCCGCCGTGCCGGCCACGAGCCCCGCGCCCAAGAGGTCCAGCCGGGCGCCGGTGCCCTGCGTGGGCAGCGCCCGCCACAGCGCGGGCACGAGGAGCAGGCCGAGCGCGGGCAGCGCGACGACCGCCCGCCAGCCGGCGAGGTCGGCCACCAGGCCACCCGCGAGCGGGCCGAGCGCGCTGACCGCGGCCGCCGTCCCGGCGACCTGCCCCAGGGCGGTGGTGCGGACGGCGCCGTCGTAGCGGGCGCTGACGATGGCCATGCCCAGGACGGGGACGGCGGCCGCCCCGGTGCCCTGCAGCACCCGGGCCGCCAGCAGCACCTCGATGCTCGGCGCCAGGCACCCCAGCAGGGCGCTCCCGGCCATGAGCCCGACCCCGACGAGCAGCGGCAGCCGGATGCCCGCGAGGTCGGCCGCGCGGCCGTAGACCGCCGTCGCCACCGCGAGCATCAGCGCGTACAGGCTGATGACCCAGGACACGCCCCCGGTGGTGAGGTCGAGGTCCTCCGCGATGGCCGGCAGCGTGACGGCGACGGCCGCGCTGCCCATCCCGGCGAGGCCGAACAGCAGCCCGACCAGTGCGGCTACGCGACCGGCGCCCGTCCGTTCACCCACGAAGGCGGGGCAACCCGTCCGCGCCGGTGGATGTTCCGCCGGGGGTCATCGGCGGGCGCGGTCCTCGTCCTGCTCGTCGGCGATCCGGCTCTCGGCGGCCGCTGCCGCCTCCGGGCCCCCGGTGGGCACGGACCGCGCCGTGCCGGGGTCGACGTCGGGGGCGCCGGGGGCGGCGAACTGGCCGCGGGTCTTGAGCAGGCTGGCCACCGTGGCGATGATCAGCACGCCGAGAATCACCGACAGCGACAGCCAGATCGGGATCTCCGGGACGCTCGAGATCGGCTCGCGCTCCCCGGCGAACGGCAGCTGGTTCTCGTGCACCGCCTCGAGGATCAGCTTGACGCCGATGAAGGCCAGGATGACCGCCAGCCCCAGCGACAGGTAGACCAGGCGCTTGAGCAGGCCGCCGAGCAGGAAGTACAGCTGGCGCAGGCCCATGAGGGCGAAGACGTTGGCCGTGAAGACGATGAACGGCTCGCGGGTGAGACCGAAGATCGCCGGGATGCTGTCCAGCGCGAAGATCAGGTCCGTCGTCCCGAGCGCCAGGATGACGACGATCATCGGCGTCCACATCTTCTTGCCGTTCTCGCTCACCCGGATCTTCGCGCCGTGGAAGTCCTGGGTGATCGGCAGGACCTTGCGCATCCGCCGGATGAACGCGTTCTCCTCGTAGTCCTCGTCCTCGTCGCGGTGCCGGACGAGGTTGATCGCGGTGTAGATGAGGAACGCGCCGAAGACGTAGAAGACCCACACGAACCGCTCGATCACCACGGCACCGAGCAGGATGAAGATCCCGCGCAGGACCAGCGCGATGATGATGCCGATCATCAGCGCTTCCTGCTGGTACTTCCGCGGCACCTGGAAGCGGGCCATGATGATCACGAAGACGAACAGGTTGTCCACCGAGAGCGAGTACTCGGTCAGCCAGCCCGCGTAGAACTCCGTCGCGTAGGTGCTGTTCGTGAACGCCAGCATGGCCAGGCCGAAGAGCAGCGCCAGGCTGACGTAGAAGGCCACCCAGAGACTGGCCTCCCGGATGGAGGGCTCGTGCGGGCGGCGGGCGACGATGGCGAGGTCGGCGAGCAGCAGGACGGTGAGTCCCACGAACGTCGCGACCTCGAACCAGACGGGAAGTTCCATGCGCTGAGTTCCTCCGGGGACAGGCGTCGGCACCGGAGGTCTCTCCCACCGCCGGTTCGGGACCGGCGACCGGCAGCACCGGGAATCGCGGGATCCCGTGTTGACGACGCTGCCGCGGGGGGATACTCCCCTCCATCGTGCGACCCCGTCACCGTGCGGGCGTCACTGCCTGCGGGCACCGGGGCTCGTGGCGCTCACCGTACCCCGGCGGCGACGGCGCCACGACGCGGCGCGGCCGCCTCGGCCGACCTGCCGGAACCCCTTCTCGCCGGCGCCGGTGGAGGCGCCGGCGAGAAGGCGCGGCGGGGTCAGCGCGGGTCGAGCACGTCGGCGGACCGGCTCGCGGCCTCGCCGGCGGAACGCCCCTCGACCTCGTCGGCGGCGCGCACCGCCCGGGTGGTCCCGGCCGCGGCGTCGTCCACCGGGCCCGGGGCGCCGGCGGCGAGCTCGGAGCGCTCGGCACGGTCACGCCGGTTCTTCGCCAGGCTGGCGACGGTCGTCACGGCCAGCGTCACGAGGATGACCGACAGCGACAGCCAGGTCGGGATCTCCGGGATCACCGTGATGTGCTCACCACCGTTGACGAACGGCAGCTCGTTGGTGTGCAGGGCGTGGATGACCAGCTTGACGCCGATGAAGCCCAGGATCACGGCCAGGCCGTAGGAGAGGTAGACCAGCCGGTCGAGCAGCCCGTCGATGAGGAAGAACAGCTGGCGCAGCCCCAGCAGCGAGAAGGCGTTGGCGGCGAAGACCAGGTAGGTCTCCTGGGTCAGGCCGAAGATCGCCGGGATGGAGTCGACCGCGAAGAGGATGTCGGCGCTGCCGATGGCGATCAGCGCGATGGCCAGCGGCGTGATGTAGCGCTTGCCGTCGATGCGCACCGACAGCTTGTCCGAGTGGTACTCGTCAGTGGTCGAGAAGACCTTCTTGGCCCCGCGCAGGAGCAGATTCTCCTTGTAGTCCTCGTGGTCGTCGTGCCCACCGGACCGGGCCTGTGCCCACGCCGTCCAGATCAGGATCGCGCCGAACAGGTAGAACACCCAGCTGAAGTTCTCGATGGCCGCGGCGCCGACGAGGATGAAGACCGTGCGCAGGACCAGCGCGAAGGTGATGCCGTAGAGCAGCACCTTCTGCTGCAGCTCCCGGGGGACGCCGAAGCTGGCCATGATCAGCACGAAGACGAAGAGGTTGTCGATCGACAGGCTCTTCTCGGTGATGTAGCCGGCGAAGTACTCACCGCCGAACTGCGCTCCGTAGAACCAGAAGATCAGCAACCCGAAGACGACGGCGATGCCGACGTAGACGCCGGACCAGATCGCGGACTCGCGCAGGGTGGGCGCGTGCGGCGTCCGCACGTGACCCACGAGGTCGAAGATCAGCATGCCGAGGATCAGGCCGACGGTGAGGGCCCAGACCCAGAAGGGGACGTCCAAGAAAGCCTCCGATGACTGGCGATTCGTCAGTACCGGAGGTCTCTCCCACCGCCACTGCTGTGGCGGCCGACGGGCCGGGGGTCATCGGACCCCGTATTGACGACCTCGCCGTGCGGGGATACTCCCCTCCCCGAGCGCCCCTGCGGGAGCGGCGCTCGTCATGGGCAGGAACGCCTCGACGGCTGATCGGGTTCCCGGGAACGCCCAGCTATGGCGCTGATCACGTTCCGACGTCGCGGGGTGCGTCAGGCCCCGGCGGCGAGGAAGGCGGCGCGGGCCCGCGCCAGCATCGGTGCCCGCTCGTCCGCGCGCAGGTACCCCGCCCGGACCTGCTCGTCCACCGCGGCGCCGTACCGGGTCAGGTAGCCCTCGACGTCGCCGTAGCGCGCCCGCAGCTCCTCGGCCGGGAACGGCTCCCACCCACCCCAGTTGCCGCACACGTCGGTGATCGACGACGTGCCCACGGGGCCCAGCGCCACCGGGAGCGGCCGGCCGAGCGGGACGACCGCGTCCGGGAAGCGGACACCGCCGAGCGGCTGGGCGGTGTCGTCGTCCACGGCCGGTACGGACAGCGGCACGCCGGGCAGCTCGTTCACGGCGGCCGACGGCGGCGGGGGCACCAGCTCGAACACCGCCGACGCGGGCAGCCCGGCACCGTCGGCGCCCGGCCCGCGGAGCACGGCGGCGAGGTCGGCGACCACGCTGCGGAGGTAGGGGTCGTAGGCGATCGGGTTCCGCGGCACCGCGACGCCGCCGTTGCAGCCGAGCAGGCCGAAGACCACCTCGTCCGGGTAGGCGGGGCCGGCGTGCGGGGCGGGCCAGTCGTAGCGGCGGACGTCGGCAGGCCGGTCGGCGTGCGCGGTGACGCTCGCCCGCAGCCGGTAGTAGTCGGTGTAGGTGGCGACGTCGACGTACAGCGGGTCGCTGGCCGGCCGGGTGAGGATCTGCTCGTAGGCCAGCGGCACCCCGTGCTCCAGCAGGTAGGGCCGCTGCGCCTCCTCCCCGGCCAGCGCGTTGATCGCCAGCCAGTTGCCGGTGCTGGAGACGGCGAGGGCGGCCGCGTAGACGCCGTCGCCGGTGTCCGGGTCGACGTTGAAGCCCTCGGCGAGGAACGTGGTGACGAACCAGGCGCTCTGGCTGATGCCGGTGAGGACCGCCGTCCCGAAGCGCGGCAGCACGGCGCCCTCCGGCGAAGCGACCGCGCCGGTCAGCAGCCGGCCGAAGTCGCGGACCACGACCTCCCCCACCCCCTGCGCCGTGGCGGGTACGCCGGCGGCGATGCCGGACTCCCACTGGACCCGGGCATAGCCGAGGTCCTGCCCGGCGAGGAAACCGGTGCCCCGCCCCGGCGGGTAGACCGCCCCGGTCGGGGTGCTGTCCGCGGACGCGGGAGCCAGCTGCTCCAGCGCCATCAGCGTCGCGGGCCGCCCCCGGTTCTCCATGTCGACGAGCACCAGGTCACCGGCGCCCCCGGGCTCGAGCACCTCGAACTCCGCGCTGTAGGCGTACCGGCCCTCGTCGTCGGTGGGGAGCTCCGCCAGACCGGCCACCCGCTCCCCCGGGCCGACGACGCCGTGCAGCGTGCCGGTGGTCCGCCGCCACTCCCGGTCGCCAAGGACAAGCGTGGTGCTGGTGGCCTCGACGCGGGTGACCGCCGAGCCCGCGCGCGAGACGGCGTTCCCGCTCCCGTCCGTGGCGGTCGGACGGGAGCCGGGCGTGCGGGTCATGGGGTGGCACTCCCGGGTCAGGCGTGGGCGGCGTCGAACTGGCGGAGCTCCTTCTTGAGCTCGGTCAGCTCGTCGCGCAGCCGCGCCGCGACCTCGAACTGCAGGTCCCGGGCCGCGGCGAGCATCTGGTCGTTCATCGTCTGGATCATGTCGGCCAGCTCCGCCCGCGGCAGCCCCTGCACGTCGATCGAGCCGGCCTTGGCCTTGCCCTTCGACGACAGGCCCGGCACCGGCGACTTCCCGCGGGACTGCTGCCGGCCGGAGCCGCCCAGCAGCTCGGTGGCCGCCTCGGTGTCCTCGGCGCTCCGGTAGATGCCGTCGAGGATGTCGACGATCTTCTTCCGCAGCGGCTGCGGGTCGATGCCGTGGGCGGTGTTGTAGGCGATCTGCTTTTCGCGCCGCCGGTTGGTCTCCTCGATCGCCTGCGCCATCGACGGCGTGATGGTGTCCGCGTACATGTGCACCTGGCCGGAGACGTTGCGCGCCGCGCGGCCGATGGTCTGGATGAGCGACTTGCCCGACCGGAGGAACCCCTCCTTGTCCGCGTCGAGGATGGCGACCAGCGAGACCTCGGGCAGGTCCAGGCCCTCGCGCAGCAGGTTGATGCCGACCAGCACGTCGTACTCGCCCTGGCGGAGCTCGCGCAGCAGCTCGACCCGGCGCAGGGTGTCGACCTCGGAGTGCAGGTACCGCACCTTGATGCCGAGCTCGAGCAGGTAGTCGGTGAGGTCCTCGGCCATCTTCTTGGTCAGGGTGGTGACCAGGATCCGCTCGTCCTTCTCGGTGCGCAGGCGGATCTCGTGCACCAGGTCGTCGATCTGCCCCTTGGTCGGCTTCACGACGACCTCGGGGTCGACCAGGCCGGTCGGGCGGATGACCTGCTCCACCACGTCGCCCTGGACCTTGCCCAGCTCGTAGTCGCCCGGCGTCGCCGACAGGTAGACGGACTGGTGGATCCGGTCGGTGAACTCCTCCCACTTCAGCGGGCGGTTGTCCATCGCCGACGGGAGCCGGAACCCGTGGTCGACGAGCGTGCGCTTGCGGCTCATGTCGCCCTCGTACATGCCGCCGATCTGCGGCACGGTGACGTGCGACTCGTCGATGACCAGCAGGAAGTCGTCCGGGAAGTAGTCGATGAGACAGGACCCGGCGCTGCCGGGCGCCCGGCCGTCGATGTGCCGGGAGTAGTTCTCGATGCCGGAGCAGAACCCGACCTGCCGCATCATCTCGATGTCGTAGGTGGTCCGCATGCGCAGCCGCTGTGCCTCGAGCAGCTTGCCCTGCCGCTCCAGCTCGGCCAGCCGGGTCTCGAGCTCGGCCTCGATGCCCCGGATCGCCCGCTCCATGCGGTCGGGCCCCGCGACGTAGTGGCTCGCGGGGAAGACGAAGAGCTCCTCGACCTCGCGCACGACCTCGCCGGTGAGCGGGTGCAGGTAGTACAGCCGTTCGACCTCGTCACCGAACATCTCGATGCGGACCGCGAGCTCCTCGTACACCGGGAAGACCTCGATCGTGTCGCCCCGGACCCGGAACGTGCCACGGGTGAAGGAGAGGTCGTTGCGGGTGTACTGCTCGGTGACGAGGGTCCGCAGCAGCTCGTCGCGGTCGCGGTCCTCCCCCACCTTGATCTTCAGCGCGCGGTCGACGTACTCCTGCGGCGTGCCCAGGCCGTAGATGCAGGAGACCGTGGACACCACGACGACGTCGCGGCGAGTGAGCAGGCTGTTCGTCGCCGAGTGCCGCAGCCGCTCGACCTCCTCGTTGATCGAGGAGTCCTTCTCGATGTAGGTGTCCGTCTGCGGGACGTAGGCCTCGGGTTGGTAGTAGTCGTAGTAGGAGACGAAGTACTCGACGGCCGCGTCGGGCAGCAGCTCACGGAACTCGTTGGCCAGCTGGGCGGCGAGCGTCTTGTTCGGGGCCATCACCAGCGTCGGCCGCTGCACCTGCTCGATCAGCCAGGCCGTCGTCGCCGACTTGCCGGTGCCGGTGGCACCGAGCAGCACCGTGTGCTCCTCGCCCGCGTTCACCCGCTCGGCGAGCGCCTTGATGGCCGCCGGCTGGTCGCCCGCGGGCTCGAACTCGCTGACGACGCGGAAGCGGCCCTGGGTGGGCCTGATGTCGGTGGACGTGCGCACGGGACGACGGTACGACGGAGGTGCGACAGAACGCCGGGCCGCGAGCGCAGGAGGTCCGGCAGGCACCCCCCGTGGGCGTGCGCCGGGGGTCCGGCGGGCCGCCGCCGAACCGGACGCAACGGTCCGGTTCCATGTACTTGCGGTCGCCCGCGTGCGGGCCCTAGCGTCGCGCCTCGCAGGAGCGCCCACGGGCCAGCGCCACCCGGATCCCTCCGGGCGAGGTCGGTCCGCCGCTCCGCGCACGGCGCCCCCGCGGCACGGCCGCGGGGGCGCCGTCGTGCCTCTCGCGGAGCCGTCAGGCTCACACCGTTCCCAGGTGTGCGGAGCCCGTCGGCAGGGCAGGGTCCTGCGGTCGCCCGTCCCGGCCTGCTCCCACACCGCGGAGAGGCCCAGTCCCCTGGGCGGGGCAAGCAGCAGGAGGAACCGGTTCATGACCCAGGTATGGCCAGGCAGTGCCTACCCCCTCGGGGCCACGTACGACGGCACGGGCACCAACTTCGCGATCTTCAGCGAGGTGGCCGACAAGGTCGAGCTCTGCCTCTTCGACGACGAGGGCAACGAGGAGCGCATCCGGCTCCCCGAGATGGACGGCTACGTCTGGCACGCGTTCCTGCCGGGCATCCACCCCGGCCAGAAGTACGGCTTCCGTGTGCACGGGCCGCACGACCCCGCCCAGGGCCTGCGCTGCAACCCGAACAAGCTGCTGCTCGACCCGTACGCGAAGGCGATCGACGGCCAAGTCGACTGGGACCCGTCGGTGTTCGGCTACGACTTCGAGACCAAGGAGCGCAACGACGACGACTCCGCGGCGCACATGCCGAAGTCCGTCGTCGTCAACCCGTACTTCGACTGGGGCGTGGACCGCCCGCCGCGGACGCCCTACAACAAGACCGTCATCTACGAGGCCCACGTCAAGGGCCTGACGATGACCAACCCGCGGATCCCCGAGGAGCTGCGCGGCACCTACGCGGGCGTCGCGCACCCGGCGACGATCGAGCACCTCACCGACCTGGGCATCACCGCCATCGAGCTCATGCCGGTGCACCAGTTCGTGCAGGACGACACGCTGCTGCAGAAGGGCCTGCGCAACTACTGGGGCTACAACACGATCGGCTTCTTCGCGCCCCACGACGAGTACGCGCAGTCGAGCAACGGCCAGCAGGTGCAGGAGTTCAAGGGCATGGTCCGGGCCCTGCACGAGGCGGGCATCGAGGTCATCCTCGACGTCGTCTACAACCACACCGCCGAGGGCAACCACCTGGGCCCGACGCTGTCGTTCAAGGGCATCGACAACCGGACGTACTACCGGCTGGTCGAGGACGACCCGCAGTACTACATGGACACGACGGGCACCGGGAACTCGCTCAACGTCCGGCTCCCGCAGTCGCTGCAGCTGATCATGGACTCGCTGCGGTACTGGGTCACCGAGATGCACGTCGACGGCTTCCGCTTCGACCTGGCGTCCACGCTGGCCCGCCAGTTCCACGAGGTGGACCGGCTGTCGGCGTTCTTCGACCTGGTGCACCAGGACCCGGTCGTCAGCCAGGTCAAGCTGATCGCCGAGCCGTGGGACATCGGTGACGGCGGCTACCAGGTCGGCAACTTCCCGGCGCTGTGGACCGAGTGGAACGGCAAGTACCGCGACACCGTGCGCGACTTCTGGCGCGGCGAGGGCGGCACGATCGGCGAGTTCGCCGACCGCATCTCCGGCTCCTCCGACCTCTACCAGCACTCCGGCCGGCGTCCGGTGGCCAGCATCAACTTCGTCACCGCGCACGACGGGTTCACCCTCAACGACCTCGTCTCGTACAACGAGAAGCACAACGAGGCCAACGGCGAGGGCAACAACGACGGCGAGAGCCACAACCGCAGCTGGAACCACGGCGTCGAGGGCCCGACCGACGACCCCGAGATCCTCCAGCTGCGCGCCCAGCAGCGGCGCAACTTCATCGCCACGATGATGCTGAGCCAGGGCGTGCCGATGCTCCTGCACGGCGACGAGCTCGGCCGCACCCAGTGCGGGAACAACAACGGCTACTGCCAGGACTCCCCGCTCACCTGGATCGACTGGGAGAACGTCGACGAGGGCCTGCTGGAGTTCACCAAGAAGGTCACCAAGCTGCGCACCGACCACCCGACGTTCCGCCGCCGGCGGTTCTTCAACGGCCGGCCGGTCCGCCGCGGGCTCGGCGACCCGGTGCCCGACATCGCCTGGCTCACCCCGGCCGGCGAGGAGATGGCCGACGAGGACTGGGACGCCGCCCACGCGAAGTCGCTGGCGGTCTACCTCAACGGCGTCGGCATCCGCGAGATGGACGAGCGCGGCGAGTACGTCAAGGATGACCACTTCTTCCTGGCCTACAACGCCTCCCCCGACGCGATCGAGTTCACGCTGCCCAACGACGACTACTCGCGGAGCTGGACCACGGTCCTCGACACCGCCGAGATGCACGAGGTCGAGCCGGTCGAGGTCAAGCCGGGTGACACCGTGACCGTCCAGGGCCGCTCGACCGTCGTCCTGACCGGGCCCGCGGAGTGACCGCGGCGCAGGGCCCCGGCGGCGACCGCCGCCGGGGCGTTCCCGCGGCGACCTACCGGCTGCAGATCCATGCCGGCTTCACCCTGGACGACGCCGCGGAGGTGACCGGCTACCTGGCCGACCTGGGCGTCACGCACGCCTACTCCTCCCCGCTGCTGCGCTCGGCCGAGGGCAGCACCCACGGCTACGACACGGTGGACCACGCGCACATCGACGAGGCGCGCGGTGGCCGCGAGGCCTTCGACCGGTTCGTCGCGGCGCTGCACGAGCACGGGCTGGGCCTCGTCCTCGACCTCGTCCCCAACCACATGGGCGTCGCGGACCCCGCGGCCGCGCCCTGGTGGTGGGACGTCCTCCAGCACGGGCAGCAGAGCGCGCACGCCTCGGCCTTCGACATCGACTGGGAGTTCGGGGGCGGCAAGGTCCGCATCCCCGTCCTGGGCTCGGCGGACGACGTCGAGAAGCTGGAGGTCGTCGACGGCGAACTGCGGTACTACGACAACCGCTTCCCGATCGCCCCGGGAACGGACGGCGGGACGCCGCAGGAGGTGCACGCCCGCCAGCACTACGAGCTGGTCGACTGGCGTCGCGCCGACTCCGACCTCAACTACCGGCGGTTCTTCGCCATCAACACCCTCGCGGGGCTCCGCGTCGAGGACCCGGCGATCTTCGACGCGACGCACGAGCTGGTGCTCCAGCTGGTCCGGGACGGCGCCGTCGACGGGCTGCGCATCGACCACCCCGACGGCCTGGCCGACCCCCGCGGCTACCTCGACCGGCTGGCCGAGGCGTCGGGCGGGCGCTGGACCGTGGTCGAGAAGATCCTCGAGCCCGGCGAGGAGCTGCCCGAGGGCTGGGCGACGGCGGGGACGACGGGCTACGACGCGCTGACCGAGGTCGACCGCGTGCTCGTCGACCCGGCCGGGGAGCCCGCGATGACGGCGCTGGACACCGAGCTGGCCGGCGGGCCGGTCGACTACGCCGAGCTGGTGCGCCGCTGCAAGCGCGAGGTCACCGACGGCATGCTCGGCTCGGAGGTCGCCCGCCTGGTGCGGGTGATCGGCGAGCTGCCCGGCGTCGACCGCGCGCAGCAGACCGAGGCGCTGGCCGAGCTGCTGGCCACCTTCGCCGTCTACCGCAGCTACCTGCCCGACGGCCGCGAGCACCTCGACGCCGCGGTGACGGCGGTCCGCGAGCGGCGGCCGGACCTGACGCCGGCGGTCGACGCGCTCTACCCCGTCCTCTCGCAGGCCGGCAGCGAGGCGGCGACCCGCTTCGAGCAGACCAGCGGCCCGGTGATGGCCAAGGGCGTCGAGGACAGCGCCTACTACCGGTGGCCGCGGTTCGTCGCGCTCAACGAGGTCGGCGGCGACCCGGCGCACTTCGGCGGCACCGTCGAGGAGTTCCACGCCGCGCAGGAGCACCGGCTCGCGGTCAAGCCGCTGGCGATGACCACGCTGTCCACCCACGACACCAAGCGCAGCGAGGACGTGCGGGCTCGCCTGGCCGTGCTCGCCGAGCTGCCCTCCGAGTGGGCGGCGCTGGTGCGCGGGTGGCTCGCCCGGCACCCGCTGGCCGACCGGCCGCTGGCCCACCTGGTGTGGCAGAACCTGATCGGCGCCTGGCCGCTGTCCCGCGAACGGGCGCACGCCTACGTCGAGAAGGCCGCGCGCGAGGCCGGCACCTCGACCACCTGGACCGACCCGGTGCAGGAGTTCGAGGAGCAGCTGCACGCGCTGGCCGACGCCGCCTTCGACGACCCGACGACGACGGCCGAGATCGAGGCGTTCGTCGCCCGGATCGCGCCCCTGGGCTGGTCGAACTCGCTGACCCAGAAGCTGCTGCAGCTGACGATGCCCGGCGTCCCCGACGTCTACCAGGGCACCGAGCTGTACGACTTCTCCCTGGTGGATCCGGACAACCGCCGGCCGGTCGACTACGCGCTGCGGCGCCGGCTGCTGGCCGATCTCGACAACGGCACCGTGCCCGCCGTCGACGGCAGCGGTGCGGCCAAGCTCCTGGTGACGTCGCGGGTGCTGCGGGCGCGCCGGGACACCCCGGAGCTGTTCAGCGGCTACGCCCCGGTGCAGGTGACCGGGTCGGCCGCCGAGTGCGTGGTCGCCTACGACCGCGGCAGCGCCGACCAGGCCGGCGTCGTCGTCGTCGCGACCCGGCTGCCGGCCCGACTGGCGGAGAACGGCTGGGGCGACACCGCCCTGAAGCTGCCCACCGGCGCGTGGCGCGACCTGCTCACCGGTGAGCGCGTCGTGTCCGACGTGGCGGGCGTGGCGGCCGACGTGCTGCTCGCCCGGCTGCCCGTGGCCCTGCTCGTCCGGGACTGACCCGCGCGCACTCCACCGGGTGCGCGGATGCGTCGTCCTCTACCGAGAGCTGACGCATCCGCGCACCCGGTCGCCCGCCGCTGTCGATCGGCGGTCTCGCCACGGCCCCGGGGGTCGTGGTCTGATGCGCCGTGCACATCGACGCGCTCTACCGCTTCCCGGTGAAGTCCATGCTCGGCGAGCGGGTGGAGCAGGCCTCGGTGACCGGTCGGGGGCTGCTCGGCGACCGCGCCTACGCGCTGGTCGACCCCGCTGACGGGACCGTGGCCAGCGCCAAGCACCCCCGCAAATGGGGCGCGCTGCTGGGTCTGTCCGCCCGCTTCGCCACAGAGCCCGACCCCGGCGCGGCCCCGCCCCCGGTGCTGGTCACGATGCCCGACGGCACCGAGCTCAGCAGCGACTCCCCCGCCACGGACGTTGCCCTGTCCGACCTGCTGGGCCGGCCCGTGCGGCTGACCAGCGAGGTGCCGCCCGGTAGCCGGTTCGAGGAGCAGTGGCCGGCCATCGACGGCCTGGCACCGGCCCAGTTCATCGCGGGGACGACGCACGCCTTCGAGGGTGAGGAGCCGGTCAGCGTCATCGATCTGGCCCAGATGGCCTCGCCGGGGACCTTCTTCGACCTCGCCGCGCTGCACCTGATGACGCAGGCCACCCTCGACGAGCTCAGCGGCCTCGGCGACGGTAGCGCCTTCGACGTTCTGCGGTACCGCCCCAACATCCTGGTCGCCGGCACCGACCCGGGGTTCGCCGAGGACGCGTGGGTGGGCCGGAGCGTCTGCCTGGGCGACTCCGCCCGGGCCGCGGTCCGGATGCTGACCATGCGCTGCGTCATGACGACCCTCGCCCAGGGCGACCTGCCCGAGGACCGCGGCACCCTGCGCACGGTGGCCCGGCACCATCGCCGCGAGATCCCCGGGCTGGGCACCTGGGCGTGCGCCGGGGTCTACGCGGACGTGACCGGCGAGGGCGTCCTCCGCACCGGCGACCCGGTCACCCTGGTCTGACCCGCGGCCGGCCGGACCCGCCGTCCCTCTACTGGGAGGACGGCGGCACGTCCCCCGGGTGCCAGTCGTCCCACGGCGCCCACCACCTCGTGCCCGCGTCCAGCTGCCCGGCGACGGCTGCCGCCTCGGCACGGATGCGCTCGCGCTCGGCCGGGGTGATCCGCCCGCTCGCAACCATGAGGTCCGGGTCGTCGGGTGCTCATCCACGCCCCGAATCATGCGAAGTCGTGGCGATCAGCAGTCCATGACCACGAGTTCGCATGGTTCGGCGGGCTCCGGCGCGGCATGCTCCGCGGATGGCGCTCTACGACCGGATCGGCCGCTCGTACCGGCGGACCCGCGTGCCGGACCCGCGCATCGCGGCGGCGATCCGGCACGCCCTCGGCGACGTCGGCAGCGTCGTGAACATCGGCGCGGGCGCGGGCGCCTACGAGCCGCCGGAGACGGTGCTCGCCGTCGAGCCGAGCCGGGTGATGATCGACCAGCGGCCCGCAGGCGCCGCCCCGGCCGTGGCCGCGGTGGCCGAGGCGCTGCCGCTGCCCGACGACGCCGTCGACGCCGCCCTCGCCGTGCTGACCGTCCACCACTGGAGCGACGTCGCCGCGGGGGTGGCGGAGCTGCGCCGGGTCGCCCGCCGGCGCGCGGTGTTCTTCACCTGGTGGCCCGACCGGGTGACTGACTTCTGGCTGCTCCGGGACTACCTGCCGGCCGCCGCCGAGACCGACGCGCGCCTGGCCGGGCGGATCGAGGAGCTCACCCGCCTGCTCGGCGCCGACGCCAAGATCCGGCCGGTGCCCGTGCCGCACGACTGCGTCGACGGCTTCGCTGCGGCCTTCTGGCGTCGTCCCGAGGCCTATCTCGACCCCGAGGTCCGGGCCGGCATGTCGGTGTTCGCGACGACGGACCCCGCGGCGCTGGCCGACGGGCTGCGGCGCCTCGAGGCGGACGTCCGTTCCGGCGCCTGGCACCGGGCTCACCCCGACCTGGTGCACGCCGACTCCCTCGACGTCGGGTACTGCACGGTCGCCGTCGACCTCTGACGCGGGGCCGAGCCGGGCACGCAGCGGTGTCACGCGGGGACGTGGCGCGGTCGCGACGCGGCGTGGCGGCGCCACGCCGGGGCGACCGGCCGGACACCGCTCGCTCCCCCGCGACGGCGCCGGGGTCCGCCCCTAGCGTCATCCGCGCCCCCGGCCTTCCGCGCCGGGCGCGAGGCTCCGGACCGCCGAACCCCGTCCGCCGGAGCCTGACTCCGAGTCACCCCAGGACGGGGGCGGGGGACCCACCACCGGCGCGCACGCGCGCCTCGGGGTGAAGCCGCCCCTGCCCCCTTCCCGGGCACGCGGCCGGGCACACCGATTCGCCCGAACCCGACAGCTCACCTCGCAGGCGGTGATCGGAGGATCACCCATGTCACAGCAGTCATCGACCACCCCTGCCCGCCGGCGCGTCCTCCGCGGGGGCGCCGTCCTCGCCGGGGCCGCGGCGATCGGCATCGGCGTGCTCGCGGCGCCCGCCTCGGCGGCACCGCACGACTGGTCCGGCGTCGCCCGGTGCGAGTCCGGGGGCAACTGGAGCATCAACACCGGCAACGGCTACTACGGCGGGCTGCAGTTCAGCTCGCCGACGTGGCTGGGCCACGGCGGCGGCGAGTTCGCCCCGCGGGCCGACCTCGCCACCCCCGCGGAGCAGATCGCGGTGGCGGAGCGGGTCCTGCTCACCCAGGGCGTCGGCGCCTGGCCCACCTGCGGCAAGCAGCTGCGGTCCGGCACCACGGCCGTCGCGGCGGCACCCCGGGCGGCGGCGCCGGCGCACCGGGTCGCGGCACCGGCCGCACCTCCGGCGCGCGCGTCGTCGGGGCACTCCTACACGGTCCGGCCTGGCGACACGCTGGCGAAGATCGCCCGGGCCCAAGGCGTCGACGGCGGCTGGCGGGCCCTCTGGGCGAAGAACCGGGACACCGTCCGGAACCCGAACCTGATCCGGGTGGGCCAGCACCTGAAGCTCTGACCCGGGGACGCCCACCGACGGCGTCCGGAGCCCTGCGCTCCGGACGTCGCCGGTCCGGCCCTCCGCAGGGATTGGCGGCGGCGGCTGCGGGCATGATCCGCTCTGGCCCACCCGCCGCACCGGGCCCGACCCGCCCGCACCACCCACCGTCCCGTTCCGGAGGCTCCCGCATGTCCGCACCCGTCGAGTTCACCGTCTGGGCACCCCTGCCGGAGCGGGTGCGCGTCCAGGTCGACGGCGCCGTCCACGAGATGACCCGCGGCGACGGCGGCTGGTGGCGTGCCGAGGTCGAGGCGGGCCCGGAGGCCGACTACGGCTTCCTCCTGGACGACACCGAGACACCCCGGCCCGACCCCCGCTCCCGGCGCCAGCCCGAGGGCGTGCACGGCCTGTCCCGCCGGTACGAGCCCGAGTCCTACGCGTGGGGCGACGGCGCCTGGACCGGGCGCCCGCTGGCCGGTGGCGTCGTCTACGAGCTGCACGTCGGCACGTTCACCCCGGAGGGCACCCTCGACGCCGCGATCGGCCGGCTCGGGCACCTAGTCCGCCTCGGCGTCGACTTCGTGGAGCTGCTGCCGGTCAACGGGTTCAACGGCACGCACAACTGGGGCTACGACGGCGTCCTCTGGTACGCCGTGCAGGAGCAGTACGGCGGCCCGGCGGCCTACCAGCGGTTCGTCGACGCCTGCCACCAGCAGGGCCTCGGCGTGATCCAGGACGTCGTCTACAACCACCTGGGCCCGTCCGGGAACTACCTGCCGGAGTTCTTCCCGATCTTCTCCGAGGGCGGGGCGAACACCTGGGGGAACTCGGTCAACCTCAGCGGCCCCGACTCCGACGAGGTGCGCCGCTACATCATCGACAACGCGCTCATGTGGCTGCGCGACATGCACGTCGACGGGCTGCGGCTGGACGCCGTGCACGCGCTGGTCGACGAGCGCGCCACCCACGTGCTCGAAGAGATGGCGCAGGAGGTGGACAAGCTGTCGGTCGCGGTGGGCCGGCCGCTCACTCTCATCGCCGAGAGCGACCTCAACGACCCGCGGATGGTCACCCCGCGCGCCGCCGGCGGCCTCGGCCTGACCGCGCAGTGGAGCGACGACTTCCACCACGCGCTGCACTCGACGCTGACCGGTGAGGGCCAGGGCTACTACTCCGACTTCGCCGAGGCGGGCATCGCGGGCCTGGCCAAGGTGCTGACCGGGGCCTTCTTCCACGACGGCGCGTGGTCGAGCTTCCGCCGTCGGCACCACGGCCGGCCGGTCGACACCGCGACGCTGCCCGGCTGGAAGTTCCTCGCCTACCTCCAGGACCACGACCAGATCGGCAACCGCGCCGTCGGCGACCGCATCTCGGCCACCCTCTCCCCCGCGCTGCTCGCCGTCGGCGCGACCGTCACGCTGACCAGCCCGTTCACCCCGATGCTGTTCATGGGCGAGGAGTGGGGCGCGAGCACCCCGTGGCAGTTCTTCACCAGCCACCCGGAGCCGGAGCTGGGCAAGGCCACCGCCGAGGGGCGGATCGGCGAGTTCGCCGAGCACGGGTGGGACGCCGACGTCGTCCCCGACCCGCAGGACCCGGAGACGTTCACCCGCTCGAAGCTGGACTGGTCCGAGCTCTCCCAGGAGCCGCACGACCGGCTGCTGGCCGTGCACCGCTCCCTGCTCGCGCTGCGCCGGGCGCACCCCGATCTGGTCGACCCGGACCTGACCGCGGTCGAGGTGGACTGGGACGACGCCGACCGCTGGCTGGTCGTGCACCGCGGCTCGCTGCGGGTGGTGGTGAACCTGGCCGAGGAGCCGCGCGAGATCGACCTCGACCGGCCCGTCGGCGAGGTGCTGTTCGCGACCGCCGAGCCGCCCGCGGTGGACCAGGGCACCGTCACCGTGCCGCCGGAGAGCGCCGCCGTGCTGAGCACCCGCTGACGATGCGCCGGCTGCTGCCCCCGCCCGCCGCGGAGCTGGACGACGCCGCGCTGGTGGACGCCTACCGGCTCCCGCCCGGCCGGTCGCTGCGGATGGACTTCGTCGCGTCGCCGGACGGCTCGATCGCCGTCGACGGGCGCAGCGCCGGCCTCGGCTCGCCCGGTGACAAGCGGGTGTTCCGCGTGCTGCGGGCGCTCGCCGACGTCGTCCTCGTCGGCGCCGGCACGGCGGGCGCGGAGGGGTACCGGCCGGTCGCGCCCGACTCCCCCGTGGGCCTGCTCCGGACGTCCATCGGCCGGCCGGCCGGGCTGCCGATCGCGGTCGTCTCCCGCTCGGCGTCGCTGGATCCGGGGTCGGCGCTGGCGGCGGAGCCGTCCACGCTGGTGGTCACCTGCGCGGCGGCGGACGCCGGCCGGCGCGCGGCCCTGTCCGCCGCGGGCGCCACGGTGCTGGTGTGCGGGGACGACGACGTCGACCTGCCCGCCGCCGTGGCCGCGCTGGCCGAGCGGGGTCTGGAGCAGGTGACGTGCGAGGGTGGCCCGCAGCTGCTCCGCGCCGCGCTGGGAGCGGGGGTGGTCGACGAGCTGGACCTGACGATCGCACCGGCGCTGGTCGGGTCGGCGCAGCGGCTGCTGCCCGGCGACCTGCCGGCGCCGGTCGGGCTGGAGCTGCGCCAGGTGCTGGAGGAGGACGGCGTGCTGTTCACCCGCTACCGGGTGACCGGCGGCGAGGAGGAGCTCCCGTGAGCGAGCCGGCACCGCTGGACCGGGCCACCGTCGCGGGGCGGGTCGGCGACTTCCCCCGGGTCGCCGCCGACCGCCCCGACCTCAAGCAGGCCGCCGTCGCGCTCTGCGTCACCGAGCGGGACGGCGCACCGGCGCTGGTGATCACCCGCCGGGCCGCCGGGCTGCGCGCGCACGCCGGGCAGTGGGCGCTGCCGGGTGGCCGGCTCGACGCCGGCGAGGGCCCGGTCGACGGCGCGCTGCGCGAGCTGCACGAGGAGATCGGTCTCGACCTCGACCGCTCGGCGGTCCTCGGGCTGCTGGACGACTACGTGACCCGCTCGGGCTACGTGATGACGCCGGTGGTCTGCTGGGCCGGCCCGGTCGACGGGTTCGCCGGCTCCGAGCCGGAGGTGGCCGCCGTCTACGAGGTGCCGCTGGCCGACCTCGACGTCGACCCGGTGTTCGAGACCATCCCGGAGTCCGACGCCCCGGTGATCAGGCTGCCGCTCATGGGCCGGTTCGTGCACGCGCCCACCGCGGCCGTCGTGCACCAGTTCGTCCGCATCGCCTGCCGCGGCGAGCTGCGGCGCGTGGCCCACTACGAGCAGCCGGTCTTCGCCTGGCGCTAGGCCAGAGCCTCCGACCTCCCCGGCGCCCGGTAGCCCACCCCTTGGGCTCGCTCCAGGGCCGCGATCGTCTCCTCGACGGTCAGGAGCACGGTCGTCTCGATGGCTCCCAGCGCGCCCCCGCCCCCGATGGCGAGGACCACGGCAGCCATCGAGACGTTGTCCGGAGCCTCCCAGAGGGTGACGCCGTCGTACTCGCCGAAGGCGTACCAGAAGCCGTGCAGCTGCCCGCCCACGGACTCGATGTAGGCGGAGGCGGCGCGCCGCCGGTCCTCGGGCTGCGCGATGAGCATCGCCCAGGTCTCCGGGGTGTAGCGGAACCGGGTCAGGTAGAGGGGCATGGTCGTGCCTCCTGGGTCACCCCCCGCGCGCCTCGAGGCTAGGGGTGCGGGCCGGACCGGGTCGAGAGCTGCGCACGCGCTTCGACCGTGCTGCTTGACTGACCGGCATGGAGCTGCCGCTGAACCCGCCGGTCAAGCCGATGCTGGCCAAGGCCGCCACGAAGCTGCCCACCGGCGACGGGCTGCTGTACGAGCCGAAGTGGGACGGCTTCCGGTGCATCGTCTTCCGGGACGGCGACGAGGTGGAGCTGGGCAGCCGCAACGAACGCCCGCTGACCCGCTACTTCCCCGAGGTCGTCGAGGCGGTCAAGCAGCACCTGCCCGAGCGCTGCGTCGTCGACGGCGAGATCGTCGTCCCCGCCGGTGACCGCCTCCACTTCGAGGCGCTGCTCCAGCGGATCCACCCGGCGGAGTCGCGCGTGAAGCTGCTCGCCGAGCAGACCCCGGCCTCCTTCGTGGCCTTCGACCTGCTCGCGCTCGGCGACGAGTCGCTGGTGGACCGGCCCTTCGGCGAGCGGCGGGAGCTGCTGCAGACGGCGCTGGCCGGCACGCGGCCGCCGGTCTACCTCACCGCGATCACCGAGGACGCCGACACCGCGCAGCGCTGGTTCGAGACCTTCGAGGGTGCCGGGCTGGACGGCGTCGTCGCCAAGAGCCCCGAGCTGCCCTACGGCCCCGACCAGCGGCTGATGACCAAGGTGAAGCACGTGCGCACCGCCGACTGCGTGGTCGCCGGGTTCCGCTGGCACAAGAGCGGGCCGATCGTCGGCTCGCTGCTGCTGGGCCTGTACGACGACGGCGGCCTGCAGCACATCGGCGTCGCGGCGTCGTTCCCGATGAAGCGCCGGGCCGAGCTGGTCGAGGAGCTCGAGCCCTACCGCGCGCAGGCGCTGGACGGGCACCCGTGGCAGGACTGGGCCAACGCCCGGGTGCAGGAGAACGGCGAGAACCGCATGCCCGGGGCGGTCAGCCGGTGGAACGCGAAGAAGGACCTCTCCTGGGTCCCGCTGCGGCCCGAACTGGTCGTCGAGATCAAGTACGACCAGCTCGAGGGCCGTCGACTTCGTCACACCGGGCAGTTCCTGCGCTGGCGCCCCGACCGCGACCCGCTCAGCTGCACGTACGACCAGCTCGACGTGCCGGTGCGGTACGACCTGGCCGAGGTGCTGGAGACCCCCTGACCGGGTGAACGGGCCCCAGGGCCCCGATGGCGGTCTGCGCGGGTGCCGGAGGGCTCCTACGCTCGTGATCATGCGTTCGCACCACCGCGGCCGGCGTGCCGTCGTCCCCAGCCTGCTCGCCGCGCTGACCCTGCTCGTCGCCGGCTGCACCTCCGGCGGGGGGTCCGACGAGGAGGCGGCGCCGACGACGAGCAGCGCGCCGGCCGAGCCGACCGCCGAACCCGTCGAGTGGACGCCGTCGAACGACCTGATCCAGCCGCTCGTCGCCGGCCGGCCCGGAAGCGAGCGGGGCCTGTCCTTCGACCGCGCCCAGGTCGAGGTCCCGATCACCTACGACGAGCCCGAGGGCGAGCGCCTGCCCATGACGGTGGTGCGGGCCGTGTTCCCCGGGCAGACCGACAAGATCGGCTCGCTGGTGGTCAACCCCGGCGGGCCGGGCGCCTCCGGTGTGGACGCCGCGATTGGGCTGGCCCTCACACTGCCCGAGGACGTGCTCCGCCGGTTCGACATCGTCGGCTTCGACCCCCGCGGCGTCTCGCTCTCCTCCCCCGTCGAGTGCATCCCCGACGAGACCAAGGACCGGCTGGTGGCCTCCGAGCCGCAGCCCACCAGCGCCGAGCAGCTGGACGAGGTCTTCGCGCTCGCCGACGAGGTGGCGCAGGACTGCGCCGACCGCTACGAGTCCCCGGAGGCCCTGGGCGCCTTCAACACCGTGGACACCGCCCGCGACATGGACCTGCTCCGCGAGGCCCTCGGCGAGGAGCAGCTGACCTACCTCGGGTACTCCTACGGCACCACGCTGGGCTCGACCTACGCGGAGCTCTTCCCCGACCGGGTGCGCGCCTTCGTGCTGGACGCGGCCGTCGACCCCGACGCCGACGCGCAGGCCGACGCCGAGGCGCAGGCGGCCGGCCTGGAGGCCAGCTTCGACGCCTTCGCGCAGAACTGCCTGGCCCTCATCGCCGGCTGCCCCGTCGGCCCGGACCCGCGCCGGTTCACCGACGAGCTCATGCTCCAGGCCGCCCTGGGACCCATCCCCAGTTCCGCCGAGGGCGAGACCCGTCAGGCGACGCCCGGTGTCGTCCTCACCGCGATCACCGCGGCGCTGTACGACACCGACACCTGGCCGCAGCTGTCGCAGGCGCTGGCCGCCGCCCGGAACGGCGACAGCGCCGGGCTGTTCTCGCTCGCCGACAGCTACGTCGGCCGGCTCGAGGACGGGACCTACTCCAACCAGCTGGACGCGAACGTGGCGATCAACTGCGCGGACACCGACCAGGAGATCGACACCGACGAGGTGCGCCGGCTGGCCGCCGAGTGGGACGCCCGGTACCCCCTGTTCGGCGCCGGCACGGCCGCGTCGCTCTACACCTGCACGCCGTGGGAGGCCGAGCGCACGCCGCTGCCCGAGCGCGACGCCGAGGGCAGCGCGCCGATCCTCGTCGTCGGCAACTCCGGTGACCCGGTGACCCCGCTGCCGGGTGCGGTCGACATGGCCGAGCAGCTGACCTCCGGCGTCCTGCTCACCTGGCAGGGGCAGGGGCACACCGCGTACCCGAAGAACCAGTGCATCAACGACGCGGTGAACCGCTACCTCATCGACCTGGTGGTTCCGCTGGACGGGCTGACCTGCCCTGCGTGAGACTCGGCCCCCGGCCGAGGAGCAGCTCTGCCGCAGACGGAACGGCAGGTAGATGGCGAGCAGCAAGGACGCAATGATCCTCGACGTCGCGGGGCACGAGGTGCGGATCTCCAGCCCGGAGAAGCCGTACTTCGCCGACAAGGGCATCCGCAAGATCGACGTCGTCGAGTACTTCGTCGCCGTCGGCGAGGGCATCCTGTTCGCCCTCAAGGACCGGCCGACGACGCTGGAGCGCTGGCCCGGCGGGGTGTTCGAGGGCGCCCGGCTGTCCACGCGCATGGACAACACCGGCGACGCGTTCTACCAGAAGCGGGTGCCCAAGAACGCCCCCGAGTGGGTGCCGACGGCGCACATCACCTTCCCCAGCGGGCGGACCGCCGACGAGATCGCGCCGGACTCCGTCGCCGTCGTCGCCTGGTGCGCCAACCTCGGCACGCTGACCTTCCACCCGTGGCCGGTGGGCAAGGCCGACGTCGAGTCGCCGAACCAGATCCGCATCGACCTCGACCCGCAGCCGGGCACCGACTTCGCCGACGCCGTGTGGGTGGCCCCGCACGTGCGGGAGCTGCTGCACGAGTTCGGCATGGAGGGCTGGCCGAAGACCTCCGGCGGGCGCGGCGTGCACATCTACGTGCCGATCCAGCCCCGGTGGACCTTCACCGACGTCCGCCGGGCGGTCATCGCGTTCGGCCGCGAGCTGGAACGCCGGCTCCCCGACCGCGTGACCATGTCGTGGTGGAAGGAGGAGCGCGGCGAGAAGATCTTCATCGACTACAACCAGATGGCCCGGGACCGCACGATCGCCTCGGCGTACTCCATCCGGCCCAAGCCGCACGCGCCGGTGTCCGCTCCGGTCGACTGGGACGAGCTCCCCGACGTCACGCCCTTCGACTTCGACGTCCTCACCATGCCGGCGCGCTTCCGGGAGGTCGGCGACAAGCACGCCGGCCTGGCCGACCACGCGTTCGGCATCGAGCCGCTGCTGGAGCTGGCCGAGCGCCAGGCGAAGGACGCCGGCCTGGGCGACCTGCCCTATCCGCCGGACTACCCGAAGATGCCGGGCGAGCCGATGCGCGTGCAGCCCAGCCGCGCGAAGAAGCCGGCCGCCGACGAGGCCTGACCGCGGCAGGGGCGTCCCCGACGGCAGCCCGCCCGCGTGTGGTCAGCCGCTGTTGCGCAGGGCGGTCGCGATGCCGTTGATGGTCAGCTGGATGTTGCGCCGGGTCAGGTCGTCGTCGTCACCACTGCGACGGCGACGCAGCATCTCGACCTGCAGGTGGTGCAGCGGCTCGAGGTAGGGGAACCGGTTCCGGATCGACCGGTTCAGCGACGGGTTGTCGGCCAGCAGGTGGTCGTCGCCGGTGATGGCCAGCAGCATGCGGACGGTCCGCTCGTGCTCTGCGGTGATCGGGTCGAACACCCGGTGCCGCAGGTCCTCGTCGGGCACGAGCTCCGCGTACCGGGCGGCCAGGCCCAGGTCGGTCTTGGCCAGCACCATGCCCATGTTGGACAGCATCGTGCGGAAGAACGGCCACGTGCGGTGCAGCTCCTGGAGCCGGGCGAGCCGGTCCTCCCGACCCGCTCCCCCGCCGTCCACCCAGCTCTCCAGCGCCGAGCCGGTGCCGTACCAGCCGGGCAGCATGATGCGGCTCTGCGACCAGCTGAACACCCAGGGGATGGCCCGCAGGTCGGCGATGGAGTCGCCGGCCTTGCGCGACGGCGGGCGGCTCCCGATGTTGAGCTCGGCGAGCTCGTTGATCGGGGTGGCGGCCCGGAACCACTCGACGAACCCCGGGGTCTCGTGGACCAGCGCCCGGTACGCCTGCTGCGCGCGGGCGGCCAGCTCGTCGAGCAGGGCGTAGGCGGCTCCCGCGTCGTCCCCGAGGCCCTCGATGTCGAGCAGCGTGGACTCCAGAGTGGCCGCCAGCAGCGCCTCGAGGTTGCGCCGGGCGAGGCCGGGGTCGGCGTACTTGGCCGCGATCACCTCGCCCTGCTCGGTGATCCGCAACGCGCCGGCCACCGCGCCCGGAGGCTGGGCGCGGATCGCGTCGTAGCTGGGCCCGCCGCCGCGGCCCACCGTTCCGCCCCGGCCGTGGAACAGCCGCAGCCGCACCCCTGCCTCCCGCGCGACCTCCACCAGATCGAGCTGCGCGCGGTACAGCGCCCAGTTCGCGGCGAGGCAGCCGCCGTCCTTGTTGCTGTCGGAGTAGCCGAGCATGACCTCCTGCACCTCGCCCCGGGCGGCCAGCAGCGCGCGGTAGAGCGGTTGGTCGAGCATCGCGGTCAGCGTGCTGCCCGCCGCCTGAAGGTCGTCGATCGTCTCGAACAGCGGGGAGATGCCGACCGAGCAGCGGGGGCCGTCCTCGGCGCCCGGGTCGAGCAGCCCCACCTCCTTGAGCAGGACGGCCACCTCGAGCACGTCGCTGACGGACTCGCACATGCTGATCACGTAGTTGGGGATCGTGCGGGCGCCGAGCACCGCCACCTGCTCGGCGGCGGCGACCAGCACGTCGAGCTCCTTGCGGGTGTCCTCCGACAGCTCGGCATCGGCCCGCACCAGCGGACGGCGCATCGTGAGCTCCCCGGCCAGCAGCCGCACACGGGCGTCCTCGTCGAGCGCGGCGTAGTCGTCGCACACGCCCGCCCACGCCAGCAGCTCGCCGACCACCGACTCGTGGACGGCGGAGTTCTGCCGCAGGTCCAGCCCGCACAGGTGGAAGCCGAAGACCTCGACCGCCTCCCGCAGCCGCTGCAACCGGTCGTCGGCCAGCGCGCCGGCACCGTGGCTGCGCAGCGACGCGTCGACGACGTCGAGGTCGGCACGCAGCTCGTCCGGGAACTCGTAGGGCGGCAGCGGGTGCTCCGGTGCGGCCGCGGGCACCCGGCCCAGGACGGCGTGCGCGGTGGCCGCCAGCCGGGCGTAGATGCCGATCAGGGCGCGCCGGTACGGCTCGTCGGCGCGGAACGGGGAGTCGTCCCGCGAGGCCTCGGCGAGCGCGTACAGCTCCGCCGTCGGGGTCACCAGCCGGTCGGACATCGACAGCTCGGCGCCGAGTGCCTGCAGCTCGCCCAGGTGGTGCTTCAGCGCCGTCTCGGCCTGCCGGCTGGTCGCCCGGCGCAGCGCGTCGGCGGTGACGAACGGGTTGCCGTCGCGGTCGCCGCCGATCCAGGACCCGGGCAGCAGCACGGGCCGCTGGAGCAGCCCGGCATCGGGCCAGCGCTCCGCGAGCGCCCGCCGCAGCTCGGCGTTGAGCGCCGGGACGACCTCGAACAGCGACAGGTCGTAGTAGCGCAGCGCCTCGTCGATCTCGTCGGTCAGCCGCAGCCGGGACAGCCGCAGCAGCGCCGTCTGCCAGAGGGTGAGCACCGAGCGCCAGAGCTCGGCGGACCACCGCGCGTCGTCGATCTCCCCGCCGGCGGTGCGGTCGCGCTCCCGGATCAGGTCGGTGATGTGCCGCTGCACCTGGGTGATGGTCCGGCGGCGCACCTCGGTCGGGTGGGCGGTGACCACCGGGCAGACCAGCGCTCCGGCCAGCTTGCGGGTCACCTCGTCGTCCGACAGGCCGGCCCGGTCGAGCAGCTGCATGCTGGCCGCGAGGCTGCCGGCCTGCGGTGGCGAGCCCTCCCGCCGGTGGAACCGGCGACGACGCTCGTGGTGGATGTCCTCCGCCAGGTTGGCCAGCACGGAGAAGTGGCTGAACGCGCGGATGACGTGGTTGGCCGACCGGATGTCCAGCCCGGAGAGCCGCTGCGCCAGCTCGGCGCGGTCGACCTCCGACCGGCGGACCCGGAACGCCTCCACCCGTGTGGACTCGACCAGGTCCAGCACGTCCTGGCCGGCCTGTGAGCCGATCACCTCGCCGAGCACCCGGCCCAGCAGGCGGATGTCCTCGCGCAGCGGCGCGTCGTCCGCCCGCTCGTCGGATCGGGCGGCGCCGTCGGAGCGGCGGAGGTCGGCGACGTCGACCGTGGCTTCGGACACAACTCATGCTAGCGACGGCCGCAGGCGGGAAGCAGGTCGTGCCGCCTCCGCCGTGAGGCTCCCGGCCCCAGGGTCAGGGTCGGAGCAAGAGCCGCAGCGCGCCCTGCGCCGTGTGGTTGGCCTGCGCCAGCATCGCGGTCCGCGCCTCGGCGAGCACCTGGTTCCGGCTGAGCTGCGTCGTCTCCGCGGCCACGTCGGCGTCGCGGATCCGCGAGTACGCCACCGCCGTGATCCCGGCTCCCTCGTCGAGCCGGGCGACGGTGTGCTCCAGCCGGTTCTGCAGGGCGCCCAGCTCCGAGCGGGCGTCGAGGACCCGGCGCAGCGCCGCGTCGATGACATCGAGCGCGCCCCCGGTGCCGGCCGACGGCGGCGCGGCGGAGCCGGTCGGTCCGGGAGGATCGGTCGGGTCGGCGGGTTGCGCGGGTTGCGCGGGTGCGGCGGCGGTGTAGGTGAAGCTCAGCTGCTGAGCCTCCGCAGCGGTCGACCCGTTGCGCGGCCGCGCGCCGGTGATGACCAGTTCGCTGCCGTTCGCGGTCACCGATCCGCTGCCGAGGCCGAACGCGGCCGCCACCGCGTCGGCGAACGTCGACCGGTGGTCCGCGGCGGTCACGTCACCGGTGTAGTCCACGCTCGCCAGGTCGAGGGTCTTCCCGTCGTAAGCGATGGTTCCGGCCAACCCCGCGTAGCTGGCCGCGAACCGGCCGGCGCCGGTGAAGTCACCCGCGATCGCGAGGACACCGGGTGACCGCGCGCCGCCGTGGCCGGGCACCGCGGCGGTCACCCGGACGGCGAGCGTCGCACCGTCGGCGGTCGTCACGGCCACGCCCGCCCCGGCCGCGGTGGCGGTCGCGGTCGCGGTGACGTCGATCCCCGCCACACCGAGGCCCACGGCGCCCAAGCCCCGTCCCGGTGCACCGATCACCAGGCCCAGCGTCTCGCCCACCTGGGCGCCCACCTGGAAGGTGCCGGCGTACGACCCGTCGAGGAGTGCGGTGCCGTCGAAGGTGGTCGTCGCCGCGATCCGGTCGAGGTGGCTGATCAGCTCGTCCACCTCGTGCTGCACGGCGCTGCGGGCCGCGTCCGGGTGGCCGTCACCGACGCTCCGCACGGCGAGGTTCCGCATCCGCTGGAGCACGGACGTCGTCTCGGCAAGGCCTCCCTCGGCGGTGCGCAGGACCTCGATGCCGTCCCGCGCGTTGCGCGCGCCCTGGCGCAGGCCGCCGGCCTTCGACCGGAGGCCCTCGCTCACGGACAGCCCGGCGACGTCGTCCGCCGCGTGGTTGATGCGCTGACCCGAGGACAACCGCTCCACCGACTGGGCGAGTTCCTGCCCGGTACGGCGGAGGCCCCGGTGGACGCCGAGGGCCGGGACGTCGGTGCCGATCCGCATGCCACCCCGCCCCTCGTGCCCCAACTGTCGCTCCAGCGACTCTTGCAACGGCAGGCAGAAGCAACAGTTGATGCGAAGCGGTCACGGATCCGGACGAGCCGAGCGGACTCCACCCGGAAGGGGGACCGACCCGGACTCGCGAGCTGGGCCCAGGCCTCAGCGGGACCGCGCGGGGTCGACGTCGTCCGGTGCTGCGGCGCCGACCTCGAACGGCGCCGGCGGCAGCAGGACGGTGAACACCGGCGGCGTCCTGCGGGTCAGCTCCAGGCGTCCCTGCTCGGCCTCGGCGAGGCGCCGGGCGAGCGCCAGCCCGATGCCGTGCCCGTCCCGTCGGTCGGCCCGCGCGCCGAAGACGACGCCGTCGGTGTTCTGCACGCCCGGGCCCTCGTCGGCCACGTCGATCCCCACGGCACCGGCCGCCTCGCGCACGGAGACCGTGACCGTTCCGCGGCCGTGCGTGGCGGCGTTGTCGACCAGCACGGCGAGCACCTGACGGACCGCCGCCGCCGATGCGTAGGGATCGGGAGCGGCGGGGTCGACGGACACCTCCAGGTCCCGGCCGCACAGCGCCAGGCGCGCGCCCCACTCCGGCGAGAGCTCCCCCAGCAGCGCCCGGAGGTCGATCCGGTCGGCCTCCCCGGCCTGGCCGGCGCGGGCGAGGGTGAGCAGTTCCTCGACGATCGCCTCCAGGCGGTCGGCGTCGGCCAGGCTCGCCGCGATGGCCGGGCGGGGATCCTCGTGCGGCTGGTCGAGGGCGGCCTCCAGGCGCAGCCGCAGACCGGCCAGGGGCGTCCGCAGCTGGTGGGAGGCGTCGGCGGAGAACGCGCGCTCCCGTGCCAGCAGGTCGTCCAGGCGCGCGGCGGTGAGGTCGAGCGCGTTCCCCACGGAGTCGATCTCGGCGATCCCGCCCGTGCGGCTGCGGACGCTGAAGTCACCGTCACCGAGCCGCCGGGCGCTCTCCTCCAGGTCTTCCAGCGGGCCCGCCAGGCGACGGGCCTGCCGGCGCCCGACCAGGTAGGCGATGGTCACCGCTGCGGCCGCCAGCCCGGCCATGCCCGCCCACACCAGGGCGACGTCGGCCGGCACGACCTGGCGGGGTTCGCCGACCACCGCCGCACCGATGACCTCGTTGCCGTGGGCGACCGGCGCCGCGGCGAGCAGCATCCCGTCGTGCGACCCGGACCTCACGTCGCCGTCGAGCGCCCGGTGGAGGACCCGCCCGTGCCGGCCCGGCACCTCGCCCGCCAGCAGGCCGCCGTCCTCGTCGTACACGGCCGTGTCCAGGTCGTCGCCGCGGTAGCCGACGTCCTCGAGGTCGTCGGGATCGATGCGGTCGCCCTCGTACACGTCGTCGGCGACGTCGATGGCCACCTCGCTGGCCATCCGCACCAGGTGGGCCCGTTCCTGCTGCTGCGAGTACTGCAGCACCGCCACCGCCAGCGGCAGACCGAACAGGCAGATGGCCAGCACCGAGGCCAGGACGGTCACGCCGACGATTCGAGAGCGCACCAGCCTCTCCGTTCCGCATCTGCCGCGGCACCGCGCTCGGTCCCGCCAGGATGCCGGGCACCCGAGCCGTTGTCACCGCATCGCCGAGCGGCAGCGACGCCGCGACCGAACCCGTCCCGGAGAGGTGCACGGGCTGCCAGCATGTCGGCATGGTCGACCGGATCCTCCTGGTCGAGGACGACCCGACGATCGGCGAGGTCCTGACCGCGAGCCTGCGCAGCCACGCCTACCAGGTGATGTGGGAGCGGACCGGGCGCGGCGCCCTGGCCCGCGCCGCGGCCGCCGAGGCCGACCTCGTCCTGCTCGACCTCGGCCTGCCCGACCTGGACGGCGTGGAGGTCTGCCGGCAGCTGCGCCGGCTCCAGCCCGAGTGCGTCCTCGTCATGCTGACCGCCCGCTCGACGGAGATGGACGTCGTGGTGGGCCTGGAGTCCGGGGCCGACGACTACCTGGTCAAACCGATCCGGCTGGCCGAGTTCCACGCCCGCCTCCGCGCGCACCTCCGACGGGGCGGATCGGCCCGGGTGCGTCCGGCCGTGCGCACCGTCGGCGACCTGACCATCGACCCACCCCGGCGCCGGGTCACGATCGCCGGGCAGGAGGTGCACCTGCGACCGAAGGAGTTCGACCTGCTGGCGCAGCTGGCCGCGGAACCGGAGGTCGCCCACAGCCGGGAGCAGCTGATGTGCGACGTGTGGGACGAGAACTGGTTCGGCTCCACCAAGACGCTCGACGTCCACATCGCCGCCCTGCGACGCAAGCTCCTGAGGAGCGGTACCGACGCCGCCGACCGCAGGCCTCGCATCGTCACCGTGCGGGGCCACGGCTACCGCCTGGAGGTACCGGCCCCCGACGGTCGCGGGTGACCAGGCCGGTCCGCGTCGGTGGCCCGCAGCGAGCTCCAGGTGAGCACCCGCTCGGCCGGACCCCGGCCGGCGAGCGTGCGCCAGGTGACCGCGAAGACGACGGCGCCGACGATGTAGAGCAGCCAGACGGTTCCGCCGTAAGTGCCGTCGGGGGGGCAGGACCGCCAGGACGACGATGTGCAGGCTGTAGACCGTCAGCGCCATGGCGCCCACCGACGCGAGCGGGACGCTCAGCCGGGGGAACGCGTCGGCGACCACCAGGCACACCGCGATCACGGCGACCGCGAACCCGGCCGAGGCCAGCAGCCAGAACGGCGTCCCGCTGTGCGGCTGGGCTCCGCTGAGCCAGGCCCAGTCCCACTGCCCGACGGTCTCCTCGTCCCACCCCGGCATCCGGTCGTAGGCGTCGGAGGGCTCCGGGTACGCGACGCCGTCGGCGAGCAGCTGGGTGCTCAGCCAGCCGAGCGCGTAGCCGGCGATCGCCGCACCAGCGCCGGCCAGCAGCAGCACGCTCCGCACCCGGCGTGCGGACAGGTCCAGCCGGCCGACGGCCAGGCCGACCAGGACGAACACCACCCACCACAGGGCCGGGTAGGCCCCGGTGAGCACCAGCGAGGCGAAGCTCTCCTCGGCGTCGGCGGCGATCGCCACCTGCGACAGCAGCAGGGACGCAGGAGGCGCCAGCACCACGAGGACGGCGGCCAGCACCAGCAGGCGGCGGGGCGGCCACCGCAGGAACGGCAGCGCGAGCACGAAGAGGACCGCGTAGACGCCGAGGATCACCAGGACCGGCGAGCCGAGCAGCTCCAGCAACCCGCCGATGAGGAACACCCACGCGGCGCGCACCATGATCCGCCCACGTGCACGGACCAGCGCAGCCCCCGACGCCGGGCGGGTGCCTCCGGACAGCAGGGCGATCGGACACCCCGGCCAGCAGGGCGAACAGCGCGGCGGACCGGCCGTAGACGAGGGCCTGCCAGCTCGACGGCGACCACGTCAGGTCCTCGGTGAGGTCGAGGTGGGCGCCCATCATCCCGACGACGGCGAGGCCGCGCGCCAGGTCCAGGCCGGTGATCCGCGCGATGCCGCCGGAGCCGTGGCGAGCGCGCCGCCCGCGCCCGGTTGCGGCAGGGCCGGCGACGGTCGCCGTCAGCTGCGCGGCGCTCATGAGCCGGCGCCCGGGACGCGGATGCCGCCGACGGTGAGATGAAGGTTCACGAGGTCCCCTCCGGAGCCGGTCGCCCTCCGGTGCGCAGGCGATCAGGCACCGGACGCTAGGGAGCAGCCGGCTAGCGCGAGGTGACGAGCACGTAAGCGGTTGGCAAAAATGCGCCGAGCCCGGGATGGACGCATCCCCGACTCACAGGGGCTCCCCATCCGGCGGTCAGCCGCCCTCCAGCGCGGCAGCAGACGGTGGTCCCGACGCCGACGACCGGCGGGCACCACCCGCCCGCCGTCACAGACGAGGAGCACCGCGTGCAGGAATGGGTCTTCGACCAGGACCGCGCCCGGACCCGGCAGGAGCCGCGGGCGGGAGCGGACCCCGCTCCGTCCGGTTCCCCGCGGCCGCGGCGCCGGATCCGCCGCTGGGTCGCCGCGGGCGGGGCGGCCGTCGCGGTGGTCGCCACCGGCGCGGCCGTGGCAGCCGGCTCCCCGGATCCGACGGCGACCGCCGCCGCGGCGCAGACGCAGCCGGCGCCGGTGGAGCAGCCGTCCGCCCCGAGCGAGCAGCAGCTGCCCGAGGCCCCGCCCCAGCGCGGCGCCGTCGAGCAGGACCCGTCGGCGCTGCACCTCGAGCGCCGGTTGCCGCAGGCCGACGGCAGCACGCTCACGGTCGGCATGCAGGCCGGCGAGGTGACCGCCCTGACCGCCGACTCCGTGACCGTGGCCAGCGCCGACGGCTTCACCCGCACCTACGCGGTCACGCAGGACACCCGCATCACCACACCGACCGGGAGCCTGGCCGACCTGCAGGCCGGCGACGCCGTGCTCGTCGCGTCGGTGATCGAGGGCGACACCGCCACCGCCACCCGCATCGCGTCCACCGCCAGCAGCGGCACGGGCGGCGCTCCCGCACCCGGCAGCACCGGCGACCAGCCCACGACCCCGTCCGACCAGGACGCCACCACCGGCGAGGCCTGACCCCGCCTCCGCACGACCGCACTCCCCCGATCCGGCCCACGCCGGACCGGGTCCCCGCCGACCCCACCGAGGAGATCCCCCGTGTCCGATCCCCGCAGCCTCCCCCCGAGGACCACCTCCGCACTCCTGGAGCACGCGCTGATGGAGGTGAAGAAGGTCGTCGTCGGGCAGGACCGCATGGTCGAGCGCATCGTCGTCGCGCTCCTGGCCCGCGGTCACTGCCTGCTCGAGGGCGTGCCCGGCGTCGCCAAGAGCCTGGCCGTCGAGACCCTCGCCGCCACGGTCGGCGGCAGCTCCGTCCGCCTCCAGTTCACCCCCGACCTCGTGCCCAGCGACATCGTCGGGACCCGGGTCTACCGGCCCTCCCACGAGCGCTTCGACGTCGAGCTCGGCCCCGTCTTCGCCAACCTCGTCCTCGCCGACGAGATCAACCGCGCGCCGGCGAAGGTGCAGTCGGCGCTGCTGGAGGTCATGGCCGAGCGGCAGGTCTCGATCGGCGGGGTCACCCACGCCCTGCCGGACCCGTTCCTCGTCCTGGCCACCCAGAACCCTCTGGAGAGCGAGGGCGTCTACCCCCTGCCGGAGGCCCAGCGCGACCGCTTCCTCATGAAGGTCGTCGTGCCCCACCCCACGATGTCGGAGGAGATGGAGATCGTCCGCCGCATGTCGGTGCGGGCGCCCCGGCCGGAGCAGGCGCTGACGATCGAGGAGCTCCGCGAGCTGCAGGCCGCGACCGACGGCGTCTTCGTGCACCACGCGATCGCCGAGTACGCGGTCGCGCTGGTCATGGCGACGCGGGAGCCGGCCGCGTGGCGACTGCCGGAGCTCGGCCGGCTGATCGCCGTGGGTTCCTCGCCGCGGGGCAGCCTCGGGCTGGTGCGCGCAGCCCGGGCCCTGGCGCTGCTCCGCGGCCGGGACCACGTGCTCCCCGCCGACGTCGCCGACCTCGCCGTCGACGTCCTCGCCCACCGGCTGGTGCTCTCCTACGAGGCGCTCGCCGACGGCGTGACGGCCGACGAGCTCGTCGCGCGGGTGGTCGCCACCATGCCGCAGCCGACGGTCGCCCCGTCGCAGCACAGCGCGGAGCCCCGCCCCGACCTGCAGCGGTACGTGGCATGAGCGCCCTCCCGCTCCCGCCGGACGCGCCGGAGGCGCAGGTGCGCCGACTGTCGCTGGAGATGTCGCGGCGCCTGGACGGCCTGCTGCAGGGCGAGCACGTGCGGCTCGGTCTCGGGCCCGGCAGCGAGCCGGCCGAGCCCCGGCTGCACACGCCCGGCGACGACGCCCGCCGCATCGACTGGGCCGTCACCGCACGGACCGGCGAGACGCACGTGCGGACGACGACGCCCGACCGCGAGCTGGAGACGACGCTGCTCGTCGACCTCACCGCCTCGATGGCCCTCGGCACGCGCCGGTCGGAGAAGCGCGCCCTGGCCCTCGCCGTCGCCGGTGCGCTGGTGCACCTGACCAGCGCCCACGGGGACCGGGTCGGTGCGGTCCTGCTCACCGGGGACGGCGCCCGGCGGGTGCCGCCGCGGGCCGGCCGGAACGCGGCACTCGCGCTCCGCCACCTGATGCTCACCACCCCGCGGACCGAGTCCGGGAGGGGCGCGGACCTCGCCGAGGCGCTCACGGAGCCGGCCCGGCCGCCGCGGCGACGGGGGCTGGTCGTCCTCCTGAGCGACCTGGCCGAACCGGGCCCGTCGAGCGGTCCGCCGCGCTGGGTCCGGCCGCTGCAGCTGCTCGCCCAGCGCTCCGACGTCGTCGTCTGCCAGGTCCAGGACCCGCTGGAGACCGAGCTGCCGGCCGTGGGCACGCTGCACGTCGTCGACGTCGAGACCGGTCGGCAGATGGAGGTCCGCACCACCCGGACCGTCCGGGAGCGGTACCGCGAAGCGGCCGCCGCGCGCACCGAGGAACGGCGCGCCGCCGTCCTCGCCGCCGGGGCGGGCCACGTGCTGCTGCGCACCGACCGGGACTGGCTGCCCGAGCTGGCCCGCCACCTGTCGGCCCGCCGCCGGGCGCTCCGCGGCCCGGCTCCGGGTTCCCTCCCGCGCCGTCCGGCCGCCGTCCCCCCTGGAGTCCCGTCGTGAGCGACCTGTCCTTCGAGGCGCCGTGGCGCCTGCTCCTGCTGCTCGCCGTGGCCGCCGTCGCGCTCGCGTACGTGCTCGTGCAGCGTCGCCGCACCGCGTACGCCGTGCGGTTCGCCGACGTGGACCTGCTGGAGTCCGTCGCGCCGCGGAGCCCCCGCTGGCGCCGGCACCTGCCCGCAGCGCTGCTGGTCACGGCGCTGGCGTTCATGGTGACGGCCTTCGCCAAGCCCGCCGCCGCGGTCGAGGTGCCGAGCGAGGCGGCCACGATCGTGGTGGCCATCGACACCTCCGTCTCGATGCAAGCGACCGACGTCGAGCCCTCCCGGTTCGCGGCGGCGCAGGAGGCGGCCGTGCAGTTCGTCGAGGGGCTGCCCGACGGCATCGACGTGGGGCTGGTGAGCTTCTCCGGCTCGGCGAGCCTGGAGGTCGCGCCCACCGACGACCGGGACGCCGTCGTCTCGGCGATCGAGGACCTGCAGCTGGGCCAGGGGACGGCGATCGGCGAGGCGGTGGCCGCCTCGGTGGCCGCCGCCGGCGAGACGGCGCTGGCCGAGGGCGAGGAGCCGACCCCGACGTCGGTCGTGCTGCTGTCCGACGGCAGCAACACCCAGGGCCGCTCGATCGAGGAGTCGATCCAGATCGCCACCCGGGCCGACATCCCGGTGTCGACGATCGCGTACGGAACCGCGGACGCCGCGGTCAGCGTGCAGGGTCAGCGGGTGTCGGTCCCGGTCGACACCGCGGCGCTCGAGACCCTGGCGACGGACACCGGCGGCGAGGCGTACACCGCGGAGAGCAGCAGCGAGCTGCAGGACGTGTACGCGGACATCGGCGACCAGGTGGGCACCACCACCGAGCGCGAGGACGTGTCCTCGGCGTTCGCCGGCATGGCACTGCTGGTCACGCTGGGAGCAGCGGGCGGATCGCTCGCCTGGTCACCCCGGCTGCCCTGACCGCACACCCGCCCGCGGCGGCCGTCTCCCCCGGAGGCGGCCGCCGCCTCCGTGCGCGGAGCCCGTCGCAGCCGCTGAGGGGCCGGGTCCCCCGGCAGCGACCTCAGGGACGCCGCGTGCCGGCGTCGCGCTCGCCGGCGGGCACCCCGGTGCGGCCGTCGACCTCGCGGCGCGGCATCGGCGTGGGCGGCTGCGCGCCACTCGCGGCGGGCACCGTGGCGTCGACGGCCTGCAGGATGAGCTGGATCGTCGCCTCCGGCTGCGACACGAACGGCACGTGCGAGGCCGCGACCTCCACGACGGTGGCGTCGGCGCGCTCCGCCATGAACCGCTGGAGCGCCGGCGGGATCGCCTTGTCCTCGGTGCCCAGCAGGTACCAGCACGGGGTTCCTGCCCTCCAGGCCGGTGGGCCCGATGGCGCGGCGAACCCGGAGGCCGTCCACGGCCGCTGCGCCGCAGCCATGACGGCCGCGGTGGCGGGGTCGACGTCCGCGGCGAAGGCCTCGTGGAACGCGTCGGGATCCAGGTAGAGATCCGCGTCCTGCGTCCCGTCCGGCCTCGTGAACGGGACGGGCCTGATGGCGGGGCCCACGAGGCTGCCCTCGTGCTGCTGGAGGAGCTGCTGGATGCTCTCGCCCACGTCGGGCATCCAGCCGTTGAGGAGGACGAGCGCCCTGACCTCGGCGTTGCCGGTCGCGGCGGCCGAGATGACCGCGCCGCCGTAGGAGTGGCCGACGAGCACGATCGGTCCCGGCACGGTCCGCAGGAACTCGGCGAGGTAGCTCGCGTCGTCCGGCAGCCCGCGCAGCGGATTGCCGAACCCGACGGCGCGGAACCCCCGGTCCTGGAGGGCCCTGATCTGGCGGTCGAAGCCGGTCGCGTCGGCCCACGCGCCGTGCACGAGGACGATCGTCGGCCAGGTCTCTGCGGTCTGAGGAGTCATGTCCCGTTCCCTGCGTCGTGGCGGAGGTCCGACTCCCGCGACGCTTCTCCTCTCCGCGGCACCCCGTCCAGGGACGTTCGACCGCCCGCGGACCTGCCAGCAGGTGGCCCGGCGCAGGACGCGGCCGCCGCGTCGGCGTGGACCCCCGCACCTCACGACGTGGCAGCGACCTGCGGTCAGACGTCCAGGGTGCCCTGCTCGACGATGTCGTGCGCGATGTCCCGCAGCTTGCGGTTCGTCTGGGTGCTCACGGTGCGGATCATGTCGAAGGCGGCGCTGTAGGTGACCTTGTAGGCGGACATGACGATGCCGATGGCCGCCCCGATCTCGCGATTCGTCTGCAGCGCCGTCTCCAGGTGGTCACCGCGGTCACGGAGCACCGCGGTCACCTGCTGCTCGTGCGCGAGCGCCACCGCCACGTCGTCCACCGGGCAGTCATCGGCCGTCGTGGGTCTCGTTCCCCGCGTCGCGCGGTCGACGGCGGCGGTGACGTCCTCGACGTGGTGCAGGACGCCGACGACGGCACCCGTGCTCCGGTCGCGCAACGGCGAGTTGATCGGGCGCCAGAACTTCCGGACGAAGGTCCCCTCGTTGTCTCGCGCAGGCACGTCGTAGCGCTGGATCGGCATCCGGTCGCGCTGGCCGAACCGCAGCACCGCCTCCAGCGACCGGGTCAGGTTGGCGACCGAGCGCGCTTCCGGCGTCTCCGGGTTGTCGGGGAACGCCTCGAACATCCCATGGCCGAGCAGCGCGTCCGGGACCTGCAGGGTCGCCTCGCGGTAGGCCTCGTTGACCGCGGAGATGCACAGGTTCCGGTCCAGCACCAGGTACGGCGCCGCGGAGTCCTCGAAGACGTCCACCCAGTCGGTGAAGCGCCGGTTGACGGAAGGCATTCGACGCTCCAGATCTACCGGTCGGCCACGAGAGCTCCGGCGGTCGCCCCGTCGAGCATCGCGACACCCCTCGACGGACCACGGCGCGGCCGAGCAGCCGGCGGTATCCGCCGGCTGCGGCTCCAGAGGGGAACCATGCTGGCAGATGCGACGACAGCGGCGACATCCGGCGATGCCCCGATGCGTGTCCGGACCGACGCAGCAGGCCCGCCGCCGTGCGGACGACGCCGGTCGTCGTCCCCGACGAGCCGAACGGCGCCGCCTCCGATGGAGGCGACGCCGCTCGGGTAGGGCGAGGGGTCAGTTGCGCGGGGGGCGCGCTCCTCCGCCCGGCATGCCGCCGCCCATGCCCCCGCCGGTGAACTCGCCGGCGGTGACGGTCGCGACCTCGGTGCCGTCCACCACCACGGTGTACTCGGAGCCGCTCTCGGTCGCGGCCGAGGAGTAGACGACCGAGGCGAACGCCTTCTCCCCCGTCCAGCTGTCCAGCACCTCGCCGTCGGCGGAGACGACCTGGACCGAGGCACCGGCCGCCTGGGCGTCGAACGTCGCGGCGACCCAGCCCTGCGCGGAGTCGGTGGCCGGCGCCTGCGCCATCCCCGCGCTGCCCGTGACCAGCAGTGTTCCGCCGCTGACCGCCAGGCCGCCGTCGAGGTCGAGCGCACCGTTGCCGGCATCGGTCGGGCCGCTGACGGTCACGGTGCCGCCGGTCATCGAGCCGGCGCCCGCCGAGTCCAGCCCGTCACCGCCGGCGTCGACGACCGTCGTGCCACCGGAGATGGTCAGGCTCGACTCGCCGGACGACGTCTCGACGAAGGTGTCGGCGGCGCCGGGACCCTGCTGCCCGGAGCCGTCGTCGCCCCCGGAGACGTTGACGCCGTCGTCGGTCGCCGTGAGGTCGAGGTCTCCGCCGGCGAGGGTGATGGCGGCGCTCTCCAGCGCCTCGTAGGACCGGCTCACCGTCAGCGTGCCGCCGGCGACGGTGACGTCGCCGTCGGCGTGCACGCCGTCGTCGCCCGAGGCGAGGGCGAGCGTCCCGTCCTGGATGCTGACGACCCCGTCGGAGTGGACGGCGTCGTCGGCGGAGTCGACGTCGACGGTGCCGCCGCCGACCACCACGCTGACCGCGCCCTCGAGCCCCTTGGCGGAGGCGTCATCGGCGACGGTCTGCCCGCTGCCGCCCCCGGACTCCACCTGGACGGTGCCCGCGCCGACGAGGACGTCGGTCGCGGCGGAGATCCCGTCCCCGTCGGCGGTGACCGCCACCGACCCTCCGGCGACGTACACGTAGCCGGCAGCGGCGTCCTCGGTGTCGTCGGACTTCAGGCCGTCGCCGCCGGCGGTCACGGTGACGTCGGCGTCCTGCACGATCAGGTAGTCCTTGCCCCGGATGCCGTCGTCGACCGCGTCGACGGTGACCGTCCCGGACGCGACGACGACGCCGTCCTGCCCGCCGATGCCGTCGTTGGCGTTGCCGGTGACCGCCAGCGACCCGGTGCCGGCGATCACGAGGTCCGCGGTGCTGTACAGGGCGGCGTTCGGCTCCGCGCCCTCCCCGGCGTAGTCCGCCCCGTCGGACAGGGAGTTCGTGGAACCGTCGGCCAGCACGACCACCGCGGCGCCGGCATCCGTGAACGCCAGGGCCGAGGTCGTCGAGGACGTGATGTCGGCGTCGTCCAGGACGATCCGCACGACGCCGTCGTCCGGGCTGTCGACGACGACCTGGCCGGCCAGGCTGCCGGTGAGCCGGTAGGTGCCCGCCGCGCTGATGGTGACGGTGCCGTCGGAGACGGTCACCGCCTCGGAGTCGGACTCGGCCGTGTCGCCGGTCAGCGTCACGTCCACGACGTCGGACTCCTCGTACGAGGGGTCGATGTCCTCGGGTGCCACGTTGGCGGCGAGAGCCGCGTCCAGGGCGATCCCCGCGGCGGCCGCCACCTCCTCGGTCGACGCGGTGGTCGTCGTGCCGTCGGCGGCCGTCGTCGTCGCGGCCTCGGCCGTGCAGCCCGCGAGGACGGCGGCGAGCAGGACGCCGGACAGGGCGGCACGGGTCTTCTTGATGCGGGTCATGACTGGTTCCGATCGTCGGTGGAGCAGGAGGTCAGGGAGGTGAAGTGGCGGCGCAGGACCGGGCACCACCGGTTGTCGGGGAGATCGCCGCGCAGCGCGGCCAGGCCGGTGCCGTACTTGGAGATCCGGCTCGGCCGGTAGCCCGCGCGCCACAGGAGCCGGTCGGCGGGTGAGGGGGCGGAGCCGGCCTTGGTCTCGACGAACGCGATCCCGGGGAGCCCGGCGGTCGCGCCGCCGGGGAGCGACCAGGTGAGGTCGGTGTCGACCGTCAGCCGGGCGTCCGCGGCGCCCAGGTGCAGGGTCGTGCGCCGGTAGGCGGTGCGCAGCGTGGGCCGCAGGTCGCGGCTGCGCACCGCCCCCAGCCCGGCCCGCTCGAGGACGTCGTCCACGAAGGCGGCGGCGACGGCGTCGTTCCCCTCGGCCGGGATGCGCTCCTTCACCGTCGCGCCGCGCATCCCGCGCGTCTTCACCTCGAGGAACGCCGCGCCGGTGTCCAGGTAGGTGCGGAACCGGACCTTGAACCGCCGCCGTCGACCCCGGGCGGCGAGGTGGTAGCCGGTCAGCTCCGGGGTGTCGAGGTAGAGGGACTCGTAACCGAAGGTGCGTCGTGCGCCGATCTCCAGCACCCGTACCTCCTCGCTCCGCGCCAGCTCGGCCAGCACCTGCTCGGCCGCGGGGACGGGGAGCACGTACTTCCGGTCGACCCGGGTGAGCAGCGCGGCCCGCGCGACCAGCTCCTCGAGCGAGACCGGCGCGAGGCCGGCCACCGGGGCGAGCGCCGGGACGTCGATGGCCGTCACGCCCGCACCGGAGCCGGCGCCGACAGCCCGTCGAAGGCATCGCGGGGACCCTCCGCGTCGGGCGAGGTCGTGCGGGGCCGCCGGTCGAATTCGAAGCGCACGTCGACCCAGGTGGTGTCGTTCACCAGGTCGACCCGCTGCACCGTCACCTGGTGCACCCGGGCGCCGAGCAGGCCCTCCAGGTGCGCGGTCAGCCGCTGCTCGTCGGTGAAGGCCGAGTCCAGCACCATCACCTGCTGGCGGTAGCGGCGCAGCAGCCGCGGATGCCCGGAGGCGTAGAGGACCGCGACGATCACGGCCATCAGCGCCAGCGTCACCGGGACGTCCCCGGCGCCGAGACCGCCCAGCAACCCCAGCGCGAGCGCGGAGAAGTAGTAGGCCACCTCGTGCTGGTCGAGCTCGGTGGAGCGGAGCCGGATGATCGACAGGACGCCGAAGAGGCCCAGCCCCAGGCCCGCCCCGACGGCGCTGTCGGCGAGGGCGACCGAGACGGCCAGCACCCCGACGTTCACCCCGAGGTAGGCGACGACGAGGTCGCGGCGGCGGTGGCGCGGGAAGTACACGCCGAAGGTGAGCAGGCCGATGGCGAGCAGGTCGGCGGCGTAGAGGACGAGAGAAGAAGGCATCTGGCTTTCCGAGGATCGACGACGGAGTGACGTTGCGGGACACGTTGCCGTCCGGACATGCCTCGTCACTGGGCGTTGCCTCCGAGCTCCCTGTGAGACCCGGTCCCCCGTCAGCCGACGGCGTGCTCCTCGGCATCCGGGCCGCACACGGACGTCGTCGACCCGTCCGCCCACACGACGAACCCGGTACGCCCCGGCCGGCCGGCCAGCCAGTCCGCGGCCTCGCACCCCTGCGCGTAGGCGGCCGTCGCGTCGATGTCGGCGTCGGTCAGCGAGTCGGCGACGACGGTCACCGAGGCGACACCCTCGGGAGGACGACCGGTGCGCGCGTCGACGAGGTGCGCACCGCGATGGGCCGTTCCGGACGTCGCGACGGCGCCCGTGCCGAGCGGCACCACGGCGATCACCCGGCGCGGGTCGTGCGGGTCCTCGATGCCGATCCGCCACGGCGGGGTGTCGGGACCCAGCGTGCGGCACAGCAGATCACCGCCCGCGGAGAGGCAGAAGTCGGTGCCGTCCAGCGCGCGCAGCGGTTCGGCCGCCCGCTCGGCGGCCCAGCCCTTGACCACCCCGCTGGGATCGAGCACCACCCGCCCGTCCGGGCCGGGGCGGTACACGCTGAACGCACCGCCGGAGTCCCGCTCTGCGGCGGCTCCGAGGGCGAGGACCTCCTGCACCTCGGGTGGGCAGTCGGCGAGGGTGATCTCCCCGCGGTCCAGCCGGCGCACCACGGAGTCGGGACGGTAGGTGCTGAACACGTCGTCGACGGCACGCAGCACGGCCATGGTCTCGGCCCAGGCGGCGCGACCGACGTCGTCCGTGGCGTGCCGGCCCCGCAGCGCGAGGCTGATCGGCATGCCCATGACGTGCTCGACCATGAGGACGGTCGGGACGGTGCTCACAGCCCCGCCTCGTCGAGCGCGGCCTGCAGCGACTCGAGGTAGCCCTCGCTGGTCACGGTCGCGCCGCTGACCATGTCGATGTCGGCGCTCTGCGCGTCGAGCGTCTCCTGGACCAGCACCGGGATGGCCCGCGCGTTGATCTGCCGGTCCTTCCCGTTCCCGGTCGGGTACTCGACCACCGTGACGTCGGTGATGGTGCCGTCCTCGACCGTCAGCTGGACCTGCACCGGGCCCCAGCGGGTGTCGGCCGCCGGCCCGGTGACGGTGCTCGCCGCCGACGACGAAGACCCCGAGCTGTCGCCCGTGCCGGAGGTGGCTGCGGTGTCCGAGGACGGCTGGGCCAGCACGCTCGTCGGCGTGCCCGACGCCGACGTCGAGGTGTGGTAGCCGAACAGCAGCGTCACGACGGTCAGGGTGCTCATGAACCAGAGCACGATGCGCTTCACGCGATCACCATCCGAAGCTCTCGACGTGGACGCGGTCGGCGGGGACGCCGGCCGCGGAGGTGGTGCGGCGGACCTCGTCGGCCCACGCCTCGGGGCCGCACACGTAGACGTCCCGGTCGGCGAGGTCGGGGACCCACGCCGTCAGCAGCGTGCGGTCGTCGGCGTCCCCGACGCCGGCGCCGAGCCAGGAGTCCGGTGCGCGCCGCGGCCCGGGCAGCCAGAGCACCTGCAGACCGCGCTGCCGGGCGAGCGCGGTGAGCTCGTCGGCGAACAGCGGCCGGTCGCGGAACCGGTAGAGCAGGACGGCGTCCCCCGGCGCGTAGGGCAGCTCCTCGGCGAGGGCCCGGAGCGGGGTCACCCCGACACCGGCCGCGAGGAACGCCACCTTCGGCCGGGAGCGCGCCCGGGCGGACAGCCGGCCGTACGGGCCCTCGGCCAGCACCCGGGTGCCGGGACGCACGGCGCCCAGCGCGCGGCTGCCGTCGCCGAGGTCCTTGACGGTGATCCGCAGGCTCCGGCCGTCCGGCGCGGCCGACAGCGAGTACGGATGTCCACGCGTCCAGCCCGGCCCCGCCAGGAACCGCCAGGTGAAGAACTGCCCGGCCGACGCGCTCAGCCGGTCCAGCCGCCGGCCGGTCAGGTGCACCGACACCACCCCGTCGTCCTCGGGGACGACGGCGGCGACACGCAGCCGGTGCCGGGCGTTGCGCCACACCGGCAGCCCGAGCCGCCAGACCAGGACCGCACCGGCCGACGCCGCCCAGAGCCCCCACCAGAAGACGGTCGCCGCGCGGGAGTCGAGGAACTCCTGCCCGGTCCAGAGCTGGTGCGGCAGGGCGAGGCCCACGCCCAGGTAGGCGTAGAGGTGCAGCAGGTGCCACGACTCGTAGCGCAGCCGCCGCCGGGCCGCCCGGACGCTGGTGACGACGACCATGACGAGGCAGGCGGTCCCGGCGACCGCGAGCAGCATCCCGGGGTAGTCGACGGTGAGCTCCCACAGCGTGGCCGGCGTCCGGCTCAGGGCGCCGTCCGCGTAGCCCCACGTGATCAGCACGAGGTGGGCCAGCAGCAGGTCGAACGAGACCAGGCCGACGATCCGGTGGTGGCGGGCCAGGCGGTCCTGCCCGTACGCGCGCTCGAGCACGGGCAGCCGGGCCATCAACAGCACCTGCACGAGCAGCAGGAGGGACGCGAGCAGGCCGGTGAGGCGGCCGGCCGAGGTGAGCCCGCCGGCCGTCCCGGAGAGATCCTGCACCCCTCCCCCGGCGGCCCACCAGTAGCTGACCAGCAGCAGCGCGCACCACAGGAGCACGACCGCGCCGGTGCGGACGACGGCGTCGGTGCGCGCGGCCTGCCCGTCTACACGTCCCGGGACGCGCCCCGCCGGCCGCGGCCAGGACAGGACGGCGCTCACGTCCGGCTCCCGCCGATGGGTGCGGGCGTGCGGTCGTCGCCGGGGATGCGCTGCTCGTCGTCCACGGTGCCTCCGCGGTCGGTGGGGTTCGACGAGGAGGACTGTGGCGGCTCCGGCTGGGTCGCAGCAGCAGATCGGCTGTACGTCCGCTGTGCACGGGCCGCCGGCCCCTCCGCGCCGGCCACGACATCGCCCGCTCACGGCCCCTGGGCTGACCGGCGTGGTTCGTGCCGATGCTTGGCTCGCGAGCTGCCGGCGGGCATGATCCCGGTCAAGCGACCTGACGATCATGACCCTGGCGACAAGGCGTTGCACAACAGAGTTTACGTCGTACACACTCTCCCGGGGTCCCCGCGCCGTCCAACCGCCGGCGGAGCAGTTCCCCAGCATGCCGAGCCAGAGGACACCGTGGACGACTCCGTCAACCCGACACTCTTCGACAAGGACGACACCGAGCGTCTGCGCGCCGAGCTGGCCATGGAAGCGGCCGGGATCGGCACCTTCGACTGGGACCTGACCACCGGTCAACTGGACTGGGACGACCGGCTGATCGCCATCTTCGGCTACGACCCCGACACGTTCGACCGCAGCATCGACGGGTTCAACGCGCGGCTGCACCCCGACGATCTCGACCGGGTGACGGCCGCCCTGCAGACCGCCATCGACAGCTGCGGGGACTTCGAGGCGGTGTACCGGGTGTGCCTGCCCGACGGGGACACCCGGTGGGTCTCGGCCCGCGGCCGCACGCTGTGCGACCCCGACGGCACCGCCGTCCGGCTGCTCGGCGCCGCCTCCGACGTGACCAGCCAGCACGAGGCCGACCAGAGCGTCACCCGGGTGCTGGAGGCCATGCCCGCCGCCTTCTTCTCCCTGGACCGCGACTGGCGGTTCAGCTACGTCAACGCCCAGGCCGAACGGCTGCTGCAGACCGACCGGGGACAGCTGGTCGAACAGGTGATCTGGGAGGCCTTCCCGGACGCGGTGGGCAGCCCGTTCGAGGCGCACTACCGGCACGCCATGACATCGGGAGAGAACGTCAGCTTCGAGGCGTACTACCCGCCCCCGCTGGACGCCCACTACGAGGTGCTCGCCTGGCCCAGCCCCGACGGCCTGGCGGTCTACTTCCTCAACAGCACCGAACGGCGCCGTCAGCACGAGCGCCTGCAGCTGCTGGCCGCGGTCACCCACCAGCTCGCCGGCACGATGCAGGCCGAGCAGGCCGTCGCCCGGCTGGCGCAGCTCGTGGTCCCGGCACTCGGCGACTGGTGCATCGTCACGCTCGTCGAGGAGGGCGCGCCGCACGGGACGACCCGCCGCGGCGCGCGGGACGTCGGCTGGTGGCACCGCGACCCGGAGGCACGGCCCCTGCTCGACAGCTACGCCGCCGCCCGGATGTCCGCGCTGCGGGACGACTCCTTCCTGCTGCGCTCCCTGGCCACCGGCCAGCGCATCGTCCGCGAGTCCGGCGCCACCGACGCCGTCCGGGGCGTGCTGTACCCCGGCGAGGCGCACGAGCTGATCGGCCGGCTGGGTCCGGAGTCCTTCCTCATCCTCCCGCTGCGCGGCCGCGACCGCACCGTCGGGCTGCTCACCCTGTCCAACGGCCCCGACCGGGCGCCGATGAGCCCCGAGGACCTGATCACCGCCGGGGAGGTCGCCGCCCGCGCCGGGCTCGCCCTGGACAACGCCCGGCTCTACCGCCAGCAGCGGTTGCTCGCCGAGGAGCTCCAGCGCAGCCTGCTCACGGAGCCGCCCGAGCCCGACCACGCCGAGATCGTCGTCCGCTACCTGCCCGCCGTCGAGGCGGCCGCGGTCGGCGGGGACTGGTACGACGCGTTCATGCAGGCCGACGGCGCGACCACGCTGGTGATCGGTGACGTCGCCGGCCACGACATCACCGCTGCGGCGACGATGGGCCAGCTGCGCGGGCTGCTGCGCGGGATCGCCACCAACGACAACAGCGGTCCGGCCGACGTCCTCTCCCGCCTCGACGGCTCGATGGCCCTGCTCGACATGCGAGGACTGGTCACCGCCACGGTCGCCCGCTTCGAGCAGACCATGGACGAGCGGCTGCGCGGTGTGACCCGGATGCGCTGGTCGAACGCCGGCCACCCGCCGCCGCTGGTCGTGCACCCGGACGGCACGGTGGCCGAGCTGACGCGCCGGCCTTCCGAGATGATGCTCGGCATCGACCCGGGCACCGCCCGGACCGAGTCGGTGGTCACCCTGGACCGGGGCGCCACCGTGCTGCTGTACACCGACGGGCTGATCGAACGCCGCGACAGGGACCTCGACGCCGGCCTGGCCGCGCTCACGGAGGCGCTGACCGACCTCGCCGACCTACCTCTCCAGGAACTGTGCGACCGGCTGCTCGAGCGGCTCGTGCACGGCCGCCCGGACGACGACGTCGCCCTGGTCGCGGCCCGCCTGCACCGCCAGGACCGACCTCGCCCCGCGGAGGCCGGGCCGAGGAAGCTTCCCGACCCGATCCCGGAGGAGCCGTCGATCCCGTGACCAGAGGAGCACTGACGGCAGGGCGCTCCGTCGCGCCCTGCGCAGACCGGCCCCAGGTGCCGGCATGAACCGGCGTCGCCTGGCCCAGGTGCACCGCAGCATCGGTCGGGCAGAGCACGGCGTCGAGGAGCGCATGCTGGCCCAGGCCCCCCGACTCCCCGACTCCGAGGAGGTGCGCGACCGGGCGCGGGCGATCTCCGCCAACGCCGAGCGGCACCTGGCTGCCGCCGCTCGACTCGACGGGACGAGCGACCCGGACGAGGCGACGGATCACGACGCCTGGCACACTGATCGACCGGGTGGCCGGCCGTCCTCCTGACGTGGCTGCCGAGCGGCCGGTTCCTCTCCACGCTGCGTCATCGTCAGGACACCTGACTGTCAGGTGACGCCGTCCGCCCGCGGGCCGAGCCCGGTGTCCGCGGTGTTCGCGCAGCCAGGAGGCGACCTGTCGCAACGGCGGGATGTCATGTAGCTTGACGCACCGACGCCCATAGATTGTGGACAATCTTTTCTCGTGGGGGCCCGGTGCGCGAGAAGGCCTACAGACTCGTCGATGCAGCCGACCATCCGTTGTCGACGTACGACGCCGTCGACGACGAGGACGCCACCGCGCAAGGTCGTGTCGTGGCCCGGCAGTTGTGGGCGACCTCGAGGGTCTTCGCCGTGCAACGCCGGCACGCGGACGGGTGGACCGACGTGGCCGCCTGGGTCTCCGCCCTCGGTGCCCGATCGTGACCGACCAGGAGTGCAGCGATCCGCGCGACGGCCTACCCACCTGCTGCCGGCTCGGATGGCGGGTCTACCCGGAGGACTGCCCCGAGCACGGCCCCCAGGTACCGGCCGACCTGATCGAGCAGCAGGACAGGTAGCACCAGGTTCCTGAGAGCATGCGGCGGGCAGCTGCCCTCAGGACTGCTCGTAGGGACTCAGCCGCAGCGTTCCGAGCGCCTTCCGCAACGCATCCATGTGCCGGGTGGGCAACGTCGTCTCCAGCTGCCGCAGGACGGTGTACGAGTCGGCCACCAGCTCGTGCCCGTACGGCGTGAGGTGCACCAGCCGACCACCTCGTCGACGCGGGTCGTCGGCCAGTTCGAGGAACCCCAGGGACACGAGTCCCCGGACCATCTCGTGGGTCGCCTGCCGGCTGGTGCCGAGGCGTCGAGCAAGCTCTGCCACGGTGATGCCGCCGGGGAGGAGCTGAGCGAAGAGCAGCGTCTGGGCCGCGCTCAGCCGTGGCCATCCCCGCTGCGCGAGGAGCTCCCGGGACTGGGCATCGAACCAACGACTCGCCAGGAGCATCAGGCGCGCCAGCGGCGCCTCGGCGTCGAAGGGTCCCCCGGACATGCAGGTGAGCGTAGGCACCGTCCCCCCGGGCCGCTGCCGGGCTCCCCGGTCGTGTGACGTCGAGGCGGCGGCGGTGCTGACCCGCGAGGGGCCGGACCGCCGGACACGAAAAATTCTCGGTCCGTCGTGTCGATCGGGATCGACCACGTTCGACGTATGGGTGAGCGGCCCGGCACCCAGCCGGCCACCCAGCTTCGGAGGCCACACCATGCCCGCCACGCAGACCACTTCGCCCGGGACCACCCCTGCGCTGATCCCGGCGACGCCGCGCCGCGCCGCACGGCTCGTTCCGGCCGGCCTGGCCGCCGCCGCCGTGGCCAGCGCGGCCACCACGACCATCGCCGCCGTCGGCTCCGCCGGCGGGATCAGCCTCGGCGTGAGCGGGGCACCGATCCCGGTGCTCGGATTCGCAGTCCTCACCGCGCTGTGCTCGGTCATCGGACTCGCGCTGGCCCTGGTCCTCGCCCGGCTGGTCCGTCACCCGCGCAGGTCGTTCGTGCACGTGACCGTGGTGCTCACGACGCTGTCGCTGATCCCGGACGTGGCCGCCGACGCAGCACCGTCGACCAAGCTGCTGCTGATGCTGACCCACCTGGTGGCCGCGGCGATCGTCGTTCCCGCCCTGGCCCGACGCCTTCCCGCCGGACAGCAGCACTAGGGCACGACGTGGAAGAGCTGCATGGCACCCAACCGGCCGAGGACGCGCAGCACGGGCTGGCTGGGGCTGCGCAGGATCGGCGTGGTGCCGGCGACCCAGGTCGCGTAGGCGCACCGGAGCAGGAAGCCGGCTCCCGCGACCGCCAGGAAGGTGACGCCGCTCGCCTCGATCACGCCCACCGGAGGGCTCGCTCTCCCGTGAGAGGAGGCCTCGTACGTCGAGACGGTCGCCTGGTCGACCTCACCGGTCAGATACAGGACCTGTTCGCCGCTCGACTCCTCGATCGAGATCCGACCCGCGGTCCATGCCGCACGAGGAGCAACAGCCATGCCGACCACCATCCCGACGATGAGTGGCTACGTCGGCTCGCTGTTGAGCCGATGTCAGGCTACCTGACATATGCGGCACCGTCCTGCGCGGCGGAACCGACCCCTCACTCGCCGGCCGCGGTGACCAGGGCCAGCAGTCCCGCGTAGAGGACCAGCCCGACGACGAACCAGGCGAAACTGGAACGCCGACCCGAGGGGATCTCCTCCTTGAACACGTTGAGCAGGACCGATCCGGCCAGGAGCGCGGTCAGCAGCGCCACCGCCAGGACGCTGGAGGGCGCGAACAGCGCCGACACGACCCAGCCCCCGATCAGTGCCGCGGCCAGAGCGAGCCGGCCACCGGTCGAGAACTGCCGCGGGTACCGCTCCTCCAGCCCTCGGTCGGTGAGCACGAAGTGCAGCCCCATGGCGACGGTGAACAGCACCGCGAAGGCGACGCCGGTGCGCAGCCGCAGCGCCATCGTGTAGGTGATCAGCGCGTTGTAGACCATGAACGACGCCAGGTGGAGGCGGTAGACCCCTGCGGGCGCTCCCGCCGGCCGGTCCGGGTCGGCGCGCACCGGAGCGGAGCCACCGGCGCGGTCCGCGAGCCGTTCCAGCCCGTAGAAGACGGTGAAACCGGTGAGCGCGACGAGGAAGATGCCGAGGTCGCTGAGCGGGGTCGGGCGGAACACCTGCCCGAGCGCCTCCCCCACGGCCTCGTTGCCCTCGGCGACCTCCGGCAGCAGGTGCAGGAAGACGTAGGCGACCGCGAGGCCCCCGGCGAACGAACCGGTCGCGGCTTCCGGGACGCCGGGCAGGCGCCGGATCCGGGGGGCGGCCAGGTGCAACGCACTGAGCACGACGGCGATCAGCAGCGCTCCGGCAACGCTCTGCCCTGTCGTCAGCTCGCTGCCCACAGCGCCTCCTCAGAAGTGAGCGGCGCCCCTGGTGCGCCGAGGAGGCATGTGCGCGTCCCGGATCCCCCGGTAGACACCTATGGCATACACCAAACGTCCGTGGGTGTCGCCGGCGCGTCCTCAGTCGGCCGCGGCCGGCCCTGCCTCGTCGCGGCGGGCCGCTGTGGGATCACCTGCGGCACCGATGGCCCGGAGCAGTTTGAGTGCCGCCTCGGTCTCGGCGCCGTCCAGCACGTCGAGGCTGCGGCGGAGGTCGTCCATCCGGAGCTGGTCGTAGCGCTCGAGCGTCGCCCGACCCCTCGGCGTAAGAGTGATGACCACCTCGCGAGCCGTGCGCGGCGACCGTCGGCGCTCGACGAGCTCCGCCGCGACGAGCCGGTCGACGAGCCGGCTCGTCGTCGACACGGTGACGCCCACCCCCTGCGCCAACCCGGCGAGGTTGCACTCCCCCGTCTCCGACAGGACGGTCAGGGCCCGGAGCTGGACCACCGACACGGTGCCGATCTCGTCGGCCGCGTGGAGGGAGACGCGCATGATCGCCCGCACGGCACCGAGCAGTGCGACCTCCACGGCCGTCTGCCGCATCCACTGCTCCTGCCTCCGGTCGACCGCCCGGCGGTCGACGCCTCCCGGCGCCGTGCTCGTGTGCCGATGGTCCAGCGACCCTATCCGGCCGGTTCGGCCAGTTCGCGGGCTCCAGAGGGCGTCCGTGCAGGCGACGCGCCGTCCTCCCCGGTTACGGTCGCGTCGTGCCCCCGGCCGCATCTGCGCCGACGAACGAGCCGCCGCGCAGGCGCAGGGGTTCGTGGCGGTGCTGGACCTCCGGTCCCAGGACGAACTGCTCGCCCACCCGCACCCTCTCGCCGAGCATCCCGGCTACCGGTCATTGCCGCTGATCGACCCGGCCGGCGAGGCACGGGTGGATCTCAGCCGGTACCGGACCCTCGGCGAGCTCTACAGCATCTGCCTGCAGCGCAATGCCACGCACATCGCCGCCATCTTCCGCGCCCTGGCCGAGGCGCCCCAGGACTCCGGACCTCTCCTGGTGTCGTGCCACGCCGGGCGCGACCGCACCGGCATGGTCATCGCCCTGCTGCTGGACCTCGCCGGCGTCGACCACGCGGTCATCGCCGCCGACTACGCCTTGCTGCCGGAACCGCCGACCACTCCCGCGGCGGAGCCGTCTCCGCAACGCGGCCCCGCGGTCTCGACGAGGACGCCGTCGAGGCGCTCCGACGTCGACTGGAGCCCTGACGACCGGGCGGAGCGACCCTCGCGGGGTGCGGGACGCCGTGCACGCCCCGGTGCGAGACGCTACGTTGCGCGCAACACACCCTGCACCGCCGGGAGCGTTCCGCATGCGGATCTACCGACTTGTCGATGCCGGCGACACGGCACTGTCGACGTTCGAGGCCCTCGACGACGAGGACGCGGCTGCCCTGGGCCGCGCGGCCGTCGAACGATCCGCCGTCCCCTCCGCTGTGTACGCCGTCCAGCACCTGACCCACCTCGGATGGACCGACGTCGTCGCCTGGGTCCCCCCGTCCCCCGCGCGGTCATCCCGTCCGCTGAGCTCGCCGCACGCCCGAGTCCACCTGCCGCGCGCCAGCCTGCCGCCGACCCGTCGGAACGTCCGGATCGACACCCGACTGTTGCCATAATGCAATGAAAGATTCCGCATGGCAGCACCGTGTCCGGAACATGCCCGTAGGGACGCTTCGCACCCGGTGCGCCCGCTCGACCGTCGGTGGACGGGCGCGCCCGAGACCCGTTCCAGGAGCAGCCATGACCCTCCGTTCCCCGTCCCGCCCCCTCTCCCGCTGGGCGGTCGCCACACTCGCCGGTGCCGCACTCGCCCTCACCGCGTGCGGCCAGGACGCGGACGACGTGTCCGACGACGGCGCCGCCGAGGTCGCGGGCGGCGCCGTCGGGCCCGACGTCCCGCTCGACGAGGACGTCGACCTGCAGCAGGTCCAGCTCGAGTTCCCGCTGGACGGTCGCTACGACGAGGGCGAGGACGCCCGGATGTTCTTCGCGGTCACCAACACCGGCAGTGCACCGGTCACGCTGACCGACATCAGCGGCCCGGACTTCGCGGGCGTGCTGGTGGAGAAGGACGGCGGAGCAGGTCTGCCGCTGCAGGTCGACGGCAACGACACCCTCTACGTCGGCGCCGAGGGTCCGCCGAACGTCACCCTGCGCGACCTCGGCCGCTCCCTGCGGTCGTCGCAGTCGATCCCCGTCACCTTCACCTTCGCCGACGCCGGAGCCGTCACCGTCGACGTCCCCGTCTCCGCGGAGGGCCAGTCCCCGGGCGCGCCGTTCGACTTCCCCGACGACGACCCCGACCAGGACCCCACCGAGGACGGCGCGTCGACCGGTGGCACGGGAACCGAGAGCTGACCTCGTCAGCGGCGACCGCACGGGCCCGCCGGCCGCACCTGTCAGACGCGGACGGCCGCGCATTCGACCGCACTCGGGTCAAGGCCGTTTCGCGACGGGCACAACAATTTCGCAATGGGCGCATCGGGCGATTTCGTCGCGCTCGCCCCTCTCATTCCTGACAGGCTCCGGAGCGCTGGGCCCACGGATGCGGAGGAATGACGATGCAATTCGACGACACCACGATGACCGACGACGCCCCTCGATCGCGCGAGCTCGGGCGCGTCCCCAGCCTGCAGGACGCGGTCGTCGACCGGCTGCTGCGGGAGCGGATCATCTTCCTGGGCAGCCAGGTCGACGACGATGTCGCCAACCAGCTGTGTGCGCAGATGCTGCTGCTCTCGGCCGACGACAGCCGCCGCGACATCCAGCTGTACATCAATTCACCCGGCGGCTCGGTGAGTGCCGGGATGGCCATCTACGACACGATGCAATTCATCGACTGCGACGTCGCCACCTACGCCGTCGGAATGGCTGCCTCGATGGGGCAGTTCCTGCTCACGTCAGGCACCGCGGGCAAGCGGTTCTCGCTACCGCACACGCGGATCATGATGCATCAGCCGTCGGCCGGCGTCGGCGGCACCCAGTCGGACATCACCATCCAGGCCGACATGCTCCGGGAGCTGAAGCGCGACCTGAACACGTTGCAGTCACGTCACTCCGGACAGCCGGCCGAGCGGATCGAGCAGGATTCCGACCGCGACCGCTGGTTCACGCCCGACGAGGCACACGCGTACGGCCTGGTCGACCACGTCGTCGCCACGGCCGCGGGGCTGCCGGTCGGGGGTGACCCGGCGACCGCGGACTGACCTCGCCCGCCGTTCACTCGGCGGCGGCGCGCTCCTCGCGCAGGGCCTGGAAGACCCGCTTGCGCAGCTGGTCGCCGTCACGCTCCGAGACGTCGAGGAACCTCATCGACAGCAGCCACCGGGCCCCCTGCGTCTGCTGGCGCACGACCTGCCCGCGCAGGTGCACCGTCTCGGCGCCCAGGGTGAGGCTGACGTCGAGGCGCGTGTCGGGCTCGGGCGGGAGGCCCCACCCGTCGACCATGCACCGCGCCCCGGCCTCGCTCAGGTCGACCGTCTCGCCGACGAGCTGGCCGTCGGCCCACGGGATGTAGGCCGGCAGGGCGACGCGCGCCCGCACGGCCCTGCGCCGCTGGCTGCGCTCCGCCGGCCCGGTCGGCAGGAGGTGCCAGCGCACCTCCTCACCGGTCTCGACGTCGACGATCTTGGCCGGGAGCGTGCGCTCCTCCTCCGCCCCGACCCAGTACAGCTCCACCGGGTCGCCGTCCTTGACCGAGCTCTTCCACGCGGCCCCGTCGCCCTCGGGACGGACCACGATGGTGGACTCGGTGGAGACGTCGACGGCAGCCGTGACCGTGATCCCGCGCGTCACCAGGGTGACGTCGGCCCGGGAGCTCTCGTGCGGCCTGCTTGCGTCGGTCATGGACTGCCCCTCACGGATGGATCTGCGGCGACACCATCAGGCGCACCGATCGATGCATCGGCAGCCGGCCGCGAACCTTGAGCGGAACGCCCGGGCCTGTTCGCGGGGTCAGAGGCGCGCGGCGATGGCCTCCGCGACGGCGCGCAGGGAGGCGGCGGACTCGGCGAGCCGGTCGGCGAGGACGAGATCGAGGTCGGCGTCGTGCAGGTCCTCCACCGTCCACAGCGGCAGGAGGTCGCAGTCGGTGTCGGTCGGGCGGGCGGGCGACGTGGCGAGAGGGTGCATCGGAGGGCTCTTCCAGTAGGACGGCGTGCCGGTCGATCCGGCAGACAGACCGTCCGTCGCGGACCTCGCGTCCCGCCCCAGGGATGCGCAGGAAATCCGCAAGACCGCTCGGAGGGCCGATCCGTCCCCCGTCGGGGTGAGGCCTCCCCCCGCAGTCGCCTGTCCCGCTGCATCCCGGGCAACGCTGGTCGAGAGACAGGACGTCCGACCCGGGCGGCCCACCAGCGGAGGAGGCGGAGATGAGGCGTGTGCTCGTGGCCTGCGGCGTCGTCCTCGTCGTCCTGCTCATGCTCGCTCGCGAGTACGAGGCCGCCGGGTGGACCGACGTCGGCGTCCTGGAGCTGGCGTCGGCGCTGGTGAACTCGCTGCTGGTCGTGGCCGTAGCCGCCGGCGTGCTGCTGGCCGGCCGCCTGGGCCTGGAGAGCTGGGCCCGGTCGATGGAGCGGTGGCGCCGTCGGCAGGCGCTCGCCGCGGGTGAGGACTGGGCGGACGCCGAGGTCGTCGAGGTCACGTCCTGGCGCACCGGACCTCCCGCGCCGCAGCCCGCGCTCGAGGCCGCCCCGCAGCCGGCCGGGCCGCCCGCCGGGTTCAGCTACGTGGGCCCGTCCTACGCCCCGGACCCCCGACCCGCCCCGCCGTTCCCCGAGCGCCCAGGCCGCCGGTTCTGACCTGCGCGGTCCCCCGCACGGGCCATCGCTGGTCTCGGCGGCGGTGGAGCGGCTAGGCTTTCGGCGTCGGGAAGGCCCTGCGCTATGGCAGGACCCCGATGCACCACCTCAGCTAGGAGCGAGCAATGCCCGAAGGAACTGTCAAGTGGTTCAACGCCGAGAAGGGGTTCGGCTTCGCCACCCCCGACGGCGGCGGACCTGATGTGTTCGTCCACTACTCCGCCATCCAGACCAGCGGGTACCGCTCGCTCGACGAAGGCCAGCGGATCGCGTTCGACATCGAGCAGGGCCAGAAGGGCCCGCAGGCTGCGAACGTCACCCCGCTCTGATCATCTGATCAGTACGCGCAGCGCCCTCGCCCGGTACCCCGGGCGGGGGCGCTGTCGTTGGTCGGGAGGGTTCAGCGGGCCCGTGGCACGTACCCGCCGATGAGGGCGGACATGAGCAGCGCCCCGTCGTGGGCGCCCACGGCGGCAGCCGCCTCGGAGAACGCCCGCCAGCGCGCCCGCTCGACCTCGGTCGGCGCCCGCTCGGCCCGGGCGGCCAGCTGCTCCAGCAGCCGGTCCCACTCCCCCTGCGGCGTGGGCCACAGCCCGGCCAGCCGCCGCGCCTCTGCCGAGATCGCGGTGATGCGCACGATGTCGCCGGCGTGGTTGGTCAGCGGCTCGATGTAGCCCGCCGACGCCAGGGCCTTGGCGGCCACGACGACGTCGGCCTTCGGCAGCCCGCTGGCCGGGACCACGGCGCCGAGCAGGTAGGGCGATCCCCCGTGCTCGGGGGCGTCCACGAGCCGGGCGATGGCCCGCAGCACGGGTAGGTCGCGGGTGAACCAGGTGTCGGGCAGCGGGGACGTCACCGCACCAGTCTCCCCGCAGCGGTGACGACGGCGGGAATGGCGGTCCGGCGCCCCCGGTTCGACCGGGTATGACGACCTCCTCGCAGCAGCCCCGGGTGCAGAAGACCGATGCCGAGTGGCGCGCGCAGCTGTCGCCGGAGGAGTACGCGGTGCTCCGCCAGGCCGGCACGGAGCGGGCCTGGACCGGTGAGTACGTCGACACCACGACCGTCGGCGTCTACGAGTGCCGTGCCTGCGGCGCCGAGCTGTTCCGGTCGCAGAGCAAGTTCGACTCGCACTGCGGCTGGCCCTCGTTCTACGAGGCCTCCGCGGAGGACAACGTGATCCTCCGCGAGGACCGCAGCTACGGCATGATCCGCACCGAGGTGCTGTGCGCCAGCTGCCACAGCCACCTGGGCCACCTCTTCGACGACGCCCCGCAGACGCCGACCGGTGACCGCTACTGCATCAACAGCGTCTCCATCCGGCTGGCCCCCGCCGAGTAGCCGCACCCGATCGCGCCGAGGGCGGTCACCCGATCCCGGGTGACCGCCCTCCCCCGCTTTTCCGCGGAAAAGCAGGCCGCTTTTCCGCGGAAAAGCAGGCTGTTTTTCCGCGGAAGTGCAGGGTTACGCGAGGTCGCGGACGAGCTCGGCGATCGGCTTGCGGACGCCGGTGTAGAACGGGATCTCCTCGCGCACGTGCCGGCGGGCGCGGCTGGCCCGCAGGTCGCGCATGAGGTCGACGATGCGGTGCAGCTCGTCGGCCTCGAAGGCGAGCATCCACTCGTAGTCGCCCAGCCCGAACGAGGCCACGGTGTTGGCCCGCACGTCCGGGTAGGGCCGCGCCTGCATGCCGTGCTCCTTGAGCATGTCGCGGCGCTCCTCGTCCGGGAGCAGGTACCACTCGTAGGACCGCACGAACGGGTAGACGCACACGTAGCGGCGCGGCTCCTCGTCGGCCAGGAACGCCGGGATGTGGCTGCGGTTGAACTCCGCCGGGCGGTGCAGCGCCATCTGCGACCACACCGGCTCCAGGTGCCGGCCCAGGGCGGTGCGGCGGAACCGGGTGTAGGCCTCCTGCAGCGCGTCGGCCGTCGGGGCGTGCCACCAGACCATGACGTCGGCGTCGGCCCGCAGCCCCGCGACGTCGTAGACACCGCGGACGACGACGTCCTTGCCGGCGAGCTCCTCGATCAGCGCGGCCGCCTCGTCGGCGGCGGCGGTCCGGGCGTCGTCGGCCAGCGGCCGGGCCAGGCGGAACACCGACCACATCGTGTAGCGGATGCTCGCGTTGAGTTCGTTGGCCCGCTTGCCGATGCTGCGTTCCTCGGTCTGCTCGGTCATGCCCCCATCATCCCCCCGGACGTGCGACCGCCCGCGACCCGGTCGGGCCGCGGGCGGTGCGGGGTTCAGCGGTCCGCGGCTGCGCGGCGCCGGCCGCGCAGCACCTCGGCGTGCTGCTCGCGGCAGTCACCGCACGCGGCCAGCCACACGTGGTGGCGCAGGCAACGGGCCGCCGGACGGGGTCGTGGGGTGGTCAGGTGGATCGGGTCGTGCTGGGTGCTCACCCCGTTCTCAACACCGGCCCGCCGCCGGGGATGCCCCGCCTCCGGAGTGGCGCCCGCCACCCCGCGCTCACGTCGGCGGCGGAACGAGCCAGGCGTCGATCTCGATCCGCACCACCCGGCCGATCATGGCGCGGGGCGCCCGGATCCCGACCGCCAGCCGGTCCAGCACCGCCGCCGCGCGCACCATCGTGCCGCCGTCCGCGCCCTCCGCCACCGCGGCCACCTCGAGCGGAGTCGCCGTCCCCCGCACCGACAGCCTGCCCGCGGCCAGCCAGCTGCCGTCCCCGAGCCGGGTGAAGCGGTCGCAGGTCCACACCATCACCGGCTGCCGGTCGACCGCCAGGAACCGGGGGTGACGCAGGTCGAGGTCGCGCCGGGTGATGCCGGTGTCGAGCGTGCCGAGATCGAACTCCGCCCGCGCCCGCACCGGCACGCCGTCGGCGTCCACCTCCACCTCCCCGCAGCTCAGGGCCACCGAGCCCCGCACGGGCAGGCCGAGGTTCCGGACCGTGAAGCGCACCTGCGTGCGGCTGTCCGAGACGGCCCAGGTGGCCGTCCGCGACCGCGGGCGCGCGCCCGGGGTCACGACCGTGCCCCTGTGGCGAGGCGTGGGTGCAGCACGCGGTCGACGTCCACCCGCTCGGGATCGGCCAGCAGGGCCGGGTTCTCCCACGGGAGCAGGTCGGTGACGAACACGGCTCGCCGGACGTCGTCCAGCACGGACAGCGCGGTGACCAGCGAGACGACGACGAGGGCGTCGTCGTCCCCGCGCAGCACCCAGGTGGCGACGATCCCGCCGACCGGCCGGGTCGCGGGCCCGATGCGCTCGCGACCGGCCCGCACGGCGCGGTCGGTGCGGGCGGCGTCACCGCCGGGGAACCACAGCACCTGGGCGAACGCGGGCACCGAGCCCGCCGCCGGTCCCGGCACCCGCTCGACCACCTCGTAGCGGCCGGCCCCGGTCAGGAACCCCGGATCGGCGACGCGTGCAGCGGCGGCGTCCGCGGCGCTCCTCCACAGCACGAGCAGCGCACCGTCAGCGCCGTCCAGCCGCCCGAGCACGCAGGCCTCGTCCTGCCCGTCGCCGCCGACGCCGGCGAGGAGGCTCTGCGCCCAGGTACCGGCGTCCTCGTCCGGCCAGCGACGGAACCGGTGGATGGTGGCGTGCATGGGGTCCTCCCCTCCCGCGCGGACCGCCGACCGGTCCGGACGGGTCGACCCTCCGCCCGGGGGTGGCCGGTGGACATCCGTGGTCCCACTGAGGCTCGGCACGGAATTCCGGTACGCAGGACGGCAGGGCGGTGGGATGCTCCCCGGATGGCGGACGCCGGGGCCGCCCCGGTGCCCGACCGGGGACCCTTCGTCGGCCGGGACGTCGAGCGGGCACGCATCCGCGCAGCCCTCGAGCGTGCCCGGACCGGCTCGGGCGGCCTCGTGCTGGTGTGCGGGCCGGCGGGCATCGGGAAGACCCGCACCGTCGAGGAGTCCGTCGGGGATGCGCCGGCCGTGGTGTGGGGGCGCTGCGTCGACGACCCGGGCGCACCTCCCCTGTGGCCGTGGCGCGGCGTCCTGCGCGCTCGGCCCGAGGTGGCGGCGGCGGTCGGCGACGCGCTGGCTGCGGTCGACGGCACCCCCGGCGCGGCCGATCCGGAGGTCGCCCGGTTCCGGTTCGTGTCGGCCGCGGCCGAGGCCCTCGTGGGGTCGGCCGAGCCCGGCGGCCTGGTCGTCGTCCTCGAGGACCTGCACTGGGGCGATCCGGCCTCGCTGCGCCTCCTGCGCCACCTGGCCGGTGAGCTGCACCGGTCCCGCCTCCTCGTCCTCGGCACCTACCGCGATCCGGCCGGCCAGCACGGGGCCGCCCTCGTCGAAGCACTGCCCGACCTCCTCCGTTGGCCCGGCAGCGAGCTGGTCGAGCTCCCCGCGCTCGCGCAGGACGACGTCCGCCGCTACCTCGCCGCGGTCGCGCCGGTGCCCGCCCCTCCGGCCACCGTGCACGAGGTCCACCGGAGGAGCGGCGGGAACCCGCTCTACCCGCGGGCGCTGGCCGCGGGCGGCCCGGCCGGTGGCGGCTCGGCGACGGCGGCCCTCCGGCACGCGGTCCGGACCGCTCTCGCCGGGCTGCCACCCGATGCGGTGGAGCTGATGTCCGTGGCCGCCGTGCTGGGCGAGCAGGTGCGTCCGGGGCTGCTCGTGGCGGTGACCGGGCGGCCGGAGGACGAGGTGCACCGGTCCCTGGACGCCGCCGTGCGGGCGGGGGTGCTCACCGCCGTGCCGGACGCCCCGGGCCGCCGCCGGTTCGCCCACGCCGTCGTGCGCGACGGCGTCTACGCCGATCTCCCGCCGAGCGACCGGGAGGCGTTGCACCGCCGGGTGGCCGAGGCGTGGGAGGGCGTCGTCGGCGTGGACGACACGACCGCGGGCGTGGTCGCCGGGCACTGGTTGCGAGCCTCGGCCGATCCGGACGGGCTGTCCCGGGCGGCAGGCTGGGCACGCCGGGCGGCGGAGGCGGCGACGAGGAACGGGCCGGGCTGCTCGTGGAGGTGGCCGGCGCCGAGTTCCGTGCCGGTCGCTTCGCCGAGAGCCTGGCCCACGCCGTCGCCGCCTCCGTGGCCGCACGCGGGCTCGCGCGGCCCGACCTGCTCGCGGCCGCCGCGCTCACCGTGCACGACGTCGCCGCGCCGGAGTTCGCACCCGCCGTCCTCGCGCTGTGCGAGCGCGCGCTGGCCGAACCCGAGGTGACCGGCTCGCCGGCGTTGCGCGCCCGGCTGCTGGCGCAGATGGCCTCCTGCCATGCGGACGCGGGCCGGCTCGGCGTTTCCTCCGGGCTCTCGGGGGACGCGCTGGCGGTGGCCGAGGGCTCGGGCGATCCGGACGCGGTCCTCGACGCCGTCCGCGCGCGGATGAAGGTCACCGTCGACACGTTGCGCCCGGAGGAGCGGCTGCGCCTGGGCCGGCTGGCGATCGGGCACGCCGGCGCGACGGGGCAGTCGCTCATGGAGCTGTGGGGTGCCAAGTGGCGGATCGACGCCGCCCTGGAGACCGGGGATCTGGTGAACACCGAGGAGGAACTGGCCCGCGTCTCCGCGCTGGCGCGGCGGACCGGGCTCCCGCTCGTGCGCTGGCACGACCTGCGGCTGCGCGCCTCGGTCGCCGCGCTGGTCGGCCGCTTCCCCGAGGCGCTCGAGCTCAACGAGCGGGCCCGCGAGCTCGGCGCGCGCGAGCTGGCCCAGGATCTCTCCACGGCCGGCATGTCCGGCGCCTTCGTGCTGCAGCACGCGCTGATCACCGGCGACATGCGCAGCTGGGACGACGAGAACCTGCACCTGCTGGACGCCGCGGGCGACGTGCCCATCGTGCTGGTCAGCCGGGCGCTGGTGGCGTTCCTCCGCGGCGACCAGGACGGGGCACGTGCCCGCTATGAGGAACTGAGCCGGCGGCTGGCCGACCCGGACTTCGCGGCATCCAGCGGGGTGCCCACGAACCTGGTGCCCCTGGTCGAGGCGTTCGGCGATCCGGGCACCGCCGAGGTCCTGGCCGACCTGATCGCGGCCCGCCCGATCGCCGCCGGTGGTGCCGGGGTGTACTGCTGCGGCCCCATGGCCGGGCTCCTGGGCCGGCTCGAGGTCGTCCGCGGCAGGACGGATCACGCGATCGCGGCCTTCGAGGAGGCGCTGGCCGTCGACACCGGTACCGGGGCCCGACCGGCCGTGGTGCACGACCGGCTCGGGCTGGCCGGGGCGCTGCTGGGCCGCGGGCGGCACGAGGACCTCCCCCGAGCCGGCGAGCTGGCCCGCGCCGCACGACGGGAAGCGGACCGGCTGGAGATGCCGGGACCGGCCGCGGCCGCCGTCCGCCTGGTGGACGCGGTCACCGCCGCAGGGCGCGCGGCCGACCCGCTCACCGGGCGCGAACGGGAGATCGCCGAGCTGGTCGCGGCGGCGCTCACCAACCGGCAGATCGCCGAGCGGCTGGTGCTCTCCGAGCGCACGGTGGAGAGCCACGTGCGCAGCATCCTGGCCAAACTGGGCGCGGCGAACCGCACCGAGATCGCGGTCCTGGCGTCGACCGGCCGCTAGCGCGGGACCGCCACCAGGGCCGGACGCCGGCGCCCGGGCACGCACGCGATCGCGGCCAGCGCCAGCGCGGCGCCGTCCTCGATCAGCGCAGCGGTCAGGGCGGGCATGCGGTCCGCCGCCCACCGCCGCCAGCCGGCCCCGGCCACGGCACCCACCGCGGCCGCGACCGCGCCCGCCGTCGCCGGCAGCGCGCCGTTGGCCCCGGACCTGGTCGCCAGCCGGGCGCCGCCCTCGAAGCCGCCAAGCAGCCGCGACGGCATCCCCGCCCGGCTCAGCCGGGACGGGGTGCCCGGCTGCTTGTCGGCGACCAGCTCCACGGCTAGGGCGACCGTCGTCGCCACCTTGCCGGGCAGGGTGGACCGGCCCGGTCCGGAGCCGCGGGGCGCGGTGAGGACCGGCCCGGCGAAGCCCAGGCTGCTGCGGCTGCCGGTGGCCAGGCCCAGCAGCGCGGATCGCCCCACCACCACCGCACCGGCGGGGCGCCGCGGGGTCCGCCGCTCGCGGTCGGTCGGGGCCGCCTCGAGCACCGCCTGCGCGGCCGCTCCGTAGGCCAGGTGCGGCACGACGTCGGCTGCCCACTCGGCCGCCGACCAGGTGCGCGGGTCCCCGATGCCCAGCCCGGCGACCGCGAGGTCCGTGGCGGCTGCGGACGTCGCGCCGGCGAGGACCGCACCCACGGGGGCCGGGAAGCGCACGCCGGAGGAGCGGACCGCGCTGGCCAGCACTCCGACGCCGAGCCCGTTGCCGAGCCCGGCGAGGGCCGCCAGCGCGCTCCGGCGGAACTCCTGCGTCCGACCGGTGCCCGGCACCGACCGGCCGATCCGCTCGGCCACGGCGTCCACGATCCGCCCGGGAACCGGACTGGCCGGGCGCCCGCGCAGCGCCCTGTCGAGGTGGCCCACGGCGTCCAGCGCGACGGTGCCGGCGGCGCCGGCGGCCAGCCCACGGAGAAAGGTCCCGGTCATGTCCTCGACCCTGGTCGCCCCGGCCGGAGTCGGCAACCGGCGGTCAGCCCAGGAGCGCGGTCACCGCACGGGTGGCGTCGCGGATGCAGGCGGGCACGCCCACGCCGTCGAACGCCGCACCCGCGACCTCCAGGCCGGGCACCTCCGCGACGGCGGAGCGCACCGCGGCGACCCGTTCCCGGTGCCCGACCAGGTACTGCGGCAGCCCACCGCCCCACCGGACCAGCGCCGTCTGCAGCGGCTCGGCGCGGTCGAGGCTCAGCAGGTCGGCGACGTCGGCCACGACCGCGGCGACCAGCTCGTCGTCGTCGCGCTGCAGGTCCTGCTCCGCGCGGAACCGGCCCACCGACGAGCGGACCAGCAGCGCCTCGCCGCCGTCCAGGTGCGGCCACTTCGCCGAGGAGACGGTCACGCCCTTGACCAGGCGCCCGGTCACCGGCGGCACGAGCAGGCCGGACCCGGCGGCGACGTCCTGGGCGGGGAACGCCATGGCGACGACGGCCATCGACGCGTACGGGATGCCCGCCAGCGGCTCGACCACCGCGGGCGTCACCTCGCGCAGCAGGCGGGCCGCCTTGAGCGCGGGGGCGGTCACCAGCACGGCGTCGGCGTCGAGCAGCTCGGGCTCGGCCGCGGACCCGGCGGAGAGCTGGAAACCACCCGCTGCGCGCCGCAGTCCGTGGGCCGGCGTGCGGAGCCGGACCTCGGCGCGGGCCGCCTCGACCAGCGCGGCCGGCAGCGAGCCGATGCCGTCGGAGACGGTGACGAACACCGGGCCGTCGGCGTCGCCCCGGCTGCGGGCGCCGGCGTCCCGGGCGGCCGCCACGGCACCCAGGAGCGATCCCGCGGCCGGCAGGGTGGCGGCCAGTGCCGGCATGGTCGCCTGCAGCGACAGCTCGTCGGCGCGCCCGGCGTAGACCCCGCCCAGCAGCGGCTCGACCAGCCGGTCGACGACCTCGTCGCCCAGCCGCTCGCGCAGCAGCGCGCCCACGGCGACGTCGCCGGTGGGACGGACCGGCGGGAGGTCGGCCTCGGCCCGCACCCGGGCGACGCCGTCGGGAGACAGCAGGCCCTCGAGACCGTCGGCGGACGCGGGGACGCCGAGCACGGTGCCGGCCGGCAGCGGGTGGCGGCCGTCGGGCAGCACCACCGAGGCCTGGGTGGTGGCCGGCGCGACGAGCCGGTCGCCCAGCCCCAGGGCCTCGACCAGCTCGACGGCGTCCGGCACGCGGGCGAGCATCGCCTCCGGTCCGGTGTCGTACCAGTGCCCGGCCAGCTCGACGCGGTGCAGCTTGCCGCCGATGCGGTCGCCCGCCTCCAGCACCACGATCTCGTCGTCGGGACGGCGACGGCGCCACTGGAAGGCGGCGGCCAGGCCGGTGATGCCGGCCCCGACGACGACGAACCGGGTCATCGCGTGGTCAGCTCGTGCACCAGCTCGGCGACGTGGGTGAGCACGTCGGGGTCGGTGTCGGGCAGCACGCCGTGGCCCAGGTTGAAGATGTGCCCGCGGGCGGCCCGGCCCTGCTCGACGACCCGGCGCACCTCGCGGTCGACCGTCGCGCGGTCGGCCAGCAGGACGGCGGGGTCGAGGTTGCCCTGCAGCGAGCGGTGCGGGCCGACGCGGCGGGTGGCCTCGTCGAGCGGGATCCGCCAGTCGACGCCCACGACGTCGGCACCGGCGTCGCCGATGAGCGGCAGAAGCTCGCCGGTGCCCACGCCGAAGTGGATCCGCGGGACGTCGCGCTCACCCAGGCCGTCGAACACCGCGCGCGAGTGCGGCAGCACCCGCTCGGCGTAGTCGGCGGCCGAGAGCACGCCGGCCCACGAGTCGAAGAGCTGGACCGCCACGGCGCCGGCGTCGACCTGTGCGCGCAGGAAGATGGCCGCCGACACGGCCAGCTTGTCCAGCAGCCGCGACCACGCCTCGGGCTCGGCGTACATGAACGCCTTGGTGCGGGCGTGCTCCTTGGAGGGGCCGCCCTCGATCAGGTAGGTGGCGAGGGTGAACGGCGCCCCGGCGAACCCGATGAGCGGGGTGGCCCCCAGCTCGGCCACCAGCTGACGCACCGCCGTCTGCAGGAAGCCCAGGGCCTCGGGTTCCAGGGCCGGCAGCGCCTCGACGTCGGCGACCGTGCGCACCGGCTTGCCGATCACCGGGCCGATGCCGGGCTTGATCTCCACGTCCATCCCGGCGACGACCAGGGGCAGCACGATGTCGGAGAAGAGGATAGCCGCGTCGACGCCGTGCCGGCGGACCGGCTGCAGGGTGATCTCGGTGACCATGTCCGGGTCCTGGCAGGCGTCGAGCATCGCCGTGCCGGCGCGCAGGCTGCGGTACTCCGGCAGGGAGCGGCCCGCCTGGCGCATGAACCACACCGGCGTGCGGCTGACCGGCAGCCCCCGGGCGGCGCGAACGAGGTCGGAGTCGGCCGGGGACGTCGGGGGGACCGGGGTGGGGGCGAGGCTCACGAGCGACGATCCTCCCAGACGGCCGCCGGGCGCGTTCCCGGCGGATCGCGACACAGTCGGCCACCTCTGCGGCGCGTCGGGAGCGATGTGCTAGCGGGCGACCTACCCTGCGCACGTGGAGCCGCATCCCCTGGCCGACTCAGGGAACACGGGCAAGGACGGGCGCGGGGACGACGTCCCCGCCGCCTTCCGGGCCGCCCTGGACGCGCTCGCGGGCGTCCGCGCCCGCCCGGAGATCGTCCTCGAGCACATCCCCGCGCCCCAGCGGCTGGCCCCGTACGCCCACGCCATCGGCGCGTCGGTGAGCGAGCGGGAGGGCGACGAGGACGTCGAGATCGCCAGCGCGCGGTTCATCGTGCTGCACGACCCGGCCGGCCACGAGACCTGGCACGGGACCACCCGGTGCGTCGGCTACCTCTCGGCCGAGACCGACGAGGAGCTCGTCGACGACACGATGTTCTCCGAGGTGGCGTGGAGCTGGCTCACCGACGCGCTCGCCGAGAACGGCGCCCAGCACACCACCGTCGGCGGCACCGTCACCCGGACGGCCTCGACCCGGTTCGGGGAGCTCGCCGGGCCCGAGCACTCGGTTGACGTCGAGATGCGCGCCTCGTGGACGGCCGGCGACACGGCCCTCGACCAGCACCTGCAGGCCTGGCTCCAGGTGCTGGCCAACGCGGCCGGGCTGCCGCCGCCCGGGGTGAGCCTGCTCGGCGACGGCGGGGAGAGGCGCTGACCGGTCCGGCGTCGGGGCTCTCTACCATCGGTCCCGGCGCGGGAGCCCCCGCCCGGCGCCCGACCGACGAGAAGGTGGACGGCAACTGAGCACCGAGCCCGCTCCTGGTGCGGAGCAGCCGACCGCAGAGACCGCTCCGGAGTCCACCGCCGTCCCGCTGCTCGCCCCCCGCGACGGCCTGCCGCCGGTCATCGAGAACTCCACCCAGCTGGTCGAGTACGCCGAGGCCCTCCGCGCCGGCACCGGTCCGGTCGCCGTGGACGCCGAGCGCGCCTCCGGGTACCGCTACGGCCAGCGCGCCTACCTCGTGCAGCTGCGCCGCAACGGCTCGGGCACCGGCCTGGTCGACCCCGTCCCGCTGCCCGACCTCTCCGTGCTGCAGGACGCGATCGGCGACGCCGAGTGGGTGCTGCACGCCGCCAACCAGGACCTCCCCTGCCTCGCCGAGCTCGGCATGGTGCCGCGCCGGCTGTTCGACACCGAGCTCGCCGCGCGGCTGGCCGGCCTCCCCCGCGTGGGGCTGGGCGCGGTCGTCGAGTCGCTGCTGGGCTTCTCGCTGCAGAAGGGGCACTCCGCCGCCGACTGGAGCACCCGGCCGCTGCCCGAGGAGTGGCTGGTCTACGCCGCCCTGGACGTGGAGGTGCTGGTCGACCTGCGCGACGCGCTGGCGGCGATCCTCGAGGAGCAGGGCAAGACCGAGTGGGCCCGCCAGGAGTTCGAGGCGATCCTGGCCGCCGGCCCCGCCGCACCCCGCGTCGACCCGTGGCGGCGCACCTCCGGGGTGCACGGGCTGCGCAGCCGCCGTCAGCTGGGCATGCTGCGGGCGATCTGGGAGGCCCGGGACGAGCTGGCCCGCCGTCGCGACATCGCCCCCGGGCGGGTGCTGCCCGACTCGGCGATGGTCTCCGCGGTGCAGGCCGACCCGAAGAACGAGGGTGCGCTGCTCGAGCTGCCGGTGTTCCGCGGCCGCGCCAACCGGCGGCTGGTCGCGCACTGGTTCCAGGCGTTGGCCCGCGGCAAGGCGATCCCCGAGGACGAGCTGCCCCCGCACAGCCGGACCGGCGACGGCCCTCCCCCGGTGAACCGGTGGGCCGACCGCGACCCCGCTGCGGCGACCCGCCTCCAGGCGGCCCGCGCCGGGCTGGCGGAGCTGGCGGAGAAGCACTCCGTCCCGGTGGAGAACATCGTCTCCCCCGACCTCGTGCGCCGGCTGATGTGGAACCCGCCGGAGCCCCGCGAGCGCGAGGCGGTCGTGGCGGCGCTGCGGGCCGGGGGCGCGCGGGAGTGGCAGGTCGAGCTCACCGCCGACCTGCTCACCGACGCGATCACCCGCGCCTGACCCGTCGCCGGGCGGCGGTACCCGGAGACCTCGACCTCGCGGTACGGCGGCCAGCCTCGCGGTCGACGGCGAGGCTCGCTGCGACACCGCGAGGTCGAGGTCGCGGGGCGCGCTCAGCGGAACTTGCGGGTGAGGCTGTCCATCGTGCGGTTCACCGTGGCCACCTTGAAGTGCGAGAGCCCCCCGGTCGCGCCCGCGGCGATCATCGCCTCGTGCGCGGCCCGCAGGGTGGCCCACACCTCGTCGGCCTCGCCCTCGAGCGTGGTCCCGAGCGCACCCACCTCGTAGCGCAGCCCCGACGCCTGGATCACCGCGATCGCCGCCTCGACGTGGGCGTGCGGGTCCTCCGCCGTGCCCGGCGGCGACGGCGCCACTTGGATCTCGGCGATCACGGTCACTGCTGGGCGCCGTCCACGCGTTCGGCCACGCTCTCCTCGGTGCGCTCGCCGAGCTTCGCGCTCCACTCGGCGATCCGGCGGGCGACGTCCTGCTCGGTCAACCCGACGTCGGCGAGCACCTGACCCCGGCTGCCGTGCTCGAAGAACTGCTGCGGCAGCCCCAGGGTGCGCACCGGCACGTCGACGTCGCGGTCCTGCAGGGCCTGGGTGAGCGTGCTGCCCACTCCCCCGGCGCGGCCGCCGTCCTCGACGGTGACCACGAGCCGGTGACCGGACGCGAGCGCGACCAGTTCGGGAGACACCGGCAGCACCCACCGCGGGTCCACGACGGTGACGTCGATGCCGTGGTCGGCGGCCCGCTCGGCGGCGGCCAGGCACACCGGCACCATCGAACCGACGGCGACCAGCAGCACGTCCTCGGTGTCCCCGCGGCGCAGCACGTCGACCGGCCCGCGGCGCTCGAGCGCCGGCAGGTCGGGCGGGAGGACGCCCTTGGGGAACCGGATGACCGAGGGGCCGTCGGAGATGTCGACGGCCTCGTGCAGCGCCTCGCGCAGGGTCGCCTCGTCCCGCGGCGCGGCCAGGTGCACGCCGGGCACCACCGACACGATCGACATGTCCCACATGCCGTTGTGCGAGGCGCCGTCCTCACCGGTCACGCCGGCGCGGTCGAGCACGACGGTCACCGGCTGGCGGTGCAGGGCGACGTCCATGAGGAGCTGGTCGAACGCCCGGTTCAGGAAGGTCGAGTAGACGGCGACGACGGGGTGCATCCCGGCCATCGCCAGGCCCGCGGCCGAGGTGAGCGCGTGCTGCTCGGCGATGCCGACGTCGAAGGTCCGCTCGGGGAAGCGCTCGCCGAAGGCGGCCAGGCCGGTCGGGTGCAGCATCGCTGCGGTGATGGCCACGACGTCGGGCCGCTCGGCGCCCACGCGCACCAGCTCGTCGGAGAACGCGTCGGTCCACGGGCGGCCGGTCTTGCGCACGCTGGCGCCGCTGTCCGGGTCGAAGACGCCGGTGGCGTGCCAGGCGTCGATCTGGTCGGTCTCGGCGGGCGCGTAGCCGAAGCCCTTGGTGGTGACGGCGTGCACGATGACCGGCCCACCGAACGAGCGGGCCCGGCGCAGCGCGGACTCCATCGCCCGGACGTCGTGCCCGTCGACGGGGCCGACGTACTTCAGGCCGAGGTCCTCGAACATGCCCTGCGGGGAGAGGACGTCCTTGAGGCCCTTCTTGATGGCGTGCAGCGCGTCGTACAGCGCCGAGCCCACCACGGGTGCCCGGTGCAGCGCCTGACGCACCTGGAGCAGGGCGTTCTCGTAGCCGGGGCGCAGCCGGAGGGTCGCCAGCGCGTCGGCGACGCCGCCGATGGTCGGCGAGTAGGACCGGCCGTTGTCGTTGACCACGATGACCACCGGGCGGTCCTGCGCGGCGGCGATGTTGTTCAGCGCCTCCCAGGCCATGCCGCCGGTCAGCGCGCCGTCGCCGATGACGGCGACGACGGGGCGTGAGTCACCGCGGATCGCGAAGGCCTTGGCCAGCCCGTCGGCGTAGGACAGCGACGTCGAGGCGTGGCTGTTCTCGACCCAGTCGTGCTCGCTCTCGGCCCGGCTCGGGTAGCCGGACAGGCCGTCGCGCTGGCGCAGCCGCTCGAAGTCCTCGACCCGGCCGGTGAGCATCTTGTGCACGTAGGACTGGTGGCCGGTGTCGAAGACGATCGGCTCGCGGGGTGAGTCGAAGACCCGGTGCAGCGCGATGGTCAGCTCGACGCAGCCGAGGTTCGGGCCCAGGTGTCCACCGGTCTTCGCCACGCTGGTGACCAGCGCGTCGCGGATCTCGGCGGCGAGCACGGGGAGGTCGTCGGGGCGGAGGGCTCTGACGTCCTCCGGGCCTCGGAGCGATCGCAGGAGGGGCACGTCGCGGCGGTGTCCTGTCTGGCGTCGTCGGTCGGTCGGCGACGGGGGCGCCGCCGACGACCACTGTAAACGCGATCGGCTGCCCCCTCCGGGCGAGCGGAGGAGGCAGCCGTCACGCAGCGGGTGGATCAGCGACCGGCGGACCGGCGTCCCCGCGAGGCCAGCGCGTCGATGACGACCGCCAGCAGGAGCACCGTGCCGGTGATGATGTAGCGCAGCGCCGAGGACAGGTTGAGCAGATCCAGCCCGTTGGCGATGGCGCCGATGACCAGCGCACCGAGCAGCGCGGAGTACATCCGGCTGCGGCCACCGAAGAGGCTGGTGCCACCGATGACCGCGGCCGCGATCGCGTTGATGAGGGTGTCGGCCGCGCCGGAGCTCTGGTTGGCGAAGCCCAGCCGCATCGCGGCCACCGTGCCGCCCACCGCGGCCAGCATCGAGGCGATGGCGAACACCGAGGTGCGCAGCGCGTCGACCTTGATGCCGGCCCGCCGCGCCGCCTCGATGTTGCCGCCGACCGCGAAGATCGCCCGGCCGTACCGGGTGCGGCGCAGCACGTACTCGATCAGGGACAGGATCGCCACGAAGACCACGAAGATCCACGGCACGCCGCGGTCGATCGACAGCTTCGCGACGACGGCGAGCAGCACGGCCAGCAGCAGCAGCGCCTGCGCCACCGGCACCCACAGCGCCCCCACCGGCAGGCCGGCCCGGGTGCGCCGGGTGCGGGTCGCCAGCTTCGCGGCCAGGAACAGCACCGGCAGCACCACGGCCAGGCCGTACGCCTGCCAGTCGGCCAGGTAGGAGAACCGGCCGAACTGCTGCAGCCCGCCGCTGGGCGGCAGGTTGATGGTGCCCTGCGAGCCGAGCACCTGGAGCTGGGCGCCCTGCCAGACCAGCAGGCCGGCCAGCGTCACGATGAACGACGGCACCCCGAGCTTGGTGAAGACCAGCCCGTGGATGGTGCCGATCACCAGCCCGCCGAGGGCCGCGGCCAGCAGCGACACCACCGGCGAGTAGCCCTCGTTGACGTTGAGGACGGCGAGGATCGCCGCCGCCAGCCCGGAGACCGAGCCGACCGACAGGTCGATCTCGCCGAGCAGCAGGACCAGCGTCACGCCGGTGGCGATGATGCCGACCGCCGCGATCTGCAGGCACAGGTTGACCAGGTTGAACGAGTTCAGGAACGTCGAGTTCAGCGACTGGAAGACGATGACGATGACGACCAGGCCGACGACGACGGGCAGCGACCCGAGGTCGCCGCCGCGCAGGCCGGCCAGCCGCTCGCGCAGCATCTGCTTGGGCTGCTGGGGTGCGGCATCCGGGACCGGGACCGCCGGGTCCATCGCCGCGGCGTCGGCCGTGCTGTCGGTGGAGGTGCTCATGCCTGGGTCCCCTCGGTACCGGCGGAGGTGGCGGCCGAGCGGCCGGCCACACGCGCGGCCCGCTCGCTGACGACGTTGGTGTCGGCACCGGTGATGGTGGCGACGAGCTGCTCGCGGGAGACGTCGGCCATCGCGAAGCGGCCGGCCACGCGGCCCAGCCGGAGGACGACGGCGCGGTCGGCCACGGCCATGACGTCGGCCATGTTGTGGCTGATCAGCACCACGCCCAGGCCCCGCTCGCGCAGCCGCTCGACGAGGTTGAGCACCTGGGCGGTCTGGGCGACACCGAGGGCCGCCGTCGGCTCGTCGAGCAGCACGACCTTGGGCGAGCCGAGCAGCGCGCGGACGATGGCCACCGACTGGCGCTGACCCCCGGAGAGGGAGGCCATCGGGATGCGCACGCTGGGCAGCTTCACCGACAGCTGCTCGAGCAGCTCGACGGTGCGCCGCTCCATCTCCGCCTCGTCCAGGGCGACGCCCCGGGTGAGCTCGCGGCCGAGGAAGAGGTTGGCGACGACGTCGAGGTTGTCGCAGATGGCCAGGTCCTGGAAGACCGTGGCGACGCCGTGGGCCGAGGCGGCGGCCGGCGTGTGGATCGAGACCTCGCGGTCCTCGATCCGGTAGCTGCCCTCGTCGGCGGGGCCAGCGCCGGACATCACCTTGACGAGGGTGGACTTGCCCGCGCCGTTGTCGCCGATGAGGGCGACGACCTCGCCGGCCCGGACCTCGAAGTCCACGTCGGAGAGGGCGCGGACGGCGCCGAAGCGCTTCTGGATGCCGGTGAGGGACAGCAGGGTGGTCCCCACCGGTGGGGTGTGCGGCTCAGTGCTGAGCACGTCGGCGCTCACGCGGTTCCTCCTGGTGCTGCGGGGTGGTGGGGGTGCCGGGATGACCGAGGCCCCGTGGGCCCGGGCAGGACGCCCGGGCCCACGGGGCACCCGATCACGACAGGATCACTGCAGGCCGATGGCCGCGCAAGCGGCTGCGTACTCCGGCGTGCAGATGTCCTCGACGGTCCAGAAGCCATCGGCCACGACGGTGTCCGCGAGGGTCTCCTGGGTGACGACGACCGGGTCGAACAGGGTGGTCTGGACGTCGCCCGCGCCGTTGTCGACGGTGGTGTCGCCCTCGACGTCCTCGCCCTGCGCCAGCGCGATGGCGACCTCGGCGGCCTTCTCGGCCTCGGGGGCGATCGGCTTGTAGACCGTCATGTACTGCTCACCGGAGACGACCCGCTGGATGCCCGCGAGCTCGGCGTCCTGACCGGTCACCGGCGGAAGCGGGTTGATGCCCGCGGTCTGCATGGCGGAGATGGCGCCACCGGCGGTGCCGTCGTTGGCGGCGTAGACGCCGACGAAGCCCGTCGGGCCGAGGGTCGCGATCTGGCCGTCCATGAACGACTGGGCGTTCTCCGGCTCCCACTCGGGGGTGAAGAAGTCCTCGTTCTCGGGCTGGAGGGTGAAGCCGGACTCGTCGAAGACGTTGTGCGCGCCCTCGTTGAACTGCTGGGCGTTCGGGTCGGTCGGCGAGCCGTTGATCATGACGATGTTGCCGCTGGTCACGCCCTGCTCGGTGAGCCGGTCCACCAGCGCCTGCGCCTGGGTCTCGCCGACGGTGACGTTGTCGAAGGAGACGTAGTAGGCGACCTCGGCGTCGCTGATCGAGCGGTCGTAGGCCACGACCGGGATGTCCTGCTCGGCCGCGGTCGCGGCGATGTTGGCCGCGGCGTCGCCGTCGACCGGGTCCAGCACGAGCACGTCGGCGCCGTTGTTGATGGCGGCCTCGGCCTGCGACTGCTGCTGCGCGGCGTCCTGGTTGGCGTTGCTGTACAGGACCTCGCAGGTCTCGCCACTCGGGCACTGGTCCTCGATCGCCGCCTCGAACAGCGGCCGGTCGAAGTTCTCGTACCGGGTGGTCTGCGACTCGGGCAGGAGGAAGGCGATCTGCAGGCCGTCCTCGCTGTTGCCGCCGCCGCCACCACCTCCGCCGCCCTCGCTGTCGCTCTCGCAGGCGGAGACGGCGAGCATCGCCGTCAGAGCCAGGCCCAGGGCCGCGCCTCGACGCTTGTCCACGGAAACTCCTCGGTGAGTCGTAAGACTGTGGGCGCAACGTGATGCACCGCACGGAACGGTCAACCTTCTGCCGGAAATTGTCAATACGACATAGAGCCGTCACCAAATCGAGACCTCTTGCGTCGATGGTTGACAGAAGCACCCCCGCCCCCGACCATCACCGACCATGGGGAACCGGCCGTGGCTGCCTGCCGTCACGGGTCCGCCGCGCCGTCTGGTCCAGGCCCTCCGCCTCGCCGGTCCGGCCACCCGCGCACAGCTCGTCGAGCTGACCGGCCTGTCCCGCGCCACGGTGTCGGGCTACGTCGCCGAGCTGGTCGAGCGGGGCCTGGTCACCCCCGCGGACCCCTCCGGGCACCTCCCGACCGGCGGCCGCCCGGCCAGCCTGGTGCAGCTCACCCGCGTCGCCGGCGTCGTCGTCGGCATCGACATCGGCCGCACCCACGTCCGGGTCGCCGTGGCCGACCTGGCCCACGAGGTGATCGGCGAGCACGTGGCCTCGGTGCCCGTGGTCGACCTGGGCGCCGACGCGGTGCTCGACACCGTCGCCGCGCAGGTGCGCGCAGAGCTCGACCGGGTGGGGGCCACGACCGACGACGTCGTGGGCATCGTCGCCGGCCTGCCGACGCCGGTCAGCGGTGCCGCCGGCGCGCTCGACGGCACCGTGGTGAAGTCCAACATCCTGCCCAACTGGTCGGGCACGGTGCCCGCGGCCGAGCTGCGCGAGCGCCTGGGCCTGCCGGTGATGGTGGACAACGACGCGAACCTCGGTGCTCTCGCCGAGTCGCGCTGGGGTGCCGGTGTCGGCTCGCGGTCGACGGTCTACCTCAAGCTGGCCACCGGTATCGGCGGCGCGCTCGTCCTCGACGGAGCGCTGCTGCGGGGCGTGTCGGGCACCGCCGGCGAGATCGGGCACGTCAGCCTCGACCCCGACGGCGACCTGTGCCGCTGCGGCAACCGCGGCTGCCTGGAGCTCAAGGCCGGGGGCGGCGCCCTGCTGCGCGCCGTCCGCACCGCCGCGCCGCACCTGGCGGACCTGCGCGCCCTGGTCGACGCCGCGGTGGACGGCGACCAGGCCTGCCGCCGACTGGTGGCCGACGCCGGCACCTCCGTCGGCGTCGTCCTCGGCGGGCTGGTGAACACGCTCAACCCCGACCGCATCGTCATCGGAGGCGAGCTGGGCACCGCCGGCGACCTGCTGGTGGACCCGATGCGGCGGGCGCTGGCGCAGTCGGCCATCCCGTCTGCCGTCGAGGGCCTGGACGTGGTGCCCGGCAGCCTGGGCGGCCGTGCCGAGGTGCTCGGCGCCGTCGCGGCGGCCCTGAGCGAGCCCGACCGGTTCGCCGGCTGAGACCACCCGGGGGTCCGCTTGCTGCGGCCGGGCCCCCGGGTCCTCTTCCCCGCCCGCTCAGAGCCGGGGGACCCACCGCTCGCCGCGCAGCGCCCCGGCGACGACCTCCACCCCCCGGGCGGCGGCCGCCAGCCGGGCGCCCTCCCGCTCGTAGGCCCGCATCGCCGCCTCGATGGCCTCGACCGGCAGCTGGTCGGCCAGCTCGACGCGGACGGTCCGCCAGCCGGCGCGGGCGGCCTCCAGCCCGGCGGCGACGTGGTCGGCGGCGAACCGGGCGAGCAGCACCGGATAGCGGCGCAGGACCTCGTGCGCCCGGTAGTCCGGCGGGACCAGGTCGTAGAGCCAGACGACGGCGCTGCGCTCCCAGTCGGGCGCACCGGGCGGGCGCACCTCGTCCGGCCAGCCCGGCGGCACCGTCGCGTCCACCGCACCAGTGTGCCGCACGGTCGAACGGATGTTCGATCCGCCTTGCCCGGGTGGGCGCGCCGACGCCGACCGCTGGTCCGACGTCGCGCACCGCTACCCCTGGCGCCGAGCGGTGCGGGCGGCTAGAGCCTGTGCTGTGCGTCTCCGACTCCCGCAGCCGACCAGCGCGCCCGAGGTGCGCATCCTGCTCAACCGCGACGTCGCGATGAGCAGGGGCAAGGCCTGCGCCCAGGCCGTCCACGCCGCGCTCCGAGCCTTCGACGTGCCGCACGGCCGGGTGGTGGTGCTGACCGGCTCGGCCGAGGAGGTGGCCGCGATGCCCGTCGTCATCCGCGACGCGGGGCTGACCGAGGTGCCGCCGGGCACCACGACCGCCGGCGCGACGGTGCTCGGCTGACCCCTCCCGGGCGCAGCAGGCCCGTCAGGAACCGACCTGGCGCTTCAGCCAGAACTGCTCGAAGCCCCACGTGCCGGCGCCGCTGGAGTGGTAGCTGACCAGCTCCCACCCCTCCGATCCCAGCTGGTTGAGCACCGAGCTGGTGTCACCGTGCTGGCGTTCCGACGAACCGCCGGGGAGCTTGACGCTCACGCCGGCCCGCTGCGACTCCGCGTCGTTGGCGGTGATGACCGAGGCGTATTCCCACGTGGGCACCCCTAGACGGTAGCGAGTGCCGTCCGCGACCCCGCCGGCCTCCTCAGACCCGGAGGGAGAAGACCGGGAAGAGCTGCATCGCCCAGCCCGCGGCCACGAGCAGCGCCGCGGCGGGGAGGAGCAGGAGCGCACGCCGGCGGTCGGGCCCGTCCCCCGCGCCGGACAGGGGCGTCAGCAGGACCAGCGCGGCCAGCCCGCCGACGGTGGCCAGGGCCCACCACCGGCGGTGGTCGATGCCCGCGCACGACAGCAGACCGGCGACCACCACGGCCGCGGCGAGGACGGCGACGAACCGGCGGTCCCGCACCGTGCCGCCCATCAGCTGCCAGACCAGGCCGAGCGTCAGCACGGCGACCCCGCCCCACATCGCCGTCGTCGCCACCACCGTCGGCGGGTCGAGCAGCGAGTAGTAGGCGGTGAGGTTGTCGAGGAAGCCGTGGCGCAGCCGCAGCACCGACGTGTGGTCGGGCACCAGCGCCGCGGGCGGCGGCACCCCGGCGGCCGCGGCCTCGGCGGTCGCTCGGTCCACCACCGCCGACGGAGCGGGCACGACGGCACTGAGCGCTGCCACGACGAGAGCGGGCACCAGCGCGACGGCCGGGACGAGCACGCGGTGACGCCGGCCGGGGACGCACCGAACCAGCGCGAGGACCGCCACCGGAGCCACCACCAGCAGGAGGAACTCCTGGGTCGCCGTCGCGGCCACGCACAGCACCGCCACGAGCCCGACCGACAGCGGGAGGGGCAGCCGGCGCCACGGCACGCAGGCCAGCAGCGCCAGGACGGCGAACCCCACCGAGTCCGGCCGGCCGAGGTCGCGCACCGGGAGCGACAGGGTGAGCGGCGAGACGACGACGGCCGCCGCCACCGCGAGCCCGGTGGTCCGCGAACCGGCCTGGCGGCCCAGCGCGACCGCCAGCGCCAGCACCCCGGCGACCGCGGCCAGGGCCAGCGCCGTGGCGGCCAGCACGACGGTGCCGCGGTCGGGCGGGCGCCCGCCCAGCCAGCGCAGCACCTGACCGGGCAGCGCCCGCCGGACGAACCCGTCGTCGTACGTGAGCCAGTACTGCGGGAAGACGTAGGGCGTCAGCGGGAACGGGCCGTCCAGCCGGTCGGCCAGGTAGGACCACGCCCGCCCCAGCACGGCCAGCGCCCCACCCACTAGCAGCACGGCGGTGAGAACGCGTGCCACGGCAGGCGCGGCCGGCCGGACCTCCTCGGCGACGGACGCCGTCATGCTCCGGACGGGACGAGCAGCGCCACGCACTCCACGTGGGCGGTCATGGGGAAGGCGTCGAAGCCGCGGACGGCGGCCAGCCGGTAGCCGGCGTCCGCGAACGCGGCGACGTCCCGGGCCAGCGCGGCGGGGTCGCAGGCCACGTAGACGACCGCGCGCGCACCCGTGCCCGCCAGCAGCCGGCTCACCGCCTGCCCGGCTCCGGCGCGCGGCGGGTCCAGGACGACGACGTCGGGCGGGGTGCCCAGCTCCTCGAGCAGCTCCCGGAGCCCCTCGGCGTCGACGTCGCCCTGCCACACTTCGGCGTGCGGCAGGTCGGCGAGGTTGGCGTCCGCGGTGGCGCAGGCAGCGGGATCGGACTCCACGCAGACCACGCGACCGGTCTCCCCCACCGTCGGTGCCAGGGCACCGCCGAAGAGGCCGGCCCCGGCGTAGAGGTCCAGCACGCTCTCCCCGGGTCGGACGGCGGCGAACCCGGCGACCGCCTCGACCAGGGCGTCGGCGGCGGCCGGGTGCACCTGCCAGAAGCCGGTGCCCTCGACCTCCCAGTCCCGCCCGCCGGCCCGCCGTTCCGCCCGGGTGACCGGCTCCTCGGGCAGCTCGCCGCCGGGACGCACGACCCGGCTCGACGTCGGCCGCCCGCTGCGGTCCAGCCGGCTGGTGGTCACCGCGCCGGCGGAGTCGACCGACACGTCGACCGCGCCCGCCCCGGGCCACGAGCGGCTCAGCACGGCCTGCGCCGCCGGCTCCACGGTGATCGGGCAGTCGTCGAGGACGACGACGTCGTGCGAGCGGTGCCGGCGCAGCCCGGGCGCTCCCGTCCGGTCGACGGCGAAACGGGCCCGCAAGCGCCAGCGCAGCGGTCCGCCCGGCAACTCCTCCACGACCACCGCGACGTCGTCCAGCCCGGCGAGCCGGCCCAACTGCTCCCGGACCACCGCGGCCTTGAGCCGGCGCTGCTCGGCGGGATCGACGTGCTGCCAGTCGCAGCCCCCGCACCGCCCGGGACCGCTGTAGGGGCAGGGCCGCTCCACCCGCGCGGGCGAGGCCTCGAGCACCTCGACCGCGTCGGCGCGGCAGAAGCCGGGGTGCCGGTCCTCGGTCACCCGCACGAGGACGCGCTCGCCGGGCAGGCTGTGCCGCACGAACACGACCCGCCCCTCGTGCCGGGCCACGCAGTGCCCACCGTGCGCGACGGGCCCGACGGTCACCTCGAACTCCCGGCCCTCCCACCCGAGGCCGCGGTCCCGGCGGGGACGCGCGGCGGCGCGGCGCCGGTCAGCCATACGGAGTCACGTCGGCGTCGTCGGCCAGCCCGCGCCGCAGGCCACCCGGCGCCGGGCCGTCGCCGCCGTCCCGGCCCAGGGAGCTCTCCAGCTGCCACGGGACGGTCGTGATCATCACGCCCGGCTGGAACTGGAGCCGGGCCCGCAGGCGCAGGGCGCTCTGGTTGTGCAGGACGTTCTCCCACCAGTGGCCGACGACGTACTGCGGCACGAAGACGACGACGAGCTCGCGCGGGCTGCCCCGCCGGATGCCCTTCACGAAGTCGACGACCGGCCGGGTGATCTCGCGGTAGGGCGACTCGACGACGGTCAGCGGCACCGGGATGTCGAACTTCTCCCAGTCCGCCTGCAGCTGGCGGGTGTCGGCCTCGTCGACGTTCACCGTCAGCGCGGTGAGCGCGTCGGGGCGGGTGGCGCGGGCGAACGCCAGCGCGCGCAGCGTCGGCTTGTGCACCTTGGAGACCAGGACGACGGCGTGCACCTTGCTGGGCAGCATCCGCGCGTCGCTGTCGGGGACCAGCTGGTCGGACACGTGCGAGTAGTGCCGGTTGATCGACTTCATCAGCACGAACAGGATCGGCATCGCGACGAGGACCAGCCACGCCCCGTGGGTGAACTTGGTGACCACGATGATCGCCAGCACGGCGGTGGTGAGCGTCCCGCCCACGGTGTTGATGATCTGCGACCGGCGCATGCTGCGCCGGACCACGGGGTCCGAGGTCGCCCGCATCTCCCGCTTCCAGTGCCGCACCATGCCCCACTGGCCGATGCTGAAGCTGGTGAAGACCCCGATGATGTAGAGCTGGATGAGCCGCGAGACGTCGGCCTCGAACGCGATGATGAGCAGCGAGGCGAAGCCGGCCAGCAGCAGGATGCCGTTGCTGAACACGAGCTTGTCGCCGCGGGTGTGCAGCTGCCGGGGCATGAAGCGGTCCTGCGCGAGCACCGACCCCAGCAGCGGGAAGCCGTTGAACGCGGTGTTCGCGGCCAGGATCAGGACCAGCGCCGTGGCGGCCTGGACGCCGAAGAACCCGGGCGAGGTATCGCCGCCGAACACGGCCGCGGCGACCTGCGCGATGACCGTGCGCTGCGGCTCGGTCTCGCAGTTCGCGAAGCCCTCGAGGTCGCAGGGGTGCTCGACGTACTTGACGTCCGACAGCAGCGCCAGCGCCGTCACCCCGGCGAACATCGTCGCCGCGACGCCGCCCATCAGGGCCAGCGTCGTGGCGGCGTTGCGGCTCTTCGGCGGCTTGAACGCGGGGACGCCGTTGGCGATGGCCTCCACACCGGTCAGCGCGGTGCACCCGGAGGCGAACGCGCGGAGCGCGAAGAAGAGCAGCGCCAGGCCCGCCATGTTCGTGTGCTCGGGTTCCGGGGTGATCGTGTAGCCGGCCGTCTCGGAGACCAGCCCCTCGTCGGTGAAGAACCAGCGGATCAGGCCGGTCACGATCATGATCCCGATGCCGGCGATGAACAGGTAGGTCGGGACGGCGAACGCCTTGCCCGACTCCCGCAGCCCCCGCAGGTTCGCCGCGGCGAGCAACGCCACGAGGCCGACGGCGATGAGCACCCGGTGCTCGTTCAGCGAGGGGAACGCCGAGATGATGTTGTCCGTGCCCGCCGAGACCGACACGGCCACGGTCAGCACGTAGTCGACGAGCAGCGCGCTGGCGACGACCAGCGCCGCGAACTGCCCGTGGTTCTTCATCGCGACCTCGTAGTCGCCGCCGCCCGAGGGGTAGGCGTGGACCACCTGCCGGTAGCTCAGCACGACGGTGGCCAGCAGCAGCACGACACCCGCCGCCAGCCACGGCGCCAGGTAGAGCACCGCCGTCCCCGCGAGGGTCAGGACGATGAGGATCTCCTGGGTGGCGTAGGCCACCGAGGAGAGCGGGTCGCTGGCGAAGATGGGCAGCGCGTACCGCTTGGGCAGCAGCGACTCGCCGAGGCGGTCGCTGGGCACGGCGCGGCCGAGGACCAGCCGTTTGGGGAGATGTCCGAGGTCGGACAGCGTGGGCACGGCGGCGATCGTACGAGCGCGCGGGCCCGATGGCCCCCCGCCGGGCTGTTCCCCTGCTCACCCGAGTGACGTGCCGGTTCGGTCCGGGGCGGCGGCCCTCACGGGTGTAGCTTCGCGCCGGATGCGCGGGCGGGACGGCCGCCGGCGCGACGAGTCCGTGGGAGCCCTTTCGTGCACGTCGTCGTCATGGGGTGCGGGCGGGTCGGCTCCGCCGTCGCCCGCCGGCTGGAACAGGTGGGTCACAGCGTCGCGGTGATCGACCAGGACCCCGCCGCCTTCCGCCGGCTGGGGCCGGACTTCGGCGGCCGGCAGGTCACCGGCCTGGGCTTCGACCGGCAGACCCTGCTGGACGCCGGCATCGACTCCGCCGGCGCCTTCGCCGCGGTCAGCAGCGGCGACAACTCGAACATCATCAGCGCCCGCGTGGCGCGCGAGACCTTCGGCGTGCAGCACGTCGTCGCCCGCATCTACGACTCCAAGCGGGCCGAGGTCTACGAGCGGATGGGCATCCCGAGCGTGGCCACCGTGCCGTGGACGGTGAACCGGCTGATCCGCGAGCTGCTGTCGGTGAAGGTCAGCGAGCTCTGGCGCGAACCCACCGGCAAGGTCTCGCTCATGCGCGTGACGGTCACCGACCCCTGGGTGGGCCACCGGCTGTCCGAGCTCGAAGCAGCATCCGGGGCGCGCGCCGCCTGGCTGGTGCGCTTCGGGGAGTCGCAGCTGCCCACCGCCACGACGATCCTCCAGGACGGCGACCAGCTGGTCGTCGCCGTCACCGACGAGATCACCGCCCGCGTCCACGACGTCGTGGAGCGCGGCACCGAGGGGGCCGAGCGCTGATGCGCGTCGCCATCGTGGGCGCCGGCGCCGTCGGCCGCTCCATCGCCGGTGAGCTGCTCGGCAACGGGCACACCGTCATGCTGATCGAGAAGGACCCCCGCAAGGTGCGCACCCGGGCGGTGCCGGGAGCGGAGTGGGTGCAGGCCGACGCGTGCGAGGTCTCCTCCCTGGAAGAGGCCCAGCTGGCCACCTGCGACGTCGTCGTCGCCGCCACCGGGGACGACAAGGCCAACCTCGTGGTGTCGCTGCTCGCGAAGACGGAGTTCGCCGTCAACCGCGTCGTCGCCCGCGTCAAGGACCCGCGCAACGAGTGGCTCTACACCGAGGCCTGGGGCGTCGACGTCGCCGTCTCCACCCCCCGCGTGCTCGCCGCGCTGGTCGAGGAGGCGGTCACCGTCGGCGACGTCGTCCGGCTGATGAGCTTCCGCAAGGGCGCGGCCAACCTCGTCGAGATCACCCTCGCCGAGGACACCCCCTGGGTGGGCCGGGCGCTGCGCGAGGTGCCGCTCCCCCGCGAGACGGTGCTCACCGCCATCCTGCGCGGCGAGCGGGTCATCACGCCGTCCCCCGACGAGCCGCTGGAGGCCGGGGACGAGCTGCTGTTCATCACCCACGGGGAGGTGGAGGACGACCTCAAGGCCGTGCTCGCCCCCGCGGGCACCGCCGGGGTCTGACCCGGACGTCAGTCCGCGAGGCGCTCGTCCGGCTCGCCGGCGGGCGCCTCCGCGGCGCGGTGCCGGTGCAGCCGGGCGACGACCCAGAACGTCACCGCCACCTCGACGGCGGTGACGGGGACACCGAGCAGCAGCGAGACGATGCCCAGGTCGGTGGCGTCGCTGTTCTCGCTGCCCAGGTAGAGGTACCACTGGACCCCTGCTCGGACGAGGAACACCGCGGCCCAGAGCACGGTCAGCCAGAAGTAGGCACGCAGCAGGCGCGGGTCCTCGCGCCAGGGCAGCTCGGGGGCGGGGTCGGGCAGGGCCCGGCCGGTCTCGGGGTCACGCTCGATGCGGTGCGGCACGGCGCGCGGACCGGCGGTCCGGTCGCGGCGCCGCGGGAAGCCGGCCCCCGGCGCGGCCATGGCACCCAGGTGGCTGGGCGAGAGGAACTCGGCGACGACGCCGACCAGGGGCCGGCGCAGGAGCACCGACCCGAGCAGCACGACCGCCAGCGCCGCGTTGCGCAGGATGCCGGGCACGTAGAAGTCCCGCGCCTGGCCGGTGGCCGCGGCGATGGCCACCGCGACGCCGACGGCGAACAGCCCGCTGACCGCCTGCTGCACGCTCTCCCGCCGCACCAGCCGCAGCCCGAAGAGGAGGACGGCGGTGACGAGGGCGGCGATGATCCCGGTCCGCAGCCCGCCGATGCCGTTGGCGACGATGAACGCGACCGTGGGCACCGTCGCGTCGACCATGCCGCGCCAGCCGCCCAGCTGGTCGAGCACCATGTGCCGGTCGAAGACGACGCCCGGCCCGCCGGACTGCCCGTTCCCCGTCGTGCTCACGCGTCTCCCCCACGTCGCCGCCACCGGCGCCTGCCCACCGGCCCGGTCCTGGCCACGCCGTCCACGGAACCGCACATCGGGTACGGGGCGGCGATCAGCAGGAGCCCAGCTCGTACCAGGGGTTGTAGATGACCCGCTTGCCGTCGAACGCGGCGAACCGGCCGCGGGCGGTGAGCGTGCGACCGGGCTCGATGCCCGCGATGCGCCGGCGGCCCAGCCAGACCAGCGTCACCGAGCCGGAGCCGTCGAACAGCTCGGCCTCGAGGGTCGGCACGGTCTCCCGCGGGGTGTAGACCACCGACTTCAGCCGCCCGGTCACCGTCACGACGGCGCCCTTGCGGCAGGAGCCGAGCGGCTCGCAGCCGGCGCTCGCCGACTCCGCGCGCAGTTCCTCGGCATCGATCGTCTGCTCGTCGGCGGTGAGTCGCTGCAGGGTCCGCGACAGCCAGCCGACCGGACGGGTCTCGGTCACGGTTCCAGGGTAGTGCGGCCGGGGGCGGAGGGGCCGCCCGCGTTCCCTCCCGCGGGGGGCGTCCGGGGAGCGGCGGCGGCCTCCTGCTGGGCGGCGATCCGCGCGGCGGCCTCCGCCGGCAGGGTCAGCGGCAGCGCCTCCCGCACCGGCATGGGGTCGCTCCCCCGGACGACGACGACGGCGCGGAAGGCATCCTCGAGCTCGGCCGCGGCCTCGGGGCTGGACGCCGCGGGCCCGCTGATGGTGCCGCGCAGGAACCAGCGCGGCCCGTCCACGCCGAGGAAGCGGGCCGGACGGCGGACGGGCGCCGGCGCGGGCTGCCCCGGCGCGGCCGGCGGCGCCGCGACGACGGTGCCCGCGAGCTCCGTGCCGAAGGGCCCCTCCACCTCGCGCAGCGACGCGCCCTGCCCGGAGGCGGTCCGCGCGATGTCGGCGCGCACGTCGTCCCAGATGCCGGCGGCCCGCGGCGCGGCGAAGGCGCTCAGCTGCAGCAGCGAGTCGCCCGAGCGCAGGGTCGCCCCGATGACCTGCTGCTGCTGGTTGAGGTCCACCCGCAGCTCCATCCCGGGCCGGGCGGGCAGCCGCAGCGCGCCGAGGTCCAGGCGGGTGATCCCGTCGTCGGGCGCGTCCGCGACGTCGAAGGGGCCGGTGGTCTCCTCGACCTCGCGCGCGCGGACCTGCGGCTCCGGGGGCACGCCGCGCTCGCGGAGGCTCCGGTCGATCCGGTTGCGTCGTCGTCCGAACGGCATGTCAGCCCTGCTCCTCGGTTCCCGTGGAGGGGAGCCCCGAGAAGCCCCCCGTCGAGCCGTGCCCGCCCGCCCCGCGCACGCTGCCCGGGAGCTCCTCCACCGGCACGAAGCGGGCCCGGACCACCGGCTGCACGACCAGCTGCGCGATCCGGTCGCCGCGGCGGAGCGTGAGCGCGTGGGTCGGGTCGTGGTTCACCAGGATCACCATGATCTCGCCGCGGTAGCCGGCGTCGATCGTCCCGGGCGCGTTGACCACCCCGAGGCCGTGGCGGGCGGCCAGCCCGGAGCGCGGGTGCACGAAGCCGGCATAGCCCTCGGGGATCGCCACCGCCACCCCCGTGCCGACGACGGCACGCTGCAGCGGGGCCAGCTCGACGTCCTCGGTGAGGGTCAGGTCGGCGCCGGCGTCGCCGGGCAGCGCGTAGCGCGGCACGGTGCCCTCGGCGGAGAGGAGGGAGACCGGCACGTCCAGCTCGGACGAGGGGAGGTCGGGCACGTCGGCGACCCTATAAGGACCTCCCTGCCCCCCAACGCTCGCACACTCGCGCCGGGCCCCTGCAGGGAGGCCGTACGGGGCCACCCGCTCGCACGCTCGCGCCGGGCCCCTGCAGGAAGGCCGTACGGGGCCGGACGCTCGCACGCTCGCGCCGGGCCCCTGCAGGGAGGCCGAAGGAGCGCGAGCGGGTCAGGCGTCGCCGCGCAGATCCCGCAGCACGCGCTCGGCGAGCGTCTCGGTGGCCTTCCGGTTGCCGCGGCCGGCCAGTGCGGCGCCCAGCAGGAGCGGCGCCGACGTCGGCACGGTGCCGCCGGGACGCCGGCCCACGCGGCGCGCCAGCGACCGCAGCCCGGCCGCGCCGAGCACGGAGCCGAGGCCGGTGGAGCTCGCGGCCGCACGCAGCCGCGACCATGTGCCGAGGTAGGCCAGGCCCCGCGCGCGGGCATCCCCCGGGGCGGGCCGGCCGTGCAGCTCGTGCAGCTCGCCGATCAGCACGATCTCGACCGCGGCGGTGAGGGCGGACTCCACGCCCAGCTCGAGCGGGAGGGCCAGCAGCGCCGCCGGGCCCCGGTGCGCCGCCGCGAGCCCGCCCGCCGCCGCCCCGATCCGGGAGGTGGTTCGGGCCGCCCGGGCGACGAGGGCGGCGGCGATCTCCGCATCCGACGAGCCGGGGTGCGCGGCGCGCAACCGCGCCGCGTCGCGGATCGGCAGCCGCGGGACGACCGCCGCCAGCAGGTCGTCGAGGACCGCCCCGTCGGCCGGTCCCGGGTCGGCCGCGGCCGCCGGCCCGGTCGTTCCGCCGGCCGCGGACCCGGGGTCGGCGCCGCCGACGAGACCGGCCACGGCCTCGACGACGGCGCGCGCGGCACGGCCCAGCCCGCCCTCCCCGGCCGGTTCCGGGGTGGGCGCGACCGGGCGCGGCGGTGGGACGTCACGAGGCGCGGCGGTCCGCGCCGAGTGCTCGGTCACCAGGTCCCCTCCGGTCGTGGCCCCGTCCGGGCCTCCGGCCCCCGTCCAGAGGCTCGCCCCGAGCGTGCGAGGGGTGAGGGGGACGGGGGTCCTTCCACCTCTTTCAGGCGCAGTCGCGGCAGTACAGGCTGTCGCCCTTGGTGGCGGCGAGCCGGCTGCGGTGCTGCACGAGGAAGCAGCTCGAGCAGGTGAACTCGTCCTCCTGCTTGGGCAGCACGCGGACGGTCAGCTCCTCGTTCGAGAGATCGGCGCCGGGGAGCTCGAGGTTCTCGTTGAAGTCGGTCTCGTCGACGTCGACCGACGAGGACTGGGCCTCGGCACGGCGTGCCTTGAGCTCCTCGAGCGAGTCCTCGCCGAGCTCGTCGGCCTCGTTGCGGCGCGGGGCGTCGTAGTCGGTGGCCATGGGGTGCCCCTCCTCCAGGTTCTCGCGGGCGCAGGGCCCGCTCTTTTCTGACGCGGTGCCGGGTGGGCTCCGTCGTCTCGGCCGGTCGCCGGTGGGCGACCGGTGTGTCTGTCGGCAGGAGCCCGCACGAGGGGCGTCCTGGTCCGTGCCGGTCGTCCCCTGCCCTCCGGATGGACGGCGTTCGGGACCGGCAGCCGCCCAACGCCGTACGAGCCCGGTTTGTGCCCGCGGGGTCACGGGCGACACATCGGGCACGCGGACGGGCGTCCGGGCGGCGGAGCGCCAGAGGTTACCCTGCCGCCGTGGCGACTCCCGTGGGTGCTGATCCGACCGTCGTGGGCCCCTACCTGGCGCGTGCGCTGGGCGATCAGCGGTGGCAGGAGGTGACCGTCGAACTGATCGCCGCCGGCATGTCCAACCTCACGTACACGGTGACCCCGCAGGGCGGCTCCGCCGACGACGCCGTGATCCTCCGCCGGCCGCCCACGGGTGCGGTCCTGGCCACCGCCCACGACATGGCCCGGGAGCACCGGGTCATCTCCGCCCTCGCCGGGACCGCCGTCCCGGTGCCCCGCACGCTGCACATGTGCACCGACGAGTCGGTGCTCGGCGCGCCCTTCTACGTGATGGAGCGGGTCGTCGGGGTGCACGCCGTCACCGCCTTCCCGCCCGGGTACGCCGACGAGCCCGAGCAGCGCCGCGCCGTCGGCGAGGGGCTCATCGACGTCCTGGCCGACCTGCACTCGGTCGACCACGAGGCCGTGGGCCTCTCCGACTTCGGCCGCCCCGAGGGGTTCGCCGCCCGCCAGGTGCGCCGGTGGACCAAGCAGTGGGACGCCACCCGCGACCGCGACCGGCCCGCGCTCGACGCCCTGGCCGCCCGGCTCGCCGAGACGGTCCCCACCACGCAGCGGTCGAGCATCGTGCACGGCGACTACCGGCTGGACAACTGCCTGCTCGACCCGCAGACGCCGGGCCGCATCAAGGCGGTCCTGGACTGGGAGATGTCGACGCTCGGCGATCCGCTGACCGACATCGGGATGATGTTCGTCTACTGGCCGCAGGCCGGTGAGGACCGCGCCTCCACCCAGAGCGCGCTGACCACGCTGCCGGGCTTCCCGACCCGCCTCGAGGCGGCGCAGCGGTACGCCCAGCGCACCGGGGTCGACCTGGCCGAGCTCAACTGGTACGTCGGCTTCGCCTTCTTCAAGTTCGCCGCGATCATCGCCGGCATCGTGGCGCGCTCGGCGGCCGGCGCCATGGCCGGCAAGAACACCAGCGGGTACGCCGAGCGCATCGACCCGGTCGTGGAGCTGGGACGCGCCGCGCTCGAGGACGGTGCGATCTAGCCGGCCGGTCCGGCTCTAAGCTCGCGGACGTGACGACGCTGCGCACCGACAGCCCGGCGGTGCGGGCGCGCAGCGGGCGTCGGCCCCTGCCGCCGATCGTCTTCCTGCTGGTCCTCGGCCTGATCGCCGGCGGCGTCTGGTGGAACGTCTTCCGCCAGGACGCCGCGCGGCAGGCCGAGCAGGACGCCGCCTGCGCCGAGGCCGAGGCGGCCCCCCAGGCACTGGACCCCGCCACGGTGTCGGTGCGGGTGTTCAACGCCTCCGACCAGGGCGGGCTCGCCCAGTCCGTCGCCGACGACCTCGGTGCCCGCGGGTTCACCATCGCGGAGGTCGCCAACGACAACAGCGGCCGCGAGGTGACCGGCGTGGGCGAGGTGCGGCACGGCGTCGGCGGGAAGTCGACCGCCGCCTTCCTGGCCCTCTACCTCCCGGGCGCGACGCTGTGGCAGGACGTCCGCTCCACCCAGCAGGTCGACCTGGTGCTGGGCCCGGAGTTCGTGATCGGCGAGAGCCTGGCCCCGGACGACGTCGTCAACGCCGCCCTGGACGACGCCGAGCAGGCCTCCGCCGACTGCTGACGCCGGTCGTCAGGGGCGGTGCAGCTCGGCCAGCAGCGCGAGCAGCTCCTCGGCGATGCCGGGAGCCGCGACGACGACCAGCGGATCGCCGACGGGCCGGCCGGGCAGCCCGCCCAGCACCAGCCCCGCCTCGGTCGCGACCAGCGCACCGGCGGCGTGGTCCCAGGGCTCCAGGCCCGCCTCGTAGTAGGCGTCCACCCGTCCCGCCGCCGCGGCGCACAGCTCCAGCGCCGCGCTGCCGTGCCGCCGGATGTCCCGCACCCGCGGCAGCAGGGCGGCCACGACCGCACCCTGCGCCCGCCGCTGCTCGACCCGGTAGCCGAACCCCGTCGCGACCAGGCTCAGCTCCAGCGCGGCCGCCCGGCTACCGGTCAACCGGACCGGTCCCGGCTCCCCCGGCGTCGAGCGGAAGGCACCCCCGCCCGCCACGGCGGTGAACAGCTCCCCGGTGGCGGCGTTGAGGACGACGCCGGCCACCACGGCGCCGTCGACCTCCGCGGCGATGGAGACCGCGTACGCGGGCAGGTCGTAGAGGAAGTTCACGGTGCCGTCGATCGGGTCGACGATCCAGCGCACGCCGCTGGTCCCGGCGCGTTCCGCCCCCTCCTCCCCCAGCACGCCGTCGTCGGGCCGGGCACCGAGCAACCGGCCCACCACCAGGTGCTCGCAGGCGGTGTCCACGGCGGTGACGACGTCCACCGGGCTGGACTTGACGGCGACGTCGTCCTCGGCGGTGGCCCGCCCCTGCCGGACGAGCTCGCCGGCCTCGCGCGCGGTGGCGACGGCCAGCTCCAGCAGGGACGCGGCATCCGGGAGCGCGGTCACATCCTCATCCTCCACCTGGGGCGGCGGGAGCCTGTCACTAATCTGAGCGGATGCAGGGCTTCGGCGTGGACATCGGCGGCAGCGGCATCAAGGGATGCCTCGTGGACCTGGAAAAGGGCCAGCTGGTCGGTGAGCGGTTGCGGATCGAGACGCCGCAGCCGTCCCTGCCCGACCCCGTCTACGACGCCGTCGGCGAGATCGTGGCGCACTTCGGCTGGACCGGGCGCCTGGGCGTCACCTTTCCCGGCGTCATGAAGCAGGGGGTGGCGCACACCGCGGCCAACGTCGACCGGAGCTGGATCGGCACCGACGTCGACGCCGGCCTGGACGCGCGCATCCCCGGCACTGTGGAGACCCTCAACGACGCCGACGCCGCCGGCATCGCCGAGATGCGGTACGGCGCGGGCCGGGACCGGGACGGCGTCGTGCTGATGCTCACCTTCGGCACCGGCATCGGCAGCGCCCTGTTCGTCGACGGGCGGCTGCTGCCGAACACCGAGTTCGGCCACATCCAGGTCGACGGCGAGGACGGCGAGCGCCGCGCCGCCGCGTCGGCCCGCGAGCGCGAGGGCCTGAGCTACCCCGAGTGGGCCGCCCGGGTGGACCGCTACCTCGACGTCCTGGAGGCGGGGCTCTGGCCCGACCTGATCATCGTCGGCGGCGGGGTCAGCAAGAAGGCCCACAAGTGGGTGCCGCTGCTGACCACCCGCACCCCCGTCGTGCCGGCCGAGCTGCAGAACGACGCCGGCATCGTGGGCGCGGCCCTGGCGGCGCACGAACGCCCTGACCGCGCGAGCCGCTAGCCCTCCGGGCGATCCCCGCGGCCACGGGCTGCGGCAGGCGCGAGGCCGGTGTCATCGCCGGTGAGCGTCGTTACAATGGCGGTGCCCCAGCCCGCCGCCCTCCAGCCCCGAGGGATCCCCTGCACCCACCGCGGTCAAACCCGCACGTGCGCGCCGGGACTCCCCGAAGGCCGGGGCGGGAGCCGGAGCCGCTACCCGAGGGCCAGACGGCCCTCTGGCGTACGCCCCCAGCCTGGGAAGGAACCTGAGTGCCCGCCGACCAGCCAGCACCCGAAGCCGACGCGAACACCGCCAGGCGCTCGAGGACGGTCGCCGCCGGTTCCCGCACCCCGAGGGCCACCGCCGCGGTCGCGGAGAGCTCCGGCGCGGCGACCCCGGCGAAGAAGGCCGCAGGGAAGAAGGCCCCGGCCAAGGGGCGGGCCAAGCCGGCCATCGCGCCGTCCACCGCTGCCGGCGAGGGGGCCGTGCTCGCCGCCGTGGCCGTCGACGGGACCGCCGTCGCGGTCGTCGACGCCGGCTCCGAGGGCCTCACGCTCGACGAGACGGTCCTCACCGGCAAGGACGGCGTCGAGGTCGCGGCCGCCGACGACGAGGCCGCGGAGCCGGGCACCGACTTCGAGTGGGACGAGGAGGAGGAGTCCGAGGCGCTGCGGCAGGCCCGCAAGGACGCCGAGCTCACCGCCTCGGCCGACTCCGTCCGCGCCTACCTCAAGCAGATCGGCAAGGTGGCGCTGCTCAACGCCGAGGAGGAGGTCGACCTCGCCAAGCGGATCGAGGCCGGGCTCTACGGCTCCGAGCGGCTGCGCCAGGTCGAGGAGGAGGGCATCAAG
>NZ_QOHH01000011.1 GCF_003319105.1 Blastococcus sp. TF02-09 | reverse complement strand
GCTCGGTCGACCAACCCTGGGCGATCAACCGCCAGAACCTGCGCTCGATCTCCCTCGGCATCCGCGGACGCCCCATCGACACCACCCCGATCTGCTGGGGTGTTGCATCGACCCCTTGAACCCGAGGTCTGCTTTTCCGCGGAAAAGCGGGAGAGGGTCACATGCGGAAGACGCCATAGCCGACCTCCTCGAGGGGCGCGTTGGCGCAGGCGGACAGGGCCAGGCCGAGCACGGTGCGGGTCTGCGTCGGGTCGATCACGCCGTCGTCCCAGAGGCGGGCGGTCGCGTAGTACGGGTGCCCCTGCTGCTCGTACTGCTCGCGGATCGGCGCCTTGAACGCCTCCTCGTCCTCGGCCGGCCACTCCTCGCCGCGGGCCTCCAGCCCGTCGCGGCGCACCTGCGCGAGCACCGAGGCCGCCTGCTCGCCGCCCATCACCGAGATGCGCGAGTTGGGCCACGTGAAGAGGAAGCGGGGCGAGTACGCCCGGCCGCACATCGAGTAGTTGCCGGCGCCGAACGAGCCGCCGATGACCACGGTCAGCTTCGGTACCCGGGCGCACGCCACCGCGGTCACCATCTTGGCGCCGTGCTTGGTGATGCCCCCGGCCTCGTAGTCCCGGCCGACCATGAACCCGGAGATGTTCTGCAGGAAGAGCAGCGGGATCTTCCGCCGGTCGCACAGCTCGATGAAGTGCGCGCCCTTGAGCGCCGACTCGCTGAAAAGGACGCCGTTGTTCGCGACGATGCCGACCGGGTGGCCGTGCAGGCGGGCGAAGCCGGTGACCAGCGTGGACCCGTACAGCGGCTTGAACTCGGCGAACCGGCTGCCGTCGACGAGCCGGGCGATCACGTCGCGGACGTCGTAGGGCGTGCGCGGGTCCGGCGGCACGACCTCGACCACCGACTCGGGCGGGTGCACCGGCTCCTCCACCGGCGCGACGTCCCAGGGGCGGGGCTCGCGCGGGCCGAGGGTGCCCACGATCTGGCGGACGATCTGCAACGCGTGCGCGTCGTCGTCGGCCAGGTGGTCGGTGACCCCGCTGACCCGGCTGTGCAGGTCTCCCCCGCCCAGGTCCTCGGCGGTGACCACCTCGCCGGTCGCGGCCTTCACCAGCGGCGGGCCGCCCAGGAAGATCGTGCCCTGGCCGCGGACGATGACCGCCTCGTCGCTCATGGCCGGCACGTAGGCGCCACCGGCGGTGCACGACCCGAGGACGGCGGCGATCTGCGGGATGCCCGCCTTGGACATCGTGGCCTGGTTGTAGAAGATCCGGCCGAAGTGCTCGCGGTCGGGGAAGACGTCGTCCTGCATCGGCAGGAACGCGCCACCCGAGTCGACCAGGTAGATGCAGGGCAGCCGGTTGTGCAGCGCCACCTCCTGGGCGCGCAGGTGCTTCTTCACCGTCATCGGGTAGTAGGTGCCACCCTTGACGGTGGCGTCGTTGGCCACCACCACGCACTCGCGGCCGGCGATCCGGCCGATGCCGGTGATGATCCCGGCGGCCGGGGCGTCCCCGCCGTACAACCCGTGCGCGGCCAGCGGCGAGAGCTCCAGGAACGGACTGCCCGGGTCGAGCAGCGCGTCGACCCGCTCCCGGGGCAGCAGCTTGCCGCGCTCGACGTGCCGCTGCCGCGCCCGCTCACCGCCGCCCTGGGCCACCCGGCCCAGCTGGTCGGCGAGGTCGGCGGCCAGCGCGGCGTGCGCCGCGGCGTTGCGGGCGGCGGTGCCGGCATCGGCCGGCGTCGTTCGGGCGAGCACCGGGGCGTCCACGGGTGCAGGTTAACCAGCGTTCACTCGGGAGGGCCAGAGCTGCGCGCGAGTCGGTGAACCCGAGTTCACCGCCGGTACGATCCCCGGCGTGACGACGACCGGCTCGGAGCGGGACACCGCACTGCACGCCGACGCCGACCGGCCCTCGCGGCGCGAGCAGATCCTGCAGGCCGCGGCCCAGCTGTTCGCCGAGCGCGGTTCGCGCGCCGTGGGCGTGGACGACGTCGGGGCGGCCGTCGGCGTGACCGGCCCGGCGATCTACCGACACTTCGTCGGCAAGGACGCGATGCTCGCCGAGATGCTGCTGCGGATCAGCGAGCGGCTACTGGTCGGCGGCACGGAGCGGGTCGCCGCGGCCGGCGCGGACCCGTTCGCGCAGCTGCGAGCGCTGGTCGAGTTCCAGGTCGACTTCGCCCTGGACAACCCCGCCCTGATCACCGTCCACGACCGGGACCTCGGCTCGCTGGCCGACGACGACGCCGCGCAGGTGCGCCGGTTGCAGCGCCGCTACGTGGAGGTGTGGGTCGCGGTGCTGGCCCGGGTGCACCCCACGGCCGAAGCCGCCGCCTGCCGGGCGCGGGCGCACGCCGTCTTCGGTCTGATCAACTCCACCCCGCACAGCGCCGGCCGGCTGGACCGCCCGGCGATGGCCGAGCTGCTCACGACGATGGCCGTGGCCGCGGCCGGCGCCGTCCGCTAGTCGAAGGCGGGAGTGGTCAGCGAGAGCCCGTCGGTGGCCACCTGGTCCACCTCGGCGTCGGTGCCGCCGGCCGACGGGTCGGCCCAGTCGCTCTCCACGATGGTGACCGTGGGACCCGAGACCGCGCTGGCGTACTCGGCGTCGGTCAGCTCCTCCGGGCCGCCGGGGTAGGTGATCCCCTCCCTCAGCAGGTCGTTGACGTTGCCACTGCCGCTGGTGTCGGCCAGGCTCCGCAGCTCGCGGGCGGCCACGGTGTCGGGCATCCGCACCCTCGAGACCGAGACGACCACCTCGCGGCCGCCGACCTGCCCCGAGTAGAGCGCCCGGGACAGCCCCGTGCAGTCCGCGGTCTCGAAGAAGGCCGCCGTGTCGCCGTAGGCGTTGCCCACGCAGGTGTCGTCCACCTCGGCGGCGCGGACGGTGTACGTCACGCCGGCGACCTGCTGCACGCTGCCCACCGCGGGGCCGCTGGGCTCGGTCTCCGACGGCGGCGCCGGGGCGGCCGTCCCGCCGTCGGCACCCCGGTCGGCCAGCACCACGGCCAGGCCCACGCCGACCAGCGCGAGGACCAGGACGGCGGCGAGCGCCAGCAGGACACGTCGGGTGCGCCCCGGGCGCTCCGGGCCCGGGTCGTCGTCCTCGGCGGTGCGGTCCCAGAAGTGCTGCTGGGCCGGGTCGGCGGCCGCCGGCACGGCGGGGGCGGGCTGCTGAGCGGGCAGGGTCGCGGTGCGCGGCGGCTCGGGGGCGGCGTCCGGCTCCCCACCGGCGAAGAGCCCGCCGATGCCGGGATCGCCCGGAGGCGGCGCGGGGGGCCCGTCCACCGTCACGGTGTCCCGGGCGGTCACCGGCGCGGTCGGCGGGGTCGCGGGAGCCGGAGCTGCTGGAGCCGGGGCCGCGGGAGCCGGGGCTGCCGGAGCAGCCGGGGCAGCGGTGTCCGCGGCGGCCGCGGCCGCGGCGACCGACGGTCCGTCGATGGCGACGGTGTCCCCCGCCGGCCGCTCGGCAGCAGCGGGCTCCGCCGGAGCGGCCGGCGCCTGAGCCGCAGCCGCGGCGGCGTGCGCGGCCGCGACCGAGGCGGCGACGGCCTGGTCGATGGACTCCCGGGTGGGCACGGGCGGCGCAGCCGGGGATTCCTGCGCCGCGGGCACCGGTGGCACCTGCTCCGGTGGGGCGGGCGGCGCGACAGGTGGGGCTGGCGGCGCGGCAGGCGGGGCGGGCGGCGCGGCAGGCGGGACGGTCGGCGCGGCGGCAGCGGGCGCGGCCATCGCCGCCGGCGTCAGCAGCTGCGACCGGCGCAGGACGTACGGCGAGTACGGGAAGCCCTCGCCGTTGAGCTCCTCGACCGTGGGACCGCGCCCCTGCAGCCCCAACGCCTCGAGGGCGGCACGCACGTCGGCCGTCGTCCACAGCCGCGGGTTGTCCACGCCGGCGTACCGGCTTGCCCGCGCGATCCCGAGCAGCAGGGAACGGGTCTCGAGCAGGGCGACCTGGTCGCCCTCGCCGAGGTCGCCGTCGGCGGGCAGCAGGCCGTCGATCTGCCCGACCACGACCGTGAGGCGGGCGATCCGGCCCGGCTCGAGGCCGGCCCGGCGCAGCCGCATGGCCGTCTCCATCCCGGCGCGCATGAGCCCGTCCAGCGGTGTGGACCCGCCGCCGGCAAGCTGCAGGACCGCTCCGCCGGTGCCGGCCGGGCCGATCGTCCAGGGCCCTTCCGGCGAGGCGTTGAGGACGCCGGACTGCCGCTCGACCTCGGCCACCCGCACCACGGCGATGCCTTCGGGCACGAAGAGGATCGCGTCGGAGAGCCGGCGCTGCAGGGGGCCGTCGGAGAACGGGATCCCCGCGACGACCGCACCCCGGATGGCGTTGCCGGTGTCCCAGCGCACCAGCTCGGAGAAGAAGGCACGCTCCCCGTCCGTCTGCGGCGGCAGCGGGGTGAGGGGCAGCACGTTCGTCCTCCGGGGAGTGGTGGCGGTCTCGGGCACCGGTCGCGGCCGGTGGTCGATCGACCCCCGACGATCGGTCCCGACGCTACGTCACGTGGCCGAGGCGTCCCGGGGACCGCGCCGGGCGTCCTGCGAATCACCAGCCCCGGACGGCGCGGCACGCCCGCCACCGACGGGACGACGTCGGTGGCGGTGCGTACTGTCGGGCGCCGTGGCTGACAGCGCAGGGCACCTGGTCTGGATCGACTGCGAGATGACCGGACTGGACCTCGTCAAGGACAAGCTCATCGAGGTCGCGGTGGTCGTGACCGACTCCGAGCTCAACGTCCTGGACCCCGGTCTGGACCTGATCATCGGCGCCGACGACGCCGATCTCGACGGCATGAACGAGGTCGTCCAGGAGATGCACCGCAAGTCGGGGCTCACCGAGGAGGTCCGCGCCTCCACCCTCACCGTGGCCGAGGCCGAGCAGCAGGTGCTGGCCTACATCAAGCGCTGGGTGCCCGAGCGCCGGACGGCGCCGCTGTGCGGCAACTCGATCGGCACCGACCGCGGCTTCCTCGCCCGCGACATGCCCGAGCTCGACGACCACCTGCACTACCGGATGATCGACGTCTCCTCGGTCAAGGAGCTCGCCCGCCGGTGGTTCCCCCGCGTCTACTTCGGGCAGCCGGCCAAGGGCCTGGCGCACCGGGCGCTGGCCGACATCATCGAGTCGGTCCGCGAGCTGGCCTACTACCGGCGCACGGTGTTCGTCGGGCAGCCGGGCCCCAGCAGCTCGGAGGCCAAGAAGGCGGCCGAGGAGGTCGTCGGCGGGTTCGCGGCACTGCTCGGTGACGACGACGGGAAGCCCGCCACCGGAGCGTGAGGCACGCCGCTCCCCGGGCCTCGTCGGGCGGGCGTGCGGCTCCGGTATCGTTGCCCCGGTTCCTCCCCCGCCCGCGCGCGGGGACGGACATGGTGGGTGTAGCTCAGCTGGTAGAGCACCAGGTTGTGATCCTGGGTGTCGCGGGTTCGAGCCCCGTCACTCACCCCGGCGGAGGCCCTGGTCAGGTGACTGACCAGGGCCTTCGCATGCCGGCGGCTCTCGGGTGTCGGCGTCCGTCCAGGGCGCTCAGTCGACCAGCTCGTGACGGGAGCAGCCGTCGAGCTGCCGCAGCGACGTGATCCCGACGCCCTCGAGCGCACGGGTGGCGGGCTTCCCGATCGGCGGCCGCGGTTCCGGCGAGGACACGAGTCGGATGTCAGGCGGCGCTCGTGGACATCGGGCGCCCCATGCGCTCGGCGATGTTCTCCAGGACGGTCTTCAGCTGGGCGAACTCGGCGACGGTCATGCCGAGCTCGTCGATCATCATCTGCGAGAGCGCGCACGAGGGGTTCTCGAGGGCCCGGCCGGCGTCGGTGAGCCGGACGATGACCTGCCGCTCGTCCTCGGTGGAGCGGTGCCGGGTGATGAGGTCGAGCGCCTCGAGCCGCTTCACCAGCGGCGACATCGTGCCCGAGTCCAGACCCAGCCGTGCGCCCAGGCGGTTCACGGTCAATCCGTCGGTCTCCCACAGCGCCATGAGCGCCAACCACTGCGGATACGTGATCCCCAGGTCGTCGAGCATCGGCCGGTAGCGGGCGGTGACGGCTCTCGATGCGGAGTACAGCGCGAAGCAGATCTGGTCGTCGAGGAGCGTGCTCGGCTGCGGGACGGTGTCCATGGGACCAGTGAAAGCCATGGAGGTCATGCGCCCCGCCAGGAGCGCGACGTACGGCGGTGCCCCTGGGACGGGTGGGCCACACGAGCCTGGAGGGGGATCTCCCTCCGACGGGTGAGGGCGCGATGTGACCTCCGTCAAGCAACTTCCTTGCGCGCCGATGTCTTGCACACAAGGAACCGCACCGGTTCGACACGAGGCCGCCACGGATGGTGGCCGACCGAGGAATGGAGACCACCATGTGCGCCTGCACCCACACCCACGCCACGCCCGCCCGCCGCAACCGCCGGCGCGCGCTCGTGATCTTCTCCACCAGCCTCCTGCTCGTCGGCGGCGGCGTCGCCTGGGCCGCGTGGTCGACCAGCGGCACCGGCGCCGCCACCGCGAAGGCCACCACCGCCGACAGCCTCGTCGTCGGCCCCGGCACCCCGGTGGGGACGCTGTACCCCAAGCCCGCCGGGGGCTACGGCAGCGGCACCGTCGGCGCCGTGCACACCACCGTGTCCAACCCGAACGCCTACCCGGTGCGGATCACCCAGGCGACCGTGGGCGCGATCACCATCACCCCCGCTCTGGGCAAGACCTGCGCCCCCGGGAGCGTCGTGGCCTCGACCGCCGGCCCGATGACCCTGACCTCGCCGATCGCCCTCGCGGCGAACGCTGCTCCCGCGGCCGTCGAGATCCCCGGGGCGATCGAGATGATCTCCTCGGCCGAGGACGGCTGCCAGGGCGCCTCGATCGGCCTGACCCTGACCCTCACCGCCGCGTCGGCCTGATCGCCGCGCCGACCGAGAGGACCGTCCCGTGCCGGCCCGTCTCGCGAGCCTGCTGCTCGCCGCCTCCGCCGTGCTGGTGCTCGGCGCTCCGCCCTCGGCGGAGGCGGCCTGGGCGTCGACCGGCATCGGGCTGGCCGTGCAGAAGGCCATGGCCATGCCGACCGGGACGACACCGACCTCCGTGACGGGTATGAGCCTCGGCGCGGTGGGGCGGGCCTACACGATCACCTGGCCGACCACCTGGCTGCAGACCGGACGGCCCGCCACCGGCTACGTCATCAGCCGCAGCTCCAGCACCCTCGGCTCGGCCCTGATCTCCGGTGGCAGCTGCGCCGGCATGGGCACCGGCGGCCGCTACGTCCCCGCCAACACCATGACGACGAACCAGAGCTGCACCGACGACTCCACGGTCGCCCTCGGCAACGTCAGGTACTCCGTGACCCCGGTCTACGGCAACTGGCGAGGCCCGGCATCCCCGTGGACGCAGACGTACAACTGACCAGGAGCACGCCCGCGCCGTCCTGCCGCCGCACGTCCGAAGCCGGTGCCCCTGTTGGGCGGCCTGCCGGTGGTTCCGACCGCAGATTTCAGCGGCTCGAGCGCTTACGACGTAAACGGATCGGCTACCGTCGTCCCCGTGCCATTGATCTACCACTGGGGCGGTCCCCGCCATGGACATGTCGACCACGTGCCGGATGAGCAGATCGTCTCGGCGCTGCTGGTCTACGACGGCCCGAAGTGGATCGGCGTCTACGAGCCCCTCGACCCCCCGCAGGTCCGTGACACCCCGCAGGGGCCGGCTGCGGTGTGGATCGTCCGCGAATAGCTCCGGAGACGCTGCCGCACGCACGACACCGTGCCGGGCAGCGAGCGTCACGTCGTCGCCGGCGAAACCCTGCCTCAGCCGATGCGCATCGGCAGCGCCCGCGGGCCGCGGATCTGGCCGGCCGACCACCGCACGGCGTCGGGGTCCGCGAGGCTGAACTCCGGGATGCGGTCCAGCCACACGTCCAGCGCCACGGTCAGCTCCATGCGCGCCAGGTGCGAGCCGACGCAGCGGTGGATGCCCAGCCCGAACGCGGCGTGCCGGTTGACCTCGCGGTCGATGACGACCTCGCCGGCCCGCTCGAAACGCTCGGGGTCGCGGTTGGCCGCCGGGAAGGGCAGCAGGACCCAGTCCTCCTTCTTCATCCGGACCCCGCCGAGCTCGACGTCCTCCTTGACCAGCCGCGCCATGGTGACCGGGGCGTAGGCGCGGAGGAACTCCTCGACCGCCCGGGGCCGCAGCGAGCGGTCCTCGACCAGGCGCTCCCGGTCCTCGGGGTGCTGCGCCAGGTGCCACAGCGACGAGCCGATCGCGCTCCAGGTGGTGTCGATGCCGGCGATCAGCAGCAGCGTCATGGTGCCGACGACGTGCTGCGGGGTCAGCTTCTGCCCGTACAGCTCGGCGTTGAGCAAGTAGGTCGTCAGGTCGTCGCGCGGGTTGTCCAGGTGGTCCTTCACCTGCTCGAACAGGTAGTCCGAGAGCGCCATCCCCCGGGCCTGGCGCTCCTCGACCGGACCGTTGGCCCCCTCGAGCGCGTTCTCGACGAAGTGCGCGAACTTCTCGGTGTCCTCCTGCGGGAAGCCGAGCATGTCGGCGATCACCCGCATCGGGATGTACATCCCGTAGTCGGTCGCGGCGTCCACGACGTCCCGGCCCTCGAAGGCGTCGATCAGCGAGTGGCAGAACGCCTCGGTGGTCACCGCCTGCTTGGCGACGTTGGTCTTGGTGAAGGCCGGCAGCAGGAGCTTGCGGGCGTCGTGGTGGAACGGCGGGTCCGACGAGATCGGCGGGGCCAGGCCCACCGGGGCCACGTCCAGCGGCGGCCGGACGTTGCTCACGATGATCGCCCGGGACGTGAAGTGCTCGGTGTCGTAGGCGATCGCGGCGACGTCCTCGTACCGCGTGGGCAGCCACGCGCCACCGAACCGCTTGGTGTGCGCCACCGGGCACCGCTCCCGCAGGTCGTCCCACACCTCGATCGCGTTCTCGGCGTACTCGGGTTCCAGGTGCGAGAAGTCGGTGGTCCAGTCGGTGACCGGCCCGCTGACGATCTCGTTGTAGGTGCCGAGCTGGGCCCGCGCGATGCGCTCCTGCCGGGCCTCCTCGGTGAACCTCTCGTCGACGGTCATGCGTGGGCCTCCTCGTGCACCAGGACGGCGGACTCGGGACAGTTGGCCGCGGCCAGCCGGGCGTCGCCCTCGCGGTCCTCGGGGACGTCGCGGTCGGCGGTGAGGTCGGTCAGGGTCGCGTAGCCCTCCTCGTCCTCGCCGAACAGGTCCGGGGCGAGGTCGTAGCAGCGGCCGTGGCCCTGGCACTTCGTGGTGTCGATGCTCACTCTCATGCGTGCGTTCCGATCTCTCGAGGGGCACGGGCAGGTTCGAGGCTGGCGATGACCCGGATGAGCAGGTCGATCCAGTCCTGGTCGTCGACGTCGTGCAGGTCGGGGCTGATGAGCGTCGTCCCGGCGGCCAGCGCCAGGCAGAAGTGCGCGACCGCCTGCGGCGACAGCGCGGGGTCGAGCTCCCCGCTCCGCTGGCCCTCCCGGACCAGGTCCGCCAGCCAGCCGGCGCGCTCCCCGAGGTAGTCGTGCAGCGCCGGGACCACGTCGCCGTGGTGCCGGGCGGCGATCAGCGCCTCGACGGCCAGGAAGCTCTCCGGCCCCTGCTGACGCCGCAGCGCCGCGCCGGTCTGCAGCAGCAGGTCGGCCACCGAGCGGGTCGGGAACCGCGCCACCAGCTCCTCGAGGGGGCGCCGGCCGTGTGCCCGCAGGGCGCCGATCAGCAGCTCGGCCCGGGAGGTGAAGTAGCAGTACAACGCGCTGTTGCTCAGCCCGGCGGCCTTCGCGATGTCGGCGACCCGGGTGCCGTCGTAACCTCGCGCGGCGAAGACGTCGGCCGCGGCGCGCAGCAGGCGCCGACGCGTCCCCTCGGCGGTGGCTCCGACCGTGCGCCCCATGGCGAAATGAAATGTGATTCAGTTCACTCCGTCAAGGCCTTCGAGCGCGTCGCGCCGGTCCCGCGGGCACCTGGGCGGTGCGCCGTTCCCGTGCCAGACTCCGGCCATGGCCCTGATCACGCCGCCCGCGACGTCGTGATGCGGATCGACGAGCTCCCCACCCCCGCGCTCGTCGTCGACCGGGAGGTGCTCGAGCGCAACCTCGCGACCATGGCCCGGGCCTGGCCGGGGCGCCGGCTGCGCCCGCACGTCAAGGCGCACAAGACGAGCGGCCTGGCCCGGCTGCAGGCCGACCGGGGGCACCGGGGCTTCACCTGCGCCACCGTCCGCGAGGTCGAGGTCATGGCGGCAGCCGGGCTGGGCGAGGACCTGCTGCTGGCCAACGAGGTCCTCGACATGCGCCGGCTGGGAGCGGTCGTGGAGTCCGGCGCCCGGGTGACCGTCGCCGTCGACTCCGACGCAGTGCTCGCGGCGGCCGTGGCCGGCGGCGTCCGCGAGGTGCTCGTCGACGTGAACGTCGGGCTGCCGCGGTGCGGCTGCGACCCGGCCGACGCCGGCCGGCTGGCCGACGCAGCGCGGGCCGCGGGCCTCGAGGTCCGCGGCGTCATGGGCTACGAGGGCCACCTGATGATGGTCGCCGACCCGGTGGAGCGGGCCGAGCGGACGGCCGGCGCCATGGCCCTGCTGCAGAAGGCGCACGCGGACGTCGGCGGCGACGTCGTCTCCGGCGGCGGCACCGGGACCTGGCGGGCCAACACGGTCGTCACCGAGCTGCAGGCCGGCTCCTACGCGCTCATGGACTCCGCGTACGCCGCGCAGGACGACGTCCCCTTCGGGCAGGCGCTCACCGTGCTCGCGACCGTGGTCTCGGTGAACCGCAGCCAGGGCTACGCCGTCGCCGACGCCGGCCTCAAGGCGTTCGGCATGGACCACGGCAACCCGACCCTGCCGGGCGCGGCCGTCTGGTACTGCTCCGACGAGCACACGGTCTTCTCGGCGAAGGACGGCGCCGCGCTGCCCGCCGTCGGCGACCGGGTGCGGCTGGTGCCGGCGCACGTCGACCCGACCTGCGCGCTGCACGAGCGCATGTGGGTGGTCGACGGCGACGACGTCGTCGACAGCTGGCCGGTCGACATGCGGGGCTGGTGACCGCCGGCGGCGCGGCCCCTCAGCCGATGCGCAGCGGCAGCGCCCGCGGACCGCGGATCTGACCGGTCGACCACCGCACGGCGTCCGGGTCGGCCAGCGAGAACTCCGGGATGCGGTCCAGCCAGACGTCCAGCGCCACGCGCAGCTCCATCCGGGCCAGGTGCGAACCGACGCAGCGGTGGATGCCCAGGCCGAACGCGGCGTGCCGGTTCACCTCGCGGTCGATGACCACCTCGTCGGCCCGCTCGAACCGCTCGGGGTCGCGGTTGGCGGCCGGGAAGGGCAGCAGCACCCAGTCCTCGGCCTTCATCTCCACCCCGCCGAAGCTGATGTCCTCCTTGACCAGCCGGGCCATGGTGACCGGCGCGTAGGCGCGGAGGAACTCCTCGACCGCCGTCGTCCGCAGGGAGGGGTCGGCCACGAGTCGGCGCCGGTCCTCCGGGTGCTGGGCCAGGTGCCACAGCGAGGCGCCGATCGCGCTCCAGGTGGTGTCGATGCCGGCGATGAGCAGCAGCGCCATCGTGCCGGCGACGTGCTGGGGCTCGAGCTTCTGGCCGTACAGCTCTGCGTTGACCAGGTAGGTCGTGAGGTCGTCCCGCGGGTTGTCGACGTGGTCGCGGATCTGCGCCAGGAGGTAGTCGAACAGCTGGTTGCCGCGCTCCTCCCGCTCCTCCATCGGGTCGTTGACCCCCTCCAGGGCGTTCTCCACGAAGGCCTTGAACTGCGGGCCGTCCTCGGCGGGGAAGCCCAGCATGTCGGCGACCACGCGGATGGGGATGTGCATGCCGTACTCGGTCGCCGCGTCCACGACGTCCCGGCCGGCGAGTCCGTCGATCAGCGAGTGGCAGAACGCCTCGGTCGTCACCGCCTGCTTCGCGACGTTCGCCTTGGTGAACGCCGGGAGCAGCAGCTTGCGCGCGTCGTGGTGGAACGGCGGATCCGACGAGATCGGCGGCTCACCGCCGACCGGCGCCAGGTCCAGCGGGGGCCGGTAGTTGTTCACGATGATCGCGCGCGAGCTGAAGTGGTCGGTGTCGTAGGCGATCGCTTGCACGTCCTCGTACCGGGTCGGCAGCCAGGCGCCGCCGAACCGCCCGGTGTGCGCGATCGGGCACCGCTGCCGCAGGTCCGCCCAGATCTCGGGGGCGTGCTTCGCGTACTGCTCGTCGATGTGCGAGAAGTCGGTGGCCCAGTCCCCCACCGGACCGGTCACCGGCTCGCTCCACGTCCCGAGCTCCTCCTCGGCGGGCTCGCGCCGGTGGAAGTCCTCGGTGAACCTGTCGTCGACGGTCATCGTCGCCCTCCTCGCAGCGGAACCGGCGTCGTGCGCGATCGGGCAATTGAAATGTGATTCAGTTCACGCCGTCAAGGACTTCGGCGGCGGGCGCCTCGATCGCCGGGCCCGCGGAGCCGGCGGCCCGGGGTGCGTGCCAGGATCCGCTTCGGTCGGCAGGCCCGGCCCCCGCCGACGAGAACACGAGGAGTGCGCGTGGCCAACCACGGCGACTGGCAGTTCGGGATCTACTTCAACGGGCTGGTCGGGCAGAGGCCGACGCTGCCCATGCACTACGACGCCCTCGCGCGGGCGGCCGAGCAGGCCATGTCCGAGGAGGTGTGGTCCTACGTCGCCGGCGGCGCGGGCAACGAGCACACGCAGCGGATCAACGTCACCGCCTTCGAGCGCTGGGGCCTCATGCCGCGGATGCTCGCCGGCGCCGCGCAGCGCGAGCTCGGCGTCGAGCTGTTCGGCCGGCAGCTGCCGACGCCGCTGATGCTGGCGCCGGTCGGCGTCATCGGCATCTGCGAGAAGGAGGGGCACGGCGATCTGACGACCGCCCGCGCCGCAGCGGCCACCGGCGTCCCGATGATCGCCTCGACCCTGATGCAGGACCCGCTCGAGGACGTCGCCGCCGCCCTGGGCGACACCCCCGGCTGGTTCCAGCTCTACCCGCCGAACGACCGCGAGCTCACCGAGAGCCTGGTCCGGCGGGCCGAGGCGGCGGGCTACGAGGCCATCGTGATCACCCTGGACACGCTGACGCTGGGCTGGCGCCCGCGGGACCTGACGATCGCGAGCTTCCCGCAGCTCACCGGCCTGTGCCTGGCCAACTACACCTCCGACCCGGTGTTCCGCTCCCGGCTGGCCGCGTCCCCGGAGGAGGACCCGCAGGCCGCCGTCGGGCACTGGGCGTCGATCTTCGGCAACCAGAGCCTGAGCTGGGACGACCTGGCCTGGTTCCGCTCGCTCACCTCGCTGCCGATCCTGCTCAAGGGCATCTGCTCCCCCGACGACGCCCGCCGCGCCGTCGACGCCGGCATGGACGGCATCTACTGCTCCAACCACGGCGGCCGCCAGGCCAACGGCGGGATACCGGCCATCGACTGCCTCCCCGACGTCGTGGACGCCGTGGGCGACGCGCCGGTGATCTTCGACAGCGGGATCCGCGGCGGCCCGGACGTGGTCAAGGCCCTCGCCATGGGGGCCCGCGCCGTCGCCGTCGGCCGCCCCTACGCCTATGGCCTCGCGGTCGGCGGGCAGGAAGGGATCGAGCACGTGCTCCGCTGCCTGCTCGCCGAGACCGACCTGACCATGGCGGTCGACGGCTATCCCTCGATCGCCTCCCTGACGCGGGACGCGCTGCGCCCGGTCCGCTGAGGACGGCGGGTCACCGGCCGACCTGCGCCGGTGACTCACCACCCTCGAGGTCGCCCTCGGTGTCGAGGTAGGCCTGCTGCAGCTCGGCGAGCAGCGCCGGATCGGGCTCGGCCCACATCGTCCGGTCGACGGCCTCGAGCAGCCGCTCGGCGATGCCGTGCAGCGCCCACGGGTTGGACCTCTCCATGAACTCGCGGTTCTCCGGGTCCAGCACGTAGGTCTGCGCGAGCTTCTCGTACATCCAGTCGGCGACGACGCCGGTGGTGGCGTCGTAGCCGAACAGGTAGTCCACGGTGGCGGCCATCTCGAACGCGCCCTTGTAGCCGTGCCGGCGCATCGCGGCCATCCACTTCGGGTTGACCACCCGCGCCCGGAACACCCGCGCGGTCTCCTCGGTGAGCGACCGGGTGCGCACCTGCTCGGGCCGGGTGGAGTCGCCGATGTAGGCAGCCGGCGCCTGCCCGGTCAGCGCGCGGACGGTCGCCACCATCCCGCCGTGGTACTGGAAGTAGTCGTCGGAGTCGGCGATGTCGTGCTCGCGGGTGTCCACGTTCTTCGCCGCGACCGCGATCCGCTTGTACGCCGCCTCCATGTCCGGGCGGGCCTGGACGCCGTCGAGGTCCCGGCCGTACGCGTAGCCGCCCCACACGGCGTACACCTCGGCGAGGTCGGCGTCCCCGCGCCAGTTGCGGCTGTCGATCAGCGACAGCAGCCCGGCCCCGTAGGCGCCGGGCTTGGAGCCGAACACCCGGGTGGTGGCCCGGCGCCGGTCGCCGTGCGTGGCGACGTCGGCGTCCACGTGGGCGCGCACGAAGTTCTGCGCCGGGTCCTCGTCGAGGCCGGCGGCCAGGGTCACCGCGTCGTCCAGCATGGTGACCACGTGCGGGAACGCGTCCCGGAAGAAGCCGCTGATCCGCACCGTGACGTCGATCCGCGGCCGGCCCAGCTCGTCGAGCGGGATCGGCTCGAGACCCGTGATCCGCCGGGAGGCCTCGTCCCAGACGGGGCGGACGCCGAGCAGCGCCAGCACCTCCGCGATGTCGTCGCCGGAGGTGCGCATCGCCGAGGTGCCCCACACCGACAGCCCCACCGAGCGCGGGTACTCCCCCGTGTCGGTGCGGTACCGGTCCACCAGTGACTCGGCCATCGCCTGCCCGGTCTCCCAGGCCAGCCGCGAGGGCACCGCGCGCGGGTCCACGGAGTAGAAGTTGCGCCCGGTCGGCAGCACGTTGATCAGCCCCCGCAGCGGCGAGCCCGAGGGCCCGGCCGGCACGTAGCCGCCCTCGAGGGCGTGCAACGTGGCGTCCAGCTCGTCGGTGGTGCGCTCCAGCCGGGGCACGACCTCGTCGGCGGCGAAGCGGAGGACGGCGGCGACCCCGTCGTCGTCCCGGCCGAGGACCGCGCGGACGACGTCGTGCACGCCGGCGGCGGTCCAGCCGCGCGCCTCCATCCCCTCGACGAGGGCGACGGCGAGCGCCTCGACGCGGTCGGTCTCCGCGAGCCCCGCCGTCCCGTCCTCGGTCAGGCCGAGCGCCTCGCGCAGGCCCGGGAGCGCGACCGAGCCGCCCCAGATCTGCCGGGCCCGCAGCATGGCGAGCACCAGGTCCATGCGGTTCTGCCCGACCGGCGGGGCGCCCAGCACGTGCAGGCCGTCGCGGATCTGGGAGTCCTTGATCTCGCAGAGCCACCCGTCGACGTGCAGGATCATCTCGTCGAAGTGCTCGTCCGCGGGGCGCTCGTCGAGCCCCAGGTCGGCGTCGAGCTTGGCCGCCTGCAGCAGCGTCCAGATCTGCGCCCGGACGGCGGGCAGCTTCGCCGGGTCCATGGCCGCGACGTTGGCGTGCTCGTCGAGCAGCTGCTCCAGGCGGGCGATGTCGCCGTAGGTCTCCGCGCGGGCCATCGGCGGCACCATGTGGTCGACCAGGGTGGCGTGCGCCCGACGCTTGGCCTGGCTGCCCTCCCCCGGGTCGTTGACCAGGAACGGGTAGACCAGCGGCAGGTCGCCGACCGCGGCGTCCGGACCGCAGCTCGCCGACAACCCGACGGTCTTGCCCGGCAGCCACTCCATGTTCCCGTGTTTGCCGACGTGCACCAGCGCGTGCGCGCCGAAGACCGACCGCAGCCACCAGTAGGCGGCCAGGTAGTGGTGCGAGGGCGGCAGGTCGGGGTCGTGGTAGATCGCGATCGGGTTCTCGCCGAAGCCGCGGGGCGGCTGCACCATGACGACGAGGTTGCCGGCCCGAAGTGCGGCGAAGACGATGTCGTCCCCGTCCACGTACAGCGAGCCGGGCGCCTCGCCCCAGTGCTCGACCATCGCCTCGCGCAGGTCGGCCGGGAGGCTGTCGAAGTGCTTCCGGTACTCGGCGGCGGGGATGCGCACCGGGTTGCCGGACAGCTGCTCCTCAGTCAGCCAGTTCTCGTCCTGCCCGCCGGCCGCGATCAGCGCGTGGACCAGCGCGTCGCCGTCGAGGTCGGCGACGCCGGGCAGCGCGTCCGGGCCGTCGAAGGGGCCGATGTCGTAGCCCTGCCCGGCCATCGCGGCGAGCAGCCGGACGACCGACGCGGGGGTGTCCAGGCCGACGGCGTTGCCGATGCGGGCGTGCTTGGTCGGGTAGGCCGACAGCATCACCACGATCCGCCGCTCGGCCGGCGGGGTGTGCCGCAGCCGAGCGTGGGCGACGGCGGTGCCGGCCACCCGCGCCGCCCGTTCCGGGTCGGCGACGTAGGAGGTCAGCCCGTCGTCGTCGGTCTCCTTGAACGAGAACGGCACGCTGATCAGCCGCCCATCGAACTCCGGGATGGCGACCTGGTTGCCGACGTCGAGCGGGGAGAGCCCGTCGTCGTCGGCCAGCCACTCCTCGCGCGACCGGGTCAGGCACAGCCCCTGGATGACCGGGACGTCGAGCGCGGCGAGCTCGCCGACGTCCCAGGCGCCGTCGTCCCCACCGGCCTGCGCGGTCGCCGGCCGTGCGCCGCCGGCCGCGAGCACCGTCACGACCATCGCGTCGGCGGTGCGCAGGGTGTCCAGGAGTTCGGGGTGCACCGAGCGCAGCGAGGAGGTGAAGACCGGCAGCGCGCGGCCACCGGCGTCCTCCACGGCGCGGCACAGCGACTCGACGAAGCCGGTGTTCCCCGCCAGGTGGTGCGCCCGGTAGTAGAGGACGGCGACGGCCGGGCCGTCCCCGGTGCTCTCCCGGTCGAGGACGCCCCAGTCCGGCGCGACCGACGGCGGCTCGAACCCCTCGCCGGTCAGCAGCACGGTGTCGGAGAGGAAGCGGTGCAGCTGGACCAGGTTGTCCGGCCCGCCCTGCGCCAGGTAGCCGTGCGCCTCGGTCGCGACGCCCATCGGGACGGTCGACAGCTCCATCAGCTCGGCGTCGGGCACCTGCTCCCCACCGAGGACGACGACCGGCGCGGGCCCGGCCAGCAGCGGCGCGAGCATCTCCTCGTACTGCCGCCGGACGCCCAGGATGCGGACGACGACGAGCGGGCTGCCCTCGACGGCGGCGGCGAGGCCCTCGGCGTCCAGCCGCGACGGGTTGCCCAGCCGCCAGCCGGCACCCGAGGCGCGGGCGGACAGCAGGTCGGTGTCGCTGGTGGACAGCAGCACGAAGGCGGGGTCGCTCACGGCGCATTCCTCACTCGGGGTCCGCGCCCCGGGTCGTCGGGCACGGCAGCCGGAGTGTCTGGCTCCCCTGGTCGCCCGGGGTCACAGTGGCGGGACCGCGCCGGGATCGCACCGGCTTCCTCGCTGCACTGCCGTGATGGAGCGAACCTACTACCGCGCCCGTCCCGGACCCCGCGGCGGAGCAGCGACGTAGCCTCGCGGGCGCCATGACCGTTCCCCCCGCCCGGCTGCGCGCCGATGCCTGCCCCGGAGCGCTGCAGACCCACGCCGCGGCCGACGGCGCCCTCGCCCGCGTCCGAGTGCCCGGGGGTGCGCTGACCTCGATCCAGCTGCGCGACCTGGCCGCGGCCGCCCGCGAGCTCGGGGACGGCGCCCTGGAGCTGACCAGCCGGGGGAACGTGCAGCTGCGCGGCCTGCAGGCGGGGTCGGAGGCGGAGCTCGGCGACCGGCTCGCCGCGACCGGCCTGCTGCCCAGCGCCACCCACGAGACGGCACGCAACGTGCTGGCCAGCGTGCTGAGCGGTCGGGCCGGCGGGCTGCTCGACGTGCGGCCGTGGGTGCCGGCGTTCGACGCCGGCCTGTGCGCCGATCCCGCGCTGGCCGCCCTGCCGGGCCGGTTCCTGGCGGCCTTCGACGACGGCCGGGCCGACGTGATCGGGCTGGGCGCCGACGTGGGGCTGCTGGCCCTGGACTCCGCGGTGGCGCTGGTGCTGGCCGGCGTCGACAGCGGGCTGCGCACCGGGCCGGACGGCGCGGTCGAGCTGGCGCTGGCGGCGACCCGCGCCTTCCTCGCCGTCCGCGCGGAGCAGGGCGGCACCGCGTGGCGGATCGCCGACCTGACCGACGGGCCGGCTCGCGTCGCTGCCCTTCTCGGCGGCGCCACCGATGCGCCGCGGGCCGTTCCTGCGGCACCGCTGGGCGGACCGGCCGGGGCGGTGCGGCAAACCGATGGCCGGACGGCGCTGGGCGCCGTCGTCCCCCTCGGCCGGCTGACCGCCGACCAGGCGGAGCTGCTCGCGGAGACCTCGAGCGGCGAGCTGCAGCTGACGCCGTGGCGCAGCGTCGTCGTCCCCGACCTGGCCGATGCCGGAGCGCTGCCGCTGCTGGCCGCCGCCGGGCTGGAGCTCGACGACGGCAGCCCGTGGCTGCGGGTGACCGCCTGCGCCGGGCGGCCCGGGTGCGCCAAGTCGCTGGCCGACGTGCGGTCCGACGTCGTCCGGGCGGTGGCGGCGGGCGAGCTGCCGGCCGGCGGCGCCCGGCAGCACTGGGTGGGCTGCGAGCGCCGCTGCGGCCGGCCGGCCGGCGAGGTCGTGGACGTCGTGGCGACCGGGGGCGGCTACCGCGTCGGCTGAGCGGTCACTTCCGCCAGAACAGGTGGTGGGTGACCCCGCTCGGGCTCGGCACGACGTCGCAGTGGAAGCGGTCGAGCAGCTCGTCGGGCGAGGTCCAGAGGCGGGTGCCGCGGCCCAGCTCGACCGGCGCCACGGCGACGTGCAGCGTGTCGACGAGGTCGGCGTCGAGGAACTCGCGGACGACCGTCGCTCCCCCGCCGAGGCGGACGTCCTTGCCCTGCGCGGCCTCCCGCGCCTGCTCGAGCACCTCGGCCGGCTTCCCGTCGACGAAGTGGAACGTGGTGTCGCCCAGGGTGAACGACGGGCGCAGGTGGTGGGTCAGGACGAACACCGGCGTGTGGAACGGCGGCTCGTCGCCCCACCACCCCTGCCACTCGTGGTTCTGCCACGGGCCGCGGTGCGGGCTGAACTTGTTCGCGCCCATGATCTCGGCGCCGATGTTGTGCGAGAAGTCGCGGGTGAAGTAGTCGTCCAGGCCGCGGCTGCCGCCCGGATCGGTGCGGTTGGGCCAGCTCGCCGTGGCTCCGGCCCAGGACATCAGGTCCATGGGGTTGGCGTGCCCGAACGGTCGCTCCAGGCTCTGGCCCTCGCCGGCGCCGAAGCCGTCGCTCGAGACGCCGAAGTTCTGCACTCTGAGCAGCTGGGTCACGGGACTCCTCCTCGGTGGTGGACGACGATCAGACCACCGCCGCGCGCCGATCTCATCGGCGGAACCGTGCACCACCCGGTGGGCGGTGGCCGAGGCGTGCCACGCATCCTCGTATCGCTCCGAGTGGGGGCGGCCGGGGCCCGTCCACCTGCTGGCCAGGCCCCTCGCCACCGCCACGGTCGAGCAGCGCCCTGCCACTCGACCGACAGGAGGCTGCCGTGCGGCCCCAGCGCCGGCCCGTGTCCGCGCCCGTCCCCGGGGACGACGTCGCGGCGGCGACCGCCCGCCTCGCCGCCCGGCGAACCCCGATCGTCAGTACGACCGGCCCGTGGCGGGACCTCGTGTTCCGGCTAGGCGCCGCCGGGCAGGTGCAGGTGAGCCGGTTGGCCAGCGGCGGGCCGGGGCGCGCCCCGTACGGCTACCCGGTGGTCCGCGGCCGGCTGCAGCCCGCACCCAGCGGCGGGGTGCTGCTCGTCGGCACCGCGCGGGAGTCGCGGATCAACGTGGCCGTCAGCGTGATGAACTGGGTCCTCACGCTGGGCATGCTCGCGCTGGGCCTGTCGGCGCTCCCGCCCGACGCCTACGGGCCAGAACGCGCCGCGGTGCTGGGCACCGGGTTCGGCGCCGCCGCGGTGTTCGCACTCATCGGCCTGCTCATCGGGTGGGCGCGGCGGAGGTTCTCCCGGGACGTCGACGACCTGCTGGCCGACCTGGCGCAGCTACCGCCCGCCGACGGCTCCCCCGCCGCCTCCTGACCTGCACCACGAACCCCACTCGGCGCGATACGACCTCGCATCTGTGGACAGGCTTCTGACCTGGGGATTCAGGTGGTGCGCAGCTGCTCGATTCGGTAGTATTCGTACATGTGTTCGACCGGCTGCGTGACTCCGACGGCGTGCCTCGCCGGTGCGCTGTCGGCGCTGGCCGGTCAGGACCTGAAGGGATCGTTCGGGCCGGCGGTGATCGAACGCACCGGCGCCCTGGTGATCGCGAAGAACCGGCTGGACGCCGAGCTGGCCCGCACGGTGCGCGAGGGTGAGCTGACCCAGGCCGCCGAGCACGACGGCAAGGCCACGATGGCCTCCTGGCTGCGCGGGCACCACCGGTTGTCCAAGGCCGAGGCGGCCCGGCTGGTGCGCAACGGCCGCACGCTCGAGCAGCTGCCGGTGCTGGCCGCCGCGGCCGCCGCCGGTGCGGTGACCGCGGAAGCGGTCGGTGTCATCGCGCCGGTGGTGTCGGAGGTGAACCTGGCCCGCGCCGCCGCCCAGGGCGTGGACATGGGCGAGATCGACGCCGCGCTGACCGAGGCCGCCTGCACCGCCTCCCACGCCGACCTGCGCGAGGCCGTCGGTCACTACCTGGCCCGGCTGGACCCTGACGGCACCGAACCGGACCCCACCGAACAGCGGTCGCTGCACATCACCAAGAACGGCGACGGGACGGTGTCCTTCCACGGCACCCTCGACGCCGTGGGCGGCGAGAAGTTCCAAGCCGCCGTCGAGTCCCACGTGCAAGCCGACCGGCCCGCCGGTGACCGGCGCACCCGCTCCCAGCGGCAGGGTGATGCGCTGGTGCAGCTCTGCGACAACGCCCTGGCGGCAGGGAACCTGCCCACGCTGCGCGGGCACAAGCCGCACGTGGTCGTGACGATCGACCTCGACGACCTGATGGACACCTCGACCGGCGCCGGGGCCGGCCGCACCGGGTTCGGCGGGATCATCTCCGCCGCCCGGGCCCGCTGGCTGGCCTGCGACGGCAACGTCACCCGCGTCGTGATGGGCCCCGAAGGCCAGCCCCTGGACTTCGGCCGCACCAAGCGAATCGTCCCACCGCACCTGCGCCGCGCCGTCGAGGTACGCGACCGGTCCTGCGTGTTCGCCGGCTGCGACGCGCCCACCCACTGGTGCGACGTCCACCATGTCGCCGAATGGCTCCTGGACGACGGGCCGACCAACCTGGAGAACTCCGCACTGCTGTGCGAACGACACCACACCAAGGTCCACCACGGCTTCCGGGTCGAACGACAACCCGACGGCCGATGGCGCACCTGGCGGCCCGACGGCACCGAGATCGTCCTCCCCGAACCGTTCCTCCTCAGCGCCTGACCGGCCCGATCAGGCCCGGCGTGCCCCCGGTGATCCTCACCGCGGGGCCCGCCGTGCTGCCCGGATACCCGCCCGGCACGAATGAGCAGGAGCGGAGCTCAACGGAACCCGACCCGTGCGGCCACGGCGGCCGACGAGGTGTGGCGAGGTCGACACCGCAGTGTGCCGGCGCCGCCCGTCCAGCGGAGGTGGCGGCGTACGGCCACGGCGGCCGACGAGGTGTGGCGAGGTCGACACCGCAGTGTGCCGGCGCCGCCCGTCCAGCGGAGGTGGCGCCCACGGAATGCCGGACATCGTGCGGCGGTAGCGCGCTCCCGCATCGTCGCGCTACTGGCCCAGGGAGTAGCGCAGGTCGGCGTTGATGAGCTCGTTGATCCGCCGGCGCAGGTGGCCCAGCAGCGAGGCGTCCGGCTGCGGCTCGTCGACCAGCAGCACCCAGCGCAGGTCGGTTCCGTAGCCGCTGCGGTCACCGGGCAGCTCGAAGCGGATCTGCGCCTCGGGCCTGCGGTTCCACAGCGAGGACCACACCACCAGGTCGGGCGCCACCGCCTCGATGACACGAGGACACCGCTCGTCATCGAGCAACCTGAGCCACGGCCGGGCCGGATCGCGGTCGGGCGCAGTCAGCGCCTCGAAGAGCACATGAGGCGGCGCCGGCTGGTTGCGCCGCCGCGACCCGACCTCGAGCACGGCAGTCACCGTAGGCGGCGCCGAGCTCTTCCCGAGCGAGGTCGTCGGGGCGAGCACCCCTGGCCTCCCGGGGCGCCCGGGTGTCCACACGCGAGCGAGCCGTAGCCTCGCCCCCGCACGGGCGCTCAGCCGCGCCCGCACCGAGTGCGATGGAGACCCCGCAGCGCATGTACGAGTACGAGAAGGACGGCGCCGAGATCTACCGGCAGTCGTTCGCGACCATCCGCGCCGAGGCGGATCTGCGCGGCATGCCCGAGGACATCGCCCGGGTCGCCGTCCGCATGATCCACGCCTGCGGGCAGGTCGACCTGGTCGAGGACGTCGCGTACTCCCCCGCCGTCGTCCAGCGCGCCCGGGCCGCCCTGGACACCGGCGCGCCCGTGCTCTGCGACGTCCAGATGGTCGCCTCGGGGGTCACCCGCCGCCGGCTGCCGAAGGACAACGACGTCGTCTGCACGCTGAACGACCCGCGCACGCCCGCCCTCGCCGCGGAGCTCGGCACCACCCGCACCGCCGCCGCGCTGGAGCTCTGGCGCGACCGCCTGGAGGGCGCCGTGGTGGCCATCGGCAACGCGCCCACCGCGCTGTTCCACCTGCTGGAGATGGTCGCCGCAGGGGGGCCGCGGCCGGCCGCCGTCCTGGGCATCCCGGTCGGGTTCATCGGTGCGGCCGAGTCCAAGGACGCCCTGGCCGCCTCGGACCTCGACTTCCTCGTCGTCCGCGGGCGGCGCGGGGGCAGCGCCCTCACCGCCGCCGCGGTCAACGCGATCGCGAGCGACGTCGAATGAGCACCGGACGCCTCTACGGGGTCGGGCTGGGGCCCGGCGACCCGGAGCTGCTCACCGTCAAGGCCGCCCGGCTGATCGGTGCCGCCGACGTCGTCGCCTTCCACGCCGCGCGGCACGGCCGGTCGGTCGCCCGCGGGATCGCCGCGCCGTACCTGCGCGAGGGCCAGATCGAGGAGCTGCTCGTCTACCCGGTCACCACCGAGACCACCGACCACCCCGGCGGCTACCAGGGCGCGATCGACGAGTTCTACGAGGCGGCGGCCGCCCGGCTGGCCGCGCACCTGGAGGCCGGCCGCGACGTCGTCGTGCTGGCCGAGGGCGACCCGTTCTTCTACGGCTCCTACATGCACATGCACAAGCGGCTCGCGCACCGGTTCCCGACCGAGGTCGTCCCCGGCGTCACCAGCGTCAGCGGTTCCGCGGCGGCCGTCGGCCGGCCCCTGGTCGAGCGGGACGAGGTGCTCACGGTCCTGCCCGGCACGCTGCCCGCCGAGGAGCTCGCCGAGTGGCTGTCGACCACCGACTCGGCCGCGGTGATGAAGCTCGGCCGCACGTTCCCGCAGGTCTGCGAGGCGTTCGACCGCGCCGGGGTCCTCGACCGGGCGCTGTACGTCGAGCGCGCCACCACCGAGGGCCAGCGCACGCTGCCGCTGGCCGACGTCGACCCGTCGAGCGTCCCCTACTTCTCCCTCGCCCTGCTGCCGAGCCCGCTCACCGGCGAGCTGCCGGTCGAGGAGCACGCCGCCCACGAGGACGCCACCGCCGGCGAGGTCGTCGTGGTCGGGCTGGGTCCCGGCGCCCGGCACTGGACGACGCCCGAGGCGGCGGACGCCCTCGCCGGCGCCGACGTCCTGATCGGGTACGGCCCCTACCTGGACCGGGTGGCGGTCAACCCGCGCCAGGAGCGGTACCCCAGCGACAACCGGGTGGAGGCCGAGCGCGCCGCCCATGCCCTCGAACTGGCCCGCTCCGGACGGCGCGTCGCCGTCGTCTCCAGCGGTGACCCCGGCGTCTTCGCGATGGCTGCGGCGGTCCTCGAGGTCGCCGGCCGGCCGGAGTTCGCCGACGTGCCGGTGCGGATCGTCCCCGGGCTCACCGCGGCCCAGGCGGTCGCGTCGAAGGCCGGCGCCCCGCTCGGGCACGACTTCTGCGTGATGTCGCTGTCCGACGTCCTCAAGCCGTGGGACGTCGTCGTCGACCGGCTGCGGCACGCGGCGGCCGCCGACCTGGTGATCGCGCTCTACAACCCGCGGTCCAAGCACCGCCCGCACCAGCTCGGCGAGGCGCAGCAGGTGTTGCTGGAGAACCGTTCCGCTGACACCGTGGTGGTCGTCGGCCGGGACGTCGGCGGCCCCGAGGAGCAGCTGACCGTCACCACGCTGGGCGAGCTCGACCCCGCGACGATCGACATGCGGTGCCTGCTGATCATCGGCTCCTCGCAGACGCGGGTCGGCCCGTCCGGTCAGGTCTGGACCTCGCGGACCTACCCCGGCTGACCGCGCAGCCAGGCCAGCGCCTCGTCGACGGTCGCCACCGTCGGCACGCCGGGCGGCAGGGGCGGCCGGCGGACGAGCACGACCGGCACCCCGAGTTCCCGGGCGGCGACGAGCTTGGCCTCGGTCATGTGGCCGCCGCTGTCCTTGGTGACGACGACCTGCACCGCGTGCTCGCGCAAGAGCGCCCGCTCGTCGTCGAGGCTGAACGGGCCGCGTTCGAGGACGACGGTGGTGCGGGCCGGCAGCGGCGGCTCCGGCGGGTCGACCGACCGCACGATGCAGTGCGCGGCCAGCCCGGCGAAGGCGGCAAGCCCCCGCCGGCCGGTCGTGAGGAAGACCCGGTCGAACCCGGCGACGGCCGCCGCGGCGTCCTCCAGCGAGTCGACCCACCGCCAGTCGTCGCCCGGCTGCGCCGTCCACCCCGGCCGCTGCAGCCGCAGCAGCGGCACCCCGGCGACCTCCGCTGCCACCGCCGCGGAGGCGGTCATGGTCGCCGCGAAGGGGTGCGTCGCGTCCACCACGGCCGCCACCGGGTGCGCGGCCAGCCAGGCGGCCAGCCCCTCCGCCCCGCCGAAGCCGCCGATCCGCACCTCGCCGGCCGGCAGCACCGGATCGGCGACCCGCCCGGCCAGCGAGCTGGTCACCTCGACGCCCTCGGCGACCAGCGCCTCGGCCAGCCGCCGCGCCTCTCCCGTGCCGCCGAGCACCAGCACCCGGCCGGGCCGGCTCACCACCCGTGCATCCTGAGCACGTGACCAGCGCGGGCAAGGAGGGCGGCAGCGGGCTGCGCTACGGCTGGACCACCGGCGCCTGCGCGACCGCGGCCACCGCCGCCGCCTACACCGCGCTGCTCACCGGCGAGTTCCCCGATCCGGTGCCGATCGACCTGCCGAAGGACAACCACCCGTCCTTCGCGCTGGCCAGGGAGGACCTCGTGCCCGGCGCCGCGACGGCCGGCGTCGTCAAGGACGCCGGCGACGACCCCGACGTCACCCACGGCGCGCTGGTCTCGGCGCGGGTGACCCACGGCGAGCCCGGCACCGGCGTGACGTTCCGGGCCGGCGAGGGCGTCGGCACGGTGACCAAGCCCGGCCTGCCCCTGGCCGTGGGCGAGCCGGCGATCAACCCCATGCCGCGGCAGTTCATCCGCGAGCACGTCGCGGCGGTCGCGGCCCGGCACGGGGGCACCGGCGACGTCGTCGTCGAGATCTCCGTCGAGCACGGAGAGGAGCTCGCCCGCAAGACCTGGAACCCGCGCCTGGGCATCCTCGGCGGGCTGTCGATCCTGGGCACCACCGGCGTCGTCGTCCCGTACTCCTGCTCGGCGTGGATCGACTCGATCCGCCGCGGCATCGACGTCGCCCGGGCCGCGGGTCACCAGCACGTAGCCGGGTGCACCGGCTCGACCAGCGAGCGGGTGGCCGCCCGGCTGCACGACCTGCCCGAGGACGCGCTGCTCGACATGGGCGACTTCGCCGGCGCCGTCCTCAAGTACCTGCGCCGGCACCCGGTTCCGCGGCTGACCGTCGCCGGCGGCATCGGCAAGCTGGCCAAGCTCGCCGACGGCCACCTCGACCTGCACTCCGGCCGCTCGCAGGTCTCGACGGAGTCGCTCGCCGCCCGCGTGCGGGAGGCCGGCGGCTCCCCCGACCTGGTGGAGCGCGTGCGCGCGGCCAACACCGCGCTCGACGCGCTGCAGCAGTGCGCGGCCGCCGGGGTCCCGCTCGGCGACCTGGTCGCGGCCGGCGCCCGGGAGACCGCGCTCGGCGTGCTGCGCGGCGCACCGGTCGAGGTCGACGTCGTGGTGATCGACCGCGGCGGCACGATCGTCGGCCGCGCCTAGCTGCGGCATCTCGCGGTCGAGTAGAGGTGGCTGTCGGGGAACTCCCCCGCCGTCAGCACCGCACCGACCACCACCACCGCGGTCCGCTTCACCCCGGCAGTCTCGACCTGCTCCGCGATGTCGTCGAGGGTCCCCCGCAGGATCAGCTCGTCCTCCCGGCTGGCCCGCGCCACCACCGCCACCGGGCAGTCCGCGCCGTAGTGCGGGACCAGCTCCGGGACGAGCTCGGCGATCCGCTGCACGGCCAGGTGCAGCACCAGCGTGGCCCGCGAGGCGCCGAGCGTGGCCAGGTCCTCGCCCGGGGGCATCGGCGTGGAGCGGGCCGAGGTGCGGGTCAGGATCACCGTCTGCCCCACACCCGGCACGGTCAGCTCGCGTTTGAGCGAGGCAGCGGCCGCGGCGAACGCCGGCACCCCGGGGACGACGTCGTAGGGCACGCCGGCCGCGTCGAGGCGGCGCATCTGCTCGGCCATCGCGCTGTAGACCGACGGGTCGCCGGAGTGCAGCCGGGCGACGTCGTGGCCCGCCTCGTGCGCGGCGACCAGCTCCGCGGTGATCCGGTCGAGGTCCAGATCGGCGGTGTCGACCAGCCGCGCACCGGGCGGGGCCGTGTCGAGCAGCGCGCGCGGCACCAGCGCGCCGGCGTACAGGCAGACGGGCGCGGCGGCGATGATCCGCGCCGCCCGCAGCGTGATCAGGTCGGCGGCACCCGGCCCCGCCCCGATGAAGTGCACCGTCATGGCTTGACTCCCGACCAGATCGTCACGGGCAGCGCGGGCCGGAGCGCGGTGAAGCCGCCGACCGGACTCGCGTGCGACACCTGCAGGCGGATCAGCTCGCCCCCGACCTCCGCCTGCCAGCGGGCCACCCAGGCCTCGCTCTCGAGAGTGACGGCGTTGGCCACCAGCCGGCCACCAGGCACCAGCGCCGCCCAGCACGCCGCCAGCAGGCCGGGGACGGTGACGCCCCCACCCACGAAGACGGCGTCCGGGGCCGCGAGCCCGGCCAGCGCCTGCGGTGCGCGGCCCTCCACCACCCGCAGGCCGGGGACGCCGAGCCGGCCGGCGTTGCGGACGATCCGCTCGGCCCGGTCCGGGGCGCTCTCCACCGCGACCGCCCGGCACGACGGGTGCGTGCGCATCCACTCGATGCCGATCGACCCGGCGCCGGCGCCGACGTCCCAGAGCAGCTGCCCGGGCAGCGGACCGAGCCGGGCGAGGGTGACGGCCCGGACGTCGCGCTTGGTCAGCTGGCCGTCGTGCTCGTAGGCGTCGTCGGGCAGCCCGGGCGACGTCGGCAGCGGCACGGTGCCCGGGTCGGCGACCACCTCGACGACGGTCACGACCAGCGGATCGGTCTCCGCGTGCGGCCAGGCGCCCGCAGTGCCGGTGAAGCTCCGCTCGCCGGGGCCACCCAGCTGGGCCAGCGCGGTGACCCGGCTGGCGCCGTAGCCGAGCCGCGCGCACAGGGCTGCGACCGCCGCAGGCGAGGTGCCGTCCGAGCCGAGGACCAGCAGCCGGCGGCCGGGGGTGACGTGTGGGGCCACCAGTTCGACCGGCCGCCCGACCACGGGCACGACGGTGCTCCCCTCCACCGACCAGCCCATCCGGGCGCAGGCCAGCGTCACCGACGAGGGGTGCGGGACGACCTCCACGGCCTCCGGTCCGAGCGCGCGGACCAGCGACGTCCCGATGCCGGAGGACATGGGGTCACCGCTGGCCAGGACGACGACGCGGCAGCCGGGATGCGACTCGCGGAGGCCGGGGAGCGCCGGGGCGAGCGGCCGCGGCCACGGCACCCGCTCCGCCCCGACGGACGACGGCACCAGCGCCAGCTGCCGCTCGCTGCCGCGCAGCACGTCGGCGGCTTCGATCGACCGGCGGGCCGCCGGTGAGAGCCCGTCCCAGCCGTCGGCGCCGATGCCGACGACGGTCACCCGCTCGGAGGCTCCCCGCTCATCGGCACGCACGACGGGCGATCCTAGGCACCCCGCGGCTAGCGTCGGCCGGATGACCGAGGACTTCCGGGCACCCGGCACCCGCGTGCTCATCACCGGTGGCACCAGCGGCCTGGGCGCCGCGATGGCCGCGGCCCTGCTCGACGCGGGCGCGGCGGTCGCCATCACCGGCCGGGACCGCGACCGCACGGAGGCGGCCGCCCGCGACCTCGGCGCCGGCTGCACCGGCGTCGCGATGGACGTGCGCGACGAGGACGACGTCGAGCGCGGGGTGGACCGGGTCGTCGAGGCGCTGGGCGGGCTCGACGTCCTGGTGAACAACGCGGGCCTCGGCATGCGGACGGTCAACCCGCGCTTCCTCACCGACCCGCAGCCGTTCTGGACGGTGCCTCCGGGCGGCTTCCGGGACCTCGTGGACACGAACCTGACCGGCTACTTCCTGGTGGCGCGCAGCGTCGTCCCGCGCCTGCTGGCCGCGGGCGGCGGGCGGGTGGTCAACGTCTCGATGAACCACTCGACGATGAACCGCAGGGGCTTCGTCCCCTACGGGCCGGTCCGCGCCGGCGCCGAGGCGCTGTCGCGGATCATGGCCGCCGACCTCGAGGGCAGCGGCGTCACGGTCAACATCCTGCTGCCCGGCGGGGCGACGGCGACCGGCATGATCCCCGACGACTTCCCGCCGGAGCAGCGCGACCGGCTGCTGGCCCCGGCGATCATGGGGCCACCGATCCGCTTCCTCGCCTCGCCCGCGGCCGCCGACGTCCACGACGAGCGCATCGTCGCGACCGAGTTCGACGACTGGCTGGCCGCCCGCTCCAGCTGAGCGGGACCCGGGGCGCGGCACCTCGTCGCCGGCCGACCCCCGTGGCTGTCGCCCGCCGGGTGGCTGTGGTTGCATGACGCCGCCACACGCGACGGCAGTGGAGGAAGCCCGGTGCAATTCCGGCGCGGTCCCGCCACTGTGAGCCGGCCCCCGGGTCGGTGAGTCAGGAACTCCCGCCGTCGCGCTCCTGCCACCTCCGGGCGTGGACACCCGGGGAGAGGACGCGTGACCCGTGCGCCGTACCCGCGCATGACGTACCCCTTCAGCGCCGTCGTCGGCATGGACGACATGCGCCTGGCCCTGCTGCTCAACGCCGTCTCCCCGGCGGTCGGCGGCGTGCTCGTGCGCGGCGAGAAGGGCACCGCGAAGTCGACGACGGTCCGCGCCCTGGCCGCCGTGCTGCCGCCGGTCGCGGTCGTCGCCGGGTGCCGGTTCGCGTGCGACCCCGCCGCCCCGGACCCGGCCTGCCCCGACGGGCCGCACGAGCCGACCGCCGCCGGCCCCGTCCGCCCGGCCCGGCTGGTCGAGCTGCCGGTGGGCGCGTCCGAGGACCGCGTCGTCGGCTCGCTGGACCTCGAGCGCGCGCTCACCGAGGGCGTGAAGGCCTTCGAGCCCGGCCTGCTGGCCGCCGCCCACCGCGGTGTGCTCTACGTCGACGAGGTCAACCTGCTGCACGACCACCTGGTCGACCTGCTGCTGGACGCCGCGGCGATGGGCACCGCCTACGTCGAGCGGGAGGGCGTCTCGGTGCGGCACGCGGCCCGCTTCCTCCTGGTCGGCACCATGAACCCGGAGGAGGGCGAGCTCCGCCCGCAGCTGCTCGACCGCTTCGGCCTCACCGTCGAGGTGGCCGCACCGCGCGACCCCGCCGAACGGGCCGAGGTCGTGCGCCGGCGGTTCGCCTCCGACGCCGACCCGGCCGGGTTCGCTGCCGCGTGGGCGGCCGAGGAGACCGGGCTGGCCATCCGCATCGCCGACGCCCGCGCCCGGCTGCCCCGCGTCGTCCTCTCCGACGCCGCCCTGCAGCAGGTGACGGCGGTCTGCGCCGCCTTCGACGTCGACGGCCTGCGCGCCGACCTGGTCACCGCCCGCGCCGCGATCGCCCACGCCGCGTGGTCCGGCCGCGACGAGGTGACCGAGGACGACGTCCGGGTGGCCGCCCGCCTCGCGCTCCCCCACCGCCGCCGCCGCAACCCCTTCGACGCCCCCGGCCTGGACGAGGAGACGCTCGAGCAGGCGCTGTCCGACAGCCGCCCGGAGGACGACGACCCGGACGGCGGCCCCGACGACGGCGGACCCGACGACGGCCCGGGCGATCCAGGCAGAGGAAGCAATGCCTACGGATCGGGCGCCGAAACGCAGGCAGAGCCTCCTATGCCTGGAGGGGACCACGGGCAGGAGCCGACGACGGCACCGCGCGGCGAAGGCGGCGGCTCCGCGGACGCCTCCCCCGCACCCGAGCGGGCCGCGGTCGCGCCGTCCGACCCGTTCCGCACGCGGCGGCTCGAGGTGCCCGGCATCGGCGCCGGCGCACCCGGCCGGCGCTCGCGCGCCCGATCCGAGCGGGGGCGGGTCGTCGGCTCCGCGTCGCCCGGGGGCACGGTCACGAAGCTGCACCTGGTCGACACGGTGCTCGCCGCCGCGCCGCACCAGAAGGCCCGTGGCCGCACCGGGCCCGGCCTGCGGATCGCCCGCGAGGACCTGCGCCAGGCCGTGCTCGAGGGGCGCGAAGGCAACCTCGTCCTGTTCGTCGTCGACGCCAGCGGGTCGATGGCGGCGCGGGCCAGGATGGGCGCGGTCAAGGGCGCGGTCCTGTCCCTGCTGCTGGACGCCTACCAGCGCCGCGACAAGGTCGGCCTGGTCACCTTCCGCGGCAGCTCCGCCGAGCTCGCCCTCCCGCCGACCTGGTCGGTGGAGGCGGCGGCCGCCCGGCTGACCGACCTGCCCACCGGCGGCCGCACCCCGCTGGCCGCGGGGCTGCTCGAGGCCCATGCCGTCCTCCGGGTCGAGCGGATCCGCGATCCGCAGCGACGCCCGCTGCTCGTCGTCGTCACCGACGGCCGGGCCACCGGTGCCCGGGGTGGCAACGCGCTCGCCGAGGCCCGGGCGGCGGCGGAGCTGCTGGCGTCCACGGGCACCGCCGCCGTCGTCGTCGACTGCGAGTCCGGCCCGGTCCGGCTCGGCCTAGCGGGGGCGCTCGGGACGGCGCTGGGTGCGGAGACCCTGCGGCTGGAGGAGCTGGCCGCCGACGCCCTGGCCGCCACCGTCCGCAGCGCCCGGGCGGCCTGACGTGCCGCAGGGACGGATCGCCGTCGATCCGCAGGACGGGCTGACCACGCGGCAGCGCCGCAACCGGCCGCTACTCGTGGTGCACACCGGTGCCATGAAGGGGAAGTCCACCGCCGCGTTCGGGATGGCGATGCGCGCCTGGAACCAGGGCTGGTCGATCGCGGTCTACCAGTTCGTCAAGAGCGCGAAGTGGAAGGTCGGCGAGGAGACCGCCCTCACCGCGCTGGGCGAGGTGCACGCCACGACCGGCCAGGGCGGGCCCGTCGTCTGGCACAAGATGGGCTCGGGCTGGAGCTGGTCGCGCCGGCAGGGCACCGAGGTCGACCACGCCGCGGACGCCGCCGAGGGCTGGGCCCAGATCAAGCGCGACCTGGCCGCCGAGGCGCACCGCTTCTACGTGCTCGACGAGTTCACCTATCCCCTGAAGTGGGGCTGGGTCGACGTCGACGACGTCGTGGAGACGCTGACCAACCGCCCCGGCGCCCAGCACGTGGTGATCACCGGCCGCGACGCGCACCCCGCGCTGGTCGAGGCCGCCGACCTGGTCGTGGAGATGACCAAGGTCAAGCACCCCATGGACGCCGGGCAGAAGGGCCAGCGGGGGATCGAGTGGTGACCGCGATTCCGCGGCTGGTCATCGCCGCGCCGTCGTCGAACGCGGGCAAGACGTCGGTGGCCACGGGGCTCGTCGCCGCGCTCACCGCCCGCGGGCTCACCGTCTCCCCGCACAAGGTCGGCCCCGACTACATCGACCCCGGCTACCACGCCCTGGCGGCGGGCCGCCCCGGCCGCAACCTCGACCCGTGGCTGGTGGGCGAGGAGCGGATCGCCCCGCTGTTCCTGCGCGGCGCCCTGCACCCGCGGCCGGCCGACGTCGCCGTCGTCGAGGGGGTCATGGGCCTGTTCGACGGCGCCAGCCACCCCTCGGTCGAACCGGGGTTCTCCTCCACCGCGCACGTGGCCCGGCTGCTGCAGGCTCCCGTCGTGCTGGTCGTGGACGGCTCCGCGCAGGCGCGGTCGGTGGCGGCGCTGGTGCACGGGTTCGCGACGTTCGACCCGGAGGTCCGGCTCGGCGGCGTCGTCCTCAACCGGGTCGGCAGCGACCGGCACGAGGCGATCCTGCGCGAGGCGCTGGCCGCCGCCGGGGTGCCGGTGCTCGGTGCGGTCCGCCGGCTGGAGCAGCTGGCCACGCCGTCCCGGCACCTCGGGCTGATCCCGGCGGCCGAGCGGTCCGGCGAGGCGCTGGCGACCGTCCGCGGGCTCGGCGAGGTGGTGGGCGCCGCCGTCGACCTGGACGCCGTGCTGGCCCTGGCCCGCTCCGCTCCCCCGCTGGACGCCGCGCCGTGGGACCCCGCCGCGGAGGTCGCCCCGGCACCGGGCCGGCCGCGGATCGCCGTCGCCGGCGGGCCGGCCTTCACCTTCGGCTACGCGGAGACCACCGAGCTGCTCGAGGCCGCGGGGGCCGAGGTCGTCGTCGTCGACCCCCTGCGCGACGGGCTGCTGCCGCCGGGCACCGCGGGGCTGGTCGTCGGCGGCGGCTTCCCCGAGGTGCATGCCGCGGCGCTGTCGGCCAACGCGTCGCTGCGCGCCGACGTCGCCGCGCTCGCCGCCCGCGGCGCACCGGTGGCCGCCGAGTGCGCGGGGCTGCTGTACCTGGGCCGCGAGCTCGACGGCCTCCCGATGTGCGGCGTCCTCGACGTGGCGACGGCGATGTCGCCCCGGTTGACCCTGGGCTACCGGGCCGCGGTGGCGGTCACCGACTCCGTGCTCGCGCCGGCCGGCACCCGGGTGCGCGGGCACGAGTTCCACCGCACGCACGCCGACCCGCCGGCCGGTGCCGCGGGCGCGTGGCAGTGGTCGGCGGCCGGCGCCGAGGGCTTCGTGGCCGGCAGCGTGCACGCCTCCTACCTGCACCTGCACTGGGCCGGCAGCCCCCAGCTCGCCGCCCGCTTCGTCGCCGAGTGCGCACGTCGATCGGAGGCCGTCCGTGCACATCGCTGAGGGGTTCCTCCCCGCCGGTCACGCGGCCGCCTGGACCGTCGCCGCGGCCCCGTTCGTCGTGCACGGCGCCCGCGCCGTGGTGAAAGAAGTGCGGGAGAACCCGGACTCGACGCTGCTGCTCGGCGCGGCCGGCGCGTTCACCTTCGTGCTGAGCGCCATCAAGCTGCCGAGCGTCACCGGCAGCTCCAGCCACCCGACCGGCACCGGTCCCGGGGCGGTGCTGTTCCGGCCACCGGTGATGGCGCTGCTGGGCACCGTCGTGCTGCTGTTCCAGGCGCTGCTCCTGGCGCACGGCGGGCTGACCACCCTCGGCGCGAACGCCTTCGCCTTCGCCGTGGTCGGGCCCTGGGCGGGGTACGGCGCCTACCGGCTGGCGCGCGGGGCCGGCGCCGGCCTGCTGCCCGCGGTGTTCGCCGCCGTCGCGCTGGCCGACCTCGCCACCTACGTCACCACGTCGGTCCAGCTCGCCCTGGCCTTCCCCGACGCGGAGAGCGGCGTGGCCGGTGCGCTGCTGAAGTTCCTCGGCGTCTTCGCGCTCACCCAGATCCCGCTGGCGATCGGCGAGGGCCTGCTCGGCGTGCTGCTCTTCCGCGCGCTCACCACCAACGCCCGGCCGGAGCTCGAGCGGCTCGGGATCCTGGCCCCCGCCCCCACCCCGACCGGAGGCAGCGCATGACCCGCCGCCGGATCGTGACCGCGCTGCTCGTCCTCGCCGTCGTCGCCCTGTTCGTCCTGCCGCTGCTGCTCGACGGCGGCACGTCGGAGTACGGCGGCACCGACGCCGCCGTCACCGAGGAGCTGGAGGCCGACGGCTACGCCCCGTGGTTCGACTCGCTGTTCAGCCCGTCCGGCGAGGTGGAGTCCGGCCTGTTCGCGCTGCAGGCGGCACTCGGCGGCGGCGTGCTCGGGTACGTGCTCGGCCGGCTGCGCGGCCGGCGGGCGGCGGCCCCGGGAGCCGGCGAGCAGTGAGCGGGCTGGCCGTCGACGACGCGGCGTGGGCCAGCGCCTGGCGCCGGCGCGCGCCCGGCGACAAGGTGCTGCTCTGCGGCGGCCTGGTCGTCACCGCCCTCGTGCTGCCCGCGTGGCCGGGCAGCGTGCTGGTCGCCGTCGTCGCGGTCGTGCTGGCCCTCGGCCCCGCCCGGGTGCCGGCCGCCACCTTCGCCCGCGCGGTCCGCTGGCCGCTGGCCTTCGTCGCGGTCGGTGCGCTGACCGCCGTCGTCGAGGTGGGGAGCGGCGGGATCGGCTGGGCGCCGGACGCCGCCGCGCGCGCCGGCTCGCTGGTCGGGCACGCCCTGGCCGGTGGCGCCGCGGTGCTGCTCCTGGCCACGACGACGCCGATGTCGGACCTGCTGCCCGCGCTGCGCCGCGCCCGGGTGCCGGCGGCGGTCGTGGAGGTCTCCTCCGTCGTCTACCGCCTGCTGTTCGTGCTGCTGGACAGCCTGCGCGCGGTCCGCGAGGCGCAGGCCGCCCGGATGGGCTACTCGTCCCTGCGCCGCTCCCACCGCTCCTCGGGCGCGCTGGCCGCCGCGGTGCTCACCCGCTCCTGGGACCGCGCCCGCCGCATGCAGGCCGGGCTGGCCGGTCGCGGCATGGAGACGGGTCTGCGGGTGCTGCCCGAGGTGCTGCCCTCCTCCCGGCTCTTCCTCGCCGCCACCGCCGCCGGGCTGGCCGCCATCGTCACGACGTCCGCGGTGCTGACGTGAGCCACCGGACGCTGTCCGCCACCGGTCTGGTGGCCGGGTACGAGCGCGGCCGGCCGGTGCTGGACGGCGCCGCGCTCACCGTCGCGGCCGGCCGGAGGCTCGCCGTGCTGGGCGCCAACGGCTCGGGGAAGACGACGCTGCTGCGCTGCCTGTCCGGGGCCCTCGAGCCCTCGGCCGGCGAGGTGGCCGTCGACGGCGCCCGCCTGGGATACGGCCGCCGGGCGCTGCGGGCGCACCGGCAGGAGGTCCAGCTGGTGCTGCAGGACCCCGACGACCAGCTGTTCAGCGCGTCGGTCGCCCAGGACGTCTCGTTCGGCCCGCTCAACCTGGGCCTGCCCGAGGACGAGGTGCGCGCCCGGGTCGCCGAGGCGCTGGCGCTGCTCGCCGTCGACGGCCTCGCCGCGCGCCCCACCCACCAGCTCTCCTACGGCGAGCGCAAGCGGGTGGCGATCGCCGGGGCGGTGGCGATGCGCCCGTGCGTGCTTCTGCTCGACGAGCCGACGGCGGGCCTGGACCCCTCCGCCGTCGCCGAGACGCTGGCCGCGCTGGCCCGCCTGCAGGAGCACGACGCCACGGTGGTCATGAGCACCCACGACGTCGACCTGGCCCTGCGCTGGGCCGACGAGGTGGCGGTGGTGGTCGACCGGCGGGTCGTGCAGGGCGAGCCGCAGGCCCTGCTCGGCGACGACGACCTGCTCCGGCGGGCCCGGCTCGACCGGCCCTGGGCGCTGACCGTGGGCGCCCGGCTGCGCGACCTCGGCCTGCTCGGCGACGGCCCTCTCCCCCGGGACGCCGCCGGGTTGCTCGCCGTGCTTCCTTCCGGGGTGCCGACGTGACCACCGTCGGGCTGGGCGCCGTCTCCGGCGTCGACGCGGACGAGGTGCTCGCCGCGGTCGACGCGGTGCTGCCCGCCGGCACCGCCGAGGTGCGGCTGGCGACCCTCGACGTCCGCGCCGCCGAGCCCGGGATCCGGGAGGCGGCCGCCCGGCGCGGATGGACGCTGGTGGGTCACCCAGCCGCGGCCCTGGCCCGCGTGCCGGTGCCCACGTCGTCGGCCCGGGTCGCGGCCGCCGTCGGGACCGGCTCGGTGGCCGAGGCCGCCGCGCTCATGGACGGCGGCTCGCTCACCGTCGCCAAGACGGTGCACGGCCGGGTCACCGTGGCCGTGGCCGTCGCGGAGCCCGACCTCTCCCACCACGGCGACGCCGAGCTCGCGCCGGGCCTGGTCGACCTGGCCGTCAACGTCCGCGCCGACGCACCGCCGCCGTGGCTGCGCACGGTGCTGCACGCGTCGATCGACGCCGCGGCGGCCTATCCGGACCCCGGCCCGGCCCGGGCCGCGGTAGCCGCCGCCCACGGACGCCCCGAGGACGAGGTGCTGCTCACCGCGGGCGCGGCCGAGGTCTTCGTCCTCGTCGCCCGGGCGCTGCGGCCGCACCTCGCCGCCGTCGTCCACCCCTCGTTCACCGAGCCCGAGGCGGCGCTGCGGGCCGCCGGGCACCCGGTCACCCGGGTCCTGCTGCGTGCCGACGACGGCTGGCGGCTCGATCCGGCCGCCGTGCCCGGGGACGCCGACCTGGTGGTGCTCGGCAACCCGACGAACCCGACGTCGGTGCTCCATCCCGCGGAGACCGTCGCCGCCCTGGCCCGCCCGGGCCGGGTGCTGCTGGTGGACGAGGCCTTCGCCGACACGGTGGCCGGGGAGCCGGAGTCGCTGGCGACGCAGCGCGACCTCCCCGGGCTGCTGGTCGTGCGCAGCCTGACCAAGACGTGGGGACTGGCCGGGCTCCGCGTCGGCTACGCGCTCGGGCCGGCCGACCTGATCGCCCGGCTGGCCGCGCAGCAGCCGCGGTGGCCGGTCTCCACCCCGGCGCTGGCCGCGCTGACCGCGTGCACCACCCCCGCGGCGCGCGCCGAGGCCGACGCCGCCGCGCGGGACCTCGCGGACTGGCGCACCGCCCTCGTGGACGCCCTCCCGCCGTCGGTGGTCGTCGAGGGCGATCCGCGCTCGTCGTTCGTGCTGCTGCGCGTGGCGGACGGGCTCGCCGTGCGCGAGGAGCTGCGCCGGCGGGGCTGGGCCGTGCGCCGCGGCGACACCTTCCCCGGGCTGACCGGCGACCACCTGCGCGTGGCGGTGCGCCGGCCCGAGGTCTCCCGCGCCTTCGCCGCCGTCCTCGCCGACGTGCTCGGCGCTCCGATCTCCGAGGAGGTGCCGTGAGCACCCCGCCGCTGCTCCCCGTCGGCCTGGACCTGTCCGACAAGGAGGTCGTGGTCGTCGGGGGCGGCCCGGCCGCCACGCGTGCGACGGCCGGGCTGCTGGACGCCGGTGCGCGGGTCACCGTCGTCGCGCCGGGGGTGGTCCCCGAGCTCGGGGCGCTTGCGAGCGCGCGGGCGCTGACCTGGCTCCCCCGGCCCTACGCGACCGGTGACCTGGCGGCCGCCTGGTACGCCGTCGCCGCCACCGGCCACGCCGCGGTGGACGATGCGGTCGAAGCCGAGGCCGAGCGCGAGCGCGTCTTCTGCACCCGGGCCACCCGGCCCGCCGACGCCTCGGTCGGCGGGCCCGGTCGGGTCGTGCTCGTCGGCGGCGGGCCGGGCGACCCCGAGCTGATCACCGTCCGGGGACGGACCGCGCTGGAGCAGGCCGACGTGGTGGTCGTCGACAACCTGGGCCCGCGCTCGCTCCTGGCCGGGCTGCGGCCCGACGTCGAGATCGTGGACGCCTCGAAGCTGCCCCGCGGGCGCGCCATGCCGCAGGAGGACATCAACGCCGTGCTGGTCTCCCGCGCGCTCGCCGGCCGCCGGGTGGTCCGGCTCAAGGGTGGGGACCCGTTCGTCTTCGGCCGCGGCATGGAGGAGCTGCTCGCCTGCGCGGCCGCCGGCGTCCCCGTCGAGGTCGTGCCCGGGGTCACCAGCGCGGTCGGGGTGCCCGGTCTGGCCGGCGTCCCGGTGACCCACCGCGGGCTGACCCACGAGTTCGTCGTCGTCTCCGGGCACCTCCCGCCGGGCCATCCGCAGTCGCTGGTCGACTGGTCCGCGATCGGCCGGCTCCGGGGCACGGTGGTGGTGCTCATGGGCGTGGAGACGGCGCCGGCGATCGCCGCGGCGCTGATCGGGCACGGCCGCGCGCCGGACACCCCGGTCGCCGTCGTCGTGGAGGGCTCGACGGGCCGGGAGCGCACGCTCCGGACGACGCTCGCCGACCTCGGGGCGACGATGGCCGCGGAGTCCGTGCGGCCGCCGGCGGTGTGGGTGGTCGGTGACGTCGTCGCGCTGGCCGGCCCGGTGCCGGTCCCGGTCTCAGCGGGCGGCCGGTCCTCCGGCGAGTAGCCGCGTCAGGGGGTGACCTCGACCAGATCCATCACGAAGACCAGGGTGGCGTTCCCAGGGATCACCGGTGGGTAACCGTCCGGCCCGTAGCCGAGGTCGCTGGGGATGGTGATCGTCCGTCGCCCGCCGACCTTCATCCCCTCGATGCCCTGCTCGAAGCCCGGGATGACCCGCCCCGCACCGAGCGGGACCGGGATCGTGTAGTCCGGCGAATTGGACCAGGAGGAGTCGAACTCCTCCCCGGACTCGTAGAACGCGCCCACGTACTTCACGTCGGCGGTGCTGCCCTCGACGGCCTCCGCCCCGTCCCCGACGACGACGTCGTCCATGACCAGCTCGTCCGGCACCGGCTCGTCCGACGCGGGGACCTCGGGCTTCTGCGTGAGGTCGGCGGAGACCTCACCGGCTGCCGCGCTCGAGCTGCCGGCGTCCGGCGAGGCGGCGTCGTCGTCGGAACCGCAGGCGGCCAGGGAGACGGACAGGGCGACGGCGATCAGCGCCCGGGAGGCGGTACGGCGGGACATCGGGGAACTCCTGGCGAGCAGCGCTCGGGTCGGGCTCGCGGACGAGCCGGCGGTCGGTCGGGGCGGTGGACCCATCGTCCCAGAGGGTCAGTCGCAGTCCTCGCAGCGGACGTCGGGGACGTGCTCCCCGGCGAGGAGGTCCGCGATCCAGTCGACAAGCCGGGTGCCCTCGACCTCGCTGCCGTAGAGGACGTCGTCCTCGGCGGTGCTGACGTGCTGCGTGCCCGGGCCGACCCACGAGCTGACCTCGACGCCGCCGGCCTCGACGAACCGCGCGTTGCGGTCGATCAGCTCGGGCAGCGGCGTGTCGGCGAACCCGATCCGGTCGGTGAAGCGGCGCTGCGTCTCGTCCTCGGCGGTGTCGATCGTGGCCAGGGTGATGCCGGGCACGTGCCGGCCGGCCTGCACGAGCAGGCCGGGCAGCGACCACGCCGTCGCCGGCTGACCGGCCGCCTCGGGCCACGCGGGAAGCGCGCCGGCGATGCCCCACAGCGCGCCGATGGCCCCGGTGATGGCCTCGTCCCCGGGGTAGGCGCCGGAGGCGTCGGCGAGGACGGTGATGTCCGCGTCGGGCAGCAGGTCGTGGGCGAGCCCGCCGTAGAGGGGCGCACCGGCGGAGCCGGCGCTGAAGCCCAGGACGACGACCTGCTCGGCGTCGGGGAACTCCCGGGCCATGCCCTCGAGCGCGGTGGTGGCGTTGACCCGGCCCTTGTGCTGGACCACGACGCCGTCGCCGTAGTCGTGCGTCGTGTCGCCCAGGTGCAGGTCGCCGGTGCAGTAGGGGACGTAGACGACGCTGTAGCCGGCCAGCGGGTTGTCGGGGTCGGCCACGTCGACGAGCCCGTCGGTGGCCGGCACCGGGGTACCGCCGCGGGAGACGAAGCCGGGCTCGTCGGCCAGGTCGCGCGCCAGGTTCTGCTTCGACGTGCTGTCCTCCGTGCCGCAGGTCTCGGCGCTGAAGCACGCGCCGCCGCCCTCGAGGACGAAGGCCACCTTGGTCGGGTCGCCCTCGTGCAGCCAGTAGTGGAACTCGCTGCCGTCGCTGCACGCGCACTCGTCGGTGCCGGCCACCTTCTCCCAGCCGACCGGCTGCGCCTCGGCGGTCACGCCCTCGTCGGCCGCAGTGGAGTCCGCGGAGCAGGCCGCGAGACCGGCCAGCGTGACGAGGGCGACGAGCGAGGGCAGCAGCGTGCGACGGATCACGGGCGGACAGTAGTGCGGGCTCCCGGCGGTGCATCCGCCAGGACGTTTCGGACGAACACCTGGGGTGGACCCGCGCCAGTGGATCCTGCAGCCCCTCGTGGATGCCGGACTGCCCTCAGAGACCATCACCGATCTGCTGCTCCGGCTGAGCGTCGAGGCGGTGGCCGGCACGGGCGACCTCGACGGCGGCGCGCACGCCGTCGTCGACGGCCGGCCGTCCGACGTGCGGGCGGCCTGGGTGGAGACGCTGAGCCGCATGATCGCCGCGGCGGAGCTCACCGCCTGACCGGTCAGCTGCCGGCGCGGCGGACGGCGGCGCAGAAGACGCGCGCGTCCTCGACCGTCCCCTCCAACGGCGCGAGCACCGACCCGTGCGCCACCTCCGCGACGCGGGCGGTGAGCCGCTGCTCGGCCCGCCGTCGTCGGCGGCGGGCCCCGGCGCGCACGAACGGTCGGGCCAGCACCGCGAGCAGCGCGCCGGCGAGCAGCCCGAGCACGAGCAGCAGGGTCGGCAGCGGGATGCCCTCGACCTCCGGCAGCGGCAGCACGTCGTCCAGCTGCAGCCAGCCCAGGACGCCGAGGCCCAGCAGCCACAGCGCTCCGACCAACGCGCACGCCAGCAGCGCCCACTGCAGCGCACCGACCGCCCGCTGCCACAGCGGCACCCGCGCCGGTCCGAGGTCGGCCCCGGTGACGGCGCGGTCCAGCCGGTCGGCCAGGTCCACCCCGGCGGAGTCGGCGGTCCGCCGCAGCTCGTCCCGCCAGGCCTGCGGCAGCCCCTCGCCGGCGGCGGTGCGCACCTGGCGCAGCGCGGCGGTCATCCCGGCCTGCTGCACCGCCCCGGCGGTGGGCAGCGACGACCGCGCCCGCTCGTCGCCCAGGTGCAGGCGTTCCAGCGGGTCGGGTCGCAGCTTGCGCACCCACCGCACGACGGGCCATCCCGTGCGCGCCGTCCCCTCGCGGACGGCGGAGCGCTCGACCGCCGCGACGACCACCGGCACACCGGCGGCAGCGGCCAGCGCCCCGGTCAGCTCGGCCTCGGCCGCCCGGGCCGGCCCGGCACCGGGATCGCCGTCCGGGCAGTACGCGGACAGCGCCTCCGCGGTGGCCCGGACGTCGGCGGTCAGCCGCTCGGTCGCCGCACGGCGGGCGCTGACGCGTCGGCCCAGCTCGCCGCGCAGCTCCATCAGTCCCGCACCGGTGCGCGCCGAGGTGGCGACGATCGGGGTGTCCCCCAGGCCCTCGGAGTCCAGCAGCCGGCGCAGGTCGGCCAGGCACGCGGCCGCGGCCTGCTCGTCGAGCCGATCGATCTGGTTGAGCACCACGACCAGCACCCCGGCGTGGCCGGCCATGGGCGCCAGGTACCGGCCGTGCACCGCGGCGTCGGCGTACTTCTGCGGGTCGAGCACCCAGACCAGCACGTCGACCAGCTCCACCAGCCGGTCCACCTCCAGCCGGTGCTCGAGCCGGACGCTGTCGTGGTCGGGCAGGTCGAGCAGCACGAGGCCGTCGAGCGCCGGCGCGGCGTCGGCCACGCGGTGCCGCCGCGGGACCTCCAGCCAGTCCAGCAGCCGGTCGGCGCCGGCCTCGCCCCAGACCGAGGCGTGCGCCACGCCGGTGGTCGGCCGGCGCACGCCCGGTGTGCTCACCTCGGCGCCCGAGAGCGCGTTGAACAGCGTGGACTTGCCGCTGCCGGTGGCCCCGGCGAGCGCGACGACGGTGGCGTCGCCGAGCGCCTCCCGCGCCCCGGCCTTGGCCAGCAGCGTGCGGGCGCGGCCCACCTCGGGGACGTCGAGCCGACCCTCGGCCACCTCGACCGCCTCGCGCAGCGCGGCCAGCCGGTCGGTCAGCGCGGGACCGGCCTCCCTGCGCCTCATCGCCGGGCCTGCCGCGCCGCGGTGAGCTCGGCGGCAGCCGCGCGCAGCCGCGCGACGGCGTCCGGCGGTGGTGCGGCCTGTGCGACCAGCTCGTCGAAGCGGGCGCGCTCGTCGGTGAGCAGCCGGTCCGCCCGCCGCTCCAGGTCCGCCCGGGCCCGGGCGGCCAGCGACCGCACCGCGGAGTCGCCGAAGACCGCCTCCAGCACCCGCTGGCCCACCGCCGTCGTCCCGCCGGCGACGGCCACCTCCCCGCCGGTCAGTCCCCCGGTGGAGGCGAAGACGGCGACCATGACCACGGCGCCGACCCCGTTGACGCCCCACGAGTAGGCCCGCGCGCGGGTGCGCTTGTCGGCCCCCTCGGTGCGCACGAGGTCCAGCACGGCGCCCTGCCAGTCGCGCACCTGCGCCGCGGCCGCCGCCGCGTAGTCCGGCGAGGCGGTGTCCAGGTCGGGCGGACCGGCGGCCAGCAGGCCCGGTCCGCCCGGCGTCCCCCGCCAGGCCGTCACGGTCCGCTCGGCGGCCTCCTCCGCGGCGTCCCGCAGGAGCACCTCCACCCCCGATTCGAGGGCCTGCTGCAACCCCGTCCCGGCCGCGGGCCGGCCGGTGAGCGACGCGGTGATCCGGTCGCGCAGCCGGCCCACCTGCCCCTGCAGGGCGCGCATCCACTCCCCGGTACCGACGAACTCCTGCCAGCGCGCCAGCACCTCGCCGCGCAGCAGAGCCCCGCTGGCGACGCCCTCGGACACCGACGTGCAGGCGCGGGCGTAGGCGGCCTCCGCGGCCTGGCGCAGCGCCTCGGCCGCGGCCTCCTGCCGGACGACGCCCTCGGCCACCAGGTCCACCCGCCCACCCAGGCTCTCCAGCGCTCCGGCCAGGGTCTGGCGGACGACGGCGGCGCGCTGCTCCTGGTCGGCGGCCAGCCCGTGCAGCCAGGAGCGCAGCGGCGCCACCTGGTCCTCGGGCAGGAGTCCACCGGAGAGCGGGCGCTCCTCGATGACGAACAGCCGTGCCGCGTCCAGCCCGGCGGTGCGCAGCATCCCGCCGAGGTCGGCCGCGATCTCGCCGGCCGCCTCCGGCGGCACCCGGTCGAGCACCACGGCCAGCGCGGTGCCCCGCTCCTGGGCGGTGCGCAGCACCTCCCACGGGACGGCGTCGGCGTAGCGGGCCGCGGTGGTCACGAACACCCAGAGGTCGGCGGCGGCCAGCAGCTGCCCGGCCAGCTCCCGGTTGGTCTCCACCACCGAGTCGACGTCCGGGGCGTCCAGCACCGCGAGCCCGGCCGGCAGCGCGTCGCTGACCACCAGCCGCAGCCCCCCGGTGACCTCCCCCTCGCCGGTGCTGCGGGCCAGGCCCGGCAGCACGCGGTCACCGGCGAACGCGGCGCGGTCGGCCGGCGCGCAGACCAGCACGGGGGCACGGGTGGTCGGCCGCAGCACACCGGCGGTGGTGACCGGCGTGCCGAGCAGGCTGTTGACCAGGGTGGACTTGCCGGCGCCCGTCGAGCCCCCGACCACGGCCAGGAGCGGGGCGTCGAGGTCGCGCAGCCGGGGCAGCAGGTAGTCGTCGACCTGGTCGACGACGGCGCGCGCCGAGCGGCTCGCCTCGTCGCGGCCGGGCACGTCCAGGTGCAGGGGGACCTCGGCCAGGAGGTCGCGGAGCGCCTGCAGGGCGTCGGGGAGTCGCGGCGCAGCGGTGCTCATGACCGGCATACCTGCCCCCGACGGAGCCGGCTCACCCGTGGCGCGCGCCGGAGTTCCCCGGTCAGCGGGCTGTCCAGCGCGGCGGCCGCTTCTCCGCGAACGCCCGGATGCCCTCGGCCGCGTCGGCGGAGGCGAGCAGCCGGCCCATCTCCTCGCCGGAGCGGTCCCAGAGAGCGGTCTCGGCGGGCCGCTCGCCGTCGACGATCCCGAGCGCGAGCCGCTTGCTGGCCTGCACGGCCAGCGGTGCGTTGGCGGCGACGACCCCGGCCAGCCGCAGCGCCGTCGGCACCACGTCGGCGGCGGGGACGACCTCGTTGACCAGGCCCCAGCGCAGCGCCTCCGCCGCGCTCATCGGCTGCCCGGTGAGCACCAGCCGCATCGCGACCTTGCGGGGCAGCTGCTCGGGCAGCCGGAACACCCCGCCTGCAGCGGCGAGCAGCCCGCGCGTCACCTCCGGGACGCCGAAGGTGGCGTGCTCCGCGGCGACCACGAGGTCCGCGGCGAGCGCCAGCTCGGTGCCGCCGCCCAGCGCCGCGCCGTTCACCGCCGCGATCACCGGCGTGCTCGTCGGGTGCCGCACGACACCGGCGAAGCCGTAGTGCTCCCGGCCCGGCACGATCGCGCGCTCGCCGCGGGCCAGGGCCTTGAGGTCGGCCCCGGCGGAGAAGGCCCGGTCGCCAGCGCCGGTGAGCACGAGGCAGCGGATCTCCGGCTCGGCCTCGGCGGCGTCGAAGGCGTCGGCCAGCCGGGTGGCGACGTCCAGGTCGAGAGCGTTGCGCGCCTGCGGCCGGTTGATCGTGACCAGCAGGACGTGACCGGTGCGCTCGGTCAGGACCGTGGGCTGCTCGGGGGCGGTCACGGCGCTCAGACGCCCAGCGAGCGGCCGACGATCTCCTTCATGATCTCGGTCGTCCCGCCGTAGATGGTCTGGATGCGCGAGTCGACGAACGCCTTGGCGACCGGGTACTCGAGCATGTAGCCGTAGCCGCCGTGCAGCTGCACGCACCGGTCGACGACGCGCTTCTGCAGCTCCGTCGTCCACCACTTGGCCATGGCGGCGTCCTCGGCGGTGAACCGGCCGGCGTTGTGCTCGAGGATCGCCTTCTCCAGGTAGGTCTCGGCGATCGAGACCTCGGTGTGCATCTCGGCGAGCTCGAACCGGGTGTTCTGGAACGTCCCGATCGGCTTGCCGAACGCCGTGCGCCCCTTGCAGTACTCCACGGTGAGGTCGAGGACGTTCCGGGCCGAGGCGACGGCGCCGGCCGCGATCGACAGCCGCTCCTGGGGCAGGTTCTCCATGAGGTGGAAGAACCCGTGGCCCTCGGTGCCGAGCAGATTGGCCGCCGGCACGCGCACGTCCGAGAAGAACAGCTCGGCGGTGTCCTGCGCCTTGAGGCCGACCTTGTCGAGGTTCCGGCCCCGCTCGAAGCCCGGCATCCCCCGCTCGACCACGAGCAGCGAGAAACCGCGGGCGCCGGCCTCGGGGTCGGTGCGGGCCACGACGATCACCAGGTCGGCGTTGATGCCGTTGGTGATGAACGTCTTGGAGCCGTTGAGCACCCACTCGTCGCCGTCCCGGCGGGCCGTGGTGGTGAGGCCCTGGAGGTCCGAGCCGGCACCGGGCTCGGTCATGGCGATCGCGGTGATGATCGCGCCGCTGACGACGCCGGGCAGCCAGCGCTGCTTCTGCTCGTCGGTGGTGAGCCCGGTGAGGTACGGCGCGACGACGTCGTTCTGCAGCGTGAAGCCCAGGCCGCTCGCGCCGACGCGGCCGATCTCGGCGGTGAGGATCGCGTTGTAGCGGAAGTCCGTCACCCCGGCCCCGCCGTACTGCTCCGGCACGTCCATGCCGAGCAGCCCCTGCGCGCCGGCCTTGAGCCAGACCGACCGGTCGACGACCCCGGCCTCCTCCCAGGCCGCGTGGTGCGGGACGACCTCCTTGGCCAGGAAGTCGCGCAGCATGGCGCGGAACGCTTCGTGCTCGGCTTCGTAGAGCGCGGACTGCACGGCCACCCCCGGGGTCGGGACATCGCCTCCGGGCCGGAGGCTCCCGGACGATATCCGGCGGCTAGATTCCCCACCCATGCCCGCCCCTTCCCCGGTACGGCCCTTCGGCGCGCTCCTGACGGCGATGGTCACGCCGATGACCGACGACGGCGCCCTCGACCTGGAGGCCGCCGAACGCCTCGCCGTCGAACTGGTGGACGCCGGCCATGACGGCCTCGTCCTCAACGGCACCACCGGCGAGGCGCCGACGACGTCGGACCGCGAGAAGGCCGACCTCGTCCGCGTCGTCGTCCGGGCGCTGGGCGGTCGCGCGCTGGTCCTCGCGGGCGCCGGCTCGAACGACACGCGGCACGCGGTCGCGATGGCGCGGCACGCGGCCGAGGCCGGCGCCGACGGGCTGCTGGCGGTGACGCCCTACTACTCCCGCCCCTCGCAGGACGGCGTGGTCGCGCACCTGTCCGCCGTCGCGGACGCCGGCGACCTGCCCGTGATGCTCTACGACGTCCCCGCCCGCACGGGGCTGCGGCTCAGCGCCGACTCGCTGCGCCGGCTGGCCGAGCACCCGCGCATCACCGCGATCAAGGACGCCACGCAGGACCCGGCCGCCGCGTTCCGGCTGATCCACGAGACGGGGATGGCCTGGTACTGCGGCGACGACGACCTCCTGCTGCCCTACCTGTCGGTCGGCGCCGTCGGCCTGGTCAGCATGGCCGGGCACCTGGTCGGCGAAGAGCTCGCGCGGGTCATCGCGCTGGCCGAGGCCGGTGAGCCGGAGCAGGCGCGGGAGGTGTTCCGCTCGGTGCTGCCGGTGATCGACCTGATCTCCGGCTCCGGCAACGGCGCGCTGCGGTCGAAGCTGGCGCTGACGCTCACCGGCCGCATCCCCGGCCCGGCGATGCGGCTGCCGCAGCTGCCCGCGGGCGAGGACGAGACCGCGGCCGTCGGTGCGGCGCTCGCGGCGGCGCTGGGCACCCCTTAGCGCTGGGCACCTCCTAGCGGGAACCACCCCGCCGCGTGCGACGCGAGGGACGCGAGTGACGGCTGCGCCGAACACGCACCCGGCGGTGCTGGTCCGGGGACGCCGCGGCTCGGACCCTGGCTCCATGACCAGCGTCTACGCGTACGGCACAGCACACGCGGTCGTGATGGTCGGCTCCTTCGGCGTGGGCGGACTCCAGCCGCGCCAGATCGGCCCGGCCCACGCCACCATCGGCCGGGTCAGCGGACAGAGCCGGAAGGCGCTGTGCGGCGCCTACGTCTCCCTCGACGAGCAGCAGCCGTGGCCGCCGGCGGGCTACGACGACCAGCAGCTCTGCGCCTCCTGCGCCGAGCTCGCCGCCCTCTGACCCTCATCGGCCGGGAAGCACCGGTCGCCCGCTGAAGCCCAGTGTGACGGCCAGCAGCGCCAGGGGCAGCGCCACCGAACCGGCCAGGAGGACGACGAGGACGGCGGCCGTCGGCCCACCCGCCCCCTGCAGGTGCCCCAGGTGGAAGATCAGGTGCGGAACCGAGAACGCCAGGTAGGCCAGCAGCGCCACCGCGATCAGCCGCCGCTCCGTCCAGACGGCCGCGGCGATCAGGACGACGGCCAGCCCGAGCGTGGCACCGCCGAGATCCCGGAAGGCGTGCTCGCTGAACGGCGGGGTGAGGTCGACGGTCGGCACGTCGTCGTAGAAGCTCGCCGGGGAAAGCAGCGTCCAGCCCCCGAGGACGAGCTGCACGGCGGCGAGCAGCGCCAGGCCCGACCGCAGCGCGGTCACCGGCGCGACCCGACGGAGCCGGCCAGGTGGTCGGCGAAGGACAGCCGGCCGTACGCCGGCCCCGGAACCATCGCCGAGCCCGCCCGGTAGCCGGCGAACACCTTCCCCGGTAGGGACAGCGGCACGACGGGGCGCCGGGAGCCGGTGGCCCTCGTCCACAGCCGGGCGAGGTCGGCGACGTCCCGCTGCTCCGGGCCGCCAATGTCCGGGACCCGGCCGGCCGCGGGACCGCCGGCCAGCGCGACCAGCCTGTCGGCGACCTCCTCGACGGAGATCGGCTGGAGCCGGAACGCCGGCGCGGCGACGACGGGCAGAGCCCGCTGAGTGGTGAACAGCGCCTCGACGAAGGAGTGGAACTGGGTGGCCCGCAGGATGCTGAACGGCAGCCCCGACTCCCGGACCAGGCGCTCGATGACGACCTTGTCGCGGTAGTAGCCCAGCGGGATGTCGTCGATCCCGACGATGGAGATGAGCACGAGGTGCCGCACCCCGGCGTCGGTGGCCGCCTCGAGCAGCGCGCGGGCCGCCTCGACGTCGCCCTTTCCTCGGCGGCCGGTGGCCAGGTGCAGCACCGTGTCGACGTCGGTCAGCGCATCCCCGAGACCGCGACCGGTCAGCAGGTCGCCGGTGGTCAGGCCGGGGCCGCTGCCCCGGCTGAGGGCGCGGACGTCGTGCCCCGCAGCACGCAGGCGGATGACGGTGGGCTTGCCGAGCGTCCCGGTGGAACCGGTGACCAGGGTGGTCGTCATGGGTGGTTCTCCCTTCCTCACCCGCTCAGACCAGGCAGGCCTCCGATCCGTGACAGCTGGCGCTGGGCGTAGGCGAGCTTCTCGGGGTTGACCACCAGGTCGAGCGCGGTCAGCCGCGCGGACTCGACCTGCACGACGAGGACCCCGTGGAGGTTCGACCTGTCGGTGAAGGCGACCGCCGGGACGCCGTTGACCTCGACGAACGCAGGCACCAGCCCCTCCGAGAAGCGAGCGACGACCCCGGCGACGTAGCGAGCCACGTTTACGCGGCCTTCCACCGGGCGGCGCGCGGCGTTGATGACGCCGCCGCCGTCGGCGCGCGCCACCACGTCCGCAGTCAGCAGGGCCTCCAGCCCGGCCAGGTCCCCGTCGCGGGCGGCGGTCAGGAAGCGGGCGACCAGCTCCCGCCAGTGGGTCGGGTCGACCTCCCGCGACCGTTCGCCCGCGACGCGCCCCCGGGCCCGCGAGTGCAGCTGCCGGGCGTTGGCCTCGGAGGTGCCGATCAGCGCCGCGACCTCGCCGGCGCTGTAGGCGAAGGCCTCGCGCAGCACGTAGGCGGCCCGCTCGGGCGGCGACAACCGCTCGAGCAGCGCCAGCAGCGCGAACCCCACGCTCTCCCGCTGCAGCACGTCCTCCGACGGGTCGAGGTCCGTGGGCACGCCGCGGGTGGTGAGCACGGGCTCGGGCAGCCACGGGCCGACGTACACCTCGCGCCGGGCACGGGCCGAGGTCAGCGCGGTCAGGCACAGGTTGGTGACCGTGCGGGCGAGGAACGCCGCCGGGGCAGCCACCTGCGCCCGATCGACCCCCTGCCAGCGCAACCACGCGTCCTGGAGCACGTCCTCGGCGTCCGTCGCCGACCCCAGCATCCGGTAGGCGATGCCGAACAGACGCGCGCGCTGCTCCTCGAACTCGTCGGTCGCCGTCCCCGTCACCCGCACATCGTGGCAGCCGGATCCGGCGGCACCGCGTGCGTCGGCGATCGCCGCTCAGCCGCCGGCGACGGACGGCAGCACCTGGACGACGGCGCCGTCGCGCACCGCCGTCGTCAGCCCGCCCTGCCAGCGCACGTCCTCGCCGTCCACGTAGACGTTCACGAAGCGGCGCACCCGTCCCGTCTCGTCCCGGATCCGGCGGCCCAGGGTGGGGTGCTGCGCGGCCACCGCGTCGAGCAGATCGGCCAGCGTCGCGCCCCCGGGCTCGACGTCGAGGTGCTTGGCGCCGCCGGCCAGGTCGGCGAGCACGCCCGGGAGGACCACCTGCACGCTCACGGCGCCACCCTCACGGGAGCCGAGCGGCGCGGACCGCCAGGACGTCGGGTAGGTGGTCGGCGACCAGCGTGAAGGTGTCGCCCTCGTCCGCGCTGGCGTAGACGCAGCCGTCGCGGGTGCCCACGTAGACGCCGGTCGGTCGGCCGTCGTCCACGCAGAAGGCGTCCCGCAGCACCGACGTCCAGGCGGCGTCGGGCAGCCCCTTCCCCACCTCGGTCCAGGTCTCGCCGGCGTCCCGGGTGCGGTGCACGCGCAGCCGGCCGTCCGGGGGCACGCGCTGCATGTCGGCCACCAGCGGCACCACCCACGCCGTCCCCGGGACCGACGGCGAGGCGGCGATCGGGAACCCGAAGTCGGCGGGCAGGCCCTCGGCGATCGACGTCCAGGACCCGCCGCCGTCGTCGGTGCGGAACACCCCGAAGTGGTTCTGGGCGTACATCCGGGCGGGGTCCCCCGCGTCGACGGCCACCTTGTGCACGCACTGGCCGTACTCCGGCGGCTCGGGCAGGAAGCTGGCGCTGATGCCGCGGTTGCGCGGTTCCCAGCCGGTGGCGCCGTCCGGGCTGACGTAGACGCCGCCGGCGCTCATCGCGACCGTGACCCGGTCGGTCGCCGGGTCCGGGAGGATGGTGTGGACGGCGCCGCCGCCCCCGCCGGGCTCCCATGTGGGCCGGTGCGGGTGGTCCCACAGCCCGCGGACCAGCGAGAAGCTGCACCCGCCGTCGGTGCTGCGCCACAGCGAGTGCGGCTCGCAGCCCGCCCACACGACGTCGGGCCGCTCCGCGGTGTCGGGGCGCAGCTGCCACACGCGGGCCAGCGCGGCCCCGGTGTCCTCGGGGAAGTGGACCGCGCCGGAGTCGTTCTCCTCCCAGGTGCCGCCGAGGTCGTCGGACCACACGACCGACGGGCCCCAGTGGCCGTACTGGATGCCCGCCAGCACGCGCGGCCGCCGGCGGCGGGTGTCGATGCTGACCGCCGCGACCTCCTGGGCCAGCAGGTGCGGTCCCCCCACGGTCCAGGTGTGCCGGTCGTCCTCGCTGCGGGCCAGGAACAGCCCCTTGCGCGTGCCGATCGCGAGCAGATCGGTCATTGGTCCCTCCCGGGTCGACGGTCCTGCAGGTAGGACCGTCGACCGGGGCAGAAGTCACCGGCGGGTGGCGCCGCCCGTCCCGGGGTCGGTGGGCAGGGCCTCGGTGCGGCCGGGCGCGGCGTCGCCGCCCGTGGCGTGCCGGCCGGTCGGACCGCCCTCGCCGGCGCTCGCGCCGTCGCCGTGCACCAGGTCGGGAGCGGCCTTCCGGGCCCGCGCGCGGAGCTGCTCGGCGGCGGTGCGGTCCTCGTCGGCGCGGGCGGCCCGCTCCCGGGCCTCCTTCTCGGCGACCGCGGCGCGCTCCTGCGCCTCGGCCAGCTCGCGGCGGGCCGTGGCGGCCTGCTCCTCGGCCAGCGCCTGCTCCTTCTCGGCGCGGGCGCCGCGGATCTGCGCCTCGTGCAGGTGCTCGCGCGCCTGCTCGCGCTGGCGGGCACGGGCGATCCTCGAGCGCTTGGCCAGGGCCAGGGCCAGCATCGCGATCACGACCACGGCCAGGATGACGAGGACGACGATGAGCCAGGTGTCCATGGTGCCTCCCTCGGTAGACCGGGAGGATGCCCCCAGGTCAGGAGCAGGAAACGCCTGCCGGGGGCCCGGTGATCACCGGGTCACTTCAGCGCGCTGCCGGCCTGCCACTCGTCCCACGGGACCGTCCAGTCGGCGATGTCCGACCTCAGCGTCCCGGCTCCGGAGCCCTTGATCTCGACGACGTCGCCCGGCACCGAGAACTCGAAGAACCACTTCGCCCGCTCGGTCGAGAGGTTGATGCAGCCGTGCGAGACGTTGGTGTTGCCCTGCTGCGCCACCGACCAGGGGGCGGCGTGCACGAACTCGCCGCTGTCGGAGATGCGTACCGCGTACTCCACCGGCGTGCGGTAGCCGCCCGGGGCGTCGACCGGCACCCCGTAGGTGCTGGAGTCCATGATCCGGTCGCGGTTCATCTCGGTGACGACGTGCGCGCCGTTGTAGCTCGGGTTGTCGGGGCTGCCCGCGCTCATCGGGAAGGTCTGCACCAGGCGGTCGCCGTCGTAGACCTCCATCGTGTGGGTCGACGCGTCGGCGACGGAGACGTGCCGGTCGCCGATGGAGAACTCGACGGTGCGGTTCTTCTCGCCCCAGACGCCGTCGCCGAAGTCCACGCCGTAGAGGTTCGCGTCCAGCCGGACGTCGATGTTCGCCGGCCAGTACTGCGACGGCCGGAAGTGCACCTCGCTGTCGTCCACCCACGACCACACGCCGTCGGTCGGGGTGGAGCTGGTGACCACGAGGTTGCGCTCGACGGCGGCCTTGTCGGCGACCGGGTCGTCGAAGTAGACGCGGATCGGCATTCCGACGCCCACGGTCTGGCCGCCCAGCGGGCCGACCGAGGGCGTGGACACCGCGGCCGGGGTCACGGTGGAGAACGTCGAGGTCGTCTCGCTCTCCTCGTCGGCGGTGTTGGTCGCCGTCGCGGTGAGCGTGTAGGTGGTGCCGTAGGCCAGGGGCTCCTGCGGCGTCCAGACGTCGGGGCCGGAGTCGTCGGCGGCCTCGGTGAGCGCACCCGCGACCTCGGCGCCGACACCGTCGACCACGCTGACCTCGGTGAGCTCGCCCTCGGTCACGGAGAGCTCCACCGGGGCGATCGGCGAGACGTCGCCGGTCCCGTCGGCGGGCACCACGGTGACCTCGGCGGGAGCGGCTGCCGCGGTCGTGCCGCCGGACTCCTCGCCGTCGCTCCCGGTGCACCCGGCCAGGAAGACCAGGCTCCCCATCGCCAGCACGGCCGCTGCTCGGCGCATGTCGCGACTCCTCTCCCCCACCGGCACCGCTCGACGGGCGCCGGGACACCAGTGTCCACGCCCGGGGGCCACCTGCGCCGCGACGTGCGGCAACGCACGTCGGGAAAGGACTGCGACGAGGTGTGGCGAGGGACTCCCTGCCACCCCGCACCGGGCGGCACGAGCGCTGGTATCGTTCTCCCTCGTTGCCCGGCCCGCCGGGCGGCACGCGCCATTAGCTCAATTGGCAGAGCAGCTGACTCTTAATCAGCGGGTTCGGGGTTCGAGTCCCTGATGGCGCACCACGCAGATCGGCCCGGTCCTCCTGGACCGGGCCGTCGTCGTTCCGGGGCCACCCAGACCACTACGTCGCCTCGCTGCCCAGGTGCGCCCGACAACACGTCAATCCACGCCACGACCGGCCCCCTACTCGGCTTGAGCACCCAGCGCCCAACAGGATGGCTGGCTGTCCGGTGACGAAGGGCTGCAAGCCTCCACGATGCGGCAAGCCCGGCGCTTGGTCGATCACCGTCGACTGCGGTTGCGCTCCTCTCCGGGCGCAGAGTCGCCATCGGTAACGGCTGCGCCTGCGCAGGCGATGTCGACCGGTGCGCCATGCAGCCCTGGCCCTGTTGCCACTGCCGATCAGGGGGGTGTCATCACGTCTCGGTCTTGTTCCAACTGCTGGGGAGGTGCGCGAGTCGACGTCGCCGTCTCAGGGGCATGCCAAACTGGCCCTGCGATGATCACTACAGCTCTGGAACGCGAGATGTACACCGAAGCCGACGCTGCGCGTCTGCTTCAGGTCTCGCCATCCACGCTGCACTACTGGCTGGAAGGTGGACAGCGCCGCGGGCGCACCTACCAGCCGATCATTCGCCCAGAACCCAAGGGCGGCCACGCCGACGTGACATGGGCTGAATTCGTCGAGGCCAACCTGCTCAAGGGCTACCGCCGTGACGCCAACGTGCCCATGCGCGAGCTTCGGACGTTCATCGAGAAGCTGCGCGACAGCCTGGGCGTGCCCTACCCACTGGCGCATCAGAAGCCATACGTCACCAGCGGCCGGCGTCTCGTCATGGAAGCTCAGCGCCAAGCCGATCTCGCTGGCGACTGGTGGCTGGTCGGCGAAGCCAGCGGTCAGCTCGCTCTCCTGCCTGCCGCTGATGCGTTCTACAGACAAGTCGTCTGGGACAACGACCTGGCCGCTGGCTGGCGCATCGCCGGGGCGGACTCCCCCGTCCTCGTCGACCCTGACGTCCGCTTCGGGCGCCCCCAGGTCGGAGGCGTGAGCACCGAAGTGATCTGGGAGCACAACCGCGCTGGCGAGAGCGACGAGGAGATCGCCGAGGCCTTCGATCTCAGCACCGCCCAGGTGTGGGGTGCCCTGGCCTACGAGCTGGACAGCCGGGTCAAGCGAGCGGCGTAGGCGGTGCCGCCGCGCCCAGCCGACGTCCGGTTCTACTTCGACGAAGACGTACTCGGCTTGGCCAAAGTGGTCGGCGCCCTTCGCCCGGAGGTGACCTATCCCGGCGACCTCGGCGCCGTGATGTTCCGTCGCGAGCGCCCGCCCTGCCCCATCGCGGCAGGAGCCAAGGACCCCCAGTGGATCCCGATCGTCGCCCAACAGGGCTGGGTGATCGTCACCCGCGACTCGAACATCCAGCGGCGGCGCGCTGAGGTGGTGGCCGTTCGCGACAACGGCGCCCGCATGGTCGCCATTGCCGGCCCCGATGCTCGGGGGACGTGGGAGCAACTCGAAGTGCTGATGGTCAACTGGCGCCGCATCGTGGTCTGGGCTGACGAGCCGGGACCGTTCATCTACAGCGTCACGCGTACGGGTACGCCGCGACAGATCGACCTGGGGTAGGCCGAGGCGTGTGCGGGGCGCCTCGACCTACCCAGGACGGACTCGCGGTCGCAGCCGCTCTAAGGACGGGTGCTCACGCCTCCGGTCGATCCCGGTCCGCGGCGAAGACCTGCTTGGCCACGAGCGTCGCGGACACGGCACGGGGCCAGCCGGCGTAGAAGGCGAGGTGCGTGATCGCCTCGACCAATTCGGTCTCGCTCAGCCCGTTGGCCTTGGCGAGCTCGAGGTGTCCCACGAGCTGCTCGGTGCTGCCGTTCGTGACGAGAGCGGCGACGGTGATCAGGGAGCGGTCGCGGGCGGCCAGCTCGGGCCGTGCCCAGACGTCGCCGAAGAGCACGTCGTCGGTCAACTCGGCCAGCTTGGGGGCAATGTCTCCGACGAGGCGCTGCGCGGCCGAGGGTTCGGGTGCTCCCTCAGGAGTTGTGCTCACGGTGTCTCCAGCGGGTCAGAGCGCCTGGGCGCTCGGACGGACGAGGATCTCGTTCAGCGAGACGCTGCGCGGACGCGACAGCGCGAAGGCGATGACCTGCGCGACGTCATCGGGGCTGATGGCGGTGGCCGCGTAGAACTGCTCGACGCCCTGCTTGGTGGCCTCGTCGGTGATGTGGTTGGTCAGCTCGGTTGCGACCGCACCGGGCTCGATCACGGTCACCCGCACGTCCGGCTGCAGCTCCTGGCGCAGCGCCTCCGACCAGCCGTTCACGCCCCACTTGGTGGCGTGGTAGACCGCGCCGCCGGCGTGCGCGACCCGGCCGGCGACCGAGGAGAGGTTGACCAGGTCCCCGCCGCCGGGGCGCAGCTGGTCGAGGAACACCTCGGTCGCGGTCATCGCGCCGAGCAGGTTCACCTCCACCATCTGGCGCTGCTCGGCGCGCTGCTCGGAGGTGAACGACGCCAGCAGCATCACGCCGGCGTTGTTGATCAGGACGTCGGCGCCACCGAGCTCGTCGGCGACGCGCTGCGCGGCGGCGACGAGGGAGTCGCGGTCGGTGACGTCGGCGGCGATGGCGATCGAGCCGTTGCCGAGCTCGTCGGCCAGCGCCTGGATGCGGTCGGCGCGGCGGGCCAGCAGCGCGATGCGGTAGCCGTCGGCGGCCAGCGCGCGGGCGGTCGCCGCACCGATGCCCGAGGAGGCGCCGGTGATGACCGCGACGCGGCCGGAGGAAGGGGTGCTCATGAGGAACTCCGTGTGCTCGTGGGGAACGACAGACGCCTCCGCGGCCCTCAGCGGAGCCTCGCTCGGTGCGTCGTGAGCTCCACCATGCGCGCCCGTCCAGGGGCGTGCGAGGCCCTGTAAGAGGGGGATCAGCAGGGCCCCTCATGCGCCCCGCGTCGCGCCTAGCGTCTGTTGCACGGTCCGTCCGGACGACGGCCGCTCACCGCCGACCGGCGGTGGACGTCGGTGACTCCCGCAGCCACCACACCGGTTCAAGCGCCGTCGCGGCCTCACCCAATGCGACCGCTGACCCGCACGGAGCCCTCCCGCAGCTCCCTCACCAGAACAGGAACGTCCCCATGCCGCTCCAGCCTGACGGTCTGACCTTCGTCCTCTCCCCGAAGGTCGATCGCACACGCGTCACCTACACGAACCGCTACGGCATCACCATCGCCGCCGACCTCTACACCGCGAAGGACCTCGACAAGAGCGTCCAGCATCCCGCCCTCGTCGTCGGCCCCAGCCACGGCGGCGTGAAGGAGCAGATGTCGGGCTTCTGGGCCAACCAGCTCGCCGAGCGCGGCTACGTCGCTCTCGCGCACGATCCCTCCTACAAGGGCGACTCCGGCGGCGAGCCCCGCTTCGTGTCCTCGCCGGAGATCTTCATGGAGGACTTCAGCGCCGGCGTGGACTTCCTCGGCACCCTCGACTACGTCTCCCGCGAGCGCATCGGGCTGGTCGGCATCTGCGGCTCGGGCGGCTTCGGTCTCGGCGCTGCGCGCATGGACACCCGCATCAAGGCCGTCGTCACCGCCTCCATGTACGACATCGGTGAGAACTACCGCAACGGGTGGCAGCACTCGTGGAGCGACGCCGACCGTCACGCCGAGGCCGAGCGCCTCAACGCGCAGCGCTGGGCCGACGTCGACGCCGGCACGGTCAGCTACGACCCGGTCTTCCCGCCCGAGGTCCCCGAAGGTGTGGAGCTGGACCCGGTCACGAGCGAGTTCTTCGACTACTACGTCAAGAGCAACGACCGCGGTTACCACCCCCACTCCCAAGGCGGACACATCGCCGTCAGCCACCTCGGCTACATGGGCTACGGCGGCCTGCGCTACCTCGAGGACATCGGCCCCCGGCCCGTGCTGATGATCGTCGGCGAGCAGGCCTTCTCACGCTGGTTCTCCGAGGAGGCGTTCGAGCAGCTGGGCGAGCCGAAGGAGCTCGTCGTCGTGCCGGGCGCGCGGCACATCGACCTCTACGACCGCCTCGACCTCATCCCGTTCAACCAGGTCGACGAGTTCTTCACCAAGAACCTGTCGTAGGTCGTCTGCCCCTGAGTGGGTGCCTGTGCTCGGCGCCTACCCCAGGGAGATCGGGCCGCCCGATCCCTAAGGTGCAGGTCCCCACGCACGTCCAGCAACCAGACTGGTACCGAGCCGTGCCGTCCCTCGCCCACGCGGGATGCGCGACCGGTGAGAAGGAGAACTGAACTGTGGACGCCGCAGCCGACATCGCCGAGTTCCTGGCCAGCCGCCGGGCGCGGATCACCCCCGAGCAGGCCGGGCTGCCCAGCTACGGCCAGCGCCGGGTGCCCGGCCTGCGGAGGGAAGAGCTCGCGGCTCTGGCTGGAGTTTCTGCCGATTACTACCGGCGGCTGGAGCGCGGCCAGGTGACCGGCGTGTCCGAGCAGGTGCTCGAGGCGCTGGCGCGGGCGCTGCAACTCGACGATGCCGAGCGCACCCACCTGTTCGACCTGGTCCGGGCCACCAGCCCGGTCGCCCGTCGGCGCTCCCGCCCGGCAAGCCGGCGCATCCGCCCAGTCGTGCAGCGCCTGCTGAACCAGATCCAGGCGCCGGCGCTCGTCGCCAGCGTCCACGGGGACCTGCTCGCGGCCAATCCGCTCGGCCGGGCGCTGTACGCGCCGATCTTCGACAGCCGCGAGCAGCCCGCCAACTTCGCCCGGTTCACCTTCCTGGACCCCGCCGCCGCCGACTTCTACCCCGACTGGGCGCAGCTGGCGTCGGAGAGCGTCGCCTCCCTGCGCTCGCGGGCGGGGAGGAACCCCTACCAGCGGGACTTGCAAGACCTCATCGGCGAGCTGGCCACCCGCAGCGACGAGTTCCGGGTCCGATGGGCCGCCCATGACGTGCGGTTCCACCGCACGGGCCACAAGCGGCTGCACCACCCGATCGTCGGCGACCTGGAACTCGACTACGAGACGATGGCCCTCGAGGCCGACGAAGGCCTGGGCATGACCCTGTACGCCGCCGAAGCCGGCTCACCCTCCCAGCACGCTCTGGACATGCTGGCCAGCTGGACGGCGACCGCCGACCCGCTCGGGCGGCGCCCGGTCGGCGAGGTCCGCGACCTGTAAGGCGACCGCGCGGCACGTGACCGCATCCGGCCACCTGGCGTCAGCCGGTGAGATGTCGGATCTGTGCATCCACCAGCTGCGTGTCCGGCTCGGCTGCCGATCCCCGAGGAGCCACCCATGACCGCGGACACCCTGCTCGGCGTGTGCGCCCTCACCGCGACCGCGATGGTCGCGCTGGTGCTTGTCGCCGAGTCCGGCCTGCTAATCGGCATCGCCCTGCCCGCCGGTTCTCTGGTGCTCGGGCTGGGCGTCCTGGCCGGCGCGGGGAACGTGTCGCTGCCGCTCGCTGCGCTCAGCGTCGCCGTCGCCACCGTGCTCGGTGCAGCAGTCGGGCACCACACGGCCCGCCGACGGTCCGGCGACGCGTCGTCCACCGGAGTCCTCGGCCGCCGCTTGCCGCAGCGGGTCACCCGCCTGGCGGACCGGACCATGACGCCGTGGCGGGAGGCCATCGCGCGCCGGCCGGTCCGAGCTGCGGCAGCGGCTCAGTTCGTCGTCGGCGCCCGCACCCTCGCGCCCCGTCTCGCCGCCTCCGAAGGTGTTCCGCTTGCGACGATGCTGCGTGGCACGGCACCGGCGGCCGTCGTCTGGTCCACTGCGCTAATCGCGACCGGCGCACTCGCCGGCGCCGCCCTGCCGCTGATTCGCGACATCCTCACCGTCGCCGGCATCCCGCTGGCTGTGGCCGTGGCCGGCTGGCCACTCGTCCGCTCTCGCGCCCGGCGCGGGCCGGGGCCCCGGAGATCACAGGGGTTGTCCGACCGTCCGGTCTAGACCCCGCGGATGAGCCGTGACAGGAAGCGGATCGCGCCTTCGACGCGTGACTTGACCGCCCGGAGCGTCGAGAGGTCGAGAGGTAGGACGTGCAACCCTTAATCAGCGGGTTCGGGTTTCGACTCCTCGAGGCCCCCACTACGTCGCCTCGCTGCCCAGGTGCGCCCGGGCCCACAGGGCCGCGGAGGTCCGGTCGGACACCCCGATGCGCTGGAAGACATGGCTCAGGTGCGCCTTCACCGTTCCTTCGCGGATGCCCAGCCGGGTCGCGATCTGCTTGTTCGCCAGCCCCTGCGAGACCAGGCGCAGGACCGCGCGCTCTCGGTCGGTGAGCTCGGGGCGGGCCGCGAGCACCGGACCGCTGCGGAGGACCTCCCGGGCGACGCGGGGGTCCAGCGGGGACTCCCCCCGGGCCGCTGCCCGCAGGGCCTTGAGCAGGTCGTCCGGCTCGCTGTCCTTGAGCATGTAGCCGACCGCGCCGGCCTGGAAGGCGTCGACGATGCGCTCCCGGTCGGAGAAGGACGTGAGCACGAGGACGTAGGACGCCGGACTCAGGGCGAGGACGCGACGGGTGGCTGTCACCCCGTCCACCCGGGGCATGGACAGGTCCATGAGCACGACGTCCGGCAGCGTCCGCGCCGCCAGGTCCACGGCGACGTCCCCGTCCGGGGCGAGCCCGACGACCTGCATGTCCTCGGCCGCATCGATCACCCGCGCGAGCCCGGCCAGGACCACGCGGTGGTCGTCCACGACCAGCACCCGGATCATCTCGGCAGCACGAGCCGGAGCTCCGTTCCCTGCCCGGGCGCCGAGGTCACCGCGAGCGTGCCGCCGAGCACCTCCGCCTCGTCGGCGAGCCCGCGCAGGCCCAGGTGACCGGCCGCGACGGGTGCCGCCGGGTCGAAGCCGTCGCCGTCGTCGCGGACGGTCAGCGTCACCCGGCCGCCGGCGGGCCGGACGGTCAGCCGGATCTCGGTCGCCCGACCGTCGTGGACGGCGTTGCGCACCGCCTCGCGGGCGGCCCGGTACAGCGCGACCTCCAGGTGGTCGGGGAGCTCCAGGTCGTCCGGCAGGTCGAGGTGGACCTGGACCCCGCGGGCCCGGACGGGGTCGACGAGGTCGAGGAGCGCGGCCCGCAGACCGGAGCTGCGCAGGTTCGCCGGATAGAGGTCGATGAGCAGCGACCGCAGGCTGCGGACGCTGGTGCGGATGCTGGCCTCCGCGCCGTGCAGGTCCTCGGCGGCGTCGTGGTGCCCCGCGGCCCGGAGCGGGCCGGTGCCCGCGTTGATCAGGTAGCTGGCGCCGACGAGGTCCTGGACGACGCCGTCGTGCAGGTCTCGCGCCATGTGACGACGCTGGTCCTCGACCGCCTCCGCGCTGCGCCGCGACATGCGGGCGCGCTCGCGCTGCAGCCAGTGCAGGTTGGCCGAGGCGAGCCAGAACTGCAGCACCGCGAGGAGGCCCAGCGCCACGAGCCCGACCGCCGTGAACGACAGCAAGATGTCGCGCTGGCGCTGCTCGAGGATGTCGTAGCGGACGTAGGCCTCGAAGAGCATGCTCTCCCCGCCGTCGGTGCTGACGGCGGTGTAGACCTCGAGGAGTCGCGTGTCGCCGCCGCTCCGCTCCAGCCGGTTCTCCTCGGCGCTCAGGTCGCTGACACCGGTCCGGGAGCCCTCCGCCGCCCGGAGGACGTCGAGCAGCGCCTCGGCCAGGGGGAACGTCTGCCCGATCAGCTCCGCCTCGTCGCTGTAGACGATCCGCCCGTCCCCCGTCCAGAGCTTGACCCGCTCCACCGCCGTCTGCGGCAGGAGGTGGCCGCGGACGGCGTCGTCGAGAGCGGCGAGCGCCTCCGGGTCCCCGGCCAGCAGGCGGTCGCCCGTCGGCTCGACGAGGGTGCGGGCGACCGACTCGTTGAGCGTCCGGATGTCGATGAGCACCTCGTGCCGGGCCAGGCGGGCGCTCGCGAAGTACCCGCCGGCGACCACGACGGCGAGGATGACCAGGGTCCCGACCGTCATCCGGACGAGCACGCGGCGCGCGACGTTGGTGTCCCCCAGCGTGCGGCGGCCGTCCGCGAGCACGACGGTCCGGAGCTCGCTGACGTCGAGGTGGGCGCTCACGGAGTCCTCGGGGTCGGCCTCGGGAGGTGGCGCTGAGGCAGAGAAAGTGTGGCCTGCGTCACAGCCGTTGTCGAGGGTGTCGATCACCGGCGTCCTCGCAGTCCGACCCCGACCCGGGCGCGGATGAGGCTCCTCGCACCGCAGCGGAGGAGCCTCATCGCGGGTGTCACGCAGCGGGGGTCATCCGTCAGGGCGCGGTCAGCGGTGCGGAGACCGGCAGGCTCGGCGGGGTCAGCCGGTTCGCCGCCGGCACCGGGGACGGGAAGCCGAGCACGGCCAGCCGCCCGCGGACCTGGTTCTGCGCCTGGCAGTTCTGCGTGCAGTTCGTCGGCGGGTTGGCCACCTCGACGGCGTCCTCACCGGTGACGAAGCCCATCCGACCGCCGCTGGCGACGTCCCAGATCGACTGCCGGCCGCAGTGGTCGACGTCGGTGACGTACCGGCCGGCCGGATCGCAGTCCGGCTGGTCGATCCGGGTGGCGACCTGGGCGCTGTCCCGGGCGACGAGGTTGCGGGCGCCGGGGCCATCGCTGGCGATGTTGACCCGGGGGCTCACCTGGACGCAGAACTGCCCGGCCGGCCCGGTGGTGGCACTCGTGCACCCGGAGCCGAGGAACTGACCGATGCGGGCGCGGAAGTTCGGGTTGTCGAAGTACAAGGACTGCCCGCCGAGGGTGTGCACGATGCGGGTGCGGGTGCCGTCACCGCGCTCGGGCTCCATCTGGAAGATCCCGCCCTGCGCGCAGTCCTTGCTCTGGATCTTCATCGACAGCCCGGCACCCGTCCGCTCCAGCTCGATCGCCTCCCGGTCGAACTGGACGGAGATCGCGCTCGTGAGCCGCAGCCCCCGGTGGTCGGGGACCTTGCTCTCCCACACGACCGTGGGGGTGGTGACCATCTGCTCCCGGTTGGGCGCCCCGGTGAACAGGTGGTCGAAGACGGCGAAGTCGCTCGCCCGGACGGTGAACTGCTGGTGCCGGCCCCGCACCACGAAGCGGTCCCCGAGGCTGGCGGCCGTGATCGTGGCCCTCAGCCGCGTGCCGTTGCGCCCGTCGGCGACGACGGCGTTCGTCGTCGCGTTCACCAGCTGGTACCCCCCGCCCTCGCAGGCCTTGGACGACGCTGCCTGAGCCGGCGCCGCGAGCGCGATCACCCCACCCAGCAGCAGGGTGAGCGCGACCAGCCCCGCACGGACGCGGTGGGTGAGGTGCGGTCTGCGGCGACTGCGCCGTGCGGTCATGGGTCCTCCCGGGGTGTGGTGGGTGTGCACGGGAACCCTGGGAGGCCGCTGATCGCCGTCGCCAGTGAGCGTTGGGCCTAGGTCGCTCGACCTACGACGTTCGCTTACGGACCGCCGCAGGCGGCGGGATGGCCGCGTCCGGCCGGCGGGTATTGGATCGGGGACGAGCAGAGGAGGGCAGGTGCCTGTTGTCCGCGTGACCTGGATCGAGCCACCGGACGAGCTCGCCGGCGTGGTGGCCGAGGTCGCCGGCGCCGCGCTGGCCGCCGGTGTGGTCGAGCCGCGCGCAGGCACGGGGTTCCCCGGGCCACCCGGGCGGTACCGCCTCCTGCCCGAGGAGCTCTGGCGCACCATGGGCGCCGACGACCCGGTCCCGGTGTTCCTCCACGAGTCCTACGAGGCCGGCCTCGAGCGGTGGACGAGCATCCTCCCCGACGCGGCCGCGGAGGTGGCGATCGTCGCCCGGGTCCGCGACGCCGTCATGCACCTCGTGCAGACCAGGCTGGCGGCCGATCCCGAGGCCTTCTCGGCGAGCCCGACCGTGACCACGACCGAGCCCTCCCCCCGGGGCATGGTCGTGGTCGGCCGCTCCGTCGTCCTGCAGCCCAGCCGCCGGCGGCACCGCCCGGCGTCACCCGCAACCGGGAGCACGGACTGCGGCCGGGCGCCCTGATCCCGTCCTGGTCCGGTCGGCCGGCCCCGTGGGTCAGCGCAGGCTGGTCGCGTCGGCGACCGGGGTCCGCGTGAGCTTCCGCCAGATCCAGCTGGCCGGCACCCGCCGGTCGTGGACGACGTACTCGAGGACCGACGGGACAAGCAGCGTGGTGCCCAGCGCCCGGCGCGCGCCCGGGCGACCGGCCAGCAGCAGCTCGTCCCCGGGAGCGAGCACGAAATCTCCCTCGGGAGCGAGCGTGACCTCGCCGTCCCGCAGCACCATCAGCGGCACGGCGTGCAGGTGCTCCTCCCGGTCCTCCGGGTTGCGCAGGAGGTCGCCCAGGCGCGCGGACCCCGACGCGAGCCACCCGGCGAGCGCCGGCGCCTCCGTGCGGGTCAGCCGCACCTTCCACATCGCCTGCAGGCGGGTGCCGCACATCTGGGTCAGCCGGTCGATCAGGGCGGCCGCCCACGCGTCACCGCGCGCGGGCATCTCCCGCAGGAACCGCCACAGCAGCGGGGTGGACAGCTGCGCGTAGACCTCGTGGGCGATCAGCTCGCTCGGCACGAGCCGGGCGTCGATGCGCATGGACGCGAACAGCGGCGCGCTGGCCGGGCGGTTCTGCCGCGCCGCGATGAACAGCGAGGACGTGCTACGCCGGGCCGCGGCGACCAGGGACAGGTTGGTCGTGTCGTTGTCCGTGCCCGCGACGAGTCCGACGGCACGGTCGAGGTCGGCCTGCGCCAGGGTCCAGGGGTCCGACCCGTCACCGACGAGCAGTCCGGGGTCATCGACGTCCTCCGGGGAGTCGTCGATGACGGTCACCTCGAGACCCGCGGCCCGCAGGTCGGTGGTCAGCTCCCGGCCCATCCGGCCGTAGCCGCAGACGACCCAGCGTCCGTCCCGGGGCGGTGTGCCGCGGGCGCCCAGCTCCCCACCCGGACCGCTCTCCAGCCAGGTCAGCAGCTGGTAGGACGCCGGCGCTCGCAGCGCCAGCCGCAGGTGGTCGCCGAAGCGGTCGAACGGGTTCACCAGGCCGGGATTGCCGAAGGCCTGCATCCGCTCGGCGAGCACGCGCGAGGTGACCCGCGCGATCACCGGGAGCTCCGGACGCAGCAGCGCCGCCGCCATCACGATGGCGAGGTTGGCCTCCTCGTCGTCGGTGAGGGCCACGACCGCCTCGCACGACGGGTGGTCCAGCCCGGCGACGGCGAGGTGCCCCGGGTCGCGGGCGTCGGCGGTCAGCCCGGGCACATCGGCGTGGTACGAGTCCTGCTCCAGGCCGTCGATCCGGTCCGCCACCTTGTCCAGGACGACGATCCGCCGTCCGAGTTCGTCGAGCGAGTGCCCGAGGAGTTCTCCCGTCTGCCCGTAGCCGGCGATCAGCACGAAGGGCTCCCGCAGCCGGGACACCTTGCGGCTGAAGTGCTGCAACGCCAGGGCCGAGCGGAAGGCGCGGTCCTGCAGCAGCGCCAGGAGGGAGCCGATGGCGTAGGCCCAGCCGATCACGGTCAGGTAGATCGAGATGGTGACCCACATCCGCTGGCTGTAGGTGAACGGGTACGGCAGCTCCCCGAAGCCGATCGTCGACGCCGTGTAGCTCATGAAGTAGAAGGCGTCGAAGAACCCCATCCGGGTCGGCCGGCCGGCGGGGTCCACCCCGGGGATGAGCGTCAGCCCGAGCACGCTCACGGCGAAGATGACGATGAGGACGATGAGCGGCGTCCGCATGCGGCGCAGGATGAGGAAGATCGTCGCCGTCGCCTGCGCGGAGGACGCGGCCGCGACCCGGAGCGTGGCCCGGCGGTCGCGCCGCTCGTCGTCCTCGGTGTCGAAGAGGGACTTCCAGATGAGGAGCAGGGGGTTGCCCACGACGGCCTCCGGTCACCCGCGGTGGAAGGACGCCGTCTCCACGACGAGCAGCACGACCGACACGAGGTTGGCGAGCAGCGCGCCGCCCGACAGCGAGACGACGCTCGCCGTCCAGCCCGCGTCCATCCCGGCGGTGGACACGTACTCGGCGTAGCCGTAGGCCAGCGCGGCGGCGACCAGCTGGAGGACGGCGACCAGGCTCGTGGCCAGGTGGAAGGCGCCGATCTGCGTGCGGTCGCCGAACTTGAGCACCGTCGCGATCAGGTTGACCACGACCGCGGCGAACAGCTCGTACGGGTTGTGCAGCACGGGATCGTCGATGTCGCCGATGAAGAACCCGAAGTTCAACGTCGCCGCGAGCACGACGAAGAAGCCGAAGACCACCTTCTCGAGGTTCACCGCGCCTCCCTCCCTCGCGTCGTCGCACTGATCGTGGTGGCCGGGCGCCCGGTCCGCGCGTCGAGCGACGATCCCGGCATCGCGCGCGGTCGACGTCCGCCGTCCGTAGGGTGCCCCGGTGGCGTGGAAGCGGGCGGCGTTCGCCCTGTTCGCGGTGGCGGCAGGCACCAACGTCCCGACGCCGCTGCTGCTCGTCTACCAGGAGCGGCTGGGCCTCTCCCCCGAGGTGCTCACCAGCCTGTTCGGGGTCTACGCCGCCGGCCTCGTGCCCGCGCTGCTCGTCGCCGGCCCGCTGTCGGACCGCCTCGGCCGCCGCCGGGTCGCGCTGCCCGGAATGGTGCTCTCCGCACTCGCGTCGGTGGCCTTCGCCGCCGCGGGCGACGCCCTGGCGCTGCTCTTCCTCGCCCGCTTCGCGCAGGGCGTCGTGAGCGGCATGGTCTTCAGCGTCGGCAGTGCCTGGCTCGGTGAGCTGTCGAGCGCCTCCGGGGACGGCGCCGGCGGTCGGCGCGCGGCGTTCGCCATGACGGCGGGCTTCTCGCTCGGCCCGCTCACCAGCGGGCTGCTCGGCCAGTACGGGCCGGCGCCCACGGTGCTCCCCTACCTGGTCCACGTGGTGCTGGTCGGCATCGGGCTGGTGCTCGCCGTCGGGCTGCCCGAGACCGTCGACCTCCGGCGCGCCGGTCCCCGCGGGCCCGACCGCCCGGCCGGCGCCCCGCTGATCCGTCGCGGCGACGGCCTCCTGGTGGTCACGGTGATGGCGCCGGTCGCGGTGTGCGTCTACGCGTTCCCCTCGACGGTCATCAGCGCGGTGCCGCTGCTCGTGGACCTGCCCTACGGCGGGGTGGCGGTGACCGGCGTCCTGGCCGGGGTCACCCTCGGCGCCGGCACGCTCGTGGCCGGCCTGCAGCGGCGGCTGCTCGCGTGGACCGCCGTCGTCGGCGCCGGTCTGGGCGCGCTCGGCTTCACCGCCGCCGTCGCCTTCGCGACGACGGAGGCTCTCGCCTGGCTCGCGGTCGCCGCGCCGCTGCTGGGCGCCGGGGGCGGGCTGAGCCTCGCCGCCGGGCTGACGCTCACCGCCCGGCTGGCCGCACCGGCCCGGCTCGGCGCGCTGACGTCGCTGTTCCTGGCCTGCGCCTACCTCGGCTTCGCCGCGCCGTTCGCGATGGCCGTCGCCGCACGCGCGTCGTCCGCACCCGTGCCGCTGGCGGTGGCCGCCGCGCTCACCGCGGCGCTCGCGCTGCGCCTCGTGCCGGTCGCCCGCAGCGGCCGGCTGTAGACGACGACGGCGCCCCCTCCCGAGGGGAGGAGGCGCCGCCGTGTTCTTCGTCAGCCGGCGATGTCCGCGGCGAACTCGCCCTCGAAGGCGTCCTGGGCCACCTTCGCCCCACCCGGCTCGTCGGCCGGCACGAGGACGAAGCTCTCCAGGCTGGGCGACTTGCCGTTCTCGAAGCCCCGGATCGGGACGACGAGGCCGCCGGTGTCGACGTCCTCCAGGCCGTCGAACGCCTCCACCAGGCCGGCGCGGGTGAGGTCACCGTTCTCGCACGCGGCGTCCAGCACCTGGTTCATCAGGGTGGCCATGCCGTAGCCCACGAGCACGCCCAGGCTGGGCGTCACGTCGGGGTAGGCCTGCTGGTAGGCGTCCAGCAGATCGGCGTGGTCGGCGAAGGACGAGACCGGCGAGGCGACGTAGAGGTGCGTCTTGAGCCAGTCCGCCGTGGGACCGTCCAGCAGACCCGGCGCGAAGACCGGGTTGTTGCCCAGCATGGGCACGTCCAGCCCCTGGGCCTGCGCCACCGCCGCCACCGACGTCGTCTGGGCGGGGGCGACGGTCAGGGCGATCGCCTTGACGCCCGCCGCCTTGAACTGGGTGACCTGGGCACTCATGTCCGTGTCGGTGGACTTGATCTGGGCCTCGACGATGTTCAGGCCCTTGGCCTCCGCGACCGCCTGCGAGCCGGCCAGTCCGTTGGCTCCGTACTCGCCCTCGAAGTAGATGTGCCCGACGGTGTCCCCCTCCTTCAGCAGGCCCTGCTGGAGCAGGTAGTCGTAGCCGTTGGAGATCTCCACGTCGTACGTGGCGCCGACGACACCGGTGCCGGGGATCTCGGTGAGCGTCTTGGACCAGGCCGAGGGGAAGTTGACGATCTGGTCGGACTCGTACTCGGGCGCCAGCGCGGTGTTGATGGGCGAGCCGATGGTCTGCTGCATCGCGAGGATGCTGTCCTTCATCCCGCTGTAGAGCTGGACACCTGTCTGCGGCACGTAGCCGGTGTCCTGGACGTCGAGCTCCACGTCGTAGGTGTCGCAGACCTGGTTGTCCTCCCAGTACAGCGTGTTGGCGTTCGTGAGGTCCTTGCCGAGCGCGGCGAACACGCCCGTCAGGTCGGTGAGGACGCCGAGCTGGATGGTCGTGCCCTCGACCCCGACGTCGGTCTGGACATCGGCGGCGTCGCCTCCCCCGCCGCCTCCTCCGCTGGACTCCGGAGCCTTGGTGCTGCACCCCGCGGTGGCGGCGAGCAACACGGCTGCCAACGCTGCCGCGCTGCGCGAGACCGGACCGAGATTCATGACGTGCTCCCTTGGGCTGGTGGGTCGGACGGAACAGAGGTGGTGGAGTCGCTGGTGGCCGATGCGGACCGGTCGGCCGGGCCCCCGCCGGGGTCGCGGCCCCTCCGGCGGAACCGCGCAGCCAGGCCGGCCAGACCGGTCGGCTGGAAGAGGACGACGAGGATGATCGCCAGCCCGAACAGGTAGCGGGCCGCCTCGCCCGGGGCCAGGCCTCCCTCACCGGCTCCCCCGACCAGCGGGAGTGCATCGGCGTACCGCTGGAAGACCAGCGGCAGCGCGCTGACGAAGAGCGCGCCGAGGGCGGCGCCGCCCACGGAGCCCAGCCCGCCCAGCACGATCATGGCCAGGTAGAGGACCGACAGCTCCAGCCCGAACGACTCCGGCGCGATGCTGCCGATGGACAGGGCGTACATCACCCCCGACAGCCCCGCGTACATCGAGCTGACGAGGAAGACGCGGCCCTTGTAGCGCTGCACGTTGACGCCCATCACCGAGGCCGCGACCTCGCTGTCGCGCAGCGTCTCCAGCGCCCGGCCGGGGCGGCTGCGCAGCAGGTTGCGCGCGAACACGTAGGCGGCCAGAGCCAGGGCCAGACCGAGGTACCAGAGCCGCTCCGCCTCGCGGAAGGGCACCTCGAGGACGAACAGGTCGGGGTCGGTGTTGCCGAACGTGAACCCGAACAGCGAGAACTCCGGCGTCGAACGGCCGTTGAACCCGCCGGTCACCTGCGTCCAGCTGTTGAGCACGTGCTGGCCGATGAAGACCAGCGCCAGCGATGCGACGCCGAGGTAGATCCCGCGCAGCCGGGCCGCGATCGGGGAGAACAGCAACCCCGCGAGACCGGCCAGCAGGACCCCGGCGACCATGCCGACCAGCGGCGGCCACCCGAGCCCGCGGAGGTCGGCCAGCCCGATGCCGCCGGACTCGCCCGCCACGAACGTGTACGTGACGGCGCCGACGGCGAGGAAGAACGCGTGCGCCAGGGACAGCTGGCCGGTGGTCCCGACCAGCAGGTTCAGCCCGATCGCGCCGACGATCGCCCCGGCCACGGCGAAGCCGGTGCGCAGCCAGAACTCCTCGACGTAGAGGGGCAGCGCGAGCAGCACCAGCAGCGCGACGGCGAGCAGCAGCGGGCGCAGGTACGACCGGCGGGGAGCCGGTGCGGTGCGGCCGGCCCTGCGGGTCGCACCCCGGGTGGCGGTGGCGGTGGCGGTGGACTCAGACACGGGTCAGCTCCCGGGTGCCGAAGAGGCCGGACGGCCGGACCAGCAGGACCGCGATCATCACGATGTACGGGACGACGTCGCCGAACCCACGGCCCAGGAACAGCAGGTCGTCCTGGTAGCCGGCGGCGAGGGACTCGGCCACGCCGATGAGCAGCCCGCCCACCAGCGCGCCCCCGGTGGAGTCCAGCCCGCCCAGGATGGCGGCGGGGAAGGCGCGCAGCGCGACCGTGTACGCCGACGGGCTCACCCCCGGTGTCGGCGAGCCGACGAGGAACAGCGCCGCGACGCCGGTCAGGATGCCCGCCACGACCCACGCCAGCGCCGAGACCCGGCCCAGCCGGATGCCCATGAGCGCGGCCGTCTCGCCGTCCTCGGCCGACGCGCGCATCGCCACGCCCCAGCTGGAGAACTTGAAGGCCAGGAAGAACAGCGCGATGAGCAGGCCGGCCACGATGATGGCGATCAGCCGGTTCTCGCTGATGCCGACGTCGCCGATCTGCACCGAGTCGCCGCCCCACGGGTGCGGCACGTTGAGGATGTCGGAGCCGATCCGCCGGATCAGCTCGGTGAGCAGGATGATGTCGACGCCGATGGTCACGATCGCGAGGCTGATGACCGGCGCACCGCGCAGCCGGTTGATGATCAGCCGCTCGATGACGAACGCGGCCAGGGCCGTGATCGCGATCCCCACCAGGGCCGCGAGGTAGAAGCCGAGCGGGTCGGACAGCCGGGCGATGGCGTACGCCCCGAGCAGCAGCAGCGAGCCCTGGGTGAAGCTGACGACCTCGCTGGCCTTGAAGATGACCACGAAACCGAGGGCGATGAGCGCGTAGATCGCACCCAGGGAGATGCCGTTCAGGAGCAGCGACAGGAACTGGGTCACGACGTCGTCCCGGGGGTCTCGGAGGGGTGGGCAGCGGCGGCGGCCTCGGCGGCCTCGGAGGGGTCGATCTCGTCGCCGGAGCCGAGGTAGGCCCGGATGACCTCGGGATCGCTCTGCACCTCGGCCGGGGTGCCGTCGGCGATGCGGCGGCCGAAGTCGAGGACGGTCACCCGGTCGGCCAGGGACATGACCATGCCCATGTCGTGCTCGACGAGGATCACCGAGATCCCCAGCGCCGAGCGGATCTCGAGAACCGCCTCGGCCATGCGGTCGGTCTCCTCGGCGTTCATGCCGGCGACCGGCTCGTCGAGCAGCAGCAGCCGCGGCTCGGTGCACAGGGCCCGGGCGACCTCGACCCGCTTCTGGTCGCCGTAGGAGAGCACGCCCACCGGGGTGTGCAGCTTGTCGCCGAGGTCCAGGAACTCGGCGATCTCGGCCACCCGCCCGCCGTGCACCCGGCCCTCGCGGGTGGCCCGCGGGAGCCGGAGGCCCGCGGCGACGAACCCGGCGCGGGTGAGGTGGTGGCGTCCGAGCATCAGGTTCTCGGCCACGCTCTGAGCCGGCGACAGCGCGATGTTCTGGAAGGAACGGGCGACCCCGATGCCGGCGATCTGGTACGGCCGCATCCGGTCCAGCCGGTGCTCGCCGAACCGGACCTGGCCCTCGGCGGCCTTGTAGACGCCGGACAGGACGTTGAACATCGTCGACTTGCCGGCGCCGTTGGGCCCGATGATCGCGTGGATGGTGCCGGGCTCGACCGTGAACGAGACCTGCGACAGGGCCGTGATGGCGCCGAAGCGGACGGTGACGTCCTCCACGAGCACCGGGGGGACGTCCGAGCGGACGTCCGCGGCCGCGCTCACGCCGTCCACCGCGAGAGCTTCCGGCCCGACGTCGCGCGTCGCCGGGGTGCGGCACCGGCGGTGGCGTCGCCGTCGTGCCCGTCGTGGCCGAGGTAGAGGCGCTGCACCTCGTCGGTCTGCGCCAGCTGCCGGGCCTCCCCCGACAGCGACACCTCGCCGACGTCGAGCACGTAGGCCAGGTGGGCGACGCCGAGCGCCATGGTCGCGTTCTGCTCCACCAGCAGCACCGACGTGCCCTGCCGGTTGATCTCGGCGACGACCTCGCCGATCTGGCCGATGATCCGCGGCGCCAGCCCGAGGGAGGGCTCGTCGAGCAGCAGCACCTTGGGCTCGGCCATGAGCGCCCGGCCGATGGCGAGCATCTGCTGCTCGCCCCCGGACAGCAGGGCCCCGCGCTGCGACCTCCGCTCGCGCAGGACGGGGAACAGGTCGTAGACGCGGTCCTGGGCCCGGGCCTTCGCGGCCTTGTCCCGGCTGGCCATGCCCCCGGCGCGCAGGTTCTCCTCGACGGTGAGCCGGCCGAAGATCCGCCGTCCCTCCGGTACCTGGACCAGGCCCATGCGGACGGTCTGCGCGGGGTCCCGGGTGCCGATGTCGGTGCCGTCGAAGCGGATCGCGCCGGACTCGATCCGCCCGCGGTGCAGCCGCAGGGTGCCCGAGATGGCCCGCAGCAGCGTCGTCTTCCCGGCGCCGTTGCTCCCGAGGACGGCGACGACCTCGCCGTCGGGGACCTCCATGGACACGCCGCGGACCGCCTGCACGGCACCGCCGTAGGTCACGTGGACGTCCTCGATGCTCAGCACGGGCACCCTCCCTCTGGCTGTGATCCAGACCACATGCGGGGGACTCTAGGGGCAGGGTCACCCATTTCGCGGAACCGGTGCTCACGGTTCGATCACGTCTTGCGGGCCGCCCACCTCGGGGAAGGCGCCGGAGCCACCCGTCGTTGACCGGGCGTGCAGGTCTCCCGCGAGCTCGACGTCGTCGTCATCGGCGCGGGCCAGGCGGGGCTGTCCACCGCCCACGGGCTGCTGCGCCAGGGCTTCGCGCCGGGCACCGGGTTCGTCGTCCTGGACGCCGACGACGCACCGGGCGGCGCGTGGCAGCACCGCTGGCCTTCGCTCACCCTGACCACCACCCACCGGGTGCACGACCTGCCCGGCCTGGCCTTCACCCCCGACGACCCCGCCGCGCCCGCCGTCGAGTCCGTGCCCGCCTACTTCGCGGAGTACGAGCGGCACTTCGACCTGCCCGTGGTGCGGCCGGTCCGGGTCACCGCCGTGCACCGCACCGACGACGGCCGGTTCCGCGTCGAGAGCGACGCCGGGACCTGGACCGCACGTGCGGTGGTCAACGCGACCGGCACCTGGACCCGCCCGTTCGTGCCCCGCTACCCGGGGCAGGACCGGTTCCGCGGGCGGCAGCTGCACACCGTCGACTACCGCACCGCCGAGGAGTTCCACGGCCGGCACGTCGTCGTCGTGGGCGGCGGCGCCTCGGCCACCCAGCTGCTGGGCGAGATCAGCCGGGTCGCCTCGACCACCTGGGTCACCCGCCGGGAGCCGGTGTGGCGCGACGACGTCTTCGACGCCGACGCCGGTCGCGCCGCGGTCGCCCTGGTCGAGGAGGCGGTGCGCGAGGGCCGCCGTCCGGGCAGCGTCGTCGGCGTCACCGGGCTGCTGACCTCCACCCCCTACGTGCGCGACGGCCTCGACCGCGGCGTGCTGCAGCGCCGGCCGATGTTCGACCGCATCACCCCCGACGGCGTCGCCTGGGACGACGGCACGACCGTCCGCGCCGACGTCCTCCTCTGGGCGACCGGCTTCCGCGCCGCCGTCGGCCACCTGGCCCCGCTGCACCTGCGCACGCCGGGCGGCGGCATCCGGATGGACGGCACCCACGTCGCGGGCGAGCCGCTGCTGCACCTCGTCGGCTACGGCCCGTCGGCGAGCACCATCGGCGCCAACCGGGCCGGTCAGGCCGCCGCCCGGGAGCTGCGCCGGCTGCTCCGCCCGGACCTCGCCCGCACCGCATGACGAGGGCATGCCCGTAGGGGGAGGTTCAGGGTCCGCTCAGGGCGCTCCCCGATGTGCCGGGCACCCCCGCGCCGCGAGGCTTCCGGCCATGACTCCTCCGATCCCGTCCCCGGGCCCGCGGCCATGATCACCGTCTCGGGCCTCACCAAGACGTACGGCGGCACGGTCGCCGTCGACGACGTCTCCTTCACCGTCGCCGACGGCCGGGTGACCGGCTTCCTCGGCCCCAACGGCGCCGGCAAGTCGACGACGATGCGCATGCTGCTCGGCCTCGACCGGCCGACCGCCGGCAGCGTGACCGTCAACGGCCGCCGCTACCAGGACTCCCCCGCCCCGCTCCGCGAGGTCGGCGCCCTGCTCGAGGCCAGGGCGCTGCACCCCGGCCGCTCCGCCCGCGACCACCTGCGCTGGCTGGCCGCGAGCAACCGGATCCGCACGAGCCGGGTGGACGAGGTGCTGGAGCTCGTCGGGCTCGCGGCGGTCGCCGGCACCCGCGTCGGCGCCTTCTCCCTGGGCATGGGGCAGCGGCTGGGCATCGCGGTCGCGCTGCTGGGCGACCCGCCCGTCGTCGTCCTCGACGAACCGGTCAACGGCCTGGACCCCGAGGGCATCCGCTGGGTGCGCACCCTGGCCCGGCAGCTGGCCGCCGAGGGGCGCACCGTGTTCATCTCCAGCCACCTCATGTCGGAGATGGCGCTGACCGCCGACCACCTGGTGGTCATCGGCCGGGGCCGGATCCTCGCCGACTGCTCGATGCGCGACTTCATCGCCGAGCACGCCGCCTCCTACGTGCTGGTCCGCTCGCCGCAGCACGGGCAGGTCGCCGACCTGCTGCGCGGTGCGGGCGCGGAGGTCACCCCTGTCGACGGCGAGCTGCACGTGCAGGGCCTGGACGCCGCGGCCGTGGGCGAGCTGGTCGGCGACAAGGGCCTGTACCTGCACGAGCTGACCCTGGTGCGCTCCTCGCTCGAGGACGCCTTCATGACGCTGACCGCCTCGAGCGTCGAGTACGCCGCCCGCCCCCGGACCGAGCTGGCAGGAGCCTCCCGATGACCGTCACCGCCACCAGCAGCACCGTCACGCTGGACCCGCGGCGCAACGTACCGGGGACGCGGCCGGGCTTCGGCTCGACGCTGCGCGCCGAGTGGATCAAGTTCTGGACGGTCCGCTCCACGACGTGGTCGGTCGTGATGCTGTTCGTGCTGGGCGCCGGCATGACGGCGCTCATCTGCGCGACCAACGCCGAGTGGCTGGCCAGCGGCGAGGCCGACGAGGACCCCGGCTCCTTCCTCACGTTCGGCATGACGTTCGCCCAGATCACCGCGATCGTGCTCGGCACGCTGGCGGTCACCAGCGAGTACGGCACCGGGATGATCCGGGCGACCCTCGCCGCCACCCCGCGCCGCGGCCGGGTCCTCGCGGCGAAGGCCGTCGTCCTGACCGGCACCCTGTTCGTGGCCGGCACCGTCACCGCGTTCGCCGGGTACTTCGCCGGCAACTGGTTCCTCGACCGGGAGGGCGTGGGCCTGGCCCTGAGCGACGACGGCGTGCTCCGCGCGATGCTCGGCGGCGGTCTCTACATGGCCGGGCTGGGGCTCTTCGCCGCCGCCGTCGGGCTGCTGGTGCGGCACACCGCCGCGGCCCTGTCGGTCGTGCTGGCGCTGGTCTTCGTGCTCGGGAACATGGCCTTCCTGCTGCCCGGCGCGTGGGGCGAGTGGATCGCGAAGCTCATGCCGGGCAACGCGGGCTCCTCGGTCGCCGTCCCGGTCAACTTCAACCCCGAGGCGCTGGCCCCGTGGACCGGGTTCGCCGCCTTCGCCGCCGAGACCGCCGTCCTCCTGGTCGTGGGCTGGTTCGCCTTCCAGCGCCGCGACGCCTGAAAAACACCCCCTGCCCCCCGGCCGCCCCGGCCGGGGGACAGTGGTGCGGTGACAGCTGCAGACCCGGCCGCCGAGGGGCGCCGCCGCGCCGACGACTTCCTGACCCTGCTGACGGCGGAGGACCCCGCCGCCGACGCGCTCCTCGCCGACCTCACCGAGGTCCGCGACCTCGTCTTCCTGGGCGCCGGGCTCACGGCGATCGCCCGCGCCGAGGGCCGGGCGCTGCCCACCGCGCAGCGGGCGCAGGCCAGCACCCGCCAGACGAACCTCGGTCAGCTGCGGGACCGGTCCCGCGGCGACGTCGAGGGCCTGCGCGCCTGGCTGCGGAAGTCCGGTGAGGAGATCCTCTTCATCCGGTCGCTGCACGCCGCCGCGCAGCAGCTCCCGGGCTGAGGTCCCGGGAGCGGCTCGGCCGGGCCGCCGCCGCGGCCACGGGCAGCAGCGCGGCGAGCGCGGCCGCGACCACCACGTAGGTCCAGTCCAGGCCGATGCCCGCGGCCACCAGGCCGAGCGCCAGGGCACCGGCGGCCGTCCCGGCGTCGAAGAAGGCGTTCCACATGGCGCTGGCCGCCGTCGTCCCGGACTCGCCGGCACGGGTGAAGGACGTCAGGAGCGTCAGGTTCTGGACGGCGCCGAAGCCGGTGCCGAACACCGCGGCACCGGCGAGCACCCACGCGTCGCCGGCTACCAGCCCGAGGGCGATGGCGAGCAGCCCGACGGCCACGAGCACGACGGCGAGCGGCAGCAGCAGCCGGACGCCCAGCCGGTCGGCGAGCATCCCCGCGCGCCAGCGGCTCACCGCGCCGGTCGCGCCGAACAGCAGCAGCGCCGCGGTGGCCAGCGCGCCGTCCGGCCGCTCGATGGGCAGGAACGTCACCACGCCGCCGCCGGCCATGGTCACCACGAACAGGACCGCGGACGGCGCCACGGCCGCGAGCACCGCGGCACGGTTGGTGCCGGCCGCCCCGGCCCCGGGCTGCGGCCCCACCTGACGCATGAGCAGCGGCACCAGCGGGATGCCCAGCAGCGGCGACGCCCCCAGCCAGGACAGCGCCGCCACCGAGTCGCCCAGCACCAGCGCCACCCCGCCGGGCACCGCGACCAGGTTGGGGACGGCGATGGCCAGGCCGTACAGCCCGATGGACTCCCCGCGCCGCTCGGGCGGGGCGACCTGCGCCGACAGCGTGGCACCGAGCACGGTCAGCACGGCGAAGCCCGCGCCCCGGACGGCGGACAGCGCGCTGATCCAGGCCACGCCGTCGTCGAGCGCGTACAGCGGCGACGGGATCCCCATGGCCGCGAGCCCCACCGCGAGCACCGGGCCGACCCCGAACCGGGCGGTGAGCGCCGGGACGGTCGCCTGCACGGCGATCGTGCAGACCAGGAACACCGCGGTGACCACCCCGGCGGTGCTCTCGTCGGCCCCGCCCCGGACGGCGTACACGGGCAGCGAGGCGAGGGTCAGGCAGTAGCTGGCGAACCCCAGGAACGTCACCCCGATCAGGGCCTGCATCCCCCGCGACCGCCACAGCGACGTCCGCACCTGCGTTCCTGCCTCGCTCACCTGCAGAGGATCTCAGAGGACTCCGCTCCTCCCGGACGACGGCGCCGGGTGGGTGCGGTAGGCAGGAGCGGTGCCGCTGCTCACGGTGGGCCACGGCCCGCGCGACCGCTTGGCGCTCGGCGCCGCCCTGGTCGACGCCGGGCTGGGCCTGCTGGTCGACGTCCGTCGCTTCCCCGGCAGCCGGAGCAACCCCGACGTCCGCCGGGAGGCGCTCGAGGAGTGGCTGCCACCGCTGGGCATCGGCTACCGCTGGGACGCCCGGCTCGGTGGCCGCCGCAGCCTCCCGGCGGACGCCCCGGTCAAGGACGGCTGGTGGACCGTGCGCCAGTTCGCGGCCTACGCGGCGCACACCCGGACGCCGGAGTTCGCCGCCGCCCTCGACGAGCTGCTGGCCGCCGCCGCGACGGCCACGGTGGCCGTGATGTGCAGCGAGAGCGTGTGGTGGCGCTGTCACCGGCGGCTCATCGCGGACGTCGCCGTCCTGGGCCGGGACGTGCCGGTGACCCACCTGATGCCCGACGGCCGCCGGGCGCCGCACCGTCCCTCCGAGGGTGCCGTGGTCGGTGCCGACGGCCTCGTCCACTGGCCGGCTCGCTGACGGACGACGCGTCCTCCCTCACCGCAGCGCGTCCTCCCTCACCGTCCACCGCCGGGTAGGACGCGCTGGGATCAGGTGACCTGATCCCAGCGGCCTAGCGCATGTGTGGGTAGCGGTGGTCGGTCGCCGGGACGAACGTCTCCTTGATCGACCGGGTGCTCGTCCAGCGCAGCAGGTTCTGCGCGGCGCCGGCCTTGTCGTTCGTGCCCGACGCCCGGCCCCCGCCGAACGGCTGCTGCCCGACGACGGCGCCGGTGGGCTTGTCGTTGACGTAGAAGTTGCCCGCGGCGTGGCGCAGCACCCGCTGCGCGAGCGCGATCGCCGTGCGGTCCTGCGCGATGACCGAGCCGGTGAGCGCGTAGGGGGCGACCGATTCCAGCTGCGCCAGCACCGCGTCGTAGCCGGCGTCGTCGTACACGTGCACGGCGAGCACCGGCCCGAAGTACTCCGTGGTGAAGACGTCGTGGCCCGGATCGGTGCCCTCGACGATCGTCGGCCGCACGAAGAAGCCCTCGCTGTCGTCGGCGGTGCCACCGGCGATCACGGTCAGCGCGTCGTCGTCCCGGATGCGGTCGAGCAGGCCGGCCAGCCGGGAGAACGCCCTCCGGTCGATGACCGCACCCAGGAAGTTCGACAGGTCGGTGACGTCGCCCATCGGCAGCGACTCGGTGACGCCGACCAGCTCGTCCCGCAGCCGCGCCCACACCGAACGCGGCACGTAGGCCCGCGACGCCGCCGAGCACTTCTGCCCCTGGTACTCGAAGGCGCCCCGCACCAGCGCGGTCCGCAGCACGTCGGGGTCGGCCGAGGGGTGCGCGACGACGAAGTCCTTGCCGCCGGTCTCGCCGACGATCCGCGGATAGGCCCGGTAGCCGGCGATGTTCTCGCCGACCGTCCGCCACAGGTGCTGGAACGTCGCGGTGGACCCGGTGAAGTGGATGCCGGCCAGGTCGCGGTCGGCCAGCGCGACGTCGGACACGGCGGCACCGTCGCCGGTCACCATGTTGATCACCCCGTCGGGCAGCCCCGCCGCCTCGAGCAGGCGCAGCACGAAGTGCGCCGCGAACTGCTGCGTCGGCGACGGCTTCCAGACCACCGTGTTGCCCATGAGCGCCGGCGCGGTGGGCAGGTTGCCGGCGATCGCGGTGAAGTTGAACGGCGTGATCGCGTAGACGAAGCCCTCGAGCGGCCGGTGGTCGACCCGGTTCCACACGCCCGGCGAGGAGACCGGCTGCTCGGCCAGCACCTGCCGGGCGAAGTGCACGTTCCAGCGCCAGAAGTCCACCAGCTCGCAGGCGGCGTCGATCTCGGCCTGGTAGGCGGTCTTGCTCTGCCCGAGCATGGTGGCGGCGTTCAGCGTCTGCCGCCACGGGCCGGCGAGCAGGTCGGCGGCCTTGAGGAACACCGCGGCGCGGTCGTCGAAGGGCAGCTCCTGCCACGCGGGCGCGGTCTCCCGCGCGCAGCGGACCGCCTCCTCGGCGTCGGCGTGGGTCGCCTGGGCCGAGGTGCCGAGGACGGCGGCGTGCCGGTGCGGCTGCACGACGTCGAACCGGTCACCGCCGGCCATCCGCTGCCGCCCGCCCACGGTCAGGGGCAGCTCGACCGGCGTCGCGGCCAGCTCGGCCAGCCGGCGTTCCAGCGCCGCCCGCTCGACGGATCCGGGTGCGTGGTCGAGGACCGGCTCGTTGCGCGGCTCGGGCACGCGGGTGATGGCGTCCATGGCGGCACCTCTCAGGACCAGGTGATCAGCGAGCGGAGGAAGAAGCCGACGTTGGCCGGACGCTCGGCCAGCCGGCGCACGAAGTAGCCGTACCAGTCGGCGCCGTAGGGCACGTAGGCCCGGACGGTGGTGCCCGCGGCGGCCAGCCGGCGCTGCTCGTCGGGCCGGATGCCGTAGAGCATCTGCACCTCCCAGGAGTCCGCGCGGCGGGAGTGCTGGGCGGCCAGCTCGTGCGCCAGCGCCACCATCGCGGGGTCGTGCGAGCCGACCATCGGGTGGCCGGGGCCGGCCATGAGCACGCGCAGGCAGCGCGCGTAGGCGGCCGTGACGTCCCTCCTGCGCCGGTGCGCGACGGCCGCCGGTTCGTCGTACGCGCCCTTGACCAGCCGGACCCGCGATCCGGGCGTCGCCAGCGCCACGGCGTCGTCCTCGCTGCGCCGGAGCATGGCCTGCAGCACCGCGCCGGTGCCCGGGTGCTCCCGCCGCAGCTCGGCGAGCACCGCGAGGGTCGAGTCGACGGTGCCCGACTCCTCCATGTCGAGGGTGACGGTCGTGCCGAGGGCCGACGCCGCGTCGGCCACCGGCCGCACCAGCCCGAGGGCGACGTCGTGGCCGCCGGGGAGCCCCTGACCGAAGGCGGAGAGCTTCACCGACAGCTCCGCCGCCCCACCCAGGCGGAGCGGAGCCAGCGCCTCGAGCGCGCGCAGGCAGGCGTCGCGGCTGCGGACGGCCTCGGCCCGGTCGGTCACGTCCTCGCCGAGGTGGTCGAGGGCGACCGCGATGCCGTCGGCGGCGAGCCGGTGCAGCACGACCAGCGCGTCGTCGAGCGTCTCGCCGGCGACGAACCGGTCGACCACCCGCCGGGTGGCCGGGGTGCCGACGAGGGCCCGGCGCAGCCCCGGCCGGCGGGATGCGGCGATCAGGGCCTGCTGCAGCAACGGACCCCCCTCCCGGGTGCCTGCGCGGGCACCCGGAACGCTAGGGACTCCGCCCGGCCGGGGCCAGGGGCGCGGACCCGGCCGGCGCGTCCGCCCCTCCCGGGCGCCGATCCGCGGGCTGCCACCCGGTCGCCTACGATCGACCGCGATGGCTGCCGGTGACCAGGCTGCTGCGCTCCGGAACGAGCGCGGCGCCGACAACGATGTGCTGCGCCTGCTCCGGACGGGCACCGCCGCCGAGCACGAGGACGTCGAGCGCACCCTCGACCTGCTCGACCCAGCGCTGACCCGGCACCGCCTCGCCCGGGTGCTGGACGCGATGCACGGTTTCTGGCGCGCCGCCGAGGCCGGCCTGGACGACTGGGCCGGTCGCTACCCGGCGGACGCCGCGGGCGTGGACTGGGCGCGTCGCCGCCGCGCGCGCCTCTTCGCCACCGACCTCCGGGGGCTGGGCGCGCCGCCGTCCGACGCCGCCCCGCTGCTCCCCGCCGTCCGGGACACCGACGAGGCGCTGGGCCGGCTGTACGTGCTGGAGGGCTCGACCCTCGGCGGTGTCTTCATCGACCGGCACCTGGCCGCCCTGCCCGAGCTGGCCGGGGTCACCGTGCGCTCTTTCTCCCCCTACGGCAGCGAGACCGGTGCCATGTGGGCGGCGTTCCGCCGGACCACCCGCGCCCGCATCTCCGCGGGCGGGGACGCCGCGGTCGTGCTCGCCTCGGCGCGCACGACCTTCGCCGCCCTGGCCGGCTGGTGCCGGCCGGCCGCGGTGCCCGGCGTGCCGGCATGACCGACGCCGCGGAGATCGACTTCGTCGCGCCGGGCGCTCCGATCGACCTCGACAACTGCGCGCGCGAGCCCATCCACGTGCCCGGCAGCATCCAGCCCCGGGGCGTGCTGCTCGTGGTGAGCGACCCCGACCACGTGGTCGAGCAGGCGTCGGAGAACCTCGAGGAGCTGACCGGGGTGTCCTGGCAGCAGTCGCTGGGCCGCCCGCTGACCGACGTCCTCGGCGTGGCCGCCGCGGACGCGGTGATCCGCTCCGCGAGCGCGTTCGGCGACCTGCGCGAACGCAACCCCGTCGAGCTGATCCTCGACGTCAACGGGTCACCCGAGCCGGTGGACGCCGTGCTGCACCGGGCCGTCGTCGAGGGCCACCGGGCGGCCGGCCGCGGCGGGGCGACCGGGGGAACGCCCACGACGAGCCTCGTGGTGGAGCTGGAGCCCGCCCGCGGTCCGCGGCCCTTCTCCTTCCCGAACACCTACCAGGCCGTGCGCGGCACGGTGGCCGAGCTCAACCGCGCCGCCACGCTGCAGGAGCTCTACGACATCACCGCCCGGGCGGTCCGCGAGCTCACCGGCTTCGACCGGGTGATGGTCTACCGCTACGACGCCGACTACAACGGCGAGGTCGTCGCCGAGAGCAAGATCGACGAGCTCAACTCGTTCCTGGGCCAGCACTTCCCGGCCTCGGACATCCCCGCCCAGGCGCGGGCCCTGTACGAGAAGAACTGGATCCGGCTGATCTCCGACGTGGCCTACGAGCCCTCGCCGGTCCGGCCGGCCGACCACCCGGCCAGCGGTCGCCCGCTGGACATGACGTACTCCACGCTGCGCAGTGTCTCGCCGATCCACATCGAGTACCTCGGCAACATGGGGGTCCGCGCCTCCATGTCGATCTCGCTGCTGCGCGACGGCAAGCTGTGGGGGCTCATCGCCTGCCACCACTACAGCGGCCCGCACGCCCCGCCGTACGCCACCCGCGCGGCGGCGGAGTTCCTCGGCTCGACGCTGTCGCTGCGCCTGGTCGACCGGGCCCAGGAGGACGAGGTGCGCCGGGCGCTGCGGGTCCGGGCGACCCTCACCGCGCTGACCGCGGCCGCGCGGGACGAGGACCGCCGGCTCACCGATGCGCTGCTCGGCTCCCCCGGCGTGCTCGACCTGCTGCCCGCCGACGGCGTCGTCCTCCGGCTCCAGGGCGTGACCGGAACCGGCGGGGCCGGCGTCCCGGGAGAGGTCGCCGACGCCATCGCCGCGTGGGCGGCCGGCACCGGCGACGACGTCGTCGCCACCGACTCGCTGCAGCGGGACGCGCCCTCCCTCGATGCGCCCCAGGACGTCGCCTGCGGCGCGCTCGTCCTGCCGCTGCCCGACGGCCAGTACCTGCTGTGGCTGCGGGGCGAGGCCGTGCAGCACGTCGACTGGGGCGGCGATCCGCACAACAAGGCGATCGCCGAGCGCGAGGGCGACGAGGTCCGGCTGAGCCCCCGGAAGTCCTTCGAGCGGTGGCGGGAGGTCGTCCGCGGCCGCTCGCAGCCGTGGACGGCGGAGGAGGTCGCCGAGGCCGCCGAGCTCCGCACCCACCTGCTGGAGGCGCTCTACGCCCGGTCGCGCAGCGTCGTGCGGGCCGCGGAGACCCTGCAGCGCAGCCTGCTCACCGAGCCGGTGCAGCCCGAGGGCTCCGAGCTCGCCGTGCGCTACGTCCCCGCCGCGCGGGAGGCGCAGGTGGGTGGCGACTGGTACGACGTGTTCGACCTGCCCAACGGCTCGACGCTCCTCGTCATCGGTGACGTCGCCGGCCACGACAGCCACTCGGCGGCCACCATGGGCCAGCTGCGCGGGCTGCTCCGCGGCATCGCCTTCTCGGGCAGCAGTGACCCGGCCACGATCCTCACCCGGCTCGACCTCGCGATCGACGGGCTCGGGCTCGGTGCGCTGGCCACCGTGCTGGTCGGCCGGCTCGAGCGGCCCGAGGACGACGGCGGCGGCCGGCTGCTGCACTGGGCCAGCGCCGGTCACCTCCCTCCGCTGCTGCGCTCCCCCGACGGCTCGGTCCGGCCGCTGGACGCGCCGCGGGCCGGCCTGCTGCTCGGCGTCGACCCGACCCGGCCGCGCACCGGGCAGCAGGTGCTCCTGGAACCCGGCAGCACCGTGCTGCTCTACACCGACGGCCTGGTCGAGCGCCGCGACCAGGTGTTCGACGACGGCGTCGCCTTGCTCGCCGCGGCGCTGGGCGAGCTCCGGGACCTGCCCGTCGACGGGCTGTGCGACGCGCTGCTCACCCGGCTGCTGCCCGACGGCGCCGAGGACGACGTCGCGCTGGTCGCCGTCTGCCTGCGTCCCTGCCCCGGCTGAGGGTCAGTCGTCCAGGTCGGGCGCCGCGAACAGCGGGGTGAGCCCGTCGTCGGGGTCACCCGGGACGTCGGCCCGGTGGGTGCGGACGTCGAGGATGGTGTCGCGCACCGGGATCTCGGGGAGACCGCGGGCATCGCGCTCGAGCGCGGCCAGCAGCCGTTCCTCGTCGGGGGCGAGATCCCCCGGCCCCAGCCGTCCGCCCGGCCCGTAGCCGTCCGAGCCCGCCGCCGTCCAGTCGTCGGGGTCGCTGCCGTGTGGTCCGGCCATGCTCATGCCATCCACCTCACCGGGGGAAGTTCGGCTCGAGCCGGGGCACGATCTGCATCTCCGGCACGAACGCCGACGGATGCAGCAGCACCAGCGTGCGCACCATCTCCGCCACCGCGGCCGGCGGCATCATCAGGTGGGACGGGATGCCCCACTGCTCCATCATCGGGGTGTCCATGGCCGCCGGGATGACCGACTGCACGCGGCAGGGGAACGGCCGCTCGGTGCCGTCGTCGGCCCGCGTCGCCTTCTCCCGCAGCTCGCGCTGGATGCACCGCGTGGCGTTGAGGAAGCCGGCCTTGGACCCGTTGTAGGCGATGGCGCCGCTGCCCGACGTGATGGCCGAGAGCGACACGATGTGCACGACGTCGGCGGTGCGGCCCTCCGGCAGGTGCTGGACCCGCTTGGTGAACTCGCTGGTCAGGAAGATCGGACCCTCGAAGTTCACCGCCTGCACGCGCCGGAAGTCGGCGAGGTCGATGTCGGTCACGTAGCCCGGCCGGTCGATGCCGGCGACGTTCACCAGGATGTCGAAGCTGTCGCCGTGGCTGTCGAAGAGGCCACCGACGACGCTGCGCCGGCTCTCGTCGTCGGTGACGTCCAGGGCGAGGACCTCGGCGCTGCCGCCGCCGTCGGCCACCAGGCCCCGGGTGTGCTCGCTTCCGGCGGCGTCGATGTCCGCGATCGCCACGTGCGCCCCGGCCTCGGCCAGCGCCAGCGCCGTCGCGCGACCGAGCCCGCTGGCGGCGCCGGTGACCAGTGCGACGCGCCCCTTGAGCGACTCCTGCATCGTTCCTCCAGTCCCGCCGTCGGTGCTTCCCGACAGCCTCGCGGAGAACGCGCGCGGTCGCAGCCCGGGATCAGCCGCCGACGGAGCCGCTGGCGGACACGCCCTGGAACGGGGGGCGCGGCGCGGCCCAGACGTCGGCCATCGTCACCGTGCGGAGCCGGCGCTCCTGGATCAGCTCCAGCAGCTCGCCGTACACCGTGGTGACCGTGCGCTGGTTGGCGTGGCCCACGACGATGGCCTGCGGCAGGAACCACTCCCGGGCGTAGCCGACCAGCTCGGCCCCGGTGAGCACCCGGGAGTCGCCGAGCGTGCCGTTCCACATCGCGATGGTCGGGTGGCCCAGGTCGGCGGCGATCCGGTCGGTGCGCTCGTCGTGGGACCCGAAGGGCGGCCGGAAGAACGGGGTGTCGACGCCGAACGTGTCCGTGATGAAGTCGCGGTTGCGGGCGATCTCCTCGGCGGCCTCGGCGTCACCGAGCGTGGTGATGTCGGGGTGGGACCAGGTGTGGTTGCCGAGCGCGACCTGCCCGGAGTCGACCAGCGGCCGGAGGACGGCGGCGTTCTCCTCCCACGACCGGTAGCAGCCGTTGGGGAAGAGGGTGAGCCGGACGTCGGCGTCCTTCGCGAAGGCGGCGAAGGCGGCGACCACCTCGCTGCTGGTGCCGTCGTCAATCGTCAGCGCCAGCCCGTTCCCCGCGCCCGGGAGCTCGGTGACCACGCCGGTCGGCGGGAGGAGGGTGCGCGGCACGTCGGCGACCGCGGCGGCCGGCGACGTCGTGGTCGGCGCGGCGAGCGGCACGTCCTGCCCGGCGCGCGTGCCCGTGACCGCACCCCGCCCGGTGGCGGCCACGGCCAGTCCTGCGGCGAGGGTCAGCAGGAACCGTCGTCGGTCCATGCCGGCGACGCTAGGCAGGGCACCGCGGCTCCCCCGTGCAGGCGGACGACGACGCGCCGCAGCCGTTCGGAGCGCATCCGCGGGGCTGCGCTGGGTGACGACGGCCCCTCACCGAGGGTCCCGCAGCCACTACCCGCGGTCAGGCGGTGGGCACCAGCCCGGCGTCCTCGATCAGCCGTGCCTGCTCGCGGCACCACGGTGACCAGGCGTCGCCCTCGGTCTCCTGCCGGCGCCGGAACGCGGCCCAGTCGAGCACCTCCCACGCCCCCACCTCGGTCGGGTCGGGGGCGGGCGTGCCGGCGTAGCGGCCCAGGTAGACGGGGCAGATCTCGTTCTCTACGACGCCGCGGAACTCCGCCCGGTAGCGGTAGCCGGGCAGCGCCGGGCGCAGCTCGCTCACCTGGAGGCCCAGCTCGAAGGCGGCCCGGCGGGCGATCGCGGCGCCGTCGTCCTCGTCCGGCCCGGGGTGCCCGCACACGGTGTTGGTCCACATGCCCGGGAAGGTCTGCTTGCCCTCGGCCCGCCGGGTGACCAGCAGCCGGCCGTCGTCGTCGAACAGGTACGCGGAGAAGGCCCGGTGCAGCGGCGTCTCCCCGTGGTGCACCAGCGGCTTGGGCAGGGTGCCGACGGCGCGGCCGTCGTCGTCGACCAGCACGATGAGCTCGGCGGGAGGGGAGGTCACCGCCCCATCGTCCCCGACCTCGGCCCCGCGCGCCGCCGCCCTCCCGTGACCGGGCACCGGCTGCGGGGCCGGCCGTCCCGGGGCACAGTCGTCGGATGGACAGCTTCCGCCGCGACGGCCTCACCTTCGACGTCCGCGACGCCGGCCCCCGGGACGGCGAACCGGTCGTCCTGCTGCACGGCTTCCCCCAGGACTCCGCCGCGTGGGACCAGGTCGCCCCGGCACTGCACCAGCACGGGCTGCGCACCCTGGCGCCGGACCAGCGCGGCTACTCCCCCATGGCCCGCCCGCGGGGCCGCAGCCACTACACCCTCCGCGAGACGGTGGGCGACGTGCTGGCCCTGCTCGACGCCGCCGGGCTGGAGAGCGCGCACGTCGTCGGCCACGACTGGGGCGGCATCGTCGCCTGGGGTCTGGGCGCCTGGCACCCCGACCGGGTCCGGACGCTCACCGCCCTCTCGGTGCCGCACCCCGGGGCGATGGCGAAGGCGATGGTCACCAGCGACCAGGGCCTGCGCTCCTTCTACGTGGGCGTCTTCCAGCTGCCGGTGCTGCCGGAACGGCTCCTGCTGGCCGGGAACGGGGCGCTGCTGCGCCGCACGCTCCGCTCCGGCGGGCTGGACGAGGCGCTGGCCGACCACTACGTCCGGCGGATGCAGGAGCCGGGCGCGCTGTCCGCGGCCCTGGGCTGGTACCGGGCGCTGCCCCTGGCCGGCCGCGACCCGGTCGGGACGGTGCGGGTGCCGACCCTGCACGTGTGGAGCACCGGCGACACCTTCCTGGGCCGCAGGGCGACCGAGACCACCGAGCAGTTCTGCGCCGGCGACTACCGGCTGGAGGTCCTCGACGGGGTGCCGCACTGGATCCCCGAGCTGGCCGCCGAGCGCGTGGCCGAGCTGGTCACCGCGCACGTGCGCACGGCGGCGGCCTGAGCACCGCGAGCCACCGGGCGCGGTGCTCGGCAGACTGACCGCATGACGGCGACGACGTCCCCGACCTCCCGGGCCGAGCGGCTCGACCGGCTGCCCTGGACCCGCGAGCACGGCCGGCTGGTCGTCGGCTCGGGCCTGGGCTGGGCGCTCGACGCCATGGACGTCGGCCTCATCTCCTTCGTCATGGCGGCGCTCGCGGCCCAGTGGGCGCTCACCTCCACCGAGCTGTCGTGGATCGGCTCCATCGGCTTCGCCGGGATGGCGCTGGGCGCGACCCTCGGCGGGCTGCTGGCCGACCGGTTCGGCCGCCGCCAGGTGTTCGCGCTGACCCTCCTGGTGTTCGGCTTCGCCACCGGGGCGGCCGCGCTGTCGTGGTCGGTGGGCGCGCTGCTGGTGTTCCGCTTCCTCATCGGGCTGGGCCTGGGCGCCGAGCTGCCGGTCGCCTCCACGCTGGTCAGCGAGTTCGCCCCGGCCCGCGTGCGCGGGCGGGTGGTCGTGCTGCTCGAGGCGTTCTGGGCGGTCGGCTGGACCCTCGCGGCCCTGATCGGCTACTTCGTCGTACCCCGCAGCGACGACGGCTGGCGGTGGGCGCTGGCCCTCGGCGCGCTGCCGGCCCTCTACGCCGTCGTCGTCCGCCGCGGGCTGCCGGAGTCGGTGCGCTTCCTGGAGCTGCGCGGCCGCACCCGGGACGCCGAGGCGACCGTGCGCCGCTTCGAGGAGGCGGCCGGCGTCGAGCCCGTCCCCTCCCCCGACGCCCCGCCCGCCACCGGCCCGGCACCGGGGCTCGCGGCCGTCTGGGCACCGGGCACCCGCGCCCGCACCGCCGCGCTCTGGACGGTGTGGTTCAGCATCAACTTCTCGTACTACGGCGCCTTCATCTGGCTGCCCACGCTGCTGTTCGACGACGGCTTCTCGCTGGTCAAGTCCTTCCAGTACACGCTGATCATCACGCTCGCCCAGCTGCCCGGGTACGCCGCCGCGGCGGTGCTCATCGAGAAGTGGGGCCGCCGCCCGACGCTCGCCACGTTCCTGGTCGGCTCGGCCGTCGGGGCGGTGCTGTTCGCCTCCGCGGACGGCGACACCGCCGTCCTGGTCACCGGCATGGTGCTGTCCTTCTTCAACCTCGGCGCCTGGGGTGCGCTCTACGCCGTCACGCCGGAGACCTACCCGACGGCGCTGCGCGCGACCGGCGCCGGCTCGGCCGCCGGGTTCGGCCGGCTCGCCTCGATCGCCGCGCCGCTGTGCGTGCCGCCCCTGGTCGACGCCGGCGGCACCGGGCTGGTGTTCGGCACGTTCGCCGCCTTCTTCGCCCTCGGCGCGCTGGCCACGTGGGGCCTCCCCGAGCGGCGCGGCCGGGCGCTCGAGGACGACGTCGCGACTCCGGTGGGCACCGCCGCCCGCTGACACCCGCCCCCGCCCGCCCCGCCTGCCCTCCCCCGCCTGCCTCCCCGCCCCGCTGCCCCCGTCGCCGAGTGCGGGGTTGCGGTCGCCCTGTGCGGCGTGTCGGCGCGTGTCGGCGACCGCAACTCCGCACTCGCCCGCACCGGCACGTGCAAAGGTCCCTTTGCAAAGAAACCTTTGCAATTTATCGTCGGCGTCATGACCGGTGCGCCGCCTCCCGGCGAGGCCATCGACGTCCGCGACCTCCGGGCGCTGCGGGCGCTCGCCCACCCGCTGCGCATGAGCCTGCTCGGCGCCCTGCGCAGCGACGGGCCGTCCACGGCGAGCCGGCTGGCCGAGCGGCTCGGCGAGAGCAGCGGGGCGACGAGCTACCACCTCCGCCAGCTCGCGGGCTTCGGCTTCGTCGAGGAGCTTCCCGGGGAGGGCACCGGCCGCGAGCGGTGGTGGCGGGCGATGCACCGCAGCACCCGGTGGGACACCGACGAGCTGCTCGACCAGCCCGGCGGCCGGGAGGTGGTCGACGAGCTCACCGACCGGATCGTCGCCCACCAGCGCCGGATGCTCGCCGCGTTCGCTGCGGAGCGGGAGTCCACCGACGAGGAGTGGCGCGCCGCCGCCTCGCTCAACGACTGGGCGCTGCGCCTGTCCCCGGCGCGGGCCCGGGAGCTGATCGGCGAGCTCAACGACGTGGTCCAGCGCTGGCGTGACGAGCACGAGGAGGACGGCCAGCCGCTCGTCCACGTGCTCCTCGACCTCTTCCCGCTGCGGAGCTACCCGCTGTGACCGGCGTCCTGAGCCCGGAGGCGGCGCGACGGCGCTTCGTCGGCCTCACGGTGCTGCGCTGGCTGCCCGTCGGGGTCGCCGTCCCCGTCTCGGTGCTGCTGGCCACCGAGCGCGGGCTGTCCCCCGCCGACATCGGGGTGACCGTCGCCGTGTACGGCGCCGTCGCCCTCTTGCTGGAGCTGCCGACCGGCGGCCTGGCCGACGCCATCGGGCACCGCCCGGTCCTGGTGCTCTCCGGCGCCTTCACGATCGCCGGGCTGCTCACCATGGCCCTCGCGGACAGCCTGGTCTGGTTCGTCGCCGCCTGGACGCTCAAGGGCGTCGCGCGGGCCCTGGACTCCGGCCCGCTCGAATCCTGGTACGTGGACACGGTCCACCGGACCGAGCCGGGCAGCGACCTCACCCCGGGGCTCTCCCGGGCGGCGGCCGCCGACGCCGCCGGCCTGGCGGTCGGCGCGGTGGTCGGTGGCGTGCTGCCCCTGCTCGTGGACCGCAGCGGTGCCGCGGCGCTGGCGCTCCCGCTGTTCCTCGCCGCCGGCTGCGGCGTCGTGCACGTCGTCGCCGTGCTGCTGCTCGTCGTCCCCGTCCGGACGCCGACGGCGTCGGGAGCCGCGGCGCTGCACAGCGGCGTGCGCGAGGTGCCCGTGGTGATCCGCGCGACGGTGCGGCTGGTGCTCACCGACCCGCTGCTGCGCCTGCTGCTGGTCGTCTCCTTCCTGGTCGGGCTGGTGCTCACCGCGCTGGAGCTGCTCGGCCCCCTGCACCTCGCCGACCTGGCCGGCTCGCCCGAGGCGGGGTCGGCGGCCTTCGGCATCGTCACCGCGGTCTCCTTCGCCGCGGCGGCGGTGGGCTCGCTGCTCGCCCCGGCGCTCGGCCGGGCGACGCGCGGCTCCGTGGTCGTCTCCAGCGCGGTGACGTCGGTGCTGGGGGCGCTCGCGATCGCGGGGTTCGCCCTCGCCCCGGCCGTCGTCGCGGCCGCCGTCGCCTACGTGACCTTCTACCTGCTCAACGGCGCCGCGTGGCCGCTGCGCCAGCAGTTGCTGCACGACCGGACGACGGCGTCGCAGCGGTCGACCACCCTCTCGGCGAAGTCGCTGGCGCTGATGCTCGGCGGGCTGGTCGGCAACCTGCTGCTCCCCCGCCTGGCCGAGGGGGCCGGGCTGCCCGCGGGACTGCTCGCGGGTGCCGGCAGCATGCTGCTGCTGGCCGTGGTGTCCCTCGGTCTGCGCGCCGGACGGGACGCCGGCGCCCCTGGCCGGGAGGCACCGGCCGGAGGACAGTCCGCGCATGACCCTGGATCCCGTGATGACCAATCCGGATCACTACCGGGTGGTCTTCGAGAACGAGCGCGTGCGGGTGCTCGAGTACACGGACGCGCCCGGTGACCGCACCACCGAGCACGAGCATCCGGACAGCGTCATGGTCACGCTGAGCTCCTTCCGCCGCCGGCTGCACGCCGGCGACGCGTACCGCGACGTCGACCTCCCGACCGGTCTGGCCCGCTGGCTCCCGGCACAGCGGCACTCCGGCGAGAACATCGGCGACACCGCGAGCCATGCGCTGTTCGTCGAGCTCAAGGACGGCGGCCCCGCGCGACCGGACGAGGCGCGGCTCGGGCCGGAGTGACCGCCGGCCGGTTGGTGCCCGGCCGCCCGGGTAGCGGCAGGCCATGGCTGACTTCACCCCCGGGCACCTGCAGGGCGCGACCGTCGCCGTCACCGGCGCGAGCGGCAACGTCGGGACGGCGCTGCTGCGCCGGCTCACCGCGCCGGACAGCGGCGTCGCGGAGGTGCGCGGGCTGGCCCGCCGGGTGCCGCCGCAGGTGGCGCCCTACGACGGCGTCCGGTGGTTCTCCGCCGACCTGGCCGACCCCGCGGACGGCAGCGTCCTGGCGGAGTTCGTGGACGGTGCGGACGTCGTCATCCACCTCGCCTGGGCGCTGCAGCCCGGACGCAAGCCCGACCTTCTGCACGAGGTGAACGTCGACGGCTCCTGGCGGGTCGCCCGGGCCGCCAGTGCCGCCGGGGTGGGGCAGTTCGTGCACATGTCCTCGATCGGCGCGTATGCGGCGGGCGCCGTCGGCCGTCGGGTGAGCGAGGACTGGCCGACCACCGGGGTCCCGAGCGCCCAGTACAGCCGGGACAAGAGCGAGGCCGAGCGCGTCGTGCGCCAGGTCCTCGCGCACCGCACGTCCACGGTGCTGTCGGTCGTGCGGCCCACGCTGGTGCTCCAGCCGGAGGCGGGCAGCGAGATCGGCCGCTACTTCCTGGGCCCGCTGCTGTTCGCCGCCGCCCGGCAGATCCCCGGCGCGCTGGCCCGGTTGCTGCCCCTGCCGCTGCCGACCGTGGCGGTGTCCTTCGTGCACGCCTTCGACGTCGCCGACGCCCTGGTCCGCATCGTCGACCGGCAGGTCCCCGGGCCGTTCAACATCGCCGCCGAGCCGCTGCTCGACGCCGCCGGTATCGCCGAGGCGCTGGGCACCCGCCGGATCCCGGTGCCCGCGATCGCGCTGCGCGTGCCGCTCGCGGCCGCCTTCGCCGCGCACCTGGTGCCCACCGAGCCGGGCTGGCTGGACATGGGCACGTCGCTGCCGGCCATGGACACCACCCGCGCCCGCACGCTGCTGGACTGGACGCCCGCCCACCGCAGCGACGACGTGCTGCGCCAGTTCGTCGCCGCGCTCGGTGCCGGCACCGGCGCCCCCGGCCCGCTGCTGCGGCCGGCCTCCGGTCCCGAGCTCGACCCGGCCGGCGACCCGGCGAACGTCCCGGGGCCGCGCGACTGACCACGGGTCAGCCGCGGCTGGTCCAGGCCCCCACGTCGCGCCCGGTGCGGGCGAACACCTCCGACGCGCGGTCGGCGCGCAGGGCGACCAGCGTCGCCTCGCCCTCGGCCAGCGTGACCTCCGGGGTGTCCTCGGCCACCACGCGGGCGGTGGCGGTGGCCCGCCGGCCCTCGACCGAGACCAGTTCGCCGGTGACGACGAGCGGCACGCCGAGGTGCGCCGGGCGGCGGTACGTGACGGCCAGCGAGGCGGTCAGCCCGCCGTGACCCGCCGCCCGCGCGGACCGGGCGAGCACGTGGTCGAGCAGGGTGGCGACGACGCCGCCGTGCACCAGCCCGGGCGGGCCCTCGTGCTGCTTGCCGACCGTCACCCGGCCGACGCAGCGACGCTCCTCCGGCAGGTCCTCGACGACCATGGGCGGCGCCACCGGACTGCCGGGGCCGTAGACCGGGCTGTACCAGCGCTCGCCGGTCGCCGGGTCGTCCACGGTCGCGATCTCGTGCACCTCGCGCAGCTCCTCCGACAGCAGCGCGGTGAGCTCGCGGGCCGCCCGGGTCGCGTCGCCGAGCCGGTCCGACGGCACCTCGGTGCGGACGGCGGCGTCGACCAGCTCGCGCAGCGCCTGCCCGAGCTCGGCGACGGCGTCCCGGCGGATGTGCCTCTCCTCGGCCGACAGCTCGTCAGCCACGAGGCATGCCGGCCTCGCGCAGCAGCGCACCGCCGATGATCACCCGCTGCACCTCGCTCGTGCCCTCGTAGAGCCGGTAGAGCCGGGCGTCGCGGTAGAAGCGCTCGACCGGCGTCGTCCGCAGGTACCCCAGGCCGCCGTGCACCTGGACGGCCTTGTCGACGGCGCGGCCGACCATCTCGGTGCAGAACAGCTTCGCCGACGACGGGCCGACCGAGGTGTCCTCGCCGGTGTCGTAGCGGGCGGCGACGTCGCGGACCATGCTGCGGGCGGCCAGCAGCTCGGCGTGCATGTCGGCGAGCATCGCCTGCACCAGCTGGAAGCGGCCGATCGGCGCCCCGCCCTGCTTGGCCGTGGCGGCGTAGGTTACCGACTCGTCGAGCACCCGCTGGGCCATGCCGACGCAGAGCGCGGCGATGTGCAGCCGGCCGCGGGAGAGCACCGTGAGCGCCTTGGCGTAGCCGCGCCCCTCCTCGCCGATCAGCGCCTCGGCGGGCACCCGCACGTCGTCGAAGAAGACCTCGGCGGTCCAGGCGCCGGACTGCCCCATCTTCTTGTCCTTGGGGCCGACGGTGACCCCCGGCGTGGAGGTCTCGACGACGAAGCTGGAGATGCCACGGCCGCCTTTCTCCTCCGGGTTGGTCCGGGCGAACACGACGAAGAGGTCGGCCAGCGGCGCGTTGGTGATGTAGCGCTTGCTGCCGTTGATGACCCACGAGTCGCCGTCGCGGCGGGCCGAGGTGCGCAACGTCGACGGGTCCGAGCCCGCCTCGGCCTCGGTCAGGGCGAAGGAGCCGATGAGCTCGCCGGCCGAGAGCCCGGGCAGGTACTTCTTCTTCTGCGCCTCGTCGCCGAAGCGGGCGATCACCTGGCCGGAGATGCCGTTGTTGGTGCCGAACAGCGAGCGGAACGCCGGCGTGGTGTAGCCGAATTCGATCGCCAGCTCGACGTCCTCGCTCATGGTGACGCCCAGGCCGCCGTACTCCTCGGGCAGCGCGTAGCCGAACAGACCCATCTCGGCGATCCGGGCGCGCAGCTCGTCGGGGATGCGGTCCTCGTCCTCGATCTGCTCCTCGAGGGGCACGACGCCCTCGCGCACGAGCTGACGAACGGCGTCCTTGATCTGACGGAAGTCCTCGGCGTCCATGGGGACATGCTGGCACGTGGCGGAGCCCACCCGCCGTGGGCCGCCGGGGCACGCGAACCATGCGCACTCGTGGTGATCAGCGGTCGATGACCACGAGTGCGCATGGTTCGCGCACGTGCCTCCCCGGATCAGGCCAGGGCGTCCAGCCGGGCCATGTCCTCGGCGGAGAGGCGGACGCCGGCGGCACCCAGGTTCTCCGTCAGGTGGTCGACGGACTTGGTGCCCGGGATCGGCAGGATGACCGGCGACTTCTGCAGCAGCCAGGCCAGCGCCACCTGGGACGGCGTGGCGTCCAGCTCGCGGGCGATGTCGGCGACCGGGCTGTCGGGGGCGGCCAGGTCACCGGTGGCGATCGGGAACCACGGGATGAAGGCGATGCCCTCGGCGGTGGCGTAGTCGAGCACGTCCTGGCTCTGCCGGTTGGTGAGGTTGTACAGGTTCTGCACGCTGACGATCTCGGTCACCTCGCGGGCGGCCTTCAGCTCCTCGACCGACACCTCGGAGACGCCGATGTGCCGGACCTTGCCCTCCTCCTTGAGCTCCGCGAAGGCGCCGAGCTGGTCGGCCAGGGGCACCTCGGCGTCGATGCGGTGCAGCTGGATGAGGTCGATGCGGTCCAGCTTGAGGTGGCGCAGGGAGAGCTCGACCTGCTGCTTGAGGTAGGCGGGGCGCCCGACCGGCGTCCAGATGCCGGGGCCCTGACGGGTCAGCCCGGCCTTGGTGGCGATGACGAGGCCGTCGGCGTAGGGGTGCAGCGCCTCGGCGATGATCTGCTCGCTGACCTCGGGGCCGTAGGAGTCGGCGGTGTCGATGAAGTCGACGCCCTGCTCGACGGCGGCCTGCACCACGCGGACGGCGGCGGCGCGGTCGGCCGGCTCACCCCAGACGCCAGGGCCGGGGAGCTGCATGGCGCCGTAGCCGAGCCGGTGCACGGGGAGGTCCCCGCCGATGGTGAACGTGTCGCTGAGTTCTGCAGTGGTCATGCCCAGGGCCAGCACGTCTGGGCAGGCAGGTGTTCCCGGCACCGTGTTCGATGGTCGGCGTGGGCGGTGCAACGGGTGGCGGGGCCGGGCAGATCGTCGTGCTGCGGCACGGGCAGACGGAGTGGAGCAGGAGCGGGCAGCACACCGGGCTGACCGACCTGGAGCTGCTCCCCGAGGGCGAGGAGCAGGCCCGGGCCCTGCGCTCGCGGCTCGGCTCCCGGGAGTTCGCCGCGGTGTGGGTGAGCCCTCTCCGGCGCGCCGCCCGCACCGCCGAGCTCGCGGGCCTGACCGTCACCGGCTCCGATCCCGACCTGCTCGAGGTCGACTACGGCGGCTACGAGGGGCGGACGACGGCGGAGATCAGCGCCGAGCTCGGGCGCGGGTGGTCGCTGTGGGCCGACGGCACCGTGCCCGGGGAGACGCCGGGCGAGACGCTGGACCAGGTGGCGGCGCGGGTGGACCGGGTGCTCGACCGGGCCCGCGCACGGCTGCCCGAGGGGGACGTCGCACTGGTCGCCCACGGTCACGTGCTGCGGGTGCTCACCGCCCGCTGGCTGGGGCTCGCCCCGCAGGCCGGCGCGCTGTTCGCGCTGCCCGCGGCGGCCTACGGCGTCCTCGGGCACGAGCACGACCGGCCGGTGCTGACCGGCTGGGCGCTCACCTGACCGCTCGCGGACTGCGCACGGCAGCGCGCTCCGCCGGATTACGGTTCCCCCGTGCACCTGGAGAGCGAGCGGCTGCTGCTTCCGCCTCTCGCTCCTCGGCACGCGGCGGCACTGGCTGTCGTCCACGCCGACGAGGAGGTCGCCCGCTACATCGGCGGCGCGCGGCTCGACGCCGTCGGCACCGCTGAGCAGGTTCTCCGCTTCGCCGAGGTCTGGGCGGAGCACGGGTTCGGCCAGAGCGCCGTGATCGAGCGGACCTCCGGGGCCCTGGTCGGCAGGTGCGGGCTGCACCCGTGGCCGGCGTGGGGTGAGGTGGAGCTGGGCTTCGTGCTCGCCCGCGAGGTCCAGGGACGCGGCTACGCGACCGAGGCGGCCACCGTGTGGCTCGACACCGCCTTCGGCGTCCTCGGTCTGGATCGGCTCACCGCCGTCATCCACCCCGACAACGGACCCAGTCGTGCGCTCGCCGCCCGGCTCGGCTTCACGGTGCATCGCACCGACGTGACACCGGCCGGCGTTCCGGTGCTGGTCCACGAACGGCTGGCACGCCGTCCAGGTCCCTGACCGTCCCCGCGGTCAGCGGGAGCGGGTGACGACGACCGGCTGGAAGCGGCTGGCCGGCTCCTGCGCCGGCTGCTCCCGCCGGACGGGCCGGCCGAAGAGCCAGCCCTGGCCCAGGTCGGCACCCAGGGCGGTGACCTCCTCGGCCAGCTGCTCGGTCTCGACGCCCTGGGCGACGACGACGGCGCCGAGCTGGTGGGCCCGGTCGATGACGGCCCGGAGCACCGCGCGGGCGCCCGCGTCCGGCAGCCCCTGCACGAGCCCCTTGTCCAGCTTCACCACCTCGGGCCGGACGGCGGCCAGCAGCGACAGGCTCGAGAAGCCGGCGCCGACGTCGTCCAGCGCGACCCGCCAGCCCAGCGACCGGTGGTGCTCCAGGACCGTGACCAGGTGCCCCCGGTCGGCGATCGCGTGGGACTCCCCGACCTCGAAGACGAACTGGTGCGGCGCCAGTCCCGAGGCGTGGGCCGCCTGCTCGGTGCCGGCGAGGCACACCTGGGCGCGGTAGACCGACCTGGGGTCGGAGTTGATGAACAGGTCGTGGTCGCCGATCCAGGGCAGCGCGCCGGCGATGGCGGACTCGCGGCCGATGCGGTCGAGGCGGTCCAGCCAGCCGGCGGACTCGGCCACGAAGAACAGGTCGCCGCCGCCCACCTCCCGGCCGTCGACCGTGCCGCGCAGCAGGGCCTCGTGCGCGACGACGGAGCGGTCGGCCAGGGTGACGATCGGCTGGTAGGCCGACCACAGCTCCGCCTCGGCCAGGACACCGACCTCGACCGTCACGCCCCGGCGGGCGAGCTCGACAGCCAGCGTGGGCGCGGTGAGCAGCCGGGCGGTCCGCGCGGCGCCGTCCAGGGGCGGGTCGGTGGCCACCCGCACCGCCTCGAGCTCGGCGTCGGTCATCTCCCGGGCGAGCCGCTGGAAGAGCCGCTCGACCCCCCGTCCGCCCCGGGGGTCGAGCACGTCGACCAGGTGCGTCGTGCTGATGACGTCGAGGTCCAGGGCCGCCGCGGTGCGCGCGACCGTCGGCAGCGCGTGGCCGATGGAGGTGGCGAACAGGACCCGCGCGGCGACGCCCGGCACGTCCCAGTGCGTGCGGCAGCCGCACGCGTCCCCGCAGATGGTTCCCACGCCAGCAGGATGACCCACCGCGGGCCGGACCGCCGGAGGCGCGCGCGGCGCGCCCCGAGCCGGAACCGGCGACTTTCAGCGGACTCTCAGGTCGGCGTCGCGAATTACGAGACTTGAGTCCCTTAAGGTCTCGGCCATGTTAGCTCCCGTTGCTCCCGACATCCGCCACAGTCGCGGTGGTCGGCCGCGCGACCCCAGCCGGGACGGTGTCATCCGGGCCGCGATCCTGCGGCTGCTCGCCGACGTCGGCTACAGCGCTCTGACCATGGACGCCGTCGCCAGCGAGGCCGGCGTGGGCAAGGCGACGATCTACCGCCGCTGGCGGACGAAGGAGGAGCTGGTCGTCGACACCGTCTCCGAGCTCAACGCCGTCGAGGCCGAACCGGTCGACACCGGGTCGGTCGAGGGCGACCTGCGCGCCCTGACGCACGCGATGGTCGGCCTGGTCACCAGCCCCGCCGGCGCCGCCACGCAGGCCCTGCTCTCCTCGATGCACCACCAGCCGGCGCTGGCCCAGGCGTTCCGCGACGGCCCGCTGGCCGTGTGGCACGTCGCGTTCGACCAGATGTGGGCCCGCGCCGAGCAGCGCGGCGAGGTCCCGCCCGGGATCGCGCGGTCGCTGGTGGCCGAGGCCATCAGCGCCCCGGTCGTGCAGCGCTGGCTGGTCAACGGCGAGCCGGTCGACAGCGCCCTCGCCGACGCGGTGGTCGACGAGGTAGCCCTCCCTCTCCTGCGGGCGCACGGCGCGCGGGTCTGACTCCCCGGGAGTGCCCCCGGCCCGGGCTCACCAGCCGAGCGTGCCGGGGGCGCCCTTGAACGGTCCGACGACCTCGTCGGTGATCCAGCCGCCGTAGAAGTCCCCCGGCTGCGGGCGGACGACCTCGCCGTCGACGGTGACGCGGTCCAGCCGGCCGGGGTAGAAGGCGACCGCTCCGGCCAGGTGCGCATAGCCCGGGGACGGCGACTCGTAGGACCAGCCGACCGAGGGCGCGCGCCGATCGCCGACGACGACGTCCCAGTAGGTCGCCTGCCCCTTCCACTCGCACCACGACCCGCCCTGCCCGCGCTCGAGCAGGTGCGTGGCCAGGTCGTCGCCCGGCACGTAGTAGGTGGGCGGGTGGCTGGTCTCGCAGACCCGGATCGCGCGCCGGGTGTCGGCGACCACCTGCCCGCCGAACTCCACGAGCACGTGCCGCGGGGTCACCAGCGCCGAGGGCGGCCGTGGGTAGTCCCAGACGGACTCCTGGCCGGGACCCACGGGATCGCGGCGGACGGGCATCCGGTCAGTCGTTGCGGTGCCGGACCCGCTGGACGACGACGACGGTGACGAGCAGGCCCACCGCGCCGACGGCGGCCATGCCCACGGGGGTCTGCAGCCAGCGCACGACGGCGTCTTGGCCCTTGGCCCGCAGGCGCTTCGGGCTCGTCCGGTAGGTCAGCTGGTCCAGCGTGGCGGCCAGCGACTCGCGGGCGGCGTCGATCTCCAGCTGGATCTGTCGTGGGTCGCGAGGCACCCCGACAGCCTGCCAGACGTCGCCGCGGTCAGCCCCTCCACCGTCCGGCCACCACCCGGCCGGGTGCTCCTAGACTCGCAGGACCTCGCGGGAGTGGTGTAACGGCAGCCACGCCAGACTTAGGATCTGGTGCCTCCGGGCGTGCGGGTTCGACTCCCGCCTCCCGCACGAGATCGGCGTGCAGCGCCACCTGTCTCAGTGGTGGTGCAGCTCTGCGCGCACCGCCGCTCGAGCGTCGGCATAGCGGATGACCTCGAAGGTGATCAGCGCGACCAGGATCCCCGCGAGGACGCCCAGAGCCGCCAGGGCCGGCGCCCGACCGAGGACGAGCGGGGCCAGCAGGACGGCGAGCGCGACCACCGCACGCGGGCGGTTGATCGAGCCGATGTTGCGCAGCCGGAAGGCCAGGTGGGCGATCAGGTAGGCGGCCACCCCGCCGTACATCGCCCACAGCGCTGGCGTGGGCAGCGGGTCGGTCAGGCTGTGGTGCGAGGCGTCGCCGACGTACTCCGCGACCTTCTTCAGACCGAGGGCGAGGTAGATGACGCCGGCCACCATGGGGAAGTGCAGGTACGTGAAGGAGTCCCGCGCCAGCCGGACCCGCTCGACGCCCTGCCGACGGCTCAGCACGCGTTCGGCGACCGGCGCGACGACGTCGAAGTACAGCCACCACAGCGCGACGCTGACGGCCAACCCGAGCAGCGCTGCCGCGGCGATCGGCACGGTCAGCGGGAGTTCGAGGACGCCGACGCCCACGGCGATGATCGACTCCCCCAGCGCGATGATCACGATGAGGCCGTGCCGCTCGGCGAAGTGCACCGGTGAGGGCAACCGCCAGCCGGTGCCGGAGGCCTAGATGCCCGAGTAGTCGACGACCAGGGCCAGCGCCCACAGCAGGGTCTGCGTCGGCCCCCCGATCACCGCCCCGGCGACGAGCAGCGTCACCGCGACGCTGACCGGCACGGCGGTGCGCATCAGCTGCCGGCGCAGTTCGGCGTCGCCCAGCGCCGCGACCGCGTACACGGCGAGGTGCAGGAGCCGGGCCAGGGCCAGCGCACCGGCCAGCACCACCGGCGCGCTGATGCCGCCGCCCTGGTCCTCCCACGCCTCCGGGATGGCGAGGGCGACCAGGAACATCGCGGCCATCGCGGCGATCACCGCCGCGCGCACCACCCCTTCGTCGGCGTGCGCCTGGTTGCCGAGCCACGCGTAGCTGCACCACACGAACCACAGCAGCGCGAGCAGGACGAGGCCGCGCAGGACGCCGCGCGGTCCCAGGTCCTCGGCCATGAAGGCGGTCACCTGGGTGATCGCGAAGACGAACACCAGGTCGAAGAACAGTTCGACCGTGGTGACCCGGTGCCCGTCCGCCGTGGGCACGACCCCGTCACCGAGCCGTCGCCGTCGACCGGTCGGACGATGCGCGTCGGTCCGCTCGGTCACGGCGTCCCCTCCCTCGGCCTCCCCGGCCGGCGCCGCCGGGCGACCGGCCCATCATGGCCGGTCGCCGCCTCCGGGGACAGGCACCCGGTCCCGCGGCCGTCAGTCGCCGGCCTGTACGCCCCGGCCGGGCCGGCTCATGTCCCCGGTTCCCGGCGTGCCCTCGGCGAGCCCGTAGCGCAGGTGCACCGTGCCCGACGGGCTCGTCGCGGCCGGCTCCAGCAGCTGGAGGTTCGTCGGCACCGCGCCGTCGGCGAACACCTTCTTGCCGACGCCGAGCACGACCGGGTGCAGCCAGAGGTCCAGCCGGTCGAAGAGCTTCTCCCGCAGCAGGGTCTGCACCAGGTCCAGGCTGCCGACGACCTTGATGTCCTCGTGCCGCTCGCGGATCTCGCGCACCGCGGCGGGGAGGTCGGCGCCGAGCTGCGTGGAGCCCGCCCACGACAGGTCCGGCGTGCCCCGGGAGGCGACGTACTTGGGACTCGTGTTGAACAGGGTCGCGATGTCGCCGTCCTCACCGCCGGCGTCCTGGTGCGGCCAGAAGCCGGCGAAGATGTCGTAGGTCCGCCGGCCCAGCAGCAGGGCATCCGTGCCCTCGTACGCGGCGCCGACCTGCGCGCCGGCGACCTCGTCGAACAGCGGCGCCTGCCAGCCGCCGAAGGGGAAGCCGCCCTCCTCGTCCTCCTCCGGACCGCCGGGCGCCTGCCCGACCAGGTCGAGGGTCGCGAACGTCTCGATCGTGATGAGGCCCATGGCGTCCTCCCGGAGCGCTGGTCGTCCTGGTCGAGGGGTAGACCGCCGGAGGATCACGAACTCACCGTTCAGGTCGCGACCGCGCTCCACTCCCTGTCGATCCACTGCTCGAACTGCTCCGCCGGCATCGGCCGGCCCAGGTGGAAGCCCTGCGCCAGATCACAGCCGGCCGCCCGCAGCGCGCGCCACGTGGCCTGGTCCTCCACCCCCTCCGCGACGGTGGTCAGGCCCAGGTGGTGTCCCAGGTCGATGACCGAGCGCACGATCACCGCATCCCCGACGTCGCTGGTCATCTGCGCGACGATCGAGCGGTCGATCTTGAGCTGGTGCACCGGGAGGCCCTTGAGGTGGGCCAGCGAGGTGTAGCCGGCGCCGAAGTCGTCGATGGAGAGGGTCACCCCCGCCGCGGCGAGGCGGCCGAGGATGTGCCGCGCCCGGACCGGGTCGGCCATGATCGCGCTCTCGGTGACCTCCAGCTCGAGCGCGGACGCCGGCAGACCCCGCGTGGCGAGGCGTTCGAGGACGTCGTCGACGAAGCCGTCGTCCACCAGGTTGCGCGCCGACACGTTGACCGCGACCTGCAGGTGCCGGCCGTCGGCCGCCCAGCGCGCGCACTGCGCGAGCGCCGAGTCGATGACGTACCGCGTCAGCGCGTGGATCAGCGGCGTCCGCTCGGCCAGCGGGATGAACACTCCCGGCGGCACCAGACCCCGTTCGGGGTCCTGCCAGCGCACGAGCGCCTCCACACCGCACACCTCGCCGGTGGAGGTGACCTTGGGCTGGTAGTGCAGCACCAGCTCACCCGCCTCGATGGCACGGCGCAGGTCGCCGAGCAGTCCCAGCCGCTCGGGGCTGTGCGAGTTCAAGCCGGCGTCGAAGACGCACACGCCCAGGCTGCGGTCCTTCGCCGCGTACATCGCGATGTCGGCGTCGCGCAGCAACGCGCTGACGTCGGTGCCGTCGACCCCGGCGAGGGCGATGCCGATGCTGGCGTCGACGTCGAGCGTCGCGCCGTCCGCCTCGATGCTCGGATCCAGCGCGGCCTGCACGCGGGCCGCCAGCTGACGCGCGGCGTCGACGTCGTCCACCCGTGGGAGGAGGATGGCGAACTCGTCGCCGCCCAGGCGCGCCACGGTGTCGGTGTCACGGACCGCTGCCCGCAGCCGGTCGCCGACCGCCTCCAGGACGATGTCGCCGTAGGCGTGCCCGAGCGTGTCGTTGATCTCCTTGCAGCGGTCGAGGTCGATGAGCATGAGCGCCACCGTGCCGACCCCGTCCTGCGCGGCAGCGAGCGCCTCCTCGGCGCGCAGACGCAGCAGCGTGCGGTTCGGCAGCCCGGTGAGCGCGTCGTGCAAGGCCTGGCGCCGGTTCTCGTCCGCGCGTGCGGCGGCCTCGCGCCGGCTGCGGACGAGGACGGTGGTGCACCACGCCACGAGGAGCAATCCCGCGCCGAAGGCTGCCGGCGTCACCCACAGCAGCAGCTCCTGCAGCCGGCGCAGGCCGCTGAGGGCCTCGTCGGCCCGCTGCCGGTGCTCGCGGCTCTCCTCCTCCACGACGTCCTTGATGGCGTCGAAGTACGCGTCGACGTGCGTGTCCTCGTACTCCTCGGTCGCCTCCGGTGTCACGCGGGCGACGACGAGGAGATCGGCGACGGCCGCCTCGTAGCCGTCCTGCAGCGCCATCCACTCGTGCGCCGTCGCGGATTCCAGGCCGTGCGTGGCCGAGCTGATGTGCTGGAGGGCCTCCCGCGTCGCGGCCACGGCTGCCCAGTACTCGGCCTCGGCCTCGGCGCTGTCCTCCTCGGCGCGCTCGTCGGTCAGGGCCTCCTGGTCGGCCAGCGAGGCCTCGGCCTGGTCGGCCCACTCCGAGACGTCGACGCTGAGCTCGGCCTTGGCCGCGGCCGACGCGTTGCTGACCGATGCCGTCACGGAGAAGACGGCCAGTGCGGCGAGGACGACGACGAGTCCTGCGGGTGCCGCGTGCGTCGAGAGGACGGAGCGACGGCGGCCGCGGAAGCGGTCGGGAGGTCCAGCAGCGGGGCGGTGAGACATCGGCGGTCCTCCAGGTGGTGCAGACCGCCTCGTGCGACCGTGCGATGACTACATCGACACGTCGCCCTGCTTGCTGTAGCGCCCAGCGGATGTCGGAGTCGCGCACGACGGTGATCAGCGCCACCGGCCCGGCCCGGCACTGCGGTGGTCAGCCACCGGGACGCGGGCCGGCCGTGACCCCAGGGACGTGGAGATCAGCCGAGTTCGACCCGGAGGTCCAGCTCCGCCGACGGCGCTCCGGGGTCGTCGTCGTCGACCACCGCGAGCAGGTGCACGGTGCCGCCCTCGAACGCGCGCAGCGCCAGCCCCTCCACCTTGTGCACGTGCCCGTCGACCTCCGGCAGCGGTGCGACGGCGACCACCGTGTCGTCGTCGACCAGGGCGAGCGCCGTGGCGACCACCGGCCCGTCGTCGACGGCGTTGGGCGTGTCCTCGGCGGCGGCGCTGAGCAGCATCCGGCCGTCCGGTAGCGCGACGGCGTCGGTCACCGCGAGGCCGACCCCCTCGACGTCGCCCAGGTCGTAGCGCAGCGGCCGGGCGACCGGCACCTCCGCCGCGCCGGCCCGCCCGAGCACCGCGGCCACCAGCGCCTCCAGCGGAAGGTCCACGCCGGCCGAGGGGATGCCGGCGGCCAGGTTGCCCCGCTGGAACCAGCGCACGCGGTCCCGGTGGCGGGCGGCGCCTTCGAGGTTGAGCTGGTCCAGCGGCAGGCCCAGCAGGCCGGCGGTGCGCTCGTAGAGGGGTGACAGGTCGGCGGCGGTGGCCACCGGCTCGCCGTCCAGCAGGCGGACCAGGACGCCGCGCATGCGCCGCGGTGAGGAACCGGACCCGAGCAGCAGCACCGCGGGCGCGCCGTCCACCTCGGCCGGGCAGGCCACCTCGAGGTCGGGCTTGAGGCGCTTGGTGCCGGCGGCCTCGGAGAACCGGTCCAGCCCCTCGATCGGCGGCAGCAACCGCACCGGCACCACCGACCCGGGCCGGCGCCAGGCGGCGATGGTCGCGTCGTCCTGCGCCACCAGCCATCCGTCGCCCAGCGGCGCGACCGCCGAGGCGGCGGTCACCGGGGTGCCGTCGTCGAACCGCAGCCGTCGGCCCCCGTCCACGCGCACCCGCATGGCCCTCACTGTGCCCGGCTCCGGTCGCCGCTGCTCGGCGGTCCGGGCTCACCCGTCGGGGTGACGTCGGCCCGGGACCCGCTCCGGCGCGGCGCCGGGCACGCCGAACCGCCGGGTATGAGCAGCACCGCCATCGCCGCCGGACGCCACCGCGCCCCCGAGGGTCCCGACACCGTGGAGACGATCGCCTCGCTCGCCGACGTCGACCGCCGCGGCCGGCACGCCGAGCGCGGCGAGGACCTGCCGATCTACGAGACGCTGCGCGCCGAGCTGGCCGCGGTCGACTGGTTCAGCCTCGGCCGCTGAGCATCAGCCGAGCAGCTCGGCGATGACCGGCACCAGCGCGGCGAACGCCTGCCCGCGGTGGCTGCGGGCGTCCTTCTCCCCCGGTGACAGCTCCGCCGAGGTGACCTCGAGGCCCTCGGGCACGAACACGGGGTCGTAGCCGAACCCGTTCGTGCCGCGGCCCTCGCGGATCACCGTGCCGCGCCACTCGCGCTCCAGCACCCGCTCGGTGCCGTCGGGCAGCACCAGCGCGGCGGCGCACACGAACGCCGCGCCCCGCCGGACGTCGGGCACGTCGGACAGCTGGGCCAGCAGCAGCGCGGTGTTCGCGTCGTCGTCCCCGTGCCGGCCCGACCAGCGCGCCGAGAGGATGCCGGGCATGCCGTTGAGCGCGTCGACGGTCAGCCCCGAGTCGTCGGCCACCGCCGGCAGCCCGGTGTACCGGACCGCCTCGCGGGCCTTGAGCAGGGCGTTCTCGGTGAAGGTCGCCCCGGTCTCGGGCGCCTCCGGGTACTCCTCGACGTCGGCCAGCCCCACCACGTCCACCCCGGGGACAGCGGAGTGCAGCAGCCGGCGCAGCTCGGTGAGCTTGCCCGGGTTGCGGGTGGCCAGCAGCAGCCTGCTCATCGGGCCAGCGCGGCGGCCTGGATCTGCGTCAGCTCCGCGCAGCCCTTGACCGCGAGGTCGAGCAGGGCGTCTAGCGTCGGGCGGTCGAACACGGCGCCCTCCGCCGTGCCCTGCACCTCGACGAAGCTGCCGTCGCCGGTGCAGACGACGTTCATGTCGGTGCCGGCCTTGACGTCCTCCTCGTAGGGGAGGTCCAGCCGCGGCTCGCCGTCGATGACGCCGACGCTCACCGCGGCGACCGACTGCACGAGGGCGTTCGGCTTGGCCAGCTTCTTGCGGTCCCCGAGCCAGGAGACGGCGTCGGCGAGCGCGACGTAGGCGCCGGTGATGGCCGCCGTCCGCGTACCGCCGTCGGCCTGGAGGACGTCGCAGTCGATGGCGATGCTGTTCTCCCCGAGCGCGCCCAGGTCGATCGAGGCGCGCAGCGAGCGGCCGATGAGCCGGCTGATCTCGTGCGTGCGGCCGCCGATCTTGCCCCGCACCGACTCGCGGTCGCTGCGGGTGTGGGTGGCGCGCGGCAGCATGGCGTACTCGGCGGTGACCCAGCCGAGGCCGGACCCCTTGCGCCAGCGCGGCACGCCCTCGGTCACGCTCGCCGCGCACAGCACCCGGGTGCGGCCGAACTCGACCAGCACCGAGCCCTCGGCGTGGTCGAGCCAGTTGCGGGTGATGGTCACGGGGCGGAGCTGGTCGGCCGCGCGGCCGTCGGGACGGGTCACGGAATCCGAGCGTAGTGCGCGGCCCCGGGCGGCCTGCCGCCGTGCGGCCGTCGGCCGTCCCCGACACGATGCCCTCATGCGTTCCGAGCTGCGTGCCGTCCGGACCGGCGGCGTCCCGGTCGTCGTCGACCTGACCGACGAGTGCGCGGAGTTCGTCCGCTCGGAGGCCGACGGGTTGTTGCACGTGTTCGTGCCGCACGCCACCGCCGGCATCGCGCTGGTCGAGACCGGCGCGGGCAGCGACGACGACCTGCTGGCCCAGCTCGACGTGCTGCTCCCCCGCGACGACCGCTGGCGGCACCGCCACGGCAGTCCCGGGCACGGCCGCGACCACGTGCTGCCGGCGTTCGTGCCGCCGCACGCCACGGTCCCGGTGCTGGAGGGCCGGATGCAGCTGGGCACCTGGCAGCGCATCTGCCTGGTCGACACCAACACCGACAACCACCAGCGGCAGGTGCGCTTCTCGTTCCTGGCCGGCTGATCGGCGGACGGCCACGCCGACCGGCTGCATCGCCGTCCCCCGGACACGGCAGGATGCCGTGCATGACCGACAGCACCGACACGGCACCCGTCCGCCTCACCCCCGGCGAGCCCGCCCCGGAGTTCACGCTGTCCGACGCCGACGGCTCGCCGGTGTCGCTGTCGTCCTACCGGGGCCGCCGGGTGATCGTCTACTGCTACCCGGCAGCGCTCACCCCGGGCTGCACCACGCAGGCCGTCGACTTCACCGCCTCGGCCGGCGACCTGGCCGAGGCCGGGCTGGACATCATCGGCATCTCCCCCGACCCGGTGGAGAAGCTGCAGCGCTTCCGGGAGAAGGAGGACATCCGCATCACGCTGGTGTCCGACCCGGACAAGCAGGTGCTCACCTCCTACGGCGCGTTCGGCCCGAAGAAGCTGTACGGCAAGCAGGTCGTCGGGGTCATCCGCTCCACGTTCGTCATCGACGCCGAGGGACGGATCGAGAAGGCCGCCTACAACGTCAAGGCCACCGGGCACGTCGCCAAGCTGCGCCGCGACCTCGGCCTGGACTGAGTCTCGGCGTCCGGCGTGCTCCTTCCCCCGTGGCCGGAGCGGGCCCCGGCGCACGGCGACGTCGTCCTGCGCCGGTTCACCGACGCCGACGCCGGGCTGGTCCGCGAGCTCGCCACCGACCCCTAGGTCCCGCTGGTCAGCACCATCCCCGCCCGGGCCACCGAGGCGCAGGCACGTGACTGGATCCACCGCAACCAGCGGCGGCGGGAGGACGGCGTCGGGTTCTCCTTCGCCATCGCCGAGGCCGCCACCGACCGGGCGGTCGGGCAGGTCGGCCTGTGGCTGGCCGAGCTGCCGGCGGGGCGCGCGTCGGCCGGGTACCTCGTGGCGCCCGCCTCCCGGGGACGGGGGTACGCCCGCTCCGCGCTGCTCACGGTGACCACCTTCGCGTGGACGGTGCCCGGACTGCACCGGGTGCAGCTCTACGTGGAGCCGTCGAACGAGGCGTCCGTGCGCACCGCCCGGGGCGCGGGCTACGAGCCGGAGGGGCTGCTCCGCAGCTACCTGGAGATCGGTGGCCGGCGCCGCGACATGCTCGTGTTCGGGGCGGTCCGGCCGGCCTGAGCCGCGCCGCCCGTGCCCGTCCGCGCGGTGTGGTGGCCGACCTCGCCGTCGACCCCGTGGTCGGCTGCTGCACCGCGAGGTCGAGGCCGTGGCGCGCGGGTCACTCGCCGGCGGCCTCCGCGGCGCGCTTGCGGCGCTTGCCCTCGTGCATCGCCTGGACGCGGGCGACCGGGATGGTGTGCCCCTGGGCGACCAGGTCGGCGGGCAGCGCCTGCGGGACGGGCAGCGCCGCCGCCCACGGGTCGTCCCCGCCCAGCAGCCCGGGCGCCGTCGTGACGGTGAAGTCGGCGGGCCGGACGTCGCCGAGCCGGTCCCACGGCACCGGGAAGGACACCGGCAGCCCGGGCCGGATGCGCGGGCTGTAGGCGGCAACGACGGTGCCCTGCCCCGACCGCGTGGAGTCGACGAACACCCGCCCCGCCCGGTCCTCCTTGAGATAGGCGGTGGTGGCCCGCTCCGGGTCGAGGGCGGCGGTGCGGGCGGCCAGCGCGCGCGTGGCGGCGGCGACGTCCTCGAACGACGACCCGGCCACCGGGACGACGACGTGCACGCCCTTCGAGCCGCTGGTCTTCACCGCCCCGGTGAGGCCCGAGTCCTCCAGCGCCCGGCGCACGAGGCCGGCCACCGCGACGACGGCCGTGAAGTCCGCGCCCTCCGGTGGATCGAGGTCGAGCACCAGACCGGTCGGCTCGGCCTCGTCCACGCAGAGGTTCGGGACGTGGAACTCGACGGCGCGCTGGTTGGCCAGCCAGATCAGCGTGCGCCGGTCGTCGCAGAGGACCTGGTGCACCTCGCGGTGGGCGCCCGCCGCCCACACCGGCACGGTGCGCACCCACGCCGGGGCGCCCTTGCTCACGTTGCGCTGCATGAACGGTGCCTGCCCGGGACGCACGCGCATGACCGACAGCGGCCGTCCGACCAGCCCGGGGACCAGGCGGTCGGCGACGTCCGCGAGATAGCGGACCAAATCGCCCTTGGTCACGCCCAGCCCGTCGCCCAGCGGCGCGTCCAGGCTGCTCAGGGCGACGCCGTCCAACTCCTCGGTGGCCACGCCGCCACGCTGCCCGCCACCGGCGTCCGGGGCAACCGCTCGTCCCCCGGTCGGGCACTGCAGCCGCCCCGGACTTTCTGTACCGAAAGTCCGGGACCGGCTGTCAGAGGTCGTAGACGCCGGAGGGCGCCACGAGCTCGGTCTCGGGGAAGACGGAGCTGGCGGCGGCGAGCTGGGCGATGCGGTCGACCCACGGAGGGATGTGGGTAAGCAGCAGCCGGCCCACCCCCGCCGCTGCCGCGTGCTCGGCGGCCTGCCGGCCGGTGAGGTGCAGCCCCGGCGGCTGGTCGGGGTCGCCGTCCGGGTGGGCCGCCTCGGCGAGCAGCACGTCGGCGCCGCGGGCCAGCTCGACGACGCGCTCGCTGGCCCCCGTGTCTCCGGTGTAGACCAGCGAGCGCCCGCCGGCGGTGAGCCGGATGGCGTAGGTCTCGACGGGGTGCGCGGTGCGCGCCAGCGCCACCTCGAACGGGCCGATCGTCAGCGCACCGGACCCCACCGGCACGAAGTCGAAGACGTCGGTGAGCCCGTCGCCGTCCAGGTCGTAGGCCATCGCCAGCCGCCGCTCGGCACCCACCGGCGCGTACAGCGGGACCAGCCGGCCCGGCGAGCGCTTCGAGTACCGGTGCCACACCACGAACGGTGCGACGTCCAGGCAGTGGTCGGCGTGCAGGTGCGAGAGGAAGACGGCGTCGACCGAGCCCGGGTCGATCAGCCCCTGGAGCGCACCGAAGGCGCCGTTGCCCAGATCCAGCACCAGCCGGAAGCCCTCGTGCTCGACCAGGTAGCTCGACGCCGGGGAACCGGGACCGGGACCGCTGCCCGAGCAGCCCACGACGGTCAGCTTCATGCCGCCCCCACAGCACCTGCGCGCAGCACCGAGCCCACCTCGGGGCCGAGGAAGCGCCGGCCCAGCCGCGCGAAGGGCTCGGGGTCGCCCGTCGCGAGGAAGGCGTGCTCGGGCGGCGCCGGGTCCTCACGCAGCATCCCGCTGCTGGTCAGCACGCGGTAGACGTCCTTCGCGGTCTCCTCGGCGCTGGAGACCAGCGTGACGTCGTCCCCGAGCACCAGCGAGAGGACGCCGGTCAGCAGCGGGTAGTGCGTGCACCCGAGGACGACGGTGTCGACGCCGGCGGCCAGTAGCGGGTCGAGGTAGGACTGCGCCAGGCCCAGCAGCTGCCGGCCGCTGGTCACCCCGCGCTCGACGAAGTCGACGAAGCTCGGGCACGCGGCGCTGGTGACGGTGAGCCCGGGGACGGCGGCGAAGGCGTCCTCGTAGGCGCCGCTGGTGATCGTGGCCTGGGTGCCGATGACGCCGACCCGACCGCTCCGGGTGGCGGCGGTCGCGCGGCGCACGGCGGGGAGCACGACCTCGACGACGGGGACGCCGTAGCGCTCGCGGGCGTCGCGCAGCGAGGCGGCGCTGGCCGAGTTGCAGGCCACGACCAGCATCTTCACGCCGTCGGCGACCAGGTCGTCCATCACGGCCAGGGAGTGGCGGCGCACCTCGGCGATCGGCAGCGGTCCGTAGGGGCCGTGGGCGGTGTCGCCGATGTAGCGGATCGCCTCGCCCGGCAACTGGTCCAGCACCGCACGGGCGACGGTGAGGCCACCGACGCCCGAGTCGAAGATGCCGATCGGTGCGTCCGCACCCGGCTGCGTCGTCCCCATGTCGCCGGACAGGCTAACCGTCCGTCCCGCCCGCTGCCCGCACGGAGGCGAGGACGGCGGTCGCGGCGCGGACCAGCGCGGCGTTGTCCCGCGCCGGCGAGCCGTCGGGCAGGTGCAGGACGTCCTCCAGCCCGATGCGCGTGTCCAGCCCGCGGCGCAGCGCCAGCCGCAGGGCGGCCCAGCAGCTGGTGCCCTCGCCGTGCAGCAGCACCGGCGGACCGCCGGCGACGGCGGCCAGGAGCCGCTCCGCCTCCGCCTGCGCGCCGGCCTCGTCCAGGCCGTCGGGCAGCTCGAGCAGCACCCGCAGGCACCGGTCGCGGTGCGGCGACGCCTGCCACGCGGCCACCCCCTCGAGGTGCCACAGCCCCGCCTCCACCTGCACGCCGCGGTCCAGCAGTGCCGCGGCGACGTCGTCGGCGCCGTCCTCGTGCCAGTTGACCGATGCGAAGTCCGGCAGATCCGTCCAGGCACGGACGGCGGCGACCCGCGCGTCCGTATCGGGCAGCACCCAGGCGCCGGTGGTCACGCCGACCGGCACGCCGGGCACCGCGGCCCGCACGGCGGAGACGACCGCCGCGACGTCGGCGGCGTGCAGCGAGTCGGCCCCGGCGGCGTCCTTGGGATGCACGTGCAGGGCGCCGGCCCCGGCGGCGACGAGGGACACCGCGTCGCGGGCCACCGCCGCCGGGGTCACCGGCAGAGCGGGGTGGTCACCGGGTCGGCGGGCACCGTTCGGGCAGGCCTGGAGCAGCACGGCCCGCACCCTGCCAGGTCACACCGACAGGATCAGGCCCAGAGCTGGCCCTCGAGGGCGGCCGAGGCCTCCTCGAGGGTGCCGGCGTAGGCGCCGGTGGAGAGGTACTTCCAGCCGCCGTCGCAGACGATGAAGACGATGTCGGCCTTGCGCCCGGCCGCCACCTCCTTGTCGGCGATGCCCAGCGCGGCGTGCAGGATCGCGCCGGTCGAGATGCCGGCGAAGATCCCCTCGCGCTCCACCAGCTGGCGGGTGCGGTGGATCGCGTCGTCCGGGCCCACGGAGAACCGGGAGTCCAGCAGCGAGGCGTCGTACAGCTCGGGGATGAACCCCTCGTCGATGTTGCGCAGGCCGTACACCAGCTCGCCGTAGCGGGGTTCGGCGGCGATCACCTGGATGCCGGGCTTGTGCTCCCGGAAGTAGCGGGAGCAGCCCATCAGCGTGCCCGTCGTCCCGAGCCCGGCGACGAAGTGCGTGATCGAGGGCAGGTCGGCGAGGATCTCCGGTGCCGTGCCCTCGTAGTGCGCCTGCGCGTTCGCCGGGTTGCCGTACTGGTAGAGCATCACCCAGTCGTCGTGCTCGGCGGCGAGCTCCTTGGCCATGGCGACGGCCTGGTTCGAGCCGCCGGCCGCGGGCGAGGAGATGATCTGCGCGCCGTACATCTCCAGCAGCTGACGGCGCTCGATCGAGGTGTTCTCCGGCATCACGCAGATCAGCCGGTAGCCGCGCTGCCGGGCGACCATGGCCAGGGAGATGCCGGTGTTGCCGCTGGTCGGCTCGAGGATCGTCGAGCCGGGCTGCAGCCGCCCCTCCTTCTCGGCCGCCTCGATCATCGTGATCGCCGCGCGGTCCTTGATGGAGCCGGTGGGGTTGTGGTCCTCCAGCTTGGCCCACAGCCGGACGTCGGCGGTCGGCGAGAGGCTGGGCAGCCCGACGAGCGGGGTGCCGCCGAGCGAGTCGACGAGCGAGGCGAATCGGGCCATGGGAGCTCTTCCGGACGGAGGGGGCGGGGCGGGCGGGACGGCGTCAGCAGCCGCCCGCGACCGCCGGGAGGATGGTCACCGAGTCGCCGTCCTTGACCTGGGTGTCCAGGGCGCCGGTGAAGCGCACGTCCTCGTCGTTGACGTAGACGTTGACGAAGCGGTGCAGCTTGCCCTCCTCGGTGACGAGGCGGTTCTTCAGACCCGAGTGCTGGGCGTCGAGGTCGTCGATGAGCGCGGCCAGCGTGGCGCCGCTGCCCTCGACGGTCTTGTTGCCGCCGGTGTGCGTGCGCAGGATGGTCGGGATCCGGACCTGGATGGCCATGGCGTGCGTTCTCCTCGGGAGTTCGACGTGTCGTGGGCACGCTGCCGCGACGGGCAGCGGGTGGTGCGTCTGTGGCCCCAACGCCCGGCCGGCGTGGCTGATTCCGCCCGGGACGTGCTGGAACGGTCGCCCCGCGGCGTGCGAAGCGCGTCGTGGGGGGCGAGAGGGTCCTTCAGTCGTAGACGACGGTGGTCGGCGAGTGGCCGAAGAGGTAGGACTCGACGACCTCGACCTCCTCCTCGCTCACCTCGCCGTCGACGATCCGGTAGCTGCGGAACTCGACGTCGTCGCCGGCCAGGCCGGTCTGCTCGGCATGGTGCCGGGTGGAGACGAGGACGTAGTGGGTGCGCGGGTCGGCGGCGGGGCCGGAGGCGTAGCCGATGTCGGTGCGCGACGGGTAGGCCTCGGTCGCGGTGTGCGAGTGGTAGACGACGACCGGCCACTCGTCGCGGTCGTCCATCTCCCGGTACAGCCGCAGCAGGTCGGCGGAGTCGAACTCGTAGAACGTGGGCGACCGCGCGGCGTTCAGCATGGGGAGGAAGCGCTCGGGACGCTCGGTCCCCTCGGGGCCGGCGACCACGCCACAGGCCTCGTCCGGATGGTCCTTCCGGGCGTGGGCCACGATGGCGTCGTAGGTCGCGCGGTCGATGCGCAGCACGGGGGCAGTCTATGCGCGGGCTCCCGGCCCCCTCGCAGGGTCCCGCTCCGAGCGACGGGACGGGGGTCCGCCGTCCGCTACGGTCTCGGTCCGTGTGGGACGAAGCGCTGCTGATCGCCGGGGTCGTGCTGTTCCCGCTGCCCGCACTCGTCCTCGGCGCCCGGGGCCTGTTCCGGCACCGCGGCTACGTCACCGGCGACCCGGGCGACCGCGCCTCGGTCATCGTCCTGGTGGCGCTGCGGACGCTCGTCCTGCTGCTGCTCCTGGCGCTGTCCGCGATCACGCTCGTCTCGTGCGTCGGCGCCTGGGCCAAGGACGTCGAGCTGCACGGCCTGGTCTACGTGTTCTTCACCCTCGACCTGCTGCTCGCGGCGCTGGTGCTGCTCACCTTCGGCCGGAGCGAGCAGCGACCAGCGCGTCGACGAGCGACCCCTGCACGGCGGTGAGCCAGTAGTAGACGGCCAGCTGCTGGTCCTCCTCGCCGGCCACCTCCTCCGGCGGCTCGGTGTCCTCGGTGATGTCCAGCCGGGTGCCCAGGGCCAGGCGCAGGTCGTTGCTCGTGCGCAGCCAGGCAGCGGCCTGGTCGGCGTCCAGGCGCACCTCGCCGCCCTCGGCCGGGAGGGAGGCGCGCACCAGCGCGAGGTCGTCGGCCTTCGCGTCGCGCAGCGAGGACTCGGTCAGCTCGCGGTAGTCGGCGGCGAGCTCGGGGTCGGACCGGTGGCCGTCGGGGAACAGCCGGCCCAGCACGGGGTCGTCACCGACGTCGGTGGTGTCGGCGGTGAGCAGCTGCTCGAGCTGGTCGAGCAGCAGCCCGAGGATCCCGGCCTCGGCCGGTTCCAGCCGGGCGACCAGCTCACCGCTGCGCGCGGCCGCGAACGGCTTCATGAATCCCTCTGGTAGCTGGCCCACAGGCCGTAGGCGTGCAGCCGGCTGGTGTCGTGCTCCATCCGCTCGCGCGGGCCGGAGCTGACGATCGCCCTGCCGTCGTGGTGCACCTGCAGCATCAGCGCGGTCGCCGTCGCCTCGTCGTAGCCGAACAGCTCCTGCAGCACGAAGGTCACGTAGGTCATGAGGTTGACCGGGTCGTTCCAGACGATCGTCACCCACGGACGGTCGAGCTCGCTGCGCTCGTCGCTGGTGGTCTCCGGCGTCCACGTCGGAGCGAGAGGTCCGGCCACGGCTCCACCATAGGACGCCGATCTGCCCCGCTCACGGTGCCCGCCTACGCTTCCCGATCATGGCTGTGGACACCGGGCTGACCCCTCCCCCGGCCCCCGCGCTCTTCACCGACCGGTACGAGCTGACGATGGTCGCGGCGGCGCTGGCCGACGGCACCGCCGACCGGCAGTGCGTCTTCGAGGTCTTCGCCCGACGGCTGCCGCACGGCCGCCGGTACGGCGTGCTGGCCGGCACCGGCCGCCTGCTGGAGGCGCTGCCCCACTTCCGGTTCGGCGACGACGAGATCGCCGCCCTCCGCGCGCAGGGGCTCACCGACGCCCGGCTGCTGGACTGGCTGGCCGACTTCCGCTTCTCCGGTGACATCGACGGCTACGCCGAGGGCGAGCTGTACTTCCCGGGCTCCCCGGTGCTCACCGTGCGGGCCTCCTTCGCCGAGGGCGTGCTGCTGGAAACCCTCGCGCTGTCGGTGCTCAACCACGACAGCGCGATCGCCTCGGCCGCGGCCCGGATGATCTCGGCCGCCTGCGACCGGCCGTGCATCGAGATGGGCTCGCGCCGCACGCACGAGGAGGCCGCGGTCGCCGCCGCCCGCGCCGCCCACCTCGTCGGCTTCGCGACCAGCTCCAACCTGGAGGCCGGCCGGCGGTACGCGGTGCCCACCACGGGCACGAGCGCGCACGCCTTCACGCTCCTGCACGACGACGAGCGGTCGGCGTTCGAGGCCCAGGTGGCAGCACTGGGCACGGGCACCACGCTGCTGGTGGACACCTACGACGTCGAGCAGGGCATCCGGACGGCGGTCGAGGTGGCCGGCCCCGAGCTCGGCGGCATCCGGCTGGACTCCGGCGACCTGCCGACGCTGGCCACCCGCGCCCGGGAGCTGCTCGACGAGCTCGGCGCCACGAGGACCCGGATCGTGGTCACCAGCGACCTGGACGAGTACGCCATCGCCGGCCTGGCCGCGGCGCCGGTCGACGGCTACGGCGTCGGCACCTCGCTGGTCACCGGGTCGGGCGCGCCGACCGTCGGCATGGTCTACAAGCTCGTCGAGCGCGACGGCGTGCCGGTGGCCAAGCGGTCCGAGGGCAAGCGCTCGGTCGGTGGGCGCAAGTCCGCCGTCCGCCGGCACGACGCCGACGGCGTGGCGACCGCCGAGCTGGTCACCGCCGGCCCCGTCGCCCCGCGCCCCGGCGACCGCGACCTGCTCGTGGCCCTGGTGCGGGACGGCGAGATCTGCGACCCGGTCTCCCCGGCCGAGGCGCTGGAGCGCGCGAAGGCCCACCACCTGCAGGCCCGTGCCGCGCTGCCGCCGGAGGCGTTCGCCCTCTCCCGCGGCGAGCCGGTGCTCGACACCGCGACCGCCTGAACGAGCTGGAGGACCTCGTGACCCGTGCGCTGATCGTCGTCGACGTGCAGAACGACTTCTGCGAGGGCGGCAGTCTCGCCGTCGCCGGTGGTGCGGCCGTCGCCGCCGCCGTCACCGAGCACATGGCCGCCGGCGGGTACGACCACGTCGTCGCCACCCGCGACCACCACGTCGACCCGGGCGCGCACTTCGCCGAGGCGCCCGACTTCGTCGAGAGCTGGCCCCGGCACTGCGTCGTCGGCACCGCCGGGGTGGAGCTGCACCCGGCGCTGGACCGCGGGCCGATCGAGGCCGTCTTCGACAAGGGCGAGCACGCCGCGGCCTACTCGGGCTTCGAGGGTGCGGCGGACGGCGTCGCGCTGGCCGACTGGCTGCGGCAGCACGGGGTGGACTCCGTCGACGTCGTGGGCATCGCCACGGACCACTGCGTCCGGGCCACCGCGCTGGACGCCGTCGCCAACGGCCTGGCGACCCGCGTCCTGCTGCACCTCACCGCCGGCGTCTCCGAGCCGACGACCGAGGCCGCCCTGGACCAGCTGCGCACCGCCGGCGTCGAGCTGGAGGGGACGGTCCACCGCCCCTGACCTCCGGCTCGGCCCACGTGGTCAGCCGGCGTCCAGGACCTCGTCGCGGGTGAAGCCGAGCACCTGGAGGACGGCGTCCAGGTAGGGCTGGTTGAGCGCGGTGTGGGCCTGCTCGCGCACGAACGGCTTGGCGTTGAAGGCGATGCCCAGCCCCGCGGTGTTGAGCATGTCCAGGTCGTTGGCGCCGTCGCCGACCGCCACCGTCTGGTCCAGCGGGATGCCGTGCTCCGCGGCGACCCGGGCCAGGACGCGTGCCTTGCCGGGCCGGTCGACGATCTCCCCGACCAGCCCTCCGGTCAGCCGGCCGTCGACGACCTCGAGGGTGTTGGCCGCGGCGAAGTCCAGGCCCAGGCTCTCGGCGAGCGGATCGGTGATCTGCGTGAAGCCGCCGCTGACGATGCCGCAGCGAAAGCCGAGGCGCTGCAGCGTGCGGATCAGCGTCCGCGCGCCGGGGGTGAGCACCAGCGCCTCGCGGACCTCGTCGAGCACCTCCACCGGCAGCCCCGCCAGGACGGCGACCCGCTTGCGCAGCGACTCGGCGAAGTCCAGCTCACCGTTCATGGCGGCCGCGGTGATCCGGGCGACCTCGGCCGCCCGGCCGGCGCGGGCCGCGAGCTCGTCGATGACCTCTCCGCGGACGAGGGTGGAGTCGACGTCGAGCACGATGAGCCGCTTGCTGCGCCGCGCCAGCCCCACCTGCTCCACCGCGATGTCGGTGCCGGTGGTCGCGGCGACCGAGGCCAGCTCGGTGCGCAGGGCGGTGGCCTCCGCGCCCGAGACCGTCAGCTCGAAGCTGGTCACGGGGTAGTCGGAGAGCCGGCGGACGGCGTCGATGTTCCCGCCCACCGCGGCGATGCCCCGGGCGGCCCCGGCGACGGCGTCGGGTGTCACGGGGCGGCCCAGGAGGATGACGTGGTGCGGGCGGCCGGCCGGCACCGACGTGGGACCGGCGGCCGGCTCGACGTCCACCCGGAGCCCGACGTCGGCGGCGACGGCAGCGGCCAGCGGTCGGAGGTGGTCCAGCAGCTCGTCCTGCCCCACCGCCGGGGCGGCCTCCGAGGGCAGCACGCCGACGACGACGCCCAGCACCAGCTGGCCGTGCACCACGACCTGCTCGACGTCGAGGACCTCGACGGCGGGCGCGCCCTCGGCCAGCGCGGCGAACAACCGCGCGGTGACCCCGGGCCGGTCGGCGCCGCTCACGGTCAGCAGGGCGCGGGCAGCCCCGGGGACCTCGGTCGTTCGGGAAGTGGGGTCCAGCGGCACCCGGCCATCGTGCCGTACACCTCGGCCGCTGACGCCGAGAGGCCCGGAACCTCGACGGGTTCCGGGCCTCTCGGGCTCAGCGCTGTGGATCAGGTGGGGTCGGGGTCGTTCGGCCCCTGGCGCGGGCCGGTGCCGGGCACCAGCTCGCTCACCCCGCCGTAGGGCTCGTGCCGCTTGCCGGCGTGCGCCTCGGCGTGCAGGCGCTCGACCAGGTGCGGGTAGTGCGCCTCGAACGCGGGGCGCTCGGAGCGGATCCGCGGGATCTCCACGAAGTTGTGCCGCGGCGGCGGGGACGAGGTCGCCCACTCCAGGGAGTTGCCGTGACCCCACGGGTCGTCGCGCAGGGCGAGCTTCCCGTACTTCCACGACCGCACCACGTTGTAGATGAAGGGGATCACCGAGGCGCCGAGCACGAAGCTGAAGATCGTCGAGATCATATTCAGCGTGGTGAAGGTGTCGGTGGCCGCGTAGTCCACGTAGCGGCGCGGCATGCCCTCGTTGCCCAGCCAGTGGTGCACCAGGAACGTGCCGTGGAAGCCCACGAACGTCATCCAGAACTGCAGCTTGCTCAGCCGCTCGTCCATCATCCGGCCGCACATCTTGGGGAACCAGAACGCGACGCCGGCGTAAGCCGCGAAGACGACGGTGCCGAAGACGACGTAGTGGAAGTGGGCGACGACGAAGTAGCTGTCGGAAACGTGCCAGTCCAGCGGCGGGGAGGCCAGCAGCACGCCGGTCAGCCCACCGAGCAGGAAGGTGATCAGGAAGCCGACCGACCACAGCATCGGGGACTCGAAGGTCAGCTGGCCGCGCCACATGGTGCCGATCCAGTTGAAGAACTTGAGCCCAGTCGGCACCGCGATCAGGTACGTGAGGAACGCGAAGAACGGCAGCAGCACCGCGCCGGTGGCGAACATGTGGTGGGCCCACACGGCCAGCGAGAGGAAGCCGATGGCGAGGGTGGCGCCGACCATGCCCTTGTAGCCGAACAGCGGCTTGCGGGCGAAGACCGGGATGATCTCGGTGACGATGCCGAAGAACGGCAGCGCGATGATGTAGACCTCGGGGTGCCCGAAGAACCAGAACAGGTGCTGCCACAGCATCGGCCCGCCGTTCTCGGCGGAGTAGACGAGGGCGCCGAGGTTCCGGTCGGCTAGCAGCGCGAGCAGCGCCGCGGTGAGGATCGGGAAGGCGAGCAGGATCAGGATCGCCGTCACCAGGGTGTTCCAGGTGAAGATCGGCATCCGGAACATCGTCATGCCCGGCGCGCGCAGGCAGACGATCGTGGCGATGAAGTTGACGCCACCGAGGATCGTGCCCAGACCCGAGACGGCCAGGCCGCCGATCCACAGGTTGGCGCCCACGCCGGGGGTGTGCACGACGTCGGAGAGCGGCGTGTAGGCCGTCCACCCGAAGTCCGGCGCCCCACCCGGGGTGAGGAACGAGGACACCACCATCGTGGAGCCGAACAGGAACAGCCAGAAGGAGAAGGCGTTCAGCCGCGGGAACGCGACGTCGGGCGCACCGATCTGCAGCGGCATGATCAGGTTGCCGAACGCGAAGAACAGCGGCGTCGCGAACATCAGCAGCATCAGCGTGCCGTGCATCGTGAACAGCTGGTTGTACTGCTCGGGCGACAGGAACTGCAGCTCCGGGCGACCCAGCTCGGCCCGGATCAGCATGGCCATGAGGCCACCCAGGATGAAGAAGACGAACGACGTCGTCAGGTACATCAGGCCGATGGTCTTGTGGTCGGTGGTCCGCAGCAGGTTGGACAGCCGCGAGCCCTTCTCGACCACGTGAGCCGGGCTCGGCCGACTCACGATGGGCGCCGGTGCAATCGTCACGCCCCGCAGCTTAGACAAGGCCCCCGCCGTCCCCGCCGCGGGACGGGGTGGGCGCGTCGGAGCTCACATCCGGCCCTCTCCCCGACCGCGTCACGGGCGACGGTAGACGGCCACCTGCACCGCCACGGTGACCTCCACCGGCTCGGGCAGCGCGTCGATCCGACCTGCACGGATGCCGGCCGGGAGGTGGCGCGCGTGCGGCCCCATGCCCACCAGCGTCCCCACGGCGGAGCGGTCCAGCCCGAGGACGTCGCGCCGCTCCGTGACCCCCACCGGCACGAGGTGCGGCTCGAGCGAGCCGGCCAGCCGGCTCGCCTTGTCCGGGTCCACCCGGAGCAGACCCAGCGGCCCGACCAGCTCGCCCAGGTGGTCGGCGGCCGGCGTCACCACCACCAGCCGGCCTTCCGGGTGCAGCACCCGCGCGATCTCCGGGCCGTTGCGCGGCGCGAACACGACCAGCACCCGGTCGACCGCGCCGTCCCGGACCGGCAGCCGGGCCCAGGTGTCGGCGACGACCGCCATGGCCCGGGGATGGGCGCGGGCGGCCCGGCGGGCGGCGAAGGGAGAGGAGTCCAGCACGACGCCGGCCGCCCCGGGGACGCGGTCGAGCACGGCGGCCAGGTGGTGGCCGGTGCCGCCGCCCAGGTCCAGCAGCACCCTCGCCTGCGCTCCCCCGCCGTCGAGCACCGCATCGCCCAGCGCCTCGCTGATGCCGGCGTAGGAACCGGCGGCCAGGAAGGCCACCCGGTCGGCGACCATCTCCGCCGAGTCACCCGAGGGCGCCCGGTGCCCCGGCGGCAGCAGCGTGACGTGCCCCTGGCGCGCCCGGTCGAAGGAGTGCCCCGCCGGGCAGCGCAACAGCGCGCCGTCGCCACCGACCGCCAGGGTGCCGGCGCACACCGGGCAGGCCAGCGCCGCCACGGCGGCCGCCGGCAGCTCGGGCCGGACGGTCACGTGCGCGGCGGCACGGCGTGGAAGACGACGTCGCGCAGCTGCCCGGCGTCGGCCACCGCCGTGACGAAGGTGCCGTGCGGCTGACGGCGCCGGTCGGTCGGCGACCCGGGGTTGATCAGCCGGAGCCCGGACGGGGCCGTGGTGTCCCAGGGGATGTGGCTGTGCCCGAAGACCAGGACGTCGGCGTCGGGGAAGCGGGCGGCGCACCGCAGCTCCCGGCCCTTCGCCTCCCCCGTCTCGTGGACGACGGCGAAGCGCACGCCCTCGATCTCGGTGCGGGCGACCTCGGGCAGCCGCTCGCGCAGCGCCCCGTGGTCGTTGTTGCCGTACACCGCCACCAGCCGCCGCGACCGCTCCTCGAGGAGGTCCAGCAGCGCCACGTCGACCCAGTCGCCGGCGTGGACCACCACGTCCGAGGTCACGATTGCGTCCCACAGGGAATGAGGTAGTTCACGGGCCCGCTTCGGCACGTGCGTGTCCGAGGTGAACACCAGCGAGACAGGCACGCCGACATCGTCGCAGGCCGCAGCGTCGCTGCCTCGGCCGGCGATCCCGACCCACCCGCCCGAACGATGAGGACCCCGTGACAGACCCCGAGCACACCACGGCCGCCGGCGCGGTAGACGCGCCCGCCGACGCGCCCTACGAACGCCGCTGGCTGGCCCTCGGCATCATCTCGATGACCGTCCTGCTGGTGGTCCTCGACGCCACGATCGTCAACATCGCGCTGCCGGCGGTCAGCTCCGACCTGGACATCAGCACCGCCAGCCAGCAGTGGATCGTCACCGCCTACACCCTCACCTTCGGCGGCTTCCTGCTGCTCGGTGGACGGATCGCCGACTTCGCGGGCCGCAAGCGCGCCTACCTCGCCGGCGCGGCGGGCTTCGCGCTCGCCTCGGCGCTCGGCGGCGTGGCGCAGAACGAGGCCATGCTGTTCGGCGCCCGGGCGCTGCAGGGTGCGTTCGCCGCGCTGCTGGCCCCGGCGTCCCTCGCGCTGATCACCGTGCTGTTCACCGAGCCGAAGGAGCGGGCCAAGGCCTTCGGCGTCTACGGCGCTCTGGCCGGCGGTGGTGCCGCCATCGGGCTGCTGCTGGGCGGCGTCCTGACCGAGTACGCCGACTGGCGCTGGTGCTTCTGGGTCAACCTGCCCATCGCCGTGCTGGCCATCGTGCTGGCCCTCCGGTTCGTGCCGGAGAGCAAGGCCCCGGGCGACACCAGCTACGACATCCCCGGCGCGGTGCTCATCACCGCGGGCCTGGCCTCGATCGTCTACGGCTTCACCCGCGTCGCCGAGGCCGCGCAGAGCAACGCCGCCGAGGCGCGGGCCGCCAACCAGGCGGCCCAGCAGCAGGGCAGCACGACACTGGTGTCGCCGGAGAGCGGCTGGGCCGACGGGCTCGCCTGGGTGTTCATCGTCGGCGGCGTGGTCCTGGTGGCCCTCTTCGTCGTCCTCGAGCTGCGGACCCGCAACCCGCTGCTGCCGATGCGCATCGTCCTTGACCGGAACCGGGGCGGGGCCTACCTGACCTCGACGCTCGTGGGCGCCGGGCTCATCGGGGCGTTCTTCTTCCTGTCGCTGTACTTCCAGCAGGTGCTGGGCTACACGCCGGTGCAGGCGGGTCTGGCGTCGCTGCCGACGACCCTGGGCGTGTTCATCGCCGCGGGTGCGGCCAGCGTCCTGGTGCCGAAGATCGGCCCCCGGCCGCTGATGATCGCCGGCGGGCTGTTCGCCGCGGCCGGGCTCTTCACGCTGTCCTTCGTCGGCGTCGACACCGAGTTCTGGCAGCTGCCGCTCCCGGGCGAACTGCTGCTGGGCCTGGGTCTGGGCTTCACGTTCGTGCCGCTGTCCAACCTGGCGCTCGTCGGCGCCGGGGCGCGTGACGCCGGCGCTGCCAGCGCGATGCTCAACGCCACCCAGCAGGTCGGTGCCTCCATCGGCACCGCCGTCCTGGCGTCGCTGTCGGTCGCGGCGATCAGCTCCTACACCGCCGATGCCCTGGCCTCGGGCGGCGACCCGCGCGACCCGGCCATCGGCCTGGAGGCGCAGGTGGAGGGCTACACCACGGCGTTCACCTGGGCGTCGGGGCTGCTGGTGATCGGCGCGCTCGTGTCGGCGTTCCTGGTCAAGGCCACCAAGGAGGACCTGCCGGCCGAGGACGCCGTCGTCCACGCAGGCTGAACCACTGACAGCGGCGCGCGTCCCTGCTCGGACGCGCGCCGCTGTCGTCAGCGCTCGGCCAGCGCGCGGAGGCGGGCGTTGTAGGCCTTCAGCTCGGCGTCGCCGTCCCGGTCGGCCGCGCGGTCGAGCGCCCGGGCCCGCCGCTCGTCGGAGCCCATCCACGAGACCAGCACGACGATCAGCACGATGACGGTCGGCAGCTCGCCGAAGGACCAGGCGATGCCGCCCGCGACGGTCTGGTCGCCGATGGGGTCGACCCCCCACGACGCCGGCGGGTTGGCGAAGCTGTCCACCAGCAGCCCGCTGGCCACCATGACCGCGACGCCGAAGAACGCGTGGAACGGGATCGGGATGACCAGCTCGAGGATCCGCGTCGGGTGGGCGTGGGTGCCCGGCCACGGGTCCTGGGCGATGATCGGGCCGAAGAACAGCAGCCCCGTGACGACGAAGTGGGCCAGCATGAACTGGTGCCCCGCCGGGTTGCTCATCAGCGCGTCGAACACCGGCGTGAAGTAGATGCCGTAGAGGCTGGCGATGAACAGCGGCACGGTGAAGCCCGGCGAGGCCAGGAACCGGGTGAACCGGCTGTGCAGGAAGTTCAGCAGCAGGGCGCGCGGCGCGGCGGCGGCGCCCTGACCACGGGGCAGCGTGCGCAGCGCCAGCGTCACGGGCGCGGCCACCAGCAGCAGGATCGGCGCGATCATCGCCAACACCATGTGCTGGACCATGTGCAGGCTGAACAGCACCATGCTGTAGCCGTTGAGCCAGGTGCCGGTCACGGCGGCGATGCACAGCGTCCCGGCCACCCACGCCGCGGTGCGCCACCAGGGCCAGGCCACACCGGTCCGCCGCAGCCGGACGACGGCGCCCAGGTAGGCGACCAGCCCGACGAGGCTCAGGACGGCGAGCAGCGACCAGGGCTCCAGGTGCGGCAGGAACATGCGGCCCCAGGTGGGCGGCTCGTCCGGCACCCACATCCCCGAGTGCCCGTGCCCGGTCCCGTGCTCCACCGACGCCTCCGTCTCCCTGCCGGCCATTGCTCCACCACTGTCCCACCTTCGCTCCCGACGCTCCCCGGGAGCGGGCCGCTTGTGGGGCGTTGTTCGCGCTGAGGGGGTTCCGCAGGACCCGCAGAGCACGAACAACACCCGGGAAGAAGCGGGGTCCTTCTTCAGTCGTGGACCGGTGCCTCGTGGCCGGCGTGCGAGCGCGCCTCCAGCTGGAAGGTGCAGTGCTCCACGTCGAAGTGCGAGCCGAGGCACGCGCACAGGGCGTCCAGCACCCGCCCGCCGTGCCCGGCCGCGAGCGCCTCGTCGGTGACGACGACGTGCGCCGAGAGCACCGGCAGCCCGGACGTGATCGTCCAGGCGTGCAGGTCGTGCACCCCGACGACGCCGTCCACCTCGAGCATGTGCTCCCGGACGGTGCCGAGGTCGACCCCGCGGGGTGCGGCCTCCAGCAGCACGTCGAGCGCCTCGCGCAGCAGGTGCCAGGCCCGCGGCAGCACCAGGGCGCCGATGAACAGCGAGGCCACCGTGTCGGCATGGGTCCAGCCGGTGACGGCGATGACGCACGCGGCGACGATGACCGCCACCGAGCCGAGGGCGTCGGCCAGCACCTCGAGGTAGGCGCCGCGCAGGTTGAGCGACTCGTCCCTCCCCTGGTGCAGGACGGCGAGCGACACGAGGTTCACCACGAGGCCGACGGCGCCGACGGCGAGGACCAGGCCGGTCGCGATCTCCGGCGGGCTCCCGATCCGGCGCACCGCCTCGACGAGCACGTAGCCGGCGACCCCGAGCAGCAGCAGCCCGTTGGCGACGGCGGCGAGGATCTCGGCGCGCTGCCAGCCGAAGGTGCGCCGTCCGCGGGCGGGCCGCTGGGCCAGGGTGACCGCGGTCAGCGCCAGCGCGATGCCGACGGCGTCGGTGGCCATGTGACCGGCGTCGGCGAGCAGGGCCAGGGAACCGCTGAGCAGGGCGGCCACCACCTCGGCGGTCAGCACCGCGACGGTCAGCCCCAGCACGACGGCCAGTCGTCGGCGCCGGCCCCCGGCCGCGGTGCCGGCGGCGTGAGCGTGGTCGTGCCCCATGGGTCCCTCCCTCCGGTCCTGGTCCCGGTTCGGAAGTCTGCCGGACGCCGGACGCCCCCGGCCGGAGGAGTCCGGCCGGGGGCGTCGGGATGCAGCGATGCGGGGCGTCAGAGCTGGATGCCGCGCTCCCGCAGCCACGGGAGGGGGTCGACCTTGGTGCCGTTCATCCCGCCGACGTGCACCTCGAAGTGCAGGTGCGGGCCGGTGGACTGACCGCGGTTGCCCAGCAGCGCGATCGTGTCGCCCGCGCGGACCACCTGGCCCGGCTCGACGAGGATCTCGTCCATGTGGCCGTAGACGGTCACGTCGCCGCTGTCGTGCTGGATGTAGACGACCAGGCCGTACCCGCCGGCCGGACCGGCCTGCAGGACGACGCCGTCCATGACCGCGTACTCGGGCGTGCGCATGGGCGCCGCCAGGTCGATCCCGGCGTGCAGGGTGCCCCAGCGCGAGCCGAAGCCGCTGGTCAGCCGGGCGCCGTTCACCGGGGCCACGACCTTCGGGCGGGCCGCCTCGGCAGCGGCCACGGCCGCGAAGAAGTCCGCCTTGGCCTGGGCGTCGACCGCCGCGGCCGACGCGGCGTCGCGCTCGTTGCGGCTGGCCACCAGCTCCTGGAGCAGGCGGGTGGACTCGGCGTCGGCCAGGGCCGCCGTCGACTCCGCCTCGATGCCGAGCTGCTCGGCGACGCTGACCGTCTCGGCGACGGCCGGCGCCTCGGCCCGCGCCGCCGGGTCGGCGTCGACGAGCGCGCCGATGCCGAGCGCACCGACGAGACCCGCGGCCACGACGTAGGCGGAACGGCGGCGCGTGACCGGCATGCGGTGGCGCCCGGTCCGGCGGCGGGCGCGGTCGGAGGTGGTCGCCAGGGCGACCTCGGCCGGCCCGGTCTGCAGCTGGGCGAGCGCCTCGTCGACGAATGCCGGCACGTCGACCGACGCGGGCTCCTCGGCCACCGGCGCCGTCACCGCGGCCTCGGCCACAGGAGCGGCGTCGGCCACAGGAGCGGTGTCGGCCACGGGAGCGGTCTCGACCTCGACGGGCGCGGCCGGCCGGGGGCGCGGACGGGGTGCCGGCTCCACGGGCGCGGGCGTCACGGTCGCGGCCGGCGCCGGCTCGACGGCCCGAGGCGCGGCGGGCGTCGGCTCAGCGGCCGACTTCCTCGTGGCACCGGTCCGGGTGGCCCCGGCCTTGCTCGCCGCTGCCGCCTTCGCCGCGGTGGCGGCCCGTGCCGCAGCGGTCCGGGCCGTCGTCGCCCCGACACTGGCCGCCTTCGCGGCGGCAGTGCGGGCGGTGCCGGCCTTGGCCGCAGCGCTCCGGGCGGCGGTCACGGCCTTGGCGCCGGGCCGGCGGGAACCGTCAGCCGCGCTCCCCGTGCGCGGCGCCTTCCCCCGGCGCTGCTGCGGGACCTGCGGGGAGACCGTCCCGTCGACCGTCCCGGCGGTGCGCCGCGTGGTGCCGCGGGCCGCTGCGGGGGTCGTGGCCGGCGTCGCGGGAGCGACGTCCCGGCCGGCGTCGACGGGTCGGTCGTGGTGGAGCGAAGTCATGCACCTGGGGCTTCCGTAGGGGGCAGTGCCGTGCCCCCGGGGAGAGGAGCGGGACACATGTAAACACGATGTGACCGGTTCGTGATCTACGTCGCGGGCTACTGACCTGCAGTTCTGTGGGCTGAGCCACGGAAATTCACGGCTGTGGTTCGGCGCTTCGTGACGCCTGTGCGACTGAACGTGAGGGGCGCGCCGCTGCTGGTTGAAAGTTGCGCGAGATCGCTCGTCCCCGGGCACAGAGCCGTCGGAACAGCCGGATTCCGGCCCGATCGAGGGAGACGAACCGTATGCGCGCAGTGACCTGGCACGGCCGAGGGGACGTCCGGGTGGACACCGTCCCGGACCCGACGATCCAGGACCCCACGGACGTGATCGTGGAGATCACGTCGAGCGGCATCTGCGGCTCGGACCTCCACCTGATCGAGGTCATGGCGCCGTTCATGTCGGTGGGCGACGTGATGGGTCACGAGCCCATGGGTGTGGTCCGCGAGGTGGGCCGCGACGTCACCGCGCTCAAGGCCGGTGACCGCGTGGTCGTCCCGTTCAACATCTCCTGCAATACCTGCTGGATGTGCTCGCAGGGGCTCAACTCCCAGTGCGAGACGACCCAGAACCGCGACCAGGGCTTCGGCGCCTCGCTCTTCGGCTACACGAAGCTCTACGGGCAGGTGCCCGGCGGGCAGGCGGAGTACCTGCGCGTGCCCTTCGGCAACACGCTGCCGATCAAGGTGCCCGACGCCCCGCTGGACGACCGGTACGTCTACCTCTCCGACGTCCTGCCGACCGCCTGGCAGGCGGTGCAGTACGCCGGCATCCCGCAGGGCGGCAGCGTGCTCGTCCTCGGTCTCGGCCCGATCGGCGACATGAGCACCCGCATCGCCAAGCACCTGGGCGCCGGGCAGGTCATCGCCTCCGACGTCGTCCCCGAGCGGCTGGCCCGGGCCCGGCGCAACGGCATCACCGTCATCGACTCCACCGACCAGGCCGACGTGGTGGCCCAGGTGCGCGAGCTGACCGACGGCCGCGGGCCCGACGCGGTCATCGACGCCGTCGGCATGGAGGCGCACGGCTCGCCGGTGGCCTCGGCGCTCCAGAAGGCCACGGCGATCGTCCCGGACGCGATCATGGAGAAGGTCATGCAGGTGGCCGGCATCGACCGGCTGGCCGCGCTGAACACCGCGATCGAGGCGGTGCGCCGGGGCGGCACGATCTCGTTGTCCGGCGTCTACGGCGGGGCGACCGACCCGCTGCCGCTCATGCGCATGTTCGACAAGCAGATACAGCTGCGCATGGGCCAGGCCAACGTCTGGCGCTGGGTGCCCGACATCCTGCCGCTGCTGCTCGAGGGCGACCCGCTGGGTGTCGACGACTTCGCCACCCACCGCGTGCCCCTGGAGCAGGCCCCCGAGGCCTACATGAACTTCCGCGAGAAGAAGGACGGCACCGTCAAGGTGCTGATCCAGCCCTGACCACCACACCGGGGGCGGGCCGACGCCTGCCCCCGGTGTGAGCAGCCGCACCGCCGCACCGGGCATGCCCCGGGGTGGCGGGCCGCTGCACCCTGCAGAGAAACGAGGCACCCCCGCCTCGGCCCGGCCCCCAGGACGACGCCGTCCGCCGGCTCGCCGCCCGCCCGCGTCCCTGGAGTTCTTCCCGTGCCCCGCGCCCTGCTCGCCCTCGCCATCGGCGCCTTCGGCATCGGCACGACCGAGTTCGTCGTCATGGGCATGCTGCCCGAGATCGCCGACGGCCTCGACGTGTCGGTGTCCGCCGTCGGTCTGCTCATCTCCGCCTACGCCATCGGCGTCGTGGTCGGCGCCCCCACCCTGACCGCGCTCGGTCTGCGCTTCACCCCGCGGCAGACGCTCGTCGCGCTGATGGTGGTCTTCGTCCTCGGCAACCTGCTCGCAGCGTGCGCGCCGACCTACGGCGCCCTGGTCGCGGCGCGGGTGCTCACGGCCCTGGCGCACGGCTCCTTCTTCGGCGTCGGCGCGATCGCCGCCCGCCGGCTCGTCGCCCCCGAGCGCGCGACGCAGGCCATCTCCCTGATGGTCACCGGGCTGACGCTGGCCAACGTGGTCGGCGTCCCCGTCGGCACCTGGGTGGCCCAGCAGACCAGCTGGCGGCTGGTGCTGGCCGCGATCGCCGGCATCGGCGTCCTGACCATCGCCGGGCTGCTGGCCTGGCTCCCCGCGGACCGGGGGGAGCCCACGGACCTGCGCACCGAGCTGTCCGCGTTCCGCAGCCGGCAGGTCTGGCTGGTCCTCGCGCTCACCATGGTCGGCTTCGCGGCCACCTTCGCGGTCTACAGCTACGTCGCCCCGATCCTCACCGACCTCGCCGGCCTCTCCCCCGGCAGCGTCACGCCGGTGCTCGCGCTGTTCGGCCTCGGCACGACGGTCGGCACCCTGCTGGGCGGTCGCCTGGGCAGCCGTTTCGACTTCGGGTTCGTCGCGCTCGGCATGCTCGGGGTGGCCGTCGTCCTCGCGGTGTTCGCCTTCTCCGCCCGCAACGCCATCGCCGCCGTCGTCCTGCTGGTGCTGTTCGGCACGCTCGGCTTCGCGATGGGGCCGATCGTGCTCAACGGCGTCATCGAGGCCGCCGCCGTGCCCGGCGGCAGCCTGGTGTCGGCGGCCAACCAGGCGGCCTTCAACGTGGCCAACGCCCTGGGCGCGGCGCTCGGCGCCCTGGTCATCTCGCAGGGCTACGGCCTCACCGCCCCGATGTGGGTCGGCGCCGGTCTGGCCGTCGCCGGCGCCGGCATCGCGCTGCAGGTGCGGCGCGGCCTCCGGCGGCCGGCTACCGGGCCCCTTGCCGTCCCCGTCGGCCCGGAACCCGTGGGCGCCCGCCGGGGCGCATGACCGGCCGGCTCCGGGTAGGGAGAGCGGCATGAGCATCGGCACCGCAGAACCCTCCGGCAGCTACCCCCTCGGCGACCGCGCCGTCTTCCGCCTCGGCTACGGCGCGATGCAGCTCGCCGGCCCGCACGTGATGGGCCCGCCGGCCGACCGCGAGGAGGCGATCGCGGTCCTGCGCCGCGCGGTGGAGCTGGGCGTCAACCACATCGACACCAGCGACTACTACGGCCCGCACGTGGTCAACGAGCTCATCCGCGAGGCGCTGCACCCCTATCCCGAGGAGCTGGTGCTGGTCACCAAGGTCGGCGCCCGGCGGACCCCCGAAGGCGACTGGCCCGAGGCGTTGTCGCCCGACGAGCTGCGCTCCGCCGTCGAGGACAACCTGCGCCACCTGGGCGTCGAGGCGATGGACGTGGTGAACCTGCGGATGCCCGGCTTCGCCGCGCCGGTGCAGCGCTCGCTGGCCGAGCCGTTCGAGGCGCTGGCGCAGCTGCAGCAGGAGGGCAAGGTGAAGCACCTCGGCGTCAGCAACGTGACGCCGCAGATGCTCGCCGAGGCCCGCGCCATCGCGCCGGTCGTCTGCGTGCAGAACCACTACAACCTGGTGCACCGCGACGACGACCCGCTCATCGACGCCCTCGCCCGCGAGGACATCGCCTACGTGCCGTTCTTCCCGCTCGGCGGGTTCACGCCCCTGCAGTCGGCCGCGCTGGAGACGGTGGCGCGGCGGCTGGAGACGACGCCGATGCAGGTCGCGCTGGCCTGGCTGCTGGCGCGGTCGCCCAACGTCCTGCTCATCCCCGGGACGTCGTCGGTGGCGCACCTCGAGGAGAACATGCTGGCGTCGGCCCGGGTGCTCGGCCCGGAGGAGCTGCACGAGCTCGACCGGATCGGTGGCACCGGCGAGCCCGACGTCGACCTGTAGGCGTCAGCCGCCCACGGGGCCGAGGACCCGGTCGAGGTGCGCGTTGCCGACCACCCCGGCCGGGTCCAGCCGCGCCCGCAGCGCGGTGAACTCGTCGAACCGCGGATAGCGGGTGCGCAGCGTCGCTGCGTCCGGGCCGTGCAGCTTGCCCCAGTGCGGCCGGCCGCCGACGCTGCCGGCCAGCGACTCCAGGGCGGCGAACCACGAGCCGGGGTCGGTGCGGGCGGGCACGTGCGCGGCGATGTAGGCGGTGTCGCGGCCGGAGGCGGTGGACAGCGGGATGTCGTCCGCGGCGGCGACCCGGACCTCGACCGGGAAGGACGCCAGGAACTCCCCCGCCTTCGCGATCCGGTGCAGTTCGGTGAGGATCGCTGGGACCTCCGCGCGCGGGACGGCGTACTCCATCTCGACGAAGCGGACCCGGCGCCGGCTGACGAACACGCGGTGGGAGGCCTCGGTCCAGCTGCGCGGGGCCACCCCGGACGCGACGGCGGCCAGCCGCGGGATGGCCGCGGGCCTCCGCCGGCCGGCGGCGACGAGGACGGCGAAGGCGCCGTTGGACAGCACCTCGTCCTGCCAGAACGCCCGCCGGCGCGGCAGCGGTGCCAGCCCGGCGTCCAGGGGCACGCGGGTGTTGCGCTTGGTCAGGCAGTTGCTGGTGTGCGGGAACCAGTAGAACTCCACGTGGTCGGTGGAGTCCATGAACTCGTCGAACCCCTCGAGCAGCTCGCCCAGCCGGGCCGGCCCCTCCTCCGCCCGCAGTGCGAACGCCGGCTCCGCCTGCAGGGTGACCGTGTCCAGCACGCCGAGCGCGCCCAGTCCGATGCGGGCGGCGGAGAAGACGTCGGGGTGCTCGTCGGCCGAGCAGTGCAGCCGGGAGCCGTCGGGCAGCACCAGGTCCAGCGCCCGGAGCTGGGTGGCCAGGCCACCGAAGCGGGCGCCGGTGCCGTGCGTGCCGGTGGACAACGCCCCGGAGACGGTCTGCCGGTCGATGTCCCCGAGGTTGGTCAGCGACCAGCCGCGGGCGGCGAGCTCGGCGGTGAGCCGGTGCAGCGGCATCCCCGCCTGCACCGTGACCAGCCCGTCGTCGGTGACCTCCACCAGCGCGGCGTGCCGGTCGAGCACCAGCTGGACGTCCTCGGGCCGGCCGATGGCCGTGAACGAGTGCCCCGAGCCGATGGGGCGCACCCGGAGGCCGGACTCCCCCGCCCGCACGAGAGCGGCGGCGATCCCGTCGGCGTCGGCGGGCCGGACGACGTCCACCCCGGACGCCCGCTGGTTGCCCGCCCAGTTCCGCCACTCCGCCCGGACCTTCGCGACCATCGGCGAATGGTGGCACCCGGCGGCGCGTCACGTAGCCATCCGCCGATGATCAACAAGCAGGCGGTGTCAGCGGGCGCGGGCGACCCGCGTCTCGTCGAACACCGGCTCGGCCGACTCGTAGACCCGGCCGTCGGAGCCGAAGACGAGGAAGCGGTCGAAGGAGCGGGCGAACCACCGGTCGTGGGTGACCGCGAGCACCGTGCCCTCGAACGCCGCGAGCGCCTCCTCCAGCGCCTCGGCCGAGAGCACGTCGAGGTTGTCGGTGGGCTCGTCGAGCAGCAGCAGCGTGGCGCCACCCAGCTCGAGCATCAGGATCTGGAAGCGCGCCTGCTGACCGCCGGAGAGCGTCCGGAAGGGCTGGTCGGCGGCCCCGTGCAGCCCGTAGCGCCGCAGCGCGGCCATGGCCCGACCGCGGTCGATCCCGGCTCTCCCACCCGCCCCAGGCCCGGTCTCGCCGTGCCAGAGCAGGTCGACCGGCGTCCGGTCCTGCCACTCCGGATGGGCGTGGGTCTGGGCGAAGAAGCCGGGGACGACGCGGGCGCCCAGCCGCCAGGAGCCGGTGTGCGCCACCTCCTGGCCGGCGAGCAACCGGAGGAAGTGCGACTTCCCCGCCCCGTTGGCCCCGAGGACGCCGACCCGGTCGCCGAACCACAGCTCGGCGTCGAAGGGCTGCATCAGGCCGGTGAGCTCGAGCCCCTCGGCGATCACCGCGCGGACGCCCGTGCGGCCGCCGCGCAGCCGCATCGCCACCTTCTGCTCCGGTGGACGCTCCGGCGGTGGGCCGGCGGCCTCGAACTTGGCCAGCCGGGTCTGCATCGCGTGGTACCGGTTGGCCATGTCCGGGGAGTTCGCCGCCTGCTGCTGCATCGTGCGCACCAGGTCGATCAGCCGCTGGTGCTCCTCGTCCCAGCGGCGGCGCAGCTCGGCCAGCCGCTCGTGCCGCGCGCTGCGGGCCTCGGGGTAGGAGGCGAACCCGCCACCGTGCACCCACGCCGTCCCGCCCTCGACGGTGATGACCCGGTCGGCCACGCGGGCCAGCAGCTCGCGGTCGTGGCTGACGAGCAGGACGGTCTTGCGGGTCTCGAGCAGCCGCTCCTCCAGCCAGCGCTTGCCCGGGACGTCGAGGTAGTTGTCCGGCTCGTCGAGCAGCAGCACCTGGTCGGGACCACGCAGCAGCGCCTCCAGCGCGAGCCGCTTCTGCTCACCGCCCGACAGCGTGGACAGCTCCCGGTACTTGCACCGGTCGTAGGGGACGCCGAGGGCGGCGACGGTGACGGTGTCCCAGGTGATTTCGATGTCGTAGCCACCGACGTCGCCCCAGTGCGCCAGCGCGTTCGCGTAGGTCATCTGGGTCGGCTCGTCGTCGGTCTCCATCATGGCCAGCTCCGCCGCCTCGACCGCGTGCCAGGCCTCGCGGACGGCCGGCGGCGCGAGGTCGACCAGCATCCGCTGGACGGTGGTGTCGTCACGCACCGAGCCGATGAACTGGCGCATGACGCCCAGCCCGCCCGTGCGCGCGATCGCGCCGGCCTCGGGCACCAGGTCACCGGCGATGATCCGCAGCAGCGTCGTCTTGCCGGCCCCGTTCTCGCCGACGAGGGCCGCGCGGGCGCCCTCGCCGACGCGGAACGAGACGTCGTCCAGCAGCACCCGCCCGTCGGAGAGGATGTGCCGGACCGCGCTCACGTCGACCGAGCCAGAACCGATGCCCACCCGGACATCCTCCCGGCCGGGGCAACCCGGTTCCGCGGGGGCCGGGGCTCAGCCGACGTGCGTCCCCAGCCGGTAGCGCGCCAGCCGCTCCACGAGCTCGGGCAGCGCACCGACCGGCGAGCCGCCGAGGTCCCGCCGGCTCTCCCGGACGACGCGCACGACGAGCTGGGGCCGCACCCGGCCGGCGTACTCGCCCCGCAACCGGTCCACGGCCTGCTCCACGGCGGCGTCCCAGGGCAGCTCGGAGGAGGAGTCGGAGCTGCTGGGTGGGACGGTCAGTGTCATCGACGGGCTCCCGGGGAGAGGGATCAGCGCCGGCTTCTCCGACGCCTCCCTCACCGTGCCGGGACGCACCCGGGCGCACCAGGGACCTAGGACACGCCCCCGGTGAAGTACTCGTTGCGCCCGGACGACGTGCTGGCGACGGCGTCGCGCAGCAGGGCGCCGAGCGCGTCGGTGTCCACGCGGTCCAGGGAGGTGAAGCGGATGCAGCTCTTGCCGCAGGAGACGGTCCCGAGCCGGTCGGCGCGGTCCTCGGCGAGGTACCCGCCGTCGACCACCGCGCAGACGTAGAGGGAGAGGTGCCGCTTCTGGGCGGCCAGGGCGATCAGCGGCCAGCTCGTCGTCGTCCTGGCCGAGCGCGGCCGGTAGGGCATCAGGCCGTACCCCAGCATCTGCCCGGCGCCGGCGGGCACCAGCGAGCGGTCGATGCCGGGCGCGGCCTCCTGCACCAGCGCGTCGACCCGGCGCAGCTCGGCCTCGCGCGGACCGGCCGCGGCGAACCAGGCCTCGATCCCGTCGGCCGCCACGACTGCCTCAGCCGAGGGCGAGGGAGAGGACGGTCGCACCGGCGGCCAGGACGATGGCGAGGACGAGGACGGCGGCCACGACGCGTCGGCGCCGTTCCGCGCGTGGCCCCCACATCCCTGACACCCCGCGCACGCTACCCCCCGGACGGCGTCGGCTCCGGGATCGTGCCCGCGTCCTGGAGATCGTCGGACCCCGGTGCCACGGTGTCCCCGTGACTCCGGGATCCGAAATAGGCCTGCTCCGGCTCGTCGCGCAGCGGGTGGCCGGCCCGCGCGCGGCCACGCCGGCCGAGGCCGTGCGCCGGCTGACGGCCGTCCAGGGGCAGGACTACCCCGGCTCCGTCACCTCCGTGGCGCTCCGCACCGCCGGCCGCTCGCGCGCCGAGGTGCTCGAGGCGATGGACCGCGGGGAGATCGTCCGGTCGTGGCCGATGCGCGGCACGCTGCACCTCACCCTCGCCGAGGACCTGCCCTGGATGCTCGACCTGCTCGGGGAACGCGCGCTGGCCGGCGTGGCCAAGCGCCGGGCGCTGCTGGGCCTGAGCGACGACGACGTGGCCCGCGCGTGCGAGGCGGCCGTGGCCGCGCTCTCCGGCGGGCGGCGGCTCTCCCGGGCGCAGCTGCTGGCCGCGATCGATGCCGGCGGGGTGCCCGTCACGGGCCAGCGCGGCTACCACCTGCTGTGGTTCGCGGCCCAGACCGGCCACACCTGCCTGGGCCCGACCGTGGACGGCGAGCAGCAGTTCGTGCTGCTGGACGAGTGGGTGCCGCACCCCCGCCGGCCGGCGCGCGAGGAGGCGCTCGGCGAGCTCGCGGCCCGCTTCTTCTCCGGGCACGGGCCGGCCACCGTGCAGGACCTCGCCCGCTGGTCGGGGCTGACCGTCCGGGACTGCCGCGCCGGCCTCGCGGTCGCGCGGGACCAGCTGGAGTCCCTGTCCGTCGACGGCGTCGAGCACTTCCTCGACCCCGCCACCCCCGAGCTGCTCGCCGCCTGCCGCGAGGAGGCGCGGAGCACCGTCCTCCTGCCCGGCTTCGACGAGTTCGTGCTCGGCTACGGCGACCGCAGCGCCGTCCTCGACCCGGCCCACGCCACCCGCATCGCGCCGGGCGCCAACGGGATGTTCCTGTCCACCGTCGTCGTGGAGGGGCGGGTCGTGGGCACCTGGCGGTACGAGGGCCGCGGTGCCCGCCGGGCCGCCGTCGGCACCGCCTTCGACCCCGCGGACGCCGCACTGGTGGCCGGCGTCCCAGAGCTCGCCGCCGCCCTGCCCTGACGAGGGCCGCGCCCCGACCACGCCCCGTGTCACGCTGCTCCGGTGAGCCGCTCTCCCGATCCGGTCCTGCATCCGCTGCTGTCGGGACGGTGGAGCCCGACGACGTTCGACCCGACGGACGTGATCCCGGCATCGGAGGTCGACCTCCTGCTCGAGGCGGCCCGGTGGGCCCCGTCGGCGGGCAACTCGCAGCCCTGGGCGTTCATCGTCGGACGGCGCGGGGACGCGACCCACGGACGGTTGGTCCGCCACCTCGCCGGGAGCTCCGCTGCCTGGGCCCCCACCGCCGGGCTGCTGATCGCCAACCTGGCCCACCGTTCCGTCGAGGGCACCGACTGGGAGTACTCGGAGTTCTCGCTGTACGACCTGGGCCAGGCGGTGGCCCACCTGACCTTCCAGGCCGCGGCTCTCGGACTGTCCGTCCGCCAGTTCCGCGCCTTCGACCGCGAGGCCCTCGCGAGCGAGTTCTCCGTCCCGCACCACTGGGAGGTCACCACGATGGCGGCCATCGGGCGCGTCCCCACGGCAGGGCGCGCAACGCGCCAGGGGAAGCACGACGGCGGGCGACCGGACCGGCAGCGCCGTCCGCTCGGCGAGCTCCGCTGGGGCCCCGCCTGACGCGTCCGCGGCACGGGCCGAGAGGGTCGCGAGGACCGTGCCGGCGGGGGTCAGGGCCGGCCGGTCGTTCCCGTCGGCGTGCCAGGGGCCGTCGTCGAGAGGGGTGGCACGGCCACCCGGCAGGCGGCCGTCCCACCGGGCAGGCGGTACCGGTGGGCGGCCACCAGCCGGTAGACCGACGGCGCGACCCACCGGATCGGCGGGATCGAGAGCAGCACGCCGAGGAGCCGCAGCGCCCGCCAGGCTCCACCGGCCGCGCGGAGGGCGGCGGCCACCGCCGGAGCACCTCCGGTCACGGCACCGTCGGCGCTGACCCAGAGCACCTCACGTCGAGCTCGTTCCGTGGTCGCCCCCACCGCGGCGAGGTCGAACGACTGCCAGGGGATGACGGCGCAGTCGGCGGGAAGGATCCGTCGGGCCACGGCGGCACAACGGCTGCAGAACGCGCAGTCGCCGTCGAAGACCAGGCTGGGCACGGACACCTCCTCAGGGCCAGCGGCCGCCCGGGAGTCTGTCGGCGAGACGGGGCGGTGTCCACCACCGGGCCGCGCGGTGTCCGGGGGATGGTCGCCAGGACCACCGCCCCGACGGCCTCGAGGCGGTGGTCGGGCCGGCAGGACCGACGCCTCAGGTGTCAGCGGCGCTCGACCAGGAAGATCGGGAGGCGGCGCTCGGTCTTGCGCTGGTAGTCGGCGTAGTCGGGGAAGGCCGCGACCGCGCGCTCCCACCACTCCTCGCGCTCGGGGCCGTCGAGCTCCCGCGCGACGCCGTCCCACGGCTCGGGCCCGTCCTGGACGGTGACCTGGTCGGGAGCGGCACGGAGGTTCGCGACCCAGGCGGGGTTGGTGGGTGCTCCGCCCTGCGAGCCGACCATCAGGTAGGCGCCGTCCTTCTCCACCTTCATGAGCGGCTGCTTGCGCACGTTCCCGCTCTTCGCCCCCCGGGTGCTGAAGATGACGACCGGCAGACCGCGGTCGAGCAGCGTGTTGCCCTCCCGGCCCCCGGTGCGCTCGTAGAGCTCCACCTGGTCGCGGACCCACTTCTGCGGACTCGGTACGTACTCACCCTGCAGCGGCATGAGCCGAAACTATTGCGTCCGCCGCCGCCCGTCCTGCGGAGCGGAGAAGTCGATGGCGTGCGGGACGAAGAAGCTCAGGTTGTCGGTGATCAACCCGTCGCTCTCGCGGATGCCCAGCCCGGCCGGCTCGCCGTCGACGACCCACGCGCCCAGCACGGGGTGGTGCGGGCCGTCCACGCCGGCGAAGTCCGGCAGCGGCGCGAACTCCTGCACCACGAAGCCCTCGGTGCCGTACCGCCCGGGCAGCTGCGCGGTCACCGCGCCGTCCCGCACGATCGCCACGTTGGCGCCCTCCCGCCCCCACAGCGGCTTGCGGACGTAGGTCTGCCAGGACGACGGCATCTCGTCGGCGAAGTAGGCGGGCAGCAGGTACCGCCCGAGCACCGGGTCGCTGCCGAACAGCTGCCAGAGCACCGGCAGCAGCGCCTTCGTGCTCCACAGCATCTTGTAGGCGGGCTCCACCCACGTCGTCCCGCCGGGGCGCATCCCGTCGGCGAGCACGGCCGGGCCGAACTCGTCCTCGATCAGCCACTCCCAGGGGTAGAGCTTGAAGACGACGTCGAGGTGGCGCCCCTGCGGGTCGTAGAACCGCCCGTCGCCCGAGTCCAGCACGATGTCCTCGACGACGAGCTCGATCGCCTCGTAGCCGGCCTGCACCACGGTGTCCATCAGGTAGGCGACGGTCATCCGGTCCTCGCCGGACGTCTCCTCGCTGGTCCACGCCAGGTGCACCCGCGGCCGGACGCCGGTACGCCGCTCCCACTTCGTCAGGTTGCGCTGCCAGGCGGCGACGAGGGTGTCGTGCAGCGCGTTCCACTGGTCGCGCCCCTGGCCGGTGAACAGGTGCCAGTTCCACTGGGTCACGGCGGACTCCACCAGGCCGGTGGGAGTGTCGGCGTTGAACTCCAGCAGCTTGGGCGGGCCCTCGCCGTCGTAGCGCAGGTCGAACCGGCCGTAGATGCTCGGCGGCTCCTCGGCCCACGTGCGGCGGATCGACGGCCGGGCCATCGGCGGGATGTGCAGCCGGTCGAACAGCTCGTTGTCGACGACGTGGTCGCCGGCGGCCACGCACATCTGGAACAGCTGGCGCACGGCGCCCTCGAGCTCCTCGATCTCGGCCATGGAGAAGTCGTAGAACGGGCCCTCGCGCCAGTAGCTGCGCACCTCGCCGCCGGGCAGGTGGGTGCGGTTGTAGACCAGGCCCTGCGACTCGATCTCCGCCTCCCAGCCGGGGCGGACGATCCCGCTCTCGATCCGTCTCAACGGTTCAGCTGCCGGCGCCCGTACCGGCCCTGTCGCCGATCCCGCTGCCGATGCCGCCGCTCACCCGCTGGCCGGTGCTCACCTTGCCCGTGGCGGGCAGGCCGGCGCGCTGCCGGGCGGCGGAGTCACCGGGGTTGATCCGGGTGCCGCCCGAGGGCAGGACGGTGCCGACCGGGAGCCCGGGACGGAAGCCGCCGAGGTAGAGGAAGAACAGCCCGCCGCCGAGGCCTCCGCCGCGGTCGTCGTCGCAGAGGTCCTCGTCGACGATCTCGCCGTTCTCGTCGGTGCAGTAGGCGACCTGCTCGTCGTCCTCACCGCCCGCGCCGCACCCCGCCATGAAGCCGGTCGCGGCGGTGGCGAGCACCGTCGTCGTGAGGGCGGCGCGGACGCGGTTGGAGACCGCCATGGACGTGTTCCTCCTCGGGTTGCCCCTGACAGTAGGACCTCCCCCGGCGGAACCGCTCGGGTCCTCCCCCGGGGCCCGCCCGGGTGCCTGCGTCGTGCCCTCGGGTCGCGGAGCCCACCCCCGGGATGGCACCGTTCCCAGGCGGCCGGATCCCCGGACGCGCAGCGAGCCGCCCGGCCCGGGCGAGGACCACGGAGGACCACCGCGCATGAGGTACCGGGAGAGCGGCAGCCTGGACACGTCCGGGGTGCGGGACGCCCGGGGCGGGGGCGGTCTGCGCGGCGGCGGGGGCCGGGGCCTCGCGGTGGGTGGCGGCGGGCTGGGCATGGTCGGGCTGGTCGTCGTCGTCCTGCTGCAGGTCCTCGGTGACGGCGGAGGCGGTGTCCCCACCTTCTCGGGCCTCGGCCAGGACCAGTCCGTGGACAACTCGGCGCTGGCGCAGGAGTGCCGGACCGGCGCCGACGCCAACGACTCGGTCGAGTGCGCCGTCGTGGCCGACGTCGAGTCCATCCAGGACTACTGGACCGGGGTGCTCGGCGGGCGGTACGAGCGCACCGAGACGACCTTCTTCACCGGCTCGATCCAGACCGCCTGCGGCGCGGGGTCGAGCGGGTCGGGGCCGTTCTACTGCCCGGCCGACCAGCTGGTCTACATCGACCTGACCTTCTTCGACCAGCTGCGCGAGCAGTTCGGCGCCCAGGGCGGGCTGTTCGTCGACGCGTACGTCCTCGCCCACGAGTACGGCCACCACGTGCAGAACCTGCTCGGCACCAACGCTCGGGTCACGCCCGGCGAGAGCGGGCCGACCAGCGGCTCGGTGCGGCTGGAGCTCCAGGCGGACTGCTACGCCGGCGCGTGGGCGACGCACGCCGAGACCGTGCCCGACGACTCGGGTCAGCCGCTCATCGCCGACATCACCGACGACGACATCGACCGGGCGCTGGATGCCGCCGCCCGCATCGGCGACGACTACATCCAGGAGAACCTCGGCAGCGGGACGGTGGACCAGGAGGCCTTCACCCACGGCAGCTCGGAGCAGCGGCAGAAGTGGTTCCGCACCGGCTACGAGACCGGTGACCCCGCCCGCTGCGACACCTTCGCGACCGACGACCTCGGATGAAAGAGAACCTGCCGCTCCGCCGCGAGGGGCACACCGCCGTGCTGACCATCGACCGGGCCGCGAAGCGCAACGCGATGACCGCGGAGATGTGGGCGGCGCTCCCCGACGTGCTGGCCGGGCCGGCGGCCGACCCCGAGGTGCGGGTGCTCGTGGTGACCGGCGCCGGGCCGAGCTTCTGCGCCGGCGCCGACATCGCCGGGCTGCTGGGCGGCCCGGACCCGCAGGACCCGATGGCCGAGGTGCGGGCGCACAACCTCGCGGCGCAGGCGGCGCTGCGGGCGTTCCCGAAGCCGACGATCGCGATGATCCGCGGGCACTGCATCGGCGGCGGGGTGGAGATCGCCGCCTCGTGCGACCTGCGCTTCGCCGACCGCTCCAGCGTCTTCGGGGTCACGCCGGCGAAGGTCGGAATCGTCTACCCGCCGTACTCGACCCGGGCCCTGGTGGACCTGGTCGGCCCGGCGACGACGAAGTACCTGCTCTTCAGCGGCGAACTGCTCGACGCGGACGACGCGCTGCGCACCGGCCTCGTCGACCGGCTGGTGGAGCCCGCCGACCTCGAGGACGAGGTGCGCCGGTTCGCCGAGGTGCTCGCCGCCCGCTCCGCGCTCACCCAGCGCGCCACCAAGGAGATCGTGGCCGCGCTCACCGCGGAGGGCGACGCCGAGGCGCTCGCCGCACCGCGGTACCGGGAGACGATCAGCGCCGGTGAGCTGCCGGAGGGGGTCGCCGCCTTCGCCGAGCGACGCCCGCCGCGCTTCGGCTGGACAGGCTGACCCGCCGATCCCGTTTCACCGCCCGTACGGGAGGGGTACCACCCCGTCGCGGCGCTCCCCACGGGGTCTGCCCGGACCGACATCGCTGTCGTGCCCCGGCGCCCCGTCGCCCCTGCCCTGACGCATGGATGCGTCGGGCGACGAGACCGGTCACGGCCTCCCCTGGATCAAGAAGATCACCTTCCAGGTGTGGCGGTACCGCTCGGGGGTAGCGCCTTCCTGACCACGAGAACTGCCCACGAACACTGCCGAGGAGGACCGATGACTCACTCCATCGACGCCCCGCTGCCCCCGCCCACCAGCACGGCGGGGAGCACGGGCCAGAGCTCGCCCAGCAAGGCCGACGTCGCCAAGGACGAGGCCAAGAACGTCGGCCAGACCGCCGCCCAGGCCGGTAGCCAGGTCGCTTCGACCGCTGCCGACCAGGCCAAGGAGGTCGTGCACGAGACCCAGCGCCAGGCGCAGGACCTGCTCAAGCAGGGCCAGTCGCAGCTCAAGGACCAGACGGTCGCCCAGCAGCAGAAGGCCGCCCAGGGCCTGAGCTCGCTGGCCACCGAGCTGCGCGGCCTCGCCGACGGCACCAGCCAGGGCGCCCCCGGGCCGGCCCGGGACCTGCTCCAGCAGGCCTCCGGCTACATCGAGACGTTCGCCGACAAGCTGCAGAACCGCGAGCCGGCCGAGCTCCTCGACGAGGTCCGCAGCTTCGCGCGGCGTCGTCCGGGCATGTTCCTGCTCGGTGCGGCCGCCGCCGGCATCGTCGCCGGGCGGCTGACCAGCGGCGTGCGCGCCGCTCACAGCGACTCGTCGTCCTCGGGCAGCGCGGGCACGTACCCGAGGACGAACTACGTGGACTCGACGCCGACCTACTCGGACACCACGTCCACCTACACGGGCACCAGCGCCACGTACTCGACGGCCGGCTCGGCGCCGCTGCCGCCGCCCCCGTACGGCACGGTGCCGCCGGAGGGCAGCGTCGTGCCGCCGACCACCCCGGCCGGCTGGGACGACCCGGCGCGGCGCCCCGGTGGGGTGGGCTGACGCATGTCCACCCCCTACTCGGGAGCCACCCCCGCAGGCGGCCAGCCGGGGTACGGCGGACCGATCGACCCGTCGACCGGTCAGCCCTACGCCGCAGGCTACGGCTCGAACCACGCCGTGAGCGGTCAGATCGGCACGCCCATGACCGATGATGGTCACCCCGACGTCGAGGGCACCTCGGTCGGCGCGCTGATGGGCGAGGTCGCCAAGGACCTCTCCACCCTCATGCGCCAGGAGCTCGAGCTGGCCAAGGCCGAGCTCAAGGCCGAGGCGGTCAAGGCCGGCACCGGCGCAGGCCTGTTCGGCGCAGCCGGCTTCGCCGCCTACTTCATGGTCCTCTTCCTGTCCGTGGCCCTGTGGTGGGCGCTGTCCCACCTCGTCGGCCACAGCTGGTCGGCGCTGATCGTCGCCATCCTGTGGGGCATCGTCGCCGCGGTGTCCGCGCTGATGGGCAAGAAGAAGTTCCAGCAGGTGAATCCGAAGCCCGAGCGCACCGTCGACACGCTGTCGCAGGTGCCCGGCGCCCTCAAGCCCAACTGACCACGCCGACCTCCCACACTCCCGAAGGAGTCGCAGACATGACCAGCAGTGATCCGGACGTCATCCGGCGGCAGATCGAGGACACCCGGCGCGAGCTCAGCTACGACGTCGACGCCCTCAACGAGAAGGTCAACCCCGCCCGTGTCGTGGACCGGCGCATGACCGCCGCGAAGGGGCGCGTCGCCGGCCTCAAGGACAAGGTGATGGGCACCGCCCACGACACCCGTCAGTCCGCCCACGGGGCCGCCGGTTCCGTGCAGGGTGCCGCTAGCAACGCAGCCGGCACCGTGCAGGACGCCGCGTCCAGCGCAGCCGACGCCATCCAGAACGCTCCCGACGCGGCCATCCGGCAGACGCAGGGCAACCCCCTCGCCGCCGGGCTGATCGCCTTCGGGGTCGGCTGGCTGGTGTCCAGCCTGCTGCCGGCCACGCAGAAGGAGCAGCAGCTCGCGCAGCAGGCCGAGACGGCCGTGCGCGAGAACAAGGACGCCCTTCTGGCCCCGGCCAAGCAGGCCGCCCAGGAGATCGGCGACCAGCTCAAGCCGGCCGCCCAGGACGCCGTCGAGTCGGTCAAGTCCACCGCCCAGGACGCCGCGGAGACCGTCAAGAGCGAGGGGCAGTCCGCTGCCCAGGACGTGCAGGGCCAGGCCCAGCAGTCCAAGGAGACGGTGCAGAACCAGTAGTCCGGCACCTGATACACCCGGGTCCCCGACCCGACAGCACCGCGCCCCGCCGGGTCCGCCCGGCGGGGCGCAGTGCTGTCCGGACCGCCCGCCTCACCCGGTCGGGTGAGGCCGGGGCCGGCAGGGCTGCTGCGGCCGCCGCGGGACGCCGACGTCCGGGACATGACCGCCGCCGTCCTGGACCGGGGCCACCCGGCCGCCGCGTGGCGGGCGACGCTGCGTGGCCCTGTCCCCGCCACGCTGCTCACCCTCCTCGCGGTGGCGGTCCTCGCCACCGGCGTACTGCCGGTCGTCCGCCCCGGCGCGGTGCTCGCCGGTCTCGCGGCGGCCGCGCTCGCCGTGGGCACCGACTGGCTCACCCGCGCGACGCCGTCGGCCGTGCGCACCGTCGTCGTCCCGCTCGCCGGGACGGCGTCGGTCGTGCTGCTGCACGCCGGCACGCAGTCGCCGGCGCTGTTCCTGCTGGCCCTCGCTCCCGCGAGTGCTCTGGCGGGCACCGCGCAGCACCTGGGCCGGCAGGCCCGCGCCATCGACCGGCTCCAGACCGAGCAGGCCGCACTGCTCGAGCAGGTGCAGAGCCGCGCCGACGAGCTGGACCAGGCCTCGCGCATCCTGGCCGCCCGCGCCCAGACCATGACCAGCGTCATCGACGCCGTGACCGAGCAGTCGATCATCGGCACCGACCCCGACGGCACGATCCGCGTCTGGAACCCGGGCGCGGAGAAGCTGCTGGGCCTCCCCCGTGCCGACGTCGTCCGCCGCCGCTCGATCCTCGACTTCCACCTCGCCGAGGAGCTCGAGGACGCGCTCGGGCACGCCGACGACGTCGACGGGCTCCGCGCGCTCGTGCAGACCGCCGAGGAACAGGGCAGCGACGTCCGCGACTGGACCTACGTGGGCGCCGACGGCCGTCAGCGCACCGTCTCCGTCGCCGTCACCCCCCGCACCGACGACCGCGGCGTGCACGCCGGCTGGAACTTCGTCGGCACCGACATGACCGACGTCCGGGCCACCGAGCGGATGAAGGACCAGTTCGTCAGCCTGATCTCCCACGAGCTCCGCACCCCGCTGACGTCGATCCTGGGCTACCTCGAGCTGGTCCTCGACGACGACGACCGGACGCTGACCGACGAGCAGCGGCAGTACCTGGCGACGGTGCAGCGCAACGCCGACCGGCTGCTGCGCCTGGTGGGCGACCTGCTGTTCACCGCGCGCGTCGAGGCCGGCCAGTTCACGCTGCAGTCCGAGGACGTCGACCTGGTCGCGATCGTGCGGGCCGCCGAGGACACCGCCCGCGTCGCCGCCACCGGCGCCGGGGTCGAGCTGCGGGTGGAGGCGCCCGCCGAGGGCCTCGTCGTCGCCGGTGACCCGGTGCGGCTGGGCCAGGCCTGCGACAACCTCGTGTCCAACGCCGTGAAGTTCACGCCCTCGGGCGGCTCGGTGACCCTCGCCGTCACGACCGGCTGGCAGTCCCCCGACGGCGCTGTGACCCCCGACGAGCGCCCCGGTGCGGTGCCGGTCGCCCAGCTGGCGGTCCGCGACACCGGCATCGGCATCCCCAACGACGAGCAGGGCAAGCTCTTCACCCGGTTCTTCCGCGCCTCCACCGCCCAGCGCAACGCCGTCCCCGGCGTGGGTCTGGGCCTGTCGATCACCAAGGCCATCACGACCGCGCACGGCGGCACGCTGGACCTGGTCAGCGTGGAGGGCGAGGGAACCACCTTCACCCTCACGCTCCCCCGCGACATCCGCTGACGACGACGCCAGAAGCGCCCCCGCCCCCTCCCGGGCCGGGGGCGCTCTGCTTTTCCGCAGAAAAGCAGCCCGCTTCTCCGCGGAAAAGCAGCCCGCTTCTCCGCGGTAAAGCAGGGTTTCTTTTCTTGCGGATTCCTTGCGGATTCCGGGCGGGTGGCCTGCGGAAGGGCCTCCAGAGTTCTCCTTGTCGCCGGATAGGCCGGTGGCACGGACACAGGGAGAACGACATGAGCGCCACCTCCACCACCCGCAAGGTCGTCGGCTCGCTCGGCGTCATCGGCGCGGCCGCTGCCGTCGCCGGCATGGGCACCTTCGGTTCCTTCACCGACAGCACCACCCCGGTCGCCACGACCATCAACTCCGGCACCGTCTCGATCGACCTCGCCAAGGCCTCGACTCTCGACTTCGCCGCCGCGGACCTGATCCCCGGCGACTCGGTCACCCGCACCTACACGCTGAAGAACGACGGCAGCAGCGACCTCGGCACCATCAGCCTCGCCTCGGCCGCCACCACCAGCAGCGTCCTCACGACGGACGTCATCAACGGCCTGCAGCTGTCGGTCCGGTCCTGCCCCGTCGCCTGGACCCAGAGCGGCAACGCCTTCACCTGCGCCAGCGGTGAGAAGACCCTCCTCACCTCGGGCCCTGCGGTGAGCACGGGCACCCTGAACGCCCCCGCGTCCCTGGTCGCCGGCAAGTCCGACAACCTGGCGATGACCTACGCGCTGCCGCTGTCCGCCGGCAACGAGTTCCAGGGCAAGCAGGCCGCCTTCAGCCTCACCTTCACCGCCACCCAGCGCACCGCGCCGGCTGCGCGCTGACCCGGCTGATCCGACCGGAGATCACACCATGACCGCCGTCCTCCCCGTCCGTGGCCCGGGGGCAGCACAGCTGCTGCCCCCGGCCGAGGACACCCGTTCCGCGCACGACCGGTTCGCCGGTCCGGCCCGCACGCTGGGCCTGCTCGCCCCGTGGCTGGTCCGCGCGGTGGTCGGGCTGGCCGTCGCGGTCTTCGCGTTCCTCGCCGTGGGCCCCCACGTCCTCGGCTACCGCACCATGACGATGCTCACCGGTTCCATGGCCCCGATGATCGAGCCCGGCGACGTCACCGTCGTCACCCCGATCGCCGTCGAGGACGTCACCGAGGGCATGGTCATCACGTACCACCAGCCGATCGGCGACCGCTCGATCGTCACCCACCGGGTGATCGAGGTCGACCGCAGCGCCGACGGCCGGGTCAGCGTCCGCACCCAGGGCGACGCCAACGAGGCGGCCGACCCGTGGACGGCGACCCTCGAGGGCGACACCGCCTACCAGGTCCGGGCCGTGGTGCCCGAGCTCGGCCACGCCATCCAGGCACTCCGCGCCCCCGTCCTCACCCAGACGCTGCTGTACGGCGTCCCGGCCCTGCTGGCCGGCTGGGTGCTGCTCACCATCTGGCGCCCCACCCCCGAGACCACCGACGAGGAGGACCTCTCGTGAACCGCCTCCGCCGTTCCGCCGTCCTGCTCGGCCTGACCGCCGCCGTGATCGTGGGCAGCAGCATCCCGGCCTCGGCCACCTTCACCGACGCCGTCTCCACGAACACCGCCGTGCTGCAGGCCGGCACCGTCGCCGCGCCCGCCGCGGTGACCGTGGACGACTACTGCTCCACCACCTCCTACAGCTACTGGAACGGCACGTCGACCGTCACGGTGACCGACTACTGGTACAACGCCACCGTCAGTTGGCCGGCCAGCACCACCCAGCGCGGCGTCACCGGCTACCGGGTCATGGCCCACCTGAACAACGGCCAGTCCGTCGTGATGGGCGAGACCGGTACCACGAACCGCTCGGTCAGCGCCCGGGTCGACCGCGGCTACCTGGGCTACCAGCCCCGCGTCTCGGTCATCACGCTGACCAGCTACGGCTGGACGACCGAATCGGCACGGACGGCGGTGCTGACGTGCTGACCGCCCTCGTCGTCGACGCCGACGCCCTCGCCCGCCGCCGGGTCATCGGGCTCCTCCGCCTCGGCGGGTGGGACGCCCAGGAGGCCCCGGACGTGGCCACCGCCCGGCACCTGGCCGCCGCCACGCCGCACGACCTGGTCGTCACCGACGTCACGGTCGCCGGGGACGACGGGCTGGAGCTGCTCCGCCGGCTGCGCCGCGACGGCTCCCGGGCCCGCTTCCTGGTCGTGACGGCGCAGCCGTCGCCGACCACGTCCGCCGAGGCCGCGGACGCCGGTGCGTGGGCCTGCTTGCCCAAGCCCGTCGACCCCGACGCGCTCCTCGACTTCCTGCGCAGCCGGACCACGGGGCCGGCTGCGCAGGGGAACCGCTACGAGATCCACGAGGTCGACGACCTGCACGAGGTCGACCTCGACGACCACCTGCTGGACCGACTCCAGGAGATGTACGTGAACGCACTGCCGGACCGCGTGTCGGCCATCGACATCCACACCCGCGAGGGCAACAGCCCCGCCGTGGCCTCGGCCGCCTACACCCTGGCCGGCACCAGCGGCCAGCTCGGGCACCCCGAGGTCGCCTCCATCTGCCAGGCGATCGCCACCGATGCCCGGCGCGGCGTCCTGGCCCACTCCCGGGTGCAGCACCTGCACGCACTCGCCGGCGTCTGAAGAAGGAGAACGCGCGAGCCCCCGCACCGTCCGGTGCGGGGGCTCGCGCGTTCGGTGGATTCAGGCGGCGACGAGGCGGTAGCCGACGCCGCGGACCGTGCGGATCTCCGGGGAGCTCAGTCCGGCGGCGACCAGCTTCCGGCGCAGGTTGGACATGTGCGCCTCGACCAGCCGGAGGTTGCCCTCCCAGTCGGTCTGCCAGACCTCGCGCAGCAGCGTCTCGCGCTGCAGCACCCGGCCCGGGCGGGAGGCCAGCGCGGCGAGCAGGTCGAACTCGGTGCGGGTCAGGTCGACGACGGCGCCGTCGACCCGCACCTCCCGGGTCTCCTCGTCCACCTCGAGCTCGGCGAGCCGGCGGACCGACTCCTCGGCCGCGGCCGCCGGCTGCGGGGCCGGCGCGGTGCGCGGGAACCGCAGCATCGCCTGCACCCGCGCCACCAGCTCGCGCGGGGAGAACGGCTTGGCCATGTACCCGTCGGCGCCGACGGCCAGCCCGATGAGCAGGTCGACCTCCTCGGCGCGCGCGGTGAGCATGAGGACGTAGCAGGCGGTCTCGGCGCGGATCTGCCGGCACAGCTCGGTGCCGTCGGTGTCGGGGAGCCCGAGGTCGAGCACGATGAGGTCCGGCGGCTCGCGCCGCACCTCCGCCATGCACTCCGCTCCGGTGCCGACCGCGCGCACCTGCATCCCGGCGCGCTCCAGGACGGTGGAGACCAGGGTGCGGATCTCCTCGGTGTCCTCCACGACGAGCACGGACCCAGCCACGATCCTCCTCCTCCTCCGATACCTCTTCACGGGCCCGCGACCGATGAGTCGGGGTCACCTGGGTGAGTGATCGGCCTGCGCGCCGCGCAGCTTGAGCCGAGCGGGGACGACGCGGCGCCGTGGGCTCACCCCTCCGGGTGACGCCGGGTGCGCCCGGCTCAGCAACACCCTCGCGGGGGCCGTTGCCGAGTGCGGGGCACGACGTGTCCTCCTCCCCCCGGGGAGGTGCTCACCCGCTGAGGAGCTGGCATGGACGGCGACGTCCGCGTCCTGGTGGTCGACGACGACCCCGACATCGCGCAGTTCGTGCGCACCGTCCTGACGAAGGCCGGGATGCACGCGGTGGCCTGCCTCGACCCGTTGGAGGCCCTGGCCCTCGCGGCCCGCGAGCCGTTCGACGCCGTCGTCACCGACATCGAGATGCCGGGCATGAACGGCCTGGAGTTCCTCGGCCGGCTGCGCGAGCTGCAGACCGACCTGCCCGTGGCCGTCATGACCGCGCACGCCTCGGTCGACTACGCCGTCGAGGCACTGCGCCGCGACGCCGACGAGTTCCTGGTCAAGCCGGTACGCCGCGACGACGTGGTCGCGACCGTGCGCCGCCTGGTCGAGCTCGGCGCCGCCCGGCGGGCCACCACCCGGCACCAGACGGTGCTGGCCATCGGTGCGCACCCCGACGACGTGGAGCTCGGCATCGGCGGCACCCTGGCCGCGCACCGGTCCGCCGGTGACCAGGTCGTGATCCTCACCCTGTCCCGCGGCGCCCGCGGCGGCGAGGCCGGCGACCGCATGGGCGAGTCCATGGCCGCGGCGGAGCTGATCGGCGCGCGACTGTTCATGGAGGACCTCGAGGACACCCGCATCAGCGAGTCCGACCCGACCGTCTCGATCATCGAGCGCGTCGTCGCCCAGGTGCAGCCGACCATCGTCTACACCCACTCCGCGCACGACCGGCACCAGGACCACCGCGCCGTCCACCGCGCGGCCACCGTCGCCACCCGTTCGGTGCCGACCTTCGCCTGCTACCAGAGCCCGTCGGCGACGGTCGACTACCGGCCCACCCGGTTCGTGAGCATCGACGGCTTCACCGACACCAAGCTCGCGCTGCTGGCCTGCTTCGGCTCGCAGTCCGGCATCCGCAGCTACATGCAGGACGACTTCGTCCTCGCCACCAGCCGCTACTGGTCCCGCTACGGCGGCGGCCGGTACTGCGAGCCGCTCGAGGTGATCCGCGAGGCCAGTGGCGTCGTGGGTGCCCAGAGCGACGCCCGCTCCATCCCCGTCCAGTCCTCGAACTTCACGGAGCGCTCCGGTGTCTGACTCCTCCCCCGTCCGCGTGCTGGTGACCGGTGCCGGAGGCCCCGCGGGCATCGCCGTCCTCCGGTCCCTCGCCCGCCGTCCCGACGTCACGCTGCTGGCCGCCGACATGGACCGCTACGCCAGCGGCCTGTACCTGGTCGACCCAGGCGCCCGCTTCCTGGTGGAGCCGGGCCTGGCCGACACGTTCGTCGACTCGCTGGTGGCGCTGTGCGAGCGGGAGCGGGTCGACGTCCTGTTCTCCACCGTGGACGTCGAGCTGCCGCGCATCGCCGCCGAGCGCAAGCGCCTGGACGCCATCGGCACCGCGCTGGCCGCCCCGAGCCTGGAGACCCTCGAGGTCTGCCTGGACAAGTTCGCGCTGGCCCGCCGCTGCGCCGACGTGCTGCCCACGCCGCGCACCGAGCTGCTCGGCGCCACCGACCCCGCGTCGTGGGACTACCCGGTGATCGTGAAGCCGCGCCGCGGCGCCGGTTCCCGCGGCGTGCACCAGGTGGACGACGCCGAGGCGCTGCGCGCACTGGGCGCCGACGAGGACACGCTCGTGCAGGCGCTGCTGCCCGGCGACGAGTACAGCGTGGACACGCTGGCCGACGCCGACGGGCACGTGGTGGCTGCGGTGCCGCGCTCGCGCCTGCGGGTCGACTCCGGCGTCTCCGTGGCCGGCTGCACCGTGGCCGACCGCGAGCTCGAGCAGACCGCCCGCCAGGTCGCCGAGGCGATCGGCCTGGTCGGGGTGGCCAACGTGCAGCTGCGCCGCGACGCCGAGGGGCGCGCCGCGCTGCTCGAGGTCAACCCGCGCTTCCCCGGCGCGATGCCGCTCACCGTGGCTGCCGGCGTGGACATGCCCTCCCTGGCGTTGGACCTGGCCCTGGGCCGGCCCCTGCCGGACGCGGTGCCCTTCGCCGAGGTGGCCGTGGTCCGCTACCTCGAGGACGTCTTCCTCGACCCGGCCGACGCCCTCCCCGCCCCGTCCGACGGGACCCGGCCGTGACCGCCGCCCTGCTCCGCACCGACCACCACGTGCACTCGACGTGGTCCGACGACGCGGTGAGCACCACCGCGGCGAACCTGGCCGCCGCCCGCGACGCCGGGCTGGCCAGCATCCGCATGGTCGACCACGTCCGCACCTCCACGACGTACGTGCCGGAGTTCCTGGCCGAGGTCGCGGCGCTGCCCCCGGTCGAGGGCCTGGAGGTCCTCACCGGGGTCGAGGCCAAGATCCTCGACTCCTCCGGCCGGCTCGACGTCCCGTCCGACCTCGTGGTAGGGGACGGCGGCGTGGACCGCGTGCTCATCGCCGACCACCAGTTCCCCGGGCCGGACGGTCCGTGGAGCCCGCGGCGGACCAGGGAGGAGATCGACGCGGGACTGCACCCGCAGGACGCCCTCGACCTCCTCGTGACGGCGACCGTGCGCGCGATGGGGCAGGTGCCGCGCGCCCAGCTCGCCCACCTGTTCTCGCTGCTGCCCAAGATCGGGCTGCACGAGAGCGCGCTGTCCGACGAGCACCTGAGCGCGATCGCGACGGCCGCCGTCCGCACCGGGACGACGGTCGAGGTCAACGAGAAGTGGCGCTGCCCCGGCCCCCGCGCGGTGCTGGCGTTCGCCGTCGCCGGCGTGACGCTGGTCGGCTCCACCGACAGCCACGAGGCGTCGTCGGTGGGCCGCTACTCCTGGGTCGCCGGCAGCGTCACCACCGAGCACCTGGCGGGCGTCCGATGACCGACGTCCTTCCCGACCTGCCCGGCCTCGGCCGGGACGTGCTGGTCGGCGTCTTCCTGCTCTTCGTCGGCTTCGGCGCGATCCCCGTGCTGGCCGGGCTGGCGCAGTTCCTGCTCATCCCCGTGCACGCCGTGCGCAACCACTACCGCGAGACCGGGCCCTACCTGCCCAACGTGGCGGTGCTGGTGCCGGCGTGGAACGAGGCGGCCGTGCTGACCGCCTCGGTCGAGCGGCTCATGGCGCTGGACTACCCGCCGGACCGGCTGCGCGTCTTCGTCGTCGACGACGCCAGCACCGACGACACCCCCGCCGTGATGGCGCGGCTCGCCGACCGCTTCCCCGGGCGGGTCGTGCACCTGCGCCGCGAGAAGGGCGGCGAGGGCAAGGCGCACACCCTCAACCACGGGCTGCGCGAGATCCTGGCCGACGACTGGATGGAGGCGCTCCTGATCATGGACGCCGACGTCATCTACGCGCCGGAGTCGCTGCGCAAGATGACCCGCCACCTCGCCGACCCCACCGTCGGCGCGGTCACCGCCTACATCCGCGAGGGCAGCGAGGACACCCGCGGCGTCACCCGCTTCATCGGGTTCGACTACCTGGCGGCCCAGGCGGCCTCCCGGCGGGCGCAGAACGTCGCCGGCGCGATGGCCTGCCTGGCCGGCGGCGCGCAGCTGCACACCCGGGAGAACCTGGAGGCCATCGGCGGCCAGATCGACACCTCGTCGCTGGCCGAGGACACGGTGACCACGTTCCGCACCCAGCTGGCCGGGCGCCGCGTCGTCTTCGAGCCGCACGCCCGCGTGCTGGCCGAGGAGCCGGCCGGCATCGACGCGCTGTGGAAGCAGCGGCTGCGCTGGGCGCGGGGCAACGTGCAGATCACCTCGATGTACCGCCACCTGTGGTTCCGGAAGTCGGTGCACCCGGGGCTGGGCGGCTTCTTCTTCGGCATCTTCTGGTTCGCGATCCTGCTGCTCCCCGTGGCGATGCTGCTGACCTCGATCGGCCTCGTCGGGCTCTACCTGCTCGACAGCGACCTGGCGGCGTCGGTGTTCGGTGCCGCGGTCTTCGTCCCCGTGGCGACCTTCGTCTTCATGGTCACCATGACGATCTCGGTCGACCCGCGGGTCGGGCTCAAGGTCTGGAAGGAGGCGCTGCTCTTCCCGGGCGCCGTCTCCTTCGCCGTGCTCATCGGAGCCACCTTCCCGCCGCTGGTCCCGGGAAGTGCCGGCGACAGCAGCGGCTGGACGCTGTTCGTCTACAGCTGGCTGGTGCTCTGCGTGCCGATGGCCTTCCTGGTCCGCAAGCTCGAGCTCACCCGCTGGGGCCGCCGGCTGGCACCGATCGGGCTCTACCTCGTCGGGTTCGGCCCGATGATGTGCGCGATCACCGTGGACGCCTACCTCAAGGAGTTCCGCGGGGCCGCGATGACCTGGGACAAGACCGAGAAGACCGGAAGGGTCATGGCATGAGCAGGGGACGTACCACCAGCGACCGGGCGGCGGCTGCGGTCACGGCGAACCTGGCCTCGCGCCCGTACCGTGTCTCGCCGCCGGTCGTGCTGACCGCCGCCGAGCTCGCCGCCCGCGGCGGGGTGCTGCCCGTGTGGGCCGACCCGATGGCGATGGCCGACGAGACCGAGGTCGACCGGCTCCAAGAACGTCGGCTCTACGCCGGCCTCGCCGCGGCGATCGCCGTCGTCGTCCTGCTCTGGACGGTCCGCGCCCTGGTCATGTGACCCCCGCGCCCCGGCCACGATCAGGTGACCTGATCCCAGCGCGTCCTCCCTCACCGTGCACCGTGAGGGAGGACGCGCCGCGGTGAGGGAGGACGACGTCAGGGGGCCTGCAGCTCGACCGCCGCCGACGCGTACGGCGCGGTCGCGGCGCGGTGGACGGCGACCTGCCCGATCCCCCGCTCGGCGGCGAGCCGGGTGATCGCCGCGGTCACCGGCTCGAGCGCGTCGGGCGTCATCACCGAGAAGGCGACGACGACCCGGCCGCCGGGACGCAGCACCCGCGCGACGACGTCCCAATCCGGGGCCGGCGGGGTCCAGAACGCCCGCACGTCGAAGGAGACGACGACGTCGAAGGCGGGCCCGCCCAGGTCGGCGTCGGTGAGCCGGCCGGTGAGCACCCGCACCCGGCCCCGCGCCACGGCGTCGGCGTTCCGGCGGCCGGCCGCGGCGGTCATGGTCGCGGACCGGTCGACGCCGACCACCTCCCCCGCCCGATCGGCGAGCAGCGACAGCAGGACGCCGTGCCCGCACCCGACCTCGAGCACGCGGTCCCCCGGCGCCGGCGCCACCACCCCGGCGGCCCAGGCGAGCCGCTCCGACGCGCGCACCCGCGGGTCAGTTCAGCGGACGGGTCGACGGCGGGAGCGAGCCACCCGCGAGGAGCTCGGCAATGGCGTCCTGCAACGCGGTGAGCGCCACCCGCTGGGTGTTCGGGCCGGTCGAGACGCGGGCCACCCGCAGCTCCCGCAGCTCCCGGATCGACGGCGACCGGCCGGGGATCGCGATCACGCTCAACCGCCCGGGCCCGAACGCCTCGGCCAGCACGGCGATCTCCTCGCGGTCGACGGCGCCCGGGACGAAGACCACCGGTGCGCCCACCTCCAGGTAGGCCCGCCCACGACGCACCGCCTCGGTGAGCACCTCGGTGCGGTCGGCGGCGGCGTCGGCACGGAGCAGCGCGTCGGTGCGGGCGTTGAGCACGAAGCCGATCCCGGCGTCCCACCCGGCGGCGAGCACCGCCTCGACCGCGGCGACGGCGTCGTCGAGCGGCCGCAGAGCGTCCTCGAGGTTCCCGCCGACCGCCCCGGCCTCGATCGCCCGCCGCGCGGTCTCCCCCGGGTCCCCGTAGCCGGCCTCCATGTCCATGGAGACGGGCAGGTCCACGGCGGCCGCGATGCGGGACACCATGTCCAGGTGGACGTCCAGCGGGATGTGCTCGCCGTCCTCGTAGCCGAAGGTCGCCGCGATGGAGTGACTGGCGGTGGCCAGGGCCCGGACGCCGTCGGTACCGGCGACCACCCGGGCGGAGACGACGTCCCACACGTTGGCGAGGACCAGCACCTCCGGGGCGGTGTGCAGGTCGAGGAGGGTCCGGGCGCGGTCCGCGAGATCGGGCACCGCCCGAACCTAGCCAGCCGGTGCCGTGGTGGCGAAGCCCTTCCGAGGCATGGCCCCCCACTGCTCGGTGCCGGGGACGAGGGCCCGCATGCGCCACCAGAGGGTGATCGGCCGGTAGACGAACGGCTCGGCGAGCGCGACCAGCAGGAGCCGGGCCAGGTCGCCCCGCGCCCCGTACCGACCGAACCGGCGTTCCTGCAGGTACACGGCGACGGCGGTGGTCAGCCACCCGGCCAGCACGGTGCACCCGGCCATGGCGGCGGCGACGACGGGGTCGAGGTGCCCCGTCAGGGCCGCCACGACCAGCGTCAGGTAGCCGACCGCCTCCATGACCGGCGCCACCAGCTCGAAGGCGGTCAGGTAGGTCAGCCCGAACATGCCGAACCCGCGGTACCGGGGGTTCCCGATGAGCCGCCGGTGCTCGCGCAGGCAGCGGACCAGCCCGCGGTGCCAGCGCATCCGCTGCCGTCCCAGCACCTGGAGAGTCTCGGGCACCTCTGTCCACAGCACCGCCTCGGGCACCTGCAGCACCGGGCCGCCGCCGACGGTCCGGCCGCTGTCCAGCGCCTGCTGCGCCAGCCGGATGGTGATGTCCAGGTCCTCGCCCAGGTGGCCGACGGTGAAGCCGCCGACCTGGCGCACCTCGTCGGTGCGGAACAGCCCGAACGCCCCCGACACCATCGTCACCGACGCCAGCGCGCCCATCCCGGCGCGGCTGACGAGGAAGCTGCGCAGGTACTCGAGCAGCTGGCAGGCCGCCAGGAAGTTGCGCGGGACCCGCGGGCGGACCACCTGCCCGTTGACCACCACGCAGTCGTTGACCGGCAGGATCGTCCCGCCCACCGCCACGGGGTCGCCGGGGTGGTCGCGGAGCGCCACGCAGGCCCGGGCCAGCGCGTCGGGCTCGACCAGTCCGTCGCCGTCCCCGACCACGACCAGCGGGGTGTCGACGACGCTGACGCCGACGTTGACGGCGTCGGCCTTGGACCCGCCGGCCTCCTTGTCGAGTACCCGCAGCGGCAGCACGCCCCCGATCGGCTCCCACACCGCGCGCACCGGCCGGCCGGGGAGCGCGGCGAAGGCCTCGGGCGGGAGGTGCACGGGCAGCAGGTCGAAGGCGGCGACGAGGCGCTCGAGGGTGTCGTCGGTCGACCCGTCGTTGACCACGACCACCTGCAGCGCCGGGTAGTCCAGCGCCAGCAGCGAGGTGATCGCGGGAACGATGACCGGGCCCTCGTTGTAGGCGGGGACCACGACGGTGACGGGCACCGGATCGGCGGTGCGGCGCAGCTCCGCGAGCCGTCCCGCGCGCCGCGCCGGGCCCAGCCGGGCCAGGGACAGCGCGGCGGACGCCGAGACGAACAGCATGATCGCCTGCAGGGCCACGGTGTAGCCCAGCCCGACCGCCGCCGAGGCGACCAGCAGACCGGACAGCCGGTCAGCGAGCACGGGAGGCCCCCACGACCTCGGCGCGCGGCGGCACGGGCACCAGGTCCCGCGGCAGCGGCACCGGGGGGACGACCGGACGGACGCTGACGACGTCCTCGGTGGAGGTCAGCAGCGCACCGAGCCGCTCGCGGACGCCGGGGTGCGGGAAGCTCCGCGCCGCCTCCGTCAGCAGCCGCGTCGTCGACGTCCGCTGCGCGAGGGCGGCCACGGCGGCCTCCGCGACGGCGCGACGGGCCGGGTCCTCGGCCACCAGGTCGGTGAGCAGGCCGGTGCCGACGAACGCCTGCTGGAGACCGGTCGCCGCCGCGGTCGTGACGAACTGCGGGCTGTGGCCGATCAGCTCGGTGAGGACGGTGACGCCACCGGGGACGGAGGCCAGCGCCGCCGCCGCCCGCTGCCGGACCGACCAGCGCGGGTCGTCCAGCAGCGCGACGAGCGCCGGCACCACCTGCGGGACGCCGATCCGGCCGAGCGCGGTCGCCGCGTGCGCCCGCACGTCCTCGTGGGGGTCGCCCAGCGCGGCGAGCAGGCCGGGCACGGCGAGCGTGCTCGCGCCGCGGGTCAGGCCGCGGGCCGCCTCCACCCGCACGGCGCTGTCCGGCGCGGCCAGCGCCTCCATCTGGACGGGCTGGGCGAGCATCTGGTTCCCGCAGGCAGCCAGGACCCGGAGCATCCGGGGCGTGCGCTCCCCGGCGCGGATCCGGTCCAGGACGGCGGGCGCGGCGGCAGGGCCCAGGAGACAGACCAGGTCGGCGAGACGTTCCGCGGCGCGCTCGTCCTCCTTGCCGATCATGCGCAGCAGCGCCGGGGCGGCGCGGTGGGCGTCCAGCCGGACGTAGGCGGTGGCGGCCGCGATGCGGACGTCGGTGTCCTCGTCGCGCATGGCGGCGTGCAGCGTGTCGACGACCGACCACAGGCGGAGGGCGCCGATCGTCTCCGCGGCGGCGGTCCGCCGGTAGGGATCGGGGTGGCCCAGCTGCGCCACCAGCTCCGACACCAGGCCCGTGGTCTCGACGAGATCGGCCAGCCGCCGGTCGGACTCCCCGCGGACGGTGCCGGCCACCGAGACGGTCAGCTCCAGCAGGAGCCGGCGACCGGCCCGGCGGCGGGCCAGGTGCTCCAGCCGGTCCCGGGCGGCGTCGGCGTCTCCAGATCCCAGGACCACGGCGACCAGGTCACCGCGGATTCTGATGCGCAGTGCCGTCCGGCGACCGCGGGTGAAGGAGCGGGTGCGGCGCACGACCCAGACCGACGCGACCGTGGCGGCAAGGGCCGCGGTCAGCAGGGGCAGCGTGCCGAGCAGGATGCTGCGCACCGTCACACCCCCATCCAGGTGCGGCGCACCACCGCGGCGAGCGCGGAGCGCAGCTCCCCGGCGTGCACGGGCAGGGCGAGCACGATGTCGGCGCCGGCGTCCAGCGCGGAGATGCGGGCGACCGGGCTGTCCTGGTCGACGAGGGCCACGCGCGCGGCGTAGGGCACCGCCTCCGCGCAGATGCCCAGGGCCGTGGGCAGCGAGGCCCCGGGCAGCGGGGCCACGAGGACGACCGCGGCGGGAGCGGGCGCGACGGCGAGCCGCCGGACCAGGACGTCGACGTCCTGGACCACGTCGACCGCGGCGCCGGTGCCGCCGATGATCTCGGCGAGCACGAGCGCCGACACCGGGTCCGGGTCGGCGACGACCACGGGCACGGGGAGCGCGGGGAGCACGGATGCCTCCGGGAGGACGACTGGCCTGGCCGGTCCGGCGACCGGTTCGGTGTTCGACGTCCTGATCGGCGCGCGCCCTCACCTGCTTGAGTGAGCCTGCCACCCCGCGCGCGAGATCCCCCCATCGGGTGAGCGCCGGCCGGGCGGGTCGCTGACCAGCGGGGCTGGCGTCTGCGGCCCAGGTAAGGCTAACCTCCGTCGCGGCGCCCGGGCTCCGGTCCGGGCGGCCGCTCCCCCGCCGCCTCCCGGTTAGGTCGACGCACGCATGTACGTGTGCCACTGCAACGTGGTGAGTGACCGCGACATCGTCGAGGCCATCGCCAATGGCGCCCGCTGCGTGGCCGACGTCGCCCGCGCGACCGGCGCCGGCCGCACGTGCGGCGGCTGCGTGGACACCATGCGCGAGCTCGTGTGCCAGCATTGCCCGGTCATGTCCGAGCGACAGCTGGGAGTTGCAGGTGCAGCCCGTTAGTCCCCGAGTGGTCGAACTGCTCAACGATGCGTTGACCTTCGAGCTCACCGTCACCAACACGTACTTCCTCAACGCCCGGATGCTCGACGCCTGGGGTCTCCCGAAGCTGGGCAAGGTCTTCTACGACCTGTCCATCGACGAGATGCGCGACGCCGACTCGCTCATCCAGCGCGTGCTGCTCTTCGACGGCCACCCCAACCTGCAGCGGCTGGGGTCCATCCGCGTGGGCGAGACCGCCGAGGAGATGCTCGTCCTGGCCCTCGACAGCGAGAAGGCCGCCGTGGCCCAGTTCAACGCCTCGGCCAAGGAGTGCCACGAGCTCGGCGACCACGGCACCGCCTCGGTGTTCGAGGAGATGGTGCTCGACGAGGAGAAGCACGCCGACTGGTTCGAGGCCCAGCTGGGTGCCATCGAGCGGGTCGGCGCGGCGCAGTACCTCGCCGCGCAGATCTCCACCGAGACGCCCTGATCGGACAGCACGAGGGCCCTCTTCCCACCCGGGGGGAGGGCCCTCGCTGTGTCACGGGGGCCAGGTGAGCTGGATCCGGAGGCGACCGTGTGCAACACTCGGCACGAAGCCAGGTGAGGCTAGCCTAAGTCGGCTTCGCCGCCCGACCCGCCGCCCACCGGGAGCGCACGCATGACCGTCGAGACAGTGCAGGTCCCGGTCTACCGGCCCTTCGCCGCTCAGGTGTCCCGCCTGCAGCGGCTGAGCCCCAGCTTCCTGCGGGTGACCTTCACCGGTCTCGACTTCGACGAGTTCGCCAGCAACGGCCTCGACCAGCGGATCAAGGTCATGCTGCCGCTGCCCGGGCGTGGCATCGACGACTGCCCGTCCGACCCGGACTGGTACGGCGCCTGGCGCGCACTGCCCGCCGACCGCCGGATGCCGCTGCGTACCTACACGGTCCGCGGCGTGCGGCCCGACCGGCGCGAGGTGGACGTCGACGTCGTCCTGCACGGCGCGACCGGTCCCGCGTCGGCGTGGGCGGAGTCCGCCGTCGTCGGCGACGAGGTCGTCCTCATCGGGCCGAACGCCCGCTTCCCCGGCCCGACGGGCGGCTTCGAGTGGCACCCGCCGGTCGACGCCTCCTGCCTGCTCCTCGCGGGCGACGAGACGGCGGTGCCGGCGATCTGCGCCATCGTCGAGTCGCTCCCGGCCGGCCGGCGGGCCCGCGTGCTGCTCGAGGTGCCCGAGGCCGGGGACGCGCTCAACATCGCGGCGCCCGACGGCGTCCAGGTCACCTGGCTGCCCCGCTCGACGGGCGCCGGCGCGTCCGCACCGCGCGGCTCCCTGCTCACCGCCGCCGTGGTCGAGGCCGCCGCGGAGCTCGCCGACGTGCTGGCCCCCTCCCCCGGCGCGGCCCTCGAGGACGTCGACGTCGACAGCGGCATCCTGTGGGAGGTGCCGGCCGAGGCAACCGCCCCGGCCCGTTCCTCCGGCGTCTACGCCTGGCTGGCCGGCGAGGCGGGCGTGGTCAAGGGCCTGCGCCGGCACCTGGTGCAGGAGCTGGGCATCGACCGCCGCTCGGTGGCCTTCATGGGCTACTGGCGCGAGGGCCGCGAGAGCGACTGACCCTCCGGTCGGGAGCGGCTCCGTTTGACACCCTGTCAGCAACCGGTGTCACATGGAGGAGTGAGCGCTGCCTTCGACGTCCTGGCGATGGACGGCCTCGCGGTCATCGGCACGCTGGGGTTCTTCGTCCCGGCCGTCATCCTGGTGACCGTGGTCGTCGTCGCCGTCGTGCGCGACCGGCGACTGGCCGCGCAGGAGGAAGCGGCGGAGGCCGCCGAGCAGGCCCGGGCGCGCGAGGCGCTGGGCGACTACGAGGACATCCAGGCCCGCCGGCCGGACCGGCCTAGGACTCCTCCAACCGACTGAGCGCGGCCTCGACGGCGTCCCGCACCGTGCCGGCCATCTCGGTGCGGAAGGCCGCCAGCAGCGCCTGCGCCGCGACCGGCTGCAGCCGGGCGACCGTCGCGCGGATCTCGTCGATCTGCTCGGGCGGTGCGCCGGCGTCGACCCACGCCCGCCAGCGGGTGTCGACGAACATCTGCACGTAGGTGCGCGCGATCTCCCGCACGTGCTCGGTGACCTGCATCTGGGCGGCGACCAGCGCCGGCACCGGGACGCCGAGGGCCAGCACCTGGATGCCGGCGGTGAGCAGCGCGGGGTCCAGCACCCGGAGACGGGTCTCGTCGACCCGCTCCACCAGCCCGAGCGCGACGAGGCTGTCGACGACGGCCGGGTCCTCCGGCACCCCGGCGCGGGCGGCCAGCTCGACCCCGGTGGTGATCTCGGGCTCGGGCGGCAGCCAGGGCGCGAGCAGCGCCCGGTGCAGGGCCAGGGTCACCGAGCTGCCGTTCGGCGGCGCGGCGGTGAGGGTCCGCTCGATCATCGCGAGGGTGTAGCCCTCGGCCAGCATCTCGCGCACCAGCAGCAGCCGGGCCACGTGCTCCCGGCCGTAGTAGCCGGTGCGGCCGACCATCCGCGGGGGCGGGAGCAGCCCGCGGGCGGAGTAGGCCCGCACGTTGCGCACCGTCACCCCCGCACGGGCGGCGAGCTGGTCGACCGTGAGCTCGCGGTCCTCGCCGTCCGGCGTCGTCTCTGCTGCCGTGACCACGCCCACCTCCTCCCCGCGCATCCCCACGGTAAACGGCTCGTTCTATGTAGCAGTTGTCGATGTCACGGTTGAGGTGTTCCATGGCCTCACACCAACTGAGGGGGTTCGCGTGCTGCTCGCCGCTGAGACACGTCCCGCCGGAGGGGCCGCGCTGGGCGAGGTCGCCCTCGCCACCGCCATCGGGGCCGGCCTGACCGCCGTGCTGCTGGGCCTCGTGTGGGCGCACCGGACCCGCCGTTCCACCGTGCTCACCCGGGTCGGGACCAAGCTGGGCTCGGCCACCGGCGTGCCGCCCTGGGTCGCACTGCCCACCATCCTGACCACGATCTCGCTGCTCGTGGCCCTGCTCGGCATGCTCTGGGACATCGCCCTGCACATCGGGGTGGGCCGCGACGAGGGCCCGCTGGCCAACCCCGCGCACTTCCTCATCCTTTTCGGGCTCTTCGGCGTCTTCGCCGGCGGTGTCCTGGCCTGCGCCATGCCGCTGGACGAGAAGCCCGGCCCGGCCGCCGTCCGCTTCGTCCGCGGCTGGGACGTCCCGGTCGGCGGCATCCTGCTCACCGTCGCCGGCTTCTACGCGCTGCTCGGCTTCCCGCTGGACGACGTCTGGCACCGCCTCTTCGGCCAGGACGTGACCCTCTGGGGCCCGACCCACCTGATGCTCATCGGCGGCGCCGGCCTGTCGATCGTCGGCCTGCTGGTGCTCGAGCAGGAGGGCCACGGCACCCTCTCCACCGACGACGGCGACCTGAAGGCCGGGCGCGCCGCCCGCTTCGTCCGCCAGGCGGCCGCCACCGGTGGCCTGCTGCTGGGCATGTCGGTGTTCCAGGGCGAGTACGACTTCGACGTCCCCCAGTTCCGGCTGGTCCTCGAGCCGTTCATGATCGCGGGCGCGGCGGGCATCGCGCTGGTCGCCGCCCGGCTGTTCATGGGCCGCGGCGGGGCGCTGGCCGCGGTCGGGTTCTTCCTCGTCATCCGCAGCGGCATCGCGCTGGTGGTCGGACCCGGGTTCGGCGAGATCACCCCCACCTTCCCGCTGTACCTCGGCTCGGCGATCGTCGTCGAGGTGCTCGCGCTGGTCGTCCCGCTCGTGCGCCGTCCCGTCCTGTTCGGCGCCGTGGCCGGCGTCGGCATCGGCACCGTCGGCCATGCCACCGAGGCCGCCTGGACGCACCTGGTGCAGACGCTGAGCTGGAACGGCGACACGCTGGTCGAGGGCACGCTGATGGCGATCGTCGGTGGCGTCGCCGGCGGTCTGCTCGGCTCGTTGCTGGCCCTCGGACTGCGCCGCCGCCTGCCCCGCCCGGCCGTCGCCCGCGGTGTGCTGCTCGGCAGCCTCGTCGCCCTGGCGGCGTGCGTGGCCAACGGGCTGATCGCGAACGTCCCCGACGACCTCGACGCCACGTTCGCCATCACCGACGTCGCGACCGACCCCCGCACCGCCGACATCACCGTCCAGCTGGACCCCGCCGACTTCGTCGACGACCCCGCCTGGGTGCAGATCACCTCGTGGCAGGGCGACGGCCTGGTGGTCAACGCCCTCGAGCGCACCGGTGAGGGTGAGTACCGGACCACCGAGCCGGTGCCGCTGCACGGGACCTGGAAGACGCTGCTGCGGGTGCACGACGGCCGCACGCTCACCGCGATCCCGATCTACCTGCCGGCCGACGAGGCCATCGGCGAGGAGGAGATCCCCGCCGAGGACGGCATGACCCGCTCGGCCATCCCGGAGATCGACATCCTGCAGCGCGAGCTCAAGGACTCCGGCGGTGGCGTGTGGCTGGTCGCCAACCTCGTGGTGCTGGTCTGCACGCTGGCGATCATCGCCGCCATGGCGTGGGGCGTGGCCCGCTACTCCCGCCGGGCGGCTGCGCTCGAGCCCTTCCCGGACACCCCGGCGGACGCGCCGGCCGACGAGTCGCGGACCGCCAGCGGCGCGGTCTGACCGGCCCGGCACGCACCGACCCCCGAGCCCATCGGAGACTCCTGACGTGATCCGCCGTCCCGCGCGGCTGTCCCGTGCCCTCGCGGCGCCGGCCCTTGCGCTCCTCCTCCCCCTGGCTGCCTGCGCCGGTACCGACGCGTCCGGCGAGGCAGCGGGGACGACGTCCGGTTCGTCGGCCCCCTCGGGCGCGAGCGCGACGCCGGACGCCCCGCAGGAGTCCGCCCCGCCGGAGGAGGCGGGGCAGCGCATCGAGGTGTCGGTGGCCGGCGGTCAGGTGTCCGGCGACACCGGCCGGGTGCCGGTGACCGCGGGCACCCAGGTCACCCTGGTGATCACCGGCGACGCCGCCGACGAGGTGCACGTGCACGGCTACGACCTGACCGCCGACCTGGTCCCCGGGACCCCGGCGGAGCTCTCCTTCGCCGCCACCATCCCCGGGGTCTTCGAGGTGGAGCTGCACGAGGCCGGGACGGCGCTGCTGACCCTGCAGGTGAACTAGTGCCGTGACCGTCCTCGCCCACGGGGTGGGGTCGCGCACGGACCTCCCCATCCCCATCGGGTTCGCCCTCTACGGCGCCGGTGCGGCGATCCTCGCCAGCTTCGCCGTCCTGCTGCTGTTCTGGCGCACCCCGCACCTCGGTGGGGCCGACTCGGGACGCCCGCTGCCCGCGGCGTTCCAGCGGCTGCTCGACGGCTCCGCGGTGCGGCGCGGCCTGCAGGCCGGTGCGCTGCTGGTCGCCGCGTTCGTCGTGGCCGCCGCGCTGGCCGGTCCGGACGACACCTCGCGCAACCTCGCGCCCTGGGTCCTGTACGTCACCTTCTGGGTGGGGCTGGTGCCGGTCAGCCTGCTGCTCGGCCCGGTGTGGCGGGTGGTCAACCCGCTCCGGCTGCTGCACCGGCTGCTGCGCCCGCTGAGCCCCGATGCACCCGGCGCGGCCCGGCTCCCGTCGCTGGGACTGTGGCCCGCGGCCGGCGCGCTGACCGTCTTCGTCTGGCTGGAGCTGGTCTACCCCGACCGCTCCGAGCCGGTCACCGTCGCGGTCTTCCTGCTCGGCTACGCCGTCGTCCAGCTGGCCCTGGCGCAGTGGTTCGGCGAGGACTGGTTCGCCTCCGGCGACGGGTTCGAGGCCTACTCCACGCTGATCGCCCGGCTGTCCCCGTGGGGACGGCGGAGCGACGGCCGGTTGGTGCTGCGCAACCCCTTGGCCAACGCGCTGGCCACGCCGTCCCAACCCGGGCTCGCCGCGCTGGTGATGGTGCTGCTGGGCTCGACCGCCTTCGACGGGCTGACCCGCACGGTCTGGTGGCAGACCGGCCCCGGTGCGGCGAACGACTGGTTCTCCGGCACCGTCGGGCTGCTGCTGTCGATCGCCCTCGTGGCCGGGTTGTACGTGCTGGGCACCCGGCTCTCCGGGCGCCTGGCCGGGCAGGACGTACGCATCCAGCCGGCGCGGTACGCCGCCACGGTCATCCCCATCGCGCTCGGCTACACCGTGGCCCACTACTTCAGCCTGCTCATGCTCGACGGGCAGACGACCTGGATCCTGCTCAGCAACCCCTTCGGCGCCGACGGCGTGGACCTCTTCGGCACCTACGGCAACCGGGTGGACCTCACCGCCGTCAGCGCCGACCTGACCGCGCTGGTCCAGGTCGGCGCCATCATCACCGGGCACGTCGTGGGCGTGGTCTTGGCCCACGAGCGGGCACTGCGGTCGGCCCGGCGGGCGCGGGCGTCGGACCAGCTGCCGCTCGTGCTGGTGATGGTCGTGTTCACCCTCGGCGGGCTGGGCCTGCTCTTCGGGTTCTGAGCCGCCGCCCGTCCGGGTGACCTGCCCCGGCGTGGGCTCCATCTGCGCAGTCCGGCTGCCGATGGAGAGAGAGCCGTGTCCGGTGCCGCCGGGGCCGGTTCCCCGACCAGCGAGAGGACCGCTCGTGATCGCAGTGACCTGTCGCAACGGCGAGCACTTCACCATCGACCCCGCCGAGATCGAGCGCGTCGAGGCCGTGCCGGACACCGTCGTCCACATGGTGGGCGGGCGCACCTTCGTGCTGGCCGCGAGCCTCGACGAGCTGCTCCGGGACATCCGCGACGCGCGCGCCGAGCAGCTGGTCGCCCAGAAGCGGCTGGCCGGCGGCACCGCGGAGTTCGCCGACTCCGCGTCGACCGTCCGAGCCGCCGCGCACCTCAGGGTGGAGCGGCGGGCGCGCCACCGGGACGGCGACTCCCCCGGCTCCCCCGCCGACCGCCGTCCGCCGGACGCCTGAGCCTGCTCTTCCGCGGAAAAGCAGCCGGCGGATTCAACTGGTCGTCGCAACACCGGCTTGTTGATCTTCGGAGAGTAGTCGGGCGAGGACCTCGGCTGGGGTCTTGAAGCCCAGGGTCTTGCGGGGTCGCCCGTTGAGCTTGGCGGCGATGCGGTCGAGATGGTCGGCGTCGTGGACGGCGAGGTCGCTGCCT
>NZ_QOHH01000010.1 GCF_003319105.1 Blastococcus sp. TF02-09 | reverse complement strand
ACCTCCGAGACCGCTCGCCGGGCTGCTCTGTCAGGCTGGCTGCACCACTACAACCACCACCGGCCCCACACAGCGCTCAGCAACCTCCCGCCGATCACACGCTGCACCAACGTCACCGGGCAGTACATCTAGGTGGCTGCGACGCAGCGGGTTCTGCTTCAGCGTGAAGTGCTGATTGGTGCGCAGGTCGTAGACCCACAGGCGCTCGGTCCAGGCATGGTCGGCGGCCGGCCGCTTGTCGAAGAACAGCACGTTGGCCTTCACGCCCTGGGCGTAGAAGATGCCGGTCGGCAGGCGCAGCAAGGTGTGGACGTCGTAGTCGCGCAGCAGCTTCTTGCGGATGGTCTCCCCGGCGCCACCCTCGAAGAGGACGTTGTCGGGCAGCACCACCGCCGCCCGGCCGGACATCTTCAGGATCGTGGCGATGTGCTGCAGGAAGTTGAGCTGCTTGTTCGCGGTGGTGACGACGAAGTCGGCGCGCTCGATCTCCCGGTCCTCGCGCGCCTCCCGGCCGTCCGCGCCCACCATGGTGATCGAGGACTTGCGGCCGAACGGCGGGTTGGACAGGACCACCGAGTAGCGCTGACCGGGGTCCGCGAGCAGGGCGTCCTTGACCTCGATGAGGCTCTGCCCGCTGGGCTTGCCGATGCCGTGCAGGATCAGGTTCATCGCGGCCAGGCGAGCGGTGCCGTCGACCAGCTCGACCCCGTGCGCGAAGGCGTCACGCAGGTGGTCACGCTCCTCCGGCGTCATGTCCGCGGCGTGCTGCGAGGCGTACTCGTGCGCGGCGAGGAGGAAGCCTCCGGTGCCGGCAGCCGGGTCGATCACCGTGTCGGACGCCGAGGGCTGCAGGCAGTCGACCATCGCCTGGATCAGCGGGCGCGGCGTGAAGTACTGGCCGGCACCCGACTTGATGTCTTCGGCACCCTTGGCCAGCAGCGACTCGTAGGCATCGCCCTTGATGTCGGTGCCCGACGCCGACCAGTTCTCCTTGTCGATGAGATCGACGATGAGCCGCTTGAGCTTGGCTGGGTCCTGAATGCGGTTCTGGGCCTTGCGGAAGACGACACCCAGGACGCCGGGCTGCCGGGCGAGGTCCTCGAGGATGTGCCGGTAGGTCAGTTCCAATTCGTCGCCGTCGGCGTCGAGGAGGCGCTGCCACGAGCAGTGAACGGGGACGATGCGCTCCGGCCTGAGCGGCCGGGTCTCGCGCTCGTGCGCCATCTTGAGGAACAGCAGGTAGGTCAACTGCTCGGTGTACTCGATGGTGGAGACGCCGTCGTCCCGGAGAACGTTGCAGTAGCTCCAGAGCTTGTCGACCAGCCTCCGCGCCTCTGTCACCGCACTCCCCGTGTCGGCGGAGCCGATCCCCGCGTGCCGTCTGCAATGCTCGCACGCTGCCTGGCCGACTCGGACCGCTGGTTGACCCGCGCGCCTGATCGGCTGGAAACCTATCGGAACGACAACTGGCCGCTGCTCTGCGAGCGGCACCACACGAGGTGTTACGAAGGCGGCTGCGATTCACCGGGACCCGGCATCGCTCGCTCACACCTAGCTAGCGGCCGAACAACTCCGAAGTTCTCAGTCGCCCGGCTCTGACCGGGGCAGTCGCCGAGGTGATCCGATGTCAACGGGACCGCTCTCACTGGATCAGGCCACCAGCCGTCGAAGTTCGGCGTGCCACTGATCGCCATCAACCACGTGGCTGACAGCCGCCAGGGCTTCCCGATGCCACGCCTGGCCCCAATGTGGCTGGATGACGGAGATCAGTTGCTGCCGGTCGATTTGCGCATCGGCGAACAAGGCCCGCGCATGGTCGTACGACGCATTCGGGTCACCTGATGCGAGGGCCTGTACGAAGAGAGCAGGCTTTCGAGGGGGATCGATCCGACAGGTGACTCGACGCTGGCCTCCGAATCGGTTCGGCAGCGGGGCGCGCGGAGTGGCCGGTAGCTCCGCCGAGTACACGTCTTTGACCACCCGCTCGGCAAAGGTCAGCTGACGGTCAGGCTTACCAAGAATCTGCAGGCCGTCCGCTCGCAGGATGGCTTCAGCGAGTGTCGTCAATGCAGTCCCGAGCTCATCGGTCGTCGCGTCTCCGGACAACTCGTAGGCGTTGGGCGGTGGAACCACCGATGGGCGCAATGCAAGCGAGCGCTGCACTGTCTGCCACCGGCCTTGCAGACTCGGGCTGCCCAGGTCAACGTTTGCAGTGGCGAGTACGTCCGCTGCCAAGCCTCGGTCGCTGAGGCGATACAGACCATCAGCCACCGGCTCGACCAAGATCGCAACACACTCGCCGTTGTGCAGAGCCCATGGCAGCGTCAGGAGACGACCGTCGCCGTAGGGGACGTCGATGGCGCTTTCCCTCACAGCCCCCGAGAAGACGGCCGCCAAGTCCAGATCAACATCGATGCTCATGGCGCCTCCTCAGGTGGATCGTCCCAGTTCAGGCCGGAGGTTTCGATCTGGAAGAGTCTTGCCGCCGCGACGAACACCTGATGGTAGGCGTCCGGTGTGACGACCGGGTCGAACGGCACGTGCGGGAACCACCCGGGCGGGTCAGGCATCAGCCGATCGGGCTCGTCGGAGCTGTCCCGCCCCTGCACGTGCGTCCATCGCTCCAAGCGGGGGCCTAGGCGGTGGACCCCGTTAACGTCAACACGACGACACAGGGAGCCGTTGAGGTTGAGGACGACGGTGGGCTCACTCGGTCGCGAAGGCCGTACCTGGATCTCGAGCACGACGGCGCAGCCAGGCATGTTCGCCGCCAAGCATTCGACACGACCACGCCAGGTGCCGTTGATCGCTGTCCAAACGACTGGCCCGACGATGAGCGCGTTGGCCCTGCCACTCAGCAGGTGTCGAGCCTGCGCGACGGTGAACTCACCCCAGGCCGGCACGGCGCTCCGCCAACTCCTCGGCGATCCCGATATCCGAGGTCCGCCCGGTGAGGCGTCCGGAAAAGGCAGCTTCCAGCAAAGCCCGGCGCAAGGTTCCCGCTCTAGCCGTAGCCTTGCGCACTGCGTCATCGAGGCGTGACGCCTGCTCGGTCAACTCCTTCGCGACGGCCATCGACCGCCGTTGTTCGTCGAGAGATGGCAAGGGGACCTTGAGTTCCGAGATGGTCGACTGGTCAATCTTGGGCATCGAGCCGGCGAGGCCCTTGGCACGGGAACGGAAGTAGCGTTGTGCGCGGGCGCTCCGAAGCGCCAGCGTCATGTACTGCGGCATGACGACAGCCTCGTCACATCGAAGTCTGATCATGAGGTCCGGGTAGATCGCCCAGCCGTTCGGCCCCTCGTAGAGGGCTGCAGAACCTACAAGCTCGGGAGTGTTCGAGCGCTGCACTAGGATGTCGCCACTCGCCAACATCACGTTGGCGGCTTTCCGAGCATCGACGTCCACTAGTTTCGTGAACGCGTCCGAGAAGGAGTTCTTGGTTACCGCGGTAAGAGTCAGTACGCGAGTGGTTCCGTGCTGCGACGCTCGCGCCGATAAGCCGTTCCGCATCGGCTCCCGCAGGAGCGAGCCGATGGTTCGCGTCCGATCCGCTCTCTTCCAGACCAGGCGCTCGCACCAGGCAGCCAACGCGGACTGGTTCTTCCGCCGCGCCGAGTCAGCGTAGGCGCGCCCTGCGTCGAGGCGGGAGAGGTGGTCTTCCAGTCGGTCAACGATGCGCCGCTGCTCTTCCCGCGCTGGGAGTCGGACGGCGATTCGGCGCATCGCGGCCTGCGTCAGCTTCAGCCGTGTCGTTCCGTTGGCGAGGCCGGAGTAGTCAACCCAGTTCAAGTAGTGGACGAGGTATCGCCGGTCCATCACCTCATCACGGGCCCGCAAGACGTGCGCGTGGTTGTTGACCCACGCCGGCCCGGTGATCCCGTACGCCTTCGCTTTGTCACGGTCGAGGAATTGAACGCCATCCTCGCCCAACAGGACGAGCGGCTCGTCGAAGAGCGACTGATCGATCCAGCCGACCTGGCCCGTCGCCCCGTAGTAGGGCACCACTCCGGGCCGCTCAGCACGTTCCTTGGCGTTCACCGGGACACGGCGCCCATCGAGAATGTCGACGAGCTCTCCGAGCGGACGCTCCTCCCAGCCGTCAGGCAGAAAAGTCACGCGGTCAACTCGCGGTTGAGGTCGGCCAGGTACACCGCCGCCTTGTCGCCGAGGTCGCGGAGCAGGCCGTCTACGCCGCCGTGCTCGGTGAAGGGCACGTTGTCCAGGTCGTCCTCCGTGATGCCTGCCGACGCGGCGATCACGTCGGCCATGCGGTCCAGCCACCAGCGCTGCCGCTCGGTGAACGACGCGCCGGCCTGCTCCTGCTGCGCAAGCCATCCCCGGTATCGCTCGCCCACCTTCTCAGCGAAGGGCTCAAGCCGATCGTCAGCCCCCAGGGTGAAGCGCACGAGCGAGACCAGGTCGGTCACCGTGTGCCTGTCCGTGTGCCGCACCTTGCCGACCTCGAGGGCCTCGTACGCCCGCCAGATGAGGTCCGGTGTCCAGTTGTGCGGGGGCCGCTTGATCCGCTCCGCTAGCTCCCGCAGCTCAGCGAACGTGACGCTCTGAGCCTGACTCTGCGAGTACAGCAGCTCGAGCGCCGAGATTTCGCTGCGGTTGTCCTCCAGGTACTGCCGCCACGAGGTCACGACCGACCGCGCCTTGTCGGTGTCGACGACGCCGCTGGCGTCCAGCAGCACATCAACGCTGACCTCGTCGATCACCTGGTCGTGCTGCTTGCGCAGCTCCTTGATCCGCTCCCGCAGCTCCGGCCGCGCGGCCAGCGGCGTCACAGCAGCGTCGACGAGCTCCTGGACGGCCGCCGCCGGGTCCTCGGGCTTCGCGGCGATAGCCCTGGCCTGCTCGTCCGCGTCCACGGCCCGCACCAAGCCCTGGACGATTGCCCGCAGGGAACCTCCGGCCACCTCGTCCAGCTCCGCCCGCTCTGCTGGCGAAAGATCCAGCTCCAGCTTGGCCAGCCGAGAGGCCAGCGACGCCGTCTCGTCCTCGTCCAGCGTGAACATGCCGGCCTTGTCGAGCAGCCGGTCCAGCGAGATCGACTTCTTGCGCTCCAGTGGAGTCGCGTCGACGTGCGGGTGCTCGGTGACCCCCACGGCGTCCACCAGCACGAATCGGTCCTTGGTGGTCGCGTCGGGCGTCACCAACTGGAAGTCGGTCGGGGAGATGGTCCGCGAGCCGCGGCCCTTCATCTGCTCGAAGTACGACGCCGACCGGACGTCCCGCATGAAGAAGACGCACTCCAGCGGCCGCACGTCCGTGCCCGTGGCGATCATGTCGACGGTCACCGCCACCCGCATCGTCGGCGACGTCCGAAACGCCTTGAGCGCAGCCTTCGGGTCCTTGGCGTTGTAAGTGATCTTCGCGGCGAACTCGTTGCCCGCCCCGAAGACCTCGCGAATCGTCGTCACGACCTCTTCTGCGTGATTGTCGTCCTTGCAGAAGATCAGGGTCTTCGGCACCGTCGACCGACCCGGGAAGATCTCGGTGAACAGCCGGTCCCGGAACGTGTCCAGCACCAGCCGGATCTGACTCTTCGCCGTGATCGCGCGGTCGAGCTGCCCCGGCGTGTAGACGACGTCCTCGTCGAGGCTCTCGTACCGCTGAACGCGCGTCCGCCGGTCAACCTTGGGCACCACGGTCCCGGCCTCGATGGTCGAGCCCGCGCCGGAGATCTGCGTCCTGATCCGGTAGACATCGAAGTCGACGTTCACGTTGTCCGCCACGGACTCCGCGTAGGTGTACTCCGAGACCAGGTTCTGCTGGAAGAAGCCGAACGTCTGCTTGACCGGCGTCGCCGTCAGCCCGACGACGTGCGCGTCGAAGTAGTCGAGCACCCCTCGCCAGACGCCGTAGATCGACCGGTGCGCCTCGTCCACGATCACCAGATCGAACGACTCCGGCGGCATCTGCGGGTTGTAGGAGACGTCGACCGGCGCGTCCGGGACGTAATTGTCCATGCCGGGGTCGTCGACGTCCTCGACCGTCCGGCCCTGGAGTGCGGCGTAGACCCGCTGGATCGTCGAGATCACGACCGACGAGGAATCCAGCATCCCGGCGCTGGTCAGGGCGTTGACGTTGTAGATCTCGGTGAGCCGCCGACCGTCGTCCGGCGTCGCGTAGTTCTGGAACTCCGCGAGCGTCTGCGTGCCCAGGTTGTTCCGGTCGACCAAGAACAGGATCCGCCGGAAGCCGCCGTGCTTGAGCAGGCGGTAGCAGGTGGTGACGGCGGTGTAGGTCTTGCCCGCACCGGTGGCCATCTGCACCAGGGATCGGCTGTACCGCTGTTGGGCCAGCGACCGCTCGATGCCCTCGATCGCGGAGATCTGCGCCGGCCTCAATCCCTCCTTATGCAACTCCGGCATGGACCGGACCTTCGCCCGCCAAGTGGCCGCAGCCGGGTCGGTCTCGGCGTCGCGCATCGTCCGGGCCAGCGTCTCGGGCCGCGGGAACGTGAAGATCCTCCGCGCACGGGGCACCGGGTCGTAACCGTTGGTGACGTGCACCTCGGAGCCCGACGCCTCGAACACGAACGGCAGCCGGTCGTCGAGGGTGAGCGCCTTGAGCCGCACGTCGGGCGCGAGGCCGTTGGCGTACCGCGCCGACTGCCACTCGACCCCGGACAACGTCGTGCCCTCGGGCTTGGCCTCGATGACGCCGACGGCGCGTCGGTCGACGTACAGAAGATAGTCGGCTCGCCCGTGCCCGCTGGCCATGACGACCTCCCGGACGGCGACACCGGGCAGCGTGAGGTTGGCTCGCCCCTTGTCCTGGACCGCCCAGCCGGCCGCGCTCAACTGCCGGTCGATGAGCACGCGCGCACGCTGCTCCGCAGTGAGTTGGCCGTTCTCCCCGTTACGCGTCATGCCGCCGGAGACGATAGGTCCTTCCGCGCGCCGTAACCAGCCCACCACGCCCCGTGGAAACCCGGTCCGGTGACAGAGGGACGCGGGTCGACCACTTCAGTCTTCGACCTGCTCCAAGAACCGACGCAGAGTCTCCAGGAAGACCTCGGGCTGCTCGGAGTGCACCCAGTGGCCGGCCTGCTTGATGCGGACCAGCCGGGTGGCGGGGAACAGCGCGTCCATCCGCTCCCGGTCCTGCGGGAGGACGTAGTGCGACGTCGCGCCGGCGATCCACAGCACCGGCCCGTCGAAGGTCGCCCCGGCGGGCGGCTCGGGGAATCCGCGCAGCTCGCCCAGGTCCCGCTCGAGCAGGTCCAGGTTGAGCCGCCAGCGCCAGCCGCCGTCCTCCGCGCCCCCGCGCACCAGGCTCTGCAGCAGGAAGCTGCGCACCATCCGGCTGGGGACGGCGGTGCGCAGGGCGGCGTCGGCGTCCTCGCGGGTGCGCAGGGCGTCGAGGTCCATCGCCTTCATGGCCGCGATGAAGACGCCGAAGGGGGAGACCTCCTCGTCCTCGTCGTCGGTCCGCCCGCCCTGCAGCGGGTACTCGACCGGCGCGATGTCGACGACGACGAGCGCCCGCAGCAGCTGGGGGCGGCGCAGCGCGAGGGTCATCGCCACCTTGCCGCCCATGGAGTGCCCGACGAGGGTCACCGGCTCGCCGTAGCCGGCCAGTTCGGCGGCGACGAGCTCGGCCATGTCGAGGTAGTCGACGCGGTCGGTCCAGGGGGAGTGCCCGTGGTTGGGCAGGTCCAGCAGCGTGACCCGGTGCCGGTCGGCGAGCCCCTTGGCGACCGTCGTCCAGTTCTTGCCCTGGCCGAACAGCCCGTGCAGGAAGACCACGCGGGGCCCGGCCTCGCCGAGGGTGCGGCCGTGCAGCTGCAGGTCGTCGTCCACCCGACCATCCCACCAGGCCGGCGCCGCGCGGTCCGCCCGGGGCGCGCCGTCAGCGCGGCAGCACCTGCGTCGCCCCGGTCGCCGCGGTCCAGCGGATCGAGCCGCCCTGGAAGTCGGACTGCCGGCCACCGGGCACCGCGTACTCGCCGCTGACCGGATAGCCCAGCGGTCCGCGCTCCCAGCCCTGCTGCGCCCAGCGGGCCCGGATCGAGCCGTACACCTCGTGCGCACCGCTCCGCGGCGACCAGTAGATCGACGAGCCGTACGCCCCGGCGAAGTGGTTGTAGCGGCCGACGCCGTCCGGGGTCGGCCGCTCGCCGGTGACCGGGAAGCCCAGCGGGCCCAGTTCCCAGCCCAGCCGGCCCAGTGGGCCCGGATCTGCCCGTACACCTCGTGCGCGTCGGTCGAGGGCGACCAGTAGATGGAGGCGCCGTCGGCGCGGTCGAAGTGCTGCATCACGCCGCGATTGCCGGGGGTCGGCGTCTCCCAGGTGATCGGCCCGCCCAGCGGGCCGCGCTCCTGGCCGAGGGCCCGGTACCGGCGCTCGATCGCGGTCCAGGCGACGCCGGTGCCCATGTTCCGGGCGACCCGCTCCCGCTCGGCGATCAGCGGCCACATGTTCGACCGGCAGCCCTGCAGGTCGATCGACTGCTGCTGCATGGTGGGGGCGAGGCGGCCCGCGCCCGGACAGGTCGAGTGGCCCAGGCCCAGCCACTGGCCGACCTCGTGGGTGATCACGTACTGCTGGTAGTACGGCACCCCGTGCGGCCAGGTGCTGGTCGCGGTCCGCCACCGGTCGTCGTTGATGTAGACGTTGCGGCCCACGCGGCAGCTGTAGAAGGCGTCGCAGCCGGCCAACCGGCCGATCACGGACGGCGCGGCGAGGACCAGCGTGAAGTCGCCGCCCGAGGGGACGCGGGAGAAGGCGAGCGCGCCACCGAGGCTCCAGCCCCGGGGATCGGCGAACGTGGCGGCGGCGACGGCGGCGAACTGGCCCAGGTCGCCGCGCACCGTCCCCTGCGAGGTGACCGAGTAGGTGAGGACCCGGTCGGCGGCCTGGGCCTGCGGCGCGGGTGGGACGAGCACCGCCGCGACCGCCGCGAGGGCCACCAGCACCGCGCGCCAGCTGCTCCGCATGCACCGCTCCTCGCCGTCCCGGCCGTGACGCGGTGGACCGTAGCGGCGCCGCGGCGCCCGGGGAACCACGTCCGCCACGGCTCTCCCGTCGCGCGACATGCCCCCCGGGCGACCGGGATCCGTCGGTGGCGGCGCCTACCGTGCCTCGGGACGAGGGGGAGGTACCGGCATGCCGGGACGACGCCGGCGCAGCAGCCGGAGCACCACCAGCACGACGACCCGCACCCGCGCCGCGGCGTCGCGGACGCGGGCGGCCGCCAAGCCGAGCAAGGCGGCTCCCGAGCTGCCGGTGGTCGGCCCCGGCGAGCGGGTCTGGGTGCTGGCGGTGCCGTTCCGGGCCCCTGCGCCGGGGGCGGTCTGGCACGCCGGGCTGCAGGCGCACGTGTGGGTGGGCGGCGAACTGCCCGCGTCGCTGGTGCCCTACGACCCGCCGCCCTACAGCTTCGAGCGCTTCGTCGAGGACGAGCTCAACGCCTCGCCGCGACCGCTTCCCGAGGCGCGGCCGCTCACCCCGCGCGACCAGCAGTGCGACGGCGCGGACGTCGTCGCCGCCCATGCCGCTGCGGGTGGCCGGGTGTTCCTGCTCGGCGACGACCCGGGCGTGGGCAAGACCGGGACGGCGATCCTGGCCGTCAAGGCGGTCGCCGAGCAGCGCGACGTGCGGCGGGTGCTCGTGGTCGCCGACCGGCCCGCCGCGATCACCATCCCGCACTGGTCCCGCTCGATCGCCGGCTTCGGCGACGGCGGGCTCCGCTGGTGCGTGACCACGTGGGACCGGCTGGGCAAGGTGGCGGAGGTGCAGCGGGCGACCGGCGCGCGCTTCGACGTCGTCGTGGCCGACGAGGCGCACATGGTGCGGCACACGACCACGCAGCGGTGGAAGCACTGGAAGGTCGTCTCCGGCGCCGGCCGGGTCAAGGACGCCCCGTACGTGCTGGCCTGCACCGCGACGCCCGCGCACACCCCGCTCGAGCTGCCGTACCTCGCGCCGCAGTTCGCCGTCCAGCACGGGGACCCGCTCAAGGACTGGGCGGACCTGCCCGCCCGGCTGGCCGCGCGAGGGTTCCACGTGGAACGTGGCCGCTACGGCTGGCAGTGGACCGAGGACGCCGACGAGCGCCGGGCCGATCTCGCCACGCTGCAGGGCTGGCTCACCGAGGCCGACCCGCCCGCGACGCTGCACCGGCCCGCGCCGTGGGGCCCGGTGTCGGTGAGCGGTGCGCCGGTGGCGCTGACGCCGGCCGAGCGGGCCTCCTACGAGGCGGAGTGGTCGGAGTTCCGCGCGGAGATGCAGCTGGCCCGGCGGGGGCGGCAGACCGCCCGGGGGCGCGCCGCGCTGCTGCGGTTCCGGCAGAAGGCCGGGCTGATCCGCGTGCAGGCCACCGTCGACTGGGTGAAGGCGCAGGTGGAGGCGGAGCGGCAGGTCGCGGTGTCGGTGGAGTTCGTGGAGACCGCGGCCGACCCCATCCGCGAGGCGCTGCTCGGGGCCGGCCTCGAGGTGGCCGGCATCTACGGCCGCGACCGCTTCGACGTCGAAGCCGAGCGGCTGCGCTTCCAGCGCGGGGAGGCGCAGGTGTGCGTGTTCACCGTGACCGCCTCGATCAGCCTGCACGCCGGGGAGCTGCTGCCCGACGGCGCGCACGCCTCGGAGCTGCCCCGGGTGGGGCTGTTCCACCAGCCGCGGTTCTCCGGCATCCAGGCGCGCCAGGTCACCGGCCGCACCCACCGCGACGGCCGGACCTCGCCGTGGCTGGTGGCCTTCGCGGAGGACACGGTGGAGGAGCAGGTCGCCCGCGTGATGGTGGAGCGGCTGGCCGTGACGGGCTCCACCGCCGGCGCGGACACCTCCGCCCTGCAGGAGATCGCCGAGCTGCTGGACGCCGACTGGCTGCCCGGCACGGCCCTGACCGAGGGCTGATCCGGCACGCGCACGGCAGCATGCAGGCGTGCACAGCAGAGCGACGCCGTGGGCGCGGAGGGCGATTGCGCACGTGGCACGGTCAGCGGTGGGCGAGGCGCTGGACCGGTCGCTGCGGGTGACCCTCAACTTCCACCCCGACCGGCGGGTGTACGGCGGCACCGTGCTGCAGCAGCTGGCCCGCGACGGGGTCTACCGGTCGCAGTTCGAGACGGGCACCAGCAACGGCGGGCTCACCGCTCACCCCGGGGGTGACCGGTGGCGCTGGGAGCAGCGCATCTTCGGGCACGCCTACGACGACGCTCCGCCCGCTGAGCGGCCGAAGTACGGCGCGCTGAACCACCGCCGGCGCAGGATCGGCGCGGCTCCCCGGTTCGGTTCGGCACACCTGCGGCTGACGGCCTCCGTCCTCGAGCGCAGCACCTTCTGCTTCCCCGACTCGGTGTTCGAGCCGACCGCGCTGGCGACCGCCGACCGATTCGGCCTGTTCCCGCTCGTGCAGCGCTTCGACGCGCGCCCGCTCACCGACGAGATCGAGGCCACCGAGGGCGGGCTGCTCGACGACTACGTCGAGGCGCACGTGCACGGCCAGGTCGAGCTGGCGGCAGACGTGGAGGCGCTGGTGCTCGACCCCTGCTTCCGCGGCACAGCCACCGAAGACCAGGCCCACGAGCTCGGCATCCCGGTCGAGTGGCACGAGGGACGGCGGCTGAGGGTGGAGACGCTGGCCGCGCACGCGGCGTTCCGGGGTCCGCGGACGGTGGAGGTCGGCCGGCGGATCGCGGTCGGCGAGCTGCTGGACGCGTCGGTCACCGGCCGGGCCGCGGCGGCCGGGCGCGAGGATCCGCAGGACCTGAAGCGGCTCTGGCACTGCGTGGCCAGGTTCGGGGCTCCGATCGAGAGCTAGCTCGTCCCGACTCTGCGGGTGGGTTCCCGACGTCGCGGGTCCGAACGCACCGGCGACGTCGGGAACCGGCCCGCAGAGTGGGTCAGGCGACGCCGCCGTTGCCGTCCGGGGAGATCGGGACCCGCGTGACGCCGTCCACCGTGCCGGCCGCGGCGGTGCTCAGCCGGCGCAGCAGGGCGGCGACGTCGATGCCGGTGAGGTCGCCGGACAGCTGCAGCCCCTGCGCGACGTTGGCGGCGACCGACTTGCCCAGCGCACCGGGCCCGTCGGCGGAGATGACGGTCATCGTGTCCACGCTCGACAGCGGGGCCGCCGCGGCCCCCACGACGTCGGGCAGCACCCTGACCAGCATCTCGAGGATCGCCGCCTCGCCGTACTTGGCGAAGGCGTCCGAGCGGGCGTCCATCGACTCCGCCTCGGCCTGCCCGCGGGCCAGGATGGCGGCCGCCTCGGCGGCGCCCTCCCGCTCGACGGCGTCGGCGATCGCCTGCCGGCGCAGCTTCTCGGCCTCACCACGCTTGGCGCCTTCGATCGCCTCGGCCTGGGCCAGCGCCGAACGGCGGGCCCGCTCGCCCTCACCGGAGAGCTCGGCCTGGCGAGCGGCGGCCTCGGCGGCGGCGATGGTCGCCTGGCGCTGGGCCTCGGCGGTGAGGATCGCGGAGTTCTTGCGCCCCTCGGCCTCCTGCTCGACCTTGTAGCGCTGCGCGTCGGCCGGGCGGCGCACCTGGGTGTCCAGCTGGCGTTCGGTCAGCGCCGCCGTCCGCACGGCCACCTTCTCCTGCTCGGTGAGGATCGCCTGGTCCTGCGCGGCCTGCGCCAACGGACCCGCCGCGGCCGCCCGGGCCTTCGCGGCGTCGGTCTCGGCGGTGATCTCGGCCTGCCGGAGGGCCAGCTGGCGCTGCGCGACCGCGATCGCCTCGTCGGCCAGCAGCTGCTCCTGTTGGGCGGCCTGGCGGGCCCGCGCCTCGGCGATCGACGCCTCCTTGAGCACCCGCGCGGCTTCGGGGCGCCCCAGGTCGGCCAGGTAGGAGCCCTCGGCCTGGATGTCCTGCAGCTGGAAGGTGTCGAGCACCAGGCCCTGACCGGTCAGCGAGGACTCGGCCTCCTCGGCGACCGCGGAGGCGAAGGCCGCGCGGTCGCGGATGATCTCCTCGATCGTCAGCCGCCCGACGATCGAGCGCAGCGCACCGGCCAGCACCTCCGAGGTGAAGGTGTCGATGCCCTCCTGCTGGTTGAGGAACCGCTGGGCCGCGGCGCGGATGGAGTCCTCCGTGCCGCCGACCTTGACGATGGCGACGCCCTCGAGGTCGCACTTCACACCCTGCTTGCTCACCGCGCCCCGGATGCCGACCGGGATGCGGCGGCTGGACAGGTCCATCGTGTGCAGCTTCTGGACGACGGGCAGCACGAACACGCTCGCGCCCATGACCACCTTCTGGCCCGACGAGTCGCGGGAGACGACGCCGGACTCGCTCGTGATCTGGCGCCCCTGTCGTCCGGTGACCAGGAAGGCCTGGTTCGGGCCGGCGACCTTGATCCGCGACAGCACGAGCAGGACCAGCAGGAGGACCAGGACGGCGATGCCGCCGATGGCGTAGACCAGCGTCACGGGGTGTCTCCTCCAGGCAGGGGAAGGGGGTCGGGTGCGGTCGAGACGACCTCGACGGCGGTGTCGCTGAGGGCCTCGACGACGTACACCGGCGTCCCCGTCGGGAGCGGCGAGTCGCTTCGGGCGGAGAACTTGAGCTGCTGGCCGGCCAGGGTCAGCCGGACCTCGCCGAACCCGTGGCTGGGGACCGCCGAGACGACGACGCCCTGCGCGCCCACGAGCGAGTGCCGGGTCAGCGTGGGCTGGGTGGGCATGTCCTTGAGGGCGCGCGAGAGCCGGATCGCGCCCCAGGCCAGCGGCACGGCGACGCCGAGGCCGACGGCGAGGGCGAGCAGCGCGGTGACGGCGTCGGGCAGCGATCCCGGCAGCACGCTGACCGCAGCCGCACCCCCGAAGCCCATCCCGCCGAGCAGCGCCGCGACGGCCGGCACCGAGAAGGGCCCGTCGGCGTCGACGTCGCCCAGGCCGAGCTCGCCGATCTCACCCACGACCAGCGAGAGCAGGAGCACCACGACGCCGAGCACGCCGACGGCGAGGAAGACCGCTGCCACCCCGTGCGCCCTCCCCGTCGACCCGTTGACCTGCAGCCTGGCAGTCGGGGCCCGGCGGCGGCAAGGAACTCCCCAGTCGGGTGACGCCGGCCAGGGATCCCGGCCCTCGCGCGGGGGGCTCAGCGCGAGACGGCGTACTGGTCGGCGATCTGCGCGGCGCTCAGCACGTTCTGCGTGATCATCACGTGCGCGATGGACCCGGAGAAGTACGGGCTGGTCGGCGCGCCGGGCCAGCTGGTGGCCAAGGTGTCGTAGCCGATCCGCCAATAGCCGATGTAGTCCTCCGCGTACGGGGCCGCCGCCGTCCCGACGACGGCGCCGTCCACGTACAGGCGCAGGCCGGTGGAGGGCGAGTAGGTCGCCGTCACCAGGTGCCACGCGCCGTCGTCGTAGGCGGCGGAGCTGGTCACGGTGGTCGGGGTGCCGTTGTAGACGCCGAAGGTCAGGCGCCCGTCGTTGCGCATGTAGACGTGCCGGTCGTACTGGCTCGACGCCGCACCGCTCACGCCGCTGCCGAAGCCGACCAGCTTGCCGCCCGCCTTGGTCCTCGTCGAGAACCACAGCTGGGCGGTGAACGCCTGAGGGTTGTCCAGCGCCACGGTCGTGTAGAGCCGGCCCGAGGAACCGTCGAGCTTCACGGCCCGGTCGCCTCCCGCCCCGCAGGTCGGACCGGCCACGCGGTAGCTGATGCCGCCCGTGTAGGTGGCGTTGGCCTGCGCGCCCGCGAAGCCGACGTTGACGGCGGTGGGCCCCACGGCCTCCTGCAGCGGCAGGTACCCGGGGGCTCCGACGCCGGCGCCGGCGGACGTGCAGGTGAAGTACTTGGCCGCGGCGAAGGAGTTGGCGTTGTTGGCCGTCGTGGCGCTGAACACCGCGCCGGACCCGGTGATCGTCGGCAGCGCGGTGGCCACCGCCACCGCCGCCGCGCCGACGGCGACCGCCCGCCGGCCGGGGCGCAACCGGGGGCTCTCCGCGGCGTCGCGCCGCTCGTCGTCGGCCCGGTGCAGCAGGGCGAGCCCCAGCAGCGTCACCAGCCCGGCGCCGGTCAGCGCCAGCGGTGCCGCGCGCCCCTGTGCCAACCAGACGGTCGGCAGCCCGAGCCGGGGCACCGACCACACGCCGGCGCCGTGCACCGCAGCCGGCGCCACCAGCGCCGCGTCGGCGTCGGCGTTGGCGTCGCCGCGCAGCCGCAGGCCACCGGCCTCCACCTGCTCGAGGCGGTGCAGACGCAGCAGGCCGGGCGCGTCAGGGTCGTCGACCAGCAGGATGGCGCCGACGGTCAGGTCCTCGGGGTCGACCGGGCGGACGACGACGACGTCGCCGGTGTCCACCGCGGGCGCCATCGAGCCCGACATGACCACGCTGGTCTCCCACCCGACCAGGGCGGGCGCCGTCGCCGTGGCCATCAGCAGCGCCAGCAGCCCCAGGACGCTGCGGGCGACGACGCTGATCACGAAGGCGGTCCAGCCCTGCCGCCAGGACGCGGGGGTGCTCATCGGGTCTGCGCCTCCCACACGAAGGAGACGGCGGCCGACCCGCCCTCGGCCGACAGCGGAGCGGTCGTGGGCAGGGTCCAGGCGAGCTGGTAGGTGCGCGTGGTGGCCACCTTGCCCGGCGCCTGCCAGCTGCCCAGCCCGGTGGCGAACCCGTCGGCGGTGAAGCCGGCCAGCGTTCCGGTGTAGACGACGCTGCTGCTGGTGAAGCCGGTGCACGAGGTCGCCGACCCGCCGGTGCCGAGGCGGACGGTGAGCGTCAGGGCCGCCGCGAGACCGCCGGTGAGGGAGCGCCCCGTGCCGTAGAGACGCACGGTCGCCGGCGCCGTCCCGTTCGCGGTGACGCGGATGCACCGCGTGCCGGTGTCCCCGGGCATAAGGCCTCCGGCGGTGAACAGCGTGCTGCCCGCGTCGTCGTCCCCGAGGGTGAGGGTGCCGGTGGTCGCGGTCGCGGGGAACGCGGCCGCCGAGTCCACGAAGGTCGCGTAGGCGGACTGCCAGACGACCAGCGACGACCCGAGGACGGCGGCCAGCGCGCACGCCGCCAGGCCCAGGCGCCGTGCACGGCGGCCGGGGCGCGCCGCGCCGGCGGGGGTCACACCGGAAGGCTAAGCACTCGGCGTGTTCGCAACGAGACTCTGCGTGACCGGTGCACCCGAACGGGGGAGGGGACGACCAGGGATCATCGGGGCATGCGTCGGGAGGCCAGCGTGCTGCACCTGGACCTCGATGCGTTCTTCGCGGCGGTCGAGCAGCGGGACAAGCCCTCGCTGCGCGGGCGGCCCGTCGTCGTCGGCGGGGTCGGCGGTCGCGGCGTCGTCGCCACGGCGTCGTACGAGGCCCGGGCCTACGGCGCCCGCTCGGCCATGTCCACCGCGGAGGCCCGGCGCCGCTGCCCGTCCGGGACAGCGTTCCTCGGCGGCCGCTTCGCCGCGTACCGCCGGACGTCCGACGTCGTGATGGGCCTGCTGCGCGAGCTCTCGCCGCTGGTGGAGCCGGTGTCGATTTCTGTCTGAACTAGGCGTGTCGTTGTACCGACCTGTCGCACCCCCCTGCCAGGGTGTCGATCATGGTCGAGTGGCGGCTGGTGTGGGTGTCGCCCCAACGGACCCCTGCGCCTGTTGAGGCGCTGTGGGACGAGGGGCAGTTCGAGCGCGCCCGCGCCCTGGCCCAACTCGACCGTGAGCCCTACGCCGTGTTCGTTCCGCCCAGCGGTGTCCCTGACCAGCGCCTGCTGCGCTACACGACGGACCACTTGGCCAACTACGCGGTCGACACTCAGCGGACCTACGCGACTGAGATCAGGGTGTGGCTGAACTTTCTCGTCGACACCCGAGGGGAGACCGACTGGTGCAGGGCGACGAGCGACGACGTGCGCAACTTCGAGTTCTTCCGGCGGCGTGACCGCCGTCGGTTGGAGACCGAGGACAGTCGCGGCCGCAAGAAGACACTCATCACCGGGTCGTCGTGGGTCAAGGTGCTGGCAGCGGTGTCATCGCTGTACCGGTGGGCAGTCAGCGACAAGTTGATCACCGCGAGCCCTGTAGTGATGAGCAGCGGGGGACCGCGTCGAGGCTCGCGCCACGACAGGCCGTCAACACCTCGGGCGGAGCAAGCACCGTCGAACGCGAGGAAGTCGAACGTCCGGTGGTTAACCCGCCGCGCGGTCGAGCGGTGGCGCCAGATCGGCTTCGAGGACTACGGGGCGAACGGACTGCCTCGTGGCGTCGAGCGTGTACGCACGCAGGCTCGCAACGTCGCCTTCGTCAACCTGCTGTACGGCACTGGGATGCGCCGCAAGGAGGGCGGCGCGCTGTTGACCCTGGAGATTCCGGCCGACGAGGGCACCCGCAGCATGGTCACCGGATGGGTGCCCGAGGCCCTAGGGAAGGGCGGCAAGGGGCGCTGGTTCTACCTCGAACGGCGCTACGTACGGGGACTGCACGCCTACATTCGCTTCCAGCGGCAGCAGGCCGTACAGCGAGCCCAGGCGCAGGGTCGCTATGAGCGCGTTGAGGACCGCCTGCTGCTGGTGGCGGTGCATGGCTCCGGGAAGGGGACCGAGGTCACCACGCTCGACCCTCGGGAGCCAACGGCAGAGCCGGTACGGCAGCGGCTGGACGACCTCTCAGCCGCCGATCGCATGCGCCTCTACCGAGAAGTATCCACGGAGCGCGGCGCGGTGCTGGAGCCCCTGTGGCTGTGGCTGAAGGACGACGGCACACCGCTCCCCTACCGCGAGTGGGACGGCATCTTCCGGGCCGCGAACGAGCGATTGAAGCGGGAAGGCGTTGCCCTCTTCGCGATGCCGCACATGCTGCGCCACTCCTACGCCCTACACATGCTCATCGCCGCTCAGCGCGCGTACCTGATCGACAGCGGCCTCGACGCCGAGGAGCGCCGTCGGTATCAGCGACTGTTCGGCAACGTGTGGGAGTTGGTCCGCGACCTGCTGGGCCACGCCGACGTCACAACGACCAGGAACTGGTACCTGGAGCCAGTACGGGGTCTCCAGATGGAGTGGCTGATGGACATGATCCATCAGCCCGACGGAGAGAACAGCCCGGTTCGTGACGTCAAGGCCCTCGAAACGCTCGTCCGCGAGACAGCCAAGCCGGACGCGGATGCGTCTCCCGCCGACGACATCGATGCCTTCGAAACTCTGGTCAGCCAGCGGTCCCACCGGGTCCTAGACGTGGCCGGGGATGAAGCCTGATGCCTCGGGACACGCGCACCGACCGGGCGCCCATGGGGTACACCCGGCCGCCGGTGCTCTCTCCGGACCTGGTGCTCACCCCTGTGGGAGAGGACGGCGAGCCGCTGGGGTCCTGGGACTTCAACCGTCTGCCCTGCGCACCACCGATCCGCGAGGCTCTGGCGGAGGTGTTCGCCACCCAGGTGGACGTAGGAGGGCCGTGGCGACGGCCTGCCACGGTCCAGTTCTCGTGGGATGCGGTGGGCAACTTCCTCCGCTGGCTGGAGAGTGAAGGCCACCACCTGTCCTCCCTGAGCGAGTTGACCCGCGCCACGTGGGACGAATACGTCATCGGGCGCCCTCCCGGCTGGGCGGCCTCTCTCAGCACGCTGAGACGCATGCTGGTCGCCACCGGCCAGTTGCAGCCCCGAACCGCGCTCGCCGTCAACGCGCGACAGAAGACACGCACACCACAAGTGCAACCAAGCCTCACGACCGATCAGGCCCGGCGGGTGCTGCGGGTTGGCCACGAGGTCCTCGACGCGGCACACGAACGCATCCTGGGCTCGTGGGCGCTCCTTGAGGAGTACCGGGCGGGGCGCCTTGAGCCCGACACGGACAGGGGCCGTTGGGGCGCTCTCCTCGCCCACGTGGAGGAGCACCTCGACGTCCCCCGCATCACCCTGGCCAACGGCACGAGGGACATCGCCCCGGAGGCGGCACGCCTCGTCGGTCGCCGAGGGGTCACGGCCGTCGAACGGCTGTTCCTCACCCCCGTCGAAGCCGGGGCAATCATGTCGCTCATCGGCCTGCACGAGGGCTGGAACCCGGACATGTGGAAGACGTTCACCATCGACGACGTCCGTCGCGCCGACAGCGGCGATGAGGCCCGACTCGTCTACAACATCGGCTTGGACAAGCCCCGGCTCGGCGCTTGGCGACACATCGCGAACACGCTGGTCGAAACCGGGTTGCGCACGGGCGCCAGCGTCCTGCGCCAAGTCTTGGAGATCACCGCCCCAGGGCGCCGAGCGATGGACCGACGTGGCACCCCACTGAATGCCGTCCTCATCTACGCCCGTACCAGCACAAACGGAAGCCGGGGCGCGCTAGACCGGGTGACCTCAGCAGCAACGTCGGGCAAGACGAACCTCTGGAGAGCGGTGGGCCTGTTCTCCGACCACGTCAACCTGCGTGACGAGGCGGGCCAACCCGTCCGGTTCCACCGTCGGATGCTGCGACGGACGAACACCGGCCAGGTTCGGCCGCAAGGTCACAGCGAGGCGACCAACCTCAACGTCTACCAACTCCACGACGCCACGGTGCGAGAAGAGAGCAAGGACGTCACCGAGGACGGGCTCAACGGTGCCCTGGACCACGCCACCCTGACGGTCACGGTGCTGCGGGCCACGGCGGAGGCAAGCCAGCAGGACGCTGACCTCGACCCCCGTACTGCGCATGCCATCGACAGCGGCGTCCTAGACACGCCAGTCGGGGCGTGCAAAGACGTCGATCACAGCCCGCTGAGCAACCACCAGACGTGCCGGGTCTCGTTCCTGCTCTGCTTGATCTGCACTAACGCGGTCGTCGTGCCCCGGCACCTGCCGCGCTTGGTCTACCTGCACCAGCGCCTGGAGGGGCTTCGCGAACACCTCGCGGACAGTCCCGCCTGGGCGCGTTGGGCACCGCACTGGCTGCGGCTCACCGACCTGCTGAACCGGCACTTCACCGCCGCCGAGCGCGAGGACGCGGCCCGCCGCATCACCGACGAGGACCGCGCGTTGATCGACAACACCCTGGCTCGGAGGTATGACACGTGACCGCTCCCGACCGAACCGGCCACCCCGCTGATGGTCGGGGCCACTCAGTCGTCGGCGACACGGAGGCGTGGACCTGGGACCCGGCCATGAGCGCGTTCCCAATCGATCAGGTGCGTGCCGACGCCGCCTCCGCCGCCCCGCGCTACGGGGACGGCGTCTGGGATCTGGCGATGCTCAACCACGGCGACACCATGGATCGGCGGAACATCACCTGGGCTGAGTGGCCCGAGCGGTTCCGCGAGGTCCTGCGTGCCGCCGCCTGGACCATGCTCAACCAGGGCTTGGCTGAGGAGATGGTGGGCCAGCGGACGATCGCGTTGGCCCAGTGGCCGTCGGCCGCCACCGCCTTCAACGCCGTGCACTCGTGGCGTGTCTTCGCCCGCTGGCTGAACACCGAGCGGCCCCTCGTTCGGCGCCTCGGGGACGTCACCACCGAAGACCTGCGCGACTACGCGACCCACATCAGGCAGACCCGCAACACCTACCAGGCGCGGGCGGCTCCGCTGCTCGCTGTCGCCCGCCTGTACGGCTGCCTGTGGACGCTGCCGCCAGCCGATCGTCTGCCCCCACCCCCGTGGCTGACCGAGGGCCTGATCCCGTTCATCGGCACCCCGCAGGGTGGAGAGAACAAGACACCCCCCATCGCCCCTGAGACCATCAGCCCGTTGCTGACCGCTGCCATCGCCTGCATCAGCGACTTCCTGGACGAGTACGGCGACACAGATGACCTGGTCCTGCCGGAGGGCGTGATCTACCGGCTCCAGGGCGCCTGCCTGATCGTGGTCGCCTATCTGACCGGCATGCGCCCCCAGGAAGTTCTCTCCCTAGACCGCGACTGCCTGACGGTCCTCACGAGGCCCAACGGCGCCCTGCGCTACGAGGTTCGCGGCAAGCACTTCAAGGGAGTTCGCGATGCGGACGGTCGCCACATCAGCGCCGGTCAACTGCGCGAGCAGCCGTGGCTGACCATCAAGGCGGGCGCCGACGCCATCCGAGCGGCACACGTGCTCGCACTCGCTACCGACGAGCATGGGCACGTCACGCGAGACGCCGACAGCAACCTGCTGTTCCCTCGGGGGCGCCGTAGGCGCGATGGTCGCCCCGGCGCGGGGATGATCGCCAAACAGGCCCACCGGCGGATCGCCGCTTTCATCACCCACGTCAACGACGGCCTCGCCGCCGCGAGGGGCTGGGCGCCCATTCCCGCCGACCCGCAGGGGGCCGTCACCCTGCCTCGCTTCCGGCGCACTCTGGCGTGGCACATCGCCCGTCAGCCGCTAGGCGAGGTGGCACTCGGAGTTCAGTACGGGCACGTCCGGGTCGTGACCGGGCAGGGCTATGCAGGCCGCGCGGAGGCGGGCCTCCAGGGGCTGATCGACGTGGAGGAGATGCAAGCCGTCGTCGAACGCCTCGAAGAAGTGGCCGACGAGCGGCGCAACGGCGGTCGGATCAGCGGACCGGCCCGCGAACGCCTGGAGGCGGCGATCAGCCGATACGACAGCCAGTACGCGGGCAGCAAGATGACCGACAAGGAACTGCGCCGCCTCGCCAAGACGCCCGGCATGCAGGTCTACGACAACCCCCGCGCCCTGTCCCTGTGCGTGTTCCAGCGGCGCACCGCCGCATGCCATGTCGCGCCTGCCGCGTCGTCTGCGGAGCGAGCAACCCCAAGCCTCGACGACTGCCGCTCCAACTGCGCGAACCACGCCCGTACGGATCGGCACATCCAGGGGCTGAAGGCTGAACGCGCCGGGTTGGCGGCGGAGGTCGAGCATGCCGCTCAGCCGATCGCGATCCGCCTGACTGACCGGATGGCCGACATCGACCGCACGATCGCTGACCACGAGGTGGCCTGATGGCGGCGGACCTGCCCGGCTGGTGTGAACACTGTGGCGCCGAGTTGCTGCACGCTGAGCGTCGTCCGGGTCGCGCACGCCGGTTCTGCGGCGACGCCTGCCGCCAGGCGTTCAACCGTCAGGTCCGGCTGCGCCGTGACCTGATGCGGGAGGTGGGCCTGTCGGTAGTGCAGGTGGAGCGGCTGCTCGCACGGTTCCGGGTGAGTGCCCGATTCGCCACGGCGGCCGAAAAGCGTGACCTCACGCCGTCACGATCTGATCGGGTTGTCGCGGGCGCCGCCCCGAGTGAGCGAGGGAGTGGGACCTCCGGATGACCACCTCTGGTTCGGCGAGGACGTCCGACGAGCAGGAGCGGCAAGCCATCTTGTTAGCCATGGACCGACTGCTCAACGGGCAGACCACTCGGAAACTGACGGTCAAGGACCTCGCCGAGGAGGCGGGTGTCAAGCGGCACTGCCTCACGCAGAAGCACACCGACCTCAAGGACTTGTTCTACCGGCGCGTCGCAGAATCCGGGGAGCAGGAGGAGCCCGCCTACGTCCTCCGGCTGCGTGAACGGATCGGCGCCCTGGAGCAGCGGCTGCGCCAACGAACCGAGGACGTCGCCCGCCTGGAGGCGTTGAACGACCAGTACGTGGAGAACCTCGCCGTAGCGGTGGCCGCATTCGACAAGGCAGAACGGAACTGGGCTACGGCGGCGCAGCGGGCCGAGGTGCTGGAGGAACGGCTGGCTGCCGCGCAGGACCGGATCGATGAGTTGGAGTCCGGGCCGCGACGTCTGGCCGGAGTCAGCGCTCCGCTTCGTGTAGCGGGGCGTCCGGTGATCGTGGACTGACTAGCCCGCGCGCCGCATCCGCGAGGCCCATGGCCAGAGCGTGTGCGGGGCCGCGTTCGTCAGAACAGCGTGTCCTGCGAGGCGGCCGACTTGGGCGCCGGTCGGCGTGGGACTAGGCGAGTCGGCTTGGTCGTCGCCCGTCGCGCGATGATCTTGTGCACGTCTCGTTCGCCAGATCGGCCGAGCAGTTTGCGGGAGACGATCCACGTGCCGTCCCCCTGGTTGGCGGCAAGTCCGGCTCGTTCCAGTAGTTCGAGGGCTCGGCGGACCACGGTGATCCCGCCGACGCCGTACTGCTTCTGAAGGAGTGTGGTGGTGGCCTTCTCTTCGACGGTGATGTCCTCCCGCCCGCCGCCGAACTGGGTGGGCCAGGTGCGAGTCCACAGGTGGGTGGCCAGGTAGAGCGGCTTGATCGGATCGTTGATGAAGGCACGGTGCGCCTTGGTGGCGACGAAGTGGCTGGCCTTGATGTTGAGCCCCTCGTCGAGGCGGGCACCGATGTGCGGCTCTCGCTGGCCGCTGTAGAGGACGCCGTTGTCCGGGTCGGGCAGTCGCTGGAGCGTGTACACCGACTCGGTGCGGAAGAACTGGCCGATACAGGGAGGCCGGGGCGGCTTGTAGGGATGCTCGGGGTCGAGGTAGCGCTCCTTGATCACGCGGCGGATCGCGGGGAGACCGACCTGGGCCTCCACGAGCAGCATCACGTCGAGGTGGGACACCGCAGCCAGCCCACCACGTCCATCTGGAACGCGGTCGAGGACGGCGTAGCCGCCGATCTGGGCGCAGACCTTGTCCAGGCTGTTCTCGTGCAGCGCCAACTTGGCAATCTCGCCGATGACGGCACTGCCGTCGCTGAAGAGCACCGTGAAGTCCGGCGTCAGGGGGTCTCGCTTGCCTGCGACCGGAATGCGGGGGAACCGCTCGAAGTGGCTGACCGTGGCGGGCATGCCCTTCACGGCGGGGTCGGTGAACAGCCACTCCAACGCTGAGACCACGTCGACGTGCTGGTCGTACGTCTCGTACTCGGTCAGCAGCGCCTGTTCGGCGGCACCGGGCGGTGAGGACGTAGTCACGTCAGAACGGCGCGACCAGGTCGTCGAGCGACACGGGCTCCGGCGGTGCCGCTTCGGTGATCTCTAGGGCTTCGAAGCGGTCGCCGAGGCTCTGCGCGAGGCGGGTGAGCGCGCCGAGACTGGATCGGAAGCCGGGGTGTACCTCGATGGCGTCCGGGGTGGTCACGAAGACGTCGAAGTTGGAGCCGTCCGAGTAGTCGGTAACTACGACGTGCAGGTAAGGGTTGCGGTGCAGGACCGCGATCGCGATGCCGCGCTGCCGCTCAAGTTCAGCGAGGACCTCTCCCGTGGCCTCCGCGTCGACCAGGATTGGTCCTGGCAGTCGGATGGTGATCGGCTCCGGAGGTGGGGCGTCGATCTGGCGCTGGCGTCCGGCCATGAGGGCGCGACGCCGGTTCGCCGCAGTGGCCAGACGGCCGAGGACGATGCGGTCGAACAGGACGAAGTCGCCGGTATAGAAGGTGGCACCAGCGCGCCGACGCAGGTGCAGGCTGATCCGGTCGGCGATGTGCAGCGTCAGGGTGCGCACCGATGCACCCTCGGCCTCGGCATTGCCGATGGCCTCATGGTGCGACGGGCGCAGGGAGCCCGAGCGGGCAGCCCAGCCACGGTTCAGCGAGGACTGGTCGGAGCGCTTGCGGGCGGTCAGTCGGCTGACCTCTACCTCACCGAACTCCGAGAGGGCTGTGCCGATGTCGGTGAAGTCATAGTGGTCGAGGAAGACCGGGACGACCTCGGGAGCGACGTTGGCGACCCACCGCTCGACCCTCTGCCAGCGAGGATCGGTCGTTGGGACGCTACCCACGAGGTGGAACACGCCTTCGTGCGCGGTCGGCCACGCGCCGAGCACGAACGGACCGCGCTCATCGACGACCCGAAGCAGCGACACCAATCCGACCGTCAGCAGGTCGCCCTCGACAACCTCCGAGATCACTGCGATTGGGTTCTCCTCGCCAGCGATCACCGTCTCGACGGCGATCGCCTCGGTCGGTGAACCGGACGCGCGGCTGACCGAGTCGGTGAGGGAGCCGAGGTCTTGCCCCAGGTCAGCGAACTGCCAGAGCAAGGAGTCGAAGCGGGTCATCTCCGCCTCGCGCTTGCGGTCGACCATCGAGACCCTCCCTCCCGTCCGCTTGACCTGCGAAGTCACATCATGGACGTCGGCACTAGGCGTCCACATCTACAGGCGTAGGGCCACCCGATCGGGTCACCGATGCCTACCTGTTCAGACTGACATCTTGCATCTCCATCCAGCACGGTCGCTATCATCGCCGCGTGTCGATGAAAGCGGATCTAAGCGCTAGCACTGAGACTGCGGTCAACGAGACCACAGCCCTATCCGCTGCGGCATGCATGTTCCGCAGCCTCGGCGACACGGCGCGGCTCGCGATCCTGCGTCACCTCACCCTGGGCGAGCACAAGGTCGTCGACCTGACCACCCACCTAGGGCTGGCCCAGTCCACCGTCTCGGCGCACCTCGCGTGCCTGCGGGACTGCGGCCTGGTGACCTCCCGCCCGCAGGGCCGTGCGTCGATGTGGTCGCTGAACCACACCGCGACCCTGCTTGACGTGCTGTCTGCGGCCGAACGCCTGCTGGCCGCGACCGGCGATGCCGTCGCGTTGTGCCCGACCTACGGAGAGGAAGCGGCCCGGTGACCGTCACCCACGAGCACCCGACGCTGACCGCCGCCGAGCGCACCCGGCTCGGGCGCCGTGCGCAACTGCTGGCCGGGGCATCGGTCACCTACAACGTCTTCGAGGCGATCATCGCGGTCGCGGCGGGCATCGCCGCCGGATCGGTCGCGCTCATCGGCTTCGGCCTGGACTCGGTCGTCGAGGTCTCCAGCGGGCTGATCATCCTGTGGCAGTTCCGTCACCGGCTGCCCGAGTCCCGCGAGCGGCAGGCGCTGCGGCTGATGGCGTTCTCGTTCTTCGCGCTGGCCGCGTACGTGACCTTCGAGTCGGTTCGTGCGCTGTTCTTCGGCGGCGAGCCCGAAGCGTCGCCGGTCGGCATCGGCCTCGCAATCGCCTCGCTGATCATCATGCCGTTCCTGTCCTGGGCGCAGCGCCGCACCGGCCGCGCGCTCGGCTCGCACGCGGTCGTCGCCGACTCCGCCCAGACGCTGCTGTGCACGTACCTGTCGGCCGTACTGCTCGTCGGGCTGGTGCTCAACGCGACGCTGGGCTGGGGCTGGGCCGACCCGATCGCCGGGCTGATCATCGCCGCCGTCGCCGTGCGCGAGGGCATCGAGGCATGGCAGGGCGAGGGCTGCTGCGCCCCCGGCCGCCCCGGCGCGGACTCCAGCAGCGAGGGCTCCACCGGCGGCTGCGCTTGCGCGGACGGCTGCACCGACGGCTGTTGCACACCCGCCGCCGTCGCCGATCCGCAGAACCTCCTCCAGATCACCACAAGAGAGCGGACCCGATGAGCACCGTCGCACTCGTCCTGTACGTCGTCGCGCTCGTGGTGCTGTTCGGTGTCCGGTCGTGGGTCCAGCACCGCCGCACCGGCAGCACTGGCTTCCGGGGCATCTCCGGCACCCCGGCCGAGGCGGGCTGGTGGGGCGGCGTGCTGTTCATCGCCGCGATCGTGCTCGGCTTGGCCGGTCCGCTGCTGGCCGTGACCGGCACCGTGCCCGCCGACCCGCACCCCGTCGTCGCCGCCGTCGGGCTAGTCCTGGCGCTAGCCGGGTTCGCCGCCACGCTGGCCGGACAGACCGGGATGGGTGCGTCCTGGCGGATCGGCGTCGATGAGGCCGAGCGGACCGACCTGGTCACTACCGGGGTCTTCGGCTACGTCCGCAACCCAATCTTCACCGCGATGGCGCTCGCCCAGTTCGGCATGCTGCTGCTGGTGCCGACCTGGGTCAGCGCTGCCGCGCTCGCCGCGCTGATCGCCGCTGTGGAGTTGCAGGTCCGCGCCGTCGAGGAGCCCTATCTGCACCGGGTGCACGGTGGCGCGTATGTCGCGTATGCCGCGCGGACCGGCCGGTTCGTGCCCGGCGTCGGCCGCGACTCCTCGAACTCGGCCCAGGCCCGCATCGTCTGATCGGATGCCCCCTGCGACGCCACGGATTGACCTCAGGGCAGCCTCGTAGGCTCGGGCGGCGTCACGCCCGACGCACCCCCTGACTTGACGGGAGACCTCCTTGCTCCGCCGGTGCGCCGCTCTCGCCCTTGCAGGCGGACTGACGCTGTCGCTGACCGCCTGTACGACCGAACGTTCGGACACCCCCGCGCCTCGGTCCGCAGTGGACGTCGGGATGGAGCATGTGCACGGGCTCGGCGTAGATCCCGCTGACGGCTTGCTCTATGCGGCCACCCACTTCGGCCTCTTCCGAGTGCCCGAAGACGGCGACGCGGAACGGGTCGCGGACCGCTACCAGGACACCATGGGGTTCACCGTGGCCGGGCCGAACACCTTCGTCGGCTCGGGTCATCCGGACCTCCAGGAGCAGGACCTGCCGACACACCTGGGCCTGATCCGCAGCAGTGACGCCGGAGAGACGTGGGACATCGTCTCCCTCGGCGGTGAGGTCGACTTCCACGCCCTCCGCGTGGCACACGGGCGCATCTACGGCTGGGACGCCACGACCGGCCGCCTGCTCGTCTCCGCCGATGAGGGGCGGACCTGGGACACCCGCAGCACCCTGAACCTGCGCGACCTGGCCGTACACCCCGAGGACCCCGAGGTGCTTCTGGCGACCACCGAGCAGGGCCTGCTGCGCAGCGGCGACGGCGGTCGGACCTGGACGGCCGTCCCGGCTGCTCCCGGCGTCACCGTGCTGGCCTGGCCCGCCACCTCGTCGCTCTACGGAGTCACGCCGGACGGCGCCGTTCACGAGTCGACCGACGGCGGAACGACCTGGGCCGAGCAGGGGTCGGTCCAGGCGGAGCCCGAAGCACTGCTCGTCGACAACCGAGACGGTGTCGAGAGCATCTACGTCGCGGTGTCTCCGGCGACCATCCTCGTGAGCACCGACGGCGGCACCTCGTTCAACACCCGCTACGCGGGCTGACCCCCGCGCTGGCGCATCTCTGGCCCGTCGGCTGCCGGGGCAGCACGGCTTGATCTCTTCGCTCCTCGCTTTGGGCTCTGCGGGACCGCGTCCCGCTGCCGTGCTGAGAGAGCGCCTGCCGCTGGCGTGCCGGTCCGATGATGACCTCGACCGAAGAACTTTCGGCCTGGTGGAATACCCCCTGGGGGTACTAGCCTTGGAGGCGGCACAGCCCACCGACGAGAGGGAGCGGGTCATGCCAACGCAGCATCAGACCACCGTGCTGGAGGTCTCCGGCGTGCACTGGGCCTCGGAGAAGGCCGTGGCGGAGAGCGTGCTGGGCAGGCGCCCCGGCGTGCTGAGCGTCGAGGCGAATCCGGTGTCCCAGACGGCGACGGTCACTTACGACCCGTCGCGCACATCGGTGGCGGAGTTGGCGGGCTGGGTGCGCGACTGCGGTTACCACTGCGCCGGACAGTCGGTTCCGCAGCACGTGTGCGACCCGGCCGCTGAGCCGCGTGACCAGGCGATGGCACACGACAGTCACCGTCCCGCCGTGAGCGCGGTGGCACCGCACGACCACGCGGCCATGACGGCGGCCTCCGCAGAGCCCAAGGGCGAGCACGCCGGGCATGGCGAGCACGCGGGGATGACGCCGCAGGACGCGATGGGGCATGGCGGTCACCACGCCGGGATGTCGATGGACGACATGGCCCGCGACATGCGCAACCGCTTCTTGGTCGCGGCGCTGCTGTCGATCCCGATCCTGCTGTGGTCACCGATCGGCCGAGAGGTCCTCGGCTTCGAGGCGGCGGCCCCATTTGGGCTGCGCGACGACGTCTTCTCGCTGATCCTGTCGCTGCCGGTGATCTTCTACTCGGCCTGGATCTTCTTCGACGGCGCCTACCGCGCGTTGCGCGCCCGCACCCTGGACATGATGGTGCTGGTCGCGGTCGCGGTCGGCGCGGGCTGGCTGTACAGCCTGATCATCACGCTCACCGGGGGCGGTGAGGTCTTCTACGAGGCCGCCACCGTGCTGACCGCCTTCGTGCTGCTCGGCCACTGGTTCGAGATGCGCGCCCGTGGCGGCGCGAACGACGCCATCCGGGCGCTGCTGGAGTTGGCGCCACCTCGGGCGGTCGTTATCCGCGACGGCCAGCCGGTCGAGGTGCCCACCGCCGACGTCGTCACCGGCGACCTGCTGCTCATCCGGCCCGGCTCGAAGATTCCGGTGGACGGCGTCGTGGAGGACGGCGGGTCCGAGGTCGACGAGTCCATGGTCACCGGCGAGAGCCTGCCGGTACACAAGGCCACCGGCTCGGAAGTCATCGGCGCCTCGGTCAACACCACCGGCACCCTGCGGGTGCGCGCCACGAAGGTGGGCGCGGACACCGCACTCGCACAGATCGTCGCCCTGGTCCAGCAGGCGCAGAACTCCAAGGCGCCTGGCCAGCGGCTGGCAGACCGCGCCGCCTTCTGGCTGGTGCTGGTAGCGCTGATCGGCGGCGGCCTGACCCTGGCGGTGTGGCTGCTGGCCGGGGCCTCGTTCGCCATGGCCATGCTGTTCGCGATCACCGTCGTGGTTATCACCTGCCCCGACGCGCTCGGCCTGGCCACCCCGACGGCGATCATGGTCGGCACCGGCCTCGGCGCCCAGCGAGGCGTGCTATTCAAGAACGCCACCGCGCTGGAGGCCGCCGCCCGGATCGACACCGTGGTGATGGACAAGACCGGCACCCTGACCAAGGGCGAGCCGGAGGTCACCGACGTGGTCGTCGAGGGCATGAACGAGGACGAGTTCCTCGTCCTCGCCGCCGCCGTCGAGCGGGAGTCCGAGCACCCGCTTGCCCAGGCCGTCGTCCGCGAGGCGCAGGCGCGTGGCGTCCCTGTCCTGGCCGCCGAGCGGTTCCGCAACGTGCCCGGCCACGGAGCGAGCGCTGAAGTGAACGGTCGTCGGGTGCTGGTCGGCAACGCGAAGTTGATGGCCGATGAGGGCGTCGACCTCGGGTCCCTGGGCGCCCGGCGGGACGAGTTGGCGGGTAGCGGCCGGACGGCGGTGCTGGTCGCGGTGGATGGCCGCGCCGTCGGGGTGATTGCGCTGGCCGACGCTGCACGGGAGACCTCGGTCGCGGCCGTGGCCGCGCTGCACGAGGCCGGGGTGGAGGTCGTCATGCTCAGCGGCGACAACACCGCCACCGCCCGGCGAATCGCCGACCAGTTGGGCATCGACACCGTCATCGCCGAGGTCCTGCCCGGCGACAAGGCCGCCAAGATCACCGAGTTGCAGCAGTCCGGCAAGCGGGTGGCCATGGTCGGCGACGGCGTCAACGACGCCCCGGCGCTGGCACAGGCCGACCTCGGCATCGCCATCGGCGCGGGAACCGACGTCGCGATCGAGACCGCCGACGTCGTGCTCATGCGGTCCGACCCGCTCGACGTGCCGATCGCCTTGCAGATCGGGCGCGGCACCCTGCGGAAGATGCGGCAGAACCTCGGGTGGGCGATCGGCTACAACGCGATCGCGCTACCCATCGCCGCCGGGGTCTTCGAGCCCGCGTTCGGGCTAATCCTGCGGCCCGAGATTGCTGCGCTGTCGATGTCCGGCTCGTCGTTCCTGGTCGCGGTCAACGCGCTGCTGCTCAAGCGGCTGCGGCTGCCCGAGGCCCCGGAGGCACCCGCTCCCGAACCGGCGGCACCCCGAGCCCCGCAGCCGGTGTCGCGCTGACCCGACCTAACCTGAGATCAACGACGCGAGGACGGGAGGTGAGCAGCATGCGCGGACGACGCGGGTGGGTCCTGCTGCTCCTGGCCGCCGTCTTCGCCATGCACGGTCTCCAGTGCGCCGCTGCCGACTCCGGGACCACCACCGCTGCGCATGGCACCGTCCACACCACCCCGGCCAAGCCCGACCCCGTGCTGCACGGGGCCGGGCTCGGCCCGGTTCTGGAGTCGACCGCCGCCATGACCGCCGCAGCCCCTGCCGCCGTCGTCGCCGGGTCGGCCATCGGCATGTCCCTCGCGGCAGGCCACGACAGCACGCCGCACGCGGCCGGGCACCTGTGGGCGGTGTGCCTGGCAGTCCTTGCCGCCGGGCTCGCCGCGATGCTCCTGGTCCTCACCGGGCGCCTCGCCGAGTTCCGACTGCTAGTCACCCGCCGCACCACCGGCGGCTCTTGGGCCGGGCTGCACCCACCCCGGCCGCCGGACCTGTACTCCCTCTGCCTGATGCGGATCTAGGCCGAACGTCGCGTCTCCTCGCCCCCAGCCCTCGCGGCTGCGGCGACGCCTTCGCACGTTCCCTCAGACCCGTCCTCAGGAGATAGACATGACCCGCAAGACCACTCTGCTCGCCGGTGCCCTCCTCGCGGGCGCGCTCGCGCTCACCGCCTGCTCCGATGACTCCGTCGCCTCGCACATGGACTCGATGGACAGCGGCAGCGCCGAATCGACCAGCACGTCCGCCAGCGAGGACGCTGCGTTCAACGACGCCGACGTCACCTTCGCCCAGGGCATGATCCCGCACCACCAGCAGGCCATCGAGATGGCGCAGATGGCGTCCGAGCGGGCGCAGGACCCGCGCGTGCTCGACCTGGCCAGCCGCATCGAGGCCGCCCAGCAGCCCGAGATCGACACCCTCACCGGCTGGCTGAAGGAGTGGGGCGCCGAAGACGACGGCATGGGCGGCATGGACCACGGCGGCATGGACCACGGCGGCGGAATGATGTCCGAGGAGGACATGAACGCCCTGATGGCCGCCTCAGGCGCGGAGTTCGACCGGCTCTTCCTGGAGCAGATGATCGAGCACCACACCGGCGCCGTCGAGATGGCCACCACCGAGGCCGGAGAGGGGCAGAACACCGAAGCGCTGGAGATGGCGAACGACATCCGCGATACGCAGAACGGCGAGATCGCCGAGATGCGGCAGTTGCTGACCGAACTGGGCGGCTGAGCCACAGCCATCGGCGGCGGACTGTGTTCTCCGCCGCCGATGGCGGTCAGCCGGTCGGGCAGTCCCGTTCGGGCGACACCTGAAACTCGGGGACCGCCCGCGCCTCTGCCTCCTCCGGCGTCGAGGCATCGCCGTTGCGGTTGATGTCGTCAATGAGCCACTCCATCTCCAGGATCTCCCGTCGCTGCGCCTCGCTGATCGAACGGGCCAACTCGCACACGCGGACGTCGGAAATCTGGGCGCGCTCGGACCGGGTGATGGCCAGCGAGTGGTGGGGGATCATCGAACTCATCCAGTTCTCGTCGTTCACGAGGATCTGGCTGCGGTCGAGGAACACGCCTGTGCCGAGCAGGACGAGGCTGGCCGCGACGATGGCGATGTTCGCCTTGGTGTTCTTGTACATGTTCAGCATCCAGCCGAGCATGACCAGCCCCATGGTTCCGCCCATGGTGAGCGCCATGAAGACCCGGCTCTCGCTGAAGCGGACGTGGCTCCACTGCCACGTGCCCGCGAACATGGTCCAGTACATGACGACCATGGCCGTGAGGATCATCGCGCCGAAGCGCAGGTACATCTTCTTTTCCATCTTGGCGCCGTCGTGCTGGTCGTCGCCGTGAGCGTGCTGGTTTGTCTCGTCGCTGCGCTTCGTCGCCATGATAAAGAACCCCGTTCTTTCGTCGGTGTGTGGGGCGTTCCTCGCGACTGCTGCCACTGCTGACTGGCCGCGATTTCCGTGACGGCGTCCGGGCGCCCGGACTGGTGTTCCGGGCGCCCGGAGGTCTGCTGATGGGGGCGCTTGTCAGCCGAGCGAGGTGATGAGGTCGCGGCACGCCTGCTCGCACCGGCGGCACGCCTCGGCGCAGACCCGGCAGTGCTCGTGCATCGACGCATGCTGCTCGCACTCGTCACCGCACGCCTTGCAGGCCGCAGCGCAGGCTTCCAGGACCGCGCGGGTCAGGTTGGCGTCGTAGCCGGTGTGCCGGGACAGCACTCGCCCCGTGCTGTCGCAGACGTCGGCGCAGTCGAGGTTGGTGCGGATGCACTTGGTCAGTTCGGCGACCATGTCCTCGCTCAGACAGGCGTCGGCGCAAGCAGTACACGCCTGGGCGCACTCGAAGCACGCCTCGATGCAGGCCCGCAACTTGTCCTTGTCCACTCCGCCGAGGTCCTTCGGGTAGGTGTCCAGCATCTGCGCGGCGACAGTCATCGGCTTGCCCCTTCCTTCGGCTGGTGGCCGTCGGCCCAGATGCCGTCGGCTCAATGCCCAGCAAGGCTCGCCTACCCGATGACTCACGGCGATACCCGTGCGGTTGCACGGGTATTTTCGTCAGCGGTAGGAGGTGGCCATGGACGAGCCGACCGACGGCGGGCACAGCGCCGCCGGGCATGACCACCCGGTCGACCCGACGCGGGTCGCCCACGCCCGTAGTCGGGGCCTGAGCGCCGAGGATGCTGGCTGGCTGGCGGGCACGCTGAGCCTGCTCGCCGACCCCGTGCGAGCACGCATCCTCTACGCCCTCGACCTCGTCGAGGAACTCTGCGTCGGCGACATCGCCCTGGCCCTGGACGCGACGGTGGACTCAGTCGGCTACGGGCTGCGCCTGCTCCGCACGGCCGGGCTGGTCACCACCCGCAAGCAAGGCCGCGTCGTCTACTACCGCCTCGCCGCAGACTTCCCCGAGCCGCTCCGCGACCACTGCCTGCGCCGCCTGGTCACCATGTCCCGAGCCACCGGCGACGGCGACGGCCACGACTCGAATCTGAGCGAGTAGGACCAGGCCCTCTCGTCGTGGCGGTCCGCGCCAAACGGCTCAGTCGCGCGGTGGGCGGAGTCCGTTCACGGTGACGGCAACCAGCCTCCGGACGCCCTGGGATGAGGGCATGTCGCGGGCTCCGCCGAGTGCGTGCAGGCAGAAGGTGGCCAGTTCCTCGGCCGGAATGTCGTCGCGCAGTTCTCCGGTGGCCACGCCTTCGGCGATCAGGTCGCGCAGGAAGTCGCGCAGCCGGTGGCGGGCCTGGGTGACGTGCTCGCCGTGATGCAGGACCGCTCCGAGGTCGGAGCCGTGCGACTGCGCGGACAGGTGCGCGTACGTCTCCAGCACTGCCGCGAGGCGCTGTCCGACGCTGCCCGGCTGCTTCCCTACCTCCGGCAGGTGCTCCAGATGAGTGGCGATCTGCCGTTCGTGCCAGGCACCCAGGATGGCCTCCACGTCAGGGAAGTGCCGGTACAACCTGGGCCGTCGGCCATCCGGTCCAGAAGTCGAGGCCGTGCTGCTCGATTCGGCGGCCCGCATCCGTGTGGCAGAGGGTTTCTGCGGCACTGCTGATCCGCGATGGCGATGGACCACACCCGGCCAGCCGGTCACTAGGCGCGAGGTAGTTCTCCGGTGTCGACCAGGGTGAAGACGATTCGTGGCTCCGGAGGAGTCATGGAGTCGCATGGCACGCGACGTCTCTTAACGCTTACCTCCACGACTTCGTGCTCTCCAACGATCACCTCGACGTCCAAGCCGCCTTCGGGGATCTGGGAGGGCTGGACCAGTGCTTCCGCAACCATCCACGTCGCTGCGCCACGATGCGTGGTCTCCAGGGGCGCGACCGTCTCGATTTCGGCAACCGGTACGTCCATCTCTGACCCGTCGTCCAGATCGATGCACAGACCCGGCGCTGGGGCGTGGCCGTCCTCGGACGTGTACCAGAGCATTCCTGCCGGGCGCCCCTCGACGCGATAGCCATCGACTGCGGTCACTGCGATGCGGTCATGAGCGTTGAGCCAGGCGGCGGGGTGGCTCTTCCCCTCAGGCGTCCTGGCACGCCAGCAGGTGCACTCGTCGTAAGCCGGACGCATTACGCCTCCTAAGCAGCGGCTCTGCGGAGCCCTGGGGCTCGCGCCGGACGTGGCGCCTGCCGCAGCGATGGACCATATATGAGGTGGTGGCTTCGGTTCCAGCCACGAACGGTTGGCAGTCGTGCCGGGAGGGAAAACTGCTCAACACCTCGCGCTCTCTGAAGAGCGCCGCAAGGCCCTCGGGGGCAAGGTGAAGACGGCTCGCGAGAACGCGGGCCTGACACATGAGTCACTGGCCCACGCCTCGGGCGTCTACTTCAAGCACATCCAGCGCATCGAGCGCGGCGACTCGAACCCCACGCTCGCCACCGGCTATGCCTTGGCTGATGCGCTCGGCCTCCGTTTGCAGGACCTTCTCCCGGACTAGGGCGTCGCGTCACCTCTCAGCGGAACTGAGACGTCGGTCAGCGACTACGAGCACCCCAGGGCCGTCCTCACTCCGGCGAGCGCCGCCAATCCGGGGGCTCGGAGGGATGGAGCGCCTCGTCGTCGGCGAAGAAGGTGCGCACTGGGCCGGGTGGCGTACCGGGACCCTCGAATCGAACGGTCACCCGGTTGAGCCCACTGCCCCACACCCATCCCGGCCCGTGCTCGTCGTGGCGGACGTCCTGCCCTGGGTGCCAGATGCGAGGTTGAACAGGTCGCGCCACCTCGCCAGGTGAGGGAGCGGCGTCCTCGTCAAGGGCCTCCGCTTCGTCATCCTCAGGGACCGAGTCCGTGAAGAGGTCCTGTTGCACGAAGTCGGACAGCCCAGAAACACCGACGCCGAGCAAGCGGATGCCGCCGGTCGCTCCCGCCTGCACAAGGAGGCGCCGAGCGATCTGGGTGACCTCCGTCGGATCATCCGTCGGGTGCGGCAGCGTAAGGGACCGAGTCAACGTCGTGAAGTCGTAGCGCCGGACCTTGAGGGTCACCGTCCGACCGGAAGAGTTCGCGGCGCGGAGCCGACGAACTACCCGTTGTGCCAGCAACTCGATCTCGCGAGTCAGGGCTGGCATGTCGGTCAGGTCTCGCTCGAACGTCTCCTCCGCCGAGATCGACTTGGCTTCCCGGTAAGGCACCACAGGACGGTCGTCCTCGGCCCGCGCCAGGTGGTAGAGCCCGTTCCCGTGCGCCTTGCCGAACAGCGTCACCAGGTCATGAAGCGACTTGCTCGCAAGTTCGGCGACGGTGCGGACGCCGACCTGACGAAGCCGTTCCGCAGTGGCCGGGCCGACACCGGCGATCCGGGTCACCGGCAGTGGATGTAGCACGGCCAACTCCTGACCAGGAGCAACCACAGTCAACCCGTTGGGCTTGTTCAAGTCCGAGCCGATCTTGGCCAGCATTCTCGACGACGCGATTCCGATCGACGCCGTCACGCCTCCGGTCGCTTCCGCCACCCGCGCCTTCAAGGCTTCACCCAGCGCGGTCACCCCCGCCACGCTCAGGTCGGCATTCTCCCTGGCAGCAAGGTCAACGACCGCCTCGTCGATCGAGACCTGCTCGACGATCGGCGACAACTCGGACAGGACCGCCATCACGACCTCGGACGTCATCCGGTAAGCCGAGAACCGGCCGCCGAGGAAGGCGGCACCCGAGGGCAGCCGCCGACGGGCTTCAGCGGTGGGCATGGCGGAGTGAACGCCGTAGGCCCGCGCCTCGTACGAGGCGGTCGCCACCACACCCCGTCCTCTGACTCCGCCGACCACAACAGGCTTCCCGACGAGAGACGGCTTGTCGCGCATCTCGACGGCAGAGAACATGGCATCAAGATCGAGATGGAGGATGCTGGCGGTGTCGCGCATCCTGCCTCCCACCCTGTTGCTTCATCCACCCTGCCCGAAGCGGGATGCTCTCTGACATGCACCGCCTCGTGACCGGAGAAGGCCGGTCGCCCTCGCCGAGCAGTGTCGTAGAGGTGCATCGGCAGGTCACTGAGGACTGCCGCATCACCGGCGCCAACGCGCTCAGCGGTGTCCGCAGACCATGATCGGCGCCCTGGCAGGGGGGTTCGACAGGTCAGTACAACGACACGCCTTGAACACCCGACAGTTGTCGATCGACGAGGCCTATGTCGACCTCGCCGCCGGGGGGCACGACCTCTCCGTCGACGCTGTGACGGAACTGGGCCGGTCCCTCAAGGAGCGCATCGCCGCGGCCACCGGCGGGGTGACGGGCTCGGTGGGGATCGGCTCGTCGAAGCTGATGGCCAAGATCGCCTCGGACCTGCAGAAGCCGGACGGGCTGGTCGTCGTGCCGCCGGGCGCCGAGCTCGACCTGCTGCACCCGCTGCCGGTGACCCGGCTGGGCGGCGTCGGCCCGGCGACCGCCGAGCGGCTGCGCCAGGTGGGCGTGGCGACCGTCGGCGACCTGGCCGCCCGGTCGCTGACCGACCTGGTCGCCCTCGCGGGCCGGGCGCACGGCGCGGGGCTGTACGCGCTGGCCCGCGCCGAGGACGACCGCGCCGTCGTCCCCGACCGCGAGGCCAAGTCGGTCTCTCACGAGGAGACCTTCGAGCGCGACCTCACCGACCTCGCCGTCCTCGGGCGGGAGATCGACTCCATGGCCACCCGCGTGGGCCGGCGGCTGCGCGACTCCGCCGTCACCGGCCGCACCGTGACCCTCAAGCTGCGCCGCTACGACTTCACCACCCTCACCCGCTCGCTGACCCTCCCCCAGCCGACCGACGACGCCCGCCAGATCGCCGCCATCGCGCGCCGGCTGCTCGCGGACGCCGGTGCCAAGGGCGGCCTCCGGCTGCTCGGCGTCGGCGTGTCGGGGCTGTCGCTCTACGCGCAGGGCGACCTGTTCGCCGAGGACGACGACGGCTCACCGGTGGCCGCCACCGAGGAGCCCGCCGGCGAAGACGCACCGCCCGAGCCGCCGCCGCCCGCGGACAAGCGCTGGTGGCCCGGGCAGGACGTGCGGCACGAGGAGCTCGGCGCGGGCTGGGTGTGGGGCCGCGGGCTCGGCCGGGTGACCGTGCGCTTCGAGGGGCCGACGACGACGCCCGGTCCGGTGCGCACCTTCGCCGCGGACGACCCCGCGCTGCACCCCGCCGACCCACCCGACTGGAGAACGGACCCGTTTTCGTCGGACCCCGGGGCGACACTGCCGGCATGACGTCCTGGCGGCAGGTCGAGGAGGCGGCGCCCGAGCTGGCGGCGCAGGTGCGTGCGGCGTTCCTCGCCGGGAAGCACGCGACCATGGCGACCCTCCGCGCCGACGGTGCGCCGCGCATCAGCGGCACCGAGGTCGAGTTCTCCGACGACGGCGAGCTGCGGCTGGGCTCCATGCCCGGTGCGTTCAAGGCCCGCGACCTGCAGCGCGACCCACGGCTCGCGGTGCACAGCCCCACGACCGATCCGGGCGAGGGTGGGGCGGGTTGGCCGGGTGAGGCGAAGGTCGCCGGCCGCGCCATCGAAGAGCAGCGGCAGGGCGACGCCGCCCACGTGTTCCGGCTGGACCTCACCGAGGTGGTCTGGACCGGCCTCACCGAGGACCGGTCGGCGCTGCGGATCCGGTCGTGGCACCCCGGCCGCGGCGTGGAGGACCGCGTGCGGACCTGACGGCGGCCCGATCTGGTGAGGTGGGGCGAGGGGCACGGCGACGGAGGGCGGGACGGATGGGCGCGACGCGGTCGTGGTGGGGGTGGGGCACCACCGATCAGGCGCTCACCGACGAGGAGTGCATCGCGCGGGCGGCGGCGCTGCCGGGCCTGCCCGACCGGCCACGCCCGGTGCCGGACCTGGCCGACGTCGTGCTGCCCACCTCGCGGGTCACCGCCCCCGCCGGGCTGCCGGTGACCACCGACCACGACGACCGCGCCCGCCACGCCTACGGCAAGGCCTACCGCGACGTCGTCCGGGCCCTGTCGGGCGAGCTGCCGGGCGCCCCGGACGCGGTCGCCCACCCCGCCGACGAGGACGACGTCGTGCGGCTGCTGGACTGGGCGGGCTCGGCCGGCGTCGTCGTCGTACCCTTCGGCGGCGGCAGCTCGGTGGTGGGCGGCGTCGAGTACCGCGGCAGCCGGCCCTGGCTCTCGATGGACCTCACCGCGCTGGACCGGGTGCTGGAGATCGACCGCACCAGCCGGGCGGCGCGCATCCAGGCCGGCGCGCTCGGGCCGGTGCTGGAGGAGCAGCTGCGCCCGCACGGCCTGACCCTGCGCCACTACCCGCAGAGCTTCGAGTTCTCCACCCTCGGCGGCTGGCTGGCCACCCGCGCCGGCGGGCACTACGCCACGCTGCTCACCCACATCGACGACCTGGTCGAGTCCCTGCGCGTGGTCACGCCGGTGGGCACCAGCGAGTCGTGGCGGCTGCCGGGCTCGGGCGCGGGCCCCTCGCCCGACCGGCTGTTCCTCGGCTCGGAGGGCACGCTCGGCGTCATCACCGAGGCGTGGATGCGGCTGCAGGACCGGCCGCGGTTCAAGGCCTCGGCGTCGGTCAGCTTCGCCGACATGACCACCGCGATCACCGCCGTCCGCACGATCGCGCAGGCCGGCCTCCATCCGGCGAACTGCCGGCTGCTCGACGCCGGGGAGGCGGCCCTCTCCGGCGCGTCGACGTCGGGGGCGTGCGTGCTCGTGCTCGGCGTCGAGTCGGCCGCGCATCCGGTCGAGAGCCGGCTCGAGGAGCTGACCACGCTCGCGCAGGACTGCGGCGGCGTGGTCGCCCCCCGGCGGGACGGGCCCCGCGACGCCGCCGCCGACGCGTGGCGCTCGTCGTTCCTGCGGGCCCCGTACGGCCGCGACGGGTTGGCCCGGATGAGCGCGGTCGTGGAGACCTTCGAGACGGCGACCACGTGGGACCGGGTGGACGAGCTGTACGCGACGGTGCAGGCCGACGTCGGCGCCGCGGTGCGGGAGGTGACCGGAGCCCCGGGGCTGGTCACCTGCCGGTTCACCCACGTCTACCCCGACGGGCCCGCGCCGTACGTCACCGTCGTCGGGGTGGGGCGGCCCGGCTCCGAGGTGGCCATGTGGGACGACGTGAAGAGCGCCGCGATGGAGGTGCTCACGCGGCTGCGCGCCACGGTCACCCACCACCACGCCGTCGGCCGCGACCACCGCCCCGGCTACGACCGGCAGCGCCCCGAGCCGTTCGCCGTCGCGCTGCGGGCCGCGAAGGCCGCGCTCGACCCGGCCGGAGTGCTCAACCCGGGGGTGCTCGTCGACCCCGTGTAGAACGGGAGCCGTGACCGAGCAGAGCGCATGGATGCGCATGACCGAGGAGGACCCGGAGCACTCGGCCGCCTACGTGCAGCGCTTCCGCACGCTCGCCGAGCAGGGCATGGACCTCGTCGGCGAGGCCCGGCTGGTCGACGCGATGCTGCCCCGCGGATCCCGCGTCCTGGACGCCGGGTGCGGTCCCGGCCGGGTGGGCGCGCACCTGCACGAGGTCGGGCACCACGTGGTCGGGGTGGACGCCGACCCGGTGCTGATCGCCGCCGCGGAGGAGGACCACCCCGGCCCGCGCTGGCTGGTGGGTGACCTCGCCGAGCTGGACCTGCCCGCCCACGGCATCGCCGAGCCGTTCGACGCCATCGTCTGCGCCGGCAACGTCATGGCCTTCCTGGCGGTGAGCACCCGGCGGGAGGTGCTGCGGCGGATGCGCGCGCACGTCGCGGCGGACGGACGCGCGGCGATCGGTTTCGGCGCCGGCCGCGGCTACGAGTTCGACGACTTCCTGGCCGACGCCGTCGCCGTCGGCTGGGCCGCGGACCTGCTGCTGTCCACCTGGGATCTGCGGCCGTTCACGCCGGACGCCGACTTCCTCGTCGCGGTGCTCCGACCGGTCTGACCGGGGGTGGCGCGGCCGCCGGTCCGGGGACGGCCGCGCCACCCGGTCAGGCGGCGCCGGCGGCGCTGCTGCTCGTGCTGCTGTCCGGAGCCGCCTGGTCCGACGGCGCGCTGCTGCCGGACCCGCCGGGGCCCGCGCCCTCGGGGCAGTCCCCGGGGGCGGTGCCGCCGTCGGTCGTGGTGCCTTGCTCCTGGGTGACCGACGGTGGCGTCGTGGTGCTGTCGTCCGTGGCCGCGTTCGCCGACATCGTGCCGGCGAGGATGCCGCCGGCGATCAGGCCGCCGCCCACGAGGCCGACGGTGCGCACCCAGGCGCGACGTCCGGGGCGCTCCGGTCGGTCCTGCGGGTCCAGGGTCTCGTCCATGTGCGTGCTCCTCTCGATCGTCGGTCTCGGTGGACCGCTCGAGGACGAGAGTCGCCGTCGTACCTGCCGCCGGGCTGACCGGAAGCGGCCGGGAACCTGCGAATTCCGGACCGGGTGCGCTGATGTGCCGTAACGGGGCGCGGGAGTGACGCATCCGCGCACCACGTCGACGCCCTCAGAGGCGGCCGTTGGCGCGCAGCAGCACCAGCGCGTTCACCGTGCGGTGCCCGCGCCACTCCAGCGCGGCGGCGGGGGAGTAGCTGTCGAAGTCGACGGTCCACCCGCCGTCGGCCTGCTGCCCCGCCGCCAGCCGGTCCAGCTCCCCCTGGACGACGGCCGGCGCGAACAGCTCGCGGGCCGGCCCGCCGGGGAACGGCGTGAAGTCCAGCGGGCGCATGAACTCGTCGTCGGCACCGCCGGCCACGTGGAGCAGCCCGTCGGCGGGGATCAGCGGGCGCATCCGGTCCAGCAGCTCGCGCGCCTCGCCGGCGACGGCACCCCCGACCCGGCCGGCCGCGTCGAGGAACTGGACGGCGAAGGCGAGCTCCATGGCGTGCACCGACGGCTCCAGCGCCCGGATCGCGTCGCAGCAGTACGCCGTCGCCCGCGCCAGCCACGGGGTGACCGCCGGGTCGAGGCCCGGGACCCGGTACGCCGTGGCCGCCACCACCGCGGTGATCTGCAGCGACGAGGTGGCCGGGTCCGCCTGCGCCCAGAACGGCGCGCACGCCACCGGATCGGGCACCGGCAGCGCGAACGGCAGGCCGCCGTCGGGCAGGGCGACCGAGGCCAGCCAGCCGCACACCTGCGCGGCCCGGGGCGTCGTCGCCGGGGCCAGGTCGGCGAAGGCCTCCAGCGCGTGCAGCGCGCCGCCGGGCTGGCTGGTCCCCGAGCGCAGGTCCGGCTCCAGCCCCCAGCCGTAGCCGCCGTCGGGGTTCCGGTAGCCGTCGACCGCGGCCACGACGGCCTCGGCGCTCCCGGAGCCGGTGAGCAGGTCGAAGCGGCGCCGGTCCAGCACCCGCCCGTGCCCGGCGAGGAAGCCGGCTGCGGCGGCGAGGTCCACGGTCATGCCGCCGATCCTGCCCGGGGGAGCCACTCCGGCGCGGCCTCCGGTGGCAGCACGGCCCCCGTCGTCCACGGTGGCGAGCCGGGCGGCGCCACCAGCGTGACGGACCCGTCCGTCGAGGGGAGCGTCTGCAGCCAGGGGCCGGGATCGGGCACCGGGCCGGGAGCCGAGGCGTCGCGCGGCGCCGCGAGCAGTCACTGCGCGGTCTGCGCCAGCGAGAGCTCCCCGGACCAGCCGCCGCCGTCGGTCCGCTGCCGCAGCAGCGCCGCCAGCACCGTCGCGGCGGCCAGGTAGCCCGTGGCGTGGTCCAGCGCCTGCGCGGGCAGCACGCCGGGCTCCCCGGACGTGCCGCACACCGTCGCGACGCCGGTCGCCGCCTGCACCAGCGAGTCGAAGCCGCGCCGGCCGGCCCACGGTCCGCTGGTCCCCCAGGCGGAGAGCCGGACGACGACGAGGTGCGGATGCCGCTGCGCCAACGCCGCCGGGTCCAGGCCGAACGCGTCCAGCGCCCCGGGCCGGTACCCCTGCACCACCACGTCCGCGGCCGCGAGCAGCTCCTCCACCGTCGCCCGGTCCCGTGCGTCGGCGAGGTCGAGCACCACGTGCCGCTTACCGGCGCCGGTGTCCAGCAGCCCGTCGCGTTGGTCGGGCAGCCGCGGCCCGTCCACCCGCAGCACGTCGGCGCCGTTAGAGGCCAGCACCCGCGTGGCCACCGGGCCGGCGATCACCCGCGTCAGGTCCAGCACCCGCAGCCCGCGCAGCCCGGCTCGCCGCGGGGCGCCGTCGGCCGTCCGGCGCAGGGCCAGCAGCGGCAGTCCCGACACGGCCCGACCCTGCGGCGAGGCGGCCCACTCCTCCGGCGTCCGGACGGCGGCGGCCGCACCCCCGGCGGCGACCACGGCGGTCTCCAGCGCCTCGGCGGTCCAGGTCGCCGCGGCCTCGGCCACCGCGGCGACGTCGTCCGATCCCAGCACCGACGCCGCGGCCGCCCGGTGGTGCGGGTAGTTGCCGTGCAGCCGCAGCCATCCGTCGGCGGTCCGCCAGAAGCGGGACAGCGGCGCGAACCCGAGGCCCACTGGCCGCCCGTCCAGCCGCGCGAAGCGCTCGCTGCGCACCGCCAGTGCCACGTGCGCCGCGTCGAGCCGGACGGGGGACCGGTCGCCGGTCAGCAGCCGCGCGGCGGCCAGCTGCGCCGCGACCGCGCCGACGACGAGGTCGGGGACGGCGAGCGGACCCCCCAGCCCGGTGCTCCCGCGGACGTCGACGGGCACGTCCAGCGGCACCCCGGTCGCCCGGGCCACCTCGGCCGGCAGGCCGGTCATCGGCCGGTGATCCGCACCGACGGGTCGGTGCACCAGGCCAGCACCGCGGGCCACGAGCCGTAGCCGGCGGGGAGGTCGAGGTGCCGGCCGCCGGGGACGAGGTCGGTGTCGAGGCCGAACCGGTCGGCGTACAGCGAGGCCGCGCCGCCGGGGAAGTACGGGTCGTCGTCGGCGGCCACGAGGCGGGTGCGGGCGACCAGGTCGGCGGGCAGGGGCGTGCGCTCGATGCCCTCGGGCGCGAACGCGGCCACCTCCGGGAAGCCCCGCAGGACGTCCGCGGACGGCGGTGCCACCAGCAGCACCCGGTCGGGCTGCAGGGCGCCCAGCGACGGCGCGGCCCGCCACCACAGCAGAACGGCGAGGCTGTGGCAGACCAGCACCCGCTCGCCGTCGCCACCGAGCTCGCCCAGCTCCGACCGCAGCAGGGCCAGCCAGTCGCCGGGCACCGGCTCGTCCGGCTCTGGGAACTGCGGATAGCGGACCTCGTGCCCGTCGTCCCGCAGCCGCCCGGCCAGCCAGTGCTGCCAGTGCCCCTCCGGCCGGGAGTTCTGCCAGCCGTGCACGATCAGGAAGCTCACGGTTTCCCCTGTCCGTTCTCGACGCCCAGCGCGAGCACCAGCGCCAGCACCGTGTCCGGCTCCTCCAGGCGCGCGCCGTACAGCTCGCGCAGCTGGGTCATGCGGTAGCGCACCGTCTGCGGGTGGACGAACAGCTCCGCGGCGACGGCGTCCCGGCGGCCCTGGTGCAGCAGCCAGGAGCGCAGCGTCTCGGTCAGCTTCTCCCGGGCGCTCTCACCCAGGTCGGCGAGCGGGGCCAGGGCCCGGGCGCGCAGGTCGGCCAGCGCGGACTCGTCGGCCCGCAGCACCAGCTCGGTCAGCCGCTCCTCGGTGTCCACCGGCCCGCCGTGGCCCGCCGACAGCCCGAGCTGACGGGTCCGCAGCGCCCGCGCGTAGGACAGGTCGACCTCGTCCCACGTCCGCGCCGGGCCCACCACCGCCTCGGCCTCCCGCAGCGACCGCATCAACGCCGGCCGGGAGCGCCCCTCTGCGTCCGGGACGAGCAGGGCGGCCAGCTCCCCCGTCCCCTCCGGTCCGGCCACCTCCAGGGTCGACCGGAGCGTCCGCGGGTCGAGCGCGCCGAGCGCCGTCCGCACCCGGGCCTCGGGCACGATCACCGCCGTCAGCGTGCGGGGCAGGGGCCAGTCGGCCCGCTCGGCGGCGGCCTCGACGTCCCTGCTCGAGCCGCCGGTGAGCAGCAGGTTGGCCAGCCGCTCGAGGTAGCGCTCGCGGACCCGGCCGGTGGTGGCCAGCTCGTCGCTGTGGCCGGCGACGCTCGCCGCCGAGAGCTGGTCGATGTAGGCGAAGACCAGCTCGGCGAACCGCGCCAGCTGCTCGGCGGACAGCCCGGCGCGCACCCCGTCGGCGGCCATGTGCCGCCAGGAGACCCGGGCGCCCACCCGGTAGGCGCCGAGCAGGGCGTCCATCGACCGGCCGCTGCGCGCCTCGCCCCTGCCCAGCGCGTACGCGCCGTCCAAGGCCGGCTGGATCGGCGTGCTGGCGTCGCCCTCCGCACCGGCCGAGGCCAGGATCAGGAAGCCGCCCAGGGCCAGCTGGACGGCGTTCTCGATGGTCCGGCCCATCTCGCCGCTGAACGCGTCGGCGTAGCTGGGCACCTCGACGACGATCGCGGCGACGGTCTCCTCGGCGACCGCGGGCAGCTGACGGCGCATCGCGTCGGCGACGGCGGGCGGCAGACCCAGCTCGACGTCCATCACACCCCTCTTGTTCGCAGGGAACAGAACATAGCGGTGGATTCACGTGCGGCACACAGGTAACTGACGCTCAGGTTGGACAACCTTCTACGTATGACGACGACCGTTCCCCGCCCGTCCTCGGTGCGGTCGCCCCTGGCCTCGCTGCGGAAGCGGGCCGTGCGGCTGGCCGAGATGGTGACCACGCCGCTCCTGCCGGTCGACTACCTCGACCTGTTCGACCCGCTCCGCTCCGGCGCCGCGCTGCGCGGGCGGATCGAGGCCGTGCAGCCCGAGACGCGGGACGCGGCCAGCATCGTCATCCGCCCGGGCCGGGACTGGCTGCCCCACCGCCCGGGCCAGTACGTCCGGATCGGCATCGACGTCGACGGCGTCCGCCAGTGGCGCGCCTACTCGATCACCTCGGTGCTGGACCGCGCCGACGGCTGCTTCACGATCACCGTCAAGGCGATCCCCGACGGCAAGGTGAGCAACCACCTGGTCCACCGGGTCCGCCCCGGCACCATCGTCCAGCTCGACCAGGCCACCGGGGAGTTCTGCCTGCCCGAGCGGGCCCCGGAGAAGACGCTGTTCGTCACCGCCGGCTCCGGCATCACCCCGGTCATGGGCATCCTGCGCAACGCGGCCGACCAGCTGACCGACACCGTGCTCGTGCACTCCGCCCCGACCGCCGACGACGTCATCTTCGGTGCCGAGCTGCGGCAGATGGCCGCCGAGGGGCGCATCCGGCTGATCGAGCAGCACACCGACACCGCGGGGATGCTCGACGCGCGGTCCATCGCCGAACTCGTCCCCGACCTGCACGAGCGCTCCACCTGGGCCTGCGGCCCGGTGGGCATGCTCGAGGCCCTCGAGGAGCACTGGGCGTCGATCGGCGTCGCCGACCGGCTCTACACCGAGCGCTTCCGCCCGCGGATCCTCGTCACCGGCGAGGGCGGCACGGTGAGCTTCACCAAGAACGGCACCACGGTCGAGGCCGACGGCGCGACGCCGATCCTCGACGCCGCCGAGGAGGCCGGGGTGCTCATGCCCAGCGGGTGCCGCATGGGCATCTGCTTCGGCTGCGTCCTCCCGCTGCGCGAGGGCGCCGTGCGCGACCTGCGCAACGGCGAGATCACCACCGCCGAGGACGTCGGCGACGGCGTCCTCGTCCAGACCTGCGTCAGCGCGCCAGCCGGCGTCTGCGCCATCGACCACTGACACCCGAGACCCCGACCCACCGGACGAACAGGAGCGCCGCCGCATGACCGCCCTGCAGAAGAAGCCCGAGAACCCGATCGCCCACCTCTCCGCCGAGGACATCGAGCTCATCGGCAAGGAGCTGGACACCATCCGCCAGGAGGTGCGCGACAGCCTGGGTGAGGACGACGCGAAGTACATCCGCACGGTCATCGACACCCAGCGCAAGATCGAGCTGGGCAGCCGCGCGGTCCTGCTGGCCTCGTTCTTCCCGCCGGCGTGGATCGTCGGCACCATCGGCCTGTCGGTCGCCAAGATCCTCGAGAACATGGAGATCGGGCACAACATCCTGCACGGCCAGTGGGACTGGATGCGGGACCCGAAGATCCACTCGACGACCTGGGAGTGGGACAGCGCCAGCCCGGCCGACCAGTGGAAGCACTCGCACAACGAGCTGCACCACACGTACACGAACGTGATCGGCAAGGACAACGACCTCGGCTACGGCATCATGCGCGTGGACGAGGACCAGCCGTGGCACCCGCTGTACCTGGGCCAGCCGCTGTGGAACTTCGTGAACGCCTGCTTCTTCGAGTACGGCATCGCCGCCTACGACCTGGAGCTGGGCAAGAACCTCGCCTCCCCGCGCCGACGCAACGACCCGGAGTTCCGGGCCCGCGCCAAGCAGGTCGTCAAGAAGATCCGCCGCCAGGCCGCCAAGGACTACCTGGTGCACCCGCTGCTGTCGGGCCCGTCGTTCCTCTCGACGCTGGCCGCGACCTTCACCGCCAACGTGGTGCGCAACCTGTGGTCGCACTCGGTGATCATGTGCGGCCACTTTCCCGAGGGCGTCGAGACGTTCGAGAAGACGTCGATCGACGGCGAGACCCGCGGTGAGTGGTACCTGCGCCAGATGCTCGGCTCGGCCAACATCTCCGGCAGCAAGGCCATGCACATCATGACCGGCAACCTGAGCCACCAGGTCGAGCACCACCTGTTCCCCGACCTGCCCAGCAACCGGTACGCCGAGATCGCGCCGAAGGTGAAGGACATCTTCGACCGCTACGGCCTGACGTACCACACCGCGCCGCTGCCGCAGCAGGTCGCGTCGGCCTGGCACAAGGTGATCCGGCTGTCGCTGCCCAACGACTGGCTGGCCGAGACCACGCCGCGGAACCTGCCCTCCCAGCTGGGCAAGCTCTGGAAGATGAGCACCGGCGGCAAGAAGGTCCGACGCGCGATGCAGGCCCGCCCCGCCGCCGCCTGATGCACCGCCGCTCCGCGGAGCGGTGCACCCCGGAGGCCCAGGACCGCACCGGTCCTGGGCCTCTGGCGTTCACTGATGTTTCCCGTGGAACCGGGCGGGGTCAGCGGACGGCCGGTGTGCGCAGGTGCACCGAGTCCAGCCGGCGGCCGACGATCGCGCCGGGCTCCCAGACCTGGGCGTAGCGGATCGTCTGCTCGACCTCCTCCTCCAGCATCTCCTCGAAGTCGGCCGCATCGAGCACATCGGGGCCCATGCCGGCGGCGACGAAGTGGGCCGACAGCGCCAGGCGGACGTCGTCGTAGGTGAGGTCGAGGTCGCGCACCAGCGCTGTCGTGGTGGCGCGCAGGGAGTTCAGGCCGGAGAACGCGCGGCCGCAGCCGCAGCCACCGGCGGGATCGCGGCGATCGGTCGCGCAGACGAAGCCCGCGAAGACGAGCTCCCCCTCCACGGCGTAGCAGAAGTCCCCGTCACGGTCGCCCTGGCCCTCACGGGTGGCAGTCAGCAGCTTCATGACGCCACCCTGGCGGAGGGGGCCGACAGTTCCGAGCGACCTCAGCCGGCCAGGGTGCCCTGGTGGTAGACGACCTCCCAGTCATCCGCCGTGCGGCGCCAGACCGTCGCCCGGCGGGTCAGCCGATCGCCCTGCCGCAGGTCGTAGGTGAGCAGGTAGGTCTGCGACCCCAGGGCCACGCAGCGAAAATCGCCGGCCTCCCACGGGTCGTCGGGGACGCCGCGGGCGAAGCGGTCGTGGACGGTCGCCAGGACGAACTCCCGCCCGTAGCGCCGGCCCGAGGCCCCGACCTCCTCGAACTCGGCGGCCGCCTGGCGCTCGAGCGCCTCGCGGGAGGTGCCGAGCTCGGGGTGGTGGAAGACGGGCTCGCGGGCCGCCAGCTCGTCCCGCACGGCGGCGAGCGCCGGGTCGGTTCCCCGCGTCGGCTGCTCGTCCACGGCCCCTCCTCGGCTCAGCGTTCAGCAACGGCTACGACGTCCACCGGCACTCGGGAGTCGCCGTACGCCGTGCGGCCGCACGGAATCGCATAGCGGACGCCGTCGAGACAGACGGCTGGAAGCGCACGTGCTCCAGACCGGCCGCCGCCCGAGGCTATGTCGTCGACAAACCTGCAGCGGTGCCATCAACGAGGTGGCGCTCGCTGATGTCACCCCTGGCACGTCGGCGCGCGGGTACAAGCGCAGCGGGGCGCACAGCGCGCGGTCAGGAGTTGCGAGAGATGTACTCCTCCGGATCCTTGTCCCGGATGGGGATGCCCGCGTAGTGCTGTGACTCGAAGGTGAGGAACTGCACCGCGATGTCGTGCCGCGTCTGCAGGTCGGCGTGGTGGCGGAAGTCGAGCAGGTCCTCCCGCTCCTCCTCCGCCATGTGATCGTCGTTGGCCTTGCGGGCCGCCCAGACCGCCGTCCACCACTCGTCGGTCCCCACCTCGTGGTCCCGGGTGCCGCGCACCGCGTCGCGGATGTCGTTGTGGTCCTTGATGGCGTCCTCGACCTCGTCGTGGACGTCGCCTTCCGGATTGCCCTTGCCCAGCGCGAGCAGCCGCGGGTAGAAGAACCGCTCCTCGGCCTCGGCGTGCACTTCCAGAAGTACCTCCAGCCGCCCCCAGACGGCGCCGAGCGCCGTGGAGTCGTCGCGGGGCAGCTCGTCGAGCATGGCGAACATGCGCCGCTGCTCGTGGTGCTGCTCGAGGATGATGTCCGTGATGTCCATGTCCGACCCTCCGCGGAACCGCTGTGCGCGCAATCCCTACCCAGGACGGCGCTCAGCCACGCCGCACCGGCGAGCGTGCGCTGCGGCGAGGGACGTGCCGAGGTGGAACAGCAGCAACCATCCGGTCGCCGCGTCCCGGACCCACACGGAGCTGTTCAGGGCCTTCCGCCCGGCCGTGCTCGACCAGTAGGTGACGAGGACGGCCGGGCCCGGCGGAGGTGCGGGTGCGTCGCGGTGATGGGCTCCGTCGAATCGGCGATGGCCGCCCGACGCACCGTCAGTTGGCCATGTCCACAAAGCGGCTGTAGTGGCCCTGGAAGGCGACGGTGACGTTCGCGGTGGGGCCGTTGCGGTGCTTGACCAGCATGATGTCGGCCTCGCCCGCCCGCGGAGATTCTTTTTCGTACATATCTTCCCGGTGAATCATCATGACCATATCCGCATCTTGTTCGATAGATCCACTTTCGCGAAGGTCGGACAACATTGGTTTTTTGTCCTGCCGTTGTTCCGAACCACGATTCAGCTGACTCATTGCAATAACCGGAACTTCCAATTCCTTGGCCAGCAGCTTTAGCGCACGGGAGAACTCCGAGACCTCCTGCTGGCGGCTCTCGACCTTCTTGCCCGAGGTCATCAGCTGGAGGTAGTCGATGACGATGAGCTTGAGGTCGTTGCGCTGCTTGAGCCGGCGGGCCTTGGCGCGGATCTCCATCATCGTCATGTTCGGCGAGTCGTCGATGTAGAGCGGGGCATCGGCAATCTCGCCCATCCGACGCGCGAGCTTCGACCAGTCCTCGTCGCTCAGCGACCCGGCGCGCATGTGGTGCAGCGGCACCTTCGCCTCGGCCGACAGCAGACGCATGGTGATCTCGTGCTTGCTCATCTCCAGGCTGAAGATGGCGGAAGGCAGGTGGTGCTTCACCGACGCCGAGCGCGCGATGTCCAGGCCCAGCGTCGAGTTGTGCGTCGGGATGAAGCTGCGACCGGCCAGGAACAGGTGGTCCTCGGCATCGACCTGGATGCACCGCACCGCCACGCTCGGGATCGGCCGCACGTCGGTGATGAACCGACTGCCACGGGCGGTGAACGTCCGGGCACCCCGCTCCTTGTGGAGCAGCTTCTTGCGCTCGAGCTTGAACACCTCGTCGTCGGTGCTGAAGGTCAGCGTGAAGCAGGTGCTGGACTCCTCCGTACGCCCCTTGACGCGCTTGGTCGTCATCCGCACCCGATAGCCGAGGCCGGCCACCAGCTCTCGGGCGTCCTCGGCCAGCTGACGGCTGGTGACGGCGAATTGCACGACGCCGCTCGGCGCGACCGTCCCGTCGGTGTCGAGCAGGCCAGCCAGCAGAGCGCGCCGCTGGGCGATGGAGGCCCGCAGGTAGCGCGTGGGGATGTGCTTGTCGTTCAGCACGCCCAGGCCGCGGAGAAGCGCCTTGACGGTGCCGTGGTCGTCACGGCAGGGCTGGCACTGCGCCAGCCCGGACGACGGACCGCCGCAGTCGGGGCACGTGGCCTGGAGGCCGACGCCGCCACTGCGCCGGAGAGCAGCACCGCACGCCTTGCCGCAGGTCTGCACCTGCGACGTCTTGGGCACGAACCCCTCGCCGCACATCGGGCAGGGCCGGGACGCCATCCCCTCGCGGGCCGGCAGCCGCAGCGAGTAGCGGCGGTGCACGCCCGTGGGCTGCGCGACCAGCCCCTCGGCCTCGATGTACACCGCGATCTCGGGGTCGGCGCTGGTGAACTGCGCGGCCGCCGACGTGCCGTCGCCCAACCAGACGCCCAAGGCGTACGGCGGCACGGGGAGCTCCGCCTCGGGGAGCTGCAGGGCGCCGGCGTTGGTGACGGAGTGGTTGAGACGCGCGTCCTTGGTCGCGCAGCGGACGGTCCGGGCGATCTCCTCGGTGGTGCGCACCTGCCCGAAGGTCCGCTGATTGCGGTAGCCGTTGTAGCCCGTCGCCGCCTGCTGCGCGGATCGCCGGCTGGCGCGGGTCTCGGTCAGCCACTGGTGCTGGGCGTCGGCCACGATGACCGAGCCGTCCGAGAAGTGCACCTCGAAGCACGGACGCCCGGTGAGGACCTCGGTCGCGGCGACGACGGTCGTGGGCCTGCCGTCAGAACCCATGACCCGGTCCCCCACGGCGATCTCCCCCATCGTGGTCCAGCCGTCGGGCGTCGCGACCGGTGTGTCGAGCGCGAGCGCCTTGCCCACGCCGGGACGGGCCGCGATGACGACCATCTGACCCGCCTGGAGGCCGTTGGTCAGCTCGTCGAGGTCACGGATGCCGGTGGGCACGCCGCGGCTCACCCCGCCGCGCGAGGCGATCGCGTCCAGCTCGTCCATCGTGGGCTGGAGGACGTCGGCGAGGCGCGAGTAGTCCTCGCTCATCCGCTTCTCGGTGACGTCGTAGATCTCCTGCTGGGCGCGGTCGACGATGTCGTCGACGTCGCCCCGGCCACCCGCGGCGCCGTAGCCGAGCTGGACCACGCGGGTGCCGGCCTCGACCAGCCGCCGCAGCACGGCCTGCTCGGCGACGATGGCGGCGTAGTAGCCGGCGTTGGCCGCGGTCGGCGTGGACTGGATGAGCGTGTGCAGGTAGACCGCGCCGCCCATCTTCGACAGCTGGTCGGTGCGGTTGAGCTCGGCGGCGACGGTGATGGCGTCCGCGGGCTCGCCGCGGCCGTAGAGGTCCAGGACGACGTCGAAGATGATCTGGTGCGCCGGGCGGTAGAAGTCGGCGCCGTGCAGCACCTCGACGACGTCGGCGATGGCGTCCTTGCTCAGCAGCATGCCGCCCAGCACCGACTGCTCGGCCTGGACGTCCTGCGGGGGCTGCCGGTCGTACTCCGGCGCCGCCGCCGTCGGCCGGCTGTACTCGTCGGCCACCGCCACGGGGTACCTCTCTCTCCTTGCGGGCGCGCCCGCGACCGCCACTCACCGAGGGGAAGCCGGGAGTTCGGCGGGCGCCGCCGTACCGAACACGTGTTCGGATGATTGCTACCGCCGGGCACTGACATTTCGCACCCGGCGGCAGCTGCGAGGGAACGTTAGGAACCCGGAGCGGCGCCGTCCAACACCTCGATCTGCACAACATGTGGACAAGTCGGTGGACGGAGGCGTGTCGACATGTGGAGACGGCCGGGGACACGGTGTGATCGCCTCCCGGCCACGAGCCGGTCACCTGCGCGGACGCCGTCCTCCACCTGTGGACAGGAAGTTCTCGCAAAGTTTTTTCGCACGTGGCACGCGTGGTGACGGCGTGACGCCGGGGACGGTCCGGGCAGCCCGGCGTGCACACCCGCGGGCACGACGCCGGATCCCCAGCGAGGACCTCTCAGCGGCCCCGAGATGCCACGAGGGGCGCCGGACCGTAGTCCGACGCCCCTCGGGGACGCTGCGAGCGCTGGAGGCGCGCTCAGGACGCTCAGCCCGCGACGACCTCGATCGCCAGGGTGGTGCTGACCTCGGGGTGCACCCGCACGGTGACGGTGTGCTGGCCCGTGGTCTTGATGCTGCTGGGCAGCTCGATGCGGCGACGGTCCAGCTCCGGGCCACCGGCGGCGGTGACCGCAGCGGCGACGTCGGCGGTGGTGACACGGCCGAACAGGCGACCGCCGTCACCGGCACGCGCGGGGACGCGGACCTTGAGCCCGGACAGCTGCCCGGCCACGGCCTGCGCCTCCTCGAGCGAGCGCACCTCGCGGGTGGCACGCGCCCGGCGGAGGGACTCGACCTGCTTCTCGGCACCCCGGGTGGCCTTGATGGCCAGCCCGCGGGGCAGGAGGTAGTTGCGGCCGTAGCCGCCCTTGACCTCGACGGTGTCGCCGGAGGAGCCGAGACCGGTGACCTCCTGCGTGAGGATCAGCTTCATCGTGCTCATGATCAGCGCGCCGTCGAGGTGTAGGGCAGCAGGGCCATCTCGCGGCTGTTCTTCACGGCCACGGCGACGTCCCGCTGGTGCTGGCTGCAGTTGCCGCTGACGCGGCGGGCACGGATCTTGCCGCGGTCGGAGATGAACTTCCGCAGCAGCGTCGTGTCCTTGTAGTCGATGTAGGTCGCCTTGTCCTTGCAGAACTGGCAGACCTTCTTCTTGACCTTGCGAATGGGTGGCTTGGGCACCGGAGTACTCCTGGTGAGGGGATGGAACGGCCTCGTCCCGAGGCTCGTCCCGAGCGTGCGAGGGATGAGGAGGACGAGGTCCTCTTAGAAGGGAGGCTCGTCGGACGGGCCGGCCGGCGTCGACCAGGGGTCGCTGGCGCCGCCGCCACCGCCGCTGGAGCCACCGAAACCGCCGCCACCGCCGCCACCGAAGCCGCCGCCGCCCTCACCGCGGGAGGCCTTGGTGACCTTCGCGGTGGCGTAGCGCAGCGAGGGGCCGATCTCGTCGACCTCCAGCTCGATGACGGTGCGCTTCTCGCCTTCCTTCGTGTCGAACGAGCGCTGCTTGAGCCGCCCGCTCACGATGACCCGCGAACCGCGGGTGAGGGACTCGGCGACGTTCTCGGCCACCTGGCGCCACACGTTGCACCGGAGGAACAGCGCTTCGCCGTCCTTCCACTCCTGCGACTGACGGTCGAAGGTGCGCGGCGTCGAGGCCACGGTGAAGTTGGCGACGGCGGCACCCGACGGCGTGAACCGCAGCTCGGGGTCCGACGTCAGGTTGCCGATGACGGTGATGACGGTCTCGCCGGCCATGCTCAGTGGACCTCGGGGCGCATCAGCTTCGTGCGGAGCACCGACTCGTTCAGGTTCAGCTGGCGGTCCAGCTCCTGGACGGCGGCCGGCTCGGCCTGGATGTCGATGATCGCGTAGATGCCCTCGGGCTTCTTGTTGATCTCGTAGGCCATCCGGCGGCGACCCCAGATCTCGGTCTTGACGGTGCCACCGGAGTTGGTGACGACGGTCAGGAACCGGTCGAGCGAGGGCGCGATGGTGCGCTCCTCGAGATCGGGGTCGAGGATGATCATCAGTTCGTAGTTGCGCACGGAGAACCCCACCTCCTCTGGTCTCAGCGGCTGCAGGGGATCTGCAGCAGGAGGGTCATGCATGCGTCGCGCGCCCCGACGACCTCGCTGGGTGCCGGAACGCGCAGGCCCAGGCTACCAGTGCGCGTCCACCGGCCCTGCCGTCGTCCCCAGGGGCGCGTGAACGCCGACGGCCGCCGCCCGAAACGGGACGGCGGCCGTCAGGGACCGGGCGCGGTGCTACGTGCCGGCGCGGGAGGCCTGGTGGGTGCGGACCAGCGCGGCGCTCGCGGCGGCCAGGGCCACGACCGCGGCCAGCGCCGCCGCCGGGAGCGGCGTGGAGGAGGAGGCCGTCTCGGCGGTGGCCGCCGCGTCCGCGCTCTCCTCGTCCAGCCCCGCCCGGTTCAGGCCGGCCAGCTGACCGAACACCGGGACCGATGCGCCGTCGTACGTGCCGACCTGCCCACCCGAGCCCGAACCCGTGCCCGCCCGCGCCGACGTGGAGGAGCTGCCGGCGGCGAGGAACCGCGAGGGGTCGAAGGCGGCCGCCGCGGTGCCGCTCCTCGGGTCGAGCTGCGGCCCCGCGCCCAGGGTGTAGGCGTACTGCGTGCCCGGTCCGCCCTGGAACGCCGGAGCGGCCTCCGGCGCCGGCATGGGCGCGACCTCCGGCGCGGTGGGCACGACGTCGCCGGGCGCGGGGGTCGACGGCAGCGGCAGGGACAGCGGCGGCAGGGTCACCTGGGGGAGCTGCGGCAGGCCGACGCTCGGCAGGTTCGGCACCGCCGGCGCGATGGTCTGGACGACGTAGGGGATCGGCGCCGGCAGCGGCGGCAGCGAGCGCAGGACGCCGTCGACGACCTGCTGGGCGCTGACGCCGAGCGGGAGCTGCGCCTGCGGCACCACGCGGTAGGTGTAGGTGATCGTGCCCGGGGTCGCCGGGGCGTCGAACCGCCACGAGGTGCTCTGCTCGGGCTGCAGGGGCCGGGGCTGCCCGAAGAAGTCCACGGTCACGTCGGTGAACACGGTGGCGCCGACGGAGGCGCTGCGGCCCAGGGGCAGCGGGATCGAGATCCCCCCGCGGTTCTCGGCCGGGATCTTGTTGACGAAGGTGACCGTGCCGCCAGGGTCGACGCTGGCCAGCGGAGGCGTCACGTTCCGGATCTCGATCGTCGCCGACGGAGCGGCGGCGGCGGACGGTGCCAGGACGACCGAGGCGGCGGCGACGGACAGCCAGCCCAGGACCGCGACGGCGACGCCGCGTCGTGCCGTGCGACGGATGCGACCGGTAGCCATGTGCGAAGAACCTCCGAGTGGACCCTCAGCTGGGCAATTCCCCATCACGTGCTTGAACGATGATGTGTGATCGCGGTTACGGCTAAACGTGGAAACGGGGGCGAACTAGGGTCTCCAGCCGTGGCCAACCACCCGATCGGCGTACACGTGGGTTCCGTGGACGAGGGACCGCTCGCCGCGGCGGCGGAGATGGACGCCGACGGCGTGCAGATCTTCCTGACCGACCCGCAGAGCTACAAGGCGCCCAAGCCGCGGGACGACGAGGGCGAGCTGCGGGCTTCCGACGTCGCCGTCGTCGTGCACGCGCCGTACATGCTCAACGTGGCGTCGACGCACAACCGGATCCGCGTCCCCGGCCGCAAGCTGCTCGCCCAGCACGCCACCGCAGCCGCTGCCGTCGGCGCGATCGGCCTGGTGGTGCACGGCGGGCACGTTCTGGCGACCGACGACCCCGCCGCCGGGGTGGACAACTGGCGGAAGACCTTCAACTACCAGGCGAAGGACGGCGGGTTCGCCCTCCCGCTGTTCATCGAGAACACCGCCGGCGGCGGCAACGCGATGGCCCGCGAGCTGGACGCCGTCGCGCGGCTGTGGGAGGCCATTGGCGAGTTCGGCGCGGGCTTCGTGCTCGACACCTGCCACGCCTGGGCGGCGGGCTGGGACCTCGCCACCGCGGTGGACGACGTCCGCGCCATCACCGGGCGGCTGGACCTCGTGCACCTGAACAACAGCCGGGACCCGCACGGCTCCAGCCGCGACCGCCACGCACCGCTGGCCGGCGGGGAGATCCCCACCGAGCTGCTGCTCGACGTCGCCCGCGCCGCGGACTGCCCGGTCGTCCTGGAGACGCCGGGTGACGCGGCGAGCCACGCCGAGGAGATCGCGCTGGTCCGCTCGGCCCTCGCCTGACCGTGGGGCCCAGCGCCCCAACAGCCATCCTCCCTCACCGGAGCGCGTCCTCCCTCACGGTGGGCGGTGAGGTAGGACGCGCCATGATCAGGTGAGCTGATCCCGGCGGGGCAGGGCGAGGGCGTCGACGGTCCTCTCCAGCGGGCCGCCGGCGGGGTCGTCGACCCCGCGCCAGCCTGCCCGGACGACGTCCCGGTCGGGCTGCACCACGTCCCGCACGACCAGCGCCACGAGGACGGCGACGGCGGCGTCGCGGATGCCCACCGCGAGGAGGAACCACCCCACCTCGATGCCCCGGTTGTCGGTGCCCAGGTACCAGAGCATCCGCGGCACCCAGAGCAGCGCCTCGGTGGCCTGCCATGCCAGCAGCGAGCGCCAGGCCGGCCGGGCCAGCACCGCCAGCGGGAGCAGCCAGAGCGAGTACTGCGGGCTCCACACCTTGCCGAGCAGCAGGAACCCGGCGACGAGCAGGAAGGCGACCTGGGCGACGCGGGGCCGCACCGGGGCGGCCAGCACCAGCCAGCCGACGCCCGCGACCATCGCCGCCACCGCCAGCGCGCTGAGCGCGTTCAGCACCACCGGGGTCTGCCCCGCCTCGAGCGGGCCGTCGAAGAGCCGCTCACCGCTGAGGTGCAGCGCGACGTTCCACAGCGAGTCCGGATCGGCCGGCCGCAGAACGGTGCGGCGGAAGAACAGGCTCCACCCGTCCCAGGCGGCGACGGCGACGGGCAGGTTCACCGCCGTCCAGCCGGCCAGCGCGGCGCCCGCCGTCCGCAACCAGGTCCGGAGCAGCCCCGCGCGCAGGCAGAGCAGGAACAGGGCGACCAGGACCAGCAGCGGGTAGGGCTTGGCCGCCGTCGCCAGGCCCAGGAGGACGCCGGCCGGCACGGGCCGGTCGCGGGCCCACGCCCACATGCCGAGCGTGGTCAACGCCACCGCGAACAGGTCCCAGCCGGTGAAGGCGTGCACCACCAGCAGCGGCGACAGCCCGATCATGGCGGCGTCCCACGGGCGTCGGCCCGACAGCGCGAGCACGCCGCGGGCGGTGGCCAGCGCGCACACCGACAGCAGCAGGCAGGTCACGACGTAGAAGCTCTGCACCGGCGGCAGGTCCGGCAGGAGGTCGCTCGCGCGCGCGGCGCCGTCGTAGGCGCGGCCCAGGGCGGCCGCGAGGGCCATGAGGCCGCCGGTGAGCACCGGGTGGTCGACGGGGGAGTCGAGGTAGGGCAGGGCGCCGGAGCCCAGGTCGAAGCGACCGAAGAGCGGCAGCGGGTCGGCGTAGCAGAGGTGGGTGTACTGGCGGAAGCCGCTCCAGTCGCCGTCGGCGCAGGGTTCCTGCTTGATCCAGGCGAGGGCCAGCCCGAGGACGACGAAGGCCAGGCAGACCCGCAGGGGCGTCCAGAACAGGGCCCGGCCGGTGAGCGCGTGCCGCCCCCACGGCCCGCCCACCGCCTCGGCGGCCTGGATGGCGACCGGGTCGGTCCAGGTGGGCACGATCCGGTCGGGAGACACCGCGGGCCCGCCCGCGGATGCGGACGGGCCCGACGGTGAGGTGCTCACCGGGTCAGTGTGCGGGAGGGATCAGCCGTTGCCCCGCCCCGCCGGTGCCGGCGCGGGGATGCCGCCCTGATTGCCCGCCCCGGGCTCCTCGACCGGCGCCTCCTCGACCGGCTGCTCCTCGACCGGCTGCTCCTCGACCGGCTCCTCCGGCACGTCGGGGGTCTCCGGCCTGGTCGGAGTCGGCGTCGGGGTCGGCGTCGGGGTAGCCGTCCGCGTCGGGGTCGGGGTGGCCGTCCGCGTCGGGGTCGGGGTGGCCGTCCGCGTCGGCTCACGGGTCGGCGCGGGCACACCTTCGCCGGTGTCGCCCTTGATGAGCGGGGCGTCGGGCAGGTCCTCCTCCGGGCTGCCCTCGAGGACGGTGTTCATGAACTGCTGCCAGATGTCACCGGGCAGGCCCGAGCCGTAGATGATGCGCCCACGGACGTCCTCGATCGGGTCGCTCGGCGAGTCGTTCCCCATCCAGACCGCGGTGGAGATGGAAGGCGTGTACCCGACCATCCACGCGTCGGAGTTGTTCTCCCCCTGCCCCTGCGTACCGGTCTTCGCCGCCACCTCGCGGCCACCGTCCAGGTCGAGGTCCGAACTGCCGGCGACGTCGGTCAGCGCGTAGGTGACGTCGTTGGCGACACGGGGCTCGATGACCTGCTCGCCGGCGTCGCCGGGGTTCTCCAGCAGGACGGTGCCCTCGCTGTCGGTCACCCGCGCCAGGAAGTACGGGTCCCGCTGGATGCCGCCCGCGGCGAAGGTGGCGAAGCCGACCGCCTGGTCGATCGGGCGCATCTCGTACTCGCCGATCCCGATCGCGCCACCGGTGACGCCTGCCTCGTTCGCGAGCACGGTGCCGCCCGCCAGGTTCCCGCCCGGCCAGGTCTCCGGCAGGCCGGTGGCGGCCAGCGCGGTCTGCCGCACCTCCGGAGGGCCCACCTCGAGGGCCAGCCCGTAGAACGTCGTGTTCAGCGAGCGGGTCATGGCCTCGCGGAGGGTGCAGGCCGCGCAGGACGCGCCGCCGGAGTTGACCACCCGGGCCTCGCGGTCCTCGAACTCCTGGTTGTTGCTGCCGTCGCGGCGGGCCGTGACGCTGATGCCCTCCTTCAGCGCGGTCGCCAGCGTGTAGGGCTTCATCGACGAGCCCGGCTGCCTCTGGGCCCGCGCGTAGTCGGTTCCGGCGCCGTTCTCCCCTCCGTAGTAGGCGCGCACGGCACCGGTCTTGGGGTCGACGGCGACGAGCGCCTCGCGCAGCGGCTCCGGCTCACCGGTCATCACGTCGTTCACCGCGGCGACCGCCGCGTCCTGGTAGCGCTTGTCCACCGTCGTGACGATCGTGAGGCCGCCGCCGTTGATCTGGTCCTCGTTGTAGCCCTTGGCCTCCAGCTCGGCCAGCGCCTGGTTGACGACGTGGCCCCGGTGGTCGCTCGGGATGCCGTTCGACGGCGGGACCTTGGGCAGCACCGCCGGGTACTGCGACAGCGCCCGCTCCTCGGCCGACAGCCAGCCCTCGCCGACCATCGCGTCGAGCACCAGACCCCAGCGGTCCTGCGCACCCTCCGGATTGAGCTCCGGGTCGTAGGCCCCCGGGCTGCGGATGAGCACCGCGAGCACCGCGCCCTGCTGCGCGGTCAGCTCCGCGGCCGGCACGCCGAAGTAGGTCTTCGCGGCCGACTCGATGCCGTAGGCGCCGCGGCCGTAGTAGATGGTGTTCAGGTAGTTCTCGAGGATCTGTTCCTTCGAGTAGTTGTTGTCCAGCTTGATCGCGACGAAGAGCTCCTGGAACTTGCGGCTGAACGACCGCTCGGAGTTCTGCAGGATCGCGTTCTTCACGTACTGCTGGGTGATCGTCGAGCCACCCTGCGTGGAGCCGCCGGTCAGGTTGCTCCAGGCGGCCCGGGCGATGCCCGTCGCCGAGATGCCCGGGTCGGTGTAGAAGTCGCGGTTCTCCGCGGCGAGCACGGCGTTCTGCGCGGCCTCGCTCACCTGGTCCAGGCGGACGTTGGTGCGGTTCTCGTCGCCGAGCCGGGCCATCTCCGTGGTGCCGTCGGAGTAGTAGACGACCGTCGTCTGCGCGTTGGTGATCGAGTCGGGGCTGGGCACCTCGGTGCTGGCGTAGACGACGCCGATGAAGACGCAGAACAGCAGGAACAGCCCGCCCAGGACGCCGAGGCCGATCTTCAGCCGACGACGGCGCCGCTGCTTCTTGCTGCGGGCCGGACGCCCCGCGCCACCGGAGGGCCGGCCGCCCGGCGGACGACCACCGGAACCCGGCGGGCGCCCCGACCCGGGAGGACCACCGGCGCCCGGCGGGCGACCGCCCGGACCCGAGGGCCGGCCGCCGCCGCTGCCGCCGCTCCGGGCGGCCGTCGTGCGGGCACGGCCGGACGGCGGGACCGCGGGCCGGCCGGCGCCGGAGCTGCCGCGCGCGGCACCGCCACCGCCCCCGGTGCTCCGGGTGCGCGCGGGGGCCGGACGGCGGACCGAACCGGCGCGCGGCCCGACGGGCGAGGTCTCGTCGTGGGGAGGCACGCGGGAGTTCCTCTTTCCTGACTCGGGGTGGGCGACGACGGGGGTGCCCGGTCGCAGCCTTGCGTCTTCAGCTGTGGATGCGGGGGAGGACCCCCGCCGGCAACGACCCGCAGGGGCTGCAGTGACGGAGGGGTCCGCCGTGACGGCGGGGCCGACGCGCTAGGGGCGCTGGTCCGTGGCGGTCCGGCGCCGTCCCCGGCGGGGTTGCTGCCCCGGCACGGGTTCGACCCCCAGCACGTACGAGCACTCCAGGTGGTTCCACCCGCAGCCCCGGCAGACCTCGACGGCGTACACGGTGAACTCCTCCTGGGCGGAGTCCATCCGGGCCAGCTCGACGGGGGTCTTGGCCTGGCCGGCCACGGGACCGAGGTGGTCGCCGTACACGTAGTTCACGCGGGTGAGGCGCTCCCGGCGGCACACCGGGCAGGGCGTCGCGGTCGCCTCACCGTGGTACTTGGCGGCCCGGGAGAGGTAGGGACTGGCGTCGCAGACCTCGAACAGACCGGTGCGCCCCGCGTACACCTCCGCCAGGACCGCTCGCCTCTGCAGCGAGTAGTCCACGACGGATCGGCGTCCGGGCACGGCGGCCAATGTACGTGCCAGGCCTGTGGACCGGGGGGACGAGGACGACGCGACGAGAGCCGCCCTGCGAGGCGGGCCGAGGAGTCGGGGCCGGAGGCCTCGGCGACGAGGGCCGGGACACGCTCCGCGCAGGCCGGGGACGGCTCGTGGCCGCGGTGCGTTCCGGAGGAACGCCATGTCGTTGTATCGTCTCGATACATCGACCACGGGGGTCCGAGGAGGCGGCATGCTCGAGTTCGCCATCCTCGGTCTGCTGCACCAGTCGCCGATGCACGGGTACGAGCTGCGCAAACAGCTCGCGCAGGTGCTCGGCGGGTTGCGCAGCATCTCCTACGGCTCGCTGTACCCCGCGCTCAAGCGGATGCGGGCGGCCGGACTCATCAGCACCGACGAGCCCGACCCGCGCGCACTGCTGCCGGCGGACGCTCCGCCGCTCACCGGCCGGCGCGGGAAGGTGGTCTACACGATCACCGCGGAGGGCAAGGAACGCTTCCACGACCTGGTCAGCCAGACCGGGCCGGAGGCGTACGACGACGGTGGGCTCTTCGGGGTCCGCCTCGCCTTCTTCGGGCACACGGCCTCCGACGTGCGACTGCGGATCCTCGAGGGCCGCCGTCGCACCGTCGAACGGCAGCGCGAAGGGTTGCGGTCCTCACTGTCGCGGACCCGCGAGCGGTTCGACCGCTACACCCTCGAGCTGCAGCGCCACGGCCTGGAGTCGGTGGACCGCGAGGTCCGCTGGCTCTCGGAGCTGATCGATTCCGAACGCCGCGAGGCGTCGGGCAGCACGGCAGGACGCGAGGAGCCGGGCGCCGCACCGGCACCGGCGGCCCCTGCACCGTCAACCGCGGACCGCACCCGGTCCGCGTCCGTCGGACCCGCCGAGGGTCCAGGGGAAGGAGAGCCATGGGCTCCGTGAAGGTCGCCATCGTCGGCGTCGGCAACTGCGCCGCGTCGCTCGTGCAGGGCGTTCACTACTACCGCGACGCGGACGAGTCCGCGTCCGTGCCGGGTCTGATGCACGTCCGCTTCGGCGACTACCACGTCTCCGACGTCGAGTTCGTCGCCGCGTTCGACGTGGACGCCAAGAAGGTCGGCCGCGACCTGTCCGAGGCCATCGTCGCCAGCGAGAACAACACCATCCGCATCTGCGACGTCCCGCCGCTCGGCGTCTCCGTCCAGCGCGGCACCACCCTCGACGGCCTCGGCAAGTACTACCGGGAGACCATCGAGGAGTCCGACGAGCAGCCGGTCGACGTCGTCGCGGCCCTCCGGGAGTCCGGCGCCGACGTGCTCGTCTGCTACCTCCCCGTGGGCTCGCAGCAGGCGGCGGAGTTCTACGCGCAGGCGGCGCTGGACGCCGGCGTCGCGTTCGTGAACGCCCTCCCGGTGTTCATCGCCGGCACCAAGGAGTGGGCGGACAAGTTCACCGCCGCGGGTGTGCCGATCGTCGGCGACGACATCAAGAGCCAGGTCGGCGCCACGATCACCCACCGCGTGCTCGCCAAGCTGTTCGAGGACCGCGGCGTGCAGCTGGACCGCACGATGCAGCTCAACGTGGGCGGGAACATGGACTTCAAGAACATGCTCGAGCGCGAGCGCCTGGAGTCCAAGAAGATCTCCAAGACCCAGGCCGTCACCAGCCAGGTCGACCGGGACATGGGCAAGGACAACGTGCACATCGGCCCCTCGGACCACGTGCCGTGGCTGAGCGACCGCAAGTGGGCCTTCGTCCGGCTCGAGGGCCGCGCGTTCGGCGACGTCCCGCTGAGCCTGGAGTACAAGCTCGAGGTCTGGGACTCCCCGAACTCGGCCGGCATCATCATCGACGCCGTCCGCGCCGCGAAGATCGCCAAGGACCGCGGCATCGGCGGCCCGATCCTGTCCGCGTCGTCCTACTTCATGAAGTCGCCGCCGGTGCAGTACGACGACAGCCAGGCGCGCGACGCCGTGGAGGCCTTCATCCGCGGCGACATCGAGCGCTGAACGGGGCCGCTGAAGGCCGGCCGTTCCAGCACGTCACCTGGGCCCGCACTCCGACCGGAGTGCGGGCCCTCGTGTCTGCAGGGGGCACGCGCCCCCGCTGATTACGCTCCGCCCATGCGGCTCCGGACCCACGCGCGGCTGCCCGTGCTGGGGCTGCTGCTGGCGCTGACGGCCGGGTGCGCCGGTGACGGCGCGCAGCGCGAGGCCGGGGACGCCGTCACCGAGGCCGACGCGGCCCTGCTGGCCGGGCTGCTGCAGCGCAACCACACCGCGGGCGGCGCCGACTTCGTCGTGACCGCCCCCTACGGCCGCGAGGCGGTGCTGACCCTCACCGGCGAGGTCGACTTCCGCGCCGGCACCGGCCGGGCGCAGGCGGTCACCAGCACCGGGGGCACCGAGGAGGTGCGCACCGTCTTCTTCACCCGCGAGGAGCTCTGGATCGGCGACGTCCCGGGCGCCGACGCCGCCGGTGCGCCGTACCTGAGCCGCCCGGTCGACGTCGACGGGGAGCGGCCGCCGCTGGTCGACGTCCTGGTCACCGTGCTGCTCGGGCTGGCGGCGGAGGACGCCGACGACCCCGACGCCTTCCTCGACGCCGGCTACAGCTGGCAGGGCCGGCGGTCGATCGACGGCCGGCCCACGGAGCTGTTCGGCCTGCCCGGGGGGCGCGCGGTGGCCGTCTCCTCCACCGACGACGTGCTGGTGCAGTTCGCCACGCCGGTGCCCGCGGGCCCGGGGGAGGACGACCTGGAGGTGACGACGACGCTGGCCGAGCACGGCCGGCGCTCGCTGGACCTGCCGGACGGGAAGCGGACCGCTCCGCTGGCCGAGCACCCGGAGCTGGCTGCCGCGCTGGGTCTCTGAACGCCGCCGGCGGAGCCCCACAAGACAGTGGGAAGGGGCGGCCTCTTCCCCAGACCGCCCCTTCCCAGGTACTTCCTACCAGATGTCGCGCTCTCGCGGCACCCGTCAGTTGGCAGTGGGGTCCGTGGGAGCGGTGGTGAGGACGGCGAGACGCCCCGACTGCCGCGCGAGCACCGCGCGCCACAGCTCCGGGCCCGAGAGCGCGGTCAGGACGTCGTCCGGTGAGCCCGGCACGCAGGCCCAGGCGCCCTCGGCGACCTCGCCCGCCAGCTGGCCGGGCGACCAGCCCGCGTAGCCGGCGAAGACGCGCAGGCCCGACACCTGGCCGGTCAGCGGTTCCGGGTCCTCGTCGAGGTCGAGCAGGTGGATGCCGTCGGCGACCGGCCGCAGCCCGCTGTCCGGGTCCGGCGCCGGGCCGGGGCACCGGGCCAGGCACAGGGCGGTGTCGGCCTCGCACGGCCCGCCCACGTGGAACACCGCCGGCTCGACGGCCAGGTCGCGCCAGCCGGGCAGCACGTCGCGGATCTCCACCTGGCTGGGACTGCCCAGGGCGACGCCGATCGTGCCGGTGCCGGAGTGGTCGACGACGTAGACCACCGCTCCGGCGAAGGTGGGGTCGGTGAGCCCCGGCATGGCCACCAGGAGCGAGCCGGGGCGCACGTCCTCGATCTCCCCGATCGACAACGCCGGCGCCGCCGCCCGGTCGCGACCGGTCGCAGGACGCGTGGGCGGGCCGGACTCGGGGTCGGACGACGCGGGCACCGGGCTCATCGGATCCAGTGTGCCGCACCCCGGCCCGTCCCGGGCCGGCCCCGTCCCGGGCACCGTCGTGAGCGTGCGAACGGCGGGGAGGACGGGGCCCTCTCTCTAGGCTGGCGGGGTGCAGGAGTCGGGGGCCACGGTGCGGTCCCTGCTGGTCCGTGCCGATTTCCGCCGGCTGTTCGCCACGCGGCTGCTCTCCCAGTTCGGCGACGGCGTCTTCCAGGCCGCGCTCGCGGGCACCGTGCTGTTCAACCCCCAGCGCGCCGCGGACCCCCTCGACGTCGCCGTGGGCTTCGCCGTCCTCCTCCTGCCGTGGTCCCTGGTGGGCCCGTTCGCCGGCGTCTGGCTGGATCGCTGGAGCCGCCGTTCGGTGCTGCTGCGGGCGAACGTGCTGCGCGCGGTGCTGGTGGCCGTCGTGGCCGCGGTCGTCCTGGGCGGCGTCGACGGGGTGCCGTTCCTGCTGGCGGGGCTGGCGGTGGTCTCGGTGAGCCGGTTCGTCCTGGCCGCGCTGTCGGCGGCGCTGCCGCACACCACGGACGCGCTCGTCCCGGCCAACGCCCTGTCGACGACGGCGGGATCGGTGGCCGCGGTGGCCGGTGGGGGTGCGGCGCTCCTGCTGCTGCCGCTGACCGGGTCGGGCGACGCCGGGTACGCGGCGATCGCGCTGGCCGCGGCCGCGCCCTACCTCGCGGCCGCCGGCGTGGTCGCGCGCTTCCCCTCCGGGTACCTCGGCCCCGACGCCGTCGACCGCGCCGCGGCGGCGCCGGCCCGGACCGTCCTCGCCGGGCTGGTGGCCGGTGCGCGGCACGCCTGGTCCCGCCCACCCGCGGCGGCGGCGCTGGCCGCCATCGGGCTGCACCGCATCGGCTTCGGCCTGCTCACCCTGATGACCCTGCTGCTCTACCGCGGGCCGCTGGAGGACGCCTCGGGCCTCTTCCCGGGCGGCCTGGCCGGGCTGGGGCAGCTGGTGGCGGCGATCGCGGCCGGGTCGCTGCTGGCCGCGGCGGTGACCCCGGCGGCGGTGCGCCGCGTCGGCCGCGTCCGCTGGACCGTCGGGCTGCTCCTGCTCGGCGCCGTCGCGCAGCCGCTGCTGGGGCTGGCGTTCCAGCCGCCCACGGTGCTCGCCGGAGGCCTGCTGCTGGGCGTGGTCGGCCAGGGCGTGAAGGTCTGCACCGACGCGACGGTGCAGGAGACCGTGGACGACGACTTCCGCGGCCGCGTCTTCTCCGTCTACGACACGCTGTTCAACGTCGCGTTCGTCGGCGCCGTCCTGCTCGCCGCCGTCCTGCTCCCGCGGTCGGGGGAGTCGGTGCCGGTGCTGCTGCTCGTGGGCGCCGGCTACCTGGTCGCCGTCGGCGCCTACCTCGGCATCCGGCGCCGGGCCGTGCCCGCCCCGGCCTGAGCCGGCGTCAGGCCTGCTCCGCCGCCCACCACTCGCGCAGGGCCGCCTCGGCCTCGGCGCGGTCCAGCGGGCCGCGCTCGAGCCGCAGCTCCTTGAGGAAGCGCCACGCCCGGCCGACCTCCGGCCCCGGCGGCAGCCCGAGCAGCTCCATGATCGCGTTGCCGTCGAGGTCGGGGCGCACGCGCGCCAGGTCCTCGGACGCCTGGAGCTCGGCGATGCGGACCTCGAGCGAGTCGTAGGTGGCCGACAGCGCCGCCGCCCGGCGCCGGTTGCGGGTGGTGGAGTCCGAGCGCACGAGCTTGTGCAGCCGGGGGAGCAGGTCACCGGCATCGGTCACGTAGCGGCGCACCGCCGAGTCGGTCCACTCGCCCGAGCCGTAGCCGTGGAACCGCAGGTGCAGGAAGGTCAGCCGGGACACCGCCTCGACGACGTCCTTGGGGTACTTGAGGGCCATCAGCCGCTTGCGCACGAGCTTGGCGCCCACCACCTCGTGGTGGTGGAAGGAGACCCGCCCCCCGGCCTCGTGGCGCCGCGTCGCCGGCTTCCCGATGTCGTGCAGCAGGGCCGCCAGGCGCAGCACCAGGTCCGGCGACTGCGCTCCGTCCTCCCCCGCCCGCACCGCGGCCTTCTCCAGCGCGATGGCCTGGTCCAGCACGGTCAGCGAGTGGGTGTAGACGTCCTTGTGCTGGTGGTGCTCGTCGATCTCCATGCGCAGGGCTGACAGCTCCGGCAGGACGACGTCGGCCAGGCCGGTCGCCACGAACAGCTCCAGGGCGGCCCGCGGCGCGTCCTGGAGCAGCGTCTTGGACAGCTCCGCCTGCACCCGCTCGGCGGTGATCCGGCCCAGCTCGGCCGACATCGCCGTCATGGCCGCGACGACGTCGTCGTCCGGCGCGAGCCCCAGCTGCGCCACGAACCGGACCGCGCGGAGCATCCGCAGCGGGTCGTCGGCGAAGGACTCCTCGGCCGGGCCGGGGGTGCGCAGCCGCTTGCGGATCAGGTCGCCCAGGCCGCCGAAGGGATCGGTGACCGTGCGGTCGGGCCCGAGCGAGACCGCCATCGCGTTGAGGGTGAAGTCGCGGCGGGCCAGGTCGTCGACCAGGGAGTCGCCCCAGGCAACCTCGGGGTTGCGCGACTGCCGGTCGTAGCGGTCGGCGCGGTAGGTGGTGATCTCCAGCCGGGTGCCGCGGACGTCGGCCCCGACGGTCCCGAACTCGATGCCGGTGTTCCACGTGGAACCGGCCCACCCGCGCAGCACCTCGAGGGTCTGCTCCGGCCGGGCGTCGGTGGTCAGGTCGAGATCGCCGGGGATCCGCGGCGCGCCCGAGGCGCCGGCCAGCAGCGCGTCGCGCACCGATCCACCCACCAGGTGGATCTGGAAACCGGCCGCCGTGAAGCGCTCGCCCACCTCGACCAGCACCGGGGAGAGCTCGACCAGCGCGCGCACCGTCTCCTGCACGGCCGGGGGCACCGGCTCGGGACTCGGAGGACGCGCAGGCTCATCGGACACGACGAGTCAGGGTAGTGCCGCCGGTCGCGCTACCCTCCTGGCATGGCTGGGACCGGCGGACGAGCGCGCCCCGGCCGCCGGTTGCGTCGGGTCGACGAGACGTCCGCCGGGGGCCTGGTGGTCGCCGACGACGGCGTGCAGGGCCCCCGTGCCGCCCTCATCGGGCGCACCGATCGACGCGGCCGGCTGCTCTGGTCGCTGCCCAAGGGGCACATCGAGGCCGGCGAGACGCCCGAGGACACCGCGGTCCGCGAGGTCGCGGAGGAGACCGGCATCATCGGCGAGGTCGTGGCCCCGCTCGGCATCATCGACTTCTGGTTCGTCGCCGACGGGCGTCGCGTGCACAAGACCGTGCACCACTTCCTCCTCCGCGCCGTCGGCGGCGCGCTCTCCGACGCCGACGTCGAGGTGACCGAGGTGGCCTGGGTGCCGTTGGACGAGCTCAGCGGCCGGCTCGCCTACGCCGACGAACGTGCCCTCGTCGAGCGTGCGCCCGGGCTGCTGGCCGACACCGCGTGACCCGATCGGCCGCCGGTGGCGCCGGTGGCCGCCCCGCCGCCGCCGTCGCCCCCGCCCGGCGCGGCGCCCGGAGGGCGATGCTGCGCGCCGGCCTGCTCTCCGCCGTGCTGACGACCGCCGTGCCGCTCGCGCCGGCGTCGGCGGCACCCACCCCCGCGCAGCCGGCCCCGGCAGCCGCCCCCGCGGACGACGCCGGCGACGCCGAGCAGCCGGTGCGGATCGACGTGAGCCGGTTCGAGCCGCGCACCGTGACCCCGGGCTCGCTGATCACCGTCACGATGCGGCTGACCAACACCGGCACCGCGCCGATCGAGGAGCTCGCCGTGCGGCTGCAACGCGGCGACGCCCTGGCCGGCCGCGCGGCCCTGGCGGCCGAGGACGCGGACCCCGGCCCGGCCACCACCGTCGTGCTCCCCTTCCAGCCCCTGCCCGAGCCCCTGGCCCCGGGGGACGACGTCAACGTCACGTACACCGTCGACTCCGCCGAGCTGCGGCTGGATCGCGACGGCGTCTTCCCCGTGCTGCTCAACGTCAACGGCGTGGTCGACGGCGACACCCGCCGCGTCGGGGAGCTGTCCACCTACGTCGTCCAGCAGCCCCTGATCCCCACCGCGCGGACCGCCGTGGCGTGGCTGTGGCCGCTGACCGAGCGCACCCACCGCTCCGCCTCGGGCGAGTTCGCCGACGACGGGCTGGCCACCTCCGTGTCCGAGGAGGGCCGGCTCGACCGCGCGCTGGGCGTCATCGAGCGGTTGCGCGGCGGCGGCCCCGCACCCACCCTCCCGGTGACCCTGGCGATCGACCCGGCCCTGGTCGAGGAGCTGCAGCTCATGGCGGCCGGGCCGTACGAGGTGGCCGGTGAGCAGGGGACGGGCACCGACGCCGCGGCCGCCTTCCTGGAGCGGCTGCGCGCCGTCGCCGCCGTCCACCCCGTCGTCGCGCTGCCCTACGGCGACGTGGACGCCGACTCCCTCGACGCGGCGGGCCTGGGCGACGTCGTCACCCGCAGCCTGCCCGGCACGCCGGCCGGCACCGCGCAGGACCCCCCGGGGTCCCCGGTCGACACCCCGGCGGGGGAGACCGCCGCCCCGACGGACGGTGCCGACGCCCCGGCCGAGGACGTCCCCGCACCGGAGGACGGCGCCGGCGCCCGCATCCTCGCCGACGCCCTCGACGTCGAGCCGCGGACCGACGTCGCCTGGGCCCCCGGCGGCACGCTGCGGAGCTCGACCCTCGCCCGGCTCACCGAGGGCGGCATCGACCAGGTCGTGGTGGCCCCGGGCGCGCTGACCACCGGCGACTCCGCCGTCGGCCTGCAGGACCCCACCGCCGCCGCCCCGGTCACCCTGGGCACCGCCGGCGGGGCGGTCGACGCCCTGGTGGCCGACGCCCGGCTCAGCGACGTGGTCGCCGGCGCCGAGCAGGCCGAGGGCGGGCCGCGCATCGCGCAGCAGCGCTACCTGGCCGAGCTCGCCGTCCTCACCGCGCAGGCCCCGCCGGGCTCCGAGCAGACCGTGCTCGTCACCGCCCCCCGCGAGGTCGACGCCGGCCCGGACGGCGCCGGCGCGATGATGGCCGACACCGCGACGCTGCCCTGGCTGCGCGGCGCCGGCATGGACGCGCTGGCCGGCGGCCCGCGCACCGAAGACGGCGAGCTGCTCGAGCCGGCCGACCAGGTGCTCCTGACCGGGGAGGGGCTGGCCGACGTCAGTGCCGCCGTGGCCGCGCGCGACGACCTGGCCGGCGCCGTCGACGGGGACCCCGGCACGGCGCTGCAGGCCCTGGACGCCGCGACCGCCCGCGCCACGTCGGTGGCCTGGCGCGCGGACCCGGCCGGCTTCGAGGACGCCGCCGCCGACCTCGACGACGCCACGGACCGGCTGCGCGACCGCGTGACCCTGCTCGCCCCGGCCGACGGCACCTACACGCTGGCCTCCACCGACGCCCCCCTCGTGCTCACGGTGCGCAACGACCTGCCCTTCGCCGTGCGGGTGCTGCCCGAGGTGCGCGCCCGCAGCAACCGCGGGTTCTCCACCGGCGACATCGGCGTCCAGGTGCTGGCCCCCGGATCGCGGACGGTGCTGCAGGTGCCCACCTCGCTGCGGCAGTCCGGCGGCGTCGCGGTCACCGCCACCCTCGTGACGCCCGGCGGCGGCACGCTGGGCGAGCAGGTGGAGATGCAGGTGCGCAGCACCGCCTACGGGCCGATCTCGCTGATCATCACGATCGGCGCAGCGGCGCTGCTGGGGCTGCTGTTCCTCCGCCGGCTGGTGCACTTCCTGCGCCGCCGCCGGGCGCGCGCGACCGCCCCCGACGCCGGTGGGCCGCCCCTGGGCCCCGACGGCCTGCCCCTCCCGACCCCGACCCGGAGCCCGGTGTGAGCGCCGTCCCCGACGACGAGGAGCGGGAGACGCCCGTCGACCCCCGCCGGCTGCCCGTCGACCCGCCCCGACCCGCCCCTGGCCGGCCGCTGCCGCCGCCGCCCTACCGGGCCACGCCGCCGGAGGGCGCGCCGTTCGCCGCGCCCGAGGACGGCCGCCCTCCGCTCCCGCCGGTCCCGCCACCGGTCCGCCGTCGGGACGAGGCGGCCCCGCCCGCCCCCGACCGCGCCCGCCGTCCGTCGGCGCCGCGGCCCCTGCCGCCCCTGCCGCCGCTGCGCAACCGCTGGGTCCCCGCGGCGGACGAGACCCAGGTCTTCCCGATGCCGGTGCTGCCGCCGGTACCGAGGACGGTCGCCGACACCGACGACGACGTCGAGCAGCGCGAGGGCGCGCCCGGCGCCAGCCGCGGGATCCTGCGCGCGGCCGGGACCATGGCGGTGGCGACCCTGGTCTCCCGGATCACCGGCCTGCTGCGCACGATGGTGCTCGCCGCCGCGCTGGGCAGCGCCACGCTGGTCGGTGACGCCTACAACACCGCGAACACGCTGCCCAACATCGTCTACGAGCTGCTCCTCGGGGGTGTCCTCGCATCGGTGATCGTGCCGCTGCTGGTGCACGCCCAGGAGAGGGACGGCGACGGGGGCACGGCGTACGCCCAGCGGCTGGCCACGATCGCCGTCGCCGGGCTGGCCGTGGTCACGGTCCTCGCCATCCTGGCCGCGCCGCTGCTCACCGCCCTGTACGGCATCCAGGACGATCCCGGCCAGGTGCGGCTGGCCACCTGGCTGGCCCGCATCCTGCTGCTGGAGATCGTCTTCTACGGCATCGGAGCCCTGGCCCAGGCGATCCTCAACTCCCGCGACGTCTTCGGCCCGCCGGCGTGGGCGCCGGTGCTGAACAACGTCGTCGTGATCGCCACCGGGCTGCTGTTCATCGCCGCCTCCGGACCCGGCGACCTCACCCCCGTCACGATCACGGCCGGCCAGGTCTGGCTGCTGGGCATCGGCACCACGCTCGGCATCGCGGTGCAGGCGCTGGTCCTCCTCCCGCTGCTCCGCAAGGCCGGGGTGCCGCTGCGCCCCCGCTGGGGCCTGCGCGACACCGGCCTGCGCGAGGCGGGCAGCCTCGGGCTGTGGGTGATCGGCTACGTGGCGATCAGCCAGGTGGGCGTGGTGGCCGCCATGCGCATCGCCAACGCCTCCCTGCGCGAGGGCGGGCTCGGCTCGCTGGCCTTCGCCAACGCCAGCCTGCTGTTCCAGATGCCCTACGGGATCATCGGCGTCGCGCTGCTGACCGCGCTGGTGCCCCGGATGAGCCGGGCGGCCTCGCGGCACGACGTCCCCGGAGTGGTCTCGGACCTGTCGCTGGGCACCCGGCTCTCGGCGCTCGGCCTGCTCCCGGTCACCGCGCTGCTCGTCGTCCTCGGCCCGGACCTGGGCGTCGTCGCCTTCGCCCGCGGCAACACCTCGATCGACGAGGCCGAGGCGATCGGCACCGCGCTGGCGGTGGGCGCCTTCGGGCTGCTGCCCATGGCGGTCACCCTGCTGCAGCTGCGCGTCTTCTACGCGATGAAGGACGCCCGCACCCCGACGCTCATCCAGCTCGGGATGGTGACCGTCCGCGTGCCCCTGCTGCTGCTCGTGCCGGCGCTCGTCGAGCCCGAGCACGTCGTCGCCGGCCTGATGCTCGCCACCAGCGTCACCTACCTCGCGGGGTGGGTGCTCGGCGACGTCGCGCTGCGCCGGCGGCTGGGTGCGCTGGAGACCGGCACCACGCTGGTGCAGGTCGCCCGGGTGGCCGCGGTCTCGCTGGCCGCGGGCCTGCTGGGCCGGCTTGTCCTGATCGTGACCGACGACCTGCTCGGATCGTCCACCGCAGGGTCGCTCGGCCGGGTGCTGCTCGGTACCGTGGTCATCGGCGCCGCGGCTCTCGCAGGTCTCGTGGTCGCCCGCGTCCCGGAGATCCGCGAACCCCTGGCAGCCGTCAGGGCACGCGTCCGGCGCGGATGACCGGTCTCCCCGACGGGACGCGGCGCCCGCGCCGGTGCGGACGCACCGGCGGCCCGAGCAGGACAGGAGGTCGACAGTGTCGATGACGTCCACGGTCACCGGCCTCCCGGATCGCTACCGGCCACTGGACCAGGTGGGTCCCGACGAGGAGACCGAGACCGGCGTCATCCAGACCTGGCGGGCCAAGGACCGGATCCTCAACCGCGACGTCGCCGTCCGCGTGCACACCCCCGCCGGGCCCGCCGCGCACGCCTGGATCACCCGCGCGCTGACCGCCGGCGGCCTGGCCACCCCCGCGCTGGCGATGGTCTACGACGCCTCCGAGGGCAGCGTGGGCACCGAGGGGGAGGGCGGCACCACCGCCGGGGCCGCCTACGTCGTCAACGAGTGGATCGACGGCGAGACGCTGGCCGACCGGCTGGCCGACGGCCCGCTGCCCGAGCGCGAGGTGCGCACCGTCTTGCGCCGGCTCGCCGAGGGCGTCGCCGAGGCCCACCGCGTGGGGCTGGCGGTCGGCGGGCTGACGCCCGACAACGTCGTGCTGCGCCCCAACGGCCTCGTGGGCCTGCGCGGGGTGCCCGCGGCCAGCGGCAGCATCGACGGCGACGTCGCGGCCCTGGGCGCCCTGCTCGAGGTGTGCCTCACCGGCCTGCGCCCCGGCGAGACCGAGCCGCGGCCGCTGCACGGCCCCTCCGACCTGGTGGCGCTGGCCCGCCGGGCCCGCTCGACCGAGCCCGGCCACGCCCTGTCCAGCGTGGCCGCCATGGCCGCGATCCTCGCCGAGCGCCCGCGCAGCCGGCCCCAGGCCAACGCCAGTGCCCGGACCGAGGGCCGCACCGACCGGCCGCGCCCCGAGCGCCCGGCCGCCGACGGGCCCGGCACGGAGGAGCCCGTCCGCCTGGACCGCGACACCTTCCCGCCCGTCCCGCCCACCCGTCCCGGCGCCGTCCCCCCGGTCGCCGTCGGTGGCGACACGGTGAACGTGTCGACCGTCCTCCCCGCCGCCGACGACGGCGCGCACGGGCTGTCCGACGACCTCTACACCGGCCCCCCGACCGGCGCTACGGACGTCGACGACGACGACGACCGGGCCCGGCGCCACCGGCTGCTGGTCATCGCCCTGCCCCTGCTCGCGCTGCTCGTGGTGGTGGCGCTGGCCTGGTGGGTGGGCACCAGCCTGCTGTCGGTCGCGGGCTCGGTCGACGACGACTCCACGCCCTCGATCTCCGTGCCCAGCAGCAGCGCCTCCGCCCCCTCCTCGGAGGCCCCGGCGACGGCCGGTGCGGCCGTGCCGGTCCAGGGCGCCGAGATCTTCAACCCCGAGGGCGACGGCGAGCCGGAGAACGACGACGACGTGCCGCTCACCGTCGACGGCGACCCCGCCACCACCTGGTCGACGGTCACCTACCGCGGCTCACCGGCCTTCGGCAACCTCAAGCCCGGCGTCGGCATCGTGTACGACCTCGGCAGCTCCCAGCAGGTCGGCGGCGTCACCGTCGTCACCCCCACCCCGGGCGCCACCGTCGAGGTCCGGACGGCGGAGAGCTCCGCCGGCTCGCTGGACGGCTTCCAGGTCGCCTCCTCCGCGACGCTGGAGGGCACCACCGAGCTGGTGTTCGACCAGCCGGCGCAGGCCCGCTACGTGCTGCTCTGGGTCACCGGCCTGGTGGACGACAGCGACGGCTTCTCCGCCTCGATCGGCGAGGTCACCGTCCAGGCCGCGGGCTGACCTCCGCCGTCCCCGGACGGCGTCTCCGGAGGGGCCGGCCCGGAATAGGCCCCTTACGATGCCGGTTGTGCCGCCCGTGAGTGACTTCCCGACCCCTGGCCCCGCCGTGACGACGGAGGAGATCGTCGATCCGGTCATCCCGCCGGCCGAGCACGACGGCGTCCGCGATCTGATCATCATCGGGTCCGGCCCCGCCGGTTACACCGCCGCCACCTACGCGGCCCGGGCGAACCTGCACCCGCTCGTGTTCGAGGGCTCCCAGTTCGGTGGCGCCCTGATGACCACGACCGAGGTCGAGAACTTCCCCGGCTTCCCCGCCGGCATCCAGGGCCCGCAGCTCATGGACGACATGCGCACCCAGGCCGAGAAGTTCGGCGCCGAGCTGGTCCCCCGCGACGTCACCGAGGTCGACCTCACGGCCACCCCGAAGATCGTCAAGGTCGGCGACGAGGTGCACCGCGCGCACGCCGTGATCGTCGCGACCGGGTCGAAGTACCGGTACCTGGGCCTGGAGAACGAGCAGCGCCTGCTGGGCCGCGGCGTCTCCGCCTGTGCCACCTGCGACGGCTTCTTCTTCCGCGACCAGGACATCGCGGTCGTCGGTGGCGGTGACTCGGCGATGGAGGAGGCCACCTTCCTCACCCGCTTCGCCAAGAGCGTGACCGTCGTCCACCGGCGGGAGGAGCTGCGCGCCTCCAAGATCATGCAGAAGCGCGCGCAGGACAACGAGAAGATCCGCTGGGCCCTGGGCAAGCAGGTCACCGAGGTCCTCGGCGACAGCACCGTCTCCGCCGTCGAGCTCACCGACACCACGAGCGGGACCACCGAGACGCTGCCGGTCTCCGGCCTGTTCGTGGCCATCGGCCACGACCCGCGCACCGAGCTGTTCGTCGGCCAGCTCAAGCTGGACGACGAGGGGTACGTGCAGGTCGAGCACCCGACCACCCGCACCAACATCGACGGCGTCTTCGCCTGCGGCGACGTCGTCGACCACATCTACCGCCAGGCCATCACCTCGGCCGGTACCGGAGCGGCCGCGGCGATCGACGCCGAGCGCTGGCTCGCCGACACCTTCGACGAGCGCTGAACCCCCCGAGCAGGCATAGAACCACCGTCCCGCGGGTTCTCCCCGCAGGATTTCGAGCACGTGGACCAGAAGGAGAACGACCGATGGCAGGCAACACCGTGACGGTCACCGACACCAGCTTCGCCAGCGACGTGCTGGGCAGCGACAAGCCCGTGCTCGTCGACTTCTGGGCGGAGTGGTGCGGCCCCTGCAAGATGGTCGCCCCCGTCCTGGAGGAGATCGCCGCCGAGCACGGCGACAAGCTGACGATCGCCAAGCTGAACATCGACGAGAACCCACAGATCGCCCGCGACTACCAGGTCATGTCGATCCCGACGATGACGGTGTTCCAGGGCGGCAAGCCGGTGAAGAGCATCATCGGCGCCAAGCCCAAGGGCGCGATCCTGAACGACCTCGCCGACTACCTCTGACAGAGGACCCCGTCCTCCTCACCCCTCGCACGCTCGGGGTGAGCCTCTGGACGGGGCCCTGCGCACGGTGATCACGGGTCCACCTGCCCACCCGGGCAGGTGGACCCGTCGTCGTCCGGGGGACCCCCGCTGAGCCGGGAGCGGCACGGGGGAGAACAATCAGGACTCGATGGGAGCGAACAGCGGAATGCAGATCCTGGCGCTCGGGGATCGCGGAGCGGCCGTGGCGGACGTGCAGACCGCGCTCCGCAGTCTCGGCCTGCTCCCCGACCTCGACGGCACCGCCGAGTCGCGGCCACCGCAGGCCATGGCCACGTTGCCCGACGTCGCCCTGGACCAGTCGGTCTTCGACGAGGCCACCGAGCTGGCCGTCCGGCACTTCCAGCAGAACCGCGGCCTCTCGGTGGACGGGCGGGTCGGCGAGGAGACCTACCGGGCGCTCAACGAGGCGCGCTGGTCGCTGGGGGACCGGCTGCTCCGCTACGACCCCGAGCGCGCCGTCCGCGGGGACGACGTCATCAACCTGCAGGAGCGCCTGCACGAGCTCGGCTACGACGCCGGCCCGGTCGACGGCATCTTCGGCGCCGACACCGAGACCGGCCTGCGCGCCTTCCAGCGGGACTACGGCCTGACCTCCGACGGCACCTGCGGGCCGGCCACGTTGCGCGCGCTGCGCCAGCTGGGCCGCAAGGTCACCGGCGGGCGCCCCCAGCTGCTGCGGCAGAGCGCCTCCTTCGTCGACAGCGGCCCGCACCTGATCAGCCGGCGCATCGTCGTCGATCCCGGGCACGGCGGCAGCGACCCGGGGCACAGCTCGGGGGAGACCACCGAGGCCGACCTGGTGTTCGACCTGGCGTCCCGGATCGAGGGCCGGCTGGCCGCCGCCGGTGCCACCGTCTACCTCACCCGGGGCCGCAACCAGAACCCCTCGGCGGCCGAGCGCACCGCGTTCGCCAACGACGCCCGCGCCGACCTGTTCCTCTCCCTGCACGTGGACGCGCAGGCCTCCGAGCACGCCCGCGGGGTGGCCAGCTACTACTACGGCACCGGGTCGGGGGCGTCGTCCACGGTGGGCGAGCAGTTCGCCAACCTCGCCCGCCGCGAGGTGGTCGCCCGCACCGGCATGCTCGACCTCGACTCGCACGCCAAGACGTGGGACCTGCTGCGGCTGACCCGGATGCCGGCCGTGCGGCTGGACTGCGGCTACCTCTCGCACCCGGTCGACCGGCTGCTGCTGCTCGATGCCCGAGTGCGCGCCTCGATGGCCCACGGTGTGCTCGCCGCCGTCCAGCGGCTGTTCCTGCCCGCCGAGGCCGACCCGCCCACGGGCACCTTCGTCCTCCCCGCCTGACGGCCCCCCGCCGCTGGGATCAGGTGACCTGATCGTGGAGCGTCCTACCTCACGGTGCACGGTGAGGGAGGACGCTCCGCGGTGAGGGAGGACGTCGTCCCCTGCCGGATGTGACGGGCCGGTCCCCTCGGCGTCCGGAAAGTCCGTGGTGTCCGCGCCTAGACTCCCTGGGGTGGCCACTCTCCCGCCCGGCTCGTCGGCCGGTCCCGGACAGCAGGGCGCGCACCGCGGTGCGCCCCACCCCTCCCCGCGGCACCCGCGGCTGGACCCGCTGGCCGACCGCTACGCAGCACGCACGCACGGGATGAAGAGCTCGGAGATCCGGGCGCTGTTCTCCGTCGTGAGCCGGCCCGAGGTGGTCTCCCTGGCCGGTGGGATGCCCGCCGTCACCGCCCTGCCCCTGGACGCGGTGGGCTCGATGATCGGCGACCTCGTCTCCGGAATGGGCGCCCAGACGCTGCAGTACGGCTCCGGGCAGGGCGACCCGCGGCTGCGCGAGCGCATCTGCGACGTCATGGCCCTCGAGGGCATCACCGACGCCTCACCCAGCGAGGTCGTCGTCACGGTCGGCTCCCAGCAGGGGCTGGACCTGGTCACCCGCGTCTTCGTCGACCCCGGTGACGTCATCCTCGCCGAGGCGCCGTCCTACGTCGGTGCCCTGGGGGTGTTCCAGTCCGCCCAGGCGCGCGTCCGGCACGTCGCCATGGACGACGACGGCCTGATCCCCGAGGCGCTCGAAGAGGCGCTGGTCGAGTGCCGGGCCAACGGCGACCGGGTGAAGTTCCTGTACACGGTGCCGAACTTCCACAACCCGGCCGGCGTCACGCTGACCGAGCCGCGGCGCGAGGCGATCATCGCGCTGGCCGAGAAGTACGACCTGCTGGTCATCGAGGACAACCCCTACGGCCTGCTCGGCTTCGAGCACGAGCCCATGCGGGCGCTGCGGGCGCGGAACCCCGAGCGCGTCATCTACCTCGGCTCGTTCTCCAAGACGTTCTCCCCCGGCCTGCGCGTGGGCTGGGTCCTCGCCCCCCTCGCCGTCCGCGAGAAGCTCGTGCTGGCCACCGAGGCGCAGGTGCTCTGCCCGCCCTCGCTCACCCAGTACGCCGTCGCCCGGTACCTGGACACCCAGCCGTGGCGCGAGCAGATCAAGACCTTCGCCGAGCTCTACCGCGAGCGCCGGGACGCCTGCCTGGAGTCGCTCTCGGCCCTCATGCCCGCGGGCACGACATGGACCCGGCCCGACGGCGGCTTCTACGTGTGGCTGAAGCTGCCGCACGGCCTAGACGCCAAGCTCATGCAGCCCCGGGCGGTGAACGCACTGGTGGCCTACGTGCCCGGGATCGGCTTCTACGCCGACGGGAGCGGCCAGGAGTACATGCGGCTGTCCTACTGCTACCCCGAGCCCGACCAGATCCGCGAGGGCGTCCGCCGCCTGGCCCGCGTCGTCGAGGCCGAGCTGGACCTGCACAGCACCTTCGACGCCGTCGACACCGGCACCTTCCGGGCCGTCCGGCCGGGGCCGGAGACCACCGGCTCGGGCACCATCGTCGGCCCGGCCACCAGCAACGTCTACGAGGGGGGCCGATGACCGAGTCCGCAGCCGCACCGGCCCGCACGCCGGAGGAGGAGCACCCGTTGCGCGCCGTCGTCCTCGCCGGCGGCCTCACCTTCGAGCGCGAGGTCTCGCTGTCCTCGGGCACCCAGGTGGTCGAGGAGCTGAGCCGCGCCGGTCTGGACGCCGAGCTGCGCGACGCCGACGCCGAGCTGCTGCCCGGCCTCGCGGCCGCACCGGCCGACGCCGTCTTCATCGCCCTGCACGGCGCCACCGGTGAGGACGGCGCCCTGCGCGCGGTCCTCGACCTGGCCGGCCTCCCCTACGTGGGCTCGCCCGCGGCGGCCTGCCGGCTGGCGTGGGACAAGCCGGCCGCGAAGTCGGTGGTCCGCTCCGCGGGCCTCACGACGCCGGACTGGGTGGCGCTGCCGCACAGCACCTTCCGGGAGCTGGGCGCGGGCACCGTGCTGGACCTGATGGTCGCGCGGCTCGGCCTCCCCCTGATGGTCAAGCCGGCGTCCGGAGGCTCCGCGCTGGGCGTGCAGAAGATCAGCCGGGTGGAGGACCTCCCCGCCGCGATGGTCAGCTGCTTCGCCTACGGGGACACCGTCATGGTCGAGCGCTTCGTGGAGGGCGTGGAGGTGGCGCTCGCCGTCGTCGACCTCGGCGACGGCCCGCAGGCGCTGCCCGCCGTCGAGATCGCGCCCGAGTCCGGCGTCTTCGACTACACGTCCCGCTACACGCCCGGCCTCACCGAGTACCACGCGCCGGCCCGCATTCCCGACGACGTCGCCGCGCGCGCGGCCGCCCTCGCGGTGCGGGTGCACGAGGTGCTCGGTCTGGCCGACCTCTCGCGCACCGACGCGATGATCACCCCCGACGGCGAGATCCACTTCCTCGAGGTGAACGTCTCCCCGGGGCTCACCGAGACGTCGATGTTCCCGATGGCCGTCGAGGCCGCCGGTCACGACCTCGGGGACGTCATCGCGCAGCTGCTCGCCGGCCGGGCCGGTCGCGCGCGCTGAAGCCAGCCCGAACGCAGAATGCCCCCCATTGCGTCCGTGACGCAATGGGGGGCATTCTCCGTCCAGGGCCTGATCAGGGCTCCGCGCGGCGCCCGGTGATCTCCGGGGCCATGACGCCGATGATCCGCTGGAGGTCGTCGACCGAGCCGAACTCGACGACGATCTTCCCCTTGGACCGGCCGATCTGGATCTTGACCTTGGTCTCGAACCGGTCGGACAGCCGCGAGCCGAGCTCCTCGACACCGGGCGCGGAGATGTTGCGGGACCGGCGCTTGGCGGTGGGACGCTCCGCCGCCGCCATCGCGACGGCCTCCTCGGTGGCCCGCACCGACATGCCCTCGGCCACGATGCGGGTCGCCAGCGCGTCCTGCGCCTCGGGGTCGGGCAGACCCAGCAGCGCCCGCGCGTGGCCGGCCGAGATGACGCCGGCGGCCACCCGCGTCTGCACCTTCACCGGCAGCTTCATCAGCCGGATGGTGTTGGTGACCTGCGAGCGACTCCGGCCGATCTTGCTGGCCAGCTCCTCGTGGGTGGCGCCGAACTCCTCCAGCAGCTGCTGGTAGGCCGCGGCCTCCTCCAGCGGGTTGAGCTGCACCCGGTGGATGTTCTCCAGCAGGGCGTCGCGCAGCATCGCGTCGTCGGTGGTGTCCCGCACGATCGCCGGGACCGTGTCCAGCCCGGCCGCGCGGGCAGCCCGCAGCCTGCGCTCGCCCATGATGAGCTCGTAGGCGCCGTCCCCGTTCTCGCGGACGACGATGGGCTGGAGCAGCCCGAACTCCTTGACGCTGTGGCTGAGCTCCTCGAGCGCCTCGTCGTCGAAGACCTGCCGCGGCTGCTTCGGGTTGGGGACGACGTCCTCGACGGAGACCTCGCGCAGCTGCGCTCCGGGAACGCCGAGCGCACCGGCGCCGTCCTCCGTGGCGGGGGCCGCGACGACCACCGGACCGGCGGCGGTCGGAACCGCAGGGGCGGGCTCGTCGGTCTCCGAACCGGCGGGGGAGGGGACCAGGCTCACCGGCGACGGCGCAGGCGCGGACGACGCCTCGTCGGACGCCGGCCGGTCGACCTCCCCGGCGGTCCGGGCGGGAGCGGTCGGGGCGGGAGCGGCCTCCGGGGGCGGGCCCGTCGGGATGAGGGCGGCCAGTCCGCGACCCAGTCCACCGCGCTTGCTCATCGCTGCTCCTCGCTCACCGTCGCGCTCACTGGTGGTCCTGCGGGGGAGCCGCGTCGGCGACGGCGAACGTCGTCGCGGCACCCGGCGTGCTGGTGCGGTCGATCGGCGGCAGGTCCACGCCCCGCTGGGCCAGCTCGCGGGCGGCCTCGACGTAGCTGGTGGACCCGCGGGAGCCCGGGTCGTAGGTCAGCACCGACTGGCCGTAGCCCGGCGCCTCGGAGACCCGCACGTTGCGGGGGATCACCGCGTTGAGCACCACGTCGCCGAAGTGGTTGCGCACCTCGTCGGCGACCTGGTCGGCGAGCTTCGTCCGGCCGTCGTACATCGTCAGCAGGATGGTGCGGACGGCGATGCCCGGGTTGAGGTGCTGGCGGACCAGGTCGATGTTGTTGAGCAGCTGGCCGAGGCCCTCGAGCGCGTAGTACTCGCACTGGATGGGGATGAGCACCTCGTCGCCGGCCACCAGCGCGTTGAGCGTGAGCAGCCCCAGGGACGGCGGGCAGTCGATGAGCACGTAGTGCGGCCGGCGCTCCGGCGGGAGGGCGGCGATGTAGCCCTCGATCGCCCGCCGCAGCCGGTGCTCGCGGGCCACGACCGAGACGAGCTCGATCTCGGCGCCCGCCAGGTCGATGGTGGCCGGCACGCAGAGCAGGTGGGGGCTCGCCGTGGTCTGGTGCACCACCTCGGTGAGCGTGCTGTCGCCGACCAGGGCGTCGTAGATCGACGGCGTCCCCACCGTGTGGTCCACGCCGAGGGCCGTGCTGGCGTTGCCCTGCGGGTCGAGGTCGATGACCAGCGTCCGCATCCCGTAGAGGGCCAGCGCGACGCCGAGGTTCACGGTGGACGTCGTCTTGCCGACGCCGCCTTTCTGGTTGGCGATCGTGATGATGCGGATGCGCGCCGGAGCAGGGAAGGGATCCTGGTGGGCCGCGTGCAGGACACGGGTGGCGCGCAGCGCCTCCATCGCGATGGGGCTGTCGAAGTCCGCCATGCCGCTGGAGGCCGACTGGTCCGCTGCGAGACTGCTCCGCAGTCGCTCGCCCGGGTCGGTCATCGCAGTCCTTCCTGATGGCGTTTCACGTGGAACGGGTCGGGCAGCTGTACCTGTTCCACGTGGAACAGCGATGCGTCAGTGTCCCGCACGCGTCATGACCACCACGGTAGTGGCAGCCGCCCCCAGGGACGCACCGACCGCCCGTGGGTGGATGTCGCGCATTCCCGCCGCCTCGAGCTCGGGCACCAGCCCGGGCAGCTCCTCCAGCGCCTTGGCCCCGACGAGGGCGACCAGCTGGGCGCCCGGGCGCAGCAGCCCACGGCACCAGCCGACCAGCCGCGGGAGGGGTGCGACCGCCCGCGCGGTCACGACGTCCGCCGGGCCGACGGCGCCGGCCACCGACCGCTCCTCCGCCCGGCCGCGGACCACCCGCCAGGGGGTCCGCTGGACGCCGGCCAGCTCGGCCACCGCCTCCTGCAGGAACTCGACGCGGCGGGCCATCGGCTCCACCAGCGTCAGCGCCAGGTCCGGCCGCGCGAGGCCCAGGGGGATGCCGGGCAGACCGGCCCCGCTGCCGACGTCGACGACGTGCGCGCCGTCGGGCACCGCCTCGGCGACCGCCGCGCTGTTGAGCACGTGCCGCTCCCACAGCCGCGGGACCTCGCGGGGGCCGATCAGACCGCGCGTCACCCCGGCCGACGCCAGCCGGGCGACGAACTGCTCGGCCGCGGGCAGGGCATCGCCGAAGACCTCCGCCGCCACGCCCGGTGGCGGTGGGGCGGGCGGCGTCGGTGCGGTCGTGGTGGAGCTCACCGGTCGGGCAGGACCACGACGCGACGGTTCGGCTCCTCGCCCTCGGACTCGCTGTGCACCCCGGCGATCCCGGCGATCACGTCGTGGACGACCTTGCGCTCGAACGGGTTCATCGGGCTCAGCCGCTCCGGCTGACCGCTGCCGGACACCCGGCGGGCCGTCTCGCCGGCGAGGGCCGTGAGGTCCGAGCGGCGCTTGGCGCGGAAGCCGCCGATGTCGAGCATCAGCCGGCTGCGCACCCCGGTCGACTGCGCGACCGCGAGGCGGGTCAGCTCCTGGAGGGCCTCGAGCGTGGCGCCGCCCTGGCCGATCAGGTCGTCGAGGCGGCCACCCACGATGGCCACCGAGGCGCGGTCACCCTCGACGTCGAGGTCGATGTCGCCGTCCACGTCGAGGATGTCGAGGAGCCGCTCCAGGTAGTCACCGGCGACGTCCCCCTCCTGGACGAGGAGGGCCTCACCACGCGGCGCAGCGGCCCCGGGAGCCCCAGGGGTCCCGTCGGCCTCCAGGTCGGCCGCCTCGACGAGGGCGTCGTCGCTGGCGGCGTCGGCGTCGGGCAGCGCCGGCGTGCTGTCGGTGGTGTGCTGCTGCGGGGCACTCACGGAGATTCCTCCACTGTCGGTACGGCATCCGGGCTGGCCCGGTGGTCGATGGTCCGGACCGGAGTCCGGAGGCGCCGTCAACGGCGCTTGCGCTTGCCCCGGTTCGCCGGGCCCTGGCCGGCGCGGCTGGCGCCGCCACGGGGGCCGTTCTTCGCACCGTTGCCGGAGGCGCGGCTGTCGGGCTGGTCAGCGGGCGGCTCGGCGCCGTCGGACCCGAGGTCCACGGTGCTCTCCGGAGCGGCGGTCGCGGGACGGCCGCCCTTGGGGCGGACCGGCTTGGCGCCGGGCTTGGGAGCCAGCGTCCGCGGGTCGACGGCGGGCTTCTCGGCGGCGGCCTTGGCCTTGGCGGCCGCGGACCCGGGCGGGGGCATCTTGCGCAGGATGAAGAACTGCTGGCCGAAGGTCCAGGCGTTGTTCACGACCCAGTAGATGAGCACGCCGATGGGGAAGAAGAACCCTGTGACGAAAAGGCTCAGCGGCATGCCGTAGAGCAGCAGCTTCTGCACCATGGCGGCCTGGCCGTCCACCGGGCCGGAGCGCTTCATGATCTGCTTCTGCGTGAAGAACGTCGTGATGCACATCAGCGGGATCAGGACCAGCGCGACGGTCCGGATGCTGCCGTAGGTGACGCCGTCCAGCGCCAGGATCGCCTGCTCCTTGGCGCCGTCCATGTTGAACGACGAGGAGATCGGCGCACCGAACAGGTCGGCGCGGGCCGCCTGGTCGGTGAGCTCGTCCGACCAGCTGTACAGGCCGTCCTTGTCCGGGGCGAGCCGGCGCAGCACGTGGAAGAGCGCGATGAAGATCGGGATCTGCGGCAGGATCGGCAGGCAGCCGGCCAGCGGGTTGACCCCGCGCTCCTTCTGCAGCGCCATGATCGCCTGGCTCATGCCCTGGCGGTCGCTGCCGTACTGCTTGCGCAGCTTGGCGATCTCGGGCTGGAGCTCCTGCATCGCGCGCTGCGACTTCACCTGCTTGACGAACAGCGGGAAGAGCAGCAGCCGCACCGTGACGACCAGCAGCGCGATGGACAGCGCCCAGGTGAGACCGCCGGCCGGGTCGAGGACGGTGGAGAGCAGGTCGTGCCACCGGGCCATCACCCAGGCGATGGCGGTGTACAGCCAGTCAAGCAACGAAGGTCTCCTCGGTCGCCCGGCTCGGGGCCGGCGGGGTGGCACGTGCGGGATCGGGTGGGGCGACGGCCGGCACCGCAGTGCTCGACGCGCGGGCAGGCCCGCGGGTTCCGACGGCGTCCGGCACCGGGTCGACGCCGCCAGGGTGCCAGGGCGCGCACTTCAGGATCCGGCGCACCGCCAGCCAGCTGCCCCGGGCCGCGCCGTGCCGCTCGATCGCCTCGGCGGCGTACGCGCTGCAGGTCGGGTAGAAGCGGCACCGCGGCGGCAGCGCTGGGCTGATGGCCCGCGAGTAGAAGCCCACCGCTGCCAGCAGCGCCCGGCGCACCGGTGCCCGCCGGGTCATCGACCGGCCCGGCGGTCGAGCAGCCGGTCCAGGCCGCGACGCAGGTCCGAGCGCAGATCCGCCCAGTCCGCGGTGGCCGCCTCGGGGCGGGCACGCACGACCAGGTCGGCGGTGGCGGGCAGCCGGTCCAATTCTTCGCGGACGGCGGCACGCAGCCGCCGGGTCACGCGGTGACGGACGACGGAGTTGCCCACGGACTTCCCCACCACGAAACCGGCCCGGGCACCGGACGGCGTCATGGCGCGGGCCTCGGGGCCGCGCGCCGGCTCGCCGCCCGCATGCGCGGGCCGTTCGGGGAGGAGGTGCACCACCATGGTCGGCCGCCCGGCACGTCGGCCGGATCGGACGACGGTGGTGAACTCCGGGCGCCGGCGCAGGCGTGCCTGCGCGGGCAGCACGTCAGGCGGAGAGCTTCTCGCGGCCCTTGCGGCGGCGGCCGGTCAGGATGGCGCGGCCTGCACGGGTACGCATCCGCAGCCGGAAGCCGTGGGTCTTGGACCGGCGACGGTTGTTCGGCTGGAAGGTGCGCTTGCTCACGAGGTACTCCCACGATGACGTTCGGCGGTGCGCGCCCCCGGAGGGCGGACGCGCAGGGGGTGCCGGCACGGGCGGCGCGAACCGCACCCAACCGCACCCCGGAAGCTGGTGCTCCGCAGACGGACACGTCGCGCCAGCACCCGCGCGAACGGGCATGGCGGCGACAGCCGTCACGGACTCCGCACAGCATAGCCGAGGAAGCCGCACCGCCGGTGCCCGGGACCGGACCGGACTCGTCATGATGCCCCCGCCGCCTGCGTCCCCCCGCGGCGGCGCGCCGTCGCGACGCGCCCGGAACCGTGGACGCGTGATTGCCGGGCTGTGGACGGGGCTGTTAGCGTCGCCGTCGCCCCGCACCGGACGACAGGGTCACGGCGCGTGGGCCGACCCCCCGGTCTCCCGACCCCCGTAGCGCCCGTGGATCCCGACGACGGGGCGCTGACCAGCGAAGACGCTGGACAGACCCCGGTTGACTCATCGGGCCCCGGAGGCGACGGCACCGGTCGTGCACAGCCTGTGGACACTCGTGTGGAACACGAGCGTCCGCAGATGGTGCGGAGAACGGGGCGCGGATGCCCGGGAGCCGTCAGGCTGACGGGATCCGGCTCCCGGGGGAACCGGCCGCTCGGGGTTCGACGGCACGGGGAGGGACGAGCGCATGGCGGACGCCACGCTGGACCTGGCGACGGTCTGGGACCAGATCCGGGAGCGGCTGGCCACCAGCCTGTCGCCGCAGCAGAACGCCATGCTGAACCTCACCCGCCCGCTCGGGCTGGTCGAGGACACCGCCGTGCTCGCCGCGCCCAACGAGTTCACCCAGACCGTGCTGGAGTCCCGGATGCGCCGGGTGCTCGCCGAGGCGCTGTCCGAGCAGTTCGGCCGTGACATCCGGGTGGCCATCCAGCTGGAGGACGCACCCGAGGACCCGGCGCCGGAGCCTCCGGAGGAGGGGCCGACCCGGCGTCCCTGGTCGGCGGCGGAGGCCGCGCTCGAGGCCCGCCGCGCCGAGGAGGACCGGGCCACCCGTGACCGCGCCGACGACGGCCGGAGCGCCTTCGGTGTCCGCACCGACGCGGTCGGGTCCGCCCCCTGGGACCGCGACCCGGCCGAGGAGCGTGCGGCCCGCGCCGAATCGGACGTGCGCGAGCTGCGTCCGGTCGACCGCGGAGCGCCCGAGGACTGGGCCACCCCGGCCTGGGGCGGGGAACCGTCGGCCCGCGACTGGGGCGGAGCCGACGACGGCCGGTCCGCCGACGTGCTGCCCTTCGACGTCTCCGCTCCCGACGCCGACCAGCGCAGCGCGCGCTCCGGTTCCGGCCGGGGACGCCGTCCGGAGGCCAGCCGCCCGGCCGGCCTGGACCCGGGGCTGAACCCCAAGTACGTCTTCGACTCCTTCGTCATCGGCAACAGCAACCGGTTCGCCCACGCCGCGGCCGTCGCGGTCGCCGAGGCGCCGGCCCGCGCCTACAACCCGCTGTTCATCTACGGGGAGTCGGGGCTGGGCAAGACCCACCTGCTGCACGCGATCGGCCACTACGCCGCGCGGATGTTCCCCAACGTGAAGGTGCGCTACGTCAGCACCGAGGAGTTCACGAACGAGTTCATCAACCTGGTGCACTCCGGCCGGGCCGAGGACTTCCGCCGTCGCTACCGCGACATCGACTTCCTGCTGATCGACGACATCCAGTTCCTCGAGCGAGCCGAGCGCACGCAGGAGGAGTTCTTCCACACCTTCAACACGCTGCACAACGCCAGCAAGCAGATCGTCATCACCTCGGACCGGGCGCCGAAGAAGCTGACGACGCTGGAGGACCGGCTGCGGACGCGGTTCGAGTGGGGCCTCATCACCGACGTCCAGGCGCCCGACCTCGAGACCCGCATCGCGATCCTGCGCAAGAAGGCCTGGGGCGAGCGGCTGCAGGTGCCCGACCAGGTGCTGGAGTTCATCGCCAGCAAGGTGCAGACCAACATCCGCGAGCTCGAGGGCGCGCTGATCCGGGTGACGGCGTTCGCCTCGCTCAACAAGCAGCAGGTCGACCTGCCGCTGGCCGAGCTGGTGCTCAAGGACCTGATCAGCGACGAGCAGGGCCCGCAGATCACCGCGGCGATCATCATGGCGGCCACCGCGGAGTACTTCTCCGTGACGATGGAGGAGCTGCAGGGCTCCAACCGGAGCCGCACGCTGGTCAACGCCCGCCAGATCGCGATGTACCTGTGCCGCGAGCTGACCGAGCTCTCGCTGCCGCGCATCGGGGCGTCCTTCGGCGGCAAGGACCACACCACGGTCATGCACGCGGTCAAGAAGATCACCAACCTGATGAGCGAGCGCCGGGCTACCTACACCCAGGTCACCGAGCTCACCGCCCGCATCAAGAGCCGCGCCCGCCAGTAGCGGCGGACCTCCGGGCCCCGCTGCTGGCTCGACCTCGCGGGGTGGCAGCGAGGCGCGCGGTCGACGGCGAGGGTCACTGTCACACCGCGAGGTCGAGGTCGTCCGGCGTGCCAGGTTGCGCGGCTGCCCGCTGACCGTCGTGACCGGGTCGACATGTCGCTGTCCACAGTTGTGCGCAACCCCGTGGACAGCGGAACCCCAGGTCCGACGCGTCCGAGGCCGGTCATCCACCGACCATCCGGTCGACTCGTCGAGAAGTTGTCCCCAGGAATGTGCACAGGTTGGGGAGATCCGTCCCGGTGCCGGTCCGGGATGCCCGACCGGCCTCGGCCGCCTCCACCGGCGGGCACGGCCGTTCCAGGGCTCGTACGCCTCTGACCTACACTTTCGTCCGTCGCCCGGACAACCGCAGGAGCGACGCCGTCGACCGGGCCGGCCGCCGTGCACACGGCATGGGGACGAGCAGGGGGCAACCAGGGGAGTGGACGTGGACGAACGGCGGTCACTGTGCACGGCGGTCGAGTTGTCCACGTGTCGACAACAGAGCGGCGGTGACCACCCACAGCGGGCCAACAGCCCTGCTGCGCAGCTGACCTGCCGAAAGGGGCCCGGTCCCCAGCTTCCACACGTGTGATGACGAGGATGAGGGAGTTCTACCGAGAATTTCTCGAACCACATTCAGGGTGGGGACGCTCCGCTGGGCAGGGCCAGGGAGCGCATCAGCAGCCAGAACCAGCAGTCGCAGAGAGCACCCGACAGGGGACAGGGTTTCCCCCGGAGGCACCCGAGCAGGCACGATGAGCACCGCACCGGCGCAGGACGCTCGACGCCCCGCAGCCGGGCGCACCGTGGACGCAGAAGAGATCGGGTGGATGGACAGATGAAGTTCCGGGTGGCACGAGAGGTGCTCGCCGACACCGTGGCGTGGACGGCCCGCAGCCTGCCGCCGCGCCCGTCGGTCCCCGTCCTCGCCGGCATCCTGCTCGAGGTCGACGGCAGCCAGCTGTCGGTGTCCGGCTTCGACTACGAGGTGTCCGCGCGGGCCGAGGCCGACGTGCAGTCCAGCGAGAGCGGCCGCGTCCTGGTCCCGGGCCGGCTGCTCGCCGAGATCACCCGCGCCCTGCCGCCGCACCCGGTGGAGCTCACCGCCGACGGCCCGCGGCTGGCCATCACCTGCGGCAACGCGCGGTTCAGCCTCCCCACGCTGCCCGTCGAGGACTACCCGTCGCTGCCGCACATGCCGTCGTCGGCCGGCGTGGTGGACAGCGACGTCTTCGCCGAGGCCGTGAGCCAGGTGGCCGTGGCCGCCGGCCGCGACGACACCCTCCCGATGCTCACCGGCGTCCGGCTGGAGATCGAGGGCGACCAGGTCACCCTCGCCGCCACCGACCGGTACCGCCTGGCGGTCCGCGAGTTCGCCTGGCGCCCGGACACCTCGGGCCTGTCCGCGGCCGTCCTCGTGCCGGCCCGCACCCTGGCCGACGCCGCCAAGACGCTGACCAGCGGACCGGAGATCACCGTCTCGCTGTCCTCGGGCAGCTCCGGCGAGGGCATCCTGGGCCTGTCCGGCAAGGACCGGCAGACCACGACCCGGCTGCTGGACGCCGAGTTCGTCAAGTACCGCGCGATCATGCCCAACGAGTCGGCCGCCAGCGCCACGCTCCCGGTCGGCCTGTTCACCGACGCGGCCAAGCGCGTGGCCCTGGTCGCCGAGCGGGGCACCCCGCTGCGCTGCGAGTTCACCCCGGGCCAGGTCACCCTGCGCGCCGGCGGCACGGACGACGAGGGCCAGGCCGAGGAGCGCTGCGACGTCGAGTTCGACGGCGACCCGCTGACCATCGGCTTCAACCCGACGTTCCTGCTCGACGGCCTCGCGGCGGTGCACACCGAGCGGGCGCGGATGGACTTCACCAGCCCGCTCAAGCCCGCGGTCCTCTCCGGCGTCTACGAGCCCGCCGAGGGCGACGACGCACCGGCTCCGCGGCCGGGCAGCTACCGGTACCTGATCATGCCGGTGCGCCTTCCCGGCTGATGCGGGGCACGATGGGCAGGACAACCGGACGTCGCGAAGAGGGGAAGCCGTCGTGCAGCTGGGGCTGATCGGGCTGGGCAAGATGGGCGGCAACATGGCCGAGCGGATCCGCCGCGCCGGTCACGAGGTCGTCGGGTACGACCACTCGCCGGGCAAGCGGGACGTCGACAGCCTGCCGGCGCTGGTGGAGGCGCTGTCAGCACCTCGCGTGGTGTGGGTGATGGTGCCCTCGGGCGAGCCGACCCGGGCGACGGTCAAGGAGCTCGCCGGGCTGCTCGAGCCCGGCGACGTCATCGTCGACGGCGGCAACTCCAAGTACACCGACGACCAGGTGCACGACGTGATGTGCCGCGAGAAGGGCATCGGCTACGTCGACGCCGGCGTCTCCGGCGGCGTGTGGGGCCTGGAGAACGGCTACGCCCTCATGGTGGGCGGCACCGCCGAGGACGTCGCCAAGGTCCAGCCGTTCTTCGACGCGCTCAAGCCGCCCTCGCCCACCGACGAGTCCGGCCAGCCCATCGGGGGCGACGCCGGCTTCGTGCACGCCGGGCCCGTCGGCGCCGGCCACTTCAGCAAGATGGTGCACAACGGCATCGAGTACGCCCTCATGCAGGCCTACGGCGAGGGCTACGAGCTGCTCGAGGCCGTCGACCTCATCGAGGACGTGCCCGGCGTCATCAAGTCGTGGACCCAGGGGACGGTCATCCGCTCCTGGCTGCTGGACCTGCTGGTGCGCGCCCTGGACGAGGACCCCGCGCTGGAGAAGGTGCGCGGCTACGCCGAGGACTCTGGTGAGGGCCGGTGGACCGTCGAGCAGGCGATCGAGAACGCCGTCCCCATGCCGACGATCGCGGCCTCGCTGTTCGCCCGCTTCTCCTCGCGCCAGGACGACTCGCCGACCATGAAGGCGGTGGCCGCGCTGCGCAACCAGTTCGGCGGGCACGCCGTCCGCGCGGTGCAGCGGTCCGAGGCCGAGCGCCCCGCCTGAGCCGAGGACATGTACGTCCGGCACCTCCAGGTCAGGTCCTTCCGCAGCTGGGAACGGGTGGACCTCGCCCTGTCCCCGGGGCCGACCGTCTTCGTCGGGCGCAACGGTGAGGGCAAGACCAACCTCGTCGAGGCGGTCGGCTACCTGGCGACCATGAGCAGCCACCGCGTCTCGGCCGACGCCCCGCTGGTCCGGCACGGGGACGCGCAGGCCATCGTGCGGGCGGCGCTGCGCCGCGGGGACCGGGAGCTGCTGGTCGAGATCGAGATCAACCCGGGCCGGGCCAACCGGGTGCGGGTCAACCGCGCGCCGCTGCAGCGGCCGCGGGACCTGCTGGGCATGGTGCGCACGGTGCTGTTCGCGCCCGAGGACCTCGCCCTGGTGCGGGGCGACCCGACCGAGCGGCGGCGGTTCCTCGACGAGCTGCTCGTCACCCGCACCCCGCGGCTGGCCGGCGTGCGCGCGGACTACGACCGCGTCCTCAAGCAGCGCAACGCCCTGCTCAAGACCGCACGCCTGGCCCGGGGCAGGGCCATCGAGACGCTCGACGTCTGGGACGGGCACCTCACCGACCTGGGCGGCCAGCTCCTCGCCGCCCGGCTGGGCCTCGTGGCCGACCTCGCGCCGCAGCTCGCGGACTCCTACGCCCGCGTGGCCGGCGCCGGTGCGGCACCGGCCGGGCTGGGCTACTCCTCGACCGTGCCCCTGGCCGGCTCCGGCGCCGCGCTCCCGCCCGACGGCGTCCTCCCGACGGCCGCCGAGCTGACCGCCGCGATGCGCGAGCGGGTCGTCGAACGCCGGGGCGACGAGCTCGACCGCGGCATGACGCTGGTCGGCCCGCACCGCGACGACCTGGTCATCCACCTCGGCCCTGCCCCGGCGAAGGGCTTCGCGAGCCACGGGGAGTCCTGGTCCCTGGCCCTCGGGCTCAGGCTCGCGACCTTCGCGCTGCTGCGGGCCGACGGCGAGGACCCGATCCTGGTGCTGGACGACGTCTTCGCCACCCTGGACGCCGAACGGCGCGCGGCGCTCGCGGAGGTGGCACGCTCGGCGGAGCAGACGCTGATCACCGCCGCCGTGCTCGACGACGTGCCGCCGGAGCTCCGTGGCGGCCGGGTCGAGGTCGGCGGCGGATCGGCGCGGGTGCTCGACCCCGGGGAGGTGGCATGACCGACGACCGGCCGGCGCGGCCCAGCGACATCGCCCGCGCCGCGCTCGAGGCGGCGCGGGCCGCCTCCGCCGCCCGTCCGCGGCCGACCCGTCGCCGCATCGCCGGGCCGCGGCGCACCTGGAGCGGGCCCGGCCCGGGCGCCGACGACCCGCAGCCGCTGGGCCGGCTGGTCGACTCGCTGGTCGCCTCCCAGGACTGGTCCGAGCGCACCCGCACCGGCGCGGTGTTCGGCCGGTGGGAGAGCCTCGTCGGGCCGGAGATCGCCGCCCACTGCACACCGCAGACGCTCACCGAGGGCGAGCTGCTGGTCGTCGCGGAGTCCACGGCCTGGGCCACCCAGCTGCGCCTGCTGGCACCGAGCATCCTGGGCAAGCTGCGCGCCGGGGTCGGCGGGGACGTCGTGACCCGGTTGCGCGTTGTGGGACCGACGGCCCCCAGCTGGAAGAAGGGTCCGCGCTCCGTGCGGGGCCGGGGGCCCCGCGACACGTACGGATAGCCCGCACCACGACGGAAGGCCAGCGATGAGCACGCCCCGGGACCGCGACAGCAACGACGACGACGCCGGCCGCGGCTGGCAGGAGCCGGCCCACCTCGGCGGCGACCAGCCGGCGCGCGACGAGCCGGTGCAGGACGGGCCGGTGCCGGACGAGCCCAACATCGCCGACCGCCGCAGCCGGCCCCGCGACGCCGACCACTCCGTCGACCCGGAGACCTGGCGGCCGCCGGGCTGGGACCTGCCGCCGGCCCGCCCCGAGCGGTCCGCACCGGAGGGGGCCGGCCCCGCCGGCGTCGACCCGTCCTGGGCACCTCCGGGCGCGCCCCCGCAGGAGGCGCCGGCGCGCGAGCGCCGGGGCCTGTTCGGCGGTCGCCGGCAGCGGGACCCCGAGATGGACCGGGCGTTCACCTACCAGGGCGACGTCGTCGGCGCCCAGGGCTGGGCACTGCAGCGCGGCTGGACGATCTCCGACGGCACCGCTCCGGAGGACGCCGCCCTGCTGCCCCTGATCACCACGGCGCCGCCCCGCATGAGCAAGGACCACCGCCCCGGCAACGTGCTGCGCGGGCGCGCCGGCTCGCTGGACCTCATCGCCTTCGACGCGGTCTACACCTCGGGCCGCTACGTGGTGCCGGAGTACGCGATCACCGCGGCCCCCCTGCTCGGCACCCCGCCGGCGCTGCGGCTGTCACCCGCCCGGCTGTGGAAGCACGGCATCGGCGGCATGGTGCAGATCCCCTCGGAGGACCCCGACTTCGACCGCCGCTGGATGCTGCTGGCCGCCGAGGACGGCCCGCAGGTGCGCCGGCTGGCGGGGGACGCCGACGTCCGCCGCCTGCTGCTCGGCACCGACGACGGCGACGAGTTCTGGACCACCCCGGGCTTCCTGGCCGCGATCCGCCCCGACGGTCACCGGCCCGAGCTGATCGAGCACCACGCCCGGCTCCTGACCGCGCTCGTCGGCGCGCTGGCCGTCGGCAGCTGACCGGGGCGCTCCGCTGACCGGACCCGACCGCTCCGAGCCGGACCCCGCCGTCCCCGGCGTGGGTCCCCGCGACCTGCTGCCGCTGCTCCGGCCGCACCGGCGGGCGCTGGCCGCGGCCGCGGCGCTCTCCCTGGTCTCCGCTGGCGGGGCACTGGCCCAGCCGGCGCTGGTCGCCCGCGTCATCGACGTCGTCGGGTCCGGCGGCCCGCTGCTGCCCACCGTCGCGCTGCTGGTCCTGGTGCTGCTGGCGGCCGCGGCTCTCGGCGCCTTCCAGCAGTACCTGCTCCAGCGCACCGCGGAGGGCGTCGTCCTCACCACCCGGCAGCTGCTGGCCGACCGACTGCTGCGGCTGCCGGTGGCCGAGTACGACCGCCGGCGCACCGGCGACCTGATGTCGCGGGTCGGCGCCGACACCACGCTGCTGCGCGCGACGGTCACCTCCGGCGTGGTCGACGTCGCAGGCTCGGCGGTGCTGGGCATCGGCGCGGTCATCGCGATGGCGCTGGTCGACGTCTGGCTGCTGCTGGTGACCCTCCTCGCGGTCGGCATCGGGCTCACCGTCGCCGTCCTGGCCTCCCGCGGCGTCAAGCGGGCGTCGCGGCAGGCGCAGGAGGAGGTCGGCGCGATGACGGCGGCCGTGGAGCGGGCGCTCTCCGCTGTCCGCACCATCCGCGCCAGCGGTGCCACCGCCCGGGAGGTCACCGCGGTCGGGAGCAGCGCCCGGCGGGCATTCGCCGCCGGCGTGCGCGTCGCGCGGATCGAGTCGCTGATCGCGCCCGCGGGCTCCATCGCGGTGCAGGGCGCGTTCCTCGCCGTCCTCGGTGTCGGCGGCTACCGGGTCGCGAACGGCTCGATCACCGTGGCGTCCCTGGTCGCCTTCATCCTGTACCTGTTCCTGCTGGTCATGCCGCTGGGGCACGCCATCTCGGCGTGGACGCAGCTGCAGACGGGGCTGGGTGCGCTCGGTCGGATCCAGGAGATCCTCATCCTGGAGCCGGAGCACGACGACCGCCCGGAGCGGCCGGCGGGGACCGCTCCCCGGCCGGGTGCGCCGCTGCTGGAGCTCGACGACGCCTCGTTCGCCTACCCCGACGGGACGCCGGTGCTGCGCGGGGTGTCCTTCGAGGTGGCCGCAGGCAGCCGGGTGGCGCTGGTCGGCCCGTCGGGCGCCGGGAAGTCGACGATCCTGGCGCTGATCGAGGGCTTCTACCCGGTGTCCGGCGGTGCGCTGCGCTGGGCCGGCACCGACGTCCGGGAGCTGCCGCGGGCCGCGCTGCGCGCCCGGCTCGGCTACGTCGAGCAGGAGGCCCCGGTGCTGGCCGGGAGCGTGCGGGACAACCTGCTGCTCACCCGGCCCGACGCGACCGATCCCGAGCTGTGGGCCGTGCTCGCGGACGTGGGCCTGACCGAGGTCGTCCGCCGCTCACCCCGCGGCCTGGACGTGCTGGTCGGCGACGAGGGGGTGCTGCTGTCCGGCGGGGAGCGCCAGCGCCTGGCCATCGCGCGGTCCCTGCTCGCCCGCCCCGAGCTGCTGCTGCTGGACGAGCCGACCGCCAGCCTCGACGCGCGCAACGAGGGCCTGCTGCGCGAGACGCTCGGCCGGGCCGCCGCCGACCGGGCGCTGCTGGTCGTCGCCCACCGGCTGTCCACCGTCCTGGACAGCGACCAGATCGTCGTGCTCGACCAGGGCCGGGTGGTGGCGCGCGGCACCCACGCCGAGCTGGTGGAGTCCAGCCCGCTCTACCGCGAGCTCGCCACCGCCCAGCTCCTCGTCTGAGGCCGCTGGGATCAGGTGACCTGATCCCAGCGCCTCCTCCCTCACGGTGCACGGTGAGGGAGGACGCTCCGCGGTGAGGGGGGACGTCGGCGCCGGGCTGCGCTCCACCGACGGGTCGTGTTCCACGTGGAACCCCGGTGCGGCCGGCGTCCTGCTGGGGATCGGTCTGGTCCTGTGGGCGGTGACCGTGCTCGTGGACCGCCGGACGGGCGCGCGAACGCCGTTCTCCGACCCGCGGCACCTCAGCGGCGACCACCCCTCCGGCCCCCGCAACTGACGGCGGATCCCGCCGGTTGCCACCGGTGCGGAGGCGTCCCTCCCGTCAGCCGTCCGAGGACGGCGTGTCGATACCCGGGGCAGGACCGGTGGTGGCAGAGGCGCCGGAAGGGCCGCAGACACGACGTGAGGGCGTGGACGGCGGCATTCCTGTCGTCCGACCCGGTATCCTCGGATGCAGAAACCGCCAGCAACCGGCCCAGTGCCGTTCTGCGCCCCTGAGGGCCAGTGCCGTTCTGCGCGTATCCCCCGCCACCGCTGGGGAGGCGCGCGCCGGTTGCGCGAAAGGAAGGCCCCCCGTGGTCGCAGCACCGCAGACCGAGAACGCCTACTCCGGCAGCTCCATCACCGTCCTCGAAGGCCTCGAGGCGGTCCGGAAGCGCCCCGGTATGTACATCGGGTCCACCGGCGAGCGGGGCCTGCACCACATGGTGTGGGAGGTCGTGGACAACGCCGTCGACGAGGCGCTGGCCGGCTACTGCGACACCGTGCGGGTCACCCTGCTGGCCGACGGCGGCGTGCGGGTCGAGGACAACGGCCGTGGCTTCCCGGTGGACATGCACCCGGTCGAGAAGCGGCCCACCCTCGAGGTGATCATGACCGTCCTGCACGCGGGCGGGAAGTTCGACGGCAAGAGCTACGGCGTCTCCGGTGGTCTGCACGGCGTCGGCGTCACCGTGGTCAACGCGCTGTCGACGCGGCTCGAGGTGAACGTCTGGCGCGACGGCCACGAGTGGTTCCAGCGCTACGACATGGCCAAGCCCGGCCCCCTCGAGGAGGTCGGCCCCACGAAGAAGCGCGGCTCGGCGGTCACGTTCTGGGCCGACGGCGACATCTTCGAGACGACGACCTACTCGTTCGACACGATCAGCCGTCGTCTGCAGGAGATGGCCTTCCTCAACAAGGGCATCACCATCGTCCTGCGCGACGAGCGCCCCGGGCACAGCAAGGCCGAGACCGGCATGGCCGAGGAGATCTCCGTCGTCGAGGCCGCGCCCGAGCCCGGCCACGAGGACGAGGCGTTCGAGCCCACCGAGGTCACCTACAAGTACGACGGCGGCCTCATCGACTACGTCGCGCACATCAACGGCAAGAAGACGCCGATCCACAAGTCGGTCATCAGCTTCGCCGCCGACGGCACCGGCAAGAACGACATGCCCATGTCGGTCGACGTCGCGATGCAGTGGTCCGAGGCGTACTCGGAGTCGGTCTACTCCTTCGCCAACGTCATCAACACCCACGAGGGCGGCACGCACGAGGAGGGCTTCCGGACGGCGCTCACCTCGATCGTCAACCGGTACGCCGAGGAGAAGAAGCTCTTCAAGGCCAAGGACGAGAAGCTCACCGGTGAGGACATCCGCGAGGGCCTGGCCGCCGTCGTCTCGGTGAAGCTCGGCGACCCGCAGTTCGAGGGCCAGACCAAGACCAAGCTCGGCAACACCGAGGTCAAGGGCTTCGTCCAGCGGGTCTGCAACGAGCAGATCGGGCACTGGTTCGAGTCCAACCCGACCGAGGCCAAGACGATCATCAACAAGGCGTCGTCGGCGGCCCGGGCCCGGCGCGCGGCGCAGGACGCCCGCAAGCTGGCGCGCAAGAACCTGCTGAGCAACAACTCGCTGCCCGGCAAGCTGGCCGACTGCCGCTCGACCGACCCGCGCAACTCCGAGGTCTACATCGTCGAGGGCGACTCCGCCGGTGGCTCGGCCAAGTCCGGCCGGGACTCGATGTTCCAGGCGATCCTGCCCATCCGCGGCAAGATCATCAACGTCGAGAAGGCGCGCATCGACCGGGTCCTCAAGAACACCGAGGTCCAGTCGATGATCACCGCCTTCGGCACCGGCATCCACGACGAGTTCGACATCTCGAAGCTCCGCTATCACAAGATCGTACTCATGGCCGACGCCGACGTCGACGGCCAGCACATCAGCACGCTGCTGCTCACGCTGCTGTTCCGCTTCATGCGCCCGCTGGTCGAGGGGCAGTACGTCTACCTCGCCAAGCCGCCGCTGTACAAGATCAAGTGGGGCGGCAAGGTGGGCGACGAGTACGCCTACAGCGACCGGGAGCGCGACGCGGTCGTCAAGGCCGGCGTGGAGAGCGGCCGCAAGATCAAGGACGAGATGATCCAGCGGTTCAAGGGGCTCGGCGAGATGAACGCCAGCGAGCTGTGGGAGACCACGATGAACCCCGAGACCCGGATCCTGCGTCAGGTGACCCTGGACGACGCCGCGGCCGCTGACGAGATCTTCAGCGTGCTGATGGGCGAGGACGTCGAGGCCCGGCGCAGCTTCATCACCCGCAACGCCAAGGACGTCCGCTTCCTCGACGTCTGAGGGAGGACCCCGCTGCCCCCCACCACTCGCAGCTGCGTGGCGGGCCCCAGCGGCGGGGCCGTTCCAGCACGTCACCGATGTCCACCGCTGTGTATCGACTTGTGGAGACCTGAACCGTGACCGAGACCCCCTCCCGCGACCGCGTCGAAGCGGTCGATCTCCAGCAGGAGATGCAGCGCAGCTACATCGACTACGCGATGTCGGTCATCGTCGGCCGCGCCCTGCCCGAGGTCCGCGACGGCCTCAAGCCGGTGCACCGCCGCGTGCTGTTCGCCATGTACGACCAGGGCTTCCGCCCCGACCGCGGGTACGTCAAGTGCGCCCGCCCGGTCGCCGAGGTCATGGGTAACTACCACCCCCACGGCGACTCGGCGATCTACGACGCCCTCGTCCGGCTGGCCCAGCCCTGGTCGATGCGCTACCCGCTGATCGACGGCCAGGGCAACTTCGGCTCGCCGGGCAACGACCCGGCCGCGGCCATGCGGTACACCGAGTGCCGGCTCACCCCGCTGGCCATGGAGATGCTGGCCGGCATCGACGAGGAGACCGTCGACTTTCAGGGCAATTACGACGGCCGCACGCAGGAGCCCGTCGTCCTGCCCTCGCGCATCCCGAACCTGCTGATCAACGGCTCCGCCGGGATCGCCGTCGGCATGGCCACGAACATGCCGCCGCACAACCTGCGCGAGGTGGCCGAGGCCGTCTTCTGGATGCTCGACAACCCCGAGGCCGAGGCCGAAGAGGCGCTCACCGCGTGCATGGAGCGGATCAAGGGCCCGGACTTCCCGACCCACGGCCTCATCGTCGGCCGCGAGGGCATCGAGGACGCCTACCGCACCGGCCGGGGCTCGGTGCGCATGCGCGCCGTCGTCACCGTCGAGGAGGACTCGCGCGGCCGCGTGCAGCTCGTCGTCACCGAGCTGCCCTACCAGGTCAACCCGGACAACCTCGCCGAGAACATCGCCGAGCTGGTCAAGGAAGGCCGGCTGCAGGGCATCAGCGAGATCGCCGACGAGTCCAGCGACCGGGTGGGACGCCGGCTGGTCATCACTCTGCGCCGCGACGCCGTCGCCAAGGTCGTGCTGAACAACCTCTACAAGCACACCCAGCTGCAGACCTCCTTCGGCTGCAACATGCTCTCCATCGTCGACGGCGTCCCGCGGACGCTGCGGCTCGACGAGCTGGTGCGCAACTGGGTCAACCACCAGATCGAGGTCATCCAGCGGCGGACCCGCTACCGGCTGCGCAAGGCCGAGGAGCGCGCGCACATCCTGCGCGGCTACGCGAAGGCGCTCGACCAGCTCGACGAGGTCATCGCCCTCATCCGCCGCAGCCCCTCGGCCGAGGAGGCGCGCTCCGGGCTGATGGAGCTCCTCGACGTCGACGAGATCCAGGCCGTCGCGATCCTGGACCTCCAGCTGCGCCGCCTGGCCGCGCTCGAGCGCCAGCGGATCATGGACGAGCTGGCCGAGATCGAGGCCCGCATCGCCGACCTGCAGGCCATCCTCGACTCCCCGGAGCGGCAGCGGCAGATCGTCCGCGACGAGCTGGCCGAGATCGTGGCGAAGTACGGCGACGACCGCCGCACGCAGTTCGTCGCGAACGAGGGCGACGTGTCGATGGAGGACCTCATCGCGGAGGAGGAGGTCGTCGTCACCATCACCCGCACCGGGTACGCCAAGCGGACGAAGAGCGACCTCTACCGCTCGCAACGCCGTGGCGGCAAGGGCGTGATGGGCGCGGCGCTGAAGCAGGACGACATCGTCGACCACTTCTTCGTGGGCTCCACCCACGACTGGATCCTGTTCTTCACCAACAAGGGCCGGGTCTACCGCTCCAAGGCCTACGAGCTGCCCGAGGCCAACCGCACCGCCCGCGGCCAGCACGTGGCGAACATCCTCGCGTTCCAGCCGGACGAGAAGATCGCCCAGGTCATGCAGATCAAGGACTACACGGTCGCCCCGTTCCTGGTCCTGGCCACCGCCCGGGGTCAGGTGAAGAAGACCCGGCTGACCGACTTCGACTCCCCCCGCCAGGGCGGCGTCATCGCCATCAACCTGCGCGATGGCGACGAGCTGGTCGGGGCCTCGCTCATCGACAGCGACTCCGACCTGCTGCTGGTCACCCGCAAAGCGATGTCCATCCGGTTCACCGCCGACGACTCCGCGCTGCGCCCCATGGGCCGGGCGACGGAGGGCGTCCGCGGGATCTCGCTGGGCGAGGACGACCGGCTGCTGTCGATGATCGTCGTGCAGGAGGGCGTCGACGTGCTCGTGGCCACCGAGCGCGGGTACGCCAAGCGCACCGGGATCGAGAACTACCCGAACCAGGGCCGCGGCGGGAAGGGCGTGCTCACGGCCGACCCGAAGGCCCGCAAGGGTGCGCTCGTCGGCGCGCTCGCGGTCACCCTCGGGGACGAGCTGTACGCCATCACCTCCGGGGGCGGCGTCATCCGGACGCCGGTCAACGGGGTGCGGCACAACAAGGATCGCGCGACCATGGGCGTCAAGCTCATGAACTTGCCCGAGGACGTGTCGATCGTGGCGATCGCCCGTACGACGGACAACGACGAGCCGTCGGCCTAGGGTGACACCTGGTGACGATCTGATCGGCCCCCGGGCGCGCACGCGCGCTGCCCGGGTGTCGGTCGCGACAGAGCGGTCCGTACCGCAGGCGATGGGGAGACTGGCATGAGCGACCGGCCACAGGGTTCGGTGCGCACCGGGTCCCGCAGCGGTAGCGGCAAGGCCGCCGGCGGCGCGACGGCGCAGCCGGAACCCACCGACACCGGGACGCACGCCATCCCCGGAGCGCAGTCCGCCCCGGCCACGGCTGCGCAGCCGGCCGCGCCCGGTGCACCGGCCGCCGACGCCCCGTCGGCGCCCGCGACGGGAACGCAGGCCATCCCGACTACCGGGATCCAGGCCATCCCGACCGGCACGCAGGCGATCCCCACCACCGGGACCCAGGCCATCCCGACCGGCCCGCAGGCGATCCCCACGACCGGAGCGCAGCGCGCCGCCGGCGCCCCCGCCGGCCCGCCGCCGTCCGCTCCGCCGGTGGTTGCTCCCACGGCGTCCGCTCCGCCGGTCGCCGTGCCCCCCACGCGCGGCAGCGCGCCGGCCGGTGAGGCCCCGGCCGGCGGACCGGCGCAGGCCGGCGCGGCCCGGAACCGCCCGGGGCGGCCCTCCGGCCGTGGGCCGCGGCGGGCCCGGCTGCAGCTGCGGCACATCGACACCTGGTCGGCGCTGAAGATCTCGCTGGTCCTGTCGATCGCGCTGTTCTTCATCTGGATGGTCGCCGTCGGCGTGTTGTACCTGGTGCTCAACGGGCTCGGCGTCTTCGACACCGTCAACGAGCTGTTCGGCCAGCTGGGCACCGAGGACGGCGAGGGCACCGGCAGCGAGGTGCTGACCCCGGGCGTCGTCTTCGGTGGGGCCGCCGTCATCGGCGCCATCAACGTCGTGCTGCTCACGGCGCTGTGCACCGTGGGCACGTTCATCTACAACATGTGCTCCGACCTCGTCGGCGGCCTGGAGGTCACCCTCTCCGAGCGGGACTGAGGAGGGACCCCCCTCCGGTAGTCCTCGTCGGTCCAGGTACGCTGTCCGAGGTTCACGGGCCTGTAGCTCAGGCGGTTAGAGCGCATCCCTGATAAGGATGAGGCCGGAGGTTCAAGTCCTCCCAGGCCCACCCGTGTGCCGGTGCCTCCGGTGCATCCATCGCCAGGAGGTCATCCGCGTGCTGAAGAAGCTGGCGATGGTCGCAGCGGCCGTGGGCGCCGTGGCCGCCGTCCGCCGCCGTTCGGGCGGCAAGGCCGAGGCCGATCTCTGGCGCGAGGCCACCAGCGGTCCGCAGGCCGTCAGCACCCCCACAGCACGCTGATCCACCCCGGGGCTCCGGCCCCACCGGGGACGTAGCTCAATTGGCAGAGCACCGCCTTTGCAAGGCGGGGGTTAGGGGTTCGATTCCCCTCGTCTCCACACTTCGATCGGGAGGCCAGACGTGAGCACCGACCAGCCGGTACCCGCTTCGCCACCCCCGCCCGGAGGGCTCCCCACCGGTGCGATCCCGCCCGGAGCCCAGCCGCCCGGAGCCCAGCCCCCCGGTGGTCCACCGCTCGGCCCGCCGCCCGGCTGGCGTCCGCCGCCCCCGCCCCCGCCCTACGTGCGCCCGCCCGGCGCGTTCAAGCGCGGGTTCGGTCTCGGTTTCGGCGCGAGCCTCGGCGCCGGCATCGGCCTGGCCGTCGTCGGTATCGGCAGCACCGTGGTCCTGGTGCTGGCCCTCGTCGGGCTGGCGTCCGGCGCCGGGGACGCCGACTCGTCCGGCCCCGTCACCGAGACGGTCTGGGGCGAGGAGACGGCCGAGGGGCGGCTGCTGTCCATCCCGGTCACCGGCGTGATCCTGGGCGGGGAGAGCGACGGCGCGACCTTCGGCGGCTCCACCTACGGCTACGAGATCGCCGACACCATCGACGACCTGGACGCCGACGACGCCAACGGGCTCATCCTCGAGATGAACACCCCCGGCGGCACCATCTACGGCTCGCGCGCCATCGCCGACGCCGTCGAGCGGTACCAGGAGCGCACCGGGCACCAGGTGATGGCGCACGTCCAGGGGCTGTCGGCCTCGGGCGGCGTGTACGCCATGGCCGGGGCCGACCAGATCGTCGCCGACCACGGCAGCCTCGTCGGCAGCATCGGCGTGGTCATGGGGCCCTTCCAGCGCTTCCGCGACGTCACGGGCCTGCCCGGCACGCTGCTGGACCAGGGCGTGACCACCGAGGGCGGCATCACCGAGGAGTACCTGTCCCGCGGCCGCGGCAAGGACCTGGGCAACCCCTACCGCGACATGACCCCGGAGGAGCGCGCCGTGCTCGGCGGCGGCTTGGACCGCGAGTACGCGGAGTTCGTCGAGTGGGTCTCCAAGGCCCGCGGCATCCCCGCGCAGACGGTCGTGGACGAGCTCGGGGCCTTCGTCTTCGACGGCCAGACCGCCGCCGACCTGGGCCTGGTCGACCGCGTCCTGGGCCGGGAGGAGGCCTACCGGTACGCCGCCGAGATGAACGACCTCGACCCCGACGACACCCGGGTCGACCGCGTCACCGGCCCCGGTCTGCTCGAGTCCCTGCTGTCGGCGCACTCGCCGGCCGGCGGCACCGAGGCCACCGCGCTCGAGCCTGGGCGGAGCACCGTCTGCACCGGCGCCCCGCTCGTCCTGGCGTTCCACGGGGACCTCTCGGCGCCCTGCACCGGCGACTGATCCACCGCCGCTTCCTCACCGCCGCCCCGGCAGTGGGAGAGTGGGGGCGTGACTGAATCGACTCCCGCCCGCCGCGCGGTCCTGCACACCAACCACGGCGACATCACCGTCGACCTGTTCCCCGACCACGCGCCCAAGACGGTCGCGAACTTCGCCGACCTCGCCGAGGGCGCCCGCGAGTGGACGCACCCCGAGACGCGCCAGAAGACCACCGACAAGCTCTACGACGGCACGATCTTCCACCGGGTCATCTCCGGCTTCATGATCCAGGGCGGCGACCCGCTCGGTCAGGGCTTCGGTGGCCCCGGCTACCAGTTCGGCGACGAGTTCCACCCCGAGCTGTCCTTCGACCGCCCCTACCTGCTGGCCATGGCCAACGCCGGCCCGGGCACCAACGGCTCGCAGTTCTTCATCACCGTCGGCCCGACCCCGCACCTGAACCGCAAGCACACGATCTTCGGTGAGGTGGCCGACCAGGCCAGCCGCGACGTCGTCGACCGCATCGCCGCCACCCCCACCGGCCGCGGCGACCGTCCCGTCGAGGACGTCGTCATCGAGTCCGTCGAGGTGCAGCGCAGCTGAGCACCACCCCGGACGACGGGGGCGCCGGCCGGGCGGACCAGCCGGCGCCCCTGCCCGCCACGTGCTACCGGCACCCCGACCGGCCCACGGGGATCTCCTGCACGCGCTGCGGACGACCCATCTGCCCGGAGTGCATGATCCCGGCCTCGGTCGGCTTCCAGTGCCCGGAGTGCGTCCGGGAGGGGAACGCCGGCGTGCGCAGGGTGCGCAGCAACGGCCTGCGGACGGCGGGACGGCGCTGGGGCGTCGTGACCCTGGGGCTCATCGCGCTCAACGTGGCGATGTTCGTCGTCACCGCGGTGTCGGCGGTCTCGGCCGGCAACTCACCCGCCGACAACCAGCGCTCCGCCGTCTTCGTCGAGCTCGCCCAGTGGCCGGCCGGCGTCTACTTCCTGGACGAGTGGTGGCGGGTCCTCACCGCGGCCTTCCTGCACATCGGCCCGCTGCACCTGGTCATGAACATGCTGGCGCTGCTGCTCTTCGGCTCCGAGCTTGAACGCCAGCTGGGCTGGGCCCGCTACCTCGCGGTCTACCTGACCTCCGCGCTCGGCGGGGCGGTGGCCATCCAGCTGCTGGGTGACCCCCGCGTCGTCGTCGCCGGCGCCTCGGCGGCGATCTACGGCCTGCTCGGCGCCCTGGGCGTGCTCATGCTGGCCGGCCGGCAGGACGTCCGCGGCCTGCTCACCCTCCTGGCCATCAACGTGGTCATCAGCTTCCTGCCCGGCATCTCGCTGCTCGGGCACCTGGGCGGCCTGCTGGCCGGGGCGCTCGCCGGCGGGGTGCTGGTCCTGCTCCGACGCCGGGCCCAGCTGCAGGTGCCGGCCCTGGCCCTCCTGGCCGTCGCGCTGCTCCTGGTGTCGCTGACCGTGCCGACGCTGACGGTGCTCAACCTCTAGGCGCGCGGATCGAGCTCGCGCAGCCGGCGGGCCACCGCCGCCGGTTCGGCCCCCAGGTCGCGGCGGCCCAGCACCACGAGCACGCCCTCGTCGTCGGGGCCCGAGGCGGTGTCCAGCTCCAGCGTCGGCGTCCGCAGGCCCAGCCGCCGGGTCTCCCGGACGCCGATGCGCAGCGGTCCCCACGGCAGGTGCACCCCGCCGGCGACGCGGCGGACCCGGACGCCGTCCGGGCCGGCCGACAGCCGTGGCCGCAGCACCAGGTCCCGCGCGGTCTGGGCCAGGAACAGCGCGGCCCCCAGGCCCAGCAGGATCCGGCCGGGGGCATCGACGACGACGGCGACACCGGCGGCGAAGAGCAGGCCCATCGCCGCGGACAGCGCTGTCTCCGTCATCCGGGTGCTCCACGTCACGGGGGGACCTTGCCAGACAAGGCCCAGGTCATACGATGACAGTCAGGGCGGACCGTTTGGCCTCGCCCGGAACCGTCACTGAGGAGCAGTTCCATGCGGGATGCCGTCATCTGTGCCGCCGTACGCACGCCGGTGGGCAAGCGGGGCGGGGGGCTGTCGGGCGTGCACCCCGTCGACCTCTCCGCGCACGTGCTCAGCAGCCTGGTCGAGCGGACGGGCATCGACCCGGCCGTGGTCGAGGACGTCATCTGGGGCTGCGTCAGCCAGGTCGGCGAGCAGACCTTCAACATCGCCCGCAACGCCGTCCTCGCCGCCGGCTGGCCGGAGGCCGTCCCCGGCACCACGGTCGACCGCCAGTGCGGCTCCTCCCAGCAGTCCGTGGCCTTCGCCGCGGCCACCGTCATCAGCGGCCAGGCCGACGTCGTCGTCGCCGGTGGCGTGGAGTCGATGAGCCGCGTGCCCATGGGCTCGGCCAGCAACCCCGCCGCCGGCGCCGGCCGCCCGATGGGCCCGAAGTTCGCCGAGCGCTACAACGGCGTCCAGATCAACCAGGGCGTCGGCGCCGAGATGATCGCCGAGCGCTGGGGCTTCTCCCGCACGCAGCTCGACGAGTTCTCCCTCGGCTCGCACGAGAAGGCCGCCAAGGCGCAGGCCGACGGCGCCTTCGAGGAGGAGATCGCCCCGTTCCTGGCCCCCGAGGGCCTGGTCAGCGCCGACGAGGGCATCCGCCCCGGCGGCACGCTGGAGAAGCTCGCCTCCCTGAAGACGCCGTTCAAGGAGAACGGCGTGATCAGCGCCGGCAACGCCAGCCAGATCTCCGACGGTTCCGCGGCGGTGCTGGTCACCACCAGCGAGAAGGCCCGCGAACTGGGGCTCACCCCGCTGGTCCGCATCCACACCACGGTCATGGCCGGCGACGACCCGGTCATCATGCTCACCGCGCCCATCCCGGCGACGAAGAAGGTGCTGGACCGCTCGGGCCTGTCGATCGACGACATCGGCGTCTACGAGGTCAACGAGGCGTTCGCCCCGGTGCCCATGGCGTGGCTGGCCGAGACCGGCGCCGACCCCGACCGGCTCAACCCGAACGGCGGCGCCATCGCCCTCGGACACCCGCTGGGTGGCTCGGGCGCCCGCCTGATGACGACGCTCATCCACCGGATGCGCGCCACCGGCAGCCGCTACGGCCTGCAGACGATGTGCGAGGGCGGCGGCATGGCCAACGCCACCATCCTGGAGCTCGTCGACGCCTGATCCACGACCCCCGCTGCACGACGGCGGTCCCCAGGGACCGCCGGGCACACGGCCCCCGACGCCTCGCGGTGTCGGGGGCCGTCGTCGTCCCAGGGGGTGTGGACGAGGCGTCGTCGCAGGTCAGACCGGGAGTAGGGCCGTGGAACGACCGTCTCCCGGCGGCGGACATGTCGACTCGTCCACAGCGGTGTGCACAGCTGGGGACAGACTCACACAGGTGTAGTTACGCCGATGGCCGCCGTGTCACATGCGTCCCATCGCCGGTGAATGCGCAGGTCAGAGCGGTACGGATTGGTCCCGTCCCTCCACATCCCGTGGACAACCCTGGGGGCAGGGCGTCATGTCGACCTGTGGACGACGGTCGGCGGCTGTGCACAAGGGGCCGGGAACGCGAAAGGCCCCCGTCCCGAGCGGGACGAGGGCCTTCTGCGCTCCTGCGCTCAGCGCCAGCGCATCGACATGACCAGGCCGGCCACCATCAGGCCGAAGCCGATGGCGAAGTTCCAGGCGGACAGCGAGACCATGAACGGGATGTCGTCGCCGGCGATGTAGTAGACGACGATCCACAGCAGGCCGACCAGCAGCAGGGCGACCATGAGGGCGACGTACCAGCGGGGGCTGGGCTGGGCGTGGCGGGCCTGCTCCGCCGACCGGGCCTGCAGCACGCCCTCGGGCGGGGTGTAGACCGACTTCTTGCGCACCTTCGACTTGGGCACGTGACTGCTCCCTCCGGGTGGCCGGGTGCGTCCTCACCGGCCGAGACGCCGCCCAGCCTAGGCTGTGGGCGGAGCACGACGGCGTCGCCACGGTGGCGGAGGCCCCTGGAACGGCCGCCACGCCCGTCGTCGTCCGTTCCGAGACACCGGAGGTGCCCGTGGCTCGACCGTCGGCCTGGGGGGCCCTGGTGCCCGTCGTGGCGCTGGCCGCCGGGCTGCTGTTCGCCACCTCCGGGCGCACGGCCCAGGGCACCGATCTGCGCGCCGGCGAGGTCACCGAGCTCTCCGGCCTCATCCGCGAGCGCGACGACGCCATCGCCGCCCAGGAGCAGCGGCTGGCCGAGCTGCAGCGGCGCTCGGAGCTGCTGACCGAGCAGGCCGCCGCCCGGGACGGCGCCGTCGCCGAGGCCCAGAGCGCCGGCGAGCGGGGCGTGCCGGCCGCCGGCCTCGCGCCCGTGGAGGGCGCCGGCCTGGAGATCGTGCTGGACGACGCCCCGCGCCGGCCCGACGGCACCCTGCCGGGCAACGCCCGCCCCGACGACCTGGTCATCCACCAGTCCGACGTGCAGGCGGTGGTCAACGCCCTGTGGGCGGCCGGCGCGAGCGGGGTGACCGTCATGGACCAGCGGCTGATCACCACCAGCGCCGTCCGGTGCGTGGGCAACACCCTGCTGCTGCAGGGCCGCACCTACTCCCCGCCGTTCGTGGTCCGGGCCGTGGTCGACTCCGCGGCGGCCCGTCAGCAGCTGGACGCCTCCCCGCAGATCGCCGTCTTCCGCGAGGTCGTGGACGCCTACGGCCTCACCTACGAGGTGAGCGAGCGGCCCGAGCTCGAGCTGTCCGCCTACGATGGCCCTCTGACGCTGCAGCACGCCGTCGTGGGCTGAGCCGCAGCGCGCGACCGAGCCGACCACCCCGGGAGATCCGTGCCCGCCGAGAGCCACCCGACCGGGACCGCCGCCGAGCGGCCCGTCCTCGTCGTCGACAACTTCGACAGCTTCGTCTACAACCTGGTGCAGTACCTGGGCCAGCTGGGCGTCCGCTGCATCGTGCGCCGCAACGACGCCGTCACCGTCGACGAGCTGGCCGACCTCGACGTCGCCGGGGTGCTGCTCTCCCCCGGCCCCGGGACCCCCGCGGACGCGGGCGTGACCGTGCCGATGGTGCACGCCGCCGCCGACCGGGGTGTGCCGGTGCTCGGGGTGTGCCTGGGCCACCAGGCGATCGCGGAGGCCTTCGGCGGCGAGGTCGTCCGCGCGCCGGAGCTGCTGCACGGGAAGACCAGCCAGGTCGTGCACGAGGGCACCGGGGTGCTGGCGGGCCTGCCCTCGCCGTTCACCGCCACGAGGTACCACTCGCTGGCCGTCGACGCCGCCTCGGTGCCGGCCGAGCTGGAGGTCACCGGGCACACGCCGTCGGGGATCGTGATGGCGCTGCGCCACCGCGAGCTGCCGATCGAAGGCGTCCAGTTCCACCCGGAGTCGGTGCTCACCGAGGGCGGCCACCGCATGCTGGCCACCTGGCTGGCCACCTGCGGCCTGGCGCCGGACCCGGCGGCCCTCGAGGCGGCCTCGGCGGCCGCCGAACGGCTCAACGTGGCCACCGCCTGACGGCGCACCCGCACGGACGACGAAGGGCTCCTCCCGGATCGGGAGGAGCCCTTCGTCGTGATGACCGGACGGATCAGTTCTGCCCCGAGGAGCCCTCGCCGTCGGTGCTCCCGTCGCTCGCGGGGGTGTTCGGCCGCACGACGAGCACCAGCCGGTCGTCCGGCTGCAGCTCGGTGTTGGCGCCGGGCTCCGTGCCGACGGCCGTCGCATCCGTCGGCGAGGCCTCCGCGCCGTCCTCGTCCAGCACGGCGATGTTGGTGAAGCCGGCGTTCCGCAGCGACGTGAGGGCCGCGGTCGCGGGCGCGCCCGGCGTCACCGAGGGCACCGCGATCGTCTCGGGCTCGGCCGGCCCGCCGGAGAGCTGCAGCACGATCCGGGTGTCGGCCGAGGCGTCGCTGCCCGCACCGGGGGTGGTGGCCACCACCGTGCCGGGCGGCTGCTCGGAGTCGACCTCCTCCGTGCTGATCTGCGAGTCCCGGAAGCCGGCGTCGGTGAGCACGCCGCGGGCATCGGCCTCGGTGCGGGTCGTGACGTCGGGCAGCTCGATCGAGCCGGTGGAGATGCTGAGCGTGATCCGGCCGTCCGGGTCGACCGGCTGCCCCTCGTCGGGCGACACCGCGGCGACCGTGCCGGCCTCCTGGAGGGAGTCCTCCTGGCGGGTGTCGATCGTCCCGTTGAAGTTCGCCTGGGCCAGCTGCTCGCGGGCCCGCTCCTCGTCCAGGCCGACGATGTTCGGCATCAGCACGGTGTCCGGCGCGATGCCGACGACCAGGTCCACGGCGGTGCCCTCGTCCACCTGGGCGCCGCTGCCCGGGTTGCTGTCCAGGACCGTGCCCTCCTGGGCGCTGTCGGTCGTCTCGCGCGTCGTGACCTCGCCGACCTCGAGGCCGGCGGCGGTGATCGCCTCGCGGGCCGCCGCCTCCGGCTGGTTCTGCAGCGGGGGCACCTGGACCTGGGTGGCGACCGTCTGCTCCGGGTCGTCCCCACCCATGTTCAGCGCCGCGATGACCGCTCCGCCCAGGAGCAGGACGGCGAGCACCGAGGCGACGGCGATGATGATCCGGCGCTTGCGGCGGCGGGCCTGCTCGTCCTCGTCGTCCCAGTCGCCGTAGCCGGCCGGGGCGGCGCCGATGATGGCGGTCTTCTCGGCGTCCCCCATGACCGGCGTCGCCTCGACCCGCTGCCCGGCCAGGGCCCGGAGCAGGTCGTTGCGCATGTCCGCGGCCGACTGGTACCGGTTGGCCGGGTTCTTGCTCATGGCCTTGAGCAGGATGGCGTCCAGCTCGGGGGGGATCTCCGGGTTGATCGACGACGGCAGCCGCGGGTCCTCGCGCACGTGCTGGTAGGCCACGGAGACGGGGGAGTCGCCGGTGAACGGCGGGGCGCCGGTGGCCAGCTCGTAGAGCATGCAGCCCAGCGAGTAGACGTCGGAGCGGGCGTCGACGCTCTCGCCGCGGGCCTGCTCGGGGGAGAGGTACTGCGCGGTCCCGATGACGGCGGCGGTGGACGTCATGGTGGCCGCGGAGTCCGACACCGCCCGGGCGATGCCGAAGTCCATCACCTTGACGGTGCCCTGGGGCGTGATCATCACGTTCCCGGGCTTCACGTCGCGGTGCACGATGCCGTTGCGGTGGCTGAAGTCCAGGGCACCGCAGATGTCGGCGGCCAGCGTCATGGCGCGCTCGGGGGAGAGGTGCCCCTCGCGCCGCAGCACGTCGCGCAGCGTCTCGCCCTCGACGTACTCCATGACGATGTAGGGCGTCGCGCCCAGCGGGGTGCGGTCCTCGCCGGTGTCGTACACCGCCACGATCGCGGGGTGGTTGAGCGAGGCCGAGGCCTGCGCCTCGCGGCGGAAGCGGACCTGGAAGGAGGGGTCCCGCGCGAGGTCGCTGCGCAGCACCTTCACCGCCACCTCGCGGCCGAGCCGGAGGTCGCGGCCCAGGTGCACCTCGGCCATGCCCCCGCGGCCGAGCACCCCGCCGATCTCGTAGCGCTCGCCGAGCACCTGCGGCGTGGTCATCGGTGGTCCTCTCGAACGGGAGCGTGCGTCGTCCGGGGACGGACCGCGGAGCGCGCGCAGCAGCCGGAGCCCGCTGCGGGCAGCATGTCGACGGCGAGCCTAACCGTGGGACGGCACGTTCCCCGGGAACCGGCGGAGGTGCACCAGCTCACCCGGTCACACCCGCAGCACCGGCCTCAGCGCTGTCCGCACCGTCGGCCTGCGGAGAGTCGACGGGCGGCGGCTCCTCGGTCTCCGAGGGGAGAGGAGCCGTCGTGCCGGACTGCGTCGTCGTCGTCGGAGCCGTGGACGTCGACGTGCTCGTCGACGTCGACGTGCTGGACGACGACGAGGAGGACGACGACGTCGTGGTCGGTGCTTCGGTGGTGGTCGGCGTGGTGGGCTCCGGCTCCTCCGACGGCGTCTGTGTCGGCTCCGGGTCCTCCTCCTCGACGGTCCAGCCGTCCTCGGCGACGGTCAGGGTGATCTCCGAACCTGCGGGCACGGTCGTGCCGGCCGGATCGACGTCGGCGACGGCGTTCTCGTCCAGGTCGAGGCCCAGCCCGGCGAGCGTCTCGTCGTCGGCCGCCACCTGCTCGACCTGGAGGCCCAGCGCCTCCAGCTCGGTCTCCACGTCGTCGGCGTCGCGGCCGACGTAGTCGCTGGCCGGGCCGATGGCCACGCCGGCCGCGGTCGGGTCCGTGGGGGTCGACGTGGTGGTCGGGCTCGCGGTGTCGCCGCCGTCGCTCTCGTCGCCCTGGCCGAGCAGCAGGAAGAGCCCGCCACCGACGAGCAGCAGCAGGAGCAGCCCCGCCAGCAGCCACGCCCAGCGGCGGCGCTTCGCCGGGGCCGGGGCGGGGTCGTCGGCCAGCCAGTCGTCGTCGTCCTCGGGCGCCTGCAGCGGGGGCATCGGCCCGGCCGGTCCGGTCGCGGGGGCGAGGGCCCGGGTGCCGGTCAGCGCTCCGGTCTGGGCGGCGAGGACCGTCGTCCGTCCGTCGGCCAGGGAGTCGCCGACGACCTGGGTCGGCGCGGTGACCGGCCCCACCGGCGCGGCGAGGGGCGTCGGTGTGCCGCCGGCGGACACCCGGCGGACGGCGTCGGCGAAGGCGCCGCCGTCGGGGAACCGGTCGGCGGGATCCTTGGCCAGCGCCCGCTCGACCAGCAGGCGGACCGCCGGCGGGATCTCGGGCGGCAGCGGCGGCGGCTGGCGGTTGATGTGCGCCAGCGCGATGGCCACCTGGGAGGTGCCGTCGAACGGCCGGCCCCCGGTGAGGCACTCGTAGGCGACGATGCCGAGGGAGTAGACGTCGGAGGCGGCGTTGACCTCCATGCCCTGGGCCTGCTCCGGGGAGAGGTACTGGGCGGTGCCCACGACCATGCCGGTGCGGGTGAGCGGCGTGGCGTCGCGGGCCTGGGCGATGCCGAAGTCGGTGAGCTTCACGACGCCGTCGGGACGGACCATGAGGTTGCCCGGCTTGATGTCGCGGTGCACCACGCCGGCCCGGTGCGCGGCCGACAGCCCGTCGGCGGCCTGCTCGAGCACGTGCAGCGTCCAGTCGACCGGCAGCTTCCCCTCCTCGTGGAGGATCGTCACCAGCGGCTGGCCCTCGACGTACTCCATGACCAGGAAGGCGAGCTTCTTGGTGCCCGTGTCGTCGACGGTCTCGCCGTAGTCGTAGACGGAGGCGATGTTGGGGTGCGACAGCGCCGCGGTGTGCCGGGCCTCGTTGCGGAAGCGGGCCAGGAAGCTCGGGTCGTCGGTGTACTCGCTCTTGAGCACCTTGGCCGCGACGACGCGGTCGAGCACCTGGTCGCGGGCCTTCCAGACCTCGCCCATGCCGCCCACGGCGATCGGGGCGGTGATCTCGTAGCGGCCCGCGAGCAGGCTGCCGGTGGCCAGCGTCATCGGCCCTCCTGCCCGTCGAGGTAGGCCTGGATCACCGAGCGGGCGATCGGTGCCGACGTGTCGCCGCCGGTACCCCCACCGTTGCGGACGAACACGGCGACGGCGATCTGCGGGTCGTCGGCCGGCGCGAACCCGATGAACCAGTTGTGGTCGGGGCCCTCGTTCTCCGCCGTCCCGGTCTTCCCGGCCACCTGGACGCCGCTGATCCGTGCGTTCCGGCCGGAGCCGTTGGCCACCACGCTGTTCATCATCTCGGTGAGCCCGTCGGCCACCTCGGTCGAGAACGGCTCGCTGTAGACCTCGGGGTCGGTCTCGTCGATGACGGTGAGGTCGGGGGCGAGGAGCTGGTCGACCAGGTAGGGCTTCATCAGCGTGCCGTCGTTGGCGACGGCGGCGGCGATCATCGCGGCCTGCATCGGCGTGACCTGCACGCTCTGCTGACCGATCGAGGTCCTGGCCAGCTCGTCACCGTTCTCGATCTCCCCGAGCGTGCTCGTCTCCACGGCCATCGGGATGTCCAGGTCGTCCCGGTCGAAGCCGAACCCCTCGGCCATCTCGCGGACCGCGTCCTCACCCAGGTCGATGCCGAGCTGGGCGAAGGCGGTGTTGCAGGAGATGGTCAGCGCGCGGATCAGCGTCTGCTGGCCGCTGGGATCGCACGCGGAGTCGCCGAAGTTGCGCAGCACCCCGCTGGACTGGGGCAGGTCGAAGACCTGGGGCGCCGGCACCACGGATTCCGGCGTGTAGCCGTCCTCGAGCGCCGCCGCCGAGACGATCACCTTGAAGATCGAGCCCGGCGCGTAGCGCTGGCCGATGGCCTGGTTGATGGTCGGGTCAGGGTCGGCGGCCTCGAGTGCCGCGGAGGCGTCCCGCACCGCGTCCAGGTCGTGGCCGGCCAGCGCACTGGGGTCGTAGGTGGGCGTGCTGGCCAGACCCAGGACGGCGCCGGTCGAGGGGTCCAGGGCCACGACCGCGCCCACCTGACCCTCGAGGCCGGCCATGGCGGCCTGCTGGACAGCCGGGTCGAGCGTGAGGACGACGTCGCCACCGGAGGGGTCGCGGCCGGTGAACAGGTCGGAGATGCGGCGCACGAAGAGGCGGTCGTCGGTGCCGGCGAGCAGCGCGTTCTCGGCCTCCTCGATGCCCCGGGCGCCGAAGATTACCGAGTAGTAGCCGGTCACGGCCGCGTACAGGCCGCCCTGCGGGTACTGGCGCAGGTACTTCAGCCGGTCGTTCGTGGGCACCGACAAGGCGATCGGCTCGCCGTCGACGACGATCGCACCGCGCTCCCGCGAGTACTCGTCAGCGAGGACGCGGGTGTTGCGCCGGTCGTCGCGCAGCTCGTCCGAGCGCACCACCTGGATGTAGTTGATGTTGAGGATCAGTAGCGTGAAGAGCACCAGGACGCTGATCGCCACGCGGCGCAGGGGTGCGTTCACGGCTGCACCACCTCCGTCGGCGCATCGGTGAGCCGCTGGGGGGCCACGTGCGGGGTGGCCGGGCGGCGGGCGGCGTCGCTGATCCGGACCAGCAGCGCCACCAGGCCGAAGTTGGCGACCAGCGACGAGCCACCGTAGGCGAGGAACGGGGTGGTGAGACCGGTCAGCGGCAGGAGGCCGGTGACGCCGCCGAGGACGACGAACAGCTGCCACGCCACGGCGAACGACAGGCCCGCGGCCAGCAGCTTGCCGAAGGGGTCGCGGACGATCAGCGAGGTGCGCAGGCCGCGCTCGACCAGGATCAGGTAGACCATGATCACCGCCGCCAGGCCGAACAGGCCCAGCTCCTCGCCGACGGCCGAGCCGATGAAGTCGCTCTTGGCGATGGGCACCGCGTCGGGGCGGCCGCCGCCCAGGCCCGCGCCGAACAGCCCGCCGGTGCCCAGGCCGAACAGCGACTGCGCCACCTGGTAGCCCGAGCCGTCGTAGTAGGCGAACGGGTCCAGCCAGGTGTCCACGCGGGCCTGCACGTGACCGAAGGCGTTGTAGGCCAGCGTGGCGCCCGCGGCGAACATCAGCAGGCCGATCACCACCCAGCTGGCCCGCTCGGTCGCGACGTAGATCATCACCACGAAGATGCCGAACAGCAGCAGCGAGCTGCCCAGGTCGCGCTCGAAGACCAGCACCAGGATCGACAGCACCCAGACGACGATCACCGGGCCGAGGTCGCGCCCGCGGGGGAACTCCAGCCCCATCACCTTGCGGCTGGCCAGCGCCAGGACGTCGCGCTTGTCCACCAGGTAGGCGGCGAAGAAAATGACCAGGCAGATCTTGGCGAACTCACCGGGCTGGATGGAGAAGCCGGCGACGCGGATCCACAGCTTGGCGCCGTAGACCTCCGAGATCGAGGCCGGCAGCACGGCGGGGATGGCCAGCAGCACCAGGCCGACCAGCATGAGGATGTAGGCGTAGCGGGAGAGCAACCGGTGGTCGCGCACGGTCAGCAGCACGGCGACGAACAGCACCAGCCCGATGGTCGCCCACAGCAGCTGCACGGGGGCGTCCGAGCCGGCGTCGGGGTCGGCGATGTCCAGCCGGTGGATCATCACCAGGCCCAACCCGGTGAGGACGGCGACGCAGGGCAGCAGCAGCGGATCGGCGTACGGGGCGAACCGGCGGACGACGAGGTGCGCTCCGGTCCACAGCGCGGTGAACCAGATGCCGAAGGTGGCCAGCTCCGGGCGCAGCGAGCCGGTGACGGTCAGGTCGACGATGCACTGCGCGGCCAGCGTGAGGAGGACGGCGAAGGCCAGCAGCAGCGCCTCGGTGCCGCGGCGGGTGGGCACGGTGGCGCCCGGGGCGGCCGCGGCGCGGGGGTCGGTGGACGGTCCGGCCATCACTCGACCTCCCGGCAGTCCACCCCCGGCCGGGACGACGACGTCGTCCCGGCCGACGTGCGGGATTCGGTAGAGCTCTCCGGCGTGCTGCTCCCCGGCGCGCCGGGCACGGCGGGGGTCGACGGCGCGGCGCCGGGCGTCGGGCTCGGCGTCGGGGTCGGCGTCGGAGCCGCCGTGTCGGCGGGCTCCTCGTCCTCGGCGGTGGGGCAGGGCTGCAGGCGCTGGTCGCGCAGCGCGGACACGATGCGCGCGGCGTCGTCGGAGTCGTCCGCGGTGATGCCGCCCTGGACCCGGTTGCGGGCCGCCGCCGTCAGGTCGGCGACGGGCAGGTCGGCGTCCCGGTCGACCCGGAACAGGTCCAGGCCGAGCAGCGAGACGTCCAGGCCGCGGAAGACCGCCACCTGCTCCTGCCCCTGCTCGTCGTCGACGCCGACGAACCAGTGCTGCAGCGCCCAGACGTAGGTACCGATCGCCCCGGCCACGAGCACGGCGAGGAGGATCCCCGCCCCGAGGAGTAGTCGCAGCGGGCGGCGGCGGGCGGAGGGGCCACCGCCCGTCGGCGGTGCGGGCGGTGGGGGCGGCGGTGCGGGATCGGCCAGGGCCGCCCGGCCCGCCGCGGAGGTGGCGTCGACCTGGCGCTGCCCGACGTAGTCGCCGGCGGCACCGTCGACGACGGGGTCCATGAGCGCGCCGCGACCGTCGTCGTCCACGACGTCGGCGACGATGACGGTGATGTTGTCCGGGCCGCCGCTGCGCAGCGCCAGCTCGACCAGCCGGTCGGCGGTGGTCTGCGGGTCGGGGTCGGTGAGCGCGTCGGCGAGGGTCTCCTCGCTGACCACGCCCGACAGCCCGTCGGAGCACAGCAGGTAGCGGTCGCCGGCGCGGGCCTCGCGCATGGAGAGGTCCGGCTCGACCTCCTGGCCGTTGAGCGCGCGCAGCAGCAGCGAGCGCTGCGGGTGGTGGTTGGCCTCTTCCGGCGTGATCCGGCCGTCGTCGATCAGCGTCTGCACGAACGTGTCGTCGTGGGTGATCTGGGTGAACTCGCCGTCGCGCAGCAGGTAGGCGCGCGAGTCGCCGACGTGGCACAGCGCGAGCCGTCCGCCGGCGAAGAGGATCGCGGTCAGCGTCGTCCCCATGCCCTCGAGCTGGGGGGAGTCGCGGATGACCTCGCGCAGGTGCTCGCTGCCGTCGAACACGCCGCGGCGCAGCGCCTGCAGCATGTCCCCGGACGGGGTGTCGTCGTCCAGGTGCTGCAGGGCGGCGATCACGACCTTGCTGGCGACGTCGCCGGCCGCGTGGCCGCCCATGCCATCGGCGACGGCGAGCAGCCGCGGCCCGGCGTAGACCGAGTCCTGGTTGTTGCCGCGGATCAGGCCGCGGTCGGAACGCGCCGCATAGCGCAGGACGAGGCTCATGAGCGCAGCTCCAGCGCCGTCTGACCGATGCGGATCGGCTGGCCGGGGCTGATCAGCAGCGGGCCCTGGACGCGCTGCTGGTCGAGGTAGGTGCCGTTGGTGGAGCCGAGGTCCTCGACGTACCACTGGCCACCGCGGTTGGTGAGCCGCGCGTGGCGCGAGCTGGCGAAGTCGTCGGTGAGCACGAGGGTCGAGTCGTCCGCCCGTCCGATGAGGATCGGCTGCTCGCCGAGGGTGATCTTGGTGCCGCTGAGGGGGCCGGCGGTGACCACGAGGGTGCGCGGTCCCTTGCCGTTGCGCTTCTTACCAGGTGCGGCTGCGCGGGGCGGCACCGAGGCCACCCGGCCGGCGCGCCCGCCGAGCAGATCGGCCCGGACGACGCGGAAGGCGGCGAAGATGAACAGCCAGAGCAGGAGCAGGAAACCGAAGCGGAACCCCTGCAGCACGATCTCGGCCATCACCCGGTCACCTCGCTCACCATCAGCGAGTCCGTGCCCGGAAGTGCGGTGCTCATGCGTGACCTCGACGACCCCGTCACGCGCCGTCCCGTCGGTAGACCAGCACGGAGTGGCCGATGCGGATGACGTCGCCGTCCGCGAGCGGCTGCCGGGTGATCCGCCGGCCGTTGACCAGCGTGCCGTTGGTGGACCCGAGGTCCTCGGCGGTCGCGACGCCGGATTCCAGGACGACGTCGACGTGCTTGCGGCTCACCCCCGTGTCGGGGAGCCGGATGTCGGCCTCGGTGCCCCGCCCGATGACGTTGCGGCCGTGCGACAGCTCGTGCCGGGTGCCCGGACCGTCGACGACGAGCGCGTGCGCGACGGTCGAGCGGCCGGGGCGCAGCGGCGGCGGGGCGGCTCCCCTTCCGGTGTCGCTGGCGTGCCCGCGCAGGGGTGGGAGCGGGGGCAGCGGCGGGTGGCCGGGGGCCGGGGGCGCACCGGCGGAGGCGAGATCCCCGCGGTGCCCCGGCGCGGAGGGGTCGGCGACCTCGGAGGACACCTCGAAGACGCCGGTGGGCAGGTCGCCGTCGAGCTCGAAGTGCACGCGGACGGCGTCGAAGATCGAGTAGCCCTCGTCGTCGATGTGCTCGGCGACCATGTCCGCGAGCTCGCCGGCGAGCTGCTCGGACCACTGGCCCAGGTGCTCGTAGTCGGTGTTCCCGAGGCGGACGACGTAGACGTTGGGCGCCAGGATGCGGCCCTCGCCGACCACCGAGCGCTGCTCGTCGGCCTCGCGCTGCAGGGCCTTGGCGATCTCGGCGGGGTGGACCTTGCCCTTGAACAGGCGCGCGAACGCCAGGCCGACCATGCCCTCGAGGCGCCGTTCGAAGCGCTGGAGCACACCCACGGTCGCTCCCTCGCTCTCGCCCGGACATGTCTGTGCTGTCGGTGATCGTAGCCGGGCGGCGCGTCGCGGCCCGGCCAACGCGCGCCGTCGGACTCACTTGTACCGGCGCGAGCGCGGCGGTGCCACCCCCGGCCGGACGCCCTCTCCCGGGCTGCTATCGTCGTCGCGCGCCAGGGCAAGTGGCGGAATGGCAGACGCGCACGGTTCAGGTCCGTGTGTCCGAAAGGACGTGGGGGTTCAACTCCCCCCTTGCCCACCACGCCGCGAAGGGCTCCCCGATCCGGGGAGCCCTTCGCCGTTTCCGGGATGGATGTGCACCGGCGGCGCATCCCGGGCCCGGAACGCGCCGCCGGCGTACAGCGTCAGCCCGCGGTGGGCTGCCGTCGTGCCGCGAGGTCGGCGAACCAGGTGACGGCGGTCGGGTCGTCGACGGCGCCGAGGTTGCACGCCTTCTCGACCGGGACGCCCTGGACGATCCGCTTGATCGGCACCTCGAGCTTCTTGCCGGTGGTCGTGTGCGGGACGGCCGGCACCTCGATCACCTCGTCGGGGACGTGGCGGGGCGAGGCCTGCGTGCGGACGGCCGAGCGGATCCGGTCGACGAGCGCCTCGTCGAGCACCGCGCCCTCGGCCAGGCGCACGAACAGCGGCAGCCAGTAGCCGCCGTCGGGCTGCTCGACGCCGAGGACCAGCGCCTCGGCCACCTCGGGCAGCGCCTCGACCGCCTGGTAGATGTCCGAGCTGCCCATCCGGACGCCGTGCCGGTTGAGCGTGGAGTCCGAGCGACCGGAGATGACGCAGGTGCCGCGGCTGGTGATGGTCAGCCAGTCGCCGTGCCGCCACACGCCGGGATAGGTGTCGAAGTAGGCGTCGTGGTAGCGCCGGCCGTCGTCGTCACCCCAGATGCGCAGCGGCATCGACGGCATCGGCGACAGGATGACCAGCTCGCCGACCTCGTCCACCAGGGGCCGGCCCTCGGCGTCCCAGGACTCGACGTGGCAGCCCAGCGCCCGGCCGGACATCTCGCCCAGGTGGACGGGCAGCCAGGGGGAGCCGCCCACCAGCGTCGCGGCGAAGTCGGTGCCGCCGCTGAACACCCGCAGCACGAAGTCCGGGCCGAGCTCGTCGTACACCCAGCGGAACGAGCCGGCCGGCAGCGGGGAGCCGGTGACGCCGAGGCTGCGCAGCGCGGACAGATCGTGGTCGCGTCCCGGGTGCAGCCCGGCCTTCTCGCACGCCTGCAGGTAGCCGGGGCTCACGCCCAGGCTGGTGAGCCGGTGCTCCTCGGCCAGCTGCCACAGCCGGTCGACCGAGGGGTGCATCGGGTTGCCGTCGTAGAGGACGGCGGTGCTGCCGGTGAGCAGCCCGCTGACCATGCTGTTCCACATGATCCAGGTGGTCGACGTGTAGGACATGCCGCGATCGCCGGGCTGCGGGTCGTTCTGCAGGCCGCTCTGGGCCAGCGCCATCAGCAGGATCCCGCCGTGGCCGTGGACCAGGCCCTTGGGCAACCCCGTGGTGCCGGAGGAGTAGACGACCCACAGTGGGTGGTCGAAGGGCAGCTGGACCGGTGCGGGTTCACCGGGCTCGGTGAGCAGGTCCGCCCAGCGGGAGCCCTCGCCGTCGGGCCGGGTCCCGAGGACGGGCACGGTCACCACCTCGCGCAGCGAGGGCAGCGCGGCGGCCAGGTCGTCGACCAGCTCGCGCCGGTCGTGCTCCCGGCCGCCGAAGCGGTAGCCGTCGACGGCGATGAGCAGCGCCGGTTCGAGCTGGGCGAAGCGGTCGATCGCGCTCTGCAGCCCGATCTCCGGCCCGCAGGCCGACCAGATCGCGCCGACGCTGGCCGCGGCGAGGAAGGCGACGACGGCCTGCGGGATGTTCGGCAGGCAGCCGACGACGCGGTCCCCGGGGCTGATGCCCCTGCTGCGCAGCGCCGTCGCCACCGCCCCGACCTGCGCGATCAGCTCGTCCCACGTCGTCTCGGCGACCGTGCCGTCCTCGGCGACCGCGACGAGCGCCGTCTCCCCGCCGCGGCCCTCGCCGCGCCGCAGGACGTGCTCGGCGTAGTTCAGCCGCGCGCCCGGGAACCAGACCGCCCCCGGCATGGACCGGTCGGCCAGCACCGCGTCGTACGTCGTCCCCGGAGCGACGTCGAAGAACTCCCACACCTCGGCCCAGAACTCGTCGAGGTGCTCGACCGACCAGCGCCACAGCGCGTCGTAGTCGTCGAAGCGGGTCCCGTACCGGGACTCGAGCCGGCGGGCGAAGGCGGTGAGCCGCGACGCCTCCCGCCGCTCCGCCGACGGCGCCCACAGCACCTCGCCGGGCTCTCGGACGGGATCGGTGCCTGCGGTCACGCGTGCCTCCGGGGCTGGGGAACGGACCGGGTCACGCTAACGCCGCGCCACGCCCGCCTGTGACGCGGTGCACTGCCCGGTCAGCGGCCCGGTCGCGCCCGCTCCCGGTCGTCCCGCCCGGTGGCGGACCGGACCAGCAGGTGCGCGCCCCACGGGCCGATGACCCAGATCGGCCAGAAGTAGAGGAGCTGCCAGCTGGCCAGCGAGGTGATCGCCCAGATGGCGAGCACGATCGCCGCGGTGCTCGCCCACGAGCGCCAGGCGCCCGCATCCGCGCCGGGCCACCGGTGCGCGCCGCACCGCACCGGGCGGGCCTCCCGGGCGGCGACGACCGGGGCGGGCCGGTCGTCGGGCAGGTCGGCCGTCAGCTCCGCGAGCTCGCCGTAGGTCGTCGCCGCCCAGGCGCGGCCGAGTCGCTCCTCGTACTCCGCGACGGTCAACCGCCCCGCGGACATGTGCCGTCCGAGGACGTCGGCGACGGCGGTGCGGTCGGCGTCGGCTGCGCGCAGGTGCGGTTCGGTCATGGGGCCCTCCGGGGACGGTGCCTCCCAGCATCGGACCGCGCGGCGCCGCCGTCGTCCACCGATCGGTGGGTTCCACGTGGAACCGTCCCGGTCACCCGGCGGGCGGGACCACGTCCGCGGTGAGCGAGCGGCCGATGACCATCCGCTGGATCTGGTTGGTGCCCTCGAAGATCTGCATCACCTTGGCCTCGCGCATGTACCGCTCCGCCGGGTGGTCGCGGGTGTAGCCGGCCCCGCCGAGCACCTGGACGGCGTCGGTGGTCACCTTCATGGCGGCGTCGGTGGCGATCAGCTTGGCGATGCTGGCCTGCCGGGAGTACGGCTTGCCGGCGTCCTTGCGGCGCGCCGCGACCAGGTAGGTGGCCCGCGCCGACTCGACGGCGGCGGCCATGTCGGCCAGCAGGAACGACACGCCCTGGTGCTGGGCGATCGGCCGCCCGAAGGCCTCCCGCTCCACGGCGTAGCCGACGGCGAGGTCCAGCGCGGACTGCGCCAGCCCCACGGCGACGGCGCTGACGCCCAGCCGGCCGGAGTCCAGCGCCGCCAGCGCGATCTGCATGCCGCGGCCGCGCTCGCCGACGAGCCGGTCGGCGGGGACGGGGACGCCGTCGAGCCGGATCGCGGCGGTCGTGGAGCCGGTCAGGCCCATCTTCTGCTCGGGCGGAGCCGCGCTGAAGCCGGGCAGCTCCGGGGTGAGGTGGAAGCAGGAGATGGCCCGTTCGCCGTCGTCGGGGGTGCGCAGGAAGGTCGAGTAGAAGTCGGCGTGGCCGCCGTGGGTGACCCACGCCTTCTCGCCCGTCGCCGTCCACCCGTCGTCGGTGGCCCGGGCGCTGGCCCGCAGCGCCGAGGCGTCGGAGCCCGCGTGCGCCTCCGACAGGCAGTAGGCGCCGAGCAGCTGCCCGCCCACCATGTCCGGCAGCAGCTCGCGGCGCTGGGTGTCGGTGCCGAACCGGTCGATGGGGAAGCAGGCCAGGGTGTGCACGCTGACGCCCAGCGCCACGCTGGCCCAGCGGGCGGCGAGCTCCTCGACCACCTGCAGGTAGACCTCGTAGGGCTGGCCCCCGCCGCCGACCTCCTCACCGAACGGCAGCCCCATCAGGCCCGCCTCGCCCAGCAGCCGGAACACCTCGCGGGGGAAGCGCTCCTCGCGCTCGTCGGCCGCCGCCTTGGGGGCCAATTCCGCGTCGGCGATCTCGCGGGTGAGGGCGAGCAGGTCCTCGGCCTCGGGGGTGGGCAGGTCGCGGTCGACGGGCACGGCGCTCCTCCATGGACGGTCCCCGCGGACGCTACCTCTCCGGGTCGGCCAGGATGGGCGCGTGCGGATCGAGCCGGCGGCCTGGGACCACCCGGTGGTGCAGCAGCTCGCCGGCGACCAGCAGGCCGAGATCATCGAGCTGTACGGCGGCAAGACCGAGCCCGGGCGCCCGCCGTCGGCGGCCGACATCTCCGTGGTCCTGGTGGCGCGGGACGACGACGGCACGCCGCTGGGCTGCGGCGCCCTGCGCGCCCTGGACGACGGCGCGGCCGAGGTGAAGCGGATGTACGTCGTCCCCGCCGCGCGCCGGCGGGGGGTCAGCCGGGCGGTGCTGCGCGCGCTGGAGGAGGCGGCCCGCACCCGGGGCTGGACGACGCTGCGGCTCGAGACCGGGCCGCTGCAGCGCGCCGCGATCGGCCTGTACGAGTCCGGCGGCTACTCCCCGATCGCAGCGTTCGGCGGGTACGCGGGCGATCCGAAGGCGGCCGACTCGCTGTTCTTCGAGCGCACGCTGGTCTAGCGGCGCGCACCCCACGGCGGCGAACCATGCGAACTCGTGGCCATCAGCGACGGATGACCACGAGTTCGCATGGTTCGCGGGGCCCGACGGGTCAGGGGAGCAGGACCTCGAGCCGGGCCGGGCCGCGCAGGATGCGGTTCGGCTTGTAGGTCAGCTCGCCCAACCGCGCGCCGGCCAGGCGCCGCGCGAGCGCCTGCAGCGCGATCCGCCCCTCGAGCCGGGCCAGCGGCGCGCCCAGGCAGTAGTGGGAGCCGATGCTGAACGCCAGGTGCGGGCTGGTGCGGGTCGGGTCCAGGCGCAGGGGGTCCGGGTGCTGCTCGGGGTCCCGGCCCGCGGCGGCGATGAGCAGCACCACGCGACCACCGGCGCGCACGCGGCCACCCGGGACCTCCAGGTCCTCGCGGGCGATCCGCCCGGTCATCTGCACCGGCGGGTCGAGGCGGAGCACCTCCTCCACGACGCCGGCGGCGCATCCCGGGTCGGTCGCCACCTGGGCCCGCAGGTCGTCGTCCCGGAGCAGGGCGAGCGTGCCGTTGGCGATCAGGTTCACCGTCGTCTCGTGGCCGGCGACCAGCAGCAGCTGCGCGGTGCTCAACAGCTCGTCGGTCGAGAGCCGGTCGCCCTCGTGCTCGATCTGCACCAGCGCGCTGAGCAGGTCGTCCCGCGGATCGGCGCGGCGCTGCGCGCACAGCTCGGTGAAGTAGCCGCGGAACTCGTCGACGGCGTGCCGCCGGGCCCGGGACTCCTCGGTGTCGTCGATCGCCGGCCCGTCGTCGAGGCTCTTGGCCAGCACGTCCGACCAGGCGGAGAACCGCCGGTGGTCCTCCTCCGGGACGCCGAGCATCCGGCTGATCACGGTGACCGGCAGCGGGTAGGCGAGGTCGCCCACCACCTCGAGCCGGCCGCGCGCGACGGCGGCGTCCAGCAGCTCCTCGGTGAGCTTCTCCGCGAACGGCGTCAGCTCGGCGACGGTCCGCGGCGTGAACGCCTTGCTCACCAGGCGACGCAGGCGGGTGTGGTCCGGCGGGTCGAGGAACAGGAAGCTGCGCTGCCGCTCCTGGCGCTCCCGCTCCTCGGGCGACAGCGTGGCCACGAGCTCCTGCCACTGGGTGGAGTTGTTCCGGTCCACGCTGACCAGGGGCGAGCGCAGCACCGCGTCGCAGTGGGCGTGCGAGGTCAGCAGGGCGAACGACTCGTCGGGCGCGATGATCGGGCCGCCGTCGAGCAGCTGCTGCCACAGCGGGTACGGGTCGACGACGTCGATGTTGCGGACCAGGTCCTCGAGATCGGTCACCGGAACATCAGCCCCTCGAACTCGCCGGAGGACCGCCAGCCCTCCAGGTAGGTGAAGTACGCGGCCGCCCCGGCCGGGTACCCGACGGTGAGCTTCGCCCGCAGGCCGGCGTCCTGGCCCTCGTTGTTGTAGTAGCCGGGGGTGCAGTCGGGCGAGCCGATCACCCCCCGGCCGGGATGGGTGAGCAGCAGGTCGACCCAGGCCTGCTCCGCCTCGGCGGTCACCTCGACCTCGGCCGCGCCGGTGTCCAGGGCGTGCCGCACGATCGCGGCGATGGTGCGGCCGGACTCGGTGAGGTTGTGCGGCACGTTGCTGATCAGGTTGGCGCCCTGGGTGGGCTGGACCACGAACAGGTTCGGGAAGCCGTGCACGTGGGTGCCGTGCAGGGTGCGCATGCCGTCGGCCCAGCGCTCGGACAGCCGGACGCCGTCCCGGCCGGTCACGTCATAGCCGGCGCGGCGGGTGTACTCGGTGCCCACCTCGAAGCCCGACGCGTAGATGATGCAGTCGACCTCGTAGGCGCGGCCGTTGGCGACGACGGCGGTCTCGGTGATCCGCTCGACGCCCTTGCCGTCGGTGTGCACCAGGTGCGTCCCGGGCCGGTTGTAGGCGTCGAGGTACTCGTCGTGGAAGCACGGCCGCTTGCACAGCTGCCGGTACCAGGCCTTGAGCCCCTCGGCGGTGGCCGGATCGGTCACGACGGCGTCGACCCGGGCGCGGATCTCCTCCATCTTCTCGACGTCGGCGTCTTCCATGGCGGCCTGCATGCCGGCGAGGGTCTGCTGCTCGGGCGGCAGCGACAGCACGCGCTCGCGCATCCGGCGGGCCAGGTCGGTCCAGCCGTCCATCACCAGGTCCTCGCCGTCGCCGGCGCCGGTCTGGGTGGCGGTGAAGTTCTCCAGCCACCGCCGCTGCCAGCCCGGGGTGGCGATGGAGGCGAACCACTCGGGGTCCAGCGGGGCGTTGGCGCGGACGTCGACCGAGGACGGCGTGCGCTGGAAGACGTAGAGCTCCGCGCACGCGCCGGCCAGGTGCGGTACCGCCTGCACCGACGTGGCCCCGGTACCGATGATCGCGACCCGCTTGTCGGCCAGCCCGTCCAGCGGCGCCCCCGACGGGTCCCCGCCGGTGTAGGCGTAGTCCCACCGGCTGGTGTGGAAGCTGTGGCCCCGGAAGTCGCGGATCCCCGGGATGCCGGGGAGCTTGGGCACGTGCAGCGGGCCGGTGCCCATGGCGAGGAACTGCGCGGTGAAGGCGTCGCCGCGGTCGGTGCGCACCAGCCAGCGCGCCCCGGCCTCGTCCCAGCGGACGTCGGTGACCTCGGTGGAGAACAGCGCGTCGTCGTAGAGGCCGTAGTGCTTCCCGATGCGCTGGCAGTGCTCGAGGATCTCCGGCGCGTGCGCGTACTTCTCGGTCGGCATGTGGCCGGTCTCCTCGAGGAGCGGCATGTAGATCAGCGACGCCGTGTCGCACTGCGCACCCGGGTAGCGGTTCCAGTACCAGGTGCCGCCGAAGTCCCCGCCCTTCTCCACGATCCGCACGTCGTGCACGCCGGCCTCCTTGAGGCGGGCCCCGGTGACCAGGCCGGCGAAGCCCCCGCCGATGAAGGCCACCGTCACGTGGTCGGTCTTGGGCGCGCGCTCGACCCGCGGCGTGTACGGGTCGGTGAGGTAGCCGGCCAGCTCGCCGGTGAGCCGCACGTACTGCTCGTTGCCGTCGGCGCGGAGGCGCTTGTCCCGCTCGGCGAGGTACTTGCGGCGGACGGCGTCCTTGTCGATCGGCGTGCCGTCCGGGCGCACCGGCCCACGGGTGGAGGTCGTCATCGCTCGCGTTCTCCTCATCCGGCTGTGCTCCGCGCCACAGTGCCGGAAGACTCTCACAGCCGAGCGGGCCGGCGGTGCGATGTGGACCACAAATGTCGAACCCGGTTCTGTTTTGCTCGGTCGTGAACCGGTTCCGCCGCTCCGGACATGAAGGGGTGTGACCACCTCACCTCTTGCGGCCGCATCATCACCAGCCGTGACCTCCACGGCGGTGCACCGGTCCGCCGACCCACCCGGCGACCCCCCACGGCTGCGCGCCCTCCCGGACAGCGCGCCGTCCGACAGCGAGCTGGTGGCCCGCTCGATCGACGACCCGGCCCAGTTCGCCGCACTGTTCGACCGGCACGCCACGTCGGTGCACCGCTACCTCGGCCGGCGGGTGGGCGAGCTCGCCGACGACCTGCTCAGCGAGACCTTCCTGGTGGCGTTCCGCCGGCGGGGCGCCTACCGGCCCGAGCACCTGGAGGTGCGGCCCTGGCTCCTGGGCATCGCGACCCACGTCGTGCACGGCCACCAGCGCAGCGAGCGACGCCGCTACCGGGCCCTGGCCAGGGCGGCGGGACGCCCGGAGGAGCACGGCGACGATCCGGCCGACTCCGGTGACCGGCTCGCCGCCCAGGCGTTGCGCGGACCGCTGGCCGCGGCCCTGGCCCGGCTGAAGCCCGGGGACCGCGACGCGCTGCTGCTCCTGGCCTGGGGGCAGCTCGGCTACGGCGAGATCGCCGCCGTCCTCGACGTCCCCGTGGGCACCGTCCGGTCCCGCCTCCACCGCGCACGCCGGCAGACCCGCGCCGCGCTCGGCGACGTCTCCCCGTTCGACCCCACCTCCGAGGAGGACGACCGATGAACGACCTGCAGCTGCTCCGCGACGTCGGCCCGGAGGCCGCGCCACTCTCCCCCGCCGCACGCTCGGCGGCGCGCGCCGTCCTGCTGGCCGGCATCGAGGGCCCCGTTGAGCCTCGGCGCGGTCTCCGTCTCGGCCGGACCGCCGCCCTGCGGACGGGTGTCGCGGTGGCGACGGCGGCCGCCGCCTGGGCCGGCGCCGTGGCGGTCACCGGTCCCGACGCCGGTGCCGCACCGGAGGAGCCGGGCGGCATGACGCTCGTGGCCGTCGACGAGGTCACCTTTCCGCTCTCCCTGGACCCCGTGCCCGCCGGGATGACCCCCAGCTTCTCCGGGTCGGCCGGCGATCCGGAGGCGGTCGCGGGCTACACCCACGCGGACGGCACCGGCTTCTCCATCTACCTGTCGCCGGCCGAGCCTGCCCCGGCGGACGAGCCGGACCTGACGGCCAGCGGGACGGTGGCCGTCGCCGGCGCCGAGGCGCGCTGGACCACCGCCGTCACACCGGAGCTCTGCACCGTCGCCAACGTCTGCTTCGACGACCTCCCGTCCGCCTCGCTCACCTGGCAGCGCGCGCCGGGCCAGTGGGTGAGCCTGGCCGGCGACGGCGCCCACGGCGACGTGGCCGCGCTGGTCGCGGTGGGGGAGTCGCTGGTCGACCGCCCGCAGCCGATCAACCTCCAGGTCGGGCTCGCACCGGCCGGCTGGTCGGTCGTCGACTGGCACGAGAGCAGCGGGTACGTCGGCGTCGCCAGCGACGACGACCCCACGCGCACCCTCGCCGTCCAGTGCATGCCGGAGGCGCCGGCCGGAGACCACGAGATGGACAACGGCTCGGTGGAGGGCCGGATCGCCTCGGTCACCGCGATCGACCCGGTGGTCTCCACCACGGTCGGCGACCGGCCGGCCCAGGTGGTGCACGCGCACGACTACGTGGACGCCGAGATGCGGTTCTGGATGGTCGCGTGGGAGCTGCCCGACGGCACGCTGTGCACGGTGCAGACGCCCGAGGAGTTCACCCAGGACGACGTCCTGGCCATCGCCGAGGGCGTCACCTACACCCCCTGACCCCACCGACGTCGCCGGCGGGGCACCCGCCCGGCCGGCGGCCCGGATGTGGTGAGCTGAGCGCCATGCCCGACATCTGGCCGCCGGCCGAGCCCCGCGAGGCGCAGCTGACCGCGGGCGAGGCCTCGCTCGCCGTCGACCTGCGCGGCGGGGCGCTGCGGCGGCTGACCGTCGCGGGCTGGGAGGTGCTCGACGGCTACCCGGCGGGCGGCACCTTCCCCGGGCGTCGCGGCGCGGTCCTTCTGCCGTGGCCCAACCGGCTCCGCGACGGCCGGTGGACGTGGGAGGGCGAGCAGCTGCAGCTGGAGGTCGCCTCGCCCGCCTCGCCGAACGCGGCCCACGGCCTCGTCGGCTGGCAGCCCTGGTCGGTGCTCGCCGCGACCGCTGACACCGCCACGGTGGGGACGACGGTCCTGCCCCGGCCCGGCTACCCGTTCCGGCTCGCCGCCGCGGTCGACCTCGCGCTGACCGCCGACCGGCTGACCACCACGCTCCGGGTGCGCAACGACGGCGACCGCCGTGCGCCCCTGGGCGCGGGGTTCCACCCGTACCTGTCCGTCGGCGCCGACACCGACGGCGGGATCGGGGACGCCGAGCTGCACGTGCCCGCCCGCACCGAGCTGCTCGTCGACGGCGGCCTGCCCAGCGGCGGAACGCGCCCCTTCGACGGCGCCGTCGGCCGGATCGGGGACCGCGCGCTGGACGTCCCGCTCACCGACCTGGTGCGCGACGACGACGGATGGGCCCGGGTGTGGCTGCGCGGCGCGGCCGGAGAGCTCGAGCTCGCCGTCGACGCGGCGTGGCCCTGGCTCCAGGTCTACAGCGGCGAGACCCTGCCGGCCGGCCAGCGGCGGCGCAGCCTGGCCGTCGAGCCGATGACCTGCCCGCCCAACGCCCTGGCCGACGGCGTGGACCTCGTCGTCCTGGAGCCCGGGGAGACGTGGGCCGGCAGCTGGACCCTCGCCTGGACCCCCGGGAGCTGACGTGCGCGTGCTCGAGCTGTGGCGCTACCCGGTGAAGTCGCTGCAGGGGGAGCGGCTGACCGAGGCCTGGCTCGGGCCGCTCGGCATCCCCCACGACCGGGGCTGGGCGCTGTTCGACCGGGACACCGGACTCGGGCTGACTGCCCGTCGCGAGCCCGAGCTGCTGTTCGCCGCGGCGCGGGTCCGCGACGACGGAGGGGTCGAGGTCGTGCTGCCGGACGGGTCCGTCACGGCCGACGACGGCGTCCTCTCCGACTGGCTCGGTCGGCGGGTGGAGCTGCGGGCCGCCACGGCCAACGAGGGCGCCGCGCCCACCTACGAGGACCCGGGCGACGAGCAGCCCGACGGGCCGGTCGAGTGGCAGCAGTGGCAGGGCGCGACCGGCCCGTTCCACGACAGCCCCCGCATCCGCGTGTCGCTGGTGTCCACGGGCACGCTGGGCCGCTGGGACCGCCGGCGCTTCCGGGCCAACGTGCTGCTCGACGGCGCGGGGGAGGACGCGCTCCGGGGCCGCGACGCCGTCCTCGGGGCGGCCGGGGTCCGCGTCGGCGCCCCCATCGCCCGCTGCGTCATGACACCCGCCCCCAGTCCGGCGGCATCGGGCGCGACACCTCGGTGCTCAAGACCATCCACCGCGAGCGGGACGGGTTCCTCGCCGTCCGCGCCGCCGTGGTCGAGCCCGGGACGGTCCGGGTCGGCGACCTGCTGGAGCCGGCGGCAGACTGAGCGGCATGCGCACCGTCGACCTGCGGCCGGGGGAGGACACCATCCGGCTCGGCCAGCTGCTCAAGCTCGTCGACGCCGTCCCGACCGGCGCCCAGGTGAAGGACGTCCTGGCCACCACCGATATCCGGGTCAACGGCGAGCCCGAGGACCGGCGCGGCCGCCAGCTGCGCTCGGGGGACGTCGTCTCCGTCGACGGGTTCGGGGACGTCCGCGTCCGCTGATCGGTTCGTTCCACGTGGAACCGCCCGCTCTGCGAGGCTGAGCGCATGGCCCGCCCCCCGCTCCGCGTCCCCCGGTGGCCGGCCGCGGCGCCCGAGGGGCCGGACTTCGCCGCGATCCGCGCCGAGTTCGACGTCCCGGAGGAGTTCCCGGCCGACGTCCTCGCCGAGGCGGCCGACCGGGCTGCCCACCCCCGCCTGCCGGAGCTGGACGCGACCGACGTCCCGCTGGTCACCCTCGACCCGCTCGGCAGCAAGGACCTCGACCAGGCCGTCCACCTCGAGCGGCGCGGCCAGGGGTACCGGGTGAGCTACGCGATCGCCGACGTCGGCGCGGTGGTCGCGCTCGGCGGGGCGCTCGACGCGGAGGCCCGGCGGCGCGGGCAGACGCTGTACAGCCCCGACCGCCGCACGCCGCTGCACCCGCCGGAGCTCAGCGAGGGCGCCGCCAGCCTGCTGCCCGGCGAGCTGCGCGCGGCGGCGTTGTGGACCATCGACCTGGACGCCGACGGCGAGCCGGTGCACGTAGACCTGCACCGGGCGCGGGTGCGGAGCCGGGCGCAGCTGGACTACCGGTCGGTGCAGGCGCAGGCCGACGCCGGCTCCCTCCCGGAGGCGCTCGCGCTGCTGCCCCGGATCGGCGGTCTGCTGGAGGACCGGGCCGCCGAGCGCGGCGCGATCGAGCTGGGCACCCCCGACCAGGAGGTCGAGGCGACGCCGGACGGCGGCTGGAGGCTGGTGCTGCGCGGCGACCTGCCCGTGGAGGGGTGGAACGCGCAGATCTCGCTGCTGACCGGTCGTTGCGCCGCGGCCCTCATGCTGGAGGGCGCCGTCGGCATCCTCCGCACGCTGCCTCCGGCCCGCCCGGAGGACGTCGAGCGGTTGCGTCGCCTGGCGCCCGCCCTGGGCGTCGACTGGCCGGCCGACGCGGGCGCCGGGCAGGTGATCGCCGGGCTCGACCCGGCCGAGCCGATGCACGCCGCCTTCCTGGAGGAAGCCGTGACCCTGCTGCGCGGCGCCGGGTACACGCCGTTCGACGGCGCTCGCCCGGAGCAGCCGGCCCACGCCGGGGTCGGCGCGCCCTACGCGCACGTCACCGCGCCGCTGCGGCGGCTGGTCGACCGCTTCGGCACCGAGGTCTGCCTGGCGCTGGCCGCCGGCGCCGAACCGGACCCCGCGCTGCGCGCCGTCCTGCCGGAGCTGCCGGGCCTGATGACGGCGTCGGACCGGCGCACCCGCGAGGTCGAGCGGGCGGTCGTCGACGCCACCGAGGCGTGGCTGCTGCGCGGGTCGGTGGGCCGCACCTTCCGCGGGGTCGTCGTCGAGGCGGGGGAGGACGCCGGCACGGTGGTGCTGGACGAGCCGGCCGTGCGGGCGCGCTGCGCGGGCGGCGGCCTGGAGCCCGGGGCCCGGGTGGAGGTGCGGCTCACCGAGGCCGACGTCGCCGCCCGGCGGGTGCGGTTTGAGGTGGTCGCGTGACCCGGTCCCCGGAGCTGGCGACCCGGCTGCAGGGCTTCGGCACGACGGTGTTCGCCGAGATGAGCGCCCTCGCCGTCGCCACGGGGTCGATCAACCTGGGTCAGGGGTTCCCCGACTACCCGGGCCCGCCGGAGGTGCTCGACGTCGCCCGCGCCGCGATCGGGACCGCCGCCGACCAGTACCCGCCCGGCCCGGGCATCCCGGAGCTGCGGGCCGCGGTCGCCGAGCACCAGCAGCGGTTCTCCGGCCTGGCGTACGACCCCGACACCGAGGTGCTGGTCACCGCGGGTGCCACCGAGGCGCTGGCCGCGGCGATGCTGGCGCTGCTCGAGCCCGGCGACGACGTCGTGCTGCTGGAGCCCATCTACGACAGCTACTCCGCGTCCGTCGCGATGGCCGGCGGAGTGGTGCGCCCGGTGCCGCTGCACCCTCCGGCCGACGGCGCCGGGCGCTGGACCTTCGACCCCGCCGACGTGCGGGCGGCGGTGACGCCGCGGACCCGGCTGCTGCTGCTCAACACCCCGCACAACCCGACCGGCACGGTGCTCACCGCCGAGGAGCTGGCCTTCCTCGCCGAGGTCGCGGTGGCGCACGACCTGCTGGTGGTCACCGACGAGTAGAAGGACCCCGTCCTCCTCACCCCTCGCACGCTCGGGGCGAGCCTCTGGACGGGGCCGGCGCACCCTCGTGGTCGGCAGCGCGGGCAAGACGTTCAACGTGACCGGCTGGAAGGTCGGCTGGATCTGCGGCCCGGCGCCGCTGGTCACCGCCGTCCGCACCGCCAAGCAGTTCCTCACCTACGTCAACGCCGGGCCCTTCCAGCCGGCGGTGGCCGCGGGCCTGCGGCTGCCGGACGCCTTCTTCGCCGGCATCGCCCGCGACCTGGAGTTCCGCCGCGACCTGCTGGTCCGGGGGCTCCGCGACGCCGGCCTCCCGGTGATCAGCCCCGAGGCCACCTACTTCGCCACCGTCGACGTCCGCGGCGTGCAGCCCGACGGCGACGGGCTCGCCTTCTGCCGGGAGCTGCCGGCGCGGGCCGGGGTGGTCGCCGTGCCGGCGGGGGTGTTCTACACGCCCGAGCACGCCGCCCTGGGCCGCCACCTGGTCCGGTTCGCGTTCTGCAAGAGCGACGCCGTGCTCGCCGAGGCGGTCGCGCGGCTCTTGAACCCCGGAGAGGAGACGCCATGAGGATCGCGGCGGTGCAGCACGACATCGTCTGGGAGGACCGGGAGGCCAACTTCGCCCGGCTCGCGCCCCAGGTGGCCCGGGCCGCCGGGGCCGGCGCCGAGCTCGTGCTGCTGAGCGAGACCTTCTCGACCGGCTTCTCCATGACGCCGGGGATCGGGGAGCCGGAGGGCGGACCGTCGGCCCGCTTCCTCGCCGCGTGCGCCGCCGAGCACGGCGTCTGGGTCGGCGGCAGCTGCCCCGAGATCGCCGCCGACGGCACCTTGCCCTACAACTCCTTCGTCCTGGCCGGCCCCGACGGCGCGGTGCACCGCTACCGCAAGCTGCACCCGTTCACCCACGGCGGCGAGGACGCGCGCTTCCGCGCCGGCGAGGAATCGGTGACGGTGACCGTCGGCGGCCTGCGCATCACCCCGTTCGTCTGCTACGACCTGCGCTTCGCCGACGTGTTCTGGGCGGCCGCGGCGGACACCGACGTCTACCTGGTGACGGCGAACTGGCCGGCGGCCCGCCGCGAGCACTGGACGACGCTGCTGCGCGCCCGGGCGATCGAGAACCAGGCCTACGTCGTCGGGTGCAACCGGGTCGGGACGGCGGGCGACGGCACCGCGCACACCGGCGACAGCCGGATCGTCGACCCGATGGGGGAGGTGCTGGCCTCGGCCGCCGGTTCCGAGACGCTGGTGATCGCCGACGTCGAGGCGGCGGAGGTCGCGGCCACCCGGGACCGGCTGCGGTTCTTGGCCGATCGTCGCCCGGGGAACACATCGGCGCGCCCGGTGCGCTGACGCGCTCGTGAGCAGCGTCACGGAGGCCAGCCGCCCCCGGTCCCGTCATCTCAGCGGCCAGCTGCCCGAGCCCGTCCGGCGGCTGATCCGGTCGGGTCTGGCGGGGACCGTCCTGCTGGTCGCCGCGACGGTCCTCGCCCTGCTGTGGGCCAACAGTCCGTGGGGCGAGGCCTACGACCGGCTGTGGCACACCGAGTTCGCCGTCCGGCTGGGCGACCGGACCATCGGCCAGGACCTGCAGCACTGGGTCAACGACGGCCTGATGGTGTTCTTCTTCTTCCTCATCGGCATGGAGGTGCGCCGCGAGCTGTCGATGGGGGAGCTGGCCCAGCGCAGCCGGCTGACCGTGCCGGCCCTCGCCGCCGTCGGCGGGCTGGCCCTGCCGGCGCTCGTCTACTACGCCTTCAACGCCGGGACCCCCGCGGCGCACGCCTGGGGGATCCCGATCGCCACGGACACCGCGTTCGTGCTCGGCGCGCTGGCGGTCTTCGGCCGGCACTTCCCGATCCAGCTGCGGGTCTTCCTGCTCTCGCTGTCGGTGGTCGACGACATCGGCGCGCTGAGCGTCATCGCGCTCGTCTACACCGACGACATCGACCTCGGCGCCCTGGCCGTGGCCGGCCTCTGCGTGCTGGTCTTCATCGGGCTGTCCAAGCTCCAGGTCTGGCGCGGCCCCGCGTACTTCGCCGTCGGCGTCGTCCTGTGGGTGGCGATGTACCAGTCCGGCGTGCACGCCACGATCGGCGGCGTGGTGCTGGGCCTGCTGGTCAGCGCCTATCCGCCGCAGCGGGACGCCGTCGAGCGCGCCGGCTCCCTCACCCAGGCGTTCCGCCAGTCCCCGGACGTCGACATCGCCCGGCAGGCCAAGCTGTCGGTGGAGCGTGCCGTCTCCCCCAACGAGCGCATCGGCGCCGTCCTCGTCCCGTGGACCACCTACCTCGTCGTCCCGGTGTTCGCGCTGGCCAACGCGGGGGTCCGGATCGACGGGGAGCTGCTGGACCGCGCCCTCGGCTCGCCGATCACGCTGGGCGTCTTCGTCGGCCTCGTCGTCGGAAAGCTGCTCGGCGTCGGGCTGGCCGCGACGCTGGCCGTGCGGCTCCGCCTGGGGGTGCTGCCGCCGGGCGTCACCCTCCCCAGCGTGTGGGCCGGCGCCGCGCTGACCGGCCTGGGCTTCACCGTGTCGCTGTTCGTCACCGACCTCGCCTTCGACGACGAGGCGCTCCGGGAGGAGGCGACGGTCGGCATCCTGGCGGCCGCCGTCGTCTCCACGCTGCTGGGCGCGCTCGCCTTCCGGCTGCTCGCCCGCCGCAACACACCCTCCGCGGCGGCCCCGCGGCCGGTGCACCTGGACCCGCCGGTGGACCCCGCCGTCGACCACGTGCGCGGGCCGGTGGACGCACCGCTCACGCTGGTGGAGTTCGGGGACGTCGAGTGCCCCTTCTGCGGCCGCGCCACCGGTGTGGTGGCCGAGCTGCGCGGGCGGTTCGGCGACGAGCTGCGCTACGTCTTCCGGCACCTCCCCCTCGTCGACGTGCACCCGCACGCCGAGCTGGCCGCCGAGGCGACCGAGGCCGCCGGCGCCCAGGGCGCCTTCTGGGCCATGCACGACCGGCTGTTCGCCCACCAGGACCAGCTCGACGCGCCGGACCTGCTCAACCACGCGGCCGCGCTGGGCCTGGACCTCGAGCGGTTCGCCCGCGAGCTCGGCCAGGAGACCTACGCCGGCCGCGTGCGGGACGACGTCGCCGGCGCCGAGGCGAGCGGCGTGCAGGGCACGCCCACCTTCTTCGTCAACGGCGTCCGGCACGACGGCCCGACGACGACCGACGCGCTGGCCGCGGCCCTCCTGCGCACCGACCCCCGGGGTGCCCCCGCCGCGCGGCTGCCGGAACCCCCCTCGAGCCCGACCGTGGTGCCGGTCTCCCCGCAGGCGCGGCTGGACCCCGTCGCCGAGCTGAGCGGGCTCGCCGACGCGCCGGAGACCCCGGACCGCGACGGCTCCTCGCCCCGGCTGAGCGACCGGGAGCTGGCCGTGCTGCAGCGGTTCGGTCGGCGTCGCCCGACGGCGTCCGGCGACGTCCTGGTGCAGGGCGGCAACGCGGACTGGGACTTCGTGGTCGTGCTGGCCGGCACCGTCGCGGTCGTCGAGGACGCCGACGGGCCGGACGACGAGCCGCGGGTGATCTCCGTCGTGGGGCCCAAGCGCTTCCTCGGCGGGCTCAACATGCTCGCCGGTCAGCGCGCCGTCCGGTCGGTCGTGGTCGCCGCGCCCGGCGAGGTGCTCACGCTGTCGGTGGACCGGCTGCGCGCCGCGCTCGCCGCCGACCGCGAGCTGTCCAACACCGTCATGCGCGCGCTGCTCATCCGGCGGGCGATGCTGATCGGCCGGGCCACCGGCATCCGCGTGCTCGGGGACCGCCGGTGGCCGGCCAGCGGGCGGCTGCGCCGGCTGCTGGCCGACCACGGCGTCGGGCACACCTGGCTGGACCCGGCCGAGGACCCGGCGGCCCGCTCGATGCTCGAGGAGCTGGAGGCGCCGGCGGGCACGCCGGTGGTCCTGGCCGCCGACGGGCGGGTGCTGTTCGACCCGACCGGCGACGACCTCCTGCGGCTCGGTTCCGCGCCCGTCGGCTGACCAGCCCGCTCAGCTCCCGCGGGGGACGGGGTGCTCGTCGACGGTGACCTGCTCGCGCTGCAGCGTCTCCGAGACCGAGGTCTGCCCCTCCACCAGCTCGGTGCGCAGCCGCACCCGCTCGACGGGGACGACCTCGACGGAGACGACGGGGCGTTCGGTGTGCAGGACGATCTCGTCGGGCAGCCCGTCCGCGAGCGAGCCGGCCGCCGGCGTTCCCGTCCCGGCGCCCGCCTGCAGCGCCTCGCCCTCGGTGACGACGCCGCCGTCGCCGTCCAGCGGCACCTCCTCGATGCGGATCTCCTCCCGGCGGATCGGGACGGAGATCTGCACCTCCTCGGTGACCACGTACTTGACGACCCGCATCCGCCGGGCGGCCACCTGCTCGGTGCCCACCCGCAGCCGCTCCTCGCTGCGCACCATGCTGCCGTCGCCGCGGTCGGCGACGTCGTGGCCGGCGACGGCGCCGGCAGGGGCGTCGGGGACGGCCGCGGCGGCAGGGCGGGGGACCTCGACCGCGCGGGTGTCACCGCCCCGGGCGCCCTCGAGCGCTGCGTCCCCGTCGGTCTGCCGGTCGACGTCCACGTCGCGCCGGTCCAGGTCGCCGTCCCCGGTGCGCGCCTGGGCGTAGTGCCGGCGCAGCGCCTCCTCGTCCTCGGGGGAGAGGTGGTCGCCCGCGATGCGCGGTGCGGAGGACACCGAACCGGCCGGTACCGACAGCTGCAGGCGGCCGTCGGCGAAGGTAGCGTCCTGCGCGGGCGCGATCGACTGCTTCCGGCCGAGCAACCCGCTGGACACCGAGACCCACGTCGTAGCCCCCGTGAGGTCGTCGGTGTAGAAGGTCTCGACGGTGCCGATTGACTCACCGTCGCTGCCGTACGCGGTGCTGCCGATCGCCGTCGACACGTCTCGTTCGCTGATCATGAGCCGACCTCCACCCTTCGCGGCGCCCGTGCTGGGCCCCGACGGTCCCTGGGCGTGCCCACCCCCGGACCGTCGTGAACATCGCGGTTCGGGACGGGGCCGCCCCGCCGGCTGCGGCCGTACGGTTCCCCCGTGCCCGCCGACCACCTCGAGATCGAGACGAAGTTCGACGTGCCGCTGTCCTTCGTGGTGCCGGAGCTCGACCGGGTGGAGGGCGTGGCCTCCGTCGACGCCCCCGTCGAGCACGCGCTCGAGGCGCAGTACTTCGACACCGCCGACCTGCGGCTCGCGGGGGCCCGGATCACGCTGCGGCGGCGCACCGGCGGCCCCGACGACGGGTGGCACGTCAAGCTGCCGGCCGCCGGCGACGCCCGCCGCGAGCTGCGCTCGCCGCTGGGGCGCGCGACCCGCCGGCCACCCAGGGCCGTGGCCGCTCCCCTCGCCGGAGTCCTCCGCGGAGCGGTGCCGGCGGCGGTGGCGCAGCTGCACACCCGCCGGGTCGTCGTCGTGCTGCGCGACGCCGACGGACGTCCGCTCGCCGAGGTCGCCGACGACGCGGTGAGCGCCACCCGCCTGGCCGGACCGGACGGCACGGTCGAGGTGCGCAGCTGGCGCGAGATCGAGGTCGAGCTCGTGCAGGGGGACCGCGACCTGCTCGCGCGCGTCGGCGAGCAGCTGGTGGCCGCGGGCGCCGAGCACACGGCGCGCGCCTCCAAGCTCGCCCGGGCCCTCGGGCTGGCGGACGAGGCCCGGGAGGAGCGGCCGAGGAAGAAGAGCGGTCGGAAGCGCCGCGACCGGGGGCCCGCGGCCGGCGAGGTGGCGCAGGCGGTCCTCCGGGACCAGGTCACCGCGCTCCAGCTGGCCGACGTCGGCCTGCGCACCGGGGCCGACGACGGCCTGCGCCGGATGCGGATCGCCTGCCGGTCGCTGCGCGCGACCCTGGCCGCCCTCCGCCCGGTCCTCGACCGGGACGCGACCGAGCCCCTGCGCGGGGAGCTCAGGAGGTTGGCCGGCCGGCTCTCGGAGGCCCGCGACGGCGAGGTGGCGTACGCCACGCTGCGCGCCGCGGTGGCCGAGCTGCCCGTCGAGCTGGTGCTCGGGCCGGTGGGAGCCCGGCTGCAGTCGGGCGAGATGGCGGCCGCCGAGCGTGGCCGCACCCGCGCCGTGGCCCTCGTGGCCGAGCGGCAGCACCTCGAGCTGCTCGACGCCCTGCACGCCCTGCTCGCCGACCCGCCCCTGACGGCGCGGGCGACCGAGCCGGCGGGGCCGGTGCTGGAGCGCATCCTGCACCGGGAGGCGCGCCGGGTGCGCCGGGCCGCCGCGGCCGCCGAGGCGCTGGCGGGCCCGCAGCGCACCGAGGCGCTGCACGGCGTGCGGCGGGCGGCCCGGCGCGCGCGGCACGTCGCCGCGGCCGTCGCGCCGGTCGCCGGCGAGCCCGCGCTCGAGGTCGCCCGGGCGGCGAAGCGGACGCAGCGGCTGCTGGGCGGCCTCCAGGACCTGGTGGTCACCGGCGAGCAGTGCCGGCAGCTCGCCGTCAGCGCGCACGCGGCGGGGGAGCCGGGCTTCACCTACGGCCTGCTGCTCGGCCGCGCCGAGGCGGGGGCGCGGGACGCCGAGCAGCGGTTCGTCGAGCGCTGGCCGGCGCTGGACCGGCAGCTCCGCGGCTGAGGGCCCTCAGTCGGAGAGGGCGCGGAAGGCCTCGTCGACCGCCTTGACGACGTCCGGCTCGCCGTCGCCCTCGGCCCAGAGCAGGACGCCGGCCGTGTAGGCCACCAGCACGGCGCCGATCCGGACGACGTCCCCGGGGCCCGGTGCCTCGCCGGAGGACGACGTCGCGCTCGCCAGGAACATGCCGGCGGTCGCGCGCTCGAACTCCGCGGCGCGGATGCGGAGGGCCGGGGTCGCGGCGACGACCCGCCAGCGGGCGAGGACCTCCTCGAGCTGCTCGGGCGGGACGCCGCCGAGGAAGGAGAGCAGCGCCCGGCGGACGCGCTCGTCGAGCGGCAGGTCCGCCGGCTGGGTGGCCAGGAGCGCGTCGACCGCCTCCTGGGTCGGCAGCCCCATGAGCAGGTGTTCCTTGCTCGGGTAGTGCGCGTAGAACGTCGGTACCGAGACCCCTGACCGCTTGGCGATCTGGTTGACGCTCACCTGCTCGTAGCCGAAGTCCTGGAAGAGGTCGAGCGCGGTCGTGAGGATGCGCCGGTGGGTCGCCTCCCACCGGCGGGTCCGCCAGTCAGACGTCTCGGTCACGCCGTGATCGTGCGGCCGTGTCCCCGGTTCGGCCAGTCGTCGCTTTGGGGATCCGCAGGTCGGCGGTACCGTCGGGCCGTGAGCTCGGCCACCGGCACCCGCGAGCTGCCCGAGCCCCGGGACGACGTGTGGCGCGCGCTCGCGGTGCTCGCCCCCTACTGCCCGGTCTGCGACGTCTCCTACGTCGTCACCGGCTCCGGGCGGCGGACCACGTTCGTGGCGGTGCCCGGCCGGCTCGAGGGCGAGCCGCCCGCGGGGGCACCGCGCGGCCGGATCGTGGAGTGGACGCCGGGCCGCGTCGTCGTCACGTCCCTGGAGCTCACGCCGGAGACCTGGACGACGCGCATCGAGCTGGCCGACACCCCGTCCGGCGGGACCCGGGTGACGCTGACGATCACCCACGAGACCCGGGCGAAGCGCCGGCTGGCGCGGCTGGTGCAGGGCCGAGCCGCGCGTCCGATGGTGGCCCGGACGGTGGAGTCCGAGCTGGACAAGGTGCCGGCGCACGTCGACCTGGTCCGCGGGGGCTGAGCGCCCGCGGCTCGAGGTCACGATCGGGCGAACGGCGCTTCGATGATCGTCAGCGGGGGTATCTGCTCCTCCGTGCTCCGGCGGCGCACCCGGCACCTCGTCGGCACCCCCGCTCGCCGGACCGTTCGATCCGAGGGAGTTCGCTATGGAGATCATCGGAGTGCTCGTCGCGGGCCTCATCATCGGTCTGCTGGGCAAGTTCGTCGCCCCGGGCGCACGGGACAACACGCCGCTCTGGCTGACCGTCCTGTGCGGCATCGCCGGTGTGCTGATCGGCTGGTACCTGGCCGAACTGCTGGGCGTGGAGGCGACCGACGGCATCGACTGGGTCCGCTGGATCATCTCGATCATCGTGGCCGCCGTGCTCGTCGTCGCCGCCTCGACCATCACCGGTCGCAACAACCGCGCCGTCCGCTGATGTCGCGCCCCGGGGACGCGGTCCGACCGCGTCCCCGGGGTCCTGCCATCCCCCGGCCCTCGTCCGAGCAGCCGGGATCCGTGCCTGTCCGGGGTCCCCGCACAGAACAGAAGGAGAACCACAGTGATCGGCTTTCTCGTCGCCGGACTCATCATCGGCGCGCTCGCCCGGCTCATCGTCCCGGGCCGGCAGAACCTCGGGATCCTGGCGACCCTCGCCCTGGGCCTCGTCGGTTCGCTGATCGGTGGCCTGATCGCCCAGGCGTTCGGCACCGGTGACATCTGGGAGCTGAACGCCCTCGGCTTCGTGCTCGCCGTCGTCGCCGCCGTGCTGCTGATCGGCGTCGCCGAGGGCATCGCCGGGCGCTCGCGCCGCCCCGTCCGCTGATCCGGTCCCCGGGGGACGCGTCGGGCCTCAGAGCTCGGTCGTGTCCCCCGGGGCCAGTCGGCTGAACGGCGTCGGTGTCCCCGGGCCCCGCTCCCCGAGCAGGCCGGCGACGATGCCGAGCCCGGCGTCGTTGAGCAGCCCGTCGTGCACGGCGAACGCCTGGTCGGCGTGCACCGCCCGCACGTAGTCGATGAGGTCGGCGGTGCGCGACCAGGGCGCGTGCATCGGCACCAGCAGCGTCGCCACCGGCTCGTCCGGCACCGTGAGCGCGTCGCCCGGGTGGAAGACCTGACCGTCCACCAGGAAGCCGATGTTCGGGATCCGCGGGATCTCCGGGTGGATCTCGGCGTGCAGCTCACCGTGCACGCGGACGTCGAAGCCGGCGGCCGTCACCGCGTCACCGTCGCCCACCACGTGGACCCGCCCGCCCAGGCCCTCGAGCGCGGCCGCCACGGACTTGTTGGTCCACACCTCCAGCGCCGGATCGGCATCCAGCGCCGCGCGCAGCCGCTGGGGCTCGACGTGGTCCGGGTGCTCGTGGGTGATCAGCACCGCGCCCGCGCCCTGCAGCGCCGCGGGGTCGGTGAAGGCGCCGGGGTCGATCACGAGGCGGCGGTCCCCGTCGCTGAGGACGACGCAGGCGTGGCCGTGCTTGGTCAGCTCCATGCCCGCATCCTGCACCCGGCCGCCCGCCGCCCGCGCCCGATGGCCGTCTCACCCCTCGGGGGGAGGACCGGCGCCCCGGCCGTCACCCCGGACGCCCGGGCTGCCGACGGGATCCCCATGATGCTGCAGACCACCGCGCACGCTCCCGCGCTCGGCCGCGCCCACGGCGCGACCGCCGCGCTCTGGCACGCCGTCGAGCTGCACCGGCCGGCCGCCGAGATCGACGGCGCCTGCGAGCTCACGGTCTGCGGCTCGCTGGCCCGCGTCTCGCCCGAGGACTCGTGGCCGCGCAACGGTACCGACGTCTGCCCCGCCTGCGCCGCCCTCGCGGGCTGACGCTCAGCGGCCGGTGAACTCCGCCGGCCGCTTCTCCAGGAACGCCGCGACCGCCTCGCGATGGTCGTCGGTCCGCCCGGCGAGCACCTGCAGTCGGGCCTCCAGCGCCAGCGTCTCCTCCAGCGAGTCCGTCGCCGCCGTCGCCAGGACCGTCTTGATCGCCCGGTAGGCCACCGTCGGGCCCGCCGCCAGCCGTGCGGCCAGCGCGAACGCCTCCGCCCGCACCTGCTCGGCCGGCACCACGCGGTGCACCAGGCCCCAGTGCGCCGCCGTCTCGGCGAGGAAGGGCTCGGGCAGCAGCAGCAGCTCGGTGGCACGCGCCCCGCCCACGCAGTGCACCAGCCGGGAGGCCACCGCCGAGTCGCTGGACAGCCCGACCCCCGCGAACGCGGTGGTGAACTTCGCGCCGGCCGCGGCCACCCGCAGGTCGCCGGTGAGCGCCACCCCCAGGCCCGCGCCCGCGCACGCGCCGTTGACGCCCACGACGAGCGGCACCGGCAGCCGGGACAGCGCGAGGATCATCGGGTTGTACTCCTCGACGAGCACCGGCAGGGGCTGGTCGGGGTCCGCCGGTGGCTCCTCCGCCGCGCGGCGCGCCCGGGACTCGTGCAGGTCCTGGCCGACGCAGAACGCGCGGCCGGAGCCGGTGAGCAGCACGGCGCGCACCGACTCGTCGCCGGCGACGTCCCGGGCGTGCGCGAGGAGCTCCCGGCGGGAGGCCGACGACAGCCCCGGCCGCAGCATGGTCAGCGTGGCGACGCCGGCGGAGTCCTCCCGGGTCACGGTCTCGGCCATCGTCGTCCGCCTCTCGCGCGCAGTGGTCCGGGCCCCGGGCGTCCCGTGCGGCCCACCCTGCCACGGCAGTGGCCTCGGTCACGCTGCGGGCCGGAGGGTGGTGCCCGACCGATCGGCCGTGACTAAGGTGAGCCTGCCCTTCGTCCGGTCGACGGGGCTCCGTACCGACCCCTCACAGACTCGGAGAAGCGCCGCATGTCCCTGCGGAACCGCCGGGCGGCCCTCGCCCCGGCCCTGGCCCTCGTCGTCCTCACCGCCGCCTGCGGCGAGTCGGACGACGCCGCGGGCGGGAGCAGCCCGGCCGCCGAGACCATCCCGGTCGCCGCGTCCGACGACGCCTGCGACGTCGGGACCGCGGAGCTCGAGGCGGGCACGTACGAGTTCGAGGTGACCAACGGCGGCAGCACGACCACCGAGTTCTACGTCTACGCCGAGGGCGACCGCGTGATGGCCGAGGCGGAGAACATCGCCCCGGAGCAGAGCCGCCCGCTGCTGGTGGAGCTGCCGGCCGGTGAGTACGAGACCGCCTGCAAGCCCGGGATGACCGGCGACGGCATCCGGAACCCGCTGACCGTGACCGGCGACTCCGAGCGGCTGTCGGAGGACGAGTCGCTCGCGCAGGCCGGCACGGACTACCAGCGTTACGTCCGGAGCCAGACCGCCGCCCTGCTCGAGCAGACGACGGCCTTCACCGGGGCGGTGACCGCCGGCGACGTCGAGAGGGCGAAGGCGCTGTACCCGGTCGCCCGCACCTACTGGGAGCGCATCGAGCCGGTCGCGGAGATCTTCGGCGACCTCGACCCCCTCATCGACGGCCGCGAGGGCGACCAGGAGGAGGGCCAGGACTTCACCGGCTTCCACCGCATCGAGAAGGCGCTCTGGGAGACCGGGGACGTGTCCGGCATGGGGCCCTACGCCGACAAGCTGCTCACCGACGTCCAGCGAATCGTCGAGCTCGCGGACGGGACGACGCTGGAGCCGCTGCAGCTGGCCAACGGTGCGAAGGCGCTGCTCGACGAGGTGGCCACCGGCAAGATCACCGGCGAGGAGGACCGTTACTCGCACACCGACCTGTGGGACTTCGCCGCCAACCTCGAGGGCTCGCAGGCCGCCGTCCAGGCGCTGCGCCCCTACCTCGAGGAGGCCGACCCCGAGCTGGTCGCCGAGATCGACGAGCGGTTCGCCGCGACCGAGACCGAGCTGCGGCAGTACCGCGCCGGCGACGGCTGGGTGCTGCACGACCAGCTCACCCAGGAGCAGCTCAGGGGCCTGTCCGACAGCGTCACCGCCCTGACCGCGTCGGTCAGCGAGGTCGCGGCGGTCGTCGCCGACCGATGAGCGGGCAGGAGGAGCCGACGGGGGTCTCCCGCCGGCGGCTGTTCGGCTGGATGGGGGCCGGGACCGCCGGCGTGCTGGCGGCCGGCGCCACCGGCGGGCTGATCGGGCGGGCGACGGCCGTGGAGACGGCGGCGTCGTCCGCCGGCCCTGACGACGCCGTCCCCTTCACCGGCGCCCACCAGGCCGGCATCGTGACCCCCGCGCAGGACCGGCTGCACTTCGTCGCCCTCGACGTCATCACCGACGACCGGGACGAGCTGGTCGAGCTGCTCCGGACGTGGACCGACGCCGCGCGGCGCATGACGGCCGGGCGCGACGCCGGCCCGGTCGGTGCGGTGGACGGCGAGCGGTACGCCCCGCCGGACGACACGGGCGAGGCCCTCGGGCTGCCGGCGTCGGGGCTGACCCTGACCATCGGCTTCGGGCCGACCTTGTTCGAAACGGTCGACGGCGGGGACCGCTTCGGCCTGGCCGCCCGGCGGCCCGCCCCGCTGGTGGAGCTGCCCGCCTTCGCCGGCGACCAGCTCGACCCCGCGATCAGCGGAGGTGACCTCTGCATCCAGGCCTGCGCGAACGACCCCCAGGTGGCGGTGCACGCCGTCCGCAACCTGGTGCGCCTCGGTGCCGGCGTGGTGAGCGTCCGCTGGTCGCAGCTCGGCTTCGGGCGGACCTCGTCCACCAGCACCGGGCAGGCCACCCCGCGCAACCTCTTCGGCTTCAAGGACGGCACGAACAACCTCAAGGCGGAGAACGAGCAGGCGCTCGACCGGTTCGTCTGGGTGGCCGACGGCGACAGCGGCGGCGACTGGCTGGCCGGTGGCTCGTACCTGGTCGCCCGCCGGATCCGGATGCTGATCGAGCCGTGGGACACCGCGACCCTCGACGAGCAGCACCGGACGATCGGCCGCACCAAGGGCACCGGAGCGCCGCTCGGTCAGCGGGCCGAGTTCGACCCGGTCGACGTCACGAAGCAGGTCGACGGCGAGTTCGCGATCCCCGAGACGTCGCACGTCTTCCTCGCCCACCCGAGCAACTCCGGGACGGCGATCCTCCGGCGCGGCTACAGCTTCGTGGACGGCTCGGACGGGCTGGGCCGGCTGGACGCGGGCCTGTTCTTCATCGCCTACCAGCGCGACCCCGCGACCGGGTTCGTGCAGGTGCAGCGGAACCTGCGGCGGGACGCCCTGAACGAGTACGTCCGGCACACGTCCTCGGCGGTCTTCGCCTGCCCGCCGGGCGTCCGGGGCGACGGCGACTGGTGGGGCCGGGCGCTGTTCACCGGCTGATCCCGGTTCTCGTGCGCGGCCGTGCACGCACCGCAGCCGCCGCGCCGACCGGACGGGGGTGGTCGTGGGCATCACGCCCGCCGCCGCGGGGTGTGCGGCGGTCCGCGGGCGACCATGGATCGGCCTGCGCATGTGTAGACCCGACCGGGTCTGGACACCGTGGGTACGGGGCTCGCTCGCGGTGGACCCCGTGCACCAGCCGGACGGACGTGGACGAGGAGTGACCCCCGTGGTCGAACCAGGACGACGGTGCCTGGGCGACCGGTACGAGCTCCACCAGATGATCGCTGCCGGTGGCATGGGCCAGGTGTGGCGCGGCACGGACATCGCCCTGCACCGGTCGGTCGCCGTGAAGGTACTGCGCAGCGAGTACACCGGCGACCCGAGCTTCCTCGCCCGGTTCCGCGCCGAGGCACAACACGCGGCCTCGCTGAGCCACCCCAACGTCGCCGCCGTCTTCGACTACGGCGAGGAGATCGCCCAGGACGGCACCGGCGAGACGCTGGCCTACCTGGTGATGGAGCTCGTCGAGGGCGAGCCGCTCTCCGCCCTGCTGGCCCGCGAGGGCGCGCTGGACGCCGACACGACGCTCCGGCTGCTGCAGCAGACCGCGTTCGCGCTCGCCGAGGCCCACCGCATGGGCCTGGTCCACCGCGACGTGAAGCCGGGCAACATCCTGGTGCGGGACGACGGCAGCGTGAAGATCACCGACTTCGGCATCGCCTGGTCGGCCCGCAGCGTCGCGCTCACCCGCACCGGCCAGGTGATCGGCACCCCGCAGTACCTCTCCCCCGAGCAGGCCGAGGGACGGCTGGCCACCCCGGCCAGCGACGTCTACGCGCTCGGCCTCATCGGCTACGAGTGCCTGACCGGCCACCCCGCGTTCGAGGGGGACAACGCGGTCACCATCGCCCTCAAGCAGGTGCAGCAGGAGCCCGAGCCGCTCCCCGGCGCGCTGCCGCCCGGCGTCCGCACGCTCATCACCCGCGCGCTGGTCAAGGACCCCGCGGTGCGCATCCCCGACGGCGCGGCCTTCGGCGCCGCGGTCGACGACGTCCTGGCCGGACGCTCGCTGCCCGAGCCGCCCGCGCCCGCGACCCAGGAGGTCGCCGCCCTCCCGCCCGCGCCCGAGGAGGGCACGGCACCCACGACCGGGACCACCGTGCTCACCCCGCCCGCCCCGCGCCGCGGGCGCCGGGTGGCGCTGGCGCTGCTGCCGCTCGTCGCGCTCCTCGCCGGCGCCGGCATCGCGGCCGCGGTGCTCCAGACCGTCTCCGACAGCCCGCCCGCGTCGGCCGCGGTGGCCGCCGAGCAGCGCGACAGCGGCAGCACGCTGCTGCGGGCCGGCGACTACGTCGGTCGCCCGGTGGACGAGGTCGCCGAGGAGCTGACCGGGCTGGGCCTGGTCGTGCAGCTCGACGAGGAGCCGTCCGCCGACGTCCCGGCCGACCAGGTCACCGGCGTCTCCCCGACCGGCCGGCAGCTGCGGGCCGGGGACGTCGTCGTCGTCCGCTACGCCGTCCCGGTGCCGCGGGAGGGCGGGAGCGCGAGCAGCCGGACCACCCCGCGGGAGGCGCTCGTCACCGACGCCGCCCCCGGGTCCGACACCCCCGCAGACGACGGCGCTGCCGAGGAGCCCACCACCTCCGAGCCCACCCTCCAGGCGGGCCGGCCCAGCACCACGCCGAGCGAGCCGGTCGACGAGCCCGCGACCCCCGTGGACCAGGGGCCGGCCGACCCCGGCACCCCGGACCCGGGGACCGGGACGTCCGGTCCCGGTACGGACCCGGGGACCGACCCCGGCACCACCGACCCGGAGCCGGAACCCGAGCCGGACCCGGCACCGACGACGCCCACCACGACACCGGCGCCGACGAGCCCGGCGTCCCCCACGACGTCCACGACCACCTCGACCCGTTCCTGACGTCCCCCGGAGGGAGGAGGGCGGTCGCGCCGACGGCCGCGGGCGGGTAGGACGAGCACGGAACGCGAGGTGAGGCGGGTGGCGGAGCCCGGACGGCGGCTGCTCGGCGGCCGGTACGAGCTGGACACCCTGCTCGCCACGGGCGGGCAGGGCCAGGGTCTGGCGCGCCCGCGACACGGTGCTGTCGCGGCGGGTCGCGGTGAAGGTGCTCCGCAGCGAGTTCACCGGCGACCCGACCTTCCTCGCCCGCTTCCGGGCCGAGGCCCAGCACGCCGCGCTGGTCACCCACCGGCACATCGCCGCCCTGTACGACTACGGCGAGCTCGACGACGCGCAGACCGGGGAGCGGCTGGCCTTCCTCGTCATGGAGCTGGTCGACGGCGAGTCGCTGGCCGACCTGCTCGCGCGCGAGCGGCGGCTGCCGGCGCCCCGCACCCTCGCGATCCTGCGGCAGGCCGCCGACGCACTGGCGGCGGCGCACGCCGCCGGGCTAGTGCACCGCGACGTGAAGCCCGGCAACGTCCTCGTCGCTGCGGACGGCTCGGTCAAGCTGACCGACTTCGGCATCGCCGTCTCCGCCTCCAGCCTGCCGCTCACCCAGACCGGCCAGGTCGTCGGCACCGCGCACTACCTCTCGCCCGAGCAGGCGGAGGGGAACCGGGCCGGCGCGGCCAGCGACGTCTATGCCCTCGGGCTGGTCGGCTACGAGTGCCTGGCCGGGCGGCGGGCCTTCGACGGCGAGAGCTCCGTGCAGATCGCGCTGAGCCACCTGCGGGACAACCCCGATCCGCTGCCGGACGACGTCCCCGAGCAGGTGCAGGTGCTGATCCGGCGCGCCACTGCCCGGGACCCGGCGAAGCGGCTGCCGGACGGCGGGGCGTTCCGGGACGCGATCGACGACGTGCTGGCCGGCCGCCCGCTCGCCCCGCCCGCGCCGGACACCGCCCCGCTGCCCCCCGTCCGGCCTCCCGTCTCGCCCGCCGGCCGGGGTCGCCGCCGGGCGCGGGCCGTGGTGCCGCTGGCCGCGCTGCTCCTGGGCGCGGGGCTCGGCGTCGGTGCGCTGCAGCTGGCCCTCGATCCCGCTCCGTCCCCGGCCGCGCAGGAGGCCGGTGCCGCCGACACCGTGCAGGTGGTCGCGGCCGACCACCTCGGCCGGCCGGTCGCCGAGGTGGAGGCCGCGCTGGGCCGGCTGGGCCTGCGGGTCGAGCGGGTCGCCGACGACGCCGCCGACGGTGCGGCCGGCACGGTCACCGGCCTGGGTCCGACCGGTGCGCTGGAGCGCGGGACCCTGGTGCGGGTCAGCTACGCCACCGGCACGTCCGACGTCGACGGGCCGGCGGTGGGCGAGGTGAGCTCGGAGGCGCCCGCGTCGTCGCCTCCCGCCCCCGTGGCGGCGACCGCCCCGCCGCTCGTCGAGGCACCCGCCCCGCCGGCCGCGGCCTCCTCGCCCGAGCCGACGGTCGCCGAACCGCCACCGGCCCCGGCGAACGGGAACGCCGGCGGCAAGGCGAACGGCAACGGGAAGAGCAACGGGAACGGCAAGGGGAACCCCGGCCGCGGGAAGGGCTGAGCAGCCGCTGCCGGCGGGATCAGCCCTTCCGGGCCGGACCGCTCCACAGCGCCCCGCCGAGGCACGCCAGCGCCGCAGTGAGCAGGAAGCCGCGGTCGGTGGCGACGACGGGCAGCACGACGAGCACCCAGAAGACGGCGAGCCCGACCAGCCCGCCGGCGGCGACGCGCCAGGCGGTCCCCCCGTCGATCCGCCGGCCGCCGGGGAGCAGCGGGGCGGCGGCCGCCAGGCCCAGCACGGTGCAGGCGGTGGCGAAGGCCGACCACAGCGGGATGTCCGACCAGAAGGACTCCCCGCCGAAGCGGAGCGCGAGACCGGCCTCCAGCAGGACGAGGGAGAGCAGCACCAGTCCCAGGGCCAGCAGGGACGCCCGGTCGGGCGCCGTCCGGCCCGGCGGCTCCTCGGTGTCCCCGGCCATGGGGACCGGTCCGGTCACCAGCGAGTCGGGCCACCCGGCGGCGGGACCGGGCACCTGCGACGGGGGTGGGGGCGGCGGCGCGGAGGCGCCGACCGCGGTCGCCCCGGCGTGCGGCAGCGGGGAACCGGCGGGCAGGCCCGGGACGAAGTCCACCGGTCCGGTCGCCTGCACGGTCGGCACGGGGGCCGGGGCGGTGGCCGCGGGGTGCGGCGGCAGCTGCTGGGCGGGGGTCACCGGCGCGACCGGGATCTCCTGGGTGCGCGGCCCCGCCGGCTGCGCGGGCTCCGCCGCCGGCGCGGCCTCGGCCGCCGGCGCAGCCTCGACCGCGGGCGCGGGCTTGGCCGACTGCCGGCGCTCGGCCGGCTCCCGGGGATCGGTCGGTGAACTCACGGGCCCTCCCTCCGCGGCGGACGGCCGGCCGGGCGGCCGGTCGCTCCCCGCACGGTATCCGGGCGGTCGTCCCGGGCGGGCCGGGCACACCGGCGGCCGCCGACCTAGGGTCGGTCGGGTGAGCATCCGCGCCGGCATCGTGGTCACCGGTACCGAAGTCCTCACCGGGCGCGTCGCCGACGCCAACGGGCCCTGGCTCGCCGAGCGGTTGCGGGAGCTGGGCGTCGACGTCGGGCACGTCGTGGTCGTCGGCGACCGGCCCGCGGACCTGCGCGCCGCCCTGGGCTTCCTCGAGGGCACCGGCGTGCCGCTCGTCGTCACCACGGGCGGCCTGGGCCCCACGGCCGACGACCTCACCGCGGACGTCGTGGGGGAGTACCAGGGGCGGCCGTCGTCGGTCGACGCCGCGCTCGAGCAGCGGATCGCGGCCGTCGTCGAGCGGCTCATGGCGCTGCGGGGGTGGCGGGCCGACGCCGAGTCCACCGCGGCCGGCGTCCGCAAGCAGGCGCGGGTCCCCGACGGCGCCACCGTGCTGGAGCCGGTCGGGACGGCGCCCGGGCTCGTCGTCCCGCCGGCCGAGGGCCGCCCCGGGCCGGTCGTGCTGGTGCTGCCCGGGCCGCCGGGGGAACTGCGCGGCATGTGGCCCGCCGCGGTGGCCGCCGGGCCGGTGGCCACGCTGCTGGAGGGCGCTCCGGAGCTGCGCCAGGCCACGGTCCGCATGTGGGGGACGCTGGAGGCGCAGCTGGCCGCCACGCTCCGCGAGGCCGAGCCGGAGCTGGGCGGCCTGGAGATCACCACCTGCCTGCGCGAGGGCGAGCTCGAGATCGTCACCCGCTACGCCCCGGACGCGCAGCCGGCCTACGACCGGCTGGTCGAGGTGCTCACCGAGCGGCACGGGGACACCGTCTTCTCCACCGGGCCCGACCTGGACGACGTCGTCGCCGAGGCACTGTCCGGCCAGGGGCTCACCGTCGCCACGGCCGAGTCGTGCACCGGCGGGCTCCTCGCCGGCCGGCTGAGCGCCCGCCCGGGGTCCTCGGGGTACCTGCTCGGCGGGGTGACCGCCTACGCCAACAGCGCCAAGGAGGCGCTGCTGGACGTGCCCGCCGACCTGCTCGCGCGGCACGGGGCGGTCAGCGCCGAGGTGGCGGCGGCCATGGCCGAGGGGGCGCGCGCCCGCTTCGGCGCCGACGTCGGGGTGGGCATCACCGGCGTCGCGGGCCCCGGCGGGGGCACGGCGGACAAGCCGGTCGGGACGGTGCACGTGTGCGTCGTCGGCCCGGCCGGCGGAGTCGCCCGCGCCCTGCGGCTGCGCGGCTCGCGGACGGCCGTGCGGGACCGATCCGTCACGATGGCCCTCCACCTGCTCCGCGAGCTGCTCGTCGGGGGTCCGCCGGCGTGAGGGGCAGGTGTCCGGCCGGCCGGGGCGGGGCACCTCACCCGCGGTGACGACGCTGACCGTGCACGCGACCGGCACCGCCCCGCCCGCCGAGGTCTGGGAGCGCTACGCCGTCCCGGCGCGCTGGCCGGGGTGGTCGCCGCAGATCACCGGCGTGGAGTTCCCCGCCGACCGGCTGGCCCCCGGCCTCGGCGGACGCGTCCGCGGTCCGCTCGGGGTGGCGGCGCCCTTCACCGTGGAGGAGGTCGACGAGGCCGCCCGGCGGTGGTCGTGGCGGGTCGCGGTCGGACCGCTGCGCGTGCGGCTGCTGCACTGGGTCGGCGAGGCGCCCGGCGGGGGGACGACGACCGGGCTGCGGCTGTCCGGGCCGGCGCCGCTCGTCCTTGGCTACGCCCCGGTCGCCCGCCTGGCCCTGGGGCGCCTGGTCCGCGCCTGACGCCGACCCGGGTGCGGGCGCGGGACCCCGGTCGCGCGCCGGCCGGGCTACGGTGCCGGCATGCCCGCCGCGCACGAGGTCACCAACCAGGTTCCGCCGCTGGTCGGCCACGACCCGATCGCCGGTGACGCCGCGCTGGCCGAGGCCTGCCTCCGGCACGCCGACCGCGCCACGCTGGACTCCCTCGCCGGGCTGGGCCGCCTCGCCGGCAGCGAGCAGGCGCAGGAGTGGGGCCGGCTGGCCAACGAGAACCCGCCCCGGCTGCGCACCCACGACCGCTACGGCCACCGGATCGACGAGGTGGAGTTCCACCCCGCCTGGCACGAGCTCATGCGGACCGCCGTCGAGCACGGCCTCGCCGGGGTGCCGTGGCGGGCGGCGGCCGAGGGGGACGCGCACGCGCACGTCCGGCGGGCCGTCGGCTACCTGGGCTGGACGCAGGTCGAGATGGGGCACGGCTGCCCCACGACCATGACCTACGCCGTCGTCCCGGCCCTGCGCCGGACGCCGGAGCTGGCGGCCCGCTTCGAGCCGGGGCTCACCGCGGCGGCCTACCAGTTCGGGCTGGCCGAGCCCACGGGCAAGGCGGGCCTGATCGCCGGCATGGGCATGACGGAGAAGCAGGGCGGCTCCGACGTGCGGGCCAACACCACGCGTGCCGTCGCCCGGCCCGACGGCACCTACCGGCTGACCGGGCACAAGTGGTTCACCTCGGCCCCGATGAGCGACCTGTTCCTGGTGCTCGCCCAGCTGGACGAGGGGGTGTCGTGCTTCCTCGTCCCGCGGGTGCTGCCCGACGGCACCCGCAACGTGTTCCACGTGCAACGTCTCAAGGACAAGCTCGGCGACCGGTCCAACGCCTCGAGCGAGGTCGAGTTCGACGGCACGACCGGCTGGCTGGTGGGCGAGCCCGGACGCGGCGTGCCGGCCATCATCGAGATGGTCAACATGACCCGGCTGGACTGCGTCCTGGGCTCCGCCGCCACGGTGCGCGCCGCCCTCACCCAGGCGAGCCACCACGCCCGGCACCGCTCCGCCTTCGGTGCCCTGCTGGCCGACCAGCCGCTCATGCAGAACGTGCTCGCCGACCTGACCGTCGAGAGCGAGGCGGCCACGGCGCTGGCCGTCCGCCTGGCCGCGGCCGTGGACGGCGGGGAGACGGCGTTCCTGCGGCTCGCGGGGGCCGCGGCGAAGTTCTGGGTGTGCAAGCGGACCCCCGGGGTGGTGGCCGAGGCCATGGAGGTGCTCGGCGGCAACGGCTACGTCGAGGACTCCGGCCTCCCGCGGCTGTACCGCCAGTCGCCGCTGAACTCGATCTGGGAGGGCTCGGGCAACGTGATCGCCCTCGACGTCCTGCGGGCGCTGGGGCGCTCGTCGGAGTCGCTGGCCGCCGTCACGGCCGAGATCGAGCTGGCGCGGGGCGTGGACGCCCGGTTCGACGACGCGGTCAAGCGCCTGTCCGCCGAGCTCGGCGACCCCGACCAGCTGCCGCTCCGCGCCCGGCGGATCGCCGGGCTGCTGGCGCTGTGCCTGCAGGGCTCGCTGCTCCTCCGGCACGCTCCCGCGCCCGTCGCCGACGCCTTCTGCGCCTCCCGCCTCGGGGGCGACTGGGGAGCCGTGCTGGGCACCCTCCCAGCGGGCACCGACGTCGCGTCGCTGGTCAGGCGCTCGTCGGTCGGCGCCCCGGGCGGAGGTCCGCGCACGCAGTAGTCTCGGAGGGACGGAGCGCGGCTCCGCCCGGTCGGGCGGGGACGGTCGGGCGCCGGGAACCGTGCGTGCAGGGGTCCCGGGTCCTGGGGGACGGAGAGCGGGGAGCGTGGCTTCAGACGACGGGTCGCGACCGGACCTGGCCGCCGCACCCGACGCCGTCTTCCGGCTGGACGCCGAGGCGCGGTTCACCTACGTCAACCCGGCCGCGGAGCTGCTCCTCGAGCGGCGTGCCGACGAGCTGCTGGGCCGCCGGGGGACGGACTGCTTCCCCGCCGCCGTGGGCACCCCCGTCGTCGACCGGTACCAGGCGACGATGGCCGACGGCCGGGCGCGCGAGTTCGACTACTACTACGAGCCGCAGGACCGCTGGTACGAGATCCGCGTCTTCGCGGACCCGCCGGGTGTCGCGGTCTTCTTCCGCGACGTCGACTCCCGGCACCGCGCCGACGCAGAGCGGGAGGCCGAGCTGCGGCGGCTCACCTCGGTGCTGGAGGCGCTGCCCTCGGCGACGGTGCTGATCGACGAGGACCGGCGCATCCTCACCGCCAACCACGCCTGGCTGACCCGCCGGACGCAGGTCTCACGGTCGGCCGGGAGCGACTACCTGGAGGCGATCCGGCCGGGGCTCGCGCCGGCCGACGCGGAGGCGATCGCGGCCGGGATTGACCGGCTCCTCCGGTCCTCGCCGGGGTCCGGGACGGGCGGCTTCGAGCACGAGTACCCTCGCTCCACGCCGACCACGACCGCCTGGTTCCGCCTGCAGGCCTTCCGGGTCGGGGAGTCGCGCCGGATCGTGGTCACCCACACCGACATCACCGAACGGGTGCGCGGCGAGCAGGCGCTGGCCTGGCGGGCGCGGCACGACGACCTCACCGGGCTGGCCAACCGCGGCACCCTGCTGGACCTCACTGCCGAGGCCCTGGCCGACGGCCCGTCCGAGGACGGCGCCGCCGCGGCGCTGATCGTCCTGGACCTCGACGGCTTCAAGACCATCAACGACTCGCTCGGGCACGGGATCGGCGACCAGCTGCTGCGCCAGGTGGGGCACCGGCTGGCCGGTGCGGTGCGTCCCGGCGACGCCGTCGGCCGGCTGGGCAGCGACCAGTTCGTCGTGCTGGCGCGCGGCTGCCACACCTCCGACGCCGCCGACCTCGCCTTCCGCCTGCAGGGCACCTTCACCCGGCCCTTCCCCGCGTCCGGCATCTCGGTGCCGCTGTCGGCCAGCGTGGGGGTGGCGGTGGCGCAGCCCGAGGCGCGCGACGCCCACCAGCTGCTCAGCGACGCCGACGCGGCGATGTTCGCGGCCAAGAGCATGGGCCGGGACCGGGTGCGGCTGTTCTCGCCGGGGCTGCGGGAGGCCGCCCGCTGGCGGCTGGAGGTGGCCACCCGGCTGCGCGACGAGGCGATCGACCAGCTCGTCGTCTACTACCAACCGGTCGTCCGCCTCGACACCGGCGCGGTGGAGGGCGTGGAGGCGCTGGTCCGGTGGCAGCACCCGGAGCGCGGCCTGATCGGCCCGGACACGTTCCTCGCCGTCGCCGAGGAGACGGGGCAGATCATCCCGATCACCCGGTGGCTGCTGCGCGAGACGACCCGCCGCGCCGCCGCGTGGGCCGCCGAGGGGCTGCCGCTGCGCATGTCGGTGAACATCAGCGCCCGGCACTTCTCGGCCGAGACCCTGGTCCGCGACGTGCGGTTGGCGCTGCGCGAGTCGGGCCTGGCACCCGAGCAGCTCGTGCTGGAGCTCACCGAGACCAGCGTCGCCGAGGACCCGACCCGCGCCGAGGACCAGCTCACCGTGCTGCGCCGGGCCGGCGTCCGCATCGCCATCGACGACTTCGGGACCGGCTGGTCCTCGCTGGCCCAGCTCTTCTCGCTGCCCATCGGCACGCTGAAGATCGACCGGTCGCTGCTGGTGGCCGCCGAGCAGGTCACCGGTGGCGAGGGCGGCGCCGTGCTGGAGGCGATCGTGGCGCTCACCCGGACGCTGGGCATCCGCTCGGTCGCGGAGGGCGTGGAGACCGTCGAGCACCTGCGGATGGTGCGCGAGGCCGGCTGCGACCTGGTGCAGGGCTGGCTGATCGGCCATCCCATGCCGGCCGACGAGCTGCCGGGCTGGCTCCGCCGGGTGCAGGCCGCGGGCGGCGACGCCTGCGCGCTGGCCGCCGCCCGCACGCCGGTCAGCACCGCGCCGTGAGCGTCCGTCGGATCACCCGGCGGGCGACGGCGCCGGCCGGCCCCCCGGCCGTCGTCCGCCCGTCCCTCCCCCCACCGCCGACGACGCACGCGGGACCGGCGGGGCACACTGCTCCCGTGCTGGACAGTCCCCCCGCTTCCGCCCCGGTCGACGACGCCGTCCGCGAGTCGCAGCCCGCCGAGGCCACCGGCTCCGGCGAGAGCCGGCCGCGGCCGCCGCTGGACCTGCTCATCTGGGACGCCCCGAACATCGACATGACCCTGTCGACGGTCATCGGTGCCCGCCCCACGGCGGCGTCCCGGCCTCGCTTCGACGCCATCGCGGCCTGGTTCGTGGCCGCGGCCGGCGAGCCCGGGGCCGCGGGCTCGGACGGGGCCGCGCCGGACGTCGAGGCGTGCGTCTTCGCCAACATCCCACCGGTGCCCGGGACGCTGCAGCGCTGGGTGGAGGCGCTGCGCGGCTTCGGCTACGCGGTGTTCGCCCGCCCGAAGACCCAGCCCGACGACGACATCGACCAGGACATGCTCGACCACATCGCGGTCCGGGCGCACAGCCACCACCTGCGCCGGCTGGTGGTCTTCTCCGGCGACGGCCGGAACTTCGCCGAGCCGCTGGAGGACCTCGCCCGCCAGGGCACCCAGGTCGTCGTCGTCGCCTTCAGCGAGGTGGCCGGGTACGCGATCAGCTCCGAGCTCATCGAGTTCATCGACATCGAGGACGTGCCCGGCGCGTTCGTCGAGCCGCTGGACCGGGTGCGCCTGGACGCGCTGCCCGCCGACGGCGCCTGGCTGCGCCCGACGCGTAGCCTGCGTGACTTCGTCAGCTCCTACGCGGCGCGCCGCACCTGAGGGCGCCCGCACGCGGAACGGGCGGTTAGCGTTCCCGACCGCGGGCGCCGGTCCATCGACCGGGGTCCGTGCACGTGCTCGTGCGCGTGGAAGCAGAACGGAGACAGGCATGACCAGCGTTCCCGGCGTCGACCACCCCGAGGAGCAGTCCGAGGCCGACGTCACGCTCGCGTCCCGGGGGATCTCGGTGACCGCGCGCGTGGAGTCCGTCATCGACGGCGTCGTCGTGGTGCGCCCGTCGGCCGGGGAGTACGTCGGCCAGTCCGTCGTCGTCCCCGGTGACCAGGTGGAGGTCTACTGGAAGGGCGCCGAGACGCGGCGGGTGCTGCCGGCGGGTGTCCTGGAGGTCGAGACCGGCGCGGTCGTGCGCTGGCGGCTGGAGATCACCGGTCCGGCGGAGGAGAGCCAGCGCCGCACGGCGGTCCGCGGTCGCGTCGTCGTCCCGGTGTCGGTCGGCCACGGCCCGGTCGAGCTGAACGGCCAGAGCATGGACCTGAGCGAGAACGGGGTCCGGGCGCAGTTCGACGGCTTCGGGGCGCTGCCCGAGCCCGGCACCTCCGTCGACCTGGCGGTCCAGCTCGAGGACGGCGAGCTGAGCACCAAGGCGGAGATCGTCCGGGCCCAGGCGCGCGGGGCCCGCTGGCTGATGTCGATCCGCTTCGTCGACATCGTCGAGAAGGAGCAGGACCGGGTGCGCCGGCGGGTGTTCCAGGCCCTGCGCGAGGAGCGCGCCCGGAGCGTGGAGTAGACCGGTCCTACTCGCGGCCGATGTCGCCGGAGCGCGGCTGGGGCAGGCGTTCGCGCTGCTGGCCCTGGGCCTGCTCGGCCCGGCCGGAGGGCAGGCGGGCCCACACGTGCTTGCGCCCGGGGCGCTCCTCCCACCCGTAGGTGGTCGACAGCTGGGTGACCAGGTGCAGCCCCATGCCACCGAGCGCGGGGTCGCGGTCGACGGCGGGGACCGGGGGCTTGTCGGGCGCCTCGTCGCTGAGGTCGAGCAGCCAGCCCTCCGGCCCGGCCACGACGAGCGCGCGGACGTCGCCGCCGCCGTGCCGCAGGGCGTTGGAGGCCAGCTCCTCGAAGACGAGCAGCAGCCCGTCCCGCGCGTCCTCCGTGGAGGCCGACGCCACCGACGGGTGGGCGATCCGCGCGCGCAGATCCGACCGCACCCGCGAGACGACGTGCATGGCCTCGAGCTGCCAGTGCCACACGTCGCCGGGGACCGACGGGACGGGCGCGCTGGGCCACGTGTCCCGGGCCGGCTCGTCGGCCATCGCATCTCCCTCGCGTCTGCTTCGCAGGGTGGGGCCGGGTGGTCCCCGCTCCACCCCATCCTGACCGATGGTGCCGCGACGCGCGAAGGGGGGCGGATGAGCGGGACGCCGCCGGGCACAATGGTGGCGTGCAGGAGCTGCTGCGGGACCTCAGCCGGGTGGTGCTCGCCGACCGCGAGCTGAACGCCGTCCTCACCGACATCACCCTCATCGCGGCCCGTGGCGTCCCCGGGGCGGAGTCGGTCTCCACGACGCTGCTGCGCGGCGACAAGGCCTTCACGGGGGCCTACAGCAGCGCGATGGCCCTCGAGGCCGACGAGCTGCAGTACCGCGAGGGGTACGGGCCCTGCATGGACGCCGGCCGCGGCGGCGTCGCCCTTCGCATCGACGACATGCTCACCGAGCAGCGGTGGCCCACGTACGTCGAGCGGGTGCGGGAGACCGGCGTGCGCAGCTCGCTGTCGGTGCCCCTGCCCTACCAGGGGTCGGCGATCGGCGCCCTCAACATGTACTCCTCGCAGCCGGAGGCCTTCGTCTCCCCGGAGTCCCTGGAGGCCGGCCGGGAGGTCGCCGAGGCGATCGCGGTGGCGGTGGCCAACGCCGACGCCCACCACCGGCTGTCCGAGCAGGCCCGCAACATGCAGCTGGCCATGGAGTCGCGGGCGGTGATCGAGCAGGCCAAGGGCGTGCTCATGGCCCAGCGCCGCGTGGATGCCGACCAGGCCTTCGAGATCCTCCGCGACGCCTCGCAGCGCTACAACCGCAAGCTGCGCGACATCGCGGTGGGCATCGTGGAGTCCACCCGGGCGGACTAGCGCCGGTCGAGGCGGGAGAGCCGCGACACGAGGAACTCCAGCGCGGCGTCGGCGTCGACGCTCTCGGCGACCTCCACCGCGGTCGGGGACGCCGAGACCGTCCGCCGGTCGACCAGCGTCTGCCCGCGCCCGGCCCCCAGCGTGGTGTCGACGACGACATCCCGGCGGACCGTGCCCAGCGTGCCGGGCACGACGGCCTCGGTGAGCGCGAGCGCGTCGTGCACCACGACCCCGGGGACGCCGTAGGCGTCGCGCGCGTGGTCGAGGTACTGCTGCAGGATCGCGGCGGCGGTCGCACCGACCGGGCCGGCCGCGGCGAAGCGGGCGATGCCGGCCTCGCCCAGCACCGTGGGCAGCGTGACGTCCAGCCCGACCATGACCGTCGGGATCGTCGAGCCGAACACCGCGGCGGCCGCCTCCGGGTCCGACCAGATGTTGAACTCCGCCGCCGCGGTGACGTTGCCCCCGCGCGCCGCCGACCCGCCCATGACGACCAGCCGGTCGATGCGGGCGGCGGCCTCGGGGTCGACCGCCAGCAGCAGCGCGATGTTCGTGAGCGGGCCGATGGCCGCCACCGTGACCGGCTCGGCGGAGGTGGTCAGCAGCTCGGCGAGGGCCACCACGGCCGGGCGCGGGTCGGGCCGCGCGGGGGAGGGCGGCAGCTGCACGCCGCCCAGCCCCTCCGCGCCGTGCACGTGCCCGGCCCGCTCGGGCTGCGGGTGGATCAGCGAGGCGCGGGCGCCGGCCGCGACCGGGACGTCGGACCGGCCGGCGAGGTGCAGCACCCGCAGCGCGTTCTCCGTGGTCAGCGCGAGGTCGACGTTGCCGTGCACCGTGGTGACCAGCCGCAGATCCACCTCGGGGCTGGCCAGGGCCAGCAGGATCGCCAGCGCGTCGTCGATGCCGGGGTCGGTGTCGATCACCAGGGGGATGCGGGGGGTCACCGCGGCATCCTCGCAGTGGCGCTCGCGCCCCTCAGGAGGCGGTCGGGGCCGACTGCTCCGACGTCCGCCACCACGGGGCCTGGGCCAACACGTACAGGACGACGCCGACGACGAGGAGGACGCCGGCGCGGAGCCAGATCTCCGCCTCCTGCTGCCACAGCAGCAGCACGCAGGACGCGATGGCCAGCACCGGGACGACTGCCCACACCCGGAAGTGGTCGGCCGCGACCCGGTCCCTCCGCAGCACGAGGACGGCGGTGTTGGTGCTCAGGAAGACGAACAGCAGGAGCAGGACGACGGTGTTGGCCAGATCGCCCAGGTCGCCGGTGAGCGTCAGGCCGATGGCGACGAGGGTGGTGACGGCGATGGCGACCCACGGCGTGCGGCGGCCGGGCAGCACCCGGGCCAGCGGGCGGGGGAGCAGGCCCTGCTCCGCCATGCCGAACACCAGGCGGCTGGCCATGATCATGGTGAGCAGGGCGCCGTTGGCCACGGCGATCAGGGCGATCGCGCTGAACAGCTCGTCGGGGACGCCGACGTCGGCGGCCCGGACGACCTCGAGCAGCGGTCCGGTGGAGCCGGCGAGCGCGTCCGGCGCCAGCACGATCGAGGCGGCCAGCCCCACCAGGACGTAGACCAGACCGGCGACCAGCAGGGCCCCGAACAGCGCCCGCGGGTACACCCGCCGCACGTCGCGGACCTCCTCGGCGACGTTGGCAGAGGTCTCGAAGCCGACGAACGAGTAGTAGGCCAGCACGGCGGCGGCCAGCACACCGGAGCCGACCGAGACACCGTCGGGGAACTCGGTCACCCGGCCGACGTCGCCGTCGCCCCGGCCCAGGACCAGCGCACCGAGGATCACCACGAGCACCAGCCCGGAGACCTCGATGACGGTCATGACCACGTTGGCGCGCACCGACTCCTTGATGCCGCGGGCGTTGAGCAGCGCGACGAGCACGAGGAAGACGACCGCCGCGGGTACGGCCGGCACGTCGAGGAAGACGCCCAGGTAGTCGCCGCCGAACGCCAGCGACAGGCCGGCCGCGCTGGTGACGCCTGCGGCGAGCATGCAGTAGCCGACGAGGAAGGAGACCAGCCGGCTGCGGTAGGCCCGCTCCGCGAAGACGGCCGAGCCGCCGGCGCGCGGGTACTTCGTCACGAGCTCGGCGTACGACGCCGCGGTCAGCATGGCGAGCACGAGGGCGACCAGCATCGGCAGCCAGACCGCGCCCCCGACCTCTCCGGCGATGACGCCGAACAACGCGTAGATGCCCGCACCCAGGACGTCGCCGAGGATGAAGAGGAACAGCAGCTTGCCGGTGACCGACCGCTTGAGCCGGGTGTCCCCGTCCGCGTCGTGTCCTCCGGTGACGGCCGTCGCGCCCTGCTGCTCCTGTGCACCCACGGACCGAGTCTCGGAGCACCCCCTCCCGGCGGCAATTCGGCGGCGCCCGATCGGGTGGCGTGCCCGATGAGGGCCGCGACACGCGGGCGCGCCGCGCACCGGCCGGAGGTGACCGACCCGCCGGTCACCGGTTCCCACGCTCGGGAACCGCCGCTTGTCGACAAGGGAACGCACCGGGGACCGGGTCACCGACCGCTCCGGAGCGGCGGCGCAACGGTTCGGTCTCGCGCGCCGGCGGAGGTGTCGCGAACCGCGGTCGGGACCCTCCCGACTGCCTAGTTTTCTCCTTGTCCGCGACACCTTCCCCGGTCGCGGACGACGAACCTGGAGGCGAGATGAGCAGCAGCGAGGCGGGCGTTCTGACGCCTGCACGAGGAGGCGCCTCCCCCGCCGACGCCGGTGCGTCCCTGGCCGGTCTGATCGGGGTGCTGGACCGCGCGGACGGCGCACGGCCGGCGCAGCGGACCCGGCCGGTCCACACGACCGCCTTCCGGGCCTCCGCCCGCGCCGTCCCGCTGCGCCCGGTGCCGCCGGCGCCCGCGGCCCGCCCCGGGCGCGTGCCCCTGGCCGCTCCGCTCCGGCCCACGGTCACCGTCGTCCCGGAGCCCGAGCGCCGTCCCGTCACGGGGCTGCGCGACCTGGCGCGCCGCGCCGCCCTCTGGGGCGCCGGCCCGCAGGGCGAGCACGTCGCCTGGCGGACCCCCGAGCCCGCGCCCCGCCCGCCGCTGCGGCCGCGACTGCGGGCGCTCACCCGGCGGATCGCGCTGTGGGGCGCCGGCCCCCGGGGCGAGCACCTCGCCTGGGGCCGGCCGGCTCCGGTGGCCGCTCCCCGTCCGGTCGCCCCGCCCGTGGTGCTGCGCGAGCTGCCCAGCACCCCCACGATCCGGCCCGCGGCGTCTTCCCCCGCCGTGGCGCTGATTCCCGCACCGACGGCGCCGTCCCCCCGGACGGGACCGGCCGTGCTGCGGGCTCCCACCCCGGTCGCGGCGGCGCGGCCCGCACCGGCCGGGCCCGTCGGGCCCGGTTGGACACCGCCGCCTCCCGGCTGGCCGCAGCCCCCCGCGTGGGGCAGCCGGCGGCAGGCCGCGGTCCCGGTCGGCCGGACGACGGTTCTCCCGCCGCTGCCCGCCGGTCCCCGGCGCACCGTGCCGGTCCCCCGGTCGGCCACCGCCGGAGCCCGTGCCGGGCCGGCCCGGGCCAGGGGCGACCCGGAATCGGTCCCCGCACCCCGCCCGGCGCTGACCGCGCCCGGCTGATCCACCCGCGACCACGGCCGTCCGGCCGTGCCGCCGTCCTCCCCTTCACCCGGGCACACCGCGACCGTCCCCCTCATCCCGGGGACCGACCGCGCCCCGAACGTCCGAGTGCGACCCTCGCGGGCCGCCTCGGTCTCCACCCGGCCCTCCTCACGGTGCCCCTCCGGGCGCCGGCAGACCGCACCGCGCGACGTACCCCGCCTCGACCCACCGCCGACTGCAGCGCAGCGAGCGGACCCTCCAGGGAGGCGGCGACCGAGCCGGCGCGGGCTGCCGGGAACCCGGATCCGTCGAGGAGAGACCAACAGGCCCTGCCGGTACCCGGTGCGACACGACCCCCCTCGTGACCACCACCGGGTCTCTGACCGTCAGCACCTGGCCGGCTGGACACCGACGCAGCCCGCACCGGCTCCGCACCACGATCGGCGCGATCACGGGAGCGACCTCCCCGGGCGCAGTCGAGGAGGACGGTCCACGGCCCCCGGGCCCGTGGCCGCGAGGGGCGAGCACCTCGCCCGCACACCCCGCCGAGCGGCGGGCGCCGTTCCCCCGGCGCCCGCCGCTCGGCCGTTCCGCCGTCCGGGGCCCCGCTCCGGTCCCGCCCCGACAGGCGCTCGGGGCGGCAGGGAGAATGGACCGGCGGACCGATCCCGGGCCGCGCACCGCCGGCCGACGGGAGGGCACGACGTGGCTTCCCTCGACCCCGGCGCCCGCGACCGGGTCGCCGCCGTCGCCCGCCTCGGGGAGACCCCTGTCGGCTCACCGGCCCTGCAGCGGTTGACCGCCCTGGCCGTGCAGCTGCTGGGCGCGGATGCCGCCCAGGTGTCCCTGTTCGGCGTGGACGAGCTGGTCCTCGGTGGCACCGGCCTGCCGCAGGGCACCGTGGGCATCCGGGTCCCGCTGGCCGAGTCGCTGTGCGCCGTGACCACCACCGCGGCGCCCGATCCAGTGGTCGCCTCCGACGCCCGCCTCGACCCCCGTCTGGCCGGGCTCCCCCCGGTGGCCGACGGCACCGTGGCCGGCTACCTCGGCCTCCCGCTGGCGGTCTTCGACGGCCAGGTGGTCGGCGCGCTGTCGGCGTTCACCCACGAGCCGCGCGAGTGGTCCGACGCCGACGTCGCCCTGCTCCGCCAGCTGGGGGACTCGGTGGCGGTCGAGCTGCAGCTGGCCGCCCAGGTGCGCGAGCTGGAGTCCAGCCGGCTGGCCTTCGAGCTGGCCATCGACGCCGCCGGCATCGGCAGCTTCGACTGGGACCTGGTCGCCGGCCGCCTGGTCTGGGACGACCGGCTCAAGGAGATCATGGGCTTCGGGCGCGACTCGTTCGACGAGACGATCGACGCCTTCACGGCGGCCTGCCACCCCGACGACCGGGTCCGGACGGCGGAGGCGCTGCAGCAGGCCATCGACACGGTGGGGGAGTACGAGGCCGAGTTCCGGGTCGTGCACCCCTCCGGCGAGACCCGCTGGGTGCAGGGCCGCGGCCGGGCGCTGGCCGACGAGCGCGGTGTGGCCGTCCGCCTGGTCGGGGCCGCCTACGACACCACCGCGGAGCGGCTCGCCGATGCGCGGGTCGCCCGGGTCATGGAGTCGGTGAAGTCCGCGTTCTTCACCCTCGACCGCGACTGGCGCTTCACCTACCTCAACGCCGAGGGCGAGCGGGTGCTGCAGACCACCCGGGAGGCGCTGCTCGGCTCGGTCGTCTGGGAGGCCTTCCCGGACGCCGTCGGCAGCGACTTCGAGGTCGCCTACCGCGCCGCGATGGCGACCGGCGCGGAGCAGGTGTTCGAGGCCTTTTACCCCCCTCCGCTCGCCGCGTGGTTCGAGGTCCGGGCGTGGCCCGGCCCGGACGGGCTGTCGGTCTCCTTCCTCGACGTGACCGAGCGCCGCGCCGCGGAGGACCGCGCCCGCCGGAGCGCGGCGCGGCTGCGCCTCGTCGCCGACACGACGGCGGCGATGGCCGAACGGCTGACCCCCGGCGCCGGCGAGCAGGCCGCCCTGCAGGAGGTCGCCGAGGCGCTGGTGCCGGTGGGCGGGGACTGGGTGATCGCCAGCCTCGTGGACGACGACGGCCGGATGCGCGACGTCGCCTGGTGGCACCGCGCCGAGGACCAGCAGCCGCTGGTCGCCCGCTACGCGGCGCTGCGGCTGGCCTCCCTCCCGCCGCACGCCCCGATCCTGCGGGCGCTGGGGTCCGGCCAGCCGCGCGAGGTGGCCGACGTCCGGACGGCCCTCGCCCGGTTCATGCCGCCCGGCGAGGCGCGGGACCTGCTGCAGGAGCTGGCGCCGCAGTCGGCCGTCATCCTCCCGTTGGCCGCCCGGGGCCGCACGCTCGGCGCGCTCAGCGTCTACCGGTCGGCCGACCGGGAGCAGGCCGACGCCGACGACGTCGCCACCCTGCGCGACGTCGGCGACCGGGTCGCCCTGGCGCTGGACAACTCGCGCCTCTACGAGCAGCAGCGACGGCTGGCCGAGGGTCTGCAGCGCAGCATGCTCACCGAGCCGCCGGAGCCCGACCACGCCGAGATCGTCGTGCGCTACCTGCCGGCCGTGCAGGTCGCCGAGGTCGGGGGCGACTGGTACGACGCCTTCCTGCAGCCCAGCGGGGCGACGGTGCTGGTGATCGGCGACGTCGTCGGGCACGACACCGCGGCCGCGGCGGCGATGGGCCAGCTGCGCGGCATGCTGCGGGGGATCGCCTACCGGGACGGGATCGGCCCGGCGACGGTGCTCGCCGACCTCGACGCCGCCATCGACGGCCTGGGCATGGGGACGATGGCGACCGCCGCCATCGCGCGCGTGGAGCAGACCCCCGAGGAGCGCGCGCAGGGGCTCAGCCGACTCCGCTGGTCCAACGCGGGGCACCCACCTCCGCTGCTGCTGCACGTCGACGGCCGGATCGAGGAGCTCGCTCCCGAGCGGGCGGAGCTCATGCTCGGCGTCGACCCCGGTGCCCGCCGCACCGAGACGGTCGTCACCGTCCGGCGGGGCGCCACGCTGCTGCTCTACACCGACGGGCTGGTCGAGGGCCGGGACCTGCCGCTGGACGACGGCATCGCCCGGCTCCGGGAGGTGGTCGCCGAGCTCGCGGACCGCCCGCTGGCCGAGCTGTGCGACGAGGTGATCGCGCGGCTGCGCCCGGAGGGGCTGCAGGACGACGTCGCGCTGGTGGCGATCCGCCTGCACCCGGAGGACGAGCCGCGCCCGCGCGAGGCCGGCCCGGAAGTGCTGCCGCCGCGGTTCGCCTGATCCCTCAGGACCGGGGGAGCAGCGCCCAGACGTGCTTGGCCCGCGCGCTCGCGTACCACCCGTGCCGCAGCGCCATCCGGGCGATCAGGTACAGGCCGAGGCCGCCCTCGCTCGGATCGCGGTCGATCGCCGGCGTCGGCGGCCGCGACGCCGCGCAGTCGGTCACCTCGATGAGGTAGCCGGTCGCGGTGCTGCGGACGCAGGCCTCGACCTGGCCGACGCCGCCGTGCCGCAGCGCGTTGGAGGCCATCTCGTCCAGGGCCAGGATGATCTGGTCGAGCGCGTCGGGGTCGATCGTGGGTTCCAGGGTCCGGCGCACCTGGCGGCGCATCGCGGGCAGCTCGGCGACGTCGGCCAGCTGCCACTGGAGGAGCTGCTCGGCCGCCGGAGGCGCCGACGGCAGCCAGATGCCGTCCGCCGCCTGCCCTGTCACGCGCCGATCCCTCGCAATCCCGACCACTGCACAAGTGGCGCAGTGAGACACCTGTGTATGGGTTCGGCGGGATGCGCTCAAACGTGAGTGCGATCCAGCTCACTCTCAGCCGAACACCGGGTGCCAGCTGCCGGTGCCCACGCTGAGCACGAGGGCCAGCGCGCAGACCCCCGCCGCCCCTCCGAGGTAGGCGGCGTCACGGCGCCGCAGCCGGGATCCGCGGGCGTTGGTGCGCACGGTGCCGGAGTCGAAGCCGCGCGCGTCCATGGCCGTCGCCAGCCGGGTGCCGCGGCGGACCGCGGCGACCAGCAGGGCGAACGCGGTGCCGGCGAACAGCCGCACGTGGGCGACCGGGTTGCGGCCGGGCTCGATACCGCGGGCGCGCCGGGCCAGCCGGATGGTCTGCCACTCGGTGGCCAGCAGCGGGACCAGGCGCAGCGCGGCCAGCGCGCCGTAGGCGAACCGCGTGGACACCCGCCAGTGCACGGTGAGCGCGTCGGCCAGCCGCACCGGATCGGTCGAGGCGACCAGGAGCACCCCCGGCAGGGCGAGGGCCAGCACGCGGACGGCCAGGGCGAGCGCGGAGGGCCAGCCGCTGCCCTCGGCCGGGTCCCCGAAGAGCACGTTGACCCAGGCCACCCCGGCCGCGCCCAGCAGCAGGGGCCAGGTGCGGGCCAGGAGCGCCCGCGGCCGGGCCAGCCCCGCGGCGGGTAGCAGGCACACCTCGGCGGCCAGGACGACCGAGGGGGTGACCAGGTCGCCGCTGACCAGCAGCACCGGCAGCAGGAACGCCAGCGCGCCCAGCTGGGCCACCGGGTTGATCCCCGACAGCGGGACGGGCCGGGCGGGACCCAGCGTCAGCGGCAGGCTCATGCCGGCACCCGCTGCGCGGCCGGATCGAGGGTCAGCACGTCGTCGGCCAGGGCGGTGACGACGGCGTCGTCGTGCGTGACCAGGACCAGCGCCCGCCCATCGTCCTGCTGCTCGGCGAGCAGGGCGACCAGCTCGCCCCAGGTCTCGCGGTCCTGGCCGAAGGTCGGCTCGTCGAGCACCAGCACCGAGGGGCCGGTGGCCAGCGCCGTCGCCACGGACAGCCGGCGCTGCTGCCCGCCGGAGAGGGTGAACGGGTTGGCCTCGGCGAGCGCGGCCAGGCCGAGGCGCTCCATCAGCTCCTCGGCCCGCCGGTGGGCGGCGTCGTCGCCGGCACCGGAGCGCAGCGGGCCCAGCGCCAGCTCGTCGCGCACCCGGCCGGTGAGGAACTGGTGCTCGGGGTGCTGGAACACCGTGCCGACGCGGGTGACCAGGTGGTCGGCCCGCCACCGGTGCGGCGGCCGGCCGGGCCGCGGCAGGCCCGCGGTGAGGGCGGATCCGGCGCTGATCCGGCCCGTCGTGGGGCCGCGCAGCGCCGCCAGGAGCAGGGCCAGCGTCGACTTCCCCGCCCCGTTCGGGCCCGTGACGGCCAGCGTGCGCCCAGCGGGGACGGCGACGTCGGTGGGCGGCAGCGCGGCGACGGCGCTGCCGCGGTGGGTGAAGCCTGCCGCCTCGGCCCGCAGCAGGGGCGCCCCGGGGGCCCGCGGGGTGCGGACCGGCATCCGCAGCGGTGCGGGCGCCCAGCCGGCCCCGTGCTCGACCGCACCGCCGTCGGGGTGCAGCTCGACCACCCGGTCGACCAGCGGCAGCCAGGCCGCGGCGTCGTGGTCGACGACCAGCAGCGTGGTGCCGCGCGCCGCGACCGCCCGCGCCACCGCGCCGCGCACCAGCTCGGCGCCGGCCGGGTCGAGCTGCGCGGTCGGCTCGTCCAGCAGCAGCAGGCCCGGGCGGCCGGCGAGCGCGCCGGCGAGCACCAGCCGCTGCTTCTGCCCGCCGGAGAGCGCGGCGGTGGCCCGGTCGCGGCCGTACGGGAACCCGACCGCGGCCAGCGCCTCGTCGACCGCGGGCCAGATCAACTCCGGCGGCATTCCGGCGTTCTCCAGCGCGAAGGCGACGTCGTCCCCGGCGCGGGTCATGACCAGCTGCGCGTCCGGGTCCTGGAAGACCACCGCCGTCCCCGAGCGGGCACGGGCCGGGGGCTGCCCGCCGACGGTCATCGTCCCGGTCTGCTCGCCCTCGTCCGGGCCGAGCAGCCCGGCGAGGGCGTGCAGCAAGGTGGACTTGCCCGCCCCCGAGGCGCCGGTGAGCAGCACCCGCTCGCCGGGCTCGACGCGCAGGTCGACGTCCCGTGCCGCCCAGGCCAGCCGGCTGGCGTACCGGAACCCCCAGCCGGTCAGCCGCACGCCGGCCGGCGAGGAACCGGCCGGCGTGCCGCCGTGCGTGGTCAGACCCGGGCGCTGCCGGCCGGGAAGGCCGAGAGCGCGCCGGTCGCCCCGAGGGAGCGCCGCAGGGCGATCGCGCCCACGCCGGCGATGACGGTGGTGCTGGCGACGACGAGCAGCACGTACGCCGTCTTCCACCCGCCGGACCAGTCGGCGTAGTAGTTCACCAGGTCCAGGACCGCGGCCATGGCGCCCGCGCAGAGGGCCGACAGCAGCGCCTGCGGCCAGCCGTAGCGCCGATAGCCGAACGCGGCGTAGCCCACCTCGCCGGCGGCACCCTGCAGCAGGCCGTAGACGATGGTGAGCGTTCCCCACGCCGAGCCCAGCAGCGCGGAGACGACCGCGGCGAGGAACTCGGCGAACAGGCCCGCGCCGGCCTTGCGCACGATCAGCGGGGCCAGCACGGCGGGCACCAGCCAGACGCCGTACATGACCGCCTGCCCGGGTGGGAAGGCGGCGAACGGGGCGTCGACCGCTGCCCAGAGCAGTCCCCAGGCCCAGAAGACGACGCCGAAGGCGACGCCGAGGACGGCGGTGACGACGATGTCGACGGTGCGCCAGCGGGTGCCCCGGACGGGGGCATCGGTCGACGGACGGACGGCCGGATCGGCCATGTCTTTCCTCCAGACTCCCTGCGCCGGCATGACCCGGATCAGGTTCGAGGGTCTGCGGTGTCCCGCACTCTCAGCGCCGAAGCGCTCCCCTGCTGTTGATGGATGTGTTCAGTTGTGCCGCCGAGCGTAGACCCCCGCCGCCCCGCCGTCCCCACCCCCGCTTTTCCGCGGAAAAGCGGATCAGAGGGCGAGGCCGAGGAGGAGGTGGGCGTTGAGGCCGATGATCAGCGCGGCGACGACGGCGCCCGCGAGCGTGGTGGTCCGCCGGTTCACCCAGCCGCCCATGACGTCGCGGTTGCTGGTCAGCAGCAGCAGCGGCACCAGTGCGAACGGGATGCCGAAGGAGAGCACCACCTGCGACCAGACCAGCGCGGTCGTCGGGTCGCCGCCCAGCACCAGGACGGCGAGCGCCGGGGCCAGCGTGAGGAGCCGGCGGGCGAGCACGGGGATGTGCCGGCGGAGGAACCCGGCCATCACCACCTGGCCGGCGTGCGTGCCCACCGACGACGACGCGAAGCCCGAGGCGAGCAGCGCGAGGGCGAAGGCCAGCGCCGCTCCGCTGCCCAGCCGGTCGCCGAGGCCGGCGTGGATGCCCTCGAGGCTGTCAGCGTCGGTCCCGCCGGTGAACAGCTGCGCGGCGATGACCAGCATCGCGGCGTTGACCAGCCCCGCGAGGCCCATGGCCAGCAGCACGTCGAGGCGCTGGGCGCGCAGCAGCCGGCCCCGGCCCTGTGCCGTCCGGCCGGCGGTGACGACGTCGCCGTAGCGGCCCGGGGTGAGCGCCGAGTGCACGTAGATGACGTGCGGCATGACGGTGGCGCCGAGGATGCCGGTGGCCAGCACGACGCTGTCCGCGCCGGCGAAGGAGGGCACCATGCCGTCGGCGACGCCGCCCACGTCCACCCCCGCGCCGACCAGCGTGTACGCGAAGCCCAGGCCGACGACGAGCAGCAGCCCGGTGATCACCCGCTCGAAGGGCCGGTGCCCGCGCGACTGCGCCGCCAGCAGCACGAAGGCGACGACGGCGGTGATCAGCCCACCGATCGCCAGCGGCACCCCGAACAGCAGGTTCAGCGCGACCGCGCCGCCCACGATCTCGGCCAGGTCGGTCGCGACGGCCACCGCCTCGGCCTGCAGCCACAGCCCCCGGGTGACCGGCCGGGGGAACCGCTCGCGGCACAGCGTGGCCAGGTCGCGGCCGGTCGCCAGCCCGAGCTTGGCGGTGAGCGACTGGATGAGCATCGCCATGAGGTTCGCCGCGACGATCACCCAGAGCAGCGTGTAGCCGAAGCCCGCGCCGCCGGAGAAGTTGGTCGCGAAATTGCCCGGGTCGACGTAGGCCACGGCCGCCACGAAGGCCGGCCCCAGCAGCGGCCAGATGCGCCGCCGTCCCGGTGTCGGAGCCGCCGCCACGGGGCGGCGACCGGTGCCGAGCGTGGCCGGGAGGACGGCGGCCTCGGTCGTGGACAGGTACACGGCGGCCTCGCAGGGGTGGGTCGGGAGAGTCGCTCCTGTGCTGCCCGGGGCCGGTGACACGTCGGGGCCGACCCGTGGCCCCCGGGGGCCAGCCGCGGGCGCAGCGTGGCTGTTACTTGAACTCTCAAATAAAGCGGCGCACACTGGAGGCCCCTGGCCCAAGGAGCTCCCCGTGCCCGTCCAGCGCCTCAACCACGCCGTCCTCTACGTCCGCGACGTCGACCGCAGCCTCGCCTTCTACCGCGACGTCCTCGGCTTCCGGGTGAAGGTCGAGATCCCCGGCCGTGCGGTCTTCCTGCAGGCCGAGGGGTCGACCAACGACCACGACCTCGGCCTGTTCGCGATCGGGAGCGGGGCCGGCCCCTCCTCGGCGGGCCGCGGCGCCGTCGGGCTGTACCACCTGGCCTGGGAGGTGGACACCCTCGCCGAGCTGTCCCGTGTCCGGGACGCGCTGCTCGCCGCCGCCGCCCTGGTCGGCGAGTCCGACCACGCCACCACCAAGGCGCTCTACGCCCAGGACCCCGACGGCCTCGAGTTCGAGGTCTCCTGGCTCCTGCCGGCCGACCTGATCACCGACGACGTCCGGGCCCAGGGCGCCACCACCCGCCCGCTGGACCTGGCTCGCGAGATCGAGCGCTACGGCGCGACCACCCCCGGGGGGATCGGCGTCTCCGTGCGGGTCTGAGCGCCGGGAGACGCATGGGCGGCCCGGATCGGGGCACGGGACGGACCGTTCCCGCCCGCCGCAGGAGGTCCCCGTGTCCGCACCCACTCGTCCCCTCGCCCTCGTCACCGGTGCCTCCAGCGGCATCGGCCTGGAGCTGGCCAAGCAGTTCGCCCAGAACGGCTTCGACCTCGTCGTCGTCGCGGAGGACGACGAGCTCGAGCCCGCGGCCGCGGAGCTGCGCGGCCTGGGCGCCGCCGTCTCCCCGGTGCGCGCCGACCTCACCCGCCGGGCCGAGGTGGACAAGGTGGTGGCCGCCGTCCGCGGCTCCGGCCGCCCGCTGGACGCCGCGGCGCTCAACGCCGGCGTGGGCGTCGCGGGCCGGTTCGTCGAGACCGACCTGGACGCCGAGCTGAACATGGTGGAGCTGAACTGCGCCTCCACCGTCCAGCTGGCCAAGCACGTGGTGCGGGACATGGTGGCCCGCGACCAGGGCCGCATCCTGTTCACCTCGTCGGTCGCCTCGCAGGCACCCGAGCCCTTCCAGGCCGTCTACTCCGCGACCAAGGCCTTCGTGCAGTTCCTCGCCCTGGGCATCCGCGAGGAGCTCACCGACACCGGTGTGACCGTGACCGCGCTGCTGCCCGGCCCGACGGACACCGAGTTCTTCGACCGCGCCGACGCCACCGACACCAAGCTGGGCGCCTCCGACAAGAAGGACGACCCCGCCCTGGTCGCCCGGCAGGGCTTCGAGGGCCTGATGAAGGGCGAGGCGTCGGTGTTCGCCGGCTCGGTGACGAGCAAGCTCATGGGCAAGCTGTCGGCGGTCCTGCCCGACGCGATCGCCGGGAAGTCGCACAAGCCGATGACCCGCCCGGGCTCGGCCGGCTGAGTCCGGGCGGCGGAGACCGGTCCCGGAGCTACCGGCGCCGGGCTACCGGCGCCGGGCCTTGCCGCCCAGCGCCGCCCGCGCCCGGTCGCCGAGCTCGCCCGCCCGCAGGAGGCCGTTGCTCACGACGGAGGGGCCGGTCCGCCGCTCCAGCGTGCGGCCGAGGCCCCGGAGGACCCTGGTCGCGAGCGGGGCGAGGACGGTGAGCAGGACCCACATGCGGAACCGGCGGGTGAGGAAGAGCCACATGGGCTCAACCCTGCCCGCACCCGCCGGCGCTCACACGGGTCGGGTCAGGTGGCGTCGTCGGCCAGCTTCACGATCATCTTGCCGGTGTTGCCGCCGCGCAGGAGGTCGATGAAGGCGGAGACGGCGTCGTCGAGGCCCTCGCGCACCGTCTCGCGGACGACCAGCTCGCCGGAGGTCACCCGCGGCGTCACCTTCTGGATGAACTCGTCGCGCCGGTCGTAGTGGTCGCCGACGATGAAGCCGCGCAGGGTCAGCTTGCGGCCCACCATCAGGGCCATGTTGCGCGGCCCGGGCGGCGGCTCGGTGGCGTTGTAGGCCGAGATCGCCCCGCACAGCGCGCCGCGGCCGAACTCCTTGAACGCCCCGATCGCCGCCTCGAGGTGCTCCCCGCCGACGTTGTCGAAGAAGACGTCGATGCCGTCGGGTGCGGCCTGCGCGAGCTGCCGGGCCACCGGGCCGTCGTGGTAGTCGAAGGCGGCGGTGAAGCCCAGCTCGTCGGTCAGCCAGCGCACCTTCTCCGGGGTGCCGGCGCTGCCGATGACGGCCGAGGCGCCGTGCAGCCGGGCGAGCTGCCCCACCGCGCTGCCCACGGCGCCGGCGGCACCGGAGACGAAGACGACGTCGCCCTCGCGGTACTCGGCGAGACGGAACAGTCCGGCCCACGCCGTCAGCCCGGGCATCCCGAGGATGCCCAGGTGGTAGCTCGGCGGGATGCCGGGGAGCTCGGGGAGGACCTGGACCGCCCGCGCGTCGAGGACGGCGACGTCCCGCCACGCGGCGTTGGTGGAGACCAGCGCGCCCTCGGCGACGTCGGGGGAGCGGGACTCGACGACGCGGCCGACGGCCCCGCCCTGCATGGTGTCGCCCACCTCCCACGCGGCGGCGTAGGACCGGCCGGCGTTCATGCGGCCGCGCATGTACGGGTCGACCGACATGGCCAGCATCCGGACGACGACCTGGCCCTCGGTCGGGTCGGGGTGCTCGACCTCGACCAGGCGGAAGTCCTCGGGCTTCGGCTCGCCGTGCGGCCGGGCCGCCAGCTGCCACTCACGTGTGGTCAGGGACACAGGGGTGATCATGCCCGCGCCGTCCCGCTGTGCCGAGGCGGGGGCGCCGCCGTCCGCCTGGATCCCCTGGCAGGGTGGGGGCATGCAGACCCTGCGCACGCCGGGCGAGCGGTTCGCCGATCTCCCGGGGTTCCCCTACGCCCCGCGGTACGTCGAGATCGACGACGGCGAGGGCGGGCGGCTCCGGGTCGCGTACGTCGACGAGGGCCCGGCGGACGGCGAGACGGTCCTGCTGATGCACGGCGAGCCGACCTGGTCGTTCCTGTACCGCCGGGTCGTCCCGGTGCTCCTGGACGCCGGGCTGCGGGTGGTCGCCCCCGACCTGGTCGGCTTCGGCCGGTCGGACAAGCCCACCCAGCAGTCCGATCACAGCTATGCCCGGCAGGTCGACTGGATGCGGCAGGCGCTGCTCGACGGGCTCGGTCTGCGCGACATCACCCTCGTGGGCCAGGACTGGGGCGGGCTGATCGGGCTGCGGCTGGTCGCCGAGCACCCCGACCGGTTCGCCCGCGTGGTCGTCGCCAACACCGGCCTGCCCACCGGCGATCAGCAGATGCCGGAGGCATTCCTCGCCTGGCAGCGGTTCTCCCAGCAGAACCCCCGGTTCGAGATCGGCCCGATGATCTCCCACGGCTGCGCCACCCCGCTGCCCGCGGAGGTCGTCGCCGCCTACGACGCGCCGTTCCCCGACGACCGGTACACCGCCGGCCCCCGCGTGCTGCCCGCACTCGTGCCCACCGGACCGGACGACCCGGCCGCCGCGGCCAACCGGGCGGCCTGGGAGGTGCTGTCCCGCTGGGACAAGCCGCTGGTGACCGCCTTCTCCGACGGTGACCCGATCACCGGCGGCGGGGAGCGGGTGTTCCAGAAGCTCGTCCCCGGCGCCCAGGGCAGGCCGCACACCACGGTGGCCGGTGGCGGGCACTTCCTCCAGGAGGACGTCGGCCCGGAGCTCGCCGCCGTCGTCGTGGACCTGATCGCGGCCACGCCCCGGTGACCGCCCCGGACCTCTTCGAGCGGCTGCGCCGTGCTCCCGACGTCGAGGCGCCGGACCTGGTGGCGGTCGACGCCACCGACCGGCTGCTGCTGGACGAGGCGGCCGCCGCCCTCGCGCTCTGCGGCCCCGGCGAGGTCGCCGTCGTCGACGACTCGCACGGCGCGCTGACCCTCGGCGCGGTCGCCCTGCACGGTGCGCGTGACGTCCGGGTGGCCCACGACCTGCTCGTGGGGGAGCGGGCGCTGGCCCGCAACGCCGAGCGCACCGGCCTGAGCGGCACCTACCGGTCGCTGCCGCTGGCCGAGGCGCCCGCGGGCGCGCGGGTCGTCCTCGTGAAGGCTCCCCGGGCGCTGGACGCGCTGCGCGAGATCGCCGAGCACGTGGCGGCCGCCGCGGCGCCCGACGTCACCGTGCTCGTCGGCGGCCGGGTCAAGCACATGACCCACGCGATGAACGACGTCCTGCGCGACTCCTTCACCGACGTCTCCGCGACGCTGGCGCGGCAGAAGTCGCGGGTGCTGGTCGCGCGCGGCCCCCGCCCCGGGGCGTCGTCGTTCCCCCGCTGCCAGCAGCACGCGGACCTGGGGCTCACCGTCTGCGCCCACGGCGCCGCGTTCGCCGGGACGAAGATCGACATCGGCACCCGTGCGCTGCTGCGCCGGCTGGGCGACATGGCGCCGGAGGCGGCCACCGCGCTCGACCTGGGCTGCGGCACCGGCGTGCTGGCGGCGGCGCTGGCCACGGCGCGGCCGGCGCTCGACGTGCTCGCCGTCGACCAGTCCGCCGCGGCGGTGGCGTCCACGGTCGCGACGGCGGGCGCCAACGGGATCGAGGGCCGGCTCCGGGTGGCCCGGGACGACGCCGCCGACTCGCTGGCCGACGGGAGCGTGGACCTGGTGGTGTGCAACCCGCCCTTCCACGTCGGCGCCGCCGTCGTGACCACCGCCGCCGACCGGCTGTTCGCCGCCGCCGCCCGGGTGCTGCGGCCCGGCGGCGAGCTGTGGACGGTCTACAACAGCGCACTGCGCTACAAGCCGGCGCTGACCCGCGTCGTCGGGCCGACGCGCGTGGCCGACCAGTCGCCCAAGTTCACGGTCACCGTCTCCACCCGGCGCTGACGGCGGTTCCGGAGACTGCCCGGAACCGGAACGGGGACGATCGTCACGAGTGACGTTTTCCGCTGAAGTCGCCCCGGGCCCCGCCGAAGCAAGCGATCGGTGGGATGCCCCCGCCCGCACGGCGATGGAGGAGCCCATGTCCCTCTGGTCCGACCGCCCGCTGGGCGTGAAGCTCGCGACCCTGGTCACCGCCGGTGCGGGGGCGCTCGGGATCTTCGCGGCGGTGTCGCTGCACGCCCTGGCGGGCACCGGCGAGACCGCCGGGGAGCTGCTCGCCAGCGCCGAGGGCACCGAGGACGTGCTGCTCGCCGACATGATGCACGACGCGGTGCGCGGCGACGTCCTCCAGGCGCTGGTCAGCCGGGGGGCGGGCCCCCTCCACGACGGCGCCGTCGCCGACCTCGCGGAGCACGACCAGCAGTTCCGGTCGGTCCTCGAGGAGGTCGTCGGCGACGGGCTGGGCACCGAGGTCGACACCGTCGTCGCCGACGTCACGCCCGAGGTGGAGGCCTACCTCGCCTCGGCGGCGCGGATCGTCACGCTGGCCTCCAGCGACCCGGTGGCGGCCGACGCGGCCTATCCGCAGTTCGCCGCGGACTTCGCCGTCCTGGAGGACGAGCTGCCCCGGCTGGGCGACGCGGTGGCGGCGGTCGCGGAGGAGGCCGCCGCCTCCTCCGAGGACCAGCGGCGCACCGCGGTGGTGCTCTCGCTGGTGGTCGCCGGCGCCGGCGCGCTGGTGCTGGGCCTGCTCGGCTGGGTCATCACCCGCTCGGTGGTCCGGCCGCTGCGCCGGGTGGTCGAGGTCGTGACCGGTCTGGCCGACGGCGACCTGCGCGGCGAGACCGGGATCGACAGCAGGGACGAGGTCGGCCAGGTCGCCGCCGCGCTCGAGTCCTCCATGGCCACCATGCGCGCGGTGGTCGGCGCCATCGGCGACAGCTCCACGACGCTGGCGTCGGCCACCGAGCAGCTCTCGGCCAGCGCGCAGGACATGGCCCGTCTCGCGGACGAGTCGTCGGAGCAGAGCCGGACCGTGGCCGCGGCGGCCGGCCAGGTGTCGACGAACGTGCAGACGGTCGCCGCCGGCTCCGAGCAGATGGGCGCCTCGATCCGGGAGATCGCCCAGAACGCCAGCGAGGTGTCCCGGGTGGCCGGGCAGGCGGTGACCGCGGCCGACCGGACCACCGCGATCGTCGCCACGCTGGGCGAGTCCTCCCTCGAGATCGCCGGCGTCGTGAAGGTGATCACCGGCATCGCGGAGCAGACGAACCTGCTCGCGCTCAACGCCACGATCGAGGCGGCCCGCGCCGGTGAGGCGGGCAAGGGCTTCGCCGTCGTCGCCAACGAGGTCAAGGAACTGGCGCAGGAGACCGCGAAGGCGACCCAGGACATCACCGCCCGGGTCGAGGCCATCCAGGCCGACACGCAGGGCGCCGTCCACGTCATCGGGGAGATCGCCTCGATCATCGCGCTGATCAACGACTCGCAGGGCACGATCGCCGCCGCCGTCGAGGAGCAGACCGCCACGACGACGGAGATGAACCGCAACGTCGCCGAGGCGGCCGTCTCGGCCGGTGAGATCGCGGCGAACATCGACGCGGTCTCCACCGCCACGTCGTCGACCACCCGCGCGATGGCCGACGCGCAGGCGGCCATCGACGAGGTCGCGCGGATGGCGACCTCGCTGCACGGGTCGGTGTCCCGCTTCCGCTACTGAAAGGTCCCGGATCCGCGCGCCGGGCCGGTTAGACTCCGACCGGTGCCCGGGGCGCCCCGGGGGGTCGGCATGCCCGACACTGGACGGAGTGGCCGGGACGACGGCCGAGGACGAGTACGAGGCATCGGTGGAACCAGCGGCGGGTGAACGGGTGCAGCACTCCGTGCTGCCCGTGCCGCGTCCGCAGGCCCGCGCCCTGTCCGCCCGGCCGCACGCCGCGGCGTTGGTGGACTCCGACGAGGCGATCCTCGCCGCCTCCCTGCCCCACCTCGAGGCGGGTCTGGCGGCCGGTGACACCGCCGTGCTCGCGTGCCCGCCCGACACCGCGGCGCTCATCGGTGCCGGACTGGGGCTGCGTGCCGGGGCCGTGGAGAACCATCCCCGCATCTGCCTGCTGGACACCCGCGCTCCCGACGCGATCACCGAGACCCGGCGGCTGCTCGCCCGTGCCGGCTCGACCGGCTCGGGCTGGGTGCGGCTGGTCGGGCAGGTCCAGTTCGGCGACCGGCCGCGGACCTGGCGGGAGGGGACGCGGTACGAGGCGGCGAGCAACGCCCTGCTCGCGGGGCAGCCGCTGGCCGCCCTGTGCCTCTACGACTCCCGGACGCTGCCGGACGAGGTCCTCCGCAGCGCGCGGGCGACGCACTCCGAGCTCGTCGTCGACGGCGCCCGCGAGCCCAGCCCCGAGTTCGACCCGGCGGCCTTCCTGCGCCGGCTCCCGGTGCCCCGCGAGCCCGTGGAGGACTGCGCACCCGTCCTCGACGTGCCCGCCGCCACCGTGCTGGCCGACCTGCGGCACCGGCTGGCCGCCGCGCTGTCCGCGCACGTCGCCGACCGCGATCTGGTCGACGACCTGCACCTGGCCGTCAGCGAGGTCGTGGCGAACGCGTTCCGGCACGGCGTGCCCCCGGTCTCGGCCCGCCTGTGGGTCGGCCCCGAGCAGCTGGTCTGCGAGATCGGCGACCACGGCACGGCGTTCGCCGATCCGCTGGCCGGCTTCCAGCCCGCGCACGGCCCGGACCTCGGCCGCGGGGGGATGGGCCTGTGGCTGGCGCGCAAGCTGTTCGACCACGTCGACCTCCTGCCCGGCCCCGGTGGGCTCGTGGTCCGGCTCGCCACCCGCCTCCCCTGATCGTGCGCCGTCGGCACGGCCGCTTGCCGCGCCGGGGCCGCCCTGCTGAGCTGGCCCGGTGATCGTGGTGACGGCGGCCGGCGGTCGCACCGGGGCCGCCGTCGTCCGGGCGCTGAGCGCTCGCGGCGAGGAGGTCCGCGCGGTGGTCTCGCGCCGCACGCCGCGCCCCGAGCTCACCGACCTGGGTGCCGAGGTCGTGGTGGGCGAGCTGACCCAGCCGCTGCCGTGGGCCGGGCTCCTCGACGGTGCCAGCGCGTTCCACCTGCTCTGGCCGCAGTTCCACCCGGAGGAGGCCGAGGGCTCCGCCGCGCTGTTCGCCGAGGCGCGCCGGGCAGGTGTGGAACGGGTGGTCTACCACTCGGTGCTGCGCCCGCAGACCCGCGTCCTGCCGCACCACGCGGCGAAGGACCGCGCGGAGGAGTCGCTGGAGAGCGCCGGCGTGCCCTGGCGGGTGCTGCAGCCGGGTGCGTCCATGCAGGACCTCGACGCCGAGCTAACGGAGGTCGCGCGCACCGGCGTGCTGCGGTCGCTGTGGGGCCTGCGGACGGCGCAGTCGCTGGTCGACGTCGACGACGTCGCGGAGGCCGCGGCCGTGCTGCTCACCGAGGACGGCCTGGACGGCGGGACGTTCGAGGCGGTGGGCCCCGAGCCGCTGACCGCGCCGCGGATCGCCGAGCTGGTGGGCGAGCGGCTGGGACGCGAGGTGGTCGCCGACGACGTGATCCCGGCCGGGGAGCAGCCCCGGGCCTACGCCGCGCGGTGCCGGCGGGCCCTGCTGGACCACGCGCGCGCCCACGGCTTCGTCGGCAGCCCCCGCGTGCTCACCGCCCTGCTGGGGCGGCCACCGCGCACGCTGGCCGAGCACCTGGCCGCGCTGCCGCTGCCCGCGGCGGGCTGAGCGGCCGCCGTCAGGCGGTGCTGGTCGCTCCGCTGCCGAGCAGCGAGGAGGAGTCCTTGCCGGCCCGCTTGGCCTCGTACATCGCGGTGTCGGCGCGGTGCAGCAGCGTCTCGGCGGTGTCGCCGGGGGCGCCCAGCGCACCGCCGACGCTCGCGGTCACCGACAGCGCGGTGCTGCCGAGGACCACGGGAGCGCGCAGCGAGGTGAGCAGCCGGCCCGCGACGTCGCGCAGGTGCTGGTCGTCGGCCTCGGCGAGCAGGACGGCGAACTCGTCGCCGCCCAGCCGCGCCACGACGTCCCCGGCGCGGACGTCGCCGCTGAGCCGGCCGGCCACCGCGACCAGGAGGTCGTCGCCGGCGGCGTGGCCGTGCGTGTCGTTGATGCCCTTGAAGTCGTCGACGTCCACGAAGAGCACCGCGGGCGGCGCGACGGGGTCGATGGAGGCGACCGCCGCCGCCAGGCGCTCGGAGAAGGCGGCGCGGTTGAGCAGGCCGGTCAGGGGGTCGGTCCGTGCCTGGTGGCGCAGCTCGTCCTCGAGGCGCTTGCGGTCGGTCACCTCGCGGAAGTTGACCACCCAGCCCTTGATGCCGGCGGCGTTGACCCGCCCGCTGATCCGCATCTCCACCCAGCGGGTGTCCCCGGAGACGTGCGCGACCCGGACGTCGGTGTCCACCGCACCGGCCTGCACGTCGGCGGCGTCACCGGCCGCGGCCACGGCGGCGCGCAGGCGCGGCTGGTCGCGGGGGTCGGCCAGGTCGATGGCGTCCGCGCCCAGGTAGTACGACGGCGGGCGGCCCAGCAGCGACTGCACCGCCGGGCTGATGTAGGTGATCGTGCCGGTCCGCGCCTCCACGATGGCGATGACGTCGGCGGCGTTCTCCAGCAACAGCTGGAGCCGTGCCTCGCTGGCCGCCAGTGCGGTGCGGGTGGCCTCGCGGTCGGCGTCGAGGGCCGCGAGCCGCCACAGCGCCAGGCCGGTGAGGACGGCGGTGCCCAGCCCGAGGACGTAGCCGATGCCGCCGTGCCCGACGGTCCACAGGACCAGCAGGGCCGGGCTGATGAGCAGGGTGGTGCCGACGCCCAGCACCCTCGACCCGTCGGCGCGCCCCGCCTCCGGCGCGAACTCGGCTCCCATGCCGGCGACCGAGGGGTGCCGCGCGGCCACGGTCAGCGCGGCCACGGCCAGCAGCGGGAGCGGGTCGAGCAGCGGGAGCTCCCGCAGTGGCGCATCGGCCAGGATCCGCCCGCCGTAGGCCACGACGGTGAGGGCGGCGCCGACGAGCAGCGCGGTCGTGGGCACCGACCGGTGGCGGCGGGACATCGCCAGCGGGACGCAGACCATCAGCAGCACGACGGTGAGCACCGGCGTGCCGATGGTCAGCTCCCAGAGGTCCCCGCCGGCCGCCCGGCGCTGGCCGGCGACGGCGACCACCGCCAGCGCGGCGGCCAGGACCAGGGTCGCGGTATCCAGCCACGAGCCGCGCGCCCGGCGCCGCCGGGTGCCGCGGACGATGCCGAGCGCGCCGAGGGCCATCGCGGCGTACGCGGCGACGTCCAGGCCGGCCTCCGCGGCGGCGAAGGTGGCCGGGCGGACCCCGGAGAGCTCGAGGATCTCGGCGAGGCAGCTCAGGGCGAAGCAGCCGAGCGCGGCACCGATCGCGGTCCAGGCGGCAGCGGCGGACGTCCGGTGCCGGACGACGGCGGTGCGGACGGCGGCGGTGCCGAGGGCGAAGAGCACGAGCTCGGCGGCGGGCCGCCAGGGCCCCAGCGGGACGGAGACGACAGCGGGGACCAGCGCGACGACCAGCGCCGCGTGCAGCCAGGCGGCACGGGCGGTGGGAGCGGCGGGAGCGGTCACACCTCCCCATCGACACCCGGGCGGCCGACCTTACGGCCGCTCACCCGTGTGGGTGACATGGCTGGGCGGCATCTGTGCAGGTCAGGGCAGCAGTGGGAGGTCCTCGGGCCGCAGATCGGGGCGCACGCGCAGGAAGCGCAGCGGGTGCCGGAAGACGCCGGCCTGCAGGGCGGCGTCGGCGCTCACCTCGACCACCACGTCCGGCCGCACGCGGGTCAGGGGAACCGACAGGCGGCCACCGCCGAACCGGCCGGTGCCGATGCGGTCGGGCCAGGGATGGTCGTCGTCCGCGGGCTCGAGGACGGCGGCGACCTCCTCGCTCTGCCGGGGGGTGAGCGGGCTGGTGCGGCCGACGACGACCAGCTCGCCGTCGCGGTAGCGCCCGGCCACCACCTGGCTGGGCCGGTCGAGCGCGCCGATCACCCCGCCGGCCAGCACCTCGGTGCTCTCCCAGCTCTTGACCTTGAGCCACTCGCGCCGGCCGGGCGCGTACCGGCCGTCGGCCCCCTTGGCGACCAGCCCCTCGACGCCCGCGACCCGGAAGTCCTCGAACCACTGCCGCGCCAACTCGGGGTCGGCGGTGCTGGGGGAGAGCTGCAGCGGCGGCGCCCAGCGGGCCGCCAGCGTCTCCAGCTCGGCCCGGCGGCGGCCGAGCGTCTTCTCGCGCAGGTCGGTGCCCCCGAGGGCGAGCACGTCGAAGGCCACGTAGGACGCCGGGTGCGCGGCGACCTGCGCACCGATCCGGCCGCGTGCGGCGACCATGCGCTGCTGGAGCAGCCCGAAGTCCAGCCGGTTGTCGTGCCAGATCACCACCTCGCCGTCGAGCACCGTGCCGGCGGGCACCTGGGCCAGTGCGGCCGCGGCGACGTCGGGGAACCGGTCGGTGAGGTCGCGGCCCTGCTTGCTCCACAGCCGGGTGGAGCCGGCGTCCCGGACGACGACGAGGCGGTAGCCGTCCCACTTCGGCTCGTAGCGGCAGCCGCCGGGCAGCGCGTCGGGGCGGGGGATCTCGCGGACCGGCTTCGCCAGCTGGACGCCGACGGGCCCGGTGAGCCCGGGCGGCAGGCCCGGCAGGCCGGGAACGGTCAGCGGCACCCGGACAGCCTGGCGGCTGACCGGCGCGGATGCACGGCCGGCCGTCGACGTCACACCCGATCGGGGGCGCGTCCCGCACGCCCCGTGATCACCCGCGGTGGAGCAGGAGCAGGCCGTAGGCAGCCAGCGACGGGCTGTCGGTGACCCCACCGTCGCGCATCCTGCGGCGCAGCTCGGTCTCCGGGACGAAGGCCTGCTGCATGTCGGCCTCGGTGGCCTCCCGCGCGGTCGGTCCGGGGGTGAGGTCGGTGGCCGACCAGACGTCGAACCGCTGGGTCAGCAGCCCGGAGGCGAGGTCCAGCCGCCCCAGGTGCTCCAGCCGGCCGGCCCGCAGCCCGGTCTCCTCGGCCAGCTCGGCCCGCGCCAGCTCTTCGCGCGAGCCGCCGGCCCCGGCCGGCCACGTGCCCTGCGGGAACTCCCACGACCGGTGGCCCACGGGGTGGCGGTACTGCTCGACCAGCCAGAACCCGCCGTCCTGCTCCGGCAGCACCAGCGCGAAGTCGGCCTTCTCGACGACGCCGTAGATGCCGGTCGTCCCGTCGTCGAGCTCGAAGGCGTCCTCCCGGACACGGATCCAGTCGTTCCGGTAGACCTCTCGGCTGCTCGTCGTCCGCACCCGCCGACCCTGGCAGATCGGTGTCACGATGGGAGGGTGACCCAGCGCAAACCGCCTGGCGTCTCGTTCGAGACGTGGGTGGACCGGCAGATCACCCAGGCGCAGGAGCGCGGCGACTTCGCCCGGCTGCCCGGCGGACCGCTGAAGGACCTCGACCGCGAGCAGACCGCCTACGACTGGGCGCTGGCCAAGGCCCGGCGCGAGGGCGTGGACACCGGGGCGATGCTGCCGCCGGGCCTGCGGCTGCGCCGCGAGCGCGACGACCTGCCGGAGCGGGCGGCGCGGCTGACCACCGAGGCGGAGGTCCGGGCGCTGGCCGAGGACTACAACGCGCGGGTGGAGGCCTTCTGGCGGCAGCCGGCCGAGAGCAGGTGGGCGGCGGTGCCCGGCCTGGCCGACGTCGAGGCGCTGGTCGAAGGGTGGATGCGCGACCGGCCGCCTCCGGAGCCCGCGCCGGTGGCCCCGTCCCCGCAGCCGCAGGCACGGCGCAGGTGGTGGCGCCGGCGCTGAGGCCGGGTGCCGGTCAGTCCTGGGCGTCGTCCTCGGCTGCGTCGTCCTTGCGGGCGTCGTGCTCGCGGGTGGCCATGCCGCCGTGGCCGCCCTCGTCGTGCTGGCCCGGGTGCAGGTTGTTGGTCTCGTCGTCCTTATGCGGCTCGGTCACGGCGCGAGTCTCCCTCCGCCAGCAGTTCTCCGCACGGTGCGGCTGGGATCAGGTGAGGTGGATTCAAGGAGCGGATGCAACACCCGCTGGTTGATCGCCTGACAGTAGAGGGCCGATGACTTCGACGGGCTTGAGCCAGTTGAGGGTCTTGCGGGGTCGCCCGTTCAGGGAGCGGGCGATCT
>NZ_QOHH01000037.1 GCF_003319105.1 Blastococcus sp. TF02-09 | reverse complement strand
TTCGGAGAGTAGTCGGGCGAGGACCTCGGCTGGGGTCTTGAAGCCCAGGGTCTTGCGGGGTCGCCCGTTGAGCTTGGCGGCGATGCGGTCGAGATGGTCGGCGTCGTGGACGGCGAGGTCGCTGCCTTTGGGGAAGTACTGGCGGAGCAGCCCGTTGGTGTTCTCGTTCGTGCCGCGTTGCCAGGGTGAGTGCGGGTCGCAGAAGTAGACCGGCAGGTCGGCGGCGAAAGTGATCTCGGCATGCCTCGCCAGTTCGATGCCCTGGTCCCAGGTCAGCGAGCGGCGCAGGGCGGCGGGCAAGGTGTTGATCTGGGCGACGATGGCGTCGCGGACAGCTTCGGCGCCGTGGTCGGCCGGCAGGTGCAGCAGCATCACGAACCGGGTGCTGCGTTCGACCAGGGTGCCGATCGCCGAGCCGTTGTCCTCACCGAGGATGAGGTCGCCTTCCCAGTGACCGGGCACCGCCCGGTCGGCGACCTCGGCCGGCCGCTCGGAGATCAGCACCTTGTC